>NZ_JASZYN010000007.1:0-495443 GCF_030316965.1 Variovorax sp. J31P207
TCACTTCGATCAACTCGCAACCCGGAAGCTGCTTCGTCGCCGTCGTTTTCAGCGGAGCCTTCGATTATGACACAGTTTTTAGAACCAGATCAAGACCGAAGGGCCTTTTTTCTCTACCGATCGCTTCGGGGTGGTGATGCTTCCCTTGGGAGGCTCAACCACCGAGTCGCCTCAGCAGAGCCATCGATTATGGCACGGTTTTGAGGGTTTCCCCTTGCCCCTCTCACTTTTTTCGCCGGCCTACTGCCGGGCCGTCCGGATGTTGGCCGGCAGCGCCTGGGGCCAGCTGGTGCGGAACGGATTGATGTCCAGTCCACCGCGCCGCGTGTAGCGCGCATACACCGCCAGCTGGGTGGGCTGGCAACGCTTCCAGATGTCCGTGAAGATGCGCTCCGCACAGGGCTCGTGGAATTCGTTGTGGTTGCGGAAGCTCACTATATAAGCGAGCAGTCCGGCCTGGTCGATCGGCGGGCCGTTGTAGCGGATCTGCACGCTGCCCCAGTCCGGCTGCCCGGTCACCAGGCAGTTGCTCTTGAGCAGGCGGCTGGTCAGGGTCTCGGTCACGGGGGGCTGGGTCAGGTCGGCGGACAGCAGTTCGGGCGCCGGCTGGTACTGCGCGCATTCGATGTCCAGCCGGTCGAGGTCGAGGCCGTCGAGTTCGTGCACGGGCTCCTGGTCGAAGACGTCCGGCGCCAGCAGCTTGACGCCGATGCCGGCCGAACGGTCGCTGCCGCGCCAGACGGCCTCGCCGAGATCGCTGCGCAGGCGCTCCCGCACCGCCTGCGCGTCGGCGAACACGGTGCTGTTGAAGCTGTTCAGATAGAGCTTGAAGGACTTGCTCTCGATGATGTTGGGCGTTTCGCAAGGGATCGTGAAATGCGCGATCGCCAGCTGCGGCTTGCCGCGGGCATTCAGCCAGCTCAGCTCGAAGGCGGTCCAGAGGTCGGCGCCGAAGAAGGGCAGCTTGTCGCTCGCGATGCCCATCGCGTCGCGCTGGGTGGCGCGCGGAATCGGAAACAGGAGACCGGCGTCGTAGTGATCGGCATAGGCCGAGGCGCGGCCCAGCTGCGACTGTTCCGGGGTGTTGTCTAGACTCATGAACGACTCTCGGCCTGCGCCAGGAAGGGAAGGATGTGCTGCATCAGGATCTCGACCACCGGCGGCGGCAGGTCGTGGCCCATGCCAGGGATGGAGACGAAACGGGCGCCGGGAATGCGCTGCGCCGAATCCCGGCCGCAGGCGATCGGCACCAGGGCGTCGGCTTCGCCGTGCAGCACCAGCGCCGGGCTGGCGATGCGCGGCAGCAATTCGGCGCGGCCCTGGTCGGCGACGATCGCGAGCATCTGCCGCACCACGCCGGCCGGCCGGTAGGCGCGGTGCATGTAGCGCCGGATTCGCTCGGCGACCACCTGGTCGTCCTGCGGGTAGGCCGGGCTCTGGATCAGCCGCACCATGCCCATGCTGTGCGCCACCAGCGCCGCTTCGGTGCGGCTCGGCGGGCGACGCAGCAGGGCGGCGGCGACGTCGGGCCGCGGGCCCGGCAGCTTGCGGGCGCCGCTCGAACTCATGATGCTGACCAGGCTGGCGGTGCGCTGCGGCGCGCTCGCCGCCAGGCGCTGGGCGATCATGCCGCCCATCGAGGCGCCGACCACATGGGCGCGTGCGATGCCCAGTGCATCGAGCACGCCCAGCGAATCATCGGCCATGTCCTGCAGGCTGTAGGCCGAGCGCACCGGCAAGCCGATGCGTTGGCGCACGCTCTGCCAGAGCAGGTTGCCGCCACCGGCCTCGTCGAAGCCCTGGCTCAGGCCGATGTCGCGGTTGTCGTGGCGCACGACCCGGTAGCCGGCGTCGACCAGCGCCTGGACGAAATCGTCGGGCCAGCCGATCAGCTGCATGCCGAGCCCCATGACGAGCAGCGCCACCGGCCGCCCCTCCCCGCCGCTGTCCTCGACCTCGATCTGGATCCCGTTGGCTTTGATCTTCATGGTGCGGGCGTCAGATGAATTCGCGCTCGCGCAGCCACTTGGTCGCGACCCACTTTTCGCCGGACAGCACGGGCGCACCGCCGTGCAGGGTCCGGGTCGAGGGGTCGGGCTTGTCGTAGCTGAAGAAGACGCCGGTGCCGCGCTTGGGCGCGACCTCGAGGCCGACGTCGGGGAATGTCGTGCCGCCGCCCTGTCCGGGTTCCTGCAGGTACATCACCAGGGTGGCCACGCGCTGCCCGCCGCGGCGCAGGATGGTCGGCGTGCCGGGCTCGCCCGGATCGAAATAGTCGTAGTGCGGGCGGTACTGGGCGCCCGGCGCGTAGCGCAGCACCTGCAGCCCCTCGCCGAACTCGATCGGCCATTTCAGCAGCGCCGCGATGCGCTGCTCCAGCCGGGTGACGATGGCGTTCTCGCCGCGCTCGAAGAACATGCCGTCGCTGGTTCGATCGACATTGAGGGCTTCGCCGCCGGTCTGCGTCTCGACCGTGAGCGAGCGCGCGAGGCGCAGGCGGGCGGCGGCGATCAGGCCCTCGCATTCCTCGTCGGACAGCAGGTCCCCGAACACGATGACGCGCGGAAGGCGCATCGTCTGGAGCACCTGCACGCGGCGGTCGCCGGCGTCGATGTACAGCGGAGAACTCGACAGGTCCGGGCCCGGCAGGCCGGCGGTCGACGCCTCGGCCGGCAAGGGCTCGGCGGCCGGGACGACCGCGGCCTGCCTCTCGATGCCCTGCAGGGCGAGATCGATCGCGTCGTCCTGCCAGCCGGAGGTCCGCATCGCAGCGCGCAGGCTGGCCACCGAATGGCCGGCCGCGAGCTGGGCCACGATCCATTCGCGGAGTTCGGGGCTGATCGCCTGGCCCGTGCTCATGCCAGCCTCCGGCGGAACACCATCCGCTCCGGCCTCGACGCGGTGGCGTCGAAGGCATAGCCCTCGAGGTCGAATCGCTCCAGCGCCTGCGGCGTGGCCGCCTTGTGCAGCACCGCCCAGCGCGCCATCAGGCCGCGCGCCCGCTTGGCGAAGAAGCTGATGATCTTGTAGCGCCCCGGATCGGCCTTGGCGCCGGTGCCGGCCTTCCATTCCTCGAAGATGCACTCGACCACGCGGGCCTTGAGCACGCGCTGGTCGACCGACTTGAAGTACTCCTGGGAGGCCAGGTTGACCACCACCGGCGTGCGATCGGCCACCAGCCGCTCGTTGAGATGCTCCGCGATGCGCGGACCCCAGAAGGCATAGAGATCCTTGCCATGGCGGTTGGCGAGCTGGGTGCCCATTTCCAGCCGGTAGGGCTGCAGCAGGTCGAGCGGGCGCAGCACGCCGTAGAGTCCGCTCAGGATGCAGACGTGGTCCTGCGCCCAGGCCAGCTGCCTGGCGTCGAGGGACTTGGCGTCGAGCCCGCCGTAGACGTCGCCGTCGAAGGCCAGCGCGGCCTGCTTGGCGTTCTTCGCGCTGCCCTTGGACGCCCAGGCCGCGTAGCGCGCCACGTTGAGCGCCGACAGCTTGTCCGACAGGTGCATGAGCTCGGCGATCTGCTGCGGGGATTTCTCGCGCAGGATCCGGATCAGCTCGGCCGCGGGGCTCTTCGGGCCCTCGAAACGCGCCTGCGTGGCGGGCACGGTGTCGGGGACCGGGGTGTCGTAGTCGAGCGATTTGGCAGGGGAAAGCAGAAACAGCATGGCCGAATTATCGATCGCCGGGCCAACCGGCGCGACCCGGTCGGTATAGAGTGCGGCTGCCATCCCCACCCCATTCAGCTGGAGACCCGAGATGAAGCTTGCCCGCCTCTTTCGTACCGGTGCGTTCGTGCTGGTCGCCGCCTGCGCCGGTACCGCGCTCTGGCATCCGCCCGCTGCCCACGCCGCGGCGCCGCTCGCCAAGGAGCAGGCGCCGGGCTTCTACCGGCTGATGGTGGGCGATTTCCAGGTCACGGCCCTGTCGGACGGGACGGTCGCGCTGCCGGTCGATCAATTGCTGACCCGCACCACGCCCGCCCAGGTGAAGAAGATCCTGGCCCGCTCCCACCTGGAGAGCCCGCTGGAGACCTCGGTCAACGGCTACCTGATCAATACCGGCAGCAAGCTGGTGCTGGTGGACACCGGCGCCGCGGCCCTCTTCGGCCCCACGCTGGGCAAGCTGGTGGCGAACCTGAAGGCCGCCGGCTACCAGCCCGAGCAGGTCGACGAGGTCTACATCACCCACCTGCACCCCGACCACGTCGGCGGCCTGCTGGCGGGCGACAAGCCGGCCTTCCCGAACGCCACGGTGCGCGCCGACCGGCACGATGCCGACTACTGGCTCAGCCAGGCCAACATGGACCAGGCGCCGGCCGACGCCAAGGACTTTTTCAAGGGCGCGATGGCGTCCCTCAACCCCTACATCGCGGCCGGCAAGTTCAAGCCCTTCGACGGCGACACCGAACTGGTCCCCGGCATCCGGGCCCAGGCGGCCCGCGGGCATACGGCCGGCCACAGCATCTTCATCGCCGAGAGCAAGGGCCAGAAGATCGTCTTCTGGGGTGATCTGATGCACGTGGCGGCCGTGCAGTTCGAGAACCCTTCGGTAACGATCCAGTTCGACACCGACTCCAAGGCCGCCGCCAAGGAACGGCGCAAGGCGTTCGCCGACGCGGCACACCACGGCTACCTGGTGGCCGGGGCGCACCTGGCCTTCCCGGGCATCGGCCGCCTGCGGGCCCAGGGGGCGGGCTACGTCTGGTTGCCGGTGAACTACGCGCCGCCCCAGTGACGCGCCCGCGCAGTCGAATAAAATCCCCTGACCTTCACCCCCACAAGCGGCATCCTGCGGGATGCCGCTCGTCTTTGCAAACGCCATGAGCGACACCCTGCCCCAACCCGGCCTCGAGAGCCTTTCCAAATCCTTCGAACCCGTCGCCATCGAGGCGCACTGGGGTCCCGAATGGGAGCGCCGCGGCTATGCCGCCGCCGGCTACCGCGGCACGCAGAAGCCCAAGGATGACGCGCCCTCGTTCGCGATCCAGCTGCCGCCGCCGAACGTGACCGGCACGCTGCACATGGGCCACGCCTTCAACCAGACCATCATGGACAGCCTGGCGCGCTACCACCGCATGGCCGGGGCCAACACGCTCTGGGTGCCGGGCACCGACCACGCGGGCATCGCGACCCAGATCGTGGTCGAGCGCCAGCTGCAGGAGCAGAAGCTCAGCCGCCACGACCTCGGCCGCAAGAACTTCGTCGCCCGGGTCTGGGAATGGAAGCAGCAGTCCGGCAACACCATCACCAACCAGATGCGCCGCATGGGCGACACGGTGGACTGGAGCCGCGAGTACTTCACGATGGACGAGGACCTGTCGAAGGTGGTCACCCAGACCTTCGTGCAGCTCTATGAAGAAGGCCTGATCTACCGCGGCAAGCGCCTGGTCAACTGGGACCCGGTGCTGAAGACCGCGGTCAGCGACCTCGAGGTCGAAAGCGAGGAAGAAGACGGCTTCCTGTGGCACATCGCCTATCCGCTCGAAGACGGCTCGGGCACGCTCACGGTCGCCACCACCCGGCCCGAGACCATGCTCGGCGACACCGCCGTCATGGTCCACCCGGAGGACGAGCGCTACAAGCACCTGATCGGCCAGCGCGTCAGGCTGCCGCTGACCGACCGGCTGATCCCGGTGATCGCCGACGACTACGTCGACCGCGAATTCGGCACCGGCGTCGTCAAGGTCACGCCGGCGCACGACCCCAACGACTACGCGGTGGGCCAGCGCCACCAGCTCGAGAACCTCTGCGTCCTGACCCTGGACGCCACCATCAACGACAACGCGCCCGAGAAGTACCGCGGGCTCGACCGCTTCGTGGCGCGCAAGGCGGTGGTGGCCGACCTCGAGGCGCTGGGCCTGCTGGTCGAGACCAAGAAGCACAAACTGATGGTGCCGCGCTGCGCCCGCACCGGCGCGGTGGTCGAGCCGATGCTGACCGACCAGTGGTTCGTCGCCATGACCAAGCCCGACGCGAGCGGCCAGTCGATCGCGCAGAAGGCGATCGAAGCCGTGAGTTCGGGCGAAGTGAGCTTCGTGCCCGAGAACTGGGTCAACACCTACAACCACTGGATGGAGAACATCCAGGACTGGACCATCTCGCGCCAGCTCTGGTGGGGCCATCAGATCCCGGCCTGGTACGACGCCGAGGGCAAGGTCTATGTGGCGCGCAGCGAAGAAGAGGCGCAGGCCCAGGCACCCGGCAAGACGCTCACGCGCGACGAGGACGTGCTCGACACCTGGTATTCGTCGGCGCTGATTCCGTTCTCGTCGCTGGGCTGGCCCGAGAAGACGCCCGAACTCGACCTTTACCTGCCCTCGACCGTGCTGGTCACGGGCTACGACATCATCTTCTTCTGGGTCGCCCGGATGATCATGATGACCAAGCACTTCACGGGCAAGGTGCCTTTCAAGCACGTCTACATCCACGGCCTGGTGCGCGACTCGCACGGCAAGAAGATGAGCAAGTCCGAAGGCAACGTGCTCGATCCGGTCGACCTGATCGACGGCATCGCGCTGCCCGAGCTGCTCGACAAGCGCACCCAGGGCCTGCGCAAGCCCGAGACCGCGCCCGCGGTGCGCAAGAACACGCAAAAGGAATTCCCGGACGGCATCCCGGCCTTCGGCGCCGACGCGCTGCGCTTCACCTTCGCCTCGCTGGCCTCCCTCGGCCGCAGCATCAATTTCGACGCCAAGCGCTGCGAGGGCTATCGCAACTTCTGCAACAAGCTCTGGAACGCGACCCGCTTCGTGCTGATGAACTGCGAGGGCCAGGACTGCGGCCTGCGCGAGCACACCAAGGAAGAATGCGCGGTCGGTGGGCCGGCCCACGGCTACCTCAAGTTCAGCCAGGCCGACCGCTGGATCAGCTCCAAGCTGCAGCGCGTCGAGGCCGAGGTGGCCAAGGGCTTCGAGGAGTACCGGCTCGACAACGTGGCCAATGCGATCTACCAGTTCGCCTGGGACGAGTTCTGCGACTGGTACCTGGAAATCGCCAAGGTCCAGATCCAGCAGGGCGACGCGGCGCAGCAGCGCGCCACGCGGCGCACCTTGATCCGCACGCTCGAGACCCTGCTGCGGCTGGCGCATCCGGTGATCCCCTTCATCACCGAAGCGCTGTGGCAGAAGGTCGCGCCGGTGGCCGGCCGCGACGGCGAGTCCGTGATGATCGCCGCCTACCCGAAGAGCCAGGCCGAGAAGATCGACGAAGCCGCCGAGGCCCACGTGGCCCGGCTCAAGTCGCTGGTGGATGCCTGCCGCACGCTGCGCGGCGAGATGAACGTCTCGCCCGCCACGCGGATGCCGCTCTACGCCGTGGCCGACGATGCCGCGAGCAGCGCCTTCCTGCGCGATGCGGCACCGGTGCTGCAGGCGCTGGCGAAACTCAAGGAAGTGAAGGTGTTCGACGACGCCGCGGCCTGGTCGGCCGCCGCCGAGGCGGCCCCGGTGGCGGTGGTCGGCGACGTGCGCATCTGCCTGCACATGGAAATCGACAAGGCCGCGGAAAAGGTCCGCATCGGCAAGGAGCTTGCGCGCATCGAGGGCGAGATCGCCAAGGTCAATGCCAAGCTCGGCAACGAAGCCTTCGTTGCCAAGGCGCCTCCCGCGGTGATCGACCAGGAGCGCAAGCGGCTGACGGACTTCAGTGCCACGCTCGAACGGCTGCGCGACCAGCTTGTCCGCCTCGGCTGACAGACCGGCTGCAGCCGAGGCCTTTAGTATTGGGGTTGGCACCTCCGGGTGCCCTCCCGCCCTCCCTTTCATCCTTCAGATCGACGAAAGCCCATGTCCAAAACTTCGACGCGCATTCGCAAGGCCGTGTTTCCCGTAGCAGGCTTTGGCACCCGATTCCTGCCGGCCACCAAGGCACAGCCCAAGGAAATGCTGCCGGTGGTGGACAAGCCACTGATCCAGTACGCGGTCGAGGAAGCCTATGCCGCCGGCATCCGCGACATGATCTTCGTCACCGGGCGCAACAAGCGCGCGATCGAGGACCACTACGACACCGCCTACGAACTCGAGTCGCAGCTCGAAGCCAGCGGCAAGACCGCCTTGCTCGAAATCGCCCGCTCGGTGATGCCCGAGGACATGACCTGCTCCTATGTGCGCCAGCCCCGCATGCTGGGCCTGGGCCACGCGGTGCTTTGCGCCGAGCACCTGGTCGGCGACGAACCTTTCGCGGTCCTGCTGGCCGATGACCTGATGGTCGGTCCCGACAACGGCGAGCCGGTGCTGGCGCAGATGACGCGGGTCTTCGATCGCCTCGGCGGCTCGTTGCTGGCGGTGCAGGAAGTCCCGCTGGAACATGTCAAGCGCTACGGCATCGTCGCCGGCGAGACAGTCGAGGACGGCCTGGTCAAGGTCAACCGCATGGTCGAGAAGCCCAAGCCCGAAGATGCGCCCTCGCGCCTGGGCGTCGCCGGCCGCTACATCCTCACGCCCGGCGTCTTCGACGAGATCCGCAACCAGCCCAAGGGCGCCGGCGGCGAGATCCAGTTGACCGACGGCATCGCCGCCCTGATGAAGAAGGAATCGGTCCACGCCTACGCCTACAAGGGCACGCGCTACGACTGCGGCAGCAAGGAGGGCTTCCTGCAGGCTACCGTCGAACTGGCCCTGGCACACCCGGAAGTCGGCGCGACGTTCCGCGACTACCTCAAGAGCCTGGCGCTGTAGCCGCCTCGAACAGCGGCTCGAGGAAGCGAACGACTTCCTCGTCGCCGATCGGCGTCAGCGGCAAGCCGAAATCAACGATCAGCTGCTGTACCAGCGATTGCGCCCACAGCGTGTTGATCGCGACGCCGCCGTGGTCGTCCGACAGGGTCGAATTGCGCGGATCATCGCCCACGGTGTGTGTCACCCGGATGCGGGGCCCGATGGCGATCGTCCGGTAATCCGGCTTGCCGGCCGGCGTGCGGGTGCCCATCAGGGCCGCCAGCCACGCGCCGAAGTCGGCGAAGGCGATTCGAGGATCGCCCGCACCGATCCCGCGAATGGCGCCGTTGACCAGCGCGAGTGCGGCCCTGAGGTTGGCGGTTTCCTCGGCGGTCTGCCACCGATCTACATACAGGGGATCGTCCGCCTCCCCGGACAGGCCGACCAGCACGATGCGCGCCGCCGGATGGGCGCCGTGGATCAGCGCGACCGCCCGTCCGATTTCGCGCGCGCAGTGTTCGGCGACGGCGCGCAGTGCCGGCGCCGACGGATCCTTGGCCGCTAGATCCAAATGGGGCGTGAAGTCGTTGCTGCCGACCCGGATCACGACGACGCCGCCGCGCCAGCGCTCGGGCTGCTTGTTCATCAGCGCCACCAGCCGGGGGGCCTCGCGGATCCGGTTGCCCATCAGGTGCTTGCAGGCGGCGCCCGTGACGGCGAAGTTGTAGAGGTAGTCTTCCTTCCTCGGCACGCGCTGCCCGTTCAGGCCCACCAGCTCGCGCAGCCGGGCGACGCGGTTGCGCGACCCCCAGCGCACCCAGGGCCCGAGATCGATTTCGCCCGGACGCAGGCGGGCGAGGGCCTCGGTCCATTGGAAAGTCACCGAACGGAAGGCACCGCCGCGCTCGTTCGGCGCGGCGAACACGAGGCTGTCCTGGTAGGAGTGGCCGCCTGAATCGCCCAGCACCGCCAGCGAAACGGCGCCTGCTGCGGGAGGCGCCGAACCGGTCATGCGTCGACCGTCGTTCGCGTGAGCCCCACCTCGTTCTCGAGCAGGCGCTGCACCGCGGGAAGATCGGCATCGAACCAGTCGTCTTCGTGGTTTTCGTTGCCGCACAGGAAGAAGTGACGCTGTCCCAGCCCGCAGGCCAGCGAATGGAAGTAGTTGCCGGCCACGCTCGTCGAGTAGAGGGCCACCAGGTCGATGTCGCCCGAGAAGAAGATGGTGCCGAGGCCGGCGCCGTGCGGTCCCAAGACGATCTCCGCGCGGTGGAACAGCGCCACCTGTTCTTCGAACGGGAGCTTTTCCAGCTGGACGCTGCGAAAGCCGTAGCCCTCGAGCAGTTCGACTAGCGCGTCCTCGTTGCGCACCCGGCGATGCCCGGCGTTGCGCCGGCTGATGTAGAGCCGCTCGGTCTTCTCGTGGGTGGCCGGCAGGCCGATGCGCTTGAAGATGGGGGCCCGTATGGCCTCGTAGTATTCCTTCGGCAGCACGCCCATGCACAGGCCCGAGGCCACGGACGCCCAGATGAACCGCTCCGGCTGAATCCACGGATCTGTTTCGGGGTCCAGGTAGACGAGCTTGAAGTTCGGCGGCAGGGCGCTCTCCAGCGTGAAGCGCTGGAAGCCGAGCGCCGTCGACGGCATGCACACGGTCAGCGGCTGGCCGGCCATCGCCAGCTCGAGCGAGCGGATCTTGGGCAGGCAGTCGACCATCCAGTGCCAGAAGTTCTCGGCGTTGCAGTAGGCCAGGGTGGTCCAGGCGCCCTCGACCCGCCGCACCGAGGAGGGCCGGCGCTTGCGAAAAGGCGGATAGAGAAAGCGCCGATGCTCCATGCCCTTGTCGGCGATCAGCTTGAAGTCCCGGGTGCAGACCATGCCGCTGCGCACGAAGACATTGGCGTCGGGAATCTCGCAGACGAACACGTCGGGCCGATCGAACCACCCGTCCTTGTAGTACTGGGCGACACGGGTGAACGGATCCTTGTCGCCGGCGCCGATCCTGACCCGCTCCGCCGGCAGCATCACGCGCAGGTTGCGCACTCCGCCCCCCCGCGCGGCTTCATCTTCGGGCAGGACGTAGCGACCGATGAACTTCCCGGGCAGGAGGGCGACCTTGGCATCGATCGCCAGATTGCGAAGGCGATGGACCTGCGCACGGGCGCCCGGAAAGACCTTCAGGATCAGATCGCGAACCGTCCCCTTGACCTGACGCAGCACCGCGGTGGCCATCTCAGCGACGCCGCAGCACGTGGATGAACTCGTCACCGACCGTCTGCTGGTCGACGAGGTCGTTGCCCGTCTGGCGGGCGAAGGCCTGGAAGTCCCGCACCGATCCGGCGTCGGTCGACACCACCCTCAGCAACTCGCCGCTGTGCATCTCGTTGAGCGACTTCTTGGCCTTCAGGATGGGCAAGGGGCAATTGAGGCCGCGGGTATCGAGTTCTTTGTGGATCTGCATGGCCGTTCCTTGAAACTGCGACGATTCTAGGAGGCTGGCCGCGGCCATTCCATGAATTGGGGCTCGTGCCCGCGGGTGCGCAGCCAATCCGCCAGCCCATAGCCGGTGCCGGCCGGCCAGCAGCGCAGGTCGGGCAGGTCGTAAAGCCGGTAGTCCACCAGTTCGGGCGAGAGCGACACCTCGCCGTCCGCCACGGCGTGGTAGACGATGATGACCTGGTTCATGCGCTGGAAGTCGTAGACCCCGACCAGGTTCAGCTCGCTCGCGTCGAGGTTGGTTTCCTCCTTGATTTCGCGCGCGATGCCCTCCTGCGGCGTCTCGCCGGCCTCCATGAAGCCGGTGATCAGGGCATAGGCCTTGTGCGCCCAGGCGGCGTTGCGGGCCAACAGCACCTGGCCGCGGTATTCGATGATGGCGGCCAGCACCGGCGTCGGGTTGTTCCAGTGGGTCCAGTTGCAGGCCGGGCAGCGCAGGCGCGACTTCGGGCCGCCGTCCTCGGCGAGTTCGATGGAGGCCAGCGGCGTGGCGCAGTCGGGGCAGAACTTGGGATGGGGCATGGGGCTCAGGCGGGGAAGACGCCGGTGGACAGGTAGCGGTCGCCGCGGTCGCACACCACGAAGACGATCGTCGCATTCTCGACCGTGCGCGCGATCTCGAGCGCCACCCACAACGCGCCGGCGGCCGAGATGCCGCCGAAGATGCCCTCTTCGCGCGCCAGCCGGCGGCACATCTCCTCGGCATTGTCCTGGCTCACGTTGACCACCTGGTCGACCCGGCTCGGGTCGTAGATCTTCGGCAGGTACTCCTGGGGCCACTTGCGGATGCCCGGGATGCGCGAGCCTTCGTCGGGCTGGGCGCCGACGATGCGCACCGCCGGGTTTTTTTCCTTCAGGAAGCGCGACACGCCGGTGATGGTGCCGGTGGTGCCCATCGCGCTCACGAAATGGGTGATGCGCCCGCCGGTGTCGGCCCAGATCTCGGGCCCGGTGGTCTCGTAGTGGATGCGCGGATTGTCGGGATTGGCGAACTGGTCGAGCACCCGGCCCTTGCCCTGCTGCACCATCTGCTCGGCCAGATCGCGCGCGTATTCCATGCCGCCGCTCTTCGGGGTCAGCATCAGTTCGGCGCCGAAGGCCTTCATGGTCTGGGCGCGCTCGACCGACAGGTCCTCCGGCATGATCAGCACCATGCGGTAGCCCTTGATCGCCGCCGCCATCGCGAGCGCGATGCCGGTGTTGCCAGAGGTGGCCTCGATCAGGGTGTCGCCGGGCTTGATCTCGCCGCGCTCCTCGGCCCGCTTGATCATCGACAAGGCCGGGCGGTCCTTGACCGAGCCGGCCGGATTGTTGCCCTCGAGCTTGCCCAGAATCACGTTGCCCCGCTGGGCGTTGGCCGCGGCGTCGATGCGCTGCAGCGCGACCAGCGGCGTCTTTCCAATCGCGTCTTCAATCGTCGGATATTGCATGGAGCCACTGTGCCATAATTTTGGGCTGCCTTCCTTCCGTGCCCGGGTGGTGAAATTGGTAGACGCAGGGGACTCAAAATCCCCCGCCGCAAGGCGTGCCGGTTCGATTCCGGCCCCGGGCACCACGTGTTCAGGCGCGCTGGTCAGGTTCGATTAAGGGGTCGGCGCCATCCTGGAGCCCTCCTCCGACCCTCCAAGGTCTTGCCCGCTTCGGCGGGCTTTTTCTTGGGCGCGACCGGCGCGTGCCGAGTCGCAGGAAATGACAAGACAACCGCCGGCATCGAGGAACCGTCCTGAACGGGCGGGTGCCGAAGCCACCTCTACCAGCGCCGGGCGGTCGTCCACACCGAGTATGCGGCGCGAATCTGACGCCTGCATGAAGCCCCCCGGCAGAAGGGTTTCTGTTCGGGCGGCGCAGGACGGCTCAGGCCGGCGCCTCGACGCCGGCCGCGGGGCGCCGGTCGCGCGTCACCCAGTTGAACAGCGGCGTCGCCATCAGCGTCGTGAAGATCGCCATCAGCACCAGGATCGAGAACAGGCCCGGCAGAATGACGCCGGCCTGCAGGCCGATGTTGATGATGATCAGCTCCATCAGGCCGCGGGCATTCATCAGGGAACCGATCGCGAGCGCATCGCGCTGGCTCTCGCCGGCTGCCCGCGCCGCGGCCCAGCAGGCGATGCCCTTGCCGCAGAACGAGGCCGCGAGGATGGCGATGGCGCCGAGCAGTATGCCGGGCTCGAACAGCACCGCCAGCCGGGTGTTGAGGCCGGAATAAGTGAAGAACAACGGCAGCAGGAAGATGACGACGAAGGGCTGCAGCTGTTCGCGCAGCTTCTCGGTCAGCGCACCGCGCGGCAGCGCCGCCCCGAGCAGGAAGCCGCCGAAGACCGCGTGGATGCCGATGGCGTCCATGGCAAACGCGCTCAGGCAGAACAGCACCAGCACCACGGCCAGCAGCGACGAACTCAGCGGCGCGTCCGGGCGCACGTGCGCGGCCAGCCGCTTGAGCAGCCGCGAGCCCACGAAGACCATGAACAGCGCATAGGCCACGCCGCCGCCGATCGCGGCATAGGCGCCGCCCCAGGCACCGCCGAAGCTCGCCAGCACCACCGCCAGGATGCACCAGGCCGCGGCATCGTCGACCGCGCCCGCCGTCAAGGCCAGCGTGCCGAGCGAGGTCCCGGCGAGGCCGCGTTCGTGGATGATCCGCGCCAGCATGGGAAAGGCGGTGATGGCGATCGCCGCACCGAGGAACAGCGCGGCCTCCAGCGGCTTGGCGCGGGCCGAGAACAGGCCCGGAATCTCGTGCAGCCACGGCGTCAGCGCGAAGGCGAGCACGAACGGCACCAGGATGCCCGCCGCCGACACCGAAGCAGCGCTTCGAATGCGGCTCTTGAAATGGTCGGCCCGGAATTCGGTGCCGACCAGGAACATGTACATGCCGACGCCGAGCTGGCCGCCCACGTAGAGCATGGACAGCGTTTCCTTGGGGAACAGGGCGCGCTGCAGCTCGGGAAAGAAAAGCCCGAACAGCGATGGACCGAGCATCACGCCGGCGATCATCTCCCCCACCACCTGGGGCTGGCCGATCCAGCGTGCCAGCCGGCCGACGAGCTGGCAGATCGCGATGATGGCGGCGACCTGGAGAAAGAAATAGACGGAGAGCTGGGTCGTGGGCATCGCCCGATTTTGCCGTGCCGCGGTGCCGGCCTTGCTGCCGGATGTTTCGGCAGCTGTTCTCAGCCCGACGCGAGCCCCGCCGCCACCGTCGGATAGCGCAGCCGCAGCCGCAGCTCCCGCTTCAGCCGGGTGTTGTCGAGCCGCCTCGACTCACCCATGAAACTCAGCAGCGACAAGGGAAGCTGGGCCTGCGCCTCGTCGCGGGCGATCCGGGGCGGCAGCGGCAGGCCGTAGAGGCGGGCGGCCAGGTCGATGTAGTCGCCCATCTTGATCTCGCTGTCGTCGCTCGCATGGAACGCGCGCTGCGGGCCGCCGCGCCACAGCGCCGCCACGCAGGCGCGCGCCAGGTCGTCGGCATGGATGTGGTTGGTATAGACGTCGTCCTCGGCCCGCAGCACCGGGGTGCCGCGGCGCAGCCGTTCGCGGGGCGTGCCGCCTTCGCGGTCGGGCGCGTAGATGCCCGGAATGCGCAGGATCCGCACCGCGACGCCGGCACGGCCCAGCCAGCGCACGGTGCGCTCGGCATCGACGCGGCGGTGCGCGCGCGGCGTTTCGGGCCGCAGCGCGCGCGTCTCCGCGACCAGGGCGCCGCCGCAATCGCCGTAGACCCCGCTGGTCGAGCCATACACGAAGGCCGACGGCAGCGACCGCAGGCGCAGGGCGCGCGCCAGCGCCAGCGTGCGGGCGTCGCGCCACCATCGGGCACCCTCCTCCACGCGCGCCGGCGGCGCCAGGTGGAGCACCCGGGTGGCGAGTCCCGACAGCCGGCGCAGCGAAGCCGGTTGGTCCAGGTCGGCCACGATCGGGGTCAGGCCGGCCTGCCGCAGCTGCGGCACGCGCGCGGGCGACGAGGTCAGCGCGATCAGCTGCAGCCGGCCCCGCAGCAGCCCGGCCGCGCGCATCCCGACGTCGCCGCAACCGACCACCAGCACGCGCTCGCGCCGGAAGCGTGAAGGCCTCGCCCCGAGGGGGCTGTTGATTGAGGGCAAAATCCGTTCTCCCTTTTGAGCAGAAAACGAAGAATACCCATGACCAGCGCAGCGCCGAGCGAGGCGGGCTTCCAGATCACGGTCGAACCGAGCGGACGCCATTTCACCGCCCTGGCCGACGAGACCATCCTCGCGGCAGGCATTCGCCAGGGCATCGGCCTCCCCTATGGCTGCAAGGACGGCGCCTGCGGCTCGTGCAAATGCAAGAAGCTGTCGGGCATGGTCACCCTGGGCCCGCACCAGAGCAAGGCGCTCAGCGCCGAGGAACAGCTCGCCGGCTACGTGCTGACCTGCTGCGCCCGCGCCGAGAGCGACGTGGTGCTCGAATCGCGCCAGGTGACCGAGGCCGGCGCCTTTCCGATCCGCAAGATGCCGGTGCGGGTGCAGGCGCTCGCCAGACAGTCGCACGACGTGGTCCAGCTGCGCCTGCAGCTGCCGGCCGGCGAGCCCTTGCAGTTCCACGCCGGACAGTACGTGGAGTTCATCCTGCGCGACGGCACGCGGCGCAGCTACTCGATGGCCAACGCGCCCCACACGCTGCAGCAGCCCGGCACCGGCCTCGAGCTGCACATCCGCCACCTGCCCGGCGGCAAGTTCACCGACCACGTCTTCGGCACGATGAAGGAAAAGGAAATCCTGCGCATCGAGGGCCCCTACGGCAGCTTCTTCCTGCGCGAGGACTCCGACAAGCCCCTGATCCTGCTGGCCTCCGGCACCGGCTTCGCGCCGATCAAGGCACTGCTGGAGCACATGAAGTTCAAGGGCATCGAGCGCCCGTCGACGCTCTACTGGGGCGGCCGGCGGCCGGAAGACCTGTACATGGACGACTGGGTGCGCACCGAGCTGCAGCAGATGCCGAACCTGCGTTACGTGCCCGTGGTCTCCAATGCGGTGCCCGAGGACGACTGGCGCGGCCGCACCGGCTTCGTCCACCGGGCAGTGCTGGAGGACTTCGACGACCTGTCCGGCCACCAAGTCTATGCCTGCGGCGCGCCGGTGGTGGTCGATTCCGCCAAGCAGGACTACGTCGCGCAGCGCGGCCTGCCCGAAGAAGAGTTCTATGCCGACGCCTTCACGACCGAGGCCGACAAGGCCCTGCCTTGAGGACCTGACACAAACCCGATGGAATCCATGAAAGCCAGACACTTCCTCCTGACCCTCCTGTCAACCGCCGCCCTGCTGGCCGCCGGTACGGCGAGCGCCCAGCAACGGCCGATCCGGCTGATCGTCCCCTACGCCGCGGGCGGCCCGATCGACGTCACGGCGCGGGTCCTGGCCGAGCGCGTCAAGGACTCTCTGGGCACCGTCATCATCGACAACAAGCCCGGTGCGGGCGGCAACATCGGTGCCGATGCGGTGGCCAAGGCGGCCCCCGACGGCCTGACCATCGGCATCGCGGCCACGGCCACGAACGCGGTCAATCCCTGGCTCTACGCCAAGATGCCCTTCAACGCCGCCACCGACTTCGCGCCGGTGACGCAGATGGTGCGCGTGCCCAACGTGCTGGTGATGAACGCCGACACCGCGCAGCGGCTCAAGATCAACACCCTGGCCGACCTGATCGCCTACGGCAAGGCCAACCCCGGCAAGCTCAACTACGGCAGCGGTGGCAACGGCAGCGCCGGCCACCTGGCGGGCGAGATGTTCAAGAAGGAAGCCGGCATCTTCGCGGTGCACATCCCGTACAACGGCGGCAACCCGGCGCAGCTCGCGCTGCTGTCGGGCCAGGTCGACTTCAATTTCGACAACCTCGCGACCGCGGCGCCGAACATCCGCTCGGGCAAGCTGAAGGCGATCGCGGTGACGACGGCGCAGCGCAGCAGCGCGCTGCCCGAGGTGCCGACGGTGGCCGCCACGCTGAGGGGCTTCTCGATCGACACCTGGTGGGGCCTGGTCGCACCGGCGGGCACGCCGCCCGAGGTGGTCGCCAAGCTCAACCATGCCTTCGTCGCCGCGCTCGATTCGCCCGACACCAAGACCCGCTTCGCGACGCTGCTGGCCGAACCCGTGGCCAGCACGCCGGATCAGTTCGGCGCCTTCATGAAGAGCGAACTGGCCAAGTACGAAAAAGTGGTCAAGGCCACCGGCGCAAAGGTCGACTGATCACTCGCCAAGGTAGGCGGCGCGGACCTTCGGGTCGCTCAGCATCACCTTGGCGTCGCCGCTCATGGTGATCAGGCCCGACTCCATCACGTAGCCGCGATCGGCCAGCTGCAGCGCGCGGCTGGCGTTCTGCTCGACCAGCAGCACCGTGACACCCTGGTCGTAGACCTGCTTCACGACTTCGAAGATCTTGTCGACCATGATCGGCGACAGGCCCATCGACGGCTCGTCGAGCAGCAGCACCTTGGGCCGCGCCATCAGCGCACGGCCCATTGCCAGCATCTGCTGCTCGCCGCCCGACATGGTGCCGGCCAGTTGGGTGGCCCGCTCCTTGAGCCGCGGGAAAGTCGAAAACACGCGCTCGATGTCCTTCGCGATCTCGACCTTGTCCTTGCGGATGTAGGCGCCGATCTGCAGGTTCTCGGTGATCGTCATGCGCGTGAACACGCCGCGCCCCTCGGGCACCATCACCAGGCCCTCGCCGACCAGGTCCCAGGCGCCGCGGCCCTTGATGCTCTTGCCGAGGAACTCGATGTCGCCGCCGAGGAAAGGCAGCGTGCCGGTAATGGCCTTCATGGTGGTGGTCTTGCCGGCGCCGTTGGAGCCGATCAGCGAAACCAGTTCGCCCTCGCGGACCTCGAAGTCGATGCCCTTGACGGCCTGGATGCCGCCGTAGGCGACCTTCACGCCGCTCACCTTCAGTAGTGTCTGTGCCATCTCAGTGTCCTCCCGTGCCGAGGTAGGCCTCGATCACCTTTTCGTTCTTCTGCACGTCGGCGGGCGTGCCCTCCGCGATCTGCTTGCCGTAGTCGAGCACCGTCACGCGGTCGCACAGGCCCATCACCAGCTTCACGTCGTGCTCGATCAAGAGGATGGTGCGGTTGTCCTTGCGGATGCGGTCGATCAGCTCGCGCAGCATCACCTTCTCGGTCGCGTTCATGCCGGCCGCCGGCTCGTCGAGCGCGATCAGCTGCGGATCGGTGGCGAGCGCGCGGGCGATCTCGAGCCGCCGCTGGTCGCCGTACGAGAGCGTGCGGGCCTTGTAGTCGGCGAACTTGCCGATGCCGACGTACTCGAGCAGTTCATGCGCGCGCTCGGTGATCGCCGCCTCCTCGGCCTTGAATCCCGGCGGGCGGAAGATCGCGCCGAAGACGCCCGAATGGGTGCGCACGTGGCGGCCCACCATCACGTTCTCGAGCGCGGTCATTTCCGCGAACAGCCGGATGTTCTGGAAGGTGCGCGCGATGCCGGCCTTGGCGACCTCATGGACCGCGGTCGGCTGGTAGGGCTTCCCGGCCAGCTCGAAGCTGCCGCTGTCGGGCGTGTAGAGCCCGGTGATCACGTTGAAGAAGGTGGTCTTGCCGGCGCCGTTGGGGCCGATCAGGCCGTAGACCTGGCCGCGCAGGATCTTGATGCCGACGTCGGACAGGGCCTGCAGGCCGCCGAAGCGCTTGGAGATGCCGCGGACGTCGAGGATGGTTTCAGTCATGTTGCGTCCCTGGCTCACGGATTGATCGACATCGGACGCGAGGCGGCACCGGGCACTTCGTCGGCCGGCGTCTCGACGCCGGGCGCGGCCGCGGGCATGCCCGAGACCGGCTGGGTGCCTCGACGCGCCAGCGACTTTCCATGTTCGGGCGTTGGCCAGAGGCCGCGCGGACGCACCAGCATGATGATGATCATCGCCAGCGCGATGAACAGCTGGCGCAGGATCGAGGCATCGAGCCGGCCGCCGGTCATCGACTGCAGCGGCGCCGCCACGTAGCGCAGCACCTCGGGCAGCGCGGCCAGCAGGACGGCGCCCAGGATCACGCCGGGCAGGTGACCGATGCCGCCCAGCACCACCATCGCGACGATCATCACCGACTCCATCAGGCTGAAGGACTCGGGCGACACGAAGCCCTGGAACGACGCGAACATCGCGCCGGAGACGCCGCCGAAGCTGGCCCCCATCGCAAAGGCCAGCAGCTTCATGTTGCGGGTGTTGATGCCCATCGCCTTGGCCGCGATCTCGTCCTCGCGGATCGCCATCCAGGCGCGGCCGATGCGCGAGACCTGCAGGCGATGCGAAATCATGATGGTGAAGATCACCAGCGCCAGGAACAGGTAGTAGTACAGCGTCACCGAGGAGATGGTGAAGCCGTCGAACTTCAGGGACTTGCCCAGGTTCAGGCCCCAGAAGTGGATCGGGTCGATGGCCGTGATGCCCTTCGGTCCGTTGGTGAGGTTGATCGGGTGGTCCAGGTTGTTCAGGAACACGCGAATGATCTCGCCGAAGCCGAGCGTCACGATCGCCAGGTAGTCACCGCGCAGCTTGAGCGTGGGTGCCCCCAGCAATGCGCCGAACAACGCCGCCAGCCCGAGCGCCGCGGGGATCACCAGCAGCAGCGAACTGTGCAGCCCGTTCGGGAACATGGCCTTGACGGCCGGGAAGGTGTCGGTCAGGTGCGGCGACCCCAGCAGCGCGTACAGGTAGGCGCCGATGGCGAAGAAGGCCACGTAGCCCAGGTCGAGCAGGCCGGCGTAGCCGACCACGATGTTGAGGCCGAGCGCCAGCATCACGTAGAGCAGGGCGATGTCGGCGATCCGGACCCAGGCATTGCCCTGGCTCTGCAGCAGCAGCGGCAGCACCAGCACCGCGAGCATGCCGAACGCGTACAGGAGGGTGTTCTTGCTGTTCTTCATGGTTCGGTCCTCAGGCCCGGTCCGCCACCCGCTCGCCGAGCAGGCCGGAAGGCCGCAGCGTGAGCATGATGATCAGAACGATGAAGGCGAAGATGTCGCTGTAGTGGCTGCCCAGCACATCGCCGGTCAGGGCGCCGATGTAGCCCGAGCCGATGGCCTCGATCAGCCCCAGCAGGATGCCGCCGACCACCGCCCCGGCGAGGTTGCCGATGCCGCCGAACACCGCCGCCGTGAAGGCCTTGAGCCCGGGGATGAAGCCCATCGCGTGCTGCGCGATGCCGTAGTTCGAGGCGTACATCACGCCCGCCACCGCCGCCAGCACGGCGCCGATGATGAAGGTGGCGGAGATCACCATGTCGGGGCGGATGCCCATCAGCGCCGCCACCCGCGGGTTCTCCGCCGTGGCGCGCATCGCGCGCCCCAGCTTGGTGTAATTGACCAGCCAGCTGAGGACCGCCAGGCAGATCGCGGTCACCGCGAGGATCATCACCTGGGTCGGCGAGATCACTGCGCCGCCGACATGGATCGGCGTGGTCGACAGCAGGTTCGGATAGGCCTTGTTGGTCGGCTTCCAGATGATCATCGCCAGCGTCTGCAGCAGGATCGACATGCCGATCGCGGTGATCAGCGGCGCCAGCTTGGGACTGTTGCGCAGCGGCCGGTAAGCCACCTTCTCGATGACGAAATTGAGCGTGGCGGCGACCACGCAGGCGATCAGCAGTGCAATCAGCAGGATCAGCCAGCCCGGCGTGCCGGGCATCGACTCCTGCATGAGCCCGATGATGCTCCAGCTGGTCAGTGCCCCGACCATGAGCACTTCACCGTGGGCGAAATTGATGAGGTTGATGATGCCGTACACCATGGTATAGCCCAAGGCTATCAAGGCGTACATGCTGCCCAGAACCAGACCGTTGATGATCTGCTGCAGCAAGATGTCCATAACGAGAATCCCTTTTTTTGTGTTGACGCCCTCGAGAGGCGCCCGGCTGACCCTGGCGCTCTGGTTGGAACGCTGGGGTTTCACTTAGCAAAAAACCCGCCAGCATGTGACGACGGCGGGTTTGTGGCGGGATTGTAATTTCGCGCGAACGCCGTTCTGGTGCGGTTTCGACGGGGTTTTCCCGCTGGCGCACGCTGGAAGTGCGTCAATGTGCGCGCAGCGCGCAAAGGAGTATCGACCAACTGACCGGGCTGGTCAGCTGGCCGCGTCCGTATTGCGCTTTCGCAGCTCGCGCAGCTTTTCCGCAATGCGGATTTCGAGTCCGCGCTCCACCGGGCGGTAAAAGGGTGGCGCATCGAGGCCCTCGGGCAGGTAGGTCTCGCCGGCCGCGAAGCCGCCCTCCTCGTCGTGCGCGTAGCGATAGCCCTTGCCGTAGTCGAGCTGCTTCATGAGCCGGGTCGGGGCGTTGCGCAGATGCATGGGCACCGGCCGCGTGCCGTCCGACTTGATGAAGGCCTTGACCTCGTTGTAGGCCTTGTAGACCGCGTTCGATTTCGGCGCCACGGCCAGGTAGACCACGCACTGGGCCAGCGCCAGCTCGCCCTCGGGGCTGCCGAGCCGCTCGTAGACCTCGGCCGCATCGAGTGCCAGCCGCAGCGCGCGGGGGTCGGCCAGGCCGATGTCCTCGCTCGCCATGCGAACCAGCCGGCGCGCCATGTAGCGCGGATCGGCGCCGCCGTCGAGCATGCGCACGAACCAGTACAGCGCGGCATCGGGATCGCTGCCGCGCACCGATTTGTGCAGCGCGGAGATCGTGTCGTAGAACTGTTCGCCGCCCTTGTCGTAGCGGCGCAGCCGCTCGCCGAGCACCCGCAGCAGCCAGGCATCGGTGATGGCGTCGAGCTTCTCGGCGCCGGCGGCGACCGCCAGCGTCTCGAGCGTGTTGAGCAGGCGCCGGGCGTCGCCGTCGGCGTAGGCGACCAGGCGGTCGACCGCCTCGGCGTCGATCGCCGGCACCGCCTGGATGGCCTGGGCCCGCTCGACGATCTGCTGCAGGTCGGCTTCGCCGAGCGGCTGCAGCACGTACACCGCGGCCCGCGACAGCAGGGCCGAGTTGACCTCGAAGGACGGGTTCTCGGTGGTGGCGCCGATGAAGGTGAACAGGCCCGACTCGACATGCGGCAGGAAGGCGTCTTGCTGGCTCTTGTTGAAGCGATGCACCTCGTCGACGAACACGATGGTGCGACGCTGCTCCAGGCCGTCGCGCGCGGAGGTAGCGCGCTCGACCGCCTCGCGGATGTCCTTCACGCCGCCGAGCACCGCGCTGATGCTCAGGAACTGGGCATCGAAGGCATCGGCCATCAGGCGCGCGATCGTCGTCTTGCCGACACCGGGCGGGCCCCACAGGATGCACGAGTGCGGCTGGCCCGATTCGAAGGCGATGCGCAGCGGCATGCCCGCACCGAGCAGGTGCTGCTGGCCGATGACCTCCCCCAGCGTCCGGGGGCGCAGTCGTTCGGCGAGGGGCGGGAGGTTGGAGGTGGCCATCCGCGGCCGGCGCTACTGGCGGATCACGTCGGCACCGCTCGGCACCTTGAACTGGAAGGTCGAGGGCGGCAGCGACGGATTGACCTCGACCTTGCCGAACTTCAGCACCGAGCGCTGGCCGAAACTGTCGAGGATCTCGAGCGCGGACAGGGCCTCGCCCTGGAAACCGATCTGCACGCTCTGCAACTGGCCGTCCTTGCTCTTGGGCGTGGCCTTGACCCACTGGAGGCCGTCGCGATCGGCTGTGCCCTCGAGCGTGAAGTCGGCCTGAAGGGCCCGCAGGTCGGGCGCGGCGGCGATCAGCGCGGCCGGCGTCGAGCCCAGGGCTTGCGCCTGCTTGCGCTGCGTGACCTGGTTCAGGTCGGCGTCGTAGAGCCACAGCGTCTGGCCGTCGGCAACGATGTTCTGCACGAAGGGCTTCTGGTAGTCGAACCTGAACTTGCCCGGGCGCTGGAACGCGAAGCTGCCGGTCGACACCTTGGGCCGCGACTCCTGGCCCTCCTTGGGCGGTGCAGTGACGGTCTGCGTGAACTCGGCGCGGCCGGACTTCACCGTCTTGACGAAGGCCTCCAGGCTTTCGAGGCCGCCCGCCCAGGCGCCGCCGGCCAACACGGCCAGCGCCACACCCGCTATCAATTTCTTCATCTGGACTCCGTTCACTCGGCCCGGGCCGGCACCAGGATCTCGCGCTGGCCGCTGCCGCTCATGGCGCTCACCAGGCCGGCGTTTTCCATGTCCTCGACCAGCCGCGCGGCCCGGTTGTAGCCGATCTTCAAGTGGCGCTGCACCAGCGAGATGCTGGCCTTGCGGTGCTTCAGCACGACCTCGACCGCCTGGTCGTACATCGGGTCCTTCTCGCCGCCGCCATCGCCGCCGCCCTCGCCCAGCAGATCGCCGTCGCCATCGACCGTACCGCCTTCGAGCACGCCTTCGATGTAGTCCGGCTCCCCTTGCGACTTGAGGTAGGCGACCACGCGGTGCACTTCCTCGTCGCTCACGAAGGCGCCGTGCACGCGCACCGGCAGCCCGGTGCCGCTCGGCATGTAGAGCATGTCGCCCATGCCGAGCAGGGCCTCGGCACCCATCTGGTCGAGGATGGTGCGCGAGTCGATCTTGCTCGACACCTGGAACGCGATGCGGGTCGGGATGTTGGCCTTGATGAGGCCCGTGATCACGTCGACGCTGGGCCGCTGGGTCGCCAGGATCAGGTGGATGCCGGCCGCCCGGGCCTTCTGCGCCAGACGGGCGATCAGTTCCTCGATCTTCTTGCCGACCACCATCATCAGGTCGGCCAGTTCGTCGATCACCACCACGATGTGGGGTTCGCGGGCCAGCGGCTCGGGGCTGTCGGGCGTCAGGCTGAAGGGGTTGTAGATGAACTCCTCGCGCGCCTTGGCCTCGTCGATCTTCTGGTTGTAGCCGGCCAGGTTGCGCACCCCCAGCTTGCTCATCAGCTTGTAGCGGCGCTCCATCTCGGCCACGCACCAGTTCAGGCCGTGGGCCGCCTGCCGCATGTCGGTGACGACCGGCGCCAGCAGGTGCGGGATGCCCTCGTAGACCGACATCTCGAGCATCTTCGGATCGATCATGAGCAGGCGCACGTCGCGCGCCTCGGCCTTGTACAAGAGGCTCAGGATCATCGCGTTGATGCCGACCGACTTGCCCGAGCCGGTGGTGCCGGCGACCAGCACGTGCGGCATCTTGGCCAGGTCGGCCACCACCGGATTGCCGATGATGTCCTTGCCCAGGCCCATCGTGAGCATCGACTTGCCCTCGTTGTAGACCTGCGATCCGAGGATCTCGCTGAGCCTGATCGACTGCCGCTTGGCATTCGGCAACTCGAGCGCCATGTAGTTCTTGCCGGGAATGGTCTCGACCACGCGGATCGACACCAGCGACAGCGAACGCGCCAGGTCCTTCGCGAGGCCCACGATCTGCGAGCCCTTGACGCCGGTGGCGGGCTCGATCTCATAGCGCGTGATCACCGGACCCGGCGAAGCCAGCACCACGCGGACCTCGACGCCGAAGTCCTTGAGCTTCTTCTCGATCATGCGCGAGGTCATCTCGAGCGTGTCGGCCGACACCGTTTCCTGGCGCGCCTGCGCGGCATCGAGCAGGTCGACCTGCGGCAGCTTGCTGTCGGGCAGCTCGCGGAACAGCGGCTTCTGGCGTTCCTTCGCCACCCGGTCGCTCTTCGGCACCTCGGCCAGGGCCGGCTCGATCTGGACCGGCGGCGAAGGCGCGCGCCGCTTGGGCCGCGGCAGGATGCGCAGCTCTTCGTCGGGCACCTCGGGTTCGGGCCCGCTGTCGAACGCCGACAGTTCCTCGCGCTCGCGCACCGCCTGCTTGCCCATGGCGATGTCCTGGGCGATCTCGCGCTTCTCGCGCCGCGACTCGAACAGCGAATACAGGCGCGAGCCGATGCGCTCGGCGATCTGGCCCCAGGAAAAACGGAACACCAGGGCCGAGCCGATGACGCCGCCGGCGATCGCGATCAGCGCCGAACCGGTGAAGCCCATCCACTTCACGCTGGCCGGGCCGACCAGGTAGCCGAGCACCCCGCCGCCGTGTCCCGGCAGCCGGAATTCGAGCCGATAGAGGCGCGACCATTCAAGCATGGCGCTGGCGCACAGCAGCAGGATCAGTCCGAACCAGAAGGCCAGGCGACTGCGGTTGAAGGGCCCGCGCGGCGCTTGCTCGGCCGCGGCCGCCTCGCCGCCGCGCATCCACCCGGCCAGCGAGGACAGCCAGACCCGCAGGCCGGCTGCCAGGCACCACCAGACCGAATAGCCGGCCAGGAAGTAGCTGGCATCGGCCAGCCAGGCGCCGATGCGGCCACCCCAGTTCTTGACCTCGCCCCCGGTGCCCGAAGTCGACCAGGCGGCATCCGACGGCGTGAAGCTCAGCATCGCGAGCAGCCAGAACAGCAGCACGACGAAACCGGCGATCAGCGTGATCTCGTGGGCGAAGCGCATCGCGCGCAGCCGGACCGGCTGCGGCTCGCCGGCCGCGGAGTTTTGAAGGGTATTGAGCGAATAAGTCATGAAAGGCAGGCCGTCCGGCCCGCGACGGCGGGCAGGAGATCCGGCAACACTACAACGAAAACGCCCACGGCCGCGTTGTCAGGGCCGGCGACGTTGTGGCCGGCGCGCTGCGGCGCCGCCGGCCTGACGGTCAGGTGAGCGATGAGAGCCGTTCCTTGACGATCATCGAGCCATCGACCTGGGTCTGGACGAAGCCGCGCTCCTCCAGGTCCTTCATGACGCGGCTGACCATTTCGCGCGACGCGCCGACCATCTTGGCCAGGTCCTGGCGCGAGATCTTGTCGCGCACCTTGAGGTTGCCCTCGCCGTCGTCGACCGCGAACTCGAGCAGCGAACGCGCCACCCGGCCGTAGACATCCATCAGTGCCAGCGATTCGATCTTGCGGTCGGCATGGCGCAGGCGCGCCACCAGGCCGCGCATGATGTTGTAGGACATCGAGGAGTTCTCGGGCAGGCAGCGCGCGAAGGCGTCCCGGCCGAGCATCAGCACGTCGGTCTGGATCTCGGTGCGCACCGTGGCCGAATGCGGCTCGTCGTCGATCATGCTCATCTCGCCGACATAGTCGCCCGGATGCAGCGTTGCCAGGATGACTTCCCGGCCCCGGCTGTCGGTGCTCATGACGCGGGCCCGGCCGGTCAGGATGATATAGAGCGCATCCGACTTCTTGCCCTGTTCGACCACGACCTCGGCGCGCTTGAAGCGCTTCTTGACGATCGCGTCCGCGATGCTCGCGGACTGGGCGGGCGTCAGCGCTGCGAACAAAGGCACGCGACGGAGCAACTCAAGATTGGACAACATCGACATTCATCAATCCCCGAAACGGCGCGATTGCATCACCGATGGATTCATACAATCGCCCCCATTGAAAGGAGCCACCGGCCGGCCTTGAACCGAACGGTGATACTCCATATCTATCAAACACCCTGAAAATGTACACGCTGCTGCAGCGCCAATCCTAGGTTTTCTACTCATGTCATCCCCTCGCCACGCTAAGGTTCTCATTCTCGGCTCCGGCCCGGCCGGCTACACCGCGGCAGTCTACGCGGCGCGCGCCAATCTCGAACCGATGCTGATCACCGGCATGGCCCAGGGCGGCCAGCTCATGACCACCACCGAAGTCGACAACTGGCCGGCCGACGTCCACGGCGTGCAGGGTCCCGACCTGATGCAGCGCTTTCTGGAGCACGCCGAGCGCTTCAAGACCGAGATAGTCTTCGACCACATCAGCAAGGTCGACTTCAGCCAGCGCCCCTTCACCCTGACCGGCGACAGCGGCGTCTACACCTGCGATGCGCTGATCATCGCCACCGGCGCCTCGGCCAAGTACCTGGGGCTCGATTCCGAGCAGCATTTCATGGGCCGCGGCGTCTCGGGCTGCGCCACCTGCGACGGCTTCTTCTACCGCGAGCAGGAAGTCTGCGTGATCGGTGGCGGCAACACCGCGGTCGAAGAGGCACTGTACCTGTCGAACATCGCGAGCAAGGTCACGCTGGTGCATCGGCGCGACAAGTTCCGCGCCGAACCGATCCTGATCGACAAGCTGCACGCCAAGGTGGCCGAGGGCAAGATCGAGCTCAAGGTGCACAACACGCTGGAGCAGGTGCTCGGCGACGACTCCGGCGTGACTGGCATCCGGCTCAAGAACACCCAGACCGGCGCCACCGAGGACCTGCAGCTCAAGGGCTGCTTCATCGCCATCGGCCACCACCCGAACACCGACATCTTCCAAGGCCAGCTCGAGATGAAGGACGGCTACATCCTCACCCGCTCGGGCCTGCAGGGCTTCGCGACCATGACCAGCGTGCCCGGCGTGTTCGCGGCCGGCGACGTGCAGGACCATGTCTACCGCCAGGCCATCACCAGCGCCGGGACCGGCTGCATGGCCGCCCTGGACGCCCAGCGCTTCCTCGAGCAGGAGTAAGCGGCAGACGGCCTCGCTGGAGCCGAGAGGGTGATTGGGCTATAATCCAAGGCTTTGCCGAAATTGACCCATGTGGTCGGGGCGGCAAGCCGGGGTACCGCCACCCGTTTTCTGGCGAGGTCAAGCTGCAAACCACCCACGCAACCCTGCTGCGTTGCCTTGGTGCCAGCTGTTCAAGAAAGAGTGTCCAACATGGCACGCGTCTGCGAAGTCACGGGCAAAGGCCCGATGGTCGGAAACAATGTTTCCCACGCCAACAACAAAACCAAGCGCCGGTTCCTGCCGAACCTGCAATACCGTCGTTTCTGGGTCGAAACGGAAAACCGCTGGGTTCGCCTGCGGGTTTCGAGCGCTGCCCTGCGCCTGATCGACAAGAACGGCATCGACGCCGTGCTCGCAGACCTGCGCGCACGCGGCCAAGCTTAAGGAGCTGAATCATGGCAACGAGCAAAGGCGGACGCGAGAAGATCAAGCTGGAATCCACCGCGGGTACCGGCCATTTCTACACGACCAGCAAGAACAAGAAGACGATGCCTGAAAAGATGTCGATCATGAAGTTCGACCCGAAGGCGCGCAAGCACGTCGAATACAAGGAAATCAAGCTGAAGTAATTCGGCGCTTTCCCATAAAAAACCCGCTGCGATCCAGCGGGTTTTTTGTTGCCCGCCAAATGCGTGCAGGCAAGAAAAAGCCGGCTCGAAAGCCGGCTTTTCAGTGGGGGCGCTGCAGCGTCAGGCGCGGGCTGCACGCAGGCGCGTGGAGAACTCTCGCAGGCCGGCGATGCCGCTGGCCTCGGCGCGGTGGCACCAGGCGGCGAGGTCGGCCGCCAGCTGTTCGCGCGAGTTCGAGGTGTTGAGCCACAACTGGCGCAGCTCTTCGCGCATGGTCACCATCTTGTCGAGCACCGGGTGGGCCGCACGGGCCTGGACCAGGTTCGAGCGCGCAGCAGCCGGCACCTTGTCGTCGTCGCGGTGCAGCCACGTCTTGGCCGCCTTCAGCACCGACAGGTCGGCGCCCTTGGCCTTGAGCTGCGCCAGCTCTTCGCGGGTGGCCCGGCGCATTTCGCGCGCATAGCCGGCCATGACTTCGTAGCGGTTGGCGATCACGGCCTCGAGCGTCTTCTCGTTGGCCACCGGCACCACGTCGCCCAACTGCATCTTGGGCGGCAGCTTCTTGACCTTGGCCCAGCCGATCTTCTGCATCAGGCTGATGTAGACCCAGCCGATGTCGAACTCGTACTTCTTGACCGAGAACTTGGCCGAGGTCGGGTAGGTGTGGTGGTTGTTGTGCAGCTCTTCGCCGCCGATGATGATCCCCCAGGGGATCAGGTTGGTGCTGGCGTCGGTGGCTTCGAAATTGCGGTAGCCCCAGAAGTGGCCGATGCCATTGACGACGCCTGCGGCCCAGAACGGAATCCAGAGCATCTGCACCGCCCAGACGGTCAGGCCGAGCATGCCGAACAAGGCGACGTTGATGATCAGCATCAGGCCCACGCCCTGCCAGCTGTAGCGGGTGTACAGGTTGCGTTCGATCCAGTCGTTGGGCGTGCCGTGGCCGAAACGCTCCATCGTTTCCTTGTTCTTGGATTCCTTGCGGTACAGCTCGGCGCCGCGCCACATGACTTCGTCGATGCCCTTGACCTGCGGGCTGTGCGGGTCGTCCACGGTTTCGCACTTGGCGTGGTGCTTGCGGTGGATGGCGACCCATTCCTTGGTCACCATGCCGGTGCCCAGCCAGAGCCAGAAGCGGAAGAAATGCGAGGGAATCGGGCCCAGGTCCATGGCCCGGTGCGTTTGCGTCCGGTGCAGGAAGATCGTGACCGCCGCGATCGTGATGTGCGTGGTGACGAGCGTGTACAGCACGACTTGCCACCATGCGAGGTCCCACAAGCCGTGTCCGAGCCAGTCGATGGCCGCGCTCAGTACGGCAGAGTCAGGAAGCAACATTGAGTTCAGTACTCCATGGCCGCACGAAGGTGCAGCCTTCAGGTAACCAGCGATTTTAAAGGTTCGAGCCTGAAAAGGGGCTTAAATCCTTGATTTGCCGCAAGTTTTACCCTTCTTTGGTTCCTGCCGCCTATTTTCGGTTCCATACGGCGGCAAAAAAACCGTCCGTGGCATGCCGATGGGGCCAGAGCCGCAGGTAGCGGGTGCCGCTGTCGCCGCCGGCGCACAGCGCATCGGCGCCCTCGACCTTCAATCCGGCCAGCAGTCCGGCCGCATCCTGCCACTCGAAATCGGGGTTGGCGGCAGCGAAGGCTTCGGCGATGGCCTCGTTTTCCTCCGGCAGCACGCTGCAGGTGGCGTAGACCAGCCGGCCGCCCGATTTCACCAGGCGGGCCGCACTCTGCAGGATCGCGGCCTGCTTGACCGTCAGCTCCTGCACCGACTGCGGCGACTGGCGCCACTTCAGGTCCGGGTTGCGCCGCAGCGTCCCCAGGCCCGAGCACGGCGCGTCGACCAGCACCCGGTCGATCTTGCCGGCCAGCCGCTTGATGCGGTCGTCGCGCTCGTGGGCGATGGCCGCCGGATGGACGTTCGACAGGCCGCTGCGCGCCAGCCGGGGCTTCAGCGCATCGAGCCGGTGGGCGGAGGTGTCGAAGGCATAGAGCCGGCCGGTGTTGCGCATGGTCGCACCGATGGCCAGGGTCTTGCCGCCGGCACCGGCGCAGAAATCGACCACCATTTCGCCGCGCTTGGCGTCGAGCAGCAGCGCCAGCAACTGGGAACCCTCGTCCTGGACCTCGAGCGCGCCGCGGGTGAAGGCGTCCAGCTTGTTCAGCGCCGGCTTGCCGTCGACCCGCAGGCCCCAGGGCGAGAACGGGGTCGGGACGGCCTTGATCGACACCTTGGCGAGCTCCTTCTGCAGATCGGGCCGCTTGTCGCTGAGCGCGTTGACCCGCAGGTCGAGCGGCGCCGGCTGCTGCAGGCTTTCGACCAGCGGCCAGAACTGGTCGCCGAGCTGCGCCTTGAGCGGCGCCACCAGCCACTCGGGCAGGTTGTGGCGATGGCGCTCGAGCAGGTCGTCCTGCTTGACGGCGTCGCAGTTGTCGAGCCAGCGCTTTTCGGTGTCGTTGAGGGCGCTCTTGAGGAAATCGCGCGGACCGTGAAAGCCGAGGATCGCCATCCGGCGCTCTTTCGGGCCGCTGCCAGAGGGCGACAGGTGGTCGAACAGCAGCTTCTTGCGCAGCACCGTGTAGACCGTCTCGGCCAGGGTCGCACGCTCGCGCGGCCCGAACTCGCGGTGGTCGCGGAAGAAGCGTGAAACGACCTGGTCGGCCGGGTGATCGAATTTCAGGACCAGGCCGACCAGGTCGGCGGTGGCGTCAAGCAGGGCTTTGGGGTGCATGCCCTCATTGTCTCAGCCACAGGCCGGCGCCGGGCCGCCCCAAGGCGGCCTGCGGCCCCCTCGGGGGGCAGCGACCCACACGAAGTGGGGGAGCGTGGGGGCCACATTCAGTCGGCGGTTCGGCTCCAGATTGCGCCGAAGGCCTGGCGCTCGATCTGCTCCAGCGTCGGCGAATGGCCGGCCCACAGCACCAGCGCTGCGCCCGGCAGGCTCAGGGTCTGTTCAAGCTGCCGGCACAGCTGCCAGCGCTCGTCGTCGCCCATCTGCGGCAACTCGAGGAACACAACGTAGGCCCGCCGCCACGGGAACTCGCGCAGGTTCTTGCGCACCAGCCAGGCCCGCGACACCGGCATGCAGCGCGCCAGGTCGGCCTTCAGCTCGCCGAGTTCGAACTCGCTCAGGTCGTGGCGGGTGATTTGGCTGAAGCAGGGTGTGGCGGTGATCTCTTCCCAGGCCCGCTGCTCGGCCTCTTCCGCCGTCTTGGTGCGCTCGCGCCAGAGCTTGAGCGCGCGCTCGTCGTGGCCGCCGGCATCCGGATCCTCGAGCGCGGCGACCGCGGTCCTGGCGGCCCACCAACGGCTGGCCATGCTGGATTCGTGCAGCCGCTCGAGCACCGCGAGCCGGGCGCCGCGGTCCTGCGCCGGCAGCAGCTGCGCCAGGCCGCGCAGCGCGCCCGGGTGGTTCTCGGTCAGCTGCAGGGCGCGCTCGTAGTGCCCACGCACGTCGGCCGCGGCGTCGAGGCGGCGGGCGCAGTCGGCCCACTCGACCATCTCGTCCGCGTTGTTGCGCCCGGCACTGGCGGCCAGTGCCGCCACCCGCTCGCCGACCCGCACCAGGTAGGCATGGTGCTGTTTCCAGTCGGTGGCATGGTCGCGGCGCCATTCGTCGTCGAAATGAGCAGTCCAGCGCGGCGCATCGGCCAGCAGCGCCAGCGCCGATTTCTCGGACCAGGATGGCAGGCCCGGCTTCTCGTCGAGCGCTTCCAGCCGGTCTCGCAGCACCGGATGGGTGTCGTCGACATCGCTGACGCTGCGCAGCGCGGCACGCAGCGCGGCGCGCGCGAAGTCCGGCGCCATCGGCGCCCTCAGCTGCGATGCCATCGCGGAGAACGGGCCGGCCGGGATCGGCTCACCGGCCGCCCGCGACCAGTGCGCCGGCCAGAAGGTCTCGGCATACCAGGTGCTCTTGACCACGATCTCGGTCAGGGCGCCGGCCACCACCCGCGTGCCCAGGAGGCGGGCCGCCACGCGGTCGGCCTCGTATTCGTCCTGGCGCGCCAGCGCGAAGGTCTTGGCCGCGAAGCGCGGGAAGTACCAGCGGAAGAAGGCCTGCGACGCGAACGCCATCACGCCTTCGTCGCGCTGGAAGCTGGCGTCCAGCTTGAGCCAGGACATCCGGGTGCGGTAAATCCAGGCGCTCAGCTTGCCGTGGTTGCCGCGCAGGTGCCCGTATTCGTGCGCCAGGACCGACAGCAGTCGCCGGCGATCCAGCGCCATCAGCAGCGGCAGGCCGATGCTGAGGTGGTTGACCGCGCCGCCGAAGAGGCCGAAGCGCGGCAGCTGCCGGATGCTGGCGTTGAATTCACTGTCGAGGTAGACGCGGTGCACCGCCGGGCCATCGATGCGCTGCCGGATGCGGTCCAGCGCCTCGAACAGCGCCGGCGCGTCTGCGCGCTCGAGGGGGACGCCGTCGGGCTCGTCGAAGCGCACCCAGAGCGCGCGCAGCGTGGCCCACAGCAGACCGAGTGCGAACAGCAGCAGCCAGCCCCGCGTGAAGCTGAAGCGCGCGCCCTGGCCGAGCCCGCCGACCACCCAGGCGATGATCCCGGCCGCCAGCCCCAGGCAGGCGAAGACCCAGAGGTAGCCCAGCGCGGCGAAGACCGCGACCCCGCGCCGGTAGCCGTCGCTGTCGTCGGCGCTGGCATGCTCGCTCAGGCGCACGAGATGAACAAAATCCGCCCTATCCATCCCGACCTTTCAATTCCCTGAAGGAAATACACAGCGTGAACGACGACGACCTGCCACCCCTGATCGAGACCCCGCCCGGACGCTACCGCCACTACAAGGGCGGCGAATACGAAGTCCTGGGCACCGCGCGCCACAGCGAGACGCTGGAGCCGATGACGCTCTACCGCGCGCTCTACGGCGAGCGCGGGCTCTGGGTGCGCCCGGCCGCCATGTTTGGCGATCGCGTGGAGATCGACGGCTCGTCACAACTGCGCTTCGTGAAGCTCGAAGAGAAAAAATGAGACCTCGTTGATTGTGTCATTTTGTTTCTATTAGCCACGCGGCAATTGCTTGCGGGTAAACCCGATGTTCGTGAACCAGGACACGTTCTGCCAGGCTCGCTGCGGTGTCGTCGGGCAGCACCGGCACCACCGCCTGCGCCAGGATCGGCCCGTGGTCGAGTTCCACCGTCACCTGGTGCACCGTGAGGCCCGCCACCTTGCAGCCGGCCTCGATGGCGCGCTGGTGGGTGTGCAGCCCGGGGAAAGCGGGCAGCAGCGAGGGGTGGATGTTGAGCAGGCGGCCCGCGTAACGGGTCACGAAGCCCGGCGTCAGGATGCGCATGAAGCCGGCCAGCACGACCAGCGACGGCGCATGGACGTCGATGGCCTGCGCCAGCGCGGCGTCGAAATCCTCGCGGCTGGCGAAATCCTTGTGCGGGACCACCGCGGTCGCGATGCCGGCCGCCCGGGCAAGGGCCAGGCCCGCCGCGTCCGGCTTGTTGCTGATGACGGCGGCGACGCGGGCATCGAATCGGGCGGCCCAGCGCTCCTGCTCGGCGGCCCGCACGATGGCCGCCATGTTCGACCCGCCGCCGGAGATAAGGATCACAATATTCTTCATCGGACGCGGGATTATCCGTTGCGCATTTCCGCCGCCCGCGTTGTCGCGGCGCGGACACCCCGAAAGCGCACGACCGTGCTAAAACCGGCGGTTCCGGAGACACGCCGCGTCCGCGGCGGATCGATCAACACAGCGAGGCACGCATGGATTTGAGCTTCACACCCGAAGAACAGAAGTTCCGCGAAGATATTCGCGCCTGGGTCAAAGAAAACCTTCCCCAAGACATCTCGCACAAGGTGCACAACGCGCTCGAACTGACGCGCGACGACCTGCAGCGCTGGGCCAAGATCCTCGGAAAGAAGGGCTGGCTGGGCTACGGCTGGCCGAAGGAATTCGGCGGCCCCGGCTGGACCGCGGTCGAGAAGCACCTGTTCGAGGAAGAGGCCGCGCTGGCCGGCGCGCCGCGCATCATCCCCTTCGGCCCCGTGATGGTGGCGCCGGTGATCATGGCCTACGGCAACCCCGAGCAGCAGAAGCGCTTCCTGCCCGGCATCGCGAGCGGCGAGGTCTGGTGGAGCCAGGGCTACAGCGAACCGGGTTCCGGTTCGGACCTGGCTTCGGTAAAGACCAAGGCCGAACGCCAGGGCGACAAGTACATCGTCAACGGCCAGAAGACCTGGACCACGCTGGGCCAGTACGGCGAGTGGATCTTCTGCCTGGTGCGCACCAGCAACGAGGGCAAGCCCCAGACCGGCATCAGCTTCCTGCTGGTCGACATGAAGTCCAAGGGCGTCACGGTGCGCCCGATCAAGCTGCTCGACGGCGGCTACGAGGTCAACGAGGTGTTCTTCGACAACGTCGAGGTGCCGGCCGAGAACCTGATCGGGGAGGAGAACAAGGGCTGGACCTACGCCAAGCACCTGCTCTCGCACGAGCGCACCAACATCGCCGACGTCAACCGCGCCAAGCGCGAGCTGGAGCGCCTCAAGCGCCTGGCCAAGAGCGAAGGCGTCTGGGAAGACGCGCGCTTCCGCGACGAGATCGCCAAGCTCGAAGTCGACGTGGTCGCGCTCGAGATGCTGGTGCTGCGGGTGCTGTCGGCAGCCACTTCGGGCAAGAACTCGCTCGACATCGCCGGGCTGCTCAAGATCAAGGGCAGCGAGATCCAGCAGCGCTACTCCGAGCTGATGATGCTGGCCGGCGGCCCGTACTCGCTGCCGCTGATCCGCGAGGCCATGGAAGCCGGCTGGCAGGGCAACTTCCCGGGCGGCCATCCGCAGCTGGCCCCGCTCACATCGACCTACTTCAACATGCGCAAGACCACCATCTACGGCGGCAGCAACGAAGTGCAGCGCAACATCGTCGCCCAGACGGTGCTGGGTTGAAAGCGAACTGACAAGGATCAAGCAATGGACTTCAATTTCAGCGACGACCAGCAGCAGCTTCGCGACGCGGTCGCCAAGTGGGTCGAAAAGGGCTATGGCTTCGAGCGCCGCCGCGGCATCGAGGCCGCCGGCGGCTTCTCGCGCGAAGCCTGGGACGAACTGGCCGAACTCGGGCTGGGCGGCCTCTACATTCCAGAAGACGAAGGCGGCCTGGGCATGGGCCCGGTCGAAGGCATGGTGGTGATGGAAGAGCTGGGCCGGGGCATCGTGCTCGAGCCCCTGGCGCAATCCTTCATCGCCGGCGCCCTGCTGGCCGGCCATGCCGACGCCGACACCAAGGACAGCTGGCTGCCGCGCATCGCCGGCGGCCAAGCCCTGGTGGTGCTGGCCTACCAGGAGCGCCAGGCGCGCTACCGGCTCGATGTCTGCGAGGCCAAGGCGCAGAAGGCCGGCGACGGCTTCAAGCTGCACGGCACCAAGAGCCTGGTGCCGGCCGGCGACGAAGCCGATGCCTTCCTGGTGCCGGCGCAGCTCGACGGCAAGATCGCCCTGTTCCTGGTCGAACGCGCCGCCGACGGCGTCGCTGCCCGCGGCTACGGCACCCAGGACGGCAGCCGCGCGGCCGAAGTGGTGTTCGACGGCGCTGCCGCGACACTGGTCACGCGCGACGGCCTGGCCGCACTCGAGCACGGGGTCGACATCGGCATCGCCTCGACCTGCGCCGAAGCCGTCGGCGTGATGGACCAGACGCTCGCTGCCACGGTCGAGTACATGAACACGCGCAAGCAGTTCGGCGTCGCCATCGCCACCTTCCAGGCGCTGCGCCACCGCCTCGCCGACATGAAGATGCAGGTCGAACTGGCCCGCTCGATGAGCTACTACGCCAGTCTCAAGCTCAACGCCCCGGCCGCCGAACGGCGCCAGGCGATGGCGCGCGCCAAGTACCAGCTCGGCGTCTCGATGCGCTTCGTGGGCCAGCAGTCAGTGCAGCTGCACGGCGGCATCGGCGTGACCGACGAATACATCGGCAGCCACTACTTCCGCAAGCTCACGCAGCTCGAGATGACCTTCGGCGACAGCCTGCACCACCTGGGCGAGGTCTCGGCCCGCATGCAGGATACGGCGGGGGTGTTCGCCTGACCGTCGATTGTTGTTCGGCCCGATAGCCTTCGCGCCCGCCGGCCTTGCCCGCGGGCGCTTTCATTTTCAATCGAGACCCGTCATTCCATGCACACTCGCCGCCACCTGATCGCACTCGGTTGCGCAACTGCCCTGCTCGCTGCCTGCTCGACCGCTGTGCCGACCGGCGAGCGGCCGCCGATCGTGTTCGTGCACGGCAACGGCGAGTCGGCGGCGCTGTGGCAAACCACGATCTGGCGCTTCGAATCGAACGGCTGGCCGCGCGACCGCCTCTTCGCAGCCGACCAGCCCTTCCCGCTGGCGCGCGACGACGACGGCGTGGCCCAGCCGGGACGAAGCTCGACCGCCGAATCGATGGCCTTTCTGAAGGCCGAGGTGGACCGGGTCCTGAAAAGTACCGGCGCCACCCAGGTCGTGCTGATCGGCAACTCGCGCGGCGGCAACACGATCCGCAACTATGTGCAGAACGGCGGCGGCGACCGGGTCGTGAGCCACGTGGTGCTGGGCGGCAATCCGGCGCACGGCATCTGGGCCGTGAAAGGGCGCGCCGAGGGCAGTGAGTTTTCCGGCTTGAGCGCTTTCCTGCAGCGGCTCAACGCACCGAAGAACGCCGAGGGCCACGAGGTGACGCCGGGCGTGAAATGGCTCACGTTGCGCTCGGACAACAATGACAAGTACGCCCAACCCGACGGCCTCTGGATCGGCAGCAAGGGCCAGCCGACGCTGATCGGCTTCGACGGGCCGGCGCTCAAGGGCGCGACCAACCTGGTGCTGCCGCGGGTCGACCACCGCGAGACATCCTTCTCGCCGGCCGCCTTCGAGGCGACCTGGCGCTTCCTCACCGGCGAGGCGCCGCGCACCCTGCAGCCGATCCCCGAAGATTCGGTGGCGCTGTCCGGCAAGGTCACGGGCCTGGGCCTCGATCCGACGAACCCCGCGAGCGGCAATTTTCCCGACAACCTGCCGCTGGCGGGCGCCCGCCTGTCGGTGTTCGCGGTCGACCCGGCCAGCGGAATCCGGCGCGGCCCCGCGGCCTGGGAGCAGACGATCGGGACGGACGGCCGCTGGGGACCGTTCGCGGGCCGCCCCGACACCACCTACGAGTTCGTCCTGGCGGCGCCCGGCTACGCCACGACGCACATCTACCGCAACGCCTTCCCGCGCTCGAGCGGCATCGTCCAGCTGCGTCCGGAGCGCATCGTGGAGGCCGATCGCGACGCCCGGGCCCTGGTGATCTTCACGCGGCCGCGCGGCTATTTCGATGCCGAGCGCGACCGCATGCGCTTCGATGGCCAATCGACGCCACCGGGCGTCCCGCCGAAGGGTGCCGGCGTGTCGAGCTCGAAGATCAAGCTCGCCAGCGAAATGTCGCGGCCGGTGGAAGCCGAGTTCAACGGCGAACGCGTGGTGGGGCGCACCTGGCCGCTGGCGCAGGGAGAGGTCAGCGTGCTCGAGCTGACCTACTGACGGCTTCGGTTCGCCTATCCGTGCAGCCTTGAGCTTTGCGGCAGATGGGCCATCAGGAACTCCATCTGGTCCGCCAGGATGCGGCGGTTGCGCAGGATGAAGTCCTCCCACAGGCTGGGCACGTAGGGCGCGTAAAGCAGCGCCATGCCGGCCTGCTCGGGCGTGCGGCTGCTCTTGCGATGATTGCAGGGGCGGCAGGCCGTGACCACGTTCATCCAGGTGTCGATGCCCTTCTGGGCGAACGGGATGATGTGCTCGCGCGTGAGTTCGTCTTCGTGGAAGTGGCCGCCGCAGTAGGCGCAGACATTGCGGTCGCGGGCGAACAGCTTGCTGTTGGTGAGGCCCGGACGCTGCGTGAAGGGATTGATGCGCGGCACGCCCTTGGTGCCGATGATGCTGTTGATCGCGATCTGCGACTGCTGGCCGGTGACCGCGTTGTGGCCGCCCCGGAACACCGCCACCTGCGCGCCCACTTCCCAGCGGACCTCGTCGGAGGCGTAGTGGATCACCGCCTGCTCGAGCGAAATCCACGATTGGGGCAGCCCTTGGGCCGACAGCTTCAAGACCTTCACCAGACGCCTCCTCAAGAAAAGAGAACCACGGAAAGACCAGGACACGACGCTCGCTTGAGAGGCTTGCGCATGACGCAGTGCGTCACAATATACCGGCTTTGTGACAAAAAGGCCTTCACGTGCCCATTCCATGGGCGCAAAGTGCTATCAAAAAGATACTGACAATGCAGGTTTTCCGGGGTTTCAGGCATCCGGGCGTGGCTCCGGCCTGCGCCCTGACCATTGGCAATTTCGACGGTGTGCACCGTGGCCACCAGGCGATGCTGGGGCTGCTCAACACCGAGGCGCGGCTGCGCGGGCTGCCGAGCTGCGTGCTGACCTTCGAGCCGCACCCGCGCGACTACTTCGCGGCGCTCACCAAGCGGCCCGAACTGGCGCCGGCGCGCATCGGCACCCTGCGCGACAAGCTCGGCGAACTCGCCGCCGGCGGCGTGGCGCAGACCATCGTGCTGCCCTTCGACGCCCGGCTGGCCTCGCAGACGCCGGAAGAATTCATCCAGCACGTGCTGATCGAGGGCCTGGGCGCGCGCTACGTGCTGGTCGGCGACGATTTCCGCTTCGGCGCCAAGCGCGCCGGCGACTACGCGATGCTCGACCGCGCCGGCGAGCAGCACGGCTTCGACGTCGCCCGCATGAACAGCTACGAGGTGCATGGGCTGCGGGTGTCGAGTTCGGCCGTTCGCGAAGCGCTGGCCGACGGCCGGATGGGCGATGTCCAGTCCCTGCTGGGCCGGCCCTACGCGATCTCGGGCCATGTGGTCCACGGCCGCAAGCTGGGACGCGCCCTGGGCGCCTCGGCGCCGGGCCGCAACGACGGCTTCCGGACCCTCAACCTGCGCTTCAAGCACTGGAAGCCGGCCGCCAGCGGCATCTTCGCGGTGCTGGTGCACGGGCTGGCCGACGCGCCGCTGCCGGGGGTCGCCAACCTGGGCGTGCGCCCTTCGCTGGACGCCAACGACGTCAACGCCGGCCGGGTGTTGCTCGAAACCCACTGCCTCGATTGGCCCGCCGAACTGGGCAGCGAGGGGGCCTACGGTAAAATCGTGCGCGTGGAACTGCTGCACAAACTGCACGACGAATTGCGCTACACCAGCCTCGAGGCCCTGACGGCGGGCATCGCGAAGGATGGCCGCGACGCGCGCGCGTTCTTTGCATCCACCCACGCCGAGACCCATCGCCAGACCACGCGCGACCGAATTTAGAGCGGAAACCGTCGCTTTCCGCCGCGTTCGGCCGCCCTGGGATGCCAGGGGCCGCATGCCCCCCTCGATCCCCGAGCGCTGCAAGGCAGCGCAGATTTCTGGAACCCCCATGGCTGACACCAAGACCGACGGCGCCACCGACTACCGCGCCACGCTGAACCTGCCCGACACCCCCTTCCCGATGCGCGGCGACCTGCCCAAGCGCGAGCCGGGCTGGGTCAAGGAATGGCACGACGAAGGCCGCTACCAGCGCCTGCGCGACGCCCGCCACGGCGCGCCCAAGTTCATCCTGCACGACGGACCGCCCTACGCCAACGGCCAGATCCACATGGGCCACGCGGTGAACAAGATCCTGAAGGACATGATCACGAAGGCGCGCCAGCTCGAAGGCTACGACGCGCTCTACGTGCCGGGCTGGGACTGCCACGGGCTGCCGATCGAGAACGCGATCGAAAAGAAGTACGGCCGCAACCTGAGCCGCGACGAGATGCAGGCCAAGAGCCGTGCCTACGCCACCGAGCAGATCGCCCAGCAGATGGTCGACTTCCAGCGCCTGGGCGTGCTGGGCGAATGGGACCATCCCTACAAGACGATGGATTTCGCCAATGAAGCGGGCGAGCTGCGCGCCTTCAAGCGCGTGATCGAGCGCGGCTTCGTCTACCGGGGCCTGAAGCCGGTCTACTGGTGCTTCGACTGCGGCTCTTCGCTGGCCGAGTTCGAGATCGAGTACGCCGACAAGAAGTCGCAGACCCTCGACGTCGCCTTCAAGGCCCACGATCCGGCCAAGCTGGCGGCCGCCTTCGGCCTGCCGTCGCTGGCCAAGGACGCCTTCGCGGTCATCTGGACCACCACCGCCTGGACCATCCCGGCCAACCAGGCCATCAACCTCAACCCCGAGCTCGACTACGCGCTGGTCGACACCGAGCGCGGCCTGCTGGTGCTGGCGGCCTCCCTGGTCGAGATGTGCATGAACCGCTATGCGCTCGACGGCACCGTGCTGGCGACGGTCAAGGGCGAGAAGCTCGGCGGGCTCGAGTTCGAGCATCCGCTGTACGACGTCGATGCCGGCTTCCGCCGCCTGTCGCCGGTCTACCTGGCCGACTACGCGACCGCCGACGACGGCACCGGCCTGGTCCATTCATCGCCGGCCTACGGCCTGGACGACTTCAACTCCTGCGTGGCGCACGGCCTGTCCTACGACGACATCCTGAACCCGGTGCAGGGCAACGGCTCGTACGCGCCGGATTTCCCGCTGTTCGGCGGCCAGAACATCTGGAAGGCGGTGCCGGTGATCATCCAGGCGCTGCGCGATGCCGGCCGCCTGATGACGACCGAGGCCATCAGCCACAGCTACCCGCACTGCTGGCGCCACAAGACGCCGGTGATCTACCGCGCCGCGGCCCAGTGGTTCATCCGCATGGACGAGGGCGAAGGCGTGTTCACCAAGGACAAGGCGCCCAAGACGCTGCGCCAGACCGCGCTCGAAGCCATCGAACAGACCACCTTCTACCCGGAGAACGGCAAGGCGCGACTGCACGACATGATCGCCAACCGGCCCGACTGGTGCATCAGCCGGCAGCGCAGCTGGGGCGTGCCGATCCCGTTCTTCCTGCACAGGGATTCGGGCGAGCTGCACCCGCGCACGATGGAGATCCTCGACCAGGCCGCGGCGATCGTCGAGCAGGGCGGCATCGAGGCCTGGAGCCGCGTGACGACCGAGGAGATCCTCGGCGCCGAGGACGCGCCGCACTACACCAAGAGCACCGACATCCTCGAGGTCTGGTTCGATTCGGGCTCGACCTTCTGGCACGTGCTGCGCGGCACCCATCCGAACGTGCACCACGAGACCGGCCCCGAAGCCGATCTCTACCTCGAAGGCCACGACCAGCACCGCGGCTGGTTCCATTCGTCGCTGCTGATCGCCTGCGCGCTCGAAGGCCGCGCGCCCTATCGCGGCCTGCTCACGCACGGCTTCACGGTCGACAGCCAGGGCCGCAAGATGAGCAAGTCGCTCGGCAACGGCATCGACCCGCAGGAGGTCAACAAGAAGCTCGGCGCCGAGATCACCCGCCTGTGGGTGGCCGCCAGCGACTACTCGGGCGACATCGCGGGCGACGACAAGATCCTCGCGCGGGTGGTCGACGCCTATCGCCGGATCCGCAACACGCTGCGCTTCCTGCTGGCCAACACCAGCGACTTCGACATCGCGAAGGACGCGGTGCCGCTCGACCAGCTGCTCGAGATCGACCGCTACGCGCTTGCGCGTGCAGCCGAGTTCCAGGCCGAGATCCTCGCGCACTACAAGGTCTACGAGTTCCACCCGGTGGTGGCCAAGCTGCAGGTGTATTGCTCGGAAGACCTCGGCGCCTTCTACCTCGACGTGCTCAAGGACCGGCTCTACACCACCGCCCCCGGCTCGCATGCGCGCCGCAGCGCCCAGACCGCGCTCTGGCACATCACGCAGGCGATGCTGCGCTGGATGGCGCCGTTCCTGAGCTTCACGGCCGAGGAGGCCTGGAAGTTCTGCGGCGACGGCCGCTCGATCTTCGTCCAGACCTACAGCGACCTCGGCACGCCCGATACCGCCCTGCTGGCCAGGTGGACCCGCATCCGCGAGATCCGCGACGCGGTCAACAAGGAGATCGAGACCGTGCGCACCGCCGGCCAGGTCGGCTCCTCGCTGCAGGCCAACGTGGCAATCGCCGCCGCGGCCGACGACCATGCGCTGCTGGCCTCGCTGGCCGACGACCTGAAGTTCGTGCTGATCACCTCGGCGGTGACCCTGGCCGCGGGCGACGCCCTGTCGATCCAGGTGACGGCGAGCGCGGCGACCAAGTGCGAGCGCTGCTGGCACTGGCGCGACGACGTCGGCCACGATGCCGCGCATCCCGGCCTGTGCGGCCGCTGCACCAGCAACCTGTACGGCGCCGGAGAACAAAGGACGCTCGCCTGATGGCCCGCAAATCTTCGGGCGGGTCGGGCCTCGGCATCTGGCCCTGGCTCGGCCTCGCGCTGGTGATCGTCATCATCGACCAGTTCACCAAGACGCTGATCCTCGGCTACTACAAGTACGGCGACGCCACCTACGTCACCAGCTTCTTCAACGTGGTCCGGGCCCACAACACCGGCGCGGCCTTCTCGTTCCTGGCCGATTCGTCGGGCTGGCAGCGCTGGTTCTTCACCGCGATCGGCGTCGCCGCGGCGGTCTTCATCGTCTGGATGCTTAAGTCGCATGCCGGCCAGAAGCTGTTCTCGTTCTCGATGGCGGCGATCCTGGGCGGCGCGATCGGCAACGTGATCGACCGGATGATGCACGGCTACGTGGTCGACTTCCTCGACTTCCACCTCGCCGGGCGCCACTTCCCGGCCTTCAACGTCGCCGACAGCGCGATCACCATCGGAGCGATCTGCCTGATCCTCGACGAACTGCTGCGCGTGCGGCGCGGCAAGAAATAGCCCATGCGAGGGCGGCGTATAGTCGTCGCCTTCCATGAAGCATCTGTTGAATCTGCTCGCAGCCGTGGCGCTGCTGGTGTGGGGCACCCATCTCGTTCGCACCGGCGTGCTGCGCGTCTTCGGTGCGAACCTGCGCAAGATCCTGGTCCAGAGCATGCGCAACCGCTTCACGGCGGCCCTGTCGGGCATCGGCGTGACGGCCCTGGTGCAGTCGAGCACCGCGACCTCGCTCATGACCTCGTCCTTCGTCGGCCAGGGCCTCGTGACCCTGCCGGCCGCGCTGGCGGTGATGCGCGGCGCGGACATCGGCACCGCGCTGATGTCGGTGCTGTTCTCGGCCGACCTTTCGTGGCTGTCGCCGCTCTTCATCTTCGTCGGCGTGGTGCTGTTCATCACGCGGCCGTCCAGCGTGGCCGGGCGGGTCGGGCGCGTGCTGATCGGGCTCGGCCTGATGCTGCTCGCGCTGCAGCTGGTGGTCGCGGCCACCGGACCGCTGTTCGCCGGCCAGGCGATGCGCGAACTGCTGGGCAGCCTCGGCAGCGACGTGCTGCTCGAGATCACGATCGGCGCCGCGCTCGCGATCGTCGCCTATTCGAGCCTGGCGGTGGTCCTGCTGGTGGCGGCGATGGCGAGTTCGAACGTGGTGCCGCTCGACGTCGCCATGGGCCTGGTGCTCGGCGCCAACCTCGGCAGCGGCCTGCTGGCGGTGCTGACCACGGCCAAGTCGACGGTCGCCGTCCGGCAGGTCACGATCGGCAACCTGCTCTTCAAGCTGCTCGGCGTCGCGATCGCGGCACCTTTCGTCGGCCTCTGGCTGCGCGAGGTCCGGCCCTACATCTCGGACGCGACGCAGTTCGTCGTGCTCTACCACCTGGCCTTCAACGTGCTCGTCAGCCTCGGCTTCATCGGGCTCACCGACTGGGTCGCCGGGCTGGTGACGCGGCTGCTGCCGGAGCCGCCCGAGCCGGCCGCCACGCGGCGCCAGCAGCACCTGGACCCCTCGGCCCTGTCGACGCCGTCGCTGGCGATCTCCAACGCGGCGCGCGAGGCGCTGCACCAGGCCGACGTGGTCGAGACCATGCTGATCGGCGTGCTCAACGTGATCCGAAACAACGACCTGCGGCTGGCCCAGGAACTGCGCAAGCTCGACGACACGGTCGACGAGCTGTATTCGGCGATCAAGTACTACATGACGAAGATCTCGCGCGAGGCGCTGGGCGAGGAAGAGAGCCGGCGCTGGACCGACATCATCAGCTTCACGATCAACATGGAGCAGATCGGCGACATCATCGAGCGCGTGGTGATCGACATCGAGGACAAGAAGATCAAGCCGCAGCGCAACTTCTCCGAGGCCGGGATGCGCGAGATCGTCGAGCTGCATGAGCGGCTGGTGGCCAACCTGCGGCTGAGCATGAGCGTGTTCCTGAACGGCAGCGTGCGCGACGCCCAGAGGCTGCTGGAGGAAAAGGCGCGCTTCCGCGACCTGGAACGCGCCTACGCGACCACCCACCTGGGACGCCTGTCGGACCAGACCACGCTGAGCATCGAGACCAGCTCGCTGCACATCGACCTGATCAGCGACCTGAAGCGCATCAACTCGCACATCTGCTCGATCGCCTACCCGATCCTCGAGTCGGCCGGCGCGCTGGCCCCCACCCGGATGCGCGAATCGCGGCTAGGGGCGCTCTAGCCTACAGCGTGAGGATGGTGCAGCCGGTGGTCTTGCGGGCTTCCAGGTCGCGGTGCGCCTGCTGCACGTCTTCGAGTGGGTAGCGCTGGTCGATCGGGATCTTCACGGCGCCGCTCTCGACGATCGCGAACAGCTCGTCCGCCATCGCCTGGGTGGTTTCGCGCGTCGCGATGTGGGTGAACAGCGTCGGGCGCGTGACGTAGTACGAGCCCTTGGCCAGCAGGCCGAGGTTGAAGGCCGACACCGGCCCCGAGCCGTTGCCGAAGACCGCCAGCAGGCCGAAGGGCCGCAGGCAGGCCAGCGAGCCTTCGAAGGTGTCCTTGCCGACCGAGTCGTAGACCACCTTGACCCCCTTGCCGCCGGTGATCTCCTTCACGCGCTCGGCGAAGTTCTCCTTGCTGTAGTTGATCGCGTGCGCGGCGCCGTGGGCCAGCGCGAGCTGGCACTTGGCGTCGGTGCCGGCGGTGCCGATGAGCTGAAGGCCGAGCGCCTTCGCCCATTGGCAGGCGATCAGGCCGACGCCGCCGGCCGCGGCATGGAAGACGATGAAATCACCCGGCTGGAGGCCTTCGGCCGGCAAGGTCCGGCGCAGCAGGTACTGGGTCGTCAGGCCCTTCAGCATCATCGCGGCGCCGGTCTCGAAGGAGATCGCATCGGGCAGCTTGCAGACGGTCTTGGCCGGCATGACGCGCAGCTCGCAGTAGGAGCCCGGGGGCGGACTGGCGTAGGCCGCGCGGTCGCCGGCCTTCAGGTGCGTGACCCCCTCGCCCACCGCCTCGACCACGCCCGAAGCCTCCATGCCCAGCTGCAGCGGCATCGCGAACGGATAGAGCCCGCTGCGCTGGTAGGTGTCGATGAAGTTCAGGCCCACCGCCTTGTGGCGGATCCGGATCTCGCCGGGGCCGGGGTCCCCGACCTCGACCTCGACGATCTTGAGTTCCTCGGGACCGCCGTGGCGGTCGATGCGCACTGCCTTGCTCTTCATTCGCGTCTCCTGGTCGACGTGGATCAATAGGTTCCGGGGTAGGCGCCGCCGTCGGCCAGCAGGTTCTGGCCGGTGATGTAGCCGGCATGCATGCTGCAGAGGAAGGCGCAGATGGCGCCGAACTCGGCGGCAGTGCCGAAGCGGCCGGCCGGAATAGTCTTCTGCCGGCTGGCGCGGATCGCGTCGATGTCCTGGCCGGTCTTCTTGGCCGCGCCCACCAGCGTGCCCTTGAGCCGGTCGGTGTCGAACGCGCCCGGCAGCAGGTTGTTGAGGGTCACGCCCTTGGCCGCCAGCCCGGTGCGGGCCACGCCGGCGACGAAGCCGGTCAGGCCGCTGCGCGCGCCGTTGCTCAGGCCCAGGATGTCGATCGGCGCCTTGACCGAGCTCGAGGTGATGTTGACGATGCGCCCGAAGCCGCGCGCCGCCATGCCGTCGACCGTGGCCTTGATCAGCTCGATCGGCGTCAGCATGTTGGCGTCGAGCGCCTTGATCCAGGCCTCGCGGTCCCAGTCGCGGAAGTCGCCGGGCGGCGGGCCGCCGGCATTGGTGACCACGATGTCGAAGTCGGCGTGAAGCGCAAAAGCCGCGGCGCGGCCTTCGGGGGTCGTGATGTCGGCCGCCGCGTGCTTCACGAAGGGCTTGCCGGGCGCCGTCGCCGCCACGGCCTGCAGTTGCCTGGCCGCGGCGTCCAGCGCCTCGGCGCCGCGCGCCATGATCACCACGTTGACGCCCTCGCGCACCAGCGCTTCGGCGCAGCCGTAGCCCAAACCCTTGCTGGCGCCGCCCACCAGCGCCGTCCTGCCTGCGATACCCAGGTCCATGTTGATTCCTTCGGGCTCAGCGCCCCGTTCGTGTGAAGACAAAGATGCCGGTGACGACCAGCACCGTGCCGGCCGCGATCCAGAGGGTGAAGGGCTCGCCGAGCAGCAGCACCCCCATCAGAATCGTCGACATCGGCCCGACCATACCCGTTTGTGCCGCCATCGCGGGGCCGATGCGCTCGATCGCCATCATGACGGCGAGGACAGGCACCGCGGTGCACAGCGTGGCATTGAGCACCGACAGCCAGATCACCTCGGGCGCCACCTCGAAGGCCGCGCTCATCGGCCGCAGCAGCAGGAACTGGGCGATGCACAGCAGGCAGGCCACGCTGGTCGCCAGGCCGACCAGGCGCAGCGAGCCGAGCCGCTTGACGAACTCGCCGCTGGCGACCAGGTAGACCGCATAGCTCACCGCGCTCAGGAACACCAGCAGGGCGCCCCAGGCGGCGGCCGCGCTCTGGCCCAGGCTGACTTCGTGGCCGAACACCAGCAGCACGCCCGAATAGCTGACCGCCATGCCGGCGAACTGCCAGCGCGTGATGCGGCGCCGGTAGGCGATCCAGCCAAACAGCAGCACCAGGGTCGGGTTGAGGTAGAGGATCAGCCGCTCGAGACTGGCCGTGATGTAGGCCAGGCCGGCGAAGTCGAGAAAGCTCGACAGGTAGTAGCCCGAGAAGCCCAGCCCGACGACCCCGAACCAGTCGCGCCGCGTGAGCGCCGGCTTGCCGCGCCCGGCCCACCACGCCATCAGGGCGAACAGCGGCAGCGCGAACAGCATGCGCAGCATGATCAGCGTCACGGCGTCGACACCGTGGCGGTAGGCCAGCTTGACGATGATCGCCTTGCCGCTGAAGGCGATGGCGCCGAAGGTGGCGAGCGCCAAGCCCGGCGCGAGGCTCTTGCGTGCGGCGTGGTGCGTCGCGGCCTGGGCTTGCATCAAGGCGTCAGAAGCCGGCGGCCAAGCCGTCGCGGCGCGCATCGCTGGCGGCCACGTAGCCTTCGACCGCCGGATCGCCCGCGCGCCAGATGAACTGGCCGGCGCCGAAGTCCTGGTAGGAGTCGTTGATGACGTCGACCTTGTGGCCGAGCGCCGACAGCCCCTGCACGGTGGCCGGGTCCATCGCGGCCTCGACGTTGATCTCGACCCCCGAGTTGAAGCGCCAGCGCGGTGCGTCGCAGGCCGCCTGCGGGTTCTGCCCGTAGTCGAGCATGCGCACCAGCGTCTGCATGTGGCCCTGCGGCTGCATGTTGCCGCCCATTACGCCGAAGCTCATGACCGGCGCGCCGTCCTTGGTGAGGAAGGCCGGGATGATGGTGTGGAACGGGCGCTTGCCCGGTGCCACCAGGTTCGGGCTGCCGTCCTTGAGGCTGAAGCCGTGGCCGCGGTTCTGCAGGCTGATGCCGAACTCGGGCTCGACGCAGCCCGAGCCGAAGCCCATGTAGTTGCTCTGGATGAAGCTCACCATCATGCCGCTCTCGTCGGCCGCGGTCAGGTAGATGGTGCCGCCCTTGACCGGGTTGCCGGCCTGGAAGTCCTGCGCCTTGTTCACGTCGATGAGTTTGGCACGCGAGGCCAGGTAGGCGCCATCGAGCATTTGCAGCGGTGCCACCTCCATCGACGATGGCTCGGACACGTAGCGGTAGGTGTCGGCGAAAGCCAGCTTCATGGCCTCGATCTGCAGGTGCTGGGAGCGCACCGAGTCGACCGGGATCGAGCCGATGTCGAAATGCTCGAGGATGCCCAGGGCGATCAGCGCCGCGATGCCCTGCCCGTTGGGCGGGATCTCGTGCAGCCGGTGGCCGCGGTAGTCCTGGCCGATGGGCTCGACCCATTCGGGCTTCCAGCCGGCGAGGTCGCTGGCCTTCAGGCTGCCGCCGTTCTGGTTCGAGAACTTCTCCAGCGCGGCGGCGATCTCGCCGCCGTAGAAGGCGTCGCCCTTGGTGGCCGCGATGGCCTTCAAGGCGTGCGCGGCGGCCGGGAAGCGGAACAGCTCGCCGACTTCGGGCGCGCGGCCCCAGGGCAGGAAAGTCTGTGCGAAACCCGGCTGCGCCTGGAGCACCGGCGTCGCCGCGGCCCACTTCTGCTGCACCACCGGCGGCATCAGGTAGCCACGCTCGGCGATCTCGATCGCGGGCGCCATGAGGTCGGCGAAGGGCAGCTTGCCGAAGCGCTCCGACAGCGCGACCCAGCTGCCCACCGCGCCCGGCACCGTGACCGAGTCCATGCCGCGCATCGGCGGCGTCGCGGCGTCGGCGCCGTGCTTCTTGCGGAAATACTCGGGCGTCCACGCAGCGGGCGCGCAGCCCGAGGCGTTGAGGCCGTGCAGCTTCTTGCCGTCCCAGAGGATGCAGAAGGCATCGCTGCCGAGGCCGTTGCTGACCGGCTCGACCAGCGTCATGACCGCCGCGGTCGCCACCGCGGCGTCGACCGCATTGCCGCCCTGCTGCAGGATCCGCAGGCCGGCCTGGGCCGCCAGCGGGTGCGAGGTCGAGACGACGTTGCGGGCGAAGACCGGAATGCGGGTCGTGGTGTAGGGGTTTGCGTAGTCGAATTTCATGTCAGTCGCCCGTGATCTTCCTGTCGGTGATGATCTGCTTCCATTTGGCCGCGTCGGCCGCCACCAGGCTCGCGAACTGCGCCGGCGTGCTGGTGGTGGGCTCGATGCCCAGGCGTGCCAGCTTGTCGCGGACCTCCGGGTCGCTCAGCGACTGGTTGGCGGCGGTGTTGATGCGGGCCACCATGTCGGCCGGCAGGCCCTTCGGGCCGTAGAGGCCGAACCAGGTGTTGGACTCGAAGCCCGGCAGCACATCGGCGATCGGCGGCAGCTCGGGCGCCAGCGGGCTGCGCTTGAGCGTGGTCACGCCCAGCGCACGCAGCCGGCCGTCGCGCACGTGCGGCATGCCGGTCGGCAGCGAATCGAACAGCACGTCGACCTTGCCGGTGATCAGGTCGGGGATCGCCAGCGCCGTGCCCTTGTACGGGATGTGGGTGACGAACACGCCGGCCTGCGACTTGAACAGCTCGGCCGTGAGCTGGACGATCGTGCCGTTGCCGCTCGACGCGTAGTTGAGCTTGCCGGGGTTCTTCTTGGCGTAGTCGATCCACTCGCGCACCGTCTTGGCGGGCGAGTTGTTGGGCACCAGCATGATGCTCGGCGCATCGCCCACGTGGGCGATCGGCGTGAAGTCGCGCACCGTGTCGTAGGGCAGCTTGGGGGTGATCGCCGGGCCGATCGAATGGGTGCTGGTGGTGGCCAGCAGCAGCGTGTAGCCGTCGGGCGGCGCCTTGGCGGCCATGTCGGAACCGATCGCGCCGCCGGCGCCGGGCTTGTTGTCGATCACCAGCGTGGTGCCGAGCTTCTCGCCCATCTTCTGCGACAAGGTGCGCGCGAACAGGTCGGTGGCGCCGCCGGCCGGAAACGGCACGATCAGGCGGATCGGCTTGGTCGGATAGCCCTGCGCGAGGCTGGCGGAGGACGCTGCCAGGCACAACGCAGCGGCACAGGCCTGGATGAACTGGATTCGTTTCATGGTCTCGATTTTGTTCCCTGTGGACGGAATTCCGATGCTATGCAAGGCTGGCGCATCAAGCCAGATAATCCGGTTTATCGAACTATGAATTGAACTTATGACGCGGATCGCCGGCGAAGAGATCTCCCTGCAGCAGCTGCGGGCGCTGGCGGCGGTCGCCGACACCGGCAGCTTCACCCTGGCGGCGGAGGCCTTGCAGCTGACCCAGCCCGCGATCAGCCACCTGATCAAGCGCATGGAACACGAACTCGGCCAGCCGCTGGTCGTGCGCGGCCGCCGCATCCGCATCACCAATGCGGGCCAGATGATGGTCGACACCGCGGTGCGCGCGCTGCGGCTGATCGACGAGTCGGTCGGCGCCTGCCGCTCGCAGTCCCAGCTGCGCGAAGGGCGCGTGGTGCTGGCAGTGGGCCACCTCACGGCGGGCGCGCTGCTGCCGCCCCTGCTGGGCCGGTTCTCGCAGCAGTACCCGGCGCTCGCGACCACGCTGATGGACAGCACGGCCGAGCAGATGATTTCGCGGATCCTGTCGCAGGAGGCCGACCTGGGCTTCGGCTCGGACATCGGCCAGCGGCATTCGGAACTGGCGACCGAGCCGCTGTTCGTCGAGCGGATGGCCCTGTTCGTTCGCGACGACCATCCGCTGGCGCAGCGGGTGGTGATCGATGCCCGCCACCTGGAGTCGCTGCCGTTCATCCATGTCAATCCGGACGCCAACATCTGGCGCGCGGTCAGCCGGCAGCTGTCGAGCGTGGCCAACGTGTACCCGCGGGTGGCCCATCACGTGTCGATGCTGTCGACGGCCTTCGGGCTGATCCAGGCCGGTGCCGGCGTCGCGCTGCTGCCGCGCTACGTCGAGGTCCTGATGCCGGGCAACCTGCGGGCGGTGACGGTCACGCGCCCGACGCTGGAATATCCGGTGGTCGCCGTGCGGCTGGCCAAGCATCCGCTCAACCCCGCCGCCCTGGCCTTCCTGGCCATGGCGCGGCAGCACATGAAGCCGCCGCGCGCGCCCAAGCCGGCATGAAAAAACGGCACCCGAAGGTGCCGTTTTCTTGCTTGCCGCGAGGCGCAGGGGGATCAATCCTCGACGAAGGCTTCTTCGCGCTTGGACTTCACCGCCGGCAGCAGCACGATGATCAGCAGCAGCAGCGCCGCGGCCAGCAGGCCGGCCGAGATCGGCCGCGTCACGAAGACGATCCAGTCGCCGCGCGACAGCAGCAGGGCGCGGCGCAGGTTCTCTTCCATCATCGGCCCAAGGATGAAGCCCAGCAGCAGCGGTGCCGGCTCGCAGCCCAGCTTGAAGAAGGCATAGCCGATGAAGCCGAAGGCCGCCACGATCCAGATGTCGAAGGTGTTGTTGTTGGTCGAGTAGACGCCGATGGCGCAGAACAGCACGATCGCCGGGAACAGGTACTTGTAGGGCACCGACAGCAGCTTGATCCACATGCCGATCAGCGGCAGGTTCAGGATGATCAGCATCGCGTTGCCGAGCCACATCGAGGCGATCAGGCCCCAGAACAGCTCGGGGTTGCTGGTCATGACCTGCGGACCCGGCTGGATGTTGTGGATCGTCATCGCGCCGACCATCAGCGCCATCACGGCGTTGGGCGGAATGCCCAGCGTGAGCAGCGGGATGAAGGAAGTCTGGGCGCCGGCGTTGTTGGCCGACTCGGGCGCGGCCACGCCGCGGATGTTGCCCTTGCCGAACGGCACTTCGCCCGGATGCAGCTTGGTCTTCTTCTCGATCGTGTAGGCCGCGAAGGCCGCCAGCAGCGCGCCGCCGCCGGGCAGGATGCCCAGCGCCGCGCCGAGCGCCGTGCCGCGCAGCACGGCGGGCGTCATGCGCTTGAAGTCTTCCTTGGTCGGGAACAGGCCGGAGACCTTGGCGGTGAAGACTTCGCGGTCTTCTTCCGGCCGCGACAGGTTGGCGATGATTTCACCGTAGCCGAACACGCCCATGGCGATGGCGACGAAGCCGATGCCGTCGGTCAGTTCGGGGATGTCGAAGCTGAAACGCGCCACGCCCGAATTGACGTCGGTGCCGACCAGGCCCAGCAGCAGGCCGAGCACGATCATGGCGATCGCCTTGAGCAGCGAGCCCGAGGCCAGCACCACGGCGCCGATCAGGCCGAGGATCATCAGCGAGAAATACTCGGCCGGGCCGAACTTGAAGGCCAGTTCGGTAAGCGGCGGCGCGAAGGCCGCCAGGATCAGCGTGCCCACGCAGCCGGCGAAGAAGGACCCGAGGCCGGCCGCAGCAAGCGCAGGCCCGGCCCGCCCCTTGCGTGCCATCTGGTAGCCGTCGATCACGGTCACGACGGAGGACGATTCGCCCGGCAGGTTGACCAGGATGGCGGTGGTGGAGCCGCCGTACTGAGCGCCGTAGTAGATGCCGGCCAGCATGATCAGCGCCGACACCGGCGGCAGTGCATAGGTCGCCGGCAGCAGCATCGCGATGGTGGCGACCGGGCCGATGCCCGGCAGCACGCCGATCAGCGTGCCCAGGATGCAGCCGACCAGGCAGTACAGCAGGTTGGTGAAGGTGAACGCGACACCGAAACCGAGGGAGAGGTTGTTGAGAAGTTCCATTTGCCAGTCCTCAGCCCGTGATGAAGGTGGGCCACACCTGGATTTGCAGCTTGAGCGCCCAGATGAAGGCGACATAGCTGCCGACGGCCAGCACGGTGGCGAGGATCAGGACCTTCGGCAGGTTGAACTCGCTGCCCGCCAGGCTGGAGATGAGGACCAGCGCGTAGATCGCGATGATCATGCCCATGGCCGGCACGCCGATGCTCGGCAGGCCGCCGAGCAGGACGCCGAACGCCAGGTTGGCGCCCAGGATGTAGACCACTTGCTTCCAGGCCCACTTGCCGACCTTCTCGCCATCCTCGGTCTCGACCGTGAGGCCGGTGAACATGATCACCAGGCCGATGACGGCCATGAGGATGCCGAGCATCAGCGGGAAGTAGCCGGGGCCCATGCGGGCGCCGTTGCCGACGTTGTAGGTCGTCGCGCCCCAGGCGAAGGCGACTCCCACGACGGCGAACATCACCCCCGAGAAGAAGTCTTTCTGACTCTTGATTTTCACGAACAGTCTCCACGAAAAAACTCGATCGGAGATTGTGTGGTCAGCTGCGAGTCAGCTCGATGTGGATTCCACCTATCGGATTTTCAGGGTAATCCCTGGTTGCCTCACTCCAGTGGCGGGGTGGCGCTCAGCACTTCCTCGATCGTGGTCACGCCTTCGGCGACCCGCAGCGCGCCGGCCAGCCGCAGTGGCCGCATGCCGTCGACCACGGCCTGGCGGCGCAGGCCGATCGTGTTCGGTTCCTTGGTGACCAGGGCCTTGAATTCTTCGCTGACGCTCAGCAGTTCGTAGAGGCCCATGCGGCCCATGTAGCCGGTCATGCGGCAATCGACGCAGCCGACCGGCTTGTAGGCCCGCACCGAGCCGCTGATCTGCCAGGGCTTGACGAACTCGGCCAGCTTCTCGCGCGTGACCGTCTCGTCGGGCTGCTTGCAGTTGGGGCACAGCGTGCGCACCAGGCGCTGCGCCAGCACGCCGAGCATCACGGCGGTGATCAGGTAGGAGGGCACGCCCAGCTCCATCAGCCGCGTGATCGCGCTCGGCGCGTCGTTGGTGTGCAGGGTGCTGAACACCAGGTGGCCGGTGAGCGCCGCCTGCACCGCCATCTCGGCGGTGGCGAGGTCGCGGATCTCGCCGACCATGATGATGTCCGGGTCCTGCCGCATCAGCGCCCGCAGTCCTTCTGTGAAGCCGAAGTCGAGCTGGTGCTGCACCTGGGTCTGGTTGAACGAGGGCTCGATCATCTCGATCGGGTCCTCGACCGTGCTGACGTTGACCTCCTCGGTCGCGATCCGCTTGAGCGTGGAGTACAGCGTGGTGGTCTTGCCGGAGCCGGTCGGCCCGGTCACCAGGATGATGCCGTGCGGACGCGTCACGAGCTTCTCCCAGCGCTGGGCGTCGTGCGGGACGAAGCCGAGGGCGTCGAGGTCCTTGACCGCGGTGTCGGGGTCGAAGATCCGCATCACCATCTTCTCGCCGAAGGCCGTGGGCAAGGTCGACAGCCGCATCTCGACCTCGTCGCCGCGCAGGTTGCGGGTCTTGATGCGGCCATCGAGCGGACGCCGCTTCTCGACCACGTCCATCCGCCCGAGCAGCTTGATGCGCGCCACCATGGCGTTCAGCACGCCCATCGGCATCTGGTAGGCCGGGTGCAGCACGCCGTCGATGCGGAAGCGGATCATGCCCTGGTCGCGCCTGGGCTCGAGGTGGATGTCGCTGGCCCGCTGGTCGAAGGCGTACTGCCACAGCCAGTCGACCACCTGCACCACGCTCTGGTCGTTGGCATCGAGCTGCTTGTTGCTCTTGCCGAGCTCGACCAGCTGTTCGAAGCTGGCGCCGCCGGTGTTGCCGCCGGCCTTCTGCGCCGCGCGCACCGACTTGGCGAGCGAGAAGAACTCGGCCGTATAGCGCTGGATGTCGGTCGGATTGGCGACCACCCGGCGCACCGAGCGGCGCGACTGGCGCTCGACCTCGGCGATCCAGTCGGTCAGGAAGGGCTCGGCCGTGGCCACCACCACCTCGCTGGCCGTGACCTGCACCGGCAGCACCTTGTGCCGCTCGGCGTAGGCCGCGCTCATGGTGTCGGCCACCTTGCCGACGTCGACCTTGAGCGGATCGATGCGCAGGTACGCCAGCCCGGCCCGGCCGGCCAGCCACTGGGTCAGCATCTCGAGGTCGAGCGGCTTGCCGTCGCTCTCGCGGGTCATCGCGACATTGGCCAGCCGCACCATCGGCGGCTGGCGGCTCTCGGCCTGGGCGCAGCGCGCCAGCGTGCGCTTGGCCTCGACCGGCGAGATCAGGCCGTCCTTGGCCAGCCATTCGATCAGGTGGCGCAGGACCAGGGGCCCTTCGTGGCGGGCGGCATCGGATGCGGTGGCGGGCAAGGCGCTCATGAGGCGGTCAACTCTGCGGTTTGAACACCCGCAGCCACTTCGGCGCAGGCAGGCCCCAGCGAGTCTGGATGCTTTGGGCCCGGTCGGCAAGCGCGGGACGCTTCGGACGGCTGGCGCTCGCCTGGGCCAGCACCACGGTGTTGCCCTCGCGCGTCGGCTTGAAGGCCCAGACCGCCTCGGCACCGAAGGCGGCCACGATCTTCTCGAGGCTGCGCTCGTAGCTCGACGAGCGGCCGAAGAGATTGACCGTCATCGCGCCGTCCTCAGTGAGCAGCGCACGGCAATCGGCATAGAAGGCCTCGCTGTCGAGCACCGGCGCCGCCGCCTCGTGGTCGTAGAGATCGACCTGGAGCGCGTCGACCGTGCCGTGCCAGCGCGGCTTGCGGATTTCGGCGGCGGCATCGGCGACCACGATCTCGAGCTTGGCGTCGTCGGCCGGCAGCTTGAACCAGCCGCGGCAGGCCGCCACCACCTGCGGGTTCAGCTCGACCGCGGTGGTGCGCATGCGCAGCGTCTTGCGGCAGAACTTGGTCAGGCTCGCCGCCCCCAGGCCGAGCTGCATCGCATGCAGCTTCGCGACGCACGCGGGGTCGACGAACAGCAGCCAGGCCATCATGCGCTGCACGTACTCGAGCTCGATCTCGAAAGGTGCATCGAGCTTCATCGAACCCTGCACCCATTCGGTGCCCAGGTGCAGGTAGCGGACGTCGCCCCAGTCGGAGAAATTGACCTCGGGAAGGGAGAGCTTCATGGAATGACCAGATACCTTTCAAAGACTTCGCGCCAGGCCTCGACCTTGCGATCGAAGGGCCAGCTCGCATTGGCCGCGCTCGACGAAGGCAGCCGGTGCACCGGCACGCCCAGCGCCTGCGTGTGCCGCGCATGCCGGAAACTCTCTGCGCCGTTGTGCGCGATGGCGGCGAGCCGGGGCAGCCGCAGGCTCGAGATGTCGTTCGCAACCGGGTCGCGGATGGCCGAATCGAGGCTGCCTTCGCGTTCGCAGCTGGCATAGACATCCCACACGCCCAGGCCGCGGTCGAGCAGCCAAGCGCTACGCTTTTCATAGCTGTCTTCGCCCGCTGGCAGCGGCTTTCCGGGCCACAGCGCCTGCAAAATCTTCCAGAAATGATTCTGCGGGTGCGCATAATACCGCTGCTGCGCGATCGACCGGGCTCCAGGAAAGCTGCCGAGGATCAACAAGGCGGTGTTCCCGGAAACGATTGGCGCGAGCCCCGTGAGCACGGCCTTGGCGTCGCCTGGGCGCGAGACCGGCTTATTCATAACGACGAACGCTGCACGGCCGGCCGAAGCATCGGCGCCTGCGAGGAGAAGAAATGAATACGGAAGCGATCTGGATTTTCCTGACGACGCAAGGCGTGGATTTTGGCCTGAAAGTGATCGGCGCCCTGATCGCCTGGGCCGTCGGCCGCTGGCTGATCGGCCTGGCGCAGCGCCTGGTCGCCAAGGCCCTGGAGCGCGGCAAGCGGATGGATCCCACCCTGAGCCACTACCTGGTGTCGATTCTCGGTGTGCTGCTCAACATCGTCCTGATCCTTTCGATCCTCGACATGTTCGGCGTGCGCACCACCTCGTTCGCGGTGCTGCTGGCCGGCGCCGGACTGGCGATCGGCACGGCCTGGGGCGGCCTGCTCACGCATTTCGCCGCCGGGGTGTTCCTGCAGGTGCTGCGGCCCTACCGGGTCGGCGACTTCGTCACGGTGGGCGGGAGCATCACCGGCACCGTCAAGGAACTGGGACTGTTCGGCACCACCCTGGTCACGCCCGACAACGTGATCACCACGGTCGGCAACAACAAGGTGCTCTCGGACCCGATCCAGAACTTCAGCCAGCTGCCGTTCCGCCGGGTCGACGTCACCGCCAAGATCGCCAACGGCGTCGACCCCGTCCAGGCCATCGCGCTGCTCAAGGAAGCGGTGAGCCGGATCGCCAACGTCTCGACCGAGCAGCCGCCGGATGTCGAGATCCTGCAGTTCACGCCCGAAGGGCCGCTGCTGGCGGTCCGGCCCTACACCCACACCGACCACTACTGGCAGGTGTACTTCGACACCCACAAGGCGATCGTCAGCACCTTCGGCACCGCCGGCTATCCGACGCCCGAGACACCGCTGGTCCACCGCACCGTCGCGCCGCCGGCCACGGCATGAAAAAAACCCGCCGCGGCGGGTTTTTTCTTTGAGGCCGGGCGAGCCGCTCAGGGCTTCTTGGCGGCTGCGTTCTGCTCCGTGCCGGGAATCTTCTCGCCGATCTTGTCGCCCACCTTGCGAGTGCCCGCGGCCGCATCGCTGGCCACGTTGTCGACCGCCTTGCCGGTCGCCTTGGCGCCCTTTTCGGTGGCCTTCACGGCCTTCTTGGTGCCGTGCTTGGTCGCGTCCCAGGCCTTTTCGGAACCGTGCTTGGTCGCATCCCAGGCCTTCTCGGAGTCCTTCTTGGTGGCGTCCCAGGCCTTCTCGCCTGCGTTCTCGGCCTTCTGGGTGGTGGTCTGCGCGACCGCCGCGCCGCCGATGCAAGCGACCGCCAGGGCCAGCGCGGCCGGCAGGGTACGAACGATGGATGAATTCATGGGAAAGCTCCTTGTATGAGTTGGAGTGACTGGCTTGCCACTGTCATGCAACGGGTGCACGGGGCCAAAGGATGACACCAAAAACCGCTGTCGCACAGGGCCCGGGCCAAATCGGGACCTTCGCCTACGTGCGGTCCGGCCGGTCGGCCGACAGGCCGATCAGCGGATGCAGACGCGGCAGCGCGGCGGCGGCATTGCGCGTGGTGGCTTCCGCCAGGGCGGCCAGTTCGATCCCGCGCAGGCCCGCCACCACCTCCGCGATGCGCGGCAGTTCGCCGGGCTCGTTGCGCCCCTGCGGTTCGCCTGCGTCCCGCTGCGCCTGCGTCCGGTAGAGCCAGTGCGGCTGGATGTCGGGCGCGTCGGTCTCCAGGACGATCGCCTCCAGCGGCAGCGTGGCGGCGAGCCGGCGCAGCTGGAGGGCGCGCTCGAAGGTCACGGCGCCGCCGAAGCCCAGCTTCAGCCCCAGGTCGATGCACGCCTGTGCCTGCTGCTCGCTGCCGTTGAACGCATGCGCGATGCCTTGCCAGCGCTGACCGGGCGCCACCTGGCGCAGGTGCTTGAGCACCTTGTCCACCGAACGGCGGACATGCATGATCACCGGCAGCCCGTGCTTGCGCGCCAGTTGCAACTGAGTGTGAAAGAAGCGCTCCTGCTTGCCGGCGTCCAGGCCCGGAACGAAGTCGTCGAGGCCGATTTCGCCCACCGCCACCAGCCGCGGGTCGTCGCGACGGCGGCCCAGTTCGTCGTCGAGCAGTGCCAGGTCCTCGTCGCGCGCGCCGTCGGTGCACAGCGGATGGATGCCCAGCGCGTAGCCGTCGCCCTGCAGGTGCGCGAGTTCGCGCACCGTCCCGAAGTTGAACGCGGCCACCGCGGGAATCACGCAGAACCCGACGCCGACCTGACTTGCGCGGGCCCGGATGCGGGGCATCTCCGCTCCGAATTCCGGCGCATCGAGGTGGCAGTGGGTGTCGACGAAGAAGGGCATCGCGAGATGATGCCCGAAGGGATGCAAGGCCGCGGAAAGCGTGCTACCGTGATTGCTACGCCGACTCTCTTTTGACCGGAGGTGCCCATGCGCAGGCCTGCTTTCTACAGCCGCTCACCCCGAGGGCCGCAGGATGCGGCCGCACCCGGTGCGTCCGCCGAGGGCGAGTCGGCCCAGGCCCCGACGAAGACACCCCGACCGCCCTGGCAACCGGGCCGGCGCAGTTTCGGCCTGCTGCTCGCCATGATCGTCGCCATGGGCGGCACCGGCGCCTACCTGTGGCCCCGCCACGGCATGCAGACGCTGACCCAGAAGGACATCGACGCGGCCGTGCTGCGCACGCTGCAGACCCAGTCCCTGCCCTCGCCCGCGGCCCGGGCGGCAGAGATCATCCGCCCCTCCGTGGTGCGCGTGGTGGGCTACGGCACCGAAAAGACCACGCCCGAGGCCAAGACCGAGAAGCGCGGCCGCAACATGGCCAAGGGCAAGCCGCCCGAAGCCACCGACGAAGTGCCCGGCAAGCAGGTCGAGCGCGGCGTCGGCACCGGCGTGGTGATCGTCGACAAGGGCGTGATCCTGACCAACCTCCACGTGGTCGCGGGCGCCGAGAGCATCCGCGTCACCTTCGCCGACGGCCTCGAATCGCCGGCCACCATCACCGCCCTGCAGCCCGAGAACGACCTGGCCGTGCTGCAGGCGCAGAAGCTGCCCGACGACCTGATCCCGGCCACCATGCGCTCGACCGCCGACCTGATGCCCGGCGACCAGGTGGTGGCGGTCGGCTTCCCCTTCGGCATCGGCCCGTCGGTCTCGGCCGGCGTGGTGTCCGGCCTCAACCGCTCCTTCCGCTCGCCCGAAGGCAAGCAGGAACTCGGCAACCTGATCCAGTTCGATGCGGCCGCCAATCCCGGCAACTCGGGCGGCCCGCTGATCAACATGGACGGCGAGGTGCTCGGCATCGTGACCGCCATCCTGAACCCGACCCAGCAGCGCACCTTCATCGGCATCGGTTTCGCGGTGCCGATCGAGAACGCCGCCACCGCCGCCGGCTCGCCACCCTTCTGATTCCATCGACCCCCACCGAAGAAAGCGCCCACCATGAGCACAGAGTTCGAATCGCCCTCCCCGGTCACGGCCGAGCTGATGGAGCAGATCCTCTATCAGGTCAAGCGCGTGGTGGTCGGCCAGGACCGCTTTCTCGAACGCGTGATGGTCGCGATGCTGGCCGGTGGCCACCTGCTGGTCGAGGGCGTGCCCGGACTGGCCAAGACGCTCACCGTCAAGACCCTGGCCGACACCGTGCGCGGCCAGTTCAAGCGCATCCAGTTCACGCCCGACCTGGTGCCGGCGGACCTGGTCGGCACCCGCATCTACAACCAGAAGACCGGCGAGTTCAGCACCTCGCTGGGCCCGGTGTTCGCCAACCTGCTGCTGGCCGACGAGATCAACCGGGCGCCGGCCAAGGTGCAGAGCGCGCTGCTCGAGGTCATGCAGGAGCGCCAGGTCACGATCGCCGGCGAGACCCACAAGGTTCCGCGCCCCTTTCTCGTGATGGCGACGCAGAACCCGATCGAGACCGAAGGCACCTATCCCCTGCCCGAGGCGCAGGTCGACCGCTTCATGATGAAGGTGCTGGTCGACTACCCGAGCGACGAGGAAGAGTTCGTGATCGTCGAGCGCGTGATCGGCCCGCCGGTCGAAGCCGTGCCGGTAGCCACCACCGACCAGCTCGCGGTCCTGCAGGCCGAGGCCCAGCGGGTCTATGTCGACCCCTCGCTGATCCAGTACGCGGTCCGGCTGGTGTCGGCCACGCGCACCCCCGAGAAGCACGGCCTGAAGGACATGCGGCGCTTCATCACCTTCGGCGCCAGCCCCCGCGCCAGCATCAACCTGACCCAGGGCGCCCGCGCGCTGGCCTTGCTGCGGGGCCGGAGCTACGCCCTGCCCGAGGACATGACCGCGCTGGTGCCCGACGTGCTGCGGCATCGCGTGACGCTCTCGTACGAGGGCCTCTCCGAGGGCCTGACGCCCGACAGCCTGGTCGACCGGATCATGCGGGCCGTGCCCGCGCCAGCCAAGCCGCTAGAGCATGAAAAGCTGGTGGCCTAAGCGCGGGAAGGCCGCGAACGACGAGCAGCTCGCGGCGGTCGAGGCCGCGGCCAGCGGCGTCGAGCGGGCGCTGCGCCGCCTCGAATGGACAGTGATCCGCCGGCTCGACGGCCTGCTGCAGGGCGACTACCGCACCCTGATGCGCGGCACCGGCCTGGACCTGGCCGACCTGCGCGAGTATCAGCACCACGACGACGTGCGCCACATCGACTGGAACGTCACGGCGCGGCTGCAGACACCGCACGTGCGCGTCTTCACCGAAGACCGCGAGATGGCGGCCTGGTTCGTGCTGGACCTGAGCCGCTCGGTCGACTTCGGTTCCGGCGTCAAGGCCAAGCGGGAGATCTCCGCCGGCTTCGTCGGCGTCATCGCGCGCCTGCTGACGCGCCACGGCAACCGGGTCGGGGCGATGGTCTACGGCAACGACGTCGAAGCCGTCATTCCGCCCCGCACCGGCCGGCGCCATGTGCTGCACCTGCTGCATGCGATGGAGCGCCGCTCGGCCGAGCGCGTGCCCGACCAGAAGGGCATGACCCGGCTGGCCGACCTGCTCAAGTCCGCCGCCGTGCTGATCCCGCGCCGCTCGACGGTGTTCGTGGTCTCCGATTTCGTCACCGAGCCCGGGTGGGAGCGGGCGCTGTCGCACCTGGTCCAGCGCCACGACGTGGTCGCCGTGCGCCTGTTCGACCCGCTCGAGCTCGAGCTGCCCGACCTCGGCCTGGTGCCGCTGCGCGATGCCGAGACCGGCGAGCAGCTGTGGGTCGACACGCATGACGCGGGCTTTCGCAAGCGCTTCGCGCGCATCGCCGCCGAGCGCGAAGCCGCCCTGCGCGAAGCGCTGGCCAAGATCGGCGTCGACGCGCTCGAGCTCTCGACCGCGGACGACCTGGTCGAAGCCATCGTGCGCTTCGCGGACATGCGCAAGCGCCGCGTCAGGCGCGGACAATCGAACTCCAAGATGGTGGCCGCATGAACTTCCTCTGGCCTCAATTCCTCTGGCTGCTGCTGGCGCTCCCGCTGCTGGTGCTGCTGTACCTCTGGCTGATCCGGCGCAAGAAGAAGCTGGCGCTGCGATTCGCCAGCCTGTCGATCGTGCGCGAGGCCATGAGCGCCGGCCAGAGCGTGCGGCGCCACATCCCGCCGCTGCTGTTCCTGCTGGCCCTGACCGCGATGCTGATCGCCGCCGCGCGGCCGATGGCGGTGGTGGTGCTGCCGTCGAACCAGCAGACCATCATCCTCGCCATGGACGTATCGGGCAGCATGCGCGCGGCCGACGTCCAGCCGAACCGGCTGGTGGCCGCCCAGGAGGCGGCCAAGAGCTTCCTGAAAGAGCTGCCGCGCACCGTCAAGGTCGGCATCGTCGCCTTCGCGGGCAGCGCGCAGGTGGCGCAGTTGCCGACCACCAACCGCGACGACCTGGTCACCGCGATCGACTCCTTCCAGCTGCAGCGCGCCACCGCCACCGGCAATGCGATCGTGGTGTCGCTCGCCACGCTGTTCCCCGACGCCGGCATCGACATCTCCGACTTCTCGCCCAAGAGCCGGCAGACCGGCGTCGCCATCGACCGCGCCGGCAAGCCGCCGCCGAAGGAGTTCACGCCGGTCGCGCCGGGCTCCTACACCTCGGCCGCGATCATCATGCTGACCGACGGCCAGCGCACCACCGGGGTCGATCCGCTCGATGCGGCCAAGGTGGCGGCCGAGCGCGGCGTGCGCGTCTACACGGTCGGCATCGGCACGGTCGACGGCGAGACCATCGGCTTCGAGGGCTGGTCGATGCGGGTGCGCCTCGACGAGGAAACGCTCAAGGCGATCGCCAACAAGACCTCGGCCGAATACTTCTATGCCGGCACCGCCAACGACCTCAAGAAGGTCTACAACACCCTGAGCTCGCGGCTCACGGTCGAGAAGAAAGAGACCGAGATCTCCGCCCTGTTCGCGATGGGCGCCGCCGCGCTGGCACTGCTGTCGGCCGGCCTGTCGCTGCTCTGGTTCAATCGCATCCTGTAGCGCGGCGCGCGCGGCTTGCACCTTGGTGCAGGCCGGCCTGCCCCTTGGTCGGGTTGCGCCCATCCTCCCAGCCGCCCTAAATTCAAGGCGCCCGGCCAGGCGCCTTTGCGGCGCTCTGGCCGCGCGCATGCGCCAAGCCGTGGCACTGGAGGATCTGCCACGTGTTCAGTCAGCTTGCCGACATCCTGCGCGCGCACCCGGAAATCGCACTCTTCGGCGTGCTGGCGCTGGGCTATGCCTTCGGCCAGATCCGCTTCGGCCCGATCCAGCTCGGTGGCGTCTGCGGCACCCTGATCGTCGCGCTGCTGGTCGGGCAGCTCGGCATCACGCTCGACGACGGCGTGAAGAACACCTTCTTCATGCTCTTCATCTTCGCGCTCGGCTACGCGGGCGGGCCCCAGTTCTTCGCCAACCTGGATGCCAAGGGCCTGCGCATGGGACTGCTGTGCCTGGTCGAGGTGGTGGTGGTGATCGCGCTGGTGGTCGGCGCCACCAGGATGTTCGGTTTCGACCAGGGTACGGCGGCGGGCCTGATGGCCGGCGCCGCCACCGAATCGGCGGTGGTCGGCACGGCGACCGACGCGATCTCCAAGCTGGCCCTGCCGCCGGATGAAATCCGCCAATTGCAGGCCAACGTGGTGACGGCGTACTCGATCACCTATGTGTTCGGACTGATCACGATCGTGGTGGTGACGAGCCAGATCTTTCCGCTGCTGCTGCGCATCAACCTGCGCGAGGAAGCCGACAAGCTCTGGCGTTCGATGGGCGGCGGTGACGACAGCGGCGACGCCGCGCCGGCAGTGCCCGAGATGGTGGGCCGCGTGTTCGAGGTCGGGGCGGGCCAGGGCCGCACGGTCGGCGCGCTGATGGACCCCTTCAAGCGGCGGGTCGGCATCGAGCGCGTCCAGCGCGGCGACCGGTTCCTCGAAGTCGACGCCTCGCTGCGCCTCGAAGCCGGGGACCGGGTGCTCGTCATCGGCCAGCGCGGCGCGATGGTCGAGGTGGCCGGCCAGGTCGGGCGCGAGTGCGCCGACACGGCGGACTTCGACGCCGTGATCGAAACCGTCGAGGTGATGCTGAACCGGCCCGAGTGGTTCGATCGCGAACTGCGCGTGCTGAAGGCCGATCGCGTCGGAGCGATCAGCGCGCTCCCCAGGCTGCCGCAGAACCTGCACGTCGTGGGCGTGGTTCGCGACGGCCACGCCATGCCGCTGCTGCCGGACCTCCAGCTGAAGAAGCGCGACCTGCTGAAGCTCTACGGGCCGGCCGCCGACATGCCGAGGGTCGTGCCGCTGTTCGGCCTGCCGGTGGTCCATTCGACGCGCAGCAACATCGGCTACATGGCGGCCGGGATCCTGCTCGGCGTGTTCATCGGCGGCTTCAGCATCAAGCTCGGCGGCATTCCGTTCGCGCTCGGCACCGGCGGCGGGGCCTTGCTCACCGGCCTGGTGTTCGGCTGGTTCCAGGCCCGCAACCCGCACCGCCTGAGCATTCCCGAAGGCGCGCTGTCGCTCATGAAGGACATCGGGCTCGCCACCTTCATCGCCTGCGTCGGGCTGGCGTCGGGGCCGCAGGCGCTCACGCTGATCCGCAAGTTCGGCGTGGCGCTGCCGCTGCTCGGCATCGCGATCGCGGTGGTGCCGGCCTGCGTCTCCCTGTTCGTCGGGCGGCGCTTCCTGAAGATCGAGACGCCCGTGCTGCTCGGCGCCATCGCCGGCCAGCAATGCAGCACGCCGGCGCTGAGCGCGATCCAGAACGTGGCCGGCAACACGACGCCACTGCTGGGCTACACCATCACCTATGCGATCTCGAACGTGATCTTGCCGCTCATGGGGCCACTGATCGTGGGCATCGTCGGGGTGCTGAACGCGGGCTGACGCCACAAGCTTTCGAAAGGAACCACCACCATGGAATGGCTTCACGACCTCTTCAAGCGATCGCCGGAAATGGCGCTCTTCCTGTCGCTCGCCGTCGGCTACTGGATCGGCAAGATCAAGTTCGGCAAGTTCCAGCTCGGCGGGGTGGCCGGCTCGCTGCTGGTCGCGGTGGTGGTCAGCCAGGTCGGCGTACAGGTCGACGCCGGCGTGAAGGCGGTGCTGTTCGCGCTGTTCATCTACGCGGTGGGCTTCGAGAGCGGGCCGCAGTTCTTCAGTTCGCTCGGCCGGCAGTCGATCAAGGAAATCGTGCTCGCCGTGGTGATGGCGGCCACCGGCCTGGCGACGGTCATCGTCATGGCGAAGCTGTGCGGGCTCGACAAGGGGCTGGCGGCGGGGGTGGCGGCGGGCGGCCTCACGCAATCGGCCATCATCGGCACGGCCGGCGACGCGATCGCCAAGCTCGGCCTGGCGGCGGACGAAACGCAGCGCCTGCAGGGCAACGTGGCGATCGGCTATGCGGTGACCTATGTGTTCGGCTCCTTCGGCGCCATCATCGTGTGCGTCAACATCCTGCCGAAGTTCATGGGGCGCTCGATCCGGGACGATGCGATCGCGGCCGAGACCGCGATGCAGGCCGGCCAGGCCGCGCTCGGCCCCGACCAGCAGGCGGCGGCGCCGGCACTGGTGGGACGCATCTACGAACTGGCCGCCGACACCGGCCGCACGGTGCACGACATCGAATTCGAGACGCCGGACACCAACATCACGATCGAGCGCGTCAAGCGCGACGGCAGGTTCATCGAGGTCGGCCCCGAGCTCAGGCTGCAGAAGGGCGACATCGTGCTGGTGGTCGGCCGGCGCGAGGCCGTCGTGAGCAGCGCCTCGATGCTGGGCAAGGAGCTCTACGACATCGAAGGCATGGAGCTCACCATGCAGCGGCGCGAGATCGTGCTGACCAACAAGAACCTCGACCGCAAGACGATCGGCGAGATCCGCGACGCCACGACCAGCGCCACCCGCCACGGCGTCTTCCTGGTGAGCATCGGCCGCGCCGGCACCAACCTGCCGCTGAAGCCGGACACGGTGGTGCAGGTCGGGGACATGGTGACGATCTTCGGCGCCGAGCAGGACCTCAAGCGGGTGTCGGCGCGCATCGGCGAAGTGATCGTGCAGACCCACAAGACCGACTTCGTCTATCTCGGCGCCGGCCTGGTCGTCGGCCTGCTGATCGGGCTGGTGAGCGTCAAGCTCGGCGACATTCCGCTCACGCTCGGCAGCGGCGGCGGTGCGCTGCTGTCGGGCCTGCTCTTCGGCTGGTTCCGCGCCAAGCGCCAGACCTTCGGCGCGCTGCCGTCCAGCGCCGCCCAGCTGCTCAAGGACCTGGGCCTGGCCGGCTTCGTGACGGTGGTGGGGCTGTCCTCGGGCCTGCAGGCGGTGGAGACCATCAAGGCGCACGGCCTGACCATCTTCGGCGTCGGCGTGGTGGTGACGATCGTGCCGATGATCCTCACGATGCTGATCGGCCGCTACCTGCTGCGCTACGACAACGTGGCGATCTTCGCCGGCGCGCTGTCGGGCTCGCGCAGCGCCAATCCGGCCTTCGGCGAAGTGCTCGACAAGGCCGAGAACGCCATTCCCACGGTTCCGTTCGCGATCACGTACGCGCTCGCGAACGTGCTGCTCACGCTGCTCGGGCCGCTGATCGTGGCGCTCGCCTGAGCGCAGCCGAACCCGTCCTCTTACTTTCTTCCGCACCCCGAAAACCCAAGGAGCAATCATGGACTTCAGCGACGTCGAGAACATGGGCAACCTGAGCCCGTTCGAACTCAAGGATGCATTGATCAAGGTCGCTTCCGCGGGTGACCGGCTGATGCTCAATGCCGGGCGCGGCAATCCGAACTTCCTGGCCACCACGCCGCGGCACGGCTTCTTCCAGTTCGGGCTGTTCGCGATGAGCGAAGCCGAGCGCTCCTACGTCTACATGGACGACGTCGGCGGATTTCCCCAGCGCGAAGGCATCGAGGCGCGCTTCGAGATCTTCACCCGCACGCATCGCGACGTGCCCGGCGTGCGCTTCATCGAGGCCGCGGTCTCCTACGTGCGCGACCAGCTGGGCCTGTCGGCGGGCGACTTCATCTACGAGATGTGCGAGGCCATCCTGGGCTGCAACTACCCGGTGCCCGACCGCATGCTGCGGCTGTCGGAGATCATCGTCGGCCACTACATCCACCGCGAGATGATCGGCACGCACCCCTTCGTCGGCAAGTTCGACATGTACGCGGTCGAGGGCGGCACGGCGGCGATGACCTACCTGTTCAACAGCCTGCGCGAGAACCACCTGATCGCGCCCGGCGACACGATCGCCCTCGGCATGCCGATCTTCACGCCCTACATCGAGATCCCGCACCTCAACGACTACCGGCTGGTCGAGATGAACATCGAGTGCGGACCGGAAACGAACTGGCAGTACACGAAGAAGGAGCTGCAGAAGCTGCTCGACCCGAAGGTGAAGGCCTTCTTCCTGTGCAACCCGAGCAACCCGCCCTCGGTGCGGATGAGCGACGAGGTGCTGGCGACCCTCGTGGAGATCGTCAAGAAGCGGCCCGACCTCATCATCCTGACCGACGACGTCTACGGCACCTTCGCCGACGACTTCACCTCGCTGTTCGCGATGTGCCCGCACAACACGATCCTGGTGTATTCGTTCTCGAAGTACTTCGGCGCGACCGGCTGGCGCATGGGCGTGGTCGCCACGCACGAGGACAACATCCTCGACCGCCGGATCGCCGCGCTGCCCGAAGCGACCCGCAAGGAACTCGACGAGCGCTACAGCTCGATCACCACCGATCCGCGCGGCCTCAAGTTCATCGACCGGCTGGTGGCCGACAGCCGCACCGTGGCGCTGAACCACACGGCGGGCCTGTCGACGCCGGTGCAGGCGCAGATGGTGATGTTCTCGCTGTTCTCCCTGATGGACGAGCCGCAAGCCTACAAGGCGGCCATGAAGCGCATCGTGCTGCGTCGCAAGCAGGCGCTCTACAAGGAGCTGGGCATTCCGATGGTGTTCGATCCGAACTCGGTGCGCTACTACCACCTGCTCGACATGGAGGACATCATCACGCAGATGTACGACGCGACCTTCGCGACCTGGGCGATCAAGCAGTTCAGGCCCAACGAGGCGCTGTTCCGGCTGGCGCGGGACACCGGGGTCGTGCTGCTGCCGGGCCGGGGCTTCGGCACGCCGCACGCGTCGGGGCGCGTGTCGCTGGCCAATCTCAACGAGTACGACTATGCCAACATCGGCAAGTCCATTCGCACCATGATCTCGGAATACCACGAGATCTACGAGAAGAAGCAGAGCGGCGCCGGCAGCAAGGGCGCCGCCGGGCCGAAGAATGCGAAGAAGGGCAGGAAGTAACCCACATCGGCAAAGGCAGGACAACGGATGTTCGATCTCAAGGGCAAGGTGGCGCTCGTCACGGGCGGCAATGGCGGCATCGGCCTCGGCATGGGGCTGGGCTTGGCCAGGGCGGGTGCGCGCGTCGTGGTGGCGGCGCGCAATGCGCAGAAATCGGCGGCGGCCGTCGACGCCTTGAAGGCGGCGGGCAGCGACAGCTTCGCGCTCGAGGCCGACGTGACGAACGAGGACTCGGTCGCGGCGCTGTTCGACCAGCTCGCGGCGCGCTGCGGCCGGCTCGACATCCTGGTCAACAACGCCGGCACGACCGTGCGCAAGCCCGTGGACCAGCTCGCGCTGGCCGAGTGGCACCAGGTGATGGACACCAACCTGACCAGCGCCTTCCTGTGCTGCCGGGCCGCGCATCCGCACCTCCGGGCGGCCGGCGGCGGCAAGATCATCAACATCGGCTCGATGATGTCGATCTTCGGCGCCCCCTATGCGCCGGCCTACGGCGCGAGCAAGGGCGGCATCGTCCAGCTCACCCGCGCGATGGCCGCATCGTGGGCGGCCGACGGCATCCAGGTCAACGCGGTGCTGCCGGGCTGGATCCAGACCGATCTGACCGATGGCGCGCGGGCCCAGGTGCCGGGGCTCAGCGAACGGGTGGTGGCCCGCACCGCCGCCGGCCGCTGGGGCCGGCCCGAAGACCTGGCGGGCATCGCGGTGTTCCTCGCCAGCGCGGCGTCGGACTTCGTGACCGGCACCGCGATCCCGGTCGACGGCGGCTACTCGATCGCGGCATAGGGCTGGGCGCTCGCGGCCGGGCATCGGAAAAGCCGATGCAGCTGCAAGGAAAAGGCGACTTTCTAGCGCGGCGGCGCGCCCACATCATCGACTCCATCGCAACCAAGCCATGGAGCTAGACCAGATGATTCGAACGGGCGAACAACCAGCGAACACCTTCGCGCCCCCTGGAACGCCCAACTTTCGCTTCGACGGCTCGGGCACGCTGTGCCGGCTCGGGCTGATCTACATCGCCTCGAGCATCGTCATGGATGCCGAATGGGCCGCCATGGCGGCGCCCGGCGTTTCGGTCCACACCACGCGCATCAAGCTGCCCAAGGTGACGGTGGAAGGCATCGAGGAGATGATGGATTCGCCCGAGCTGGCGCAGGCTGCGCGCCTGGTGGGCTCGGCACCCATCGACTTGCTGTGCTTCGGCGGCACCAGCGCCTCGTTCCTGCACGGCACCGCCTACGACCATGCGCTGATCGCCAAGATGAAGCAGTGGGTGCCCGGGCCGTTGATCAACACTGCATCCACCGCCACGCTGGCGGCGCTGCGGAAGGTCGCGGCCGGCAAGGTCGCGCTCGCCACACCCTATGTGGATGCGGTGCACGCCAAGGCGATTCGCTTCCTGGAAGAGAACGGACACCCGGTCGTGCGCCATGCCAACCTGCGCATCGACGAGGACCGCGCGCTGGCCGAGGTGCCGCTCGCGCAGGTCTACGACCTGGTCCGCTCGGTGGACCATCCCGAAGCCAGCGCGATCTTCATCAGCTGCACCAATTTCCGCTCGGTCGGCGCCATCGAGGCGCTGGAGCAGGCGCTCGGCAAGCCGGTCATCTCGGCCGTGCAGGCCTCGTTCTGGCACTGCCTCGAATTGCTGCAGATCGCGGGCGCCCGACCCGGCTACGGGCAGCTCTTCGACGGCCGCATCGCCGCCGGCGCCTGACATTCCGCTTCGTCTCCACCTGCTTTCCAACTCTCCGAGGATCTTCTCCATGCAACCCTTTCGACGTCTTCTTTGCACCGCGGCCTGCGCCTTGCTGGCCACCGGCGGCGCCCAGGCGCAGACCGCGCTCGACAACATCGTCAAGACCGGCGTGATCCGCATCGCCGTGCCCACCGACTACCCGCCCTACGGCTTCGTCGGCACCGACCTGCAGCCGCAGGGACTGGACATCGACATGGCGCGCTACGTGGCCGGCAAGCTCGGCGTCAAGGCCGAACTGGTGCCGGTGACCAGCACCAACCGCGTGCCCTACCTGCAGACGCGCAAGGTCGACATCGTGATCTCGACGCTGGCGCGCAACGCCGAGCGCGAGAAGGTGGTCGACTTCACGACCGCTGCCTACTCGCCCTTCATCAGCGCCGTGTTCGCGCCCAAGACGCTGGCCGTCAAGAGCTTCGCCGATCTCGACGGCAAGTCGGTGGGTGTGACGCGCGGCACCATCGAGGACCAGGAGCTGACCAAGGTGCTGCCCAAGGGCGCCAACCTGATGCGCTTCGAGGACCATGCCGCCACCATCACCGCGATGGGTGCCGGCCAGGTGGCGGCGGTGGGCAGCAGCCAGCCGGCGGTCTCCAAGCTGATCCAGAACCAGCCGCAGCTGGGCCTGGAGAACAAGCTGATGCTGAGCCAGAGCCCCAACTTCATCGGCGTGCCGAAGGGCGAGGACAAGCTGCGCGAGCGCATCAACGAGATCGTGGTCGAGGCCCGCAAGTCGGGCGAGTCGGACCGGATGTCGACCCGGTGGCTGGGCCGCGCGGTCGGCGACATCCCGATGTGAGGGCTCAGCCCATCTGCAGCAGGATGTCGCGGACCCGGTCCAGCGACGGATCGATGTCCTCCGTGTCGATCGCGCCGTAGCCCAGCATCAGGCCCTGGCGGGTCGCCGCGAAGTGCGAGAAGACCTCCAGCGGGTAGAGCCCGACGTCGACCCGGCGCGCCAGCCTCAGCAGGGTGTCCATGTCGATCGGCTTTCTGGAGAGCGCTGCCAGGTGGATGCCGGCGGTCGCCGGCACCCGCTCGAACCACGGCGACAGGTCGCCGTCGAAGCGCCGCATGATGCGCTCGCGCCGCTCGGCATAGACCGCGTGGCAGCGGCGGATGTGCTTGTGGAGGCCGCCGTCCGCGATGAACTTGGCCAGCGCCCACTGGGCCGGCGTGGCCGTGTGCCAGTCGCTCAGGTGCTTGGCGATGCAGACCGCCTGCAGGATCGCCGGCGGCGCGATCAGATAGCCCAGGCGCAGTTCGGGCGACAGGGTCTTCGAGAAGGTGCCGACGAAGGCGACGCTGCCTCGCGTGTCCATGCTCTGCAGCGAGTCGGTGGGTCGCCCTTCGTAGCGGAATTCGCTGTCGTAGTCGTCCTCGATGACGATCGCGCCGATCGCATGGGCGCGGGCCAGCAGCGCCTCGCGGCGGCGCTGGCTCATCGGCATGCCGAGCGGGAACTGGTGCGCCGGCGTCACGTAGATGAGCCGCGTGCCGTCCGGGATCCGGTCCACCTGCAGGCCCTCGGCGTCGACCGGAATGCCCATCACCTCGGCCCCCTGGGCGGCGAAGAGCAGGCGTGCCGGCGGATAGCCGGGCTCCTCGACCGCCACCAGGCTGCCCGGCTCGACCAGCACCCGGGCCACCAGGTCGAGCGCCTGCTGGGCGCCGTTGGTGACGATGACGTCGTCGACGCCGCAGCGCACGCCGCGCGCAAAGGCGGCGTGCCGGGCGATCGCCTCGCGCAGCACCGGCATGCCCTCGACCGGTCCGTACAGGCCGCGCGAGCGCGCCCCTTCGCGCAGCGCGTGCAGCACGCAGCGGCGCCATTCGGCATGCGGGAACAGGCTGCGCGCGGGCGCCCCGCCGATGTATTCGTAGCGCGAGTTGCCGGCCGGCGCCGGATGGCGCAGCGGCGTGTCCATGCGGCGCCAGCGCTCGGCGACGGCCGCGCCGGCGAAGGACGGGCTCGCGGCCGGCGGCGGCGCGGACCGCGCGCCGTCGGCGACGAAGGTGCCGCTGCCGACGCGGCCGACCAGCAGCCGGTCGAAGGTGAGCCGCGCATAGGCTTCCGACACGGTCTTGCGCGACAGGCCGAGCTGCTCGGCGAGCAGCCGCGACGGCGGCAGTTTCTCGCCCGCCGCCAGCCGGCCGGCCCGGATCGAATCCCTGAGCTGCCGGTAGAGCTGACCGGCGAGGTCCTTGTCACCGTCGATGACGACGTGCAACTCCATGCGATTGGACTCCTGCAAATGGCCCGGATTGGCCGCCCGCGAAGGGGCCGGGGCTTTTTAGCATGACGCCATCCCCATCACCCAACGGAGCAACACCATGGAACAACGTCTCGATTTCTACAAGGCTTCACCCGACGCGCTGAAGGCGCTGATCGCGCTCGAGGTCGCGGTCGGCAAGCTGGGCCTCGAACCCGCCCTGCTCGACCTCGTGAAGCTGCGCGCTTCGCAAATCAACGGCTGCGCCTTCTGCGTCGACCTGCACGCCAGCGACCTGCGCAAGAAGGGCGAGACCGAGCGGCGCCTGTATGCCGTCCCGGTGTGGCGCGAGACGCCTTTCTTCACCCCGCGCGAGCGGGCCGCCCTGGCCTGGACCGAAGCCCTCACCCTGGTGGCGACCCAGCACGCGCCCGATGCCGACTACGAAGCCCTGAGCGCCGAGTTCAGCGAGCGCGAGCGGGTCGACCTGACGCTCGCGATCGGCGTGATCAACAGCTGGAACCGGCTGTCGATCGGCTTTCGCAAGACCCTGACCGTGTAGGCAGCGCACCATGCTCCGCCCGGCTTCCGCACCCTTGTCCCGCACGCTGCCGCTGTACCTGCTGATCGCCGCACTGCCCTTCTGCGACTTCCTGCAGACCGGCATCGTGGCCTTCAATGCGGCGCCGGTGATGGGTGGCATCGGCGCCAGCCCGGAGGAGTTCAGCGCCATCGCGACGCTCTACGGCGTGGTCGCCATCGGCGCGATCGCGATGCACCGCTGGCTGGTCGAGCGCCTGGGCTGGCGCCGACTGCTGCTGGCGGCGAGCGCGCTGTTCGCCCTGGGCGCGGTGGTCTGCGGACTCGCCGGAGGCCTGCTGCAATTCGGACTCGGGCGGTCCCTGATGGCCCTCGGCTGCGCCTCCTTCATGACCGCCGGCCGGGTGCTGGTCAATCACATTCCACCGTCGCCGCGCCGCTTCACCGGCATCCGCTTCTTCGCCGCCGGACTGGCCTGGGGCATCGCCGCCGGACCGCTTCTGGCCTCGCTGGCGCTGGCCGGATCCGGCTGGCGCGCGGCCTTCCTGCTGCTGCCGGTGCCGGCGCTGCTGCTGGCACTGCTGGCCGCCTGGCAGCTCGACGACCGCCGCAGCATCGAGCCCGAGGTCCTGGCGCCCTCGCAGCCGATCGCCTTGCTGGTGCTGATGGGCGGCAGCTTCCTGCTGCTGCACGGGCTGCAGCGCTCGGGCTTCGACTTCTTCGCCGACGGCCGGCCGCTGGCCGCACTGGCCGCCCTCGGACTGCCCGCGCTCGGGCTGTCCGCCTGGCTGGCCAGGCGCGCCCGCCGGCCGCTGATCCGCATCGCTGACCTGGCCCAGCGCCGCTACCTGGCGGGACTCGCGGTCTTCGGCCTCTGCTATCTCCTGCTGGGCGCCAACAACCTGGTGCTGCCGCTGCTGCTGCAGCGGGCGATGGGCCTGCCGCTCGAGCTGGTCGGGCGCTTCCTGGGGCTGGGTGCACTCGCCGGCGTGGCGAGCTGGATCGTGCTGGCCAGGCTGCTGCCGCGCAGCCCCGGTCCGACGCGCTACTACCTCGCAGGCTTTGGCGCGCTGCTGCTGAGCGCCTGGCAGCTGTCGCACCTCAGCGAATCGGCCGATCCGCTGCGCAGCGTGCTGCCGGCGCTGCTCGGCAACGGCGCCTTCGTGATCGTCACGCTGGCCACGACCGCGATGCAGGCGTTCCAGACCCTGCAGCGCGACGAGCGCATCTTCTCGCACGCCAACCAGGTGAAGAACATGCTGGCGCAGTTCGGCATCGCCGCCGGCACCGCGCTGGCGACGCTTTGCCTGCAATGGCGCAGCACGGTGCGCTTCGAACGGCTGGCCGAAAGCCTCTCGCCCTCGAACCCGGCGCTGGCCGCGACGCTGGAGCAGCTGACGCGCCACCTGTCCGGCCTGCGGAACCCGGCCGAAGCCGCCCAGTTCGCAACGGCGCAGCTCGCCCAGCAGGTGATGCAGGAGGCCACCTGGATGGCGGCACTCGACTACTTTCACCTGGTGACGCTGGTCGCCGCGAGCTGCCTCGCGCTGGTGCTGGTGGCGCGGCTGGCGCAAAAGGCCGGTGCGGCCCGCAGACGCCGTTGCTTGCGAGTAGCATCGCGCTGAAACGCCCCTCCCAGGCGTTGCTCGACGCGCCATGAACACCTCGCCAAGCTCCCGGGGCCTGCCCCGACGCAGCATCGCCGCCGCGGTGATCGCCTTGCCGGCCTTCTGGATCGGCGCGCGCGCGCAGCCCGCGGCGCCGCGACGCCCCACACCCTCGCAGACCGAGGGCCCGTTCTATCCGGTCACGCTGCCGGCCGACACCGACGGCGACCTGCTGCACAACGGACCGTTGAACTACGCCACCACCCAGCCGGCCTGGGTCGACGGCACGGTGACCGACCTCGACGGCCGCGCGCTGCGCGGCGCCCAGGTCGAGATCTGGCAGTGCGACGAGGCCGGCCACTACCATCACCCGGGCGACGGCGACCGCGCCGATCGCGCCTTCCAGGGCTTCGGACGGGTGGCGGTCGATGCCGACGGACGCTATCGCTTCCGCACCCTCCGGCCGGTGCCCTACAGCGGGCGCACGCCCCACATCCACTTCAAGGTCAAGCTGGGCACGCGCGAACTGCTGACCACCCAGCTCTATGTGGAAGGCGCGCCGGGCAACGTGCGCGACGGACTCTGGCGCCGCCTCTCGGAGCCCGAGCGCGCCGCGCTCACCGTGCCCTTCGAGCGCGCGCCGGACGGCTGGAAGGCCAGCTTTCCGATCGTCGTCGCCGCCTGATCGGCCGTCAGTCGGCCAGCCGCCCCGCGGTGAGCCGCAGCACCCGGTCGCAGCGTGCCGCCAGGCTCTCGTCGTGCGTCACCATCACGAAGGCGGTGCCGCGGTCGCGCGCCAGTTGCAGCATCAGCGCGAAGACGCCGTCGGCGGTGGCGCGGTCCAGGTTGCCGGTGGGCTCGTCGGCCAGCACGCAGTCGGGCGCGGTGACCAGCGCGCGCGCGATCGCCACCCGCTGGCGCTCGCCGCCCGACAGCTCCGCCGGCCGGTGCTGCACCCGCTCGCCCAGGCCCACGGCCGTCAGCATGGCGACCGCAGAAGCGCTCGCTTCGGTCGGCGCTGTGCGCCGGATCTTCAGCGGCATCGCCACGTTGTCGAGCGCGCTGAACTCCGGCAGCAGGTGATGGAACTGATAGACGAAACCCAGGTGCCGGTTGCGCAGCCGGCCTTGCTCGGCGGCATCGACATGGGCGATGTTTTCGCCGTGCAGCTCGACGCTGCCCGCGGTCGGCGCGTCGAGCCCGCCCATCAGGTGCAGCAGCGTGCTCTTGCCCGAGCCGGAGGCGCCGACGATGGCCAGCGTCTCGCCGGCATGCACATCCAGATCGACCCCATGCAGCACGGTGAGATCGATGCGGCCCTCGTGGAAGCGCTTGGTCAGCCCGCGGACCTTCAACACCACGTCATTCATAGCGCAGTGCCTCCGCCGGATTGACGCGGCTGGCGCGCCAGCTCGGGTACAGCGTGGCGGCGAAGGCCAGCACCAGCGAGATGATGGTGATCGGCAGGATGTCGCCGCGCTGCGGATCGCTCGGCATCTTGCTGATCAGGTAGATGTCCTTGGGCAGGAAGCTGGCATGGAACAGGCGTTCGAGCGCCGGCACGATGACATCGATGTTGTAGGCGATGCCCAGCCCCAGCAGCAGCCCGCCGAGGGTGCCGATGACGCCCACCATCGCGCCCTGCACCACGAAGATGCCCATGATGCTCTTCGGGCTGGAGCCCAGCGTGCGCAGGATCGCGATGTCGGCGCGCTTGTCGGTCACCGTCATCACCAGGGTCGAGACCAGGTTGAAGGCCGCCACCGCGACGATCAGCGTGAGGATGATGAACATCATGCGTTTCTCGACCTGCACCGCCGCGAACCAGGTCTTGTTGGCGCGGGTCCAGTCGCGGATCAGGAACTGGCCCGGCAGCGTGGCCGCCAGCTGGTCGGCCACCTCGCGCGCCTGGTGCAGGTCCTTGAGCTTGAGGCGCACGCCGGTCGGGCCTTCGAGGCGGAACACGCGGGCCGCGTCCTCGGCATGGATCATCGCCAGCGCCGAGTCGTACTCGTAGTGGCCCGAGTCGAAGGTGCCGACCACGGTGAAGGGCTTGAAGCGCGGCATCACGCCGGCCGGCGTGACCTGGCCGCCGGGCGCCACCAGCGTGACCTGGTCGCCGACCCGCACGAACATCGAGCGCGCCAGCTCGATGCCCAGCACGATGCCGAACTCGCCCGGCACCAACTTGTCGAGCGCGCCCTGCTGGGCGGTGGTCGAGATGTCGGTCACCTGCGGCTCGAGCTTCGGGTCGATGCCGCGGATCAGGGCGCCCTTCATGTCCTCGCCGCGTGCCAGCAGCGCCTGCGCCGCGACGAAGGGCGCGACGCCGATGACCTCGGGGTTCTTGCGCGCCTCGGCCATGATGGCGTCGATGTCGCCCAGCGCCTGGCCGTCGCGCGAGAAGATCTCGATGTGCGAGATCACGCCGAGCATGCGGTCGGTGACTTCTTTCTGGAACCCGTTCATCACGCTCAGCACGATGATCAGCGCCGCCACGCCCAGCGCGATGCCGAACATCGAGACGCCGGAGATGAAGGAGATGAAGCCGTTGCGCCGCGTGGCCCGGCCGGCTCGGGTGTAACGCCAGCCGAGTTGCAGTTCGTAGGGGAGTCGCATAAGGAAACAATTGTGGCATCCCGGACAATAGGCCCCATGTCCGCACCCCCCAATGCCCGCCACCTGCTCATTCCCTTCGCCGGCCGGGGCTCGCCCGCCTGCCGCGCGGCACTGGCTGGCCTCCGGCTGCCGAAGCTCGAAGCCTTGCTGGCCCGGCTCGCGCGGGTGCACGAGGACACCCAGGACGACAGCACCCGCTCGCCGCCGCACGAGCGCGCGCTGGCCGAGGCGCTCGGCATCGCGGCCGCTGATGGCTGCATTCCCTGGGCCGCACTGGAAGCGAAACGGTCCGGCCTGGGCCCGACCGAGGGCGGCCAGGCCTGGGGCGTCGCCACGCTCTGCCACTGGCAGGTGGGCATCGACGACGTGATGCTGGGCGACCCGGCCGCGATCGAGATCGAGGCCGAGGAATCCGATGCGCTGCTGGCGGCGGCCCTGCCTTTCTTCGAGGAAGACGGCATCGCGCTGCATGCCTCGGCGACGCCGGGCCGCTGGCTGGCGCAAGGCCCGATCTTCGACGGCCTGGCGACGGCGTCGATCGATCGCGCGGTCGGCTTCCCGATCTCGCAGTGGTCGCCCCTGTCCGATGCCGGGCGCCCGCTGCGCCGGCTGCAGAACGAGATGCAGATGCTTCTCTACACCGAGCGCGTGAACGACGCCCGCACCGCCCGCGGCGTGCCGCCGATCAACTCCTTCTGGCTCAGCGGCACCGGCGGCCTGCCGGCCGGCTTCCCCGTGCCGCAGGCCGGCCCCACCGTGGCCGATGGGCTGCGCACCCCTGCCCTGCGCGACGACGGCGCCGGCTGGGCCTCGGCCTGGCAGGCCCTCGACGCCGGGCCGGTGGCCGAACTGCTGGCCGCCTGCAGCGCGGGCGAAGCCGTCACGCTGACGCTGTGCGGCGACCGCAGCGCGCAGCGCTTCGCGGTCCGGCCGCGCGGCCTGGCCGCCTGGGCCAAGGGGCTGTTCAGCCGCCCGACGGCGGCCTCCTTCCTCGAGGCGCTGTGACCATGAAGATCCTGGCCAGGGACATCCCGCCGCGCAGCGCCTGGGCGCTCGAGCAGGCCGGCGTGCATCCGCTGCTGGCGCGGCTCTATGCCGCGCGCGGCGTGCTGTCGAAGGACGAACTCGACGACGGCCTGGCGCGGCTGCTGCCGCCGACCACGCTGCGCGGTGCGCGCGAGGCCGCCGTGCTGCTGGCCGACGCGATCCGCGACCAGCGGCGGCTGTGCATCGTCGCCGACTACGACTGCGACGGCGCGACCGCCTGTGCGGTGGCGGTGCGCGGCCTGCGGCTGCTGGGGGCACGCCATGTCGGCTACCTGGTGCCCGACCGGGTGGTCGACGGCTACGGCCTGACGCCGCCGATCGCCGAGCGCGTGGCCGACAGCGGGGCCGACCTGCTGATCACGGTCGACAACGGCATCGCGAGCGTCGATGGCGTGGCGGCGGCGAAGGCACGCGGGCTCGCGGTGCTGGTGACCGACCATCACCTGCCGGGCCCGGTGCTGCCCGCCGCCGATGTGCTGGTGAACCCGAACCAGCCCGGCTGCGAATTCGACAGCAAGAGCATCGCCGGCGTCGGCGTGATGTTCTACGTGCTGCTGGCGCTGCGCACCGAACTGCGCACGCGCGGGGTGTTCGACCTCGCCAACCAGCCCAAGCTCGACGCCCTGCTGCCGCTGGTCGCGCTCGGCACCGTCGCCGACGTGGTCCGTCTCGACGCCAACAACCGCCGCCTCGTGGCCCAGGGACTGCGCCGCATCCGCGCCGGTGCTATGCCGGTGGGCATCGCCGCGCTGTTCAAGGCCGCCGGGCGCCAGGCGGCGGCGGCCACCACCTTCGATTTCGGCTTCGCGCTCGGGCCCCGCATCAATGCGGCAGGCCGGCTGGCCGACATGACGCTCGGCATCGAATGCCTGCTGACGGACGACAGCGGCCGCGCCGACGAACTCGCGCGCCTGCTCGACGGCATCAACCGCGAGCGGCGCGACATCGAAGGCGGCATGCGCGACAAGGCCCTGCTGCTGGCCGAGACGCTGTTCGACGACAGCCTGGCGCCGCCGGCCGCGATCAGCGTCTTCGGCGCCGACTTCCACGAAGGCGTGGTCGGCATCGTGGCCTCGCGCATCAAGGACCGCTTCCACCGGCCGACCTTCGTCTTCGCGGCCAGCGCCGCCGACGGCAAGGCGCACGAGCTCAAGGGCTCCGGGCGCTCGATCCCCGGCTTCCACCTGCGCGATGCGCTCGACCTGGTCGCCAAGCGCCATCCGGACGTGCTGCTGCGCTTCGGCGGCCACGCGATGGCGGCCGGCTGCACGGTGGCGCGCGAGCAGTTCCCGGTCTTCGAACAGGCCCTGGCGCAAGTCGCGCAGGAGTGGCTCGACGCCGCCACCCTGACGCGCCGGCTCGACACCGACGGCCCGCTCGCGCCCGAGTACCTGCGGGTCGACATGGTCGACACGCTGCATCGCGAAGTCTGGGGCCAGGGCTTCGCGCCGCCGACCTTCAGCGAGGAAGTCGAGGTGGTGTCGCAGCGCCTGGTCGGCGAGAAGCACCTGGCACTCAAGCTCAGGCACCGCGGCAAGCCCGTGGACGGCATCTGGTTCGGCCACACCGAGCCGCTGCCGCCGAAAGTGGTGCTGGCCTGGCGGCTCGATGCGGACGAATGGCAGGGCGTGCGGCGGGTCCGGTTCCTGGTCGAAGGCGCTGAAATCTAGGCCCCGGATTGTTTCCAGTCCGCTAACGCCGCTGTTCCATTTGCGGCGGTTGCAAGGTGGGGTTCGGCATCAAACTTCTCCTCACCAACCAACCCCTGTGAAGGAACCGAAAATGAATGCCTCGAAAGTCCTCGCCGCCGCTGCCCTCACCTTGCTGGCCGCTGCCGGCGCCCACGCTGAAACCTACGACGGCGTGCATGCGCTGACCTCGTCGGCCAGCCGCTCCGAAGTGGCGGACCAGGGCGTCGTCGCCGCCCGCGCGGGCAACGCCTATGGCGACGCTGCCAGTGCCGGCGCGCAGCGTTTTACCTCCACCGCCAGTCGCTCGGCCGTGAATGCCGAAGCGGTCGCCAAGTCGCACGACCCGTTGGCCAGCCTCGACCGCCGCGCGTTCTATCGCGACCAGGTGCCGAGCGCCTACAGCAAGCCGAAGGTCTCGTTCACGCGCCAGGCTGGGCTGTAAAGCGGATCAGCGCGAGAAGACCTGGTTGAGCCCGATCGCGTAGCCCCGGACCCCGTCCGGGCCGCTGCGCGCGGCGCTCATGTCGACACTGATGGTCGGCGTCAGATTGAAGCGCAGGCCGGCGCGCGTGGTCCAGGTGTCGAAGGCGCGAAAGCGCTCTGCCACCAGCCACAGCTTGTCGTTGAGAGCCCAGGCCCCCTGAAGCCCGCCGCGGCCGGTTCGCTCGCCGCTGCCTGGCGTCCAGTCGTAGCCCAGGTTGGCATTGATCCACAGGCTGTCGAGCGCGTGCCAGGTCACGGGCACGACGAACTGGCCGCCCGCGCGACCACCGTGCGTGGCATCCCATACGGCACTGAAGAACAGGGCGGCACTGAGATCGGTCTTGTCCGGCTGTTCGGTGAAGGTCCATTTGAGCTGCGGACCGACGCCATAGGCATGCTCGCCCGGCACCGAGGCGCGGTCGATGTTGAGGCCGAGCTCGACCGGCCCGACCCGGCATGCAGGGCCCAGGTGGTAGTCGGTGACCGGCGCAGTGCCGAAGCGCCCGCCCCACACCTCGTACTGGCATTGGCCCGGGTCCAGCGTGCCCGCGTCATCGATGTCGAAGTGCCCGCCCGCATGCCCCGGCGTCGCAAGCAGGCTGAGCAGAGGGAGAAGAACCAGACGGGCCATCGCGGCGCATTCTAGGGGCCTCGCGTGACTCAGATTTCAAACTGGGGCTGCAGTTCGCGAATGCGTTTCATTGCGACGCCCGCCGCGGCCGTGCGGGTCTCGACGCCCAGCTTCACGTACACCCTTTCGAGGTGCTTCTTGGCGGTGGCCGGACTGCTGCCGAGGATCTCGCCGATGTCCTTGTTGGTCTTGCCCTTGACCACCCAGTACAGCACCTCGGCCTCGCGTGCCGTGAGCTTGAGGCTCAGGCTCATGGCCTCGATCACCGCGGTGTCCGACACCTCGCGCATGATGATCAGCCAGTCGTCGCCCTCGTCGTCATGACCGGTCTGCTGGTGCAGCCGCAGGCTGAGGCTCGCGGCACCTTGCGCGATCGCCAGGGCCGGCGGTTCGATCTGGCGCTGCTGCGCATCGGGCAGGTGGCGCCGCAGCCACTCGAGCACCGCGGGCGGTGTCACCGGCGCGCTGGTGCCGCAATAGCGCAGCAGCATCTCGCGCGCCAGCGCGGTCTGCCAGATCAGCTTGCCCTCGGGCATGCGCACCGTGATGCTGGCGTAGCCGAAGGCATCGAGCGCATTGCGCGCCTGGCCCGCCTGCTGCGCTTCCTGGCGCGCGCGCCGCGCGCCCTGCAGGTGGACATTCATGCGCGCCAGCACTTCCTTGGGCTTGATCGGCTTGGTCACGTAGTCGACGCCGCCGGCCTCCAGCGCGGCGACCAGGTGCTCGGTCTCGGTGAGGCCGGTCATGAAGACGATCGGGATGTGCGCGGTCGCGGCATCGGCCTTGAGCCGGCGCGCGACCTCGAAGCCGTCGATGCCCGGCATCATCGCGTCGAGCAGCACGATGTCGGGCCGCGCCTGCGCCGCGCGCTGCAGCGCCTGCTCGCCGCTGGTGGCGACCAGCACGGTGTAGCCCGATTCGTCGAGTGCATCGTGCAGCACCGCGAGGTTGTCGGGCACGTCGTCGACGATCAGCACCAGGTCGCTGTTGCCGCCGCTGCCGCGCAGCGTGTCGACCAGCAGCGGGGGATTCGTCGGGGCACTCATGGCGTGGTCCCGGCGGCCGCGCTCAAGGCCCGGCTCATGGCCTCGAACTGGAATTGCCGCGCCAGCGCGCGCTGGGCGCCGGTCCAGGCCGCGCATTCGGGCTGGGCGGCGTCGATGTCGTCGAGTTGATTCATGATGCCTCGAAAATAACCCAGGCCCACCGCCTCCTCGAGCGCCCGCAGCCGCGCGGTCGAGGGCAGCACCACCGCGGCCGGTTCGGCCACCGGCGGCACGGCCGGCGTCTCGGTCCACTCGATGCCGAGCCGGCGCTCGAGCCAGTCGAGCAGCTCGCTGTGGCGCACCGGCTTGACGAAGAAATCGTCGGGCGTGATGCCGACGTCGTTGTCCAGCCGCTTGTCGAAGGCGTTGGCCGAGACGATCGCCACCGCGGCGTCGGCCAGCCCGAGCGCACGCGACCGGCGGATGGTCTCCCAGCCGTCGATGCCCGGCATCGCGAGGTCGACGAACATCGCATCCGGGCGCCAGCCGGCCGCGACCAGGTCCAGCGCATCGTGGCCGCTGGCGGCGGTGCGCAGCTCGAAGCCCAGCGGCGCCAACACCTGCACCAGCAGCTCTCGATCGGCTTCCTCGTTGTCGACCACCAGCAGGCGCCGACGCCCGCCCTCGTAGCCGCGCCGCAGCCGGGCCACCGGCGCCGATACGCGACGGCCGCTGCCGGCGGGCATCTCGTGCACGCGCGGCAGGAACAGCCGGAGGCTAAACACCGAGCCGGCGCCGGGCGTGCTCTGCACGTTCATCTCGCCGCCCATCAGGTCGATCAGCATCTTGGCGATGGTCAGTCCCAGGCCGGCGCCGGGCGCCGCCGGGCCGGCCGTGGCGCCGCGGGCGAAGGGCTCGAAGATGCGGCCCAGCTCCTCGGCCGACATGCCCGGCCCGGTGTCCTCGATCTCGATCGCGGCGAACTCGCGCGCATAGCGCAGCCGCAGCGTGACCTGCCCGGCGGCGGTGAACTTGATCGCGTTGCCCAGCAGGTTGATGAGGATCTGCCGGACCCGCTTCTCGTCGGCGCGCACCAGCTCGGGCAGGCTGCCGCTGGGCTCGAAGCGGAAGGCCAGCCCCTTCTCTTCGGCAGCGAGCTCGAACATGTCGGCCAGCTCGCTCATCAGGTCGGCGAACTGCATCGGGCGCGCATTCAAGGTCAGCTTGCCGGCCTCGATGTGGGCGATGTCCAGCGTGCCCTCGATCAGCGACAGCAGGTGCTCGCCGCCGCGCTTGATCACCGCCACCGCCTGCCGTCGATGCGGCGGCACGGCCGCATCCTCGCCCATCAGCTGCGCGTAGCCCAGGATGCTGTTGAGCGGCGTGCGAAGCTCGTGGCTGATGGCGCTGATGTAGCGGCTCTTGGCCTGGTTGGCCAGGTCGGCGGCGCGCTTGGCCTCCTCGGCGATGCCGCGCGCCTGGTCGGCGCTCTGCTTGGCCGCCTGCAGCGCCCGGTCGGTCTTGCGGTGCAGCTCGATCTCGCGCACCAGCAGGTGGGTCTGGCGGTTCGATTCCTCCTGCGCCACCTTGCGGCTCTGGTGCGCCAGCACCAGCCACCAGGCGACGATGCCCGCGATCACCAGCAGCGCCATGTAGGCCTTGAGGAAACCCGAGCGCAGCGAGGCCGGCTGGGTGCTGGCCTGGGCGCCCTCGCCCAGCAGCGCGTCCCCGAGCGCGCGCAGTTCCTGCTGGTACAGCACGCCGAAGACGCCGGCCAGCAACGGCACCACGATCAGCATCAGCAGCAGGAAATGGCCGAGCCCGGTGTCGAGGTAGGGCCAGACGCGGCGCGGCAGCAGCCAGCGCAGTGCGCCCGACCATTGCGCCGACAGGCTCGCCTGCGGCTTGCAGAGGTCGCCGCAGCGGGCGTCGAGGGTGCAGCAGAGCGAACAGATCGCGCCTTGGTAGGCGGGGCAGTGCGCCATGTCCGGGCCTTCGTATTCGCCCTCGCAGATCACGCAGCGCTGGGTGCTGAGGCGGCGGTAGCTGCCGGCGCCGGATTCGACCCGCGCCCAGCGGATCGCCGAGCGGCGTGTCGACGGCGCGAAGGGCGCGGCGCCGTCCTCGTGCGAGACCCGCGCGATGTAGTACTTGCCGCGCGTGGCCCAGGCGATCAGCGGCGCCGCGACGAAGGCGGTGCCGAGCGCGATGAGCGCCGAGAAGGCCTGCGCCAGGGGCCCGAAGACGCCGAGGTGGGCAGTGATCGACAGCCCCGAGGCCAGCGCCATGGCGCCGACGCCGACCGGGTTGATGTCCCACAGGTGGGCGCGCTTGAACTCGATGCCCGGCGGCGACAGGCCCAGCGGCTTGTTGATGACCAGGTCGGCCACCACCGCCATCATCCAGGCGATCGCGATGTTGGCGTAGAGGCCCAGCACGTCGCCGAGGGCCTCGAACACGTTCATCTCCATCAGCATGAAGGCGATCAGCGCGTTGAACACCACCCACACCACGCGGCCCGGATGGCTGTGCGTGACGCGCGAGAAGAAGTTGCTCCAGGCCAGCGAGCCGGCATAGGCGTTGGTGACGTTGATCTTGAGCTGCGAGATGACGACGAAGATCGCGGTCGCGGCGACCGCCCAGCCGTAGTTCGGGAACACGTACTCGTAGGCCGCCAGGTACATCTGGTTCGGGTCGACCGCGCGCTCGGGCGGCACCATGTGGCTGATCGCCAGGTAGGCGAGCAAGGCGCCCCCCAGCATCTTGAGCACGCCCAGCACCACCCAGCCAGGGCCGCCCGCCAGCACTCCGGCCCACCAGCGGCCGCGGTTGGCCGCCGTGCGCGCCGGCATGAAGCGCAGGTAGTCGGCCTGCTCGCCCATCTGCGTGATGAGGGCGATGCCGACAGTCAGCGCGGCACCGAAGAGGTGCAGGTCGAAGCCGTCCAGCTTCGATTTGGAACCGATGTAGTGCGTCACGCCGGCGAACGCACCAGGATCGCGCGCCAGCACGTAGCCGAAGGGCACGACCAGCATCAGCAGCCAGACCGGCTGGGTCCAGACCTGCAGCCAGCTGATGGCCGAGATGCCGTGCGTCACCAGCGGGATCACGACCAACGCGCAGACCAGGTAGCCCCAGACCGGCGGGATGCCGAGCGCGAGCTCGAGCGCATAGGCCATCACCGCGGCCTCCAGCGCGAAGAAGATGAAGGTGAACGAGGCGTAGATGAGCGAGGTCAGGGTCGAGCCGATGTAGCCGAAGCCGGCACCGCGCGTGAGCAGGTCCATGTCGACGCCGTAGCGCGCGGCGTAGACGCTGATCGGCAGCCCGGCCAGGAAGATGATCAGCCCGGTGCACAGGATGGCCCAGAAGGCGTTGGAGAAACCGTATTGCACCAGCAGCGTGGCGCCGACCGCCTCGAGGATCAGGAAGGAGGCGGCGCCGCCGAAAGCCGTGCTGGCGACCCGCCATTCGGACATCCGGCGGAAGCGCTGCGGCGTGTAGCGCAGCGCGTAGTCTTCCAGCGTCTCGCGGGCGACCCAGCTGTTGTAGTCGCGCCGGACCTTGACGATGCGCTGCGGCGCTTCGTCGCTCGGAGCGGGGGGGACGGCTGGGAGATCCACACCGCATTGGTGCAGCTTTCGTGCCACGGCACGACTGTTGCAACTGTCGATGACTGCCCAATAATGGCCTGCCCCAAGACGCCACCTCCGCACCCATGGAACTCACACCGCGCGAAAAAGACAAGCTGCTGATCTTCACCGCAGCCCTGCTGGCCGAACGGCGCCGGGCCCGCGGGCTCAAGCTCAACTACCCCGAGGCCGTGGCGCTGATCTCGGCCGCCGTGATGGAGGGCGCGCGGGACGGCAAGAGCGTCGCCGCGCTGATGAGCGAGGGCCGCGCGGTGCTGACCCGGGCCGATGTCATGGACGGCATCGCCGAGATGATTCCCGATATCCAGGTCGAGGCGACCTTCCCGGACGGCACCAAGCTGGTGACCGTGCACCAGCCGATCGTCTGACGGCATCTCTTCGCAGCTTTCCGCACAACAACAAGGACACCCTCATGCGCATCACCCGTACTGCATCCGTTCTCGCGCTGCTGCTCGCGACCCTGCCGCTGGCCGCCAGCGCCCACACCGGGGTCGACGCCGGCCTGCATCACGGCCTGGTCAGCGGGTTCCTGCATCCGCTGACCGGCGCCGACCACCTGGCCGCCATGGTGGCGGTCGGCCTCTGGAGCGCCCTCACCGCCCGCCGGGCCTGGCCCGACCTGCTGTGGGCGCCGCTGGGCTTCGCCTCGATGCTGCTGGTCGGTGCGCTGGCCGGTCTGGCCGGCGTGCAGCTGCCCGCGGTCGAGCCGATGATCGCGGCCTCGCTGCTGGTGCTGGGCCTGCTGGTCCTCACGCAACGGCGCCTGCCGCCGCTCGCGGCCGCCGCGCTGGTCGGCGTCTTCGCGGTCTTCCATGGCATTGCGCACGGCCAGGAGCTGGCCGGCGAATCCGGCGCAGCCCTGACACTGGCCGGCATGCTGGCGGCCACCGTCCTGCTGCACGCGGCCGGCATCGCCGCGGGATGGGCATTGCGTCACGGCCATCGCTGGCTGCCGCGCATCGCGGGCGCCGCGGTGGCGCTGTTCGGCGTCGCGCTGCTCGGCGGCACCCTGGCCTGAGGCGGCACCGATGATCCCTGGCGAACTCATCACCGACGAGGGCGCGCATGTCCTCAACCCCGGCCGCCGCGCCATCACGCTGGTGGTCCAGAACACCGCCGACCGGCCGATCCAGGTCGGCTCGCACTATCACTTCGCCGAGACCAACGGCGCGCTCGGCTTCGACCGCGAGGCCGCGCGCGGCATGCGGCTGAACATCGCCTCGGGCACGGCAGTGCGCTTCGAGCCGGGCCAGCAGCGCACGGTCGAGCTGGTCGATTTTTCGGGTGACCGCGTGGTCTACGGCTTTCGCGGCCTGGTTCAAGGAAAGCTCTAGATGGCAACCCTCGGGCGGCGTGCCTACGCCGAAATCTTCGGCCCCACCGTGGGCGACCGCATCCGTCTCGCCGACACCGACCTCGTGATCGAGGTCGAGGAAGACTACACGCTGCACGCCGGCGGCTACGGCGAGGAAGTGAAGTTCGGCGGCGGCAAGACCATCCGCGACGGCATGGCGCAGGGCCAGCGCACGCGCGCCGAAGGCACGGTCGACACCGTGATGACCAATGCGCTGATCCTCGACCACTGGGGCATCGTGAAGGCCGACATCGGCCTGAAGGACGGCCGGATCGTCGCCATCGGCAAGGCCGGCAACCCCGACGTCCAGCCGGGCGTCGACATCGTGATCGGCGCCGGCACCGAGGTGATCAGCTGCGAAGGCAACATCGTCACCGCGGGCGGCATCGACAGCCACATCCATTTCATCTGTCCGCAGCAGATCGAGGAGGCGCTGGCCTCGGGCGTGACCACCATGCTCGGCGGCGGCACCGGCCCGGCGACCGGCACCTTCGCGACCACCGCGACGCCGGGCCCCTGGCACATCGAGCGCATGCTGCAGGCGGCCGACGCCTTCCCGATGAACCTCGGCTTCCTCGGCAAGGGCAACGCCAGCCTGCCGGCATCGCTGCACGAGCAGATCGATGCCGGCGTGATCGGCCTCAAGCTGCACGAGGACTGGGGCACCACGCCATCGGCGATCAGCAACTGCCTGGACGTGGCCGATGCCACCGACACGCAGGTGGCGATCCACAGCGACACGCTCAATGAATCGGGCTTCGTCGAGAACACCATCGCGGCCGTGAAGGGCCGCGGGATCTGCGCCTTCCATACCGAAGGCGCGGGCGGCGGCCATGCGCCCGACATCCTGCGGGTGGTGGGCGAGGCCAACTTCCTGCCCTCGTCGACCAATCCGACGATGCCCTACACCGTGAACACGCTGGACGAGCACGTCGACATGCTGATGGTGTGCCACCACCTGGACGCCGGCATCCCCGAGGACCTGGCCTTCGCCGAGAGCCGCATCCGCAAGGAGACCATCGCGGCCGAGGACATCCTGCACGACCTCGGCGCGATCAGCATGTTCAGCTCCGACAGCCAGGCCATGGGCCGGGTCGGCGAGATCGTGATCCGCTGCTGGCAGACCGCCCACAAGATGAAGGGCCAGCGCGGCAAGCTGCCCGAGGATGTCGAACGCAACGACAACTTCCGCGCCAAGCGCTATGTCGCCAAGTACACGATCAACCCGGCGCTGGCGCACGGCATCGCCCACGAGGTCGGCAGCATCGAGGTCGGCAAATGGGCCGACCTGGTGGTCTGGAAGCCGGCCTTCTTCGGCGTCAAGCCCTTCACGATCATCAAGGGCGGCACGATCGCGATGGCGGCGATGGGCGACCCCAATGCCTCGATCCCGACGCCGCAGCCGGTGCACTACCGGCCGATGTTCGGCGCCTACGGCGGCTCGCTCTCGCGCAGCTCGCTGACCTTCGTTTCGCAGGCCGGGCTGGCGGCGGGCATCGGCGAGCGCTACGGGCTCGCCAAGACGCTCAGCGCGGTGAAGAACGTCCGCGCCGTGCGCAAGCAGCACATGGTGCACAACGCGCTCACGCCGACGATGGAGATCGACCACCAGACCTACGCGGTGCGCGCGGACGGGCAGCTGCTGGTGTGCGATCCGGCGGTGTCGCTGCCGATGACGCAGCGGTATTTCTTGTTCTAGTCCGGGTTCGGGTGCGCGCGGATCGACAATCCGCCTCATCCGAACTCTCTCGCCTGTCATGCTCACAGCCAACAAACTCATGCCCCAGGGCGGCGGCCTCGCGGCCGTCCTGCTCAAGCGCGCCGCCACGGTCGAACTCGACTGGGACGTGCGCCAGAAGAGCCGCTTCGACACCACCGATTCGCAAGGCCGCCAGATCGGCGTGTTCCTGCCGCGCGGCACCGCCGTGCGCGGCGGCGACGTGCTGGTGGCCGAGGACGGCTCGCTGGTCAAGGTCGTCGCCGCGCCGCAGCCGGTGCTGGTCATCACGCACTGCAGCGAACACGGCACGCCCTTCGACCTGATGCGCGCGGCCTACCACCTGGGCAACCGGCACGTGCCGATCGAGCTCAAGCCCGACCACCTGAAGATCGAGCCCGACCACGTGCTGGCCGCCATGCTGCGCTCGATGCACCTGATCGTGCGCGAGGCCGAGGAAGCCTTCGAGCCCGAAGGCGGCGCCTACGGGGCGCACGGCGGCGGCCATGGGCATTCGCATGGCGCGGCGCCGGTGGGGCCGGTGCTGCATCCGGATGCGTATTCGGGGTCGCAGGCAGGCCACTCACATGGCCATGACCACGACCACGACCATTCCCACGGCCACTCGCACTGATGGCTGACGCGCCGGTCGCCCTGCCCGCCAGCAGCCTGCTGCAGCTGATCTGGCTGGCCTCGCCGGCGCTCCCGGTCGGCGGCTTCTCCTACTCCGAAGGCCTCGAGGCGGCCATCGACAGTGCCGGCATCACGACCGAGCCCGCCGTCTCCGACTGGCTGGCCGACCAGCTGCACCTGGCGCTCGCCCGGGCCGACCTGGCCGTGGTCGCACAGGCCGTCCCGGCCTGGCGGCAAACGGACGCGGCCCGCATCCGCGCGCTCAACGACTGGGTGTTCCAGACCCGCGAATCGGCCGAATTCCTGCTGCAGACCGAGCAGATGGGCCGTTCGTTCGTCGAATGGCTCAAGCTGCACCACGCCGACGTCGCCGACGTCTTCGAGCGCTTGCCCGCCAGCTATCCGATCGCCTTCGCCTTCGCCGCCAGCCGCACCGAGGCGTCCGCCCGCGATGCCTGCCTGGCCTTCGCCTTCGGCTGGGCCGAGAACATGATCGGCGCCGCGGTCAAGGCGGTGCCGCTCGGCCAGAGCGCCGGGCAACGCATCCTCGGACGGCTGGCGGCAGAAATTCCCACAGCGGTCGATCATGCGATCACACTGGCGGATGACGAGCGGCAGGCCTTCTCGCCGATGCTCGCCGTGCTGTCCGCCCGCCACGAAACCCAGTACTCGCGCCTCTTCAGAAGCTAAAGCCAAGGCCCCCCATGTCATCCGCCCTCCACCACATCCCCCACCGCACCAAGAAGCTGCCGCCGCTGCGCGTGGGCATCGGCGGCCCGGTCGGCTCCGGCAAGACCACGCTGCTCGAGATGCTCTGCAAGTCGATGCGCGACAAGTACGACCTGATCGCGATCACCAACGACATCTACACCAAGGAAGACCAGCGCCTGCTGACGGTCGCCGGCGCGCTGCCGGCCGAACGGATCATGGGAGTGGAAACCGGTGGCTGCCCGCACACCGCGATCCGCGAAGACGCATCGATCAACCTCGAGGCCATCGACCGCATGCTGGCGCAGTTCCCCGATGCCGACGTGGTGTTCGTCGAATCGGGCGGCGACAACCTGGCAGCCACCTTCAGCCCCGAGCTGTCCGACCTGACGATCTACGTGATCGACGTCGCCGCCGGCGAGAAGATCCCGCGCAAGGGCGGCCCCGGCATCACCAAGAGCGACCTGTTCGTCATCAACAAGACCGACCTCGCGCCCTATGTCGGTGCCGACCTCGGCGTGATGGAAGCCGATACCCGGCGCATGCGCAAGCAACGCCCCTTCGTGATGACCAACCTCAAGACCCGCAGCGGCCTCGCAGAGGTGGTGTCGTTCATCGAAGAGCGCGGGATGCTGGCCGAAGCCTGATCAGAGCTCGCTCGCGTCCTTGAGCTGGCGCGCCTTGTAGACCAGCCGGACGCTCGCATGGTGCGGGTCGCTGATGCGCTGGGCGTAGACATCGCAATCGCCCTGAACCCAGGCCGCAGAGGCGCTGCCCGGGTCGTTCGAGCCGAGTTCGGGACCGAAGCTCTGGCGGCCCCAGGCGACGATCTCGGCGAAGGCCGCGGCCCCCAGGTCGGGCGCCGCGGCGGTCGCGGCAACCCACTCCACGCGCCGCAGCTGGCCGCCGGCAAAGAAGAACACCGGCTCGAAGGACAGTCCCGCGAGCTGCGTCGGCGCGGCCCGCCAGGCCCCGGCGAGGCCACCGGCCAGGCGCTGCGGACGCTGCACCCGCTCGGCACTGGGCAGCGCCGCCTGCAGCTCGTCGGCCGACATGCCGAGCCGCACGCCGGGCGGGAGGGCCTGGGCAGAGCCGGCCTGGGCGGCCGACAGCAACGTGACGGCGGCGAGCGCGCGGACCGGTTTCGACAGGAAGCGATGCATGGGGAATGGGACTGGGAAAAGGCCGGGTATGACTCCGGGCCGGGCGGCAAGTTCAGCCGCGGACCTGCTGTGGGATCGCATCAAATTGTGACGTCCGATGTGATTTGGTCCGCATCTTGCTCCTGGATTAGGCCATAGGGCTTGTATCGGAAAGTCACAGGACGCGCGATACTGCCACAACCCGTTACACGTCAGAGCGCCATCATGGCTTCAGAAGCGATCTTCCATCCCGCGACTGGCAGCGTCCAGTTCGCCATTTATCCCGACGGCTACGACGGTGCCCGGATCATCGCCCGGATCGACGAGGAGGCGCTTCACGACCGCTTCCACGCACCCGAAGGTCGTGATGCGGACCTGGTGCAGGCCTACGCGCGCAACGCCGACTCGATCGACGCCCGGGCCACTGCCCGCTACCGCGAGAATCCGACCCGCGCGATCTGCCTGGGCAGCGAGGACTTCTAGCGGCCACCGCGCAGCCACAAAAAAACGGCCCCGAGGGGCCGTTTTTCTTTGCCTTCAGGCAGGCTTACTTGCGTGCCTTCTTGGCCGGTGCAGCGGCCTTGGGCGCGGCTGCCTTCTTGGCAGGTGCAGCCTTCTTGGCCACCGGCTTCGCGGCGGCCTTGTCGGCCTTGCGCTTGGCGGCCTTGGGGTCGACCGCGGCCTTGAAGGCTGCGCCCGGCACGAACTTCGGCACCTTCTGGGCGGCGATCTTGATCGCTGCGCCAGCCTGGGGGTTGAAGCCGGTGCGAGCAGCGCGTGCCACTTGCTTGAAGGTGCCGAAGCCGATCAATTGGACCGGGTCGCCCTTCTTCACTGCAGCGACGATGGAGCCGGTGATGGTTTCCAGGATGCGTGCGGCTTCGGCCTTGCTGACGTTGTGCGTGGTGGCGATCTTCTCGACCAGTTCGATACGGTTCACTTCAAATTTCCTATGGATGGTTTCGCCATGTTGCCTATGGCGGCGCAGCCTGCGACGCAAGCTGCAAGCGGCGCGGAGTGTAACGTAGGTGTGACCGATGCCTTTTCACGCGACCCTCGGCGCGACCCGCGCATCGCCTCGTGTGCGATGCATTCCGAGTGCCGCCGCGGTCGAATTTCGCTGATCCGGCGCAAGAAGCGTCTCGTTGGCGGGTCGCATGGCCTTGCCCGGCAGGCGGGCACCGAACGACGGGCTATCCTCGCGGCACGCCGCTTCCCGGCGAAGAAAAGGATGCACATGACGGCCCCCACGCTCTGGTGGTTGATGACCTTCGCGCTGGTCGCCCTCGAACTGGTGACCGGCACCATCTATGCGCTGCTGGTGGCGATCGGCTTCGCGGTCGGCGCGCTGGCCGCCCACCTCGGCGCCGCGATGCCGACGCAGATCGTCTGCGCCGCCGTGGCCTGCATGGCCTTCGTCGGCGGCTGGTACCTGCGCGCCTCGCGCCGCCCGAAGGCGCGCCTGGCCGACGTCCAGATCGACGTCGGCGAACAGGTCACCGTGCCGGCCTGGAGCGAGGGCCGAACGGCCGAGGTCCGCTACCGCGGCGCCACCTGGCAGGTCAAGCCGGCGTCCGACGGACCGATCGCGCCCGGCCTGCACCGCATCGTCGACGTGCAGGGCAATTTCCTGGTCGTCGAACCCATCGGCTGATGCGCCGCCGGCCCGCCTCTCACCACTGAAAGAAAGTCCTCATGGAAGTCTCCCTCGTTCTCCTTGTCGTCGCCATCCTGTTCGTCGCCCGCGCCGTCAAGTTCGTTCCCCAGCAGCATGCCTGGGTGGTCGAGCGCATGGGCAAGTTCCACGCCACGCTGCTGCCGGGCGCCAACTTCCTGGTGCCCTTCATCGATCGCGTGGCCTATCGCCACAGCCTGAAGGAAGTGCCGCTCGACGTCCCGAGCCAGGTCTGCATCACGCGCGACAACACGCAGCTCACGGTCGACGGCATCCTCTATTTCCAGGTCACCGACCCGATGCGCGCGAGCTACGGTTCGTCGAACTACATCACCGCGGTCACGCAGCTGGCCCAGACCTCGCTGCGCAGCGTGATCGGCAAGCTCGAACTCGACAAGACCTTCGAGGAGCGCGACATCATCAACGCCCAGGTGGTGGCCGCGATCGACGAGGCCGCGCTCAACTGGGGCGTCAAGGTGCTGCGCTACGAGATCAAGGACCTGACCCCGCCGAAGGAGATCCTGCACGCGATGCAGTCGCAGATCACGGCCGAGCGCGAGAAGCGCGCACTGATCGCCGCCTCCGAAGGCCGCCGCCAGGAGCAAATCAACATTGCGACCGGCGAGCGCGAGGCCGCCATCGCGCGCTCCGAAGGCGAGAAGCAGGCCGTGGTGAACAAGGCGCAGGGCGAGGCAGCGGCGATCAGCGCCGTGGCCGAAGCCACGGCCGGCGCCATCGCCCGCATCGCCGAGGCGATCGAAAAGCCCGGCGGCCATTCGGCGGTCCAGCTCAAGGTGGCCGAGGAAGCGCTGCAGGCCTTCGGCAAGGTGGCCGACAAGTCGAAGGCGACGCTGATCGTGCCGAGCAACATGACCGAAGTGTCGACGCTGATCAGTTCGGCGATGGCGATGGTCAGGGGCCCGGCCACCTGAGGAGCCCGCCATGCATGTCGCCGAACGCGACCAGACGGTCGCCGAAGAAATCATGAACGCGCTGTGGCATGCCCACGGGTAGGGCGATGACGGCCGGCACCCCACCGCTTCAGAGCCAGTCCAGTTCGCCCGCCGTCCAGTCCGACGGGTCCGCGGCCAGCACCACCGCCAGCGATTGCGTCTCGGGCAGCAGCCGCTCGAAGTAGAAGCGCGCGGTCGCCAGCTTGGCGCGGTAGATCGGATCGCCGTCCGGCGACTGGCGGGCCCGCGCCACCGCCGCCATCCGTGCCCACATCCAGGCCAGTGCGACATGGCCGATCAAGCGCAGGAACGGCATCGCGGCGGCGCCGGCCGCGTCGGGATCGGCGCTCGCCCGTTCGATCTGATCGCGCGCCGCGCGGCGCGCCAGCGCCACCACCTCGCTCAGGGGCTCGGCGAATTCGCGCAGGCCGTCGTCCTGCGCCTGCGCGAACTGCTCGACCGCGTCGAGGAAAGCCCCAAGCCCCGCGCCCCCATCGGCCAGCACCTTGCGACCCAGCAGGTCCATCGCCTGGATGCCGTTGGCGCCTTCGTACAGCGGGATGATCCGGGCATCGCGCAGGTGCTGCTCGACGCCGTTGTCGGTGATGAAGCCATGGCCGCCGAAGACCTGCATCGCCATGCTGGTGCATTCGACCGCGAGCTCGCTCGAGAAGGCCTTGACGATCGGCGTCGCCAGCGCCAGCAGCTTCGCCGCCCGCTCGCGCTCCTTCGGGTCCGCGCCGCGATGCTGGACATCGGCCAGCTGCGAGGCCCACAGCGCGAAGGCGCGTGCGCCCTCCACATACGCCTTCTGGGTCAGCAGCATGCGCCGGACGTCGGCGTGGGCGAGGATGGGGTCCGCGGGGCCGCTGCGCGCGGCCATGGTCGGCGCCCTCCCCTGCGTGCGGTCCCGGGCATAGGCCAGCGCCTTCTGGTAGGCCGCGTCCATCAACCCGATCGCATTGACGCCGACCACGATGCGGGCGTGGTTCATCATCACGAACATCGCCGCCAGGCCGCGGTTGGCCTCGCCGAGCAGCCAGCCGGTGGCGCCGTCGAAGTTCATGGTGCAGGTGGCATTGCCGTGGATACCCATCTTGTGCTCGATCGAGCCGCAGGCCAGCGCATTGCGCTCGCCGATGCCGCCTTCCGCCGTCGGCAGGAACTTCGGCACGATGAACAGCGAGATCCCCTTCACGCCCGGCGGCGCATCGGGCATCCGCGCCAGCACCAGGTGCACGATGTTGTCGGTCAGGTCCTGCTCGCCGCCCGAGATGAATATCTTGGTGCCGGTGACCGCGTAGCTGCCGTCGGCCCGCGGCTGGGCGCGCGTGCGCAGCAGGCCCAGGTCGGTGCCGGCGTGGGGCTCGGTCAGGCACATGGTGCCGGCCCATTCGCCCGAGGCGATGCGCGGCAGGTAGAGCGCCTGCTGGGCCGGGTCGCCATTCGTCGCCAGGCAGGTGTACGCGGCGTGCGACATGCCCGGATAGGCCGCCCAGCCCATGTTGGCGCCGCAGAACATCTCGTAGAGCGCGTTGTCGAGCACCGAGGGCATGCCCTGCCCGCCGTGCACCGGGTCGCAGGCCAGCGCGGTCCAGCCGCCGGCGCAGAAGCGCTCGTAGGCGGCGCGGAATCCCGCTGGCGTCTGGACGACGCCCGGGGCCGGCATGCGGCAGCCCTCGCGGTCGCCGCTGCCGTTGAGCGGCGCGATCACTTCCGCCGCGAAGGTGCCGGCGGCGTCGAGGATCTGGTCGATGGTCTCGCGGTCGAGCGCTTCGCCGCCGTCGGCGGGCGAAGTGGCGCAGACATCCAGCAACTCATGCAGCACGAAGCGCAGGTCGCGCAGCGGGGCGGTATAGCCGATCATGGCTGGCGCAACTCGCGACGCAGGATCTTGCCGACCGTCGACTTCGGCAGCGCCTCCAGGAAGCTGATCTGCCGCGGTACCTTGTAGCCAGCCAGGTTGGCGCGGCAGTGCGCCTCGACCTCGCCGGCCGTCAGCGCCTCGCTGCGCCGCACCACGAACAGGTGCGGCGCCTCGCCCGAGCGCGCGTCGGGCTGGCCGATGCAGGCGCACTCGACCACGCCCTCGTGCATCGCGACCACGGCTTCGATCTCGTTCGGATAGACGTTGAAGCCCGACACCAGGATCATGTCCTTCTTGCGGTCGACGATGGTCATGGCGCCGCTGGCATCGGCCACCACCACGTCGCCGGTGCGGAAGAAGCCATCCTCGGTCAGCGCCTTGCGGGTGTCCTCCTCGCGCTGCCAGTAGCCCGCGAACAGCTGCGGGCCTTTCAGCCACAGCTCGCCCGGCGTGCCGTCGGGCACCGGCCGGCCGTCGTCGTCGACGATGCGGGCATCGGTCGACGGCACCGGGATGCCGATCGATCCGTTGCGCCCGGCCGGATTGAAGGTTGCCGAGGGCGAGGTCTCGGTGAGTCCGTAGGCCTCGGTGATCGGCGGTCCCCCGGCCGCATGCCAGCGCTGCGACACCGCCTGCTGAATCGAGGCGCCGGCGCCGATCACGAGCCCGGTGCCGCTGAAATCGACCGACGACAGCGCGGGCGCGTTGACCAGCGCATTGAACAGCGTGTTGACGCCGATGAAGACCAGGAACGGCGCGCGCTTCATCTCCGCGATCACCGCGCCCGGATCGCGCGGATTCGCGATCAGCCGCATCACGCCGCCGAGCTGGAAGGTGATCAGCGACATCTGCAGCGGGTAGATGTGATAGAGCGGCAGCGGGGCCACCATCGACCAGGCGCGCGTGTCGATCGCGAGTCGGATCCAGCTCAGCGACTGCAGCACGCCGGCGCCGACGCTGCGGTGCGTCAGCACGGCGCCCTTCGACAAGCCGGTGGTGCCGCCCGTGTACTGCAGGAAGGCCGCATCGGCCGGGGCGATTCGAACGACCGGCGTCGGCAGCGCGCCGGCGCGTGCGATCGCGGCGACCAGCGTCATGCGCTGCGCCGGATCTCTGGCCGCACCGTCATCGGCCGCGATCGCGGCCAGCAGCCCCGCGGCCGGCGCCGTGAGGATCTGCTCGACGCCGGCTTCGAGGATCACGCCTTCGAGCGCCTCGCGCAGCGCCTCGGCCAGCACGATGCAGCGCACGCCCGCGTCGGCGAGTTGATGGGCCAGTTCGCGTGGTGTGTAGAGCGGATTCACCGGCACGCCGACCAAGCCGCTGCGCAGGATCGCGGTCATGGCGATCGGGAACGCGAGCCCGTTGGGCAGCATCAGCGCGACGCGGTCGCCCTGGCGCAGGCCGGCCCCGGCGAAGTGCGCCGCGAGCCGGGTCGACAGGCGGCCGAGCTCGGCATAGGTCAGGGATTCGTCGCCGGCCGTGACCGCGACGCGTTCAGCGAACGATGCGATCGAGCGGTCGAGCATTGCCGCCAGCGTCTCGCCAGGGGGCAGATCGATCTCAGTGGCCAGTCCGGGCGGGTAGGCCGCATGCCAGCGTCGTGGTTCCATGGTGTCTCCTGATGTCGTGATCGGTGCGCGCTCAGCGCGCGAGTTCTTCGCGGATCATGTCCATGCGGTCCTGGCCGAAGAACATCTCGTCGCCGACGAAGCTGGTCGGCGCGCCGAAGACGCCGCGCGCCACGGCTTCGTCGGTGGTGGCCTTGAGTGCCGCCTTGACCTCGGGGTCGGCGGCCAGCGCCTGGACGGCTTCGGGCGAGAAGCCCGCATCCGCCAGCGTCTTCGCCGTGAGTGCCGGCTGGTTGAGGTCGAGCGCGTCGATCCACATCGCCTTGAAGACGGCGGCCAGCAGGTCCTGCAAGCGCTCCGGCTCGCGAAGCTGCACGCCGGTCACGGCACGCATCAGGAACAGCGTGATGATCGGAAAGTGCGGATTGTTGACATAGGGCACGCCGTACTTGCGCGCATGCCGCTCGTAGTCACGCACCGTGTAGCGGCCCTTGGCCGGAATGGCACCGGGCGACGCGTTGCCGGTCGCCTGGTAGACGCCGCCGAGCAGCATCGGCTTGTAGACCAGCTCGGCGCCGGCCGCTTCGCACAGGCGCGGCAACTGCGTCCATGCCAGGTACGAAGCCGGACTCCCCACATCGAAAAAGAACTCCACCGTCTTGCCCATCGCCGCTCCTTTAATAAACGTTCGTTAACTGAACGGAAGTTATGTTATTGTTTTTTGATTGTCAACAAGGGTTCCCCCCGAGGCCTCCGATGCGCTACTCCAGCACTCACAAACAAGAAGTCCGCGACAAGCTGATGGCCAGCAGCCGGGCGATCGCCAAGCGCGGCGGGTTCGAGGCCACCGGCGTCGATGCGCTGATGGGCGCCATCGGCATGACCGGCGGCGCCTTCTACAGCCACTTCCCGTCGAAGCAGGCGCTGTTCGAGGCACTGATCAGCGAAGAGGTGGACAACAGCGCCGACATGCTGGCCGGCAACGAGGATTCGCCGGCCGACCACGTGGCGCGCTGCCTGCGCGGCTACCTGAGCAGCTTCCACGTCGAGAACCCCGACCAGGGCTGCGCCCTGACCGCCCTGGGCCCCGAGATCGCGCGCGCCGGACCCGAGGTGCGCCGCGCGGTCGAGGCCAGCCTCAAGCGCACGCAGAAGAACTGGAGCGATCGCATCGGCGACTCCGACGCCGCCTGGGCGCTGATCGCGCAGTGCGTCGGCGCGGTGGTGCTGGCACGCGCGGTCGAGAGCGACAAGACGCGCAAGGAGCTGCTGGCCGCGAGCCGCCGCTTCATCGACCAGGCGCACGCGCTCGAGCATCCGTGCTCGACCTCGCCCGGCCACAAGAAGGCCTGAGGCCACTTGCGCGGAGCCGCGCGCTTGCTTGACACCGCTCGCGCCTTTGGCTAACGTTCGTTTAGCTAAACGCTCATTCATCAATCCAAAGGAGACAGTCATGGCGGAGTCGCAAGGTCAGGGAAAAGTCGCGCTGGTGATCGGCGCCGGCGATGCAACGGGCGGCGCCATCGCGGCCCGCTTCGCCAGGGAGGGCTACATCGCCTGCCTCACGCGGCGCTCGGCCGACAAGCTGCAGCCGACGGTCGACGCCATCCGCGCCGCCGGCGGCCAGGCCTTCGGCTTCAGCAGCGACGCCCGCAAGGAAGAGGACGTGATCGCGCTGGTCGAACAGGTCGAGCGCGAACACGGACCGATCGAGGTGATGGTCTTCAACATCGGCGCCAACGTGCCCTCCAGCATCCTCGAGGAAACCGCGCGCAAGTACTTCAAGATCTGGGAGATGGCCTGCTTCAGCGGCTTCCTGAACGGCCGCGAAGTGGCCAAGCGGATGGTGACGCGCGGCCGCGGCACCATCCTCTTCACGGGCGCCACGGCCGGCCTGCGCGGCGCGGCCAATTTCGCGGCCTTCGCCGGCGCCAAGCATGCGCTGCGGGCGCTGGCGCAAAGCATGGCGCGCGAACTCGGGCCGCGGAACATCCACGTCGCGCACGTCGTGGTCGACGGCGCGATCGACACCGAGTTCATCCGCACCAGCTTCCCCGAACGCTACGCGCTGAAGGAGCAGGACGGCATCCTCAAGCCCGAGCACATCGCCGACAACTACTGGCACCTGCACGCGCAGCCGCGCGACGCCTGGACCTTCGAGCTCGACCTGCGGCCCTACATGGAGCGCTGGTAGGCCTTCGAAGGGAACACGAACATGAAGACACGCATCACCGAACTCTTCGGCATCCAGCACCCGATCATCCAGGGCGGCATGCACTACGTCGGCTTCGCCGAGCTGGCCGCCGCGGTCTCGAACGCCGGCGGACTCGGGCTCATCACGGGCCTGACCCAGAAGACGCCCGAGCTGCTCGCGAAGGAAATCGCCCGCTGCCACGAGATGACCGACAAGCCCTTCGGCGTCAACCTGACCTTCCTGCCGACCTTCTCGGCACCGCCCTACCCCGAGTACATCGCGGCCATCGCCGAGGGCGGCATCCGGGTGGTCGAGACCGCCGGCCGCAGCCCCGAGGCCCACATGCCGGCGCTCAAGGCGGCCGGCATCAAGGTGATCCACAAGTGCACCTCGGTGCGCCATGCGCTCAAGGCCGAGGCCATCGGCTGCGACGCGGTCAGCGTCGACGGCTTCGAGTGCGGCGGCCATCCGGGCGAGGACGACCTGCCCAACATGATCCTGCTGCCGCGCGCCGCCGAAGAGCTGCGCATTCCCTTCGTCGCCTCGGGCGGCATGGCCGACGGCCGCAGCCTGGTGGCGGCGCTGGCGCTCGGCGCCGACGGCATGAACATGGGCACGCGCTTCATCGCGACGCAGGAGGCGCCGGTGCACGAGAACGTCAAGCAGGCGATCGTGAAGGCCAGCGAGCTCGACACCCGCCTGGTGATGCGCCCGCTGCGCAACACCGAGCGGGTGCTGAACAACGCCGGCGTCGAGCGCATCCTGGAGATCGAGCGCGAGAAGGGCGCGGCGCTGCAGATCTCCGACGTCTACGACCAGGTGGCGGGTGTCTATCCGCGCGTGATGGTCGAGGGCGAGATGGACGCCGGTGCCTGGAGCTGCGGCATGGTGGCCGGGCTGATCCGCGACGTGCCGACCGTGAAGCAATTGATCGACCGCATCATGGACCAGGCCCACGGCCTGATCACCGCGCGCCTGGCCGGGATGCTGGCGGCGCAGCCGGCCTAGGGCTTCGGCGCTGTCGCTTCAGCCGTAGAGCGCCTCGATCTGCCCGGAGAAGCTGCGCTGCGCCATCTGGCGCTGGATGCGAAGGGCCGGCGTCAGCTCCTCGTCCTGGGCCGACAGCGTGCGCGCCAGCACGCCGAAGCCCCGGATGCGCAGGCCTTCGGCCAGCGCGGCATTGAGCCGGTCGATCTGCGCCTGCACCAGCGCGTGCACCTCGGGCTTGGCGACCAGGTTGGCGTAGTCGGTGAACGGAATGCCCTCGCTCTGCGCATAGCTCAGCACGCTCTCCTCCTCGAGCGCCACGAGGCAGGCGCAGTGGCTGCGCTGTTCGCCCACCAGCATCGCGCCGGCGATGTAGCTGCTGGCCAGCAGCGCCGCCTCGATGGCGCCCGGCGCCACCCGATCGCCCGAGGCCATCGCGAACGACTCCGACAGCCGCCCGACCACGCGCGGCACGCCGTCCTCGCCCGCCGCCGCCAGGTCGCCGGTGTGCAGCCAGCCATCGTGCGACAGCGCGGGTGGCTGCAGCGCACCCTCGCGCCAGTAGCCGGCGAGCGGCGCCACCGGCCTGAGCTGCAGCTCGCCATCGCCGGCGATGCGCGCCACCGACGGCCCGAGTAGGCAAGGCCCGCAGGTCTCGGCGCTTTCATAGAGGTCGACCAGCGGCACGCCGATGGCGCCATACCACTGCGCCAGCGCCGGCGCCGCCAGCGCCCCGCCGCTGAACACCTGGCGCGCCCGCGCCAGTCCGAGCGACCGGCGCACGTGCCTGCGCGCCGCCCGCGCCAGCCAGCCGCCGGCCGTGCCATCGATGCTGCGGCGATAGAGCCGGCGCTCGCGCGGCGCGGTGAGCAGCGCGGCGCTCTCGGTGCGCGCCTGCAGCTTTTCCCAGAAACGCGGCGGCGCATGCACCCAGTGCGGCTCCACCTCACGCAGGTCGTTGGCCACCGTGGCCGGGCTCTCCGGGAAATGCACCAGGCCGTGGCCGAGCACCGGCAGCACCGCCGCGAGCACGCGCTCGGCCGCGCTGGCCAAGGGCACGAAGCACAGGCTGCGATCCCCGTCGCGCGTGCCCAGCGCCACCTGCATCGCGGCCCCCTGGCCCATCGCCGCCGCCTGCGAGAAGGCCGCCAGGCGCGGCGTGCCGGTGGTGCCCGCGGTGCCGGCGAGAAAGGCGGTGTCGCCGCCCTGCCCGGCCGCGATGCGCGCCTCGAACCGTGCGGCCGGCGCCGCCTCGTCGGCCGCCAGGAAGGCCGCGAGGCCGACCACCCTGGCATCGCCAAGCTCTCGAACGCCACGTTCGTCGAAGGCGACCACGCGGACCAGTCGGGGCAGGCGCGCGGCCGAGGCCAGCACCTTGGCCGCCTGCGCCGCGTTCTCGACGAACACCACGCGGGAGCCGGCGTCGGCCAGCTGCCGACCGACGCGGCGTGCCGGACAGGTCGGGTAGACGCCGTGGCTGACGAAGCCCATGGCCTGGGCCGCCATGTCGGCATGGAGCCATTCGGGCCGGCTCTCCGAGATGATCGACACCACCTCCCCCGGCACCAGCCCGAGCCGGTCGAGTGCCAGCCCGATGGCCTGCGCCTGCGCGAAGAACTCGCCCCATGTCACCGCCCGCCAGATGCCGCGCCGCTTGTGGCGCATCGCGACCTGATCCGGCTGGGCCCGGCAGCGCGCCAGCCAGGCCTGCGGCAGCGTCATCGTCACCGCCGCGCTCACAGGCTGCTCTTGGCCGGGTCGATGATCTCCGAGCGCGGCAGCCACTGGCCGTCGACCACCTGCTCGACGCGGCACCACTCGGGGTCGACGTGGTTGTCCTTGAAGTGCTGCGTCTCGTAGGACGATTCGCCCTTGAAGCTGGAGGCCTGCAGCGTCTTCACGAGGCCCGCGGTGTTGAGGTCCTTGCCGGCCGCCTGCAGGCCCTGCATGAACCACGAGGCATAGTCGTAGAAGACCAGCGCGACATCGTCGGGCTCCATGTTGAAGCGCTTGCGGTAGCTGTCGGACCAGCGCTTGAGTGCCGGGCCCTGCGCCGACGCCGGCGTGATGCGCCAGCCGCCGATGCCGTACAGGCCCTCGACCGACGCCTTGCCGATGCTCAGCGTGGTGCCGGCACGGCCCGGGCTCGCGGTCAGCACGTTGACCCCGCTCCAGCCCAGCTTCTTGACCTCGGCCGCGACCGCGATGGTTTCGCGGGTGGTGGTCGCGCCCACGATCAGGTCGACGCCGGCGGCCCGCATGCGCGCCACCTGCGACGAGAAATCGATGTCGCCGACCTTGTAGCCGGCCTCGGCGGCCAGCGCCATCCCCTTGGCGGCCAGGCCCTCCCTGACGCCCTTGCCGACCAGGTCGCCGAACGGCCCTTCCTGGTAGATGAATCCGACCTTCTTGCTGCCCAGCTTGGCGAGGGTCCACTTCAGGCCCGCGGCCGTGGTCGTGTCGTAGTGCAGGTTGGCCGTGAACAGCAGCGGCGAGTCGCCCGAGGCCTTGCGGATCAGCGCCGCCGCGCCGTAGGGCGCAAAGCAGATCACGCCGGCATCGACCGTCTTCTTGACCGTGGCCACGCCCGGGCCGGAGCCGAAGGGGCACAGCAGCGCAAAGACCTCGTCGCGGCGGATCAGCTTGTCGACCACCCGCACCGCCTGTGGCGGCTGGCTGCCGTTGTCCTCGATCACGAAGCGCAGCTTGCGGCCATGGATGCCGCCGGCCTCGTTGGCCTCGTCGACACGCATCTGCAGTCCGTTGCGGATCGGCGGCATCGTGATGGCGGCCGGGCCCGACAGGTCGAGGTGCGTGCCGAGCACGATCTCGCCGCTGCTGACGCCGGCGGCACGCGCGGGCGCGCCGAGAAAGGCGGGGGCGAGGCCGGCCAGGCCGGAGCGGAGCAGGGTACGACGGCGAAGGCTCATGGGATGTCTCCTGAAGTGATCGAAGATGAAGGCGCCCTAGCGCCAGCTGGCGCTGCGGCGCTGCGGCCGGGCGGCTTGCGCGGCGCCGGGCGCCGCATGGCCGCCGGCGCCGCCGAGATAGAAGTCGCGCACGTCGTCGCGCTCGCGCAGCCTGGCGCAGCTGTCGGCCGCGACGATGCGGCCGAGCTCGACGATGTAGCCGTCGTCGGCGGTCGCCAGCGCGATCGCGGCGTTCTGCTCGACCACCAGCACGGCCGTGTTCGTCTCGCTGCGGATGCGCTGCACGATGGCGAAGATCTCCTTGGTGAACAGCGGCGACAGCCCGAGCGAGGGCTCGTCGAGCAGCAGCAGCCGCGGCCGACCCATGAAGGCGCGGCCGATCGCCACCATCTGCTGCTCGCCGCCCGACAGCAGGCCGGCGGCCTGCCCCTGGCGCTCCCGCAGGCGCGGAAACCACTCGAACACGCGTTCGATGTCGCGCTTCGCCTCGGGGTCGCGCCGGCGGGCGAAGGCGCCCATCCGCAGGTTCTCCAGCACGGTCAGGAAGGTGAACACCTGCCGCCCCTCGGGCACCAGCACCACGCCCGCCCGCGCCACCGCATCGGCGTCGCGGCCGTCGATTCGCCGGCCCTCGAACTCGATGCTGCCCTTGGCCGGGTCGATCACGCCGGCGATGGTGTTGAGCAGCGTGGTCTTGCCGGCGCCGTTGGCGCCCAGCACCGCCACGATGCGCCCGGGCTGGACCTCGAGGCTGATGCCGCGGATGGCGTTGACCGGGCCGTACCAGGTCTCGATGTTTCGCACGCTCAGCAGTGCAGTCATGTTCAGGCTCCGAGATAAGCGGCGATGACGCGCGGATCGGACTGCACCTCGGCAGGGGTGCCCGAGGTCAGGACCTGGCCCTGCTCCATCACCAGCACGCGGTCGGCCACGGCCGAGACCAGCGACATGTCGTGCTCGACCATGACCACGGTGATGCCCAGCGCATCGCGGATGTCGCGGATCCAGTGGGCCAGCTCGTGGGTCTCCTCCGGGTTCAGGCCCGAGGCCGGTTCGTCGAGCAGCAGCAGCTTCGGCCCCGCCACCAGCGCGCGGCCCAGTTCTACGATCTTGCGGATGCCGTACGGCAGGCCGGCGACCAGGCTCATGCGATGCGGCGCCAGGTCGAGCAGCGCGATCACGTCCTCGACCACTTCGCGCGTCGCGGTCTCGGCACGGCGCACCACCGGCAGGTCGAACAGCTGCGCCAGCAGGCTGCCGTGCGGGGCGCAGTGGCGGCCCAGCATCAGGTTGTCGAGCACGGTCGCGCCCTCGAACAGCTCGATGTTCTGGAAGGTCCGCGCGATGCCATGGCGCACCACGTCGTGCCGGGCCACGCCGGTGATCTCCCGGCCCAGCAGCCGCACCGAGCCGGCGCTGGCGTCGAACACCCGCGTGATCAGGTTGAACACCGAGGTCTTGCCGGCGCCATTGGGGCCGATGATGGCGAACACCTCGCCCTGCGCCACCTCGAAGCTGACGTCGCGCACCGCGCGCACGCCGCCGAAGGAAAGGCTCAACTGGTCGACTTCGAAGAACGCCATCAGCCACGCTCCGATCGCATGTAGGCCTTCTGGCGCCGGAAGCCGCCGCGCCGGCGCAGCGGAAACTCGTCGAGCGCGCTGCGGATGCGGACCCAGCGGCCGTTGATGCCGCGCGGCTCGAGCAGCACGAAGAACACCAGCACCGCGCCATAGACGAACAGCTCGAGCCCGAACTGGCTGCCGATGCGCGCCGGCAGCAGCGGCTTGGCGAGCGAGATCAGCGACGGCAGCATGCCGATCAGCAGGGCGCCGAAGATCGCGCCGCGCAGGCTGCCCATGCCGCCGATGAAGACCATCAACACCAGTTGCAGCGACAGCGCGAGGCCGAAGCTCTCGGGCGTGATGAACTGAGTCTGGTGGGCCAGCAGCGCGCCGGCCAGGCCCGACACGGCCGCGGAGATCACGAAGGCCAGCACCTTGGTGCGCGCCACGTGGATGCCCAGGCCCTGGGCCGCGGCCTCGGAATCGCGCACGCCGACGAAGGCGCGCCCCGTGGCCGAGCGCATCAGGTTGAGCAGCAGCCAGAGCACCAGCGCCAGCATCGCGAGGCAGAGGAAATAGAAGGGCAGCGGTCCGCCGAGGCTGAAGCCGAACAGCACGGGGTCGGGCACCGCGAGGCCGCTGTGGCCACCGGTCACGGATTTCCACCGGCCGGCGACGTGCTCGGTCACGATCGCAAAGGCCAGCGTCACCACCGCCAGGTGCAGGCCCGAGACCCGGATCGCCGGCAGGCCGACCGCCAGCCCGGCGAGCCCGGCCGTGATGGCGGCGGCGAGCAGCGACAGGGGCAGCGGCAGGCCCAGCGTCAGCAGTTGCGCGTGGGTGTACGCGCCGATGCCGAGGAAGGCCGCCTGCCCCAGCGACACCTGGCCCGTGAAGCCGGTCAGGGTCATCAATCCCAGGCTGGCGATGCACATGATGAAGATGAACGAGGCCTCGCCGACATAGAAGGTCGGGATCGCGAACGGCGCGAGCACCAGCGCCGCCGCCAGCGCGCCGTACAGCAGCCGCTGCTCGCGCGTGCGCAGCAGCGCCCGCCCTTCGGCATAGCTGGTCTGGTAGGTGGCCCGGCTCATACCCGCCTCCCGTGCGCTTCGCCGATCAGCCCGCGCGGGAAGAACACCAGCACGGCGATCAGCACCAGGTAGGGCATGACGTCCTTGAAGCCGTCGGGCAGGTAGACGCCCGAGAACTGCTCGATCAGCCCGATCAGCAGGCCGCCGACGATGGCCCCGGGCACGCTGCCGAAGCCGCCGAGCACCAGGGCCGCCAGGGCCTTCAGCATCACGAACCACAGGCTCAGGTCGACCAGCGAGATCGGTGCCAGCAGGATGCCGCAGAGCGCCGCGATGGCCCCCGAGATCGCCCACACCAGCGAGTTGAGACGCTTGACGCGCACCCCGCACAGGTAGGAGGCCAGCTGGTTCTGCGACGAAGCCTGGATCGCCACGCCGAGCGCGGTGCGCTGCAGGAAGACGAACAGCAGCGCCGTCACGCCCAGCGCCGCCGCGATGATCACCAGGTTGAGGTCGGCGACGATGGCGCCGCCCAGCGTGGTGGTGTGCCCGGTCCAGGGCGTCGGGTAGCTGCGCGAGTCCGGACCGAACACCATGCTGGTGCCGCCGCGGATCATGAAGCCGATGCCGATGGTCAGCATCACGCCCGCGAACTGCGGCTGGCCGACGATGGCGCGCATCACGCGGGCCTCGAGCAGCCAGCACAGCAGTGCCGCCAGCAGCACCACCAGCGGCAGCGCGATCCAGAACGACAGCCCGGCCTCGGCGATGAAGTACCAGGCCGCGAAGGACGACAGCATCAGCACGTCGCCATGGGCGAAGTTCAGCACTTCGGTGGCCTTGTAGCCGAGCACCAGCCCGAGCGCCACCAGGCTGTAGATGGCGCCGGTTGAAACGCCTTGCAGGCCCAGTTGGACGAACTGCGACAGCGACGCTGAATCGAATGCACCCATTGTGTCCTAACGATCGTTAACTAAACGATCGGCAAACTATAAGGACATGGGGGGGCCCGCGTCTCTAGTGGTTAGTCCCAGGGTCCGCGCGGGCACGGCGGGTGTGCGATATGCACGAACGAAGGGCCGGATTTTTCCGAAGGCCCTGTTCTGTCATGGACAAGTCGCCGATGTTGAGGATCATCGGAACTCAGCCAAGGAAACGACCATGAACAGCCGCATCCGCACGATCCGCGCCGGCCGCACGCCCAAGCCCACGGCGCGGCGTTCCATCGCCGAGGCGCTGTCGCGCAAGCTGGGCACGCTGGTCGGGACCGATCGGCGCCGGGCCCTGCGGGCCCGGGAGCGGCTCGAACAGCTCGAGCCCGACCAGCGCCTGCGCGAAGTCGGCGAGTGGTAGCCGGCGCCCGGTCGGGCCGCCGCGAGCGGTGCGGAGCCACCGCCACGACCTGAAGCATTGCTACCATGGACGGACCCACCGCAGTCCGTCGAATGCCCCAGTCCTCACTCTCCCCGCGCCAGACCCTCGGCACCCTGCTGCGGTCGGCCGCCGGCCCGCTCGAGCGGCCGGTGCGCTTTCTCGGCGAGGTGCTGCTGTCGGCCGGCGCCGCGATGCGAGGGCACTGGACCTTCCGCCGCGAGGACCTCGGCCGCGTCCTGGCCGACTGCAGCGCGCGGGCGGTGCCCATCGTCCTGGTCGTGAACCTGCTGGTGGGCGCGATCCTGGCGTTCGTCGGCGCGGTGCAGCTCGCCAAGTTCGGCGCCGGCATCTTCGTCGCCGACCTGGTGGCGATCGCGGTCGCGCGCGAAATGGCCGCGATCATCACGGCGGTCGTCATCGCCGGGCGCACCGGCGCCGCCTTCGCGGCCGAGATCGCGACCATGCAGGCCAACGAGGAGGTCGACGCGCTCGAGGTGCTGGGCCTGACCGCGATCGACTTCCTGGTGCTGCCGCGGGTGGGCTCGCTGCTGCTGATGATGCCGCTGCTGTACATCTTCGCCTGCGTGGCCGGCCTGCTGGGCGGGATGATCGTCGCGGCCGCGATGCTCGACCTGTCGGCGACCGCCTACCTGCAGCGCACGGCCGAGTCGCTCACCTGGACCCACCTGGGGCTGGGCATCGGCAAGTCGGTGACCTTCGGCGCCCTGGTCGGCATGGTCGGCTGCTACTACGGCCTGCGGGCCCAGCGCAACGCGGCCGGTGTCGGTGTCGCGACCACCGGCGCGGTGGTGACCAGCATCGTGGGCATCATCGTGCTCGACGCCATCTTCGCCGTCTGCGCCAACGCCCTGGACATCTGACATGAGCCTGCTCGCCGTGGACCAGCTCGTCATGCAGTTCGGCAGCCGCCTGATCCAGAAGGACATCTCGCTCAAGGTCGAGAAGGGCTGCATCTTCGCCGTCATGGGCGGCAGCGGCTGCGGCAAGAGCACCTTGCTCAAGCACCTGGTGGGCCTGCTGCCGCCGGCCGCCGGCACGGTCACCTACGACGGCGTCGACTTCTGGGCCAGCGACGACGCCCAGCGCAGCGCCCTGCGTTCGCGCTTCGGCATGCTGTTCCAGAGCGCCGCCCTGTGGTCGTCGATGACGGTGCTCGAAAACGTCTGCCTGCCGCTCTCGCGCCAGACCCGGCTCGACGCGAAGCAGCGCGAGGCCAAGGCGCGCGAAGTGCTCGAATGGGTCGAACTGGGCGAGTTCGCGAACTTCTATCCCGCTTCGCTCAGCGGCGGCATGAAGAAGCGCGCCGGCCTGGCGCGCGCCATCGCCGCCGAGCCGCCGCTGCTGTTCCTCGACGAGCCCTCGGCCGGCCTCGACCCGATCAGTTCGCGCCGGCTCGACGACCTCATCCTCGACATCCGTCACCGCACCGGTGCCGCCGTGGTCTTCGTGAGCCACGAACTGCCGAGCCTGTTCGCGATCGCGGACGACGGCATCTTCCTCGACGCCGACAGCAAGCGGCCAATCGCCCACGGCTGCCCGCGCGAACTCGCCCGGCAGGACGTGCACCCGACGGTGCATGCCTTTCTCCATCGGGAGGTGCCACCGCCGGTCGCGCCTGCCGCAACCGAGGCCACCCCATGAAACGCAATGCCCTGCTGATCGGCGGCTTCGTCGTCGCCGCCTTCGTGATCACGGTCGCGGCCATCCTCTGGCTCAGCGGCAACGACCTCTTCACCCGGCAACAAAGCGCCCGCGTGTTCTACCAGGGCAACGTGAGCGGGCTGTCGGTGGGCGCACCGGTGACCTTCCGGGGCGTCACGATCGGGCAGGTGACCGACATCGGCATCCTCATGGACCCGATCTCGCTCAAGACCACGGTCCCGGTCACCTTGCGGCTGCAGCCCAGCGCGCTGCGCCTGACCGACGCCAAGGACAAGGTCCCCGACCTGACGGTGCTGGTGCAGCGCGGCCTGCGCGCCCGGCTGGCCTCGCAGAGCATCGTGACCGGCCAGAAAGCCATCGAGCTCGATTTCCTGCCGGACACGCCCGACACGCTGCTCGGCGGCCCGGGCGCCACCGAGATCCCGGCGGTGGCCGACCGTTTCGGCGCCCTGATCGACCAGGTCGCCAACCTGCCGCTGCGCGACACGGTGGCCGACATGCGCCAGGCGATCCAGGCCCTGGAGGCGACGCTGGCGTCGGTGCAGAAGACGCTCGACAGCGCCCAGGGCGTGCTCGGCGGCGCCGCCCGGCAACTCGATCTCACCGCCGTCGAGTCGCGCAAGACCCTGGCCGTCGCGACCGAGGCTATCCGGCAGGTGCAGGGCAGCTCGCAGGCGACGCTGAAAGCGATCACGCAGCTGGCCGACAGCTCCCAGCAAACGGTGCTGGCGGCCCAGCCGGAACTGCAGCGCACCCTGGTCGGCGCCCGCCAGGCGTCGGAGACCGCCAAGCTGGCGATGGAGCGGTTGGCCGACATGGCGGCTCCCGGCGCCCCCTTGCGCGGCGACCTCGACGCCACGCTCAGCGATCTGTCACAGGCGGCGCGCAGCCTGCGCTCCTTGAGCGAGCAGCTCGAGGAGCGGCCCAACGCCATCATCTTCGGGAACCCACGCCAATGACTGCACTGACACGATGGGCGGCCTGGCCGCTGCACGCCGCGCTGGCGGCCCTCTTGGCGGGCTGTGCCTCGGCGCCCCCGCCGATTCTGCTGACACTGCCGCCGGCGGTTTCCTCGGCGGCGGCCACCACCATGCCGGCCGCGCCGGGCACGCCGCGCGTGCTGGCCGTGGGACGGCCCGAGATTCCTGAATACCTGGTGGCACGCCGCGTGCGCTACCGGGCCGAGGCCAGCACGCTGGGCGAATGGCCCGATGCCTTCTGGGCCGAGCGGATCGAGGTCAGCGTCGGGCGCGAATTCAATGCGGCGCTGCGCGAGCGCCTGCCCGGCTGGCGCCTGTGCGAGGCCAACTGCAGCGAACAGTCGCCCGCAGCGTCGCTGCAGGTGGTGTTGACGCGCATGGACTATGTGCGCGGCGAACGGCGCCTGAAGGCGAGCGCCCGCATCATGCTGTGGAGCACCGAACGCGTGCCGCGCCTGCTGCAGGGCGGCGGGTTCGCGTACGACATCGCGGGCGATGCGGACACGCCGCAATCGCAAGCCGCCACGGTGACCGAACTGCTGCGGCGCGTCGCCGCCGATGCGGCAGCCTTGGTCGCCAAGGCGCCCTGAACGGGTCCGCGTCGGTCCTACTTGAGTGCCTGCTTTTCCGAGGCGCGCTCGCCCGTCCGGCTGTCCGAGATGAAGTCGTACTGCCCGCCGCCTTCGCGCGCGCGGACGCTGTGCATCTGCGGCGCGGCCAGCCGGTCGGCACCGGTGCCCAGCGTGTTCGACTGCAGCGGCTGGCCGGAGAACGCCGATCCGCAGGGCCGGTCGGACAAGACCGTCTGGCCGCGTTCATCCTTGCAGCGATGAATCTCGGCCGCTGCCATCGTGCTTGCCGCACAGAGGCTCAAGACGGCGATCGTTCGAAACAGGGGCAGAACCGGAGAGGCCATGGGTCGCTTTCGAATGTTTCGGCAATCCTAGGCCGAGCCGGCGAAAGCTTGAAGCAAATTGTCACAAGTAGGCGAGACAAATCGTGACAAACATCTCACGCCCTTGTGCGCGTTGCGCAACGTCGCGACGCCGTTCCGGTAGACGCTGACATACAAGACGCGCAGTCTGTACTACAAAAGAATTCCTTCAAGTTCGGGCCGCTCACATGAACCCGTTTCATCGACATATCGTTCCCGAAACCGCCGTCTGGCCCGCCGTGCAGCGGCCGGTGGCGTACGTCCAGGTCGGCGACCTGGTGGAGATGTGGGTCCGCCGTGCCCCGACGGACTTCGCGACCTGCGAGTTCTGCCAGACGGTCAACCACCAGAGCGACGCGCGCTGCCGCACCTGCGGCTGTCCGCTGCCGGTCCGCGACGAGGCCGACCCGGCGCCCGAGCCGCGCGCGGTGCGTCAGAAGGCAGCGCCGGCACCGGCCGTGAAGTCGCTGACCAACGTCATGCGCCTGGCGCTGCTGCCGCCGCTGCTGCTGTTCGTCGGCTTTGCCGGCTGGTACCAATCGCGCTTGCCGGGCACGGCGCCGCAGGCCGCGGTCGCCGCGGCCGTCGCCGCCCCGGCACCTCCGCACGCCGCACCCAAGCCCAAACCCTCGCGGCTGGCGGCCGGCGACCTCGGCCTGAGCGAAGGCGAGGTGGCGATCGTGTCGGGCAGCCGCTCGCCGGCAGCGATGGCCAACGAAGAAGCCGAGCCCGCGCAGGCGGTGGCCGCAGAGAGCAACGCACCGACGCGAACCCGGAAGGTGGCGGCCCAGTCGGCGGCCGTCCGCGCCGAGCGAAACCCGCTGGCCGCCTGCAGCGGCAGCAACTTCTTCGCCCGCGCCATCTGCGTCAACAGCCGATGCGCGGACCCCAGGAGCGCGCATCTGGGCCAGTGCCGCGAAGCGATTCGCCAGCGCCAGATCGACGAGGCGCGCCGCAACCCCAGCCTGATGGGCTGAGTCGCCATCGAGAGCATCCGGATCGGCACGATCCATGCTCTGCCCTTAGACCCTCTACCACGAGGCGAAACACCCCTCAAGTAGACTAGCGCGCGTCGAAAACGACGGCCCGCGGCCACCTGCCTGCCGCGGGCATCCCGCACATCCGCCAAGCTCCAGAGGTCACACAATGGCTACCGCTCAATCCAAGATCATCTACACCCTCACCGACGAGGCGCCGCTGCTGGCCACGGCCTCGCTGCTGCCCGTCATCCAGACGTTCGCCGCGCCGGCAGGGATCGAGGTCGCGACCAGCGACATTTCGGTGGCAGCCCGCATCCTGGCGGAGTTCCCTGAATTCCTGACGCCCGAGCAGAAGGTGCCCGACAACCTGGGCGAGCTCGGTCGCCTGACCCAGTCGCCCGACACCAACATCATCAAGCTGCCCAACATCAGTGCCTCGGTGCCCCAATTGCTGGCAGCCATCAAGGAACTGCAGTCGCGCGGCTACAAGATCCCCGACTACCCCGAAGATCCCAAGACCGACGAACAGAAGGCGCTGCTGGCGCGCTATTCGAAGGCGCTCGGCAGCGCGGTCAACCCGGTGCTGCGCGAAGGCAATTCCGACCGCCGCGCCCCCGCGGCCGTCAAGCGCAACGCGCGCAAGAACCCGCACTCGATGAGCAAGTGGAGCCCGGCCTCGCGCACCCACGTCTCGCACATGCACGGCGGCGACTTCTACGCCGGCGAAAAGAGCCTGACGCTCGCCAAGGGGCGCGACGTCCAGATGGACCTGGTCACCAAGAGCGGCCAGACCATCGTGCTGAAGAAGAAGGTCGCGCTGCTCGAAGGCGAGATCATCGACAGCATGTTCATGAGCAAGAAGGCGCTGCTCAAGTTCTACGAGGACGAGATGGAAGACGCCCGCGAGACCGGCGTGATGTTCTCGCTGCACGTCAAGGCGACCATGATGAAGGTGTCGCACCCGATCGTCTTCGGCCACGCGGTCAAGGTCTTCTACAAGGACGCCTTCGCCAAGCACGGCAAGCTGTTCGATGAACTCGGCGTCAACGTCAACAACGGCCTGTCGAGCGTCTACGACAAGATCAAGGACCTGCCGACCTCGCAGCGCGACCAGATCGTCAAGGACCTGCACGCCTGCCACGAGCACCGCCCCGAGCTGGCGATGGTCGACTCGGCCAAGGGCATCACCAACCTGCACGCGCCGAACGACGTCATCGTCGACGCCTCGATGCCCGCGATGATCCGCCTGGGCGGCAAGATGTGGGGACCGGACGGCCGTCCGAAGGACACCAAGGCCGTGATGCCCGAGAGCACCTTCGCCCGCATCTACCAGGAGATGATCAACTTCTGCAAGACCAACGGCGCCTTCAACCCCGTGACCATGGGCACCGTGCCCAACGTCGGCCTGATGGCGCAGAAGGCCGAAGAGTACGGCTCGCACGACAAGACCTTCGAGGTGCCCGAAGACGGCGTGGCCCGCATCGTCGACATCGCCACCGGCGAGGTGCTGCTCGAGCAGAACGTCGAGACCGGCGACATCTGGCGCATGTGCCAGACCAAGGACGCGGCGATCCGCGACTGGGTCAAGCTGGCCGTCAACCGGGCCCGCCTGTCGGGCATGCCGGCCGTGTTCTGGCTCGACGAGTACCGCCCGCACGAGGCCGAGCTCATCAAGAAGGTCCACACCTACCTGAAGGACCACGACACCAAGGGCCTGGACATCCAGATCATGTCGCAGGTGCGCGCCATGCGCTACACGCTCGAGCGCGTGATCCGCGGCAAGGACACCATCTCGGTCACCGGCAACATCCTGCGCGACTACCTGACCGACCTGTTCCCGATCATGGAACTCGGCACCAGCGCCAAGATGCTGTCGATCGTGCCGCTGATGGCCGGCGGCGCGATGTTCGAGACCGGCGCCGGCGGCTCGGCACCGAAGCACGTCAAGCAGCTGGTCGAAGAAAACCACCTGCGCTGGGATTCGCTCGGCGAGTTCCTGGCGCTGGCCGTGTCGCTCGAGGACCTGGGCCAGAAGACCGGCAACAAGAAGGCCAAGGTGCTGGCCGAGACGCTCGACACCGCCACCGGAATGCTGCTCGACAACAACAAGGGCCCGTCGACCAGGACCGGCGAGCTCGACAACCGCGGCAGCCACTTCTACCTGGCGCTGTACTGGGCCCAGGCCCTGGCGGCGCAAACCGAAGACAAGGAACTGCAGGCGCATTTCGCGCCGCTGGCCAAGACCCTGGCCGCCAACGAGCAGAAGATCGTCGACGAACTCAAGGCGGTGCAAGGGCAGCCGGCCGACATCGGTGGCTACTACATGCCCGATCCGAAGAAGACCGCGGCCGTCATGCGGCCGAGCGCCACCCTCAACGCGGCGCTGGCCTCCGCGGCCGCCTGAGCGAGCACCCCGCCGACCGCTGGTTCAGGTCGGCACCACGATCCAGGCCCGCTTCGGCGGGCCTTTTTCTTGGCCGTCCGCCCTCATTTCGAGAAGGATGGCGGGCGGCTCGAGGCGGTCGGCATTTCGAGCCCGAGCGCCCGGCCCATGCGCTGCAGTTCCCCGGACAGCCGTCGCACCTCGGCCAGCGCGCCCTGGTCCCCGGCCTGGAGGCGATTGAATTCCCTGGCGAAGGCATCGGTGACCTCGGTCCATCGATGGAACGCGGGGTTGTCAGCAGGGAGTGGAGAGTCCATTGGGTTGCTCTGAGCCGGCAATTGCCTAATGGGCGGCAATAATGAACGATTTCGAAACTTAAGTACACATCTTTCTGCAAAATCCTCATGTCAACCTCCTTTCTGGTGATGCCGGCGCGACTGCCGCTGCATTACCGTGCGAAACGCTGTCACCACTGAGGACGCTTCCTTTCAGGACCCAGGGAGCTTGTCTGACGCCGGGTCGATTCACGCTGGATTAATGTGTACTAAAATGTTACGCATTCCATGTGTGAGCAACCACTAGCGTCAAGAGAAGTCTTGTCCGACTTCTCGGCAGAGAGCGCCCCCCTGTCGTTCCAGCAGGAAGGCTTGTGGTTCCTCGATCAGATGGCCGAGGGGGGCGCTCCCTACAACATCCATTCGGCAAGCCGGCATCGCGGGCCCCTGGATGCCGAAGTGCTCGAACGCAGTTTGCGCACGCTGATCGCCCGCCACGACAGCCTGCGCACCGAGTTCCACACCTCCGGGCAAGCGCCCCGGCAGAGGGTCCTGCCGGCGCCCGTGGCGCAGCAGCGCTTCAGGCTGGGGCAGGTCGAGCTCGGGCCGGCAGACACCGCCGGGACCACGCTCCTGGCGCGCATCGGCGCCAGCATCGCCCAGCCCTTCGACCTGTCGAGCGCCCCGCTGCTGCGCGCCGAGTTGCTGCGGATCGCACCCGACGATCATGTCCTGGTGCTGATCGTGCACCACATCGTGGCCGACGGATGGTCCATGAGCGTCATCCGCCGCGAACTCGGCCAGCTCTATGCCCAGGGCGGCGATGACGCCGGCCTGGCCGCGCCGCCGCTGCGCTTCTCCGACTGCGTGCAGTGGCAGCGCCATCGCTTCGAACGCGATGGACTGCAGGCCCAGCTCGCCTATTGGCGCGAGAACCTGCGCGAGCTGCAGACCCTGAACCTGCCGACCGACCACAACCGGCCGTTGCAGATGGCCTATGAGGGCCGGACCCTGTCGCTGGCCATCGATCCCGCGCTCGCCGCCGACCTCCGGGCCCTGGCGAGGCAGCAGGACGCCACCACTTTCACCACGCTGCTGGCGGCGTTCAACGTGCTGTTGATGCGTTACAGCGGGCAGAGCGACATCGCAGTCGGTGTCCCCGTGGCGGCGCGCCAAGAGGCCCAGCTGCGCGATCTGGTGGGCTACTTCGCCAACACGGTGGTCATGCGCAACCACCTCGAAGGCGGGAGCGGATTCACCGAATTGCTGAGACGCGTGCGCCGGACCGCGCGCGCGGCGCTGGTCCACCAGGACATGCCCTTCGATCGGCTGGTGGCCGAATTGAGCCCGGAACGCGATGCCAGCCGGAATCCGCTCTACCAGGTCGCGTTCGCGCTCGACAACTTTCCCCATCGCCTGCTCGAACTCGACGGACTCGCGAACGAGCAGGTCCGCGTCCATGCCCGCACCTCCAAGTTCGATCTTTCGCTGACGATGGTCGAGTCCGGCGCCGGACTCGAGGCCTTGTTCGAGTACCGCACCGACCTGTTCGAGGCGCAGACCATCGAGCGGCTGGCGTCGCACTTCGTCCATCTGCTGCGCGGCATCGTCGCCGATCCCGACGGCCCGCTGGACCGCCTGCCGCTGATGGATGCCGCCGAGCGGCATCGGATGCTGGTCGAATGGAACCACCGGCTCCCCGCCGTGGCGCGCGAGCTGCCGGTGCACGACCTCTTCCGAGCCCAGGCGCGAGCGACGCCCGAGGCCGTCGCGCTGCGTTCCGGCGCACGCAGCACCAGCTACCGCGAGCTCGACCTGCTGTCGGACCGGCTCGCCGGCGAACTGCGCGCGCTGGGCGTCGGGCCCGAGGTGGTCGTCGGCCTCTGCATGCAGCGCTGCATCGGCATGGCGGTGGCCCTGATGGCGATCTTCAAGGCCGGCGGCGTCTTTCTTCCGCTGGACCCCGCCCACCCGACCGAGCGGCTGCAGGCGATGCTGGACGACTCGACGCCCGCAGTGGTGCTGGCGCAGGCGGCCCTGGCGGATCGGCTGCGGCAGATCGACACCGCCGTGCCGGCCCGGACCCTGGTGGTTCCGGACGACGGCGGCGAAGTCCCGCGGCAGCCCCAGGCCGAACAGGCCGCCCCGTCGCGCCCGGACCAGCTGGCCTATCTGATCTACACCTCCGGCTCGACCGGCACCCCCAAGGCGGCGCAGCTGATGCACGGCGGCCTGAGCAACCACGTCCTGTGGATGATCGACGCCCTCGATCTGACGGCGGGCGACCGCGTGCTGCAGAAGACCTCGTCGAGCTTCGACGCCTCGCTCTGGGAGTTCTTCTCGCCGCTGTGCTGCGGCGCGACGCTCGTCATCGCCGAGCCCGGTGTCCAGCAGGACATGCGCCGGCTGGCCGAGGTGATCCGCGACGAGGACATCAGCGTTGCCCAGTTCGTGCCGTCCGAGCTGCGCGTGATGCTGGGCGAGATGGACCGCACCGCCTGCCCGGGCCTTCGCTACGTGCTGAGCGGCGGCGAAGCCATGGACCGCGCGCTGGCCGTGTCGTTACGCCAGGCCTTGCCGGGCGTCCGGCTCGGCAACTTCTACGGCCCCACCGAAGCCACTGTGGACAGCGCCTGGTACGAGGTCGGCGAGCCCTTGCCCGAGCGGGCGATCGTTCCGATCGGCCGTCCGATCGCCAACGCCCAGCTGTACGTGCTCGATGCGCAACTGCAGCCTCAGCCCGTCAACGTGGCCGGCGAGCTGTACGTCGGCGGCCTCGGCGTCGGGCGCGGCTACCACCGCCGCCCCGAACTCAGCGCCGAACGCTTCGTGCCCAACCCCTTCCGGCCAGGCGAGACGATGTACCGGACCGGCGACTCGGCGCGCTGGCTGAACGATGGCGTGGTGGAGTTCATCGAGCGCCAGGACGACCAGGTCAAGCTGCGCGGCTTCCGGATCGAACTCGGGGAGATCGAGTCCGCGCTGTCGGCTTGCGAGCAGGTGCAAGTGAGCGCGGTGGTCCTGCGCGAAGTGGCCGCCGGCCGCAAGGAGCTGGTCGCCTACGTGGTGCCCCGAGCGCCCGCCGATCCGCACTCCCTGCGCGCGGCGCTGAAGTCCAGGCTGCCCGACTACATGATCCCGAGCGCGTTCGTGATGCTGCCGGAGCTGCCGCGCCTGGCCAACGGAAAGCTCGACCGGGGCCGCCTTCCCAGCCCCGAGACCGATGCGTCGACGCTCGACCGGCTCGCGCCGCGATCGCCGATCGAATCCGCCTTGCTGGACATCTGGAGCGATGTGCTGGGCAAGTCGGGCTTCGGCATGCGCGCGAACTTCTTCGACCTGGGCGGGCATTCGCTGCTCGCCACCCAGATCGTGTCGCGGATCCGTTCGACCCTGGGGGTGGAGTTCCCGCTGCGGCAAATCTTCGATCACCCGACGATCGAGCAGATGGCCCAGGCCGTGGGCCAGCTGGCCTCCGGTCCGGCCGCCGACGCCGCCGCGCCGCTGGCGCCGATCGAGCTCGTCTCGCGTTCGGGGCCCCTGCCGCTGTCGTTCTCGCAGCGCGGCATGTGGGTGCTGAACCAGCTGGACCCCGAGGGCGCCGCCTACAACATGCGCGACACGATGCGCCTGCGCGGACCGCTGGACCGCGCCGCGCTGCGCCGGGCCTTCGACCGCCTGGTCGCCAGGCACGAGGCGTTTCGCACGACCTTCGAATTCGTGGACACCGAACCCGCGGCCTTCATCGGCAAGGTGCAGCCGGCCAACGTCATCGAGCTCGACCTGTCGGACGTCCCGGAGAGCGATCGCGATCGCGCGATGCAAGGCCATGCCGGGCGCATCGCCAACGCGCCTTTCGACCTGGCGAGCGGGCCCCTGCATCGCTTCGTCCTGATGCGGCTCGGCGCCGACGACCACGTCCTGGTCCTCGTGATGCACCACATCATCGGCGACGACTGGTCATGGAACATCCTGCTGCGGGAACTCCAGGACCTGTACGCCGCCGAGCTGCGCGGCGACGCCGGCAGCGAGGGTCCGCGCGCCTTCGATTTCGTCGACTACGCCAGCTGGCAGCGAGCCCACATCGGCGACCGCATGCTCGCCAGCCAGACGCAGTACTGGCTGGGCCAGCTGGCCGGCATGAGCCCCCTGCACCTGAGCTCCGACACTGCCGCGGTGCAGCGCCACAGCAGCCGCGGCGAGCGTGTCCGGCTGGCCTTGCCCGATGACTGGCTGGCCGGCATCCAGCGCTTCAGCCGCAGCGTGGGCCTCACCCCGTTCATGACGCTGCTGGCGGCATTCCAGGCCATGCTGTCGCGCTATTGCGGGCAGGAGGACATCGTGGTCGGGACGCCGATCGCGGGGCGCATGCGCATCGAGTCCGAGGAAGTGGTCGGTTCGCTGGTCAACACGCTGGCGCTGCGCAGCCAGGTGCGCGCGACGCAGAGCTTCCACGAACTCGCGCAGCAGGTGCGCGAGACCTGCCTGTCGGCGTTCACGCACCAGGACATCCCGTTCGACTACCTGATGGACAGCCTGCACAAGCAGCGGGCCGGAACCCGGGCGCCCGAGATCCGCGTGCTGTTCAACGTGCTGAACACCCCGCGCAAGCGCTCGGAGTTCGAGGGGCTCGAGGCGAGCGTCTTGCGCACGGACCTGCACGCGACGCTGTTCGATCTCGAATTGACGATCGACACCGAGCGCGAGCACGCGATCTCCCTGACCTACTCGACCGAGCTGTTCACACCCGAGACCGCCCAGGCGATCCTGGACAACTACATGCATCTGCTCGGGCGCTTCATCGCGCAGCCGGAACGGCCCTTGCACGACCATGCGGCCGCCAGCCCCGAAGACCTGGCCCGGCTCGCGGCCTGGAACCGGACCGAGCGCGCCTGTCCGCGCGAGCTCACCCTGCACCGCCTGCTCGAAGCCCGCTGCGAGGCGCCCGGCACCGCCATCGCGCAGATGCCCGGCGGCACCCTGGACTACCCGGAACTCTGGTCGCGGGCACGCCGCCTGGCCCGCGTGCTGCGCGCGCGCGGCGTGCAACGGGGCAGCCTGGTGGGCCTTTGCGTGCAGCGCACGCCGGCGATGGTGGTGGCACAGCTCGCGATCCTGAGCGCCGGCGGCGCCTATGTGCCGCTGGACCCGGCCTATCCGCTGCAGCGGCTGCACGACATGGCGCTCGACGCCGCGCTGACGCTGCTGGTGACCGAGCAATCTCTCGCCGCGCCGTGGCGGGACCTGGCCGTGCCGATGCTGCTGCTCGACCAGGCCCAGCCAGAACTGCTGGCGCAGCCCGCCACCGCCCTGCCGGCCGATGCGGCGCGCGACGCACGGCCGCAGGACCCGGCCTATGTCATCTACACCTCGGGCTCCACCGGCAAGCCCAAGGGCGTGGTGGTGCCGCACCGCGCCGTGGTGAACTTCCTGCTGTCGATGCAGCGCGAACCCGGTCTGGCACAGGACGATGTGGTCGTCGCCGTGACCACGCTGAGCTTCGACATCGCGGTGCTCGAACTGCTGCTGCCGCTGCTCGCCGGCGCGACCCTGGTGCTCGCGACCCGCGAGCAGGCCGTCGACGGCGAGGCGCTTCGCGCGCTGCTCGCCCGGTCGCGGGCCACGCTGATGCAGGCCACGCCCGCGACCTGGCGGCTGCTGATCGATGCCGGATGGCACGGCTCGCCGTCCTTCAAGGCGCTGGTCGGCGGCGAGAGCCTCAGTCCGCAGCTGGCCGGGCAGCTCTCGGCGCGGACCAGCGAACTCTGGAACCTGTACGGCCCGACCGAGACCACGGTCTGGTCCACCTGCTGGAGGGTGCCGCCGGACGCGCAGACCATCGCCATCGGCCGCCCGATCGCGAACACCGCCATCCATGTGCTCGACGCACGGGGCAAGCGCTGCCCGGCCGGCGTGTCGGGGGAGATCTTCATCGGCGGCGAAGGCGTCGCGACCGGCTACCTGCACCGGCCGGAACTGACCGCCGAACGCTTCGTCCCCGACCCCTTCGGCACCGACCCGCAGGCGCGCATGTACCGCACCGGCGACCGCGGGCGCTGGCGCCACGACGGCCTGCTCGAGCACCAGGGACGGCTCGACTTCCAGCTCAAGGTGCGCGGCCATCGCATCGAGCCGGGCGAGATCGAAGCCCGGCTGCAGGCGCATGCCGATGTCGCGCAGTGCCTGGTCATGGCGCGCGAAGACCGCCCCGGCGATGCGCGCCTGGTGGCCTATGTCGTCCTGCGCGGCGGCGACCTCGACGCTGCGGCCCTCAGGGATCATCTGCGTATCAAGCTGCCCGACTACATGCTGCCGCAGCACTACGTCGCGCTCGACGCCATGCCGCTGCTGCCCAACGGCAAGGTCGACCGGCTCGCGCTGCCGGCGCCACGGGCCGAACAGCGGCCCCAGGCGAGCGCCGCCGATGCGCCTTCGACGCCGGCGGAGCGCTCCCTGGCCGCGATCTGGTGCGAGTTGCTGGGGGTGGACGGCGACGCCGTCATGCGCACCGACAACTTCTTCGACCTCGGCGGCGACTCGCTCCAGGTCAGCCGGGCCGTCATCGCCTTCCACCGCCGCAGCGGTGTCCGGCTGGAAGCCCGGCGAATGATCTTCGAGTCGCTGGCGCAACTCGCCCGCGGCATCGCATTGCCCGAGGGCGAACCGGCGCCGGTCGAGGAGTCGGCGAATCAGCCGAAGGGCTGGCTCAAGCGGCTGTTCAAGCGCGCCTGACAGCTCAGGCCGGCGCCGGGCCGCCCCAAGGCGGCCTGCGGCCCCCTCGGGGGGCAGCGACCCACACGAAGTGGGGGAGCGTGGGGGCTAGCTCAGACCGCGCCGATGCCTGCGACCAGGTGATCGACCGGCTGGCCGCCCCGGAGTGCGGCCGTGAAAGCCAGCATGCGGTCGATCGGCACCCGCGCCCGGCGCCCCAATGCCGGGTCGACATGCACCTCGCCCGCCCCGGTCTCCAGCACGTGGGCCAAGCCGGCGAGGCCGTTCATCGCCATCCATGGACAGTGGGCGCAGCTCTTGCACGTGGCCGAGTTGCCGGCCGTGGGCGCCTCGATGAAAGTCTTGCCCGGGTTCAGGGTGCGCAGCTTGTGCAGCATGCCGCTGTCGGTGGCGACGATGAACTCGCTGGCCTCCATGCGCTGCGCCGCGCTCAGGATGGCCGAGGTCGAACCCACCGCATCCGCCAGCGCGATCACATCGGCCGGGGCCTCGGGATGCACCAGCACGCGGGCCCCGGGGTGCGCCTGCTTGAGCAGCTCGAGTTCGAGCGCCTTGAATTCGTCGTGCACGATGCAGGCGCCGCCCCAGCTCACCATGTCGGCGCCGGTCTCGCGGCGGATGTAGTCGCCCAGGTGCCGGTCGGGCGCCCACAGGATCTTCTGCCCCTGCGCCGTCAGCGCGCGCACCACGTCGAGCGCGCAGCTCGAGGTCACGAGCCAGTCGGCGCGCGCCTTCACGGCGGCGCTGGTGTTGGCATAGACCACGACCGTGCGGTCGGGATGCAGCGCGCAGAAGCGGGCGAAGTCTTCTTCCGGGCATCCGAGGTCGAGCGAACAGGTCGCGTCCAGGTCGGGCATCAGGATCCGCTTCTCGGGCGACAGGATCTTGGCAGTCTCGCCCATGAAGCGCACGCCCGAGACCACCAGCGTCCGCGCCGCATGGTCGCGGCCGAAGCGCGCCATCTCGAGCGAATCGCTCACCAGGCCGCCGGTCTCCTCGGCCAGGTCCTGCAGGTCGGGGTGGACGTAGTAGTGCGACACCATCACCGCATCGCGCTCGCGCAGCAGGCGGCGGATGCGTGCCTTCAAGGCCTCGCGCTCGGCCGGCCCGGGCTCGGGCGGCACGCGGGCCCAGGCATGGCGCGTGTCGCATGCCGTGCTGCCGTCGCCAGCGGCCAGCGGCTGCTCGTAGTCGACGTCGATCATCGCGAAGCTCATGCCGAGGCCTCCTGGAATCGCATCGAGAAATCGACCGCCTTGACGTCCTTGGTCAAGGCACCGATGGAGATCCGGTCGACCCCGGTCTCGGCCAGGGCGCGCAAGCCCTCGAGCGTCACGCCGCCCGAAATCTCGAGCACGGCACGGGCATCGCCGGCGGCATCGTTGCGGCGCACCGCCTCGCGCAGCGTCGGCAGGTCCATGTTGTCCAGCAGCAGCATGCGGGCGCCGTTTGCCAGCGCCTCGTCGAGTTGCGCCAGCGTCTCGACCTCGATCTGCACGAACTTCGCACGGCCCGCGACGCGCGCCGCGGCACCCAGCGCCGCGCTCACGCCGCCGGCCGCGACGATGTGGTTCTCCTTGATCAGCACCGCGTCGTAGAGGCCGATGCGATGGTTGACGCCGCCGCCGGCGCGCACCGCGTACTTCTGCGCCAGCCGAAGGCCGGGCAGCGTCTTGCGGGTGTCGACGATGCGGGCCCGCGTGCCGCGCACGGCATCGACATGCAGCGCGGTCTTGGTTGCGACCGCGCTCAGCAGCTGCAGGAAGTTGAGCGCGGTGCGCTCGGCCGTGAGCAGCGCCCTGGCAGCACCCGCGAGTTCGAGCACGACCTGGTCCGGCGCGCAGCGGGCGCCCTCTTCGACATGCCAGGTGATCCGCGCATCGGGGGCCAGATGCCGCACCACCGCCTCGACCCAGGGGATGCCGCACAGCACGGCGGACTCGCGGGCGACGACGCGCGCCACCGCGCGGCGATCGGCATCGATCAGCGAGGCCGTGAGATCGCCGCCTCCCACGTCTTCATCGAGGGCCCGCAGTGCATCGGCGCGCACCACGGCGGCCCACTCGGCGGAAGAAAAATCGAGGGTACTGTCCATCTTCATCATCGGAAACGCGAGGCCGCGCACAAGCAGCGAATGGGCGCGATCGTAGCAGCGATGCCGACACCGGTCGGCCCGCGCAAATGCACGCAGGCGTAGCGCAAGAGTCGGTTATGGTTCGCCCCGTTCGACATCCGAAGCAAGAGTGACGACCTGTGATTTTTCATGAATTCGACGTGCTGATCGTCGGCAGCGGCCTGGCCGGACTCAGCACCGCACTGCATCTCGCAGCCACCCATCGCGTGGCCGTCATCACCAAGCGCGCGGTGGACGATGGCGCCAGCCAGTGGGCCCAGGGCGGCATCGCGGCGGTGCTCGCCGAGGGCGACAGCGTGCAGTCGCATGTCGACGACACGCTGGTGGCGGGCGCGGGCCTCTGCGACCTGGCCGCCACGCGCTTCGTGGTCGAGCATGCACCCGAGGCCATCGCCTGGCTGCGCGGGCTCGGCGTGCCCTTCTCGCTCGAGGACGGCGCGCTGCACCTCACGCGCGAAGGCGGCCACAGCCAGCGCCGCATCGTGCATGCGGCCGACGCCACCGGCGCCGCGGTGCAGCGCACCCTGATCGAGCAGGTGAGGCGCACGCCCAACATCACGCTGTTCGAGCAGCACACGCTGGTCGACCTGATCACGGGCCGCAAGCTCGGGCTCGCCGACACCGGCTGCCTGGGCCTGCACGTGCTCGACGAGGCCACCGACGAGGTGCTCACCTTTCGCGCACCCCACACCGTGCTGGCCACGGGCGGTGCCGGCAAGGTCTACCTCTACACGAGCAATCCGGACACCGCCACCGGCGACGGCATCGCGGCGGCCTGGCGCGCGGGCTGCCGGGTCGCGAACATGGAGTTCATCCAGTTCCACCCGACCTGCCTGTACCACCCCGATGCCAAGTCCTTCCTGATCAGCGAAGCGGTGCGCGGCGAGGGCGGCCGGCTGCTGCTGCCGGACGGCACCCGCTTCATGCCCGCGCACGACGAACGCGCCGAACTCGCGCCGCGCGACATCGTGGCTCGCGCCATCGACTTCGAGATGAAGAAGCACGGGCTCGACTGCGTGCACCTCGACATCTCCCACCAGAGCCCGGCCTTCCTGCAGGAGCACTTCCCGAACATCCTGGCGCGCTGCGCCGCGCTCGGCATCGACATCACGCGCTCGCCGATCCCGGTGGTGCCGGCCGCGCACTACACCTGCGGCGGGGTGCTCACCGACCTGGCCGGCCGCACCGACGTGCCCGGCCTCTACGCGATCGGCGAGACCGCCTGCACCGGCCTGCACGGCGCCAACCGGCTGGCCAGCAACTCGCTGGTCGAGTGCATGGTGTTCGCCCGCGCCGCCGCCGCGGCCATCGTCGAATCACCCCGGCAGCCCCAGGCCGCGCTGCCGGCCTGGGACGACAGCCGCGTCACCGATGCCGACGAGACGGTGGTCATCTCGCACAACTGGGACGAGCTGCGCCGCTTCATGTGGGACTACGTCGGCATCGTGCGCACCAACAAGCGGCTCGAACGCGCGGCGCACCGCATCGCGCTGCTGCAAGGCGAGGTGCAGGAGTTCTACGGCAACTTCCACGTCACGCGCGACCTGCTCGAGCTGCGCAACCTGGTGCAGGTGGCGGACCTGATCGTGCGCTCGGCGCAGGCCCGGCGCGAAAGCCGCGGCCTGCACTTCAGCCGCGACTACCCGGCGCTCGCCGCGCCCGCGGCGCCGACCATCCTCGTGCCGCCCGCGCTCTGACGCGGACGCCCTTCGTCTTTTCGTCCACAGAGAAAGAGCTTTCGCATCATGTTCCGCACCCTGCTCAAGTCCAAGATCCACCGTGTCGCGGTCACCGACTGCGAACTGCACTACGAAGGCTCCTGCGCCATCGACGAAGACCTGCTCGACGCCGCCGGCCTGGCCGAGAACGAGCAGGTCCACATCTGGAACATCAACAACGGAGAACGCTTCGTGACCTATGCGATTCGCGGCCAGCGCGGCAGCGGCATCATCTCGGTCAACGGCTCGGCCGCGCGCCGGGCCTCGGTCGGCGACCTGATCATCATCGCCGCCTTCGGCCTGGTGCCCGAAGACCAGGTGGCCGGCCATCGGCCGAAGCTGGTGTTCGTCGACGGCGCCAACCGCATCAAGGAAGAGCGCGCCCACATCCCCGTGCAGGCCGCCTCCGGCGAGGCCGTCGCGGCCTGAGCGAGCCGCAATGGCAACCCCTGCCGCCGCCGACGCGGCCATCCCCTACGGCACCCTGCCCCCGGCCTCGCCGCCGGCCACGCGCAAGCCCCTCAGCCTGCCGCGGCTGGCCGACATGCATGCGCGCGGCGAGAAGATCGTCATGCTGACCGCCTACGACGCCACCTTCGCCGCCGTGGCCGATGCCGCGGGTGTCGAATGCCTTCTGGTCGGCGACTCGCTGGGCATGGTCTGCCAGGGCCTCAACAGCACCGTGGGCGTGTCGCTGGACACCATGCGCTACCACACCGAAAGCGTCGAACGCGGATTGCGCCGGGTCCAGGGCACGGCCTGGCTGATCGCCGACCTGCCCTTCGGCAGCTACCACGCCTCGCGCGAACAGGCGCTGCACAGCGCTGCCGTGCTGATGCAGGCCGGCGCCCACATGGTCAAGCTCGAAGGCGGCGGCTGGACCACCGACACCGTGCGCTTCCTGGTCGAGCGCGGCATTCCGGTCTGCGCCCACCTGGGCCTCACGCCGCAGACGGTGCATGCGCTCGGCGGCTACCGCGTGCAGGGCCGTGGCGGCGAGGCCGCGGCCCTGCTCAAGCAGCAGGCGCATGCGCTGCAGGATGCGGGCGCCGCGATGCTGGTGCTCGAGATGGTGCCCGCCGCGCTGGCCGCCGAACTCACGGCCGAACTGAAGCACTGCGCCACCATCGGCATCGGCGCCGGCCGCGGCACCGCGGGCCAGGTGCTGGTGATGCACGACATGCTGGGCGTCGGACTGGGCAAGCTGCCGAAGTTCGTCCGCAACTTCATGGCCGATGCGCCAGGCATCGCGCAGGCCATGCAGGCCTATGTCCGGGCCGTCAAGGACGGCAGCTTTCCCGACGACTCACTCCACGCCTGGTAGGCGCCCCGACCATGCACGTCATCCGCACCCTCCCCGAACTGCGCGACCACCTGGGCCGCTTCGAGCGCCCCGCCTTCGTTCCCACCATGGGCAACCTGCACGACGGCCACCTGGAGCTCGTGCGGCAGGCCAGGCCGCGGGGTGACGTCACGGTCGCCAGCATCTTCGTGAACCGCCTTCAGTTCCTTCCACACGAGGATTTCGACACCTATCCGCGCACCTGGGACAGCGACTGCGAGAAGCTGCAGGCGGCCGGCTGCGACCTGCTGTTCGCGCCCGACGAGCGTGCCCTCTACCCCGAACCCCAGACCTGCAAGGTGCATCCCGATGGCGCCCTGGCCGACATCCTCGAAGGCCACTTCCGCCCGGGCTTCTTCGTCGGCGTCTGCACGGTCGTCATGAAACTCTTCGCCTGCGTGCAGCCGCGCGTGGCCGTGTTCGGCAAGAAGGACTACCAGCAGCTGCTGGTCATCCGCCACATGGTGCGGCAGTTCGCCTTGCCGATCGAGGTCGTGGGCAGCGAGACCCGGCGCGCCGATGACGGGCTCGCGCTGTCTTCGCGCAACGGCTACCTCGACCAGGCCGCGCGCGCCGAAGCCGTGCAGCTGTCGCTCGCGCTGAAGGCCATGGCCGCGGCGGTGCAGGCGGGCGAGCGCGACTTCGCCGCGATCGAGGCGCGCGCGATGCAATCGCTCAGCGCGCGGGGCTGGCAGCCCGACTACATGGTGCTGCGCCGGCGCACCGACCTGCAGGCACCGGCCGCGGGCGAGCCACTGGTGGCGCTGGCAGCGGCGCGACTGGGAAGCACCCGTCTGATCGACAACCTGGAGATCCCGCAAGCGGCTTGACGAGAAAGGTCTGCCGACCAAAGGGAAGATTCGCGACAAGTTCAGGCATGGCGTCCGAGCGACGCGGGGTAGATTGGACGCGCTCCAACCTCTACCCCCGATCGACCGTGACAGTCCAAGGCGAAGTCGCCATTCCGTTCGCGCATCCCGTCTACATCCGCAGCATCGTCGACTGCCTGAACAGCCGCGGCGTTCGGCCGTCGGACGTGCTCGCCAGCGCCGGCCTGGCCTGGCAGGATCTCAGCGACGGCCAGCGGATGGTCGACTTCTCGGTCTTCCGCCGCTTCGTCATGCACGCCATCCAGGCCAGCGGCGAACCCGCGCTGGGGCTGATGGCGGGGTCGATGCTCCAGCCGTACCACAGCCCGGTCGGCATCGCCGCCGTGACCAGCGACACCCTGGGCCAGGGCCTGCAGATCATGAGCCGGCATGCCAGGCTCATGTTTCGCAGCATGGATGTCAAGATCGAGAACGGGCCGCGCTGGAGCACGCTCAGGGTCAAGCCGATGCGCCCCCTGTGCGAGACCCATGTCTTCGTCATGCAATCGATCCTGGGCGCCTACTGCCGCCTGCTCGAAGCCATCCTGGGACGGCCGGCCGACGAGCTCGCGGCAGGCTTGCCCTACCCTCGCCCGGCCGGCAACGACATCCCCTGCCTGCGCTATGTCCGGCGGGTCGAGTTCGACCAGGAGCACCTCAGCTTCCAGTTGCCGATCGAGCTGCTTCGGGTGCGCTCGACCGCCGCCGACGCCGACGCCTTCCACGAGGCGGCGCAGGCATGCCGCAAGATGGAGTCGGAGCTGGGGCACGGGGACTTCGTGGCGCGCGTTCGCCGCACGCTGCTCGAACGCCTGACGGCCAACCCCGAGGTCGGCGAGCTCGCCACCGACCTGGGCATCTCGGGCCGGACGCTGGCGCGCCGGCTGGCCGAAGCGGGGCTCAACTATTCCGACATCAAGGACGACTTGCGCAAGACGCACGCCGCCTGGTACCTGCAGCACACCGAGCTGTCGATGGAGGCCATTGCATCGCAGCTCGGCTACAACGACCCCACCAACTTCAGCCGCAAGTTCAAGTGCTGGTACCGCGTGCCGCCGAGCAAGATGCGGCAGACCTTGCGCGGCGGGCTGCACTAGGCCGCACTAGGCGTCGAAGCGCGCGCGCCGGGCTGGCACGCCCGTCGGCCTCTGGTTGACTGGCCCGACGTAGCCGATCGTCTCGTGGATGCGCGAGAGGATGTCGACGCAACGCTCTTTCAGCTCCCGGCCGCGCGGGGTCAACGAGACCTTGCGGGTCGTGCGCTGGAGCAGAGGCGCGTCGAGCATGGTTTCGAGGCGGGTGACGCTTCGGCTCACGCTCGACTTGTGGATCTGCAAGGCATCGGCTGCCGACGAAAAGCTGGCAAGCGAGGCGACATAGGCGAAGACGCGGAGATCGTTGAGGTCGATCATGGCGCCCGCAGCGTGGCTCGATGAAACATCGTTCTGCATTGGAGACTCCCCCTGGCCTGGAATGAAAAAAGGCTGCCCGGCCATGACCGGACAGCCTTGCGGAGCTAGCTGCTTGATCCGGGCTTGCGCCTCGAATCAGAAGGAATGGCGAATGCCGAGGTCGTAGCCGGTCGAGGTCTTCGGGGTCATCGTGGCACCTGCCGCGGTGGTCACGAACGCCGGGCCGCCCAGCGTCAGGTCGGAGCCTTCCTTGTTGTTCACGCGCGCCACCGTCGCGTACAGGGCCGTGCGCTTCGACAGGTTGTGGACATAGCCCAGGGCGAACTTGTCGGCCTTCGGGTCGGGACGGAAGCCCAGCACCTGGTCGATGTACGTGCCGGTGTTCTTGTAGTTCACCGCCGAGTAAGACATGCGGATCAGGCCAGGGCCGACCGGCACGGTCGCACCGAGCAGCCAACCGTCGGCGCTGGGCTGACGGAAGCCGAACGGGTCGGCGGCGGTCGGCACGAAGACCGTCGACGCGTCGCGCTTCAGCTTGGCGTTGGAGTATTCGCCGAACAGCTTGACGACACCGAAGTCGTAAGAAGCGCCGAGGTTCCAGGTGTCGAGGCTGTCGGTGGTGCCGGCGTAGAAGTTCGAGCCGACCGTGCTTTCGCCGTAGGCGAGCGCGACGTCCAGGGGACCGTTGGCATAGCCAACGCGTCCACCGATGTAGCGGCCGGCGCGCTCGTTGCCAGAAACACGCAGCAGCGCGGGGTCGTTCACGACCGCCGCCGAGCCGGGAGGGGTCAGGCCGCCCGGATCGTAGCTGGTCTTCTCGTTCATGGCGTACATGAACTGGCCGTAGAAGCCGCCCAGGTTCGGCGGCAGGAAGTAGCCGATCGAGTTGCTGGCGCGGGAGTAGGTCGTGTTGGCGGTGAAGCCGCCTTGCGAGATCACGCTGCCCGGGTTGTTGTAGCCGTTGGCGGTCGAGATCAGGTTGGCGCCCACGCCATTGAGGCCGAACGGATCGAACACGTTGTCGTTCCAGAACGTCGGGGTGTAGTCGCGGCCGAGGCGGATTTCACCGAAGTTGCCGGACAGGCTGACGGTCGAACGGCGCTGCCAGTTCTGGCCGCCGCCGACAGCAGTGCCGGTACCGTCGTCGTTGTTCAGGGCGCCTTCGAGCCAGAAGCTGGCAGCCAGGCCACCACCGAGGTCTTCGGTGCCGCGGAAGCCCAGGCGGCTGGAGTTGTAGCCCGAGTTGCGCAGCACGGTCTGGCTGGTCGTGGCGGTGCCGCGGTTCACGAAGGTCTGGTTCGCCAGGCTCTCGAGGGTGGGGGCGTTCCGGTCTTCCGACTTGTTCGAGAAGCCGCTGATGGTCGCGTCGACCACGCCGAACAGGGTGACCGATGACTGGGCCGAAGCAATACCGGCGACAGCCAGGGCAGCCAGGGCAACTAGAGATTTTTTCATTGCAAGTTTCTCCAAGGTTAAACATAGGGCTCCGGTGCGAAGGGCTGTGAGTGACTGGCACTTCTTGCTCCCACCAGACCCCGGGCCAACCTCCTTTTGGGAAGTTGTCGCTATTGCATCAGAGGCCTTTATTCAGGGCAGCGTCATTCATGCAAAGTCAACCAGCGACTATGCAAAGTCGACCTCAACTAATTGGAGTTGCGTTGTTGTATTGCGACATGGCATTGAGCCAGTCATCGCGCGTCGAATGACAGCTTCATTCGCTGTCGACTGCGATTCATTGCATTGGCATTGATTGCCAATCACACCTGCGCATTGCGCGTCAGGTATTTACTTCCTATTAAAAAGCAAGAAATATCTGAATATACAGTCCCAATTTCTTCAGGCAATGATCGGGACGCCAAGACTGATGAGTGGCGCGGCCGATGGCGACATCGCCGGCAATTCGGGCGACGCCAGCGCTTCAGGCACGGCCGCCGGCATCGGCACCGGTGCCGCGAACTTGTAGGCACGCGCGATCTTGATCTCGCGCTTGAAGGCCGCCACCTCCTCCCCGGCGCACTTCAGGCTGATGCTGCCGCTCGGGTTGCCCAGCTTCAACGCGCTGATGCGGCCATCGTTCAGTTCGATCTGCACCGATTCGAAGCTCATCTTCAGCGACAGCGCGAGCTTGACGTCGCACCAGTCGACGCCGGTCACGTTGAGCACCAGCCTCGGCTCCATCTTGGCTTCGATCTCGTGCTTGAGCAGCGCCACCGTCTGCGCCTTCGGCGGCGGGCCGCGGCTGGCGTCGATCGCCTTGCGAACCTCGCGCACCTGCGCCCAGGCCTTGGCCATCAGTGCGAAGGGGTCGGGAGAAAACGCCTTCTCGATTTCCTTCTCGAGGTCTGCCGTCGCCCAGTCGGCGACTGTCTTTCCGAGGATGGAGGCGCCCTTGGCATCGACGTTGCCCACGCTCAGGGCCGCCAGGCGGCGCACCTCCTTCACGCCTTCGCCGGTGTCGACCACCGCGAGCAACTGGTGCAGGGCCTGATCGCTTTTCAGTTCGACAACGCTCATTTCGATTCTCCTGCCAGTGGTTGCAGGCCTCGCAGGCACACGAGCGGCTCGCCGCCCGCCACGCGCCAGCCCATGCCCGACTCGCGATCGCGCGCGCCGCCATCGGCCCCGCCCAGGTGCAGGCTGAGCGCCGGCGCAATGTCAGGCGCGAGCCGCCAATACAGCGTCGGTGCTGGCGGCGGCGGCGGCACCGCGATCGGCCGCCACCGGAACCACCGGCGGCCGCCCCAGCCCAACCCGCCGATGCCCGACACCAGCATCGTCAGCAGCGCCGGCGTGGACCACCATGGCGGCTCCGCCAGCACTTCGATGAGCGTGCCCTGGTCGACCGGCTTGTCGAAACTCGGCTGCGACGTGACCACCGGTTGCCCCAGCGTCACCGGCAGCAGGCTGTCGACCTTGCATCGGAACGCGATGCCCTCGTCGCGCGCCTTCTGCACGGCGCTGTCGCAGGTCTGGCCGACGACGGCCGGCACCACGACCAGCCGCATGGTCGCCAGCGCCACGTCGCTGCTCTCGCGCACGAAGGTGCCCGCTGCCGGCGTCTGCGAGCGCACTTCGCGCTCCGGGTCGCGATCCTTGTCGCGATCCTCCGGGTCGGGCTTGGGGAGCAGGCCTGCCTGCCGCAGCGTCGCCATGGCCGCGGGCAGCCTCTTCAGCAGCACGTCCGGCACCACGACCTCGACATGGGTGGACAGCGCGACGGCAGTGTCGGCCGCGGCGCGCTCGCCCGCCGGCGGCTGCTGGTGGTCGATCTTGCGCGCGTCGGGGCGGTCGGCATGGTCCGGCTTGTCAGTGAGCCCCGCGCCCTGGAGCCGGACCTTCGCATCCGACAGCCACAGCCCGACCACTGCCGGCACCTTCACGAAGCGCAGCGTCGCCAGCTCGACCGCGCTGTGCGGCGGCGCCTCGCTGCCCGCCGCAGGACGCTGCGTGCGCACGTCGCGATCGCCATCGCTGCCGTCGGGGCGGCCCTGCAGCATGGCGCCGTCGAGCGCGGCCAGCGCTTTCCCGAGTCCGAGGCCGACGACGTTCGGGACCTGCACCGCCTTGGCGACCGCCACCTGCACCGGTTGCGGCGAAGCGAGCACGGCGCCGGCCCTCGGCAGCTGCTCGAAGACCTTGTGCAAGGGCTGCGAGGCGCCCGCGAATCGCGGCTCGCAACCGAAGGCATCGAAGCCATGGGCACGCGCGCTGGCACGCGCCGCATCGCAGTCGAGGCCGTCGAGCATCGGCACGGTCAAGGCCAGCGTCAGGCTCACGCTGCTGCCCGGCAGGGCCGCAGCGCCGGCCTGCGGCGACTGGTTCGCCACCTGCCGGCCGGTGCTCGCGGCCGGCCCGGACATCGACGCCCTCAGGTTGCGCTGGGCCACTGCAGCCGCGGCCTGGGCCTCGGGCATGCCGACGACGTTCGGCACCAGCACCTGCACCGGTTGCTGCCGCGCCTGCACCGGCCGCTGCTCGTTCAAGATGGTGCCGGGCCCCGGCGACTGGCTGTAGATGCGGCCGGAAGGCAGCGTGCCGGGGCCCGCGACCACCTCGCACTGGAACTGCATCAGCCCCGCGTTCATGACCGCCTGGCGCGCGCCGATGCAGTCCTGGCCGGCCAGGTCCGGCACCCGGTACCGAGGCACCTGCACCGGCGGGTCGGGCGTGCGCGGAGCGGGTCGATCAGGCGCCGGCTGCCGAGGCGGGCTGGCGGGATCCGGCGTCCTTGCGTGCCCGGCGGCAGCAGCGGCGGCAGCTGCGGCAGCGGCCTCCGCCAGGGCCCTGGTGAACCGGTCCCGCTCCGAAGGACGCTGCGGCGGCGCCTGGGCCGCAGGCGGGGCTGCGTCAGACGTCCCCGGTGCCGGTTTCGGTGCCGGTGCCGGTGCCGGTGTCGGTACCCGTGCCCGGGTCGCGCCCTGCGCCGGGACTTGCGTCATCGCTTCGGTCGGCGCTTGCGCCGGCACCCGCTTCTGCAGCAGCTTCGAGCGATCGATCGGCTGCACCGGTGCGTCCTGCGCCCACGATGCGCCCATGCCCAACGCGAGCCACACCAGGGCCTGGGCCAGGGCGTTGGCGGGCGATCGGCCTGACGGGCGTTCGCGCATGGAGCACCTCCTCGACCGCACGCACGGTGTGCATGCAGGAGGATGGTCCCAGCCAGCGCAGTGGCTGTCCATTGGCCATTCGGCGCACCGGGCTCCGCCGGACGGCCATCATCACAACTGAGGGTGTGACCGGGCTACTGCGCCTTCTCCGCATCGCGGCGCACGATCTCCTCGACCATGGCCCGGAACTGATCGGCGAGCACGTTGCGCACCACCATCTTGCCGATCACCGGCGGGACCGCGAAGTCGGGCACCAGCCGGCCCGAATAGCTCAGCCGCACCGTGCCGGTGGGCATGATCGCCACCGTGTAGCGGCCTTCCATCTCCCTGAGATTGCCGCCGACCGCATGCGCCACGACCGACCGCGGCGGCACTTCGACCACCGCCAGCCGCGCCTGCACCGGCTGGCTGAACCACAGGAAGCCGAACTCCCCCGTCTGCTCGACGATGACGTGGTCGGCGCCGCGCCACACCACGCGCGAGCTGCGCATGTAGGGAATGAACTCGGCGAGATGGTCGTAGTCGGTGATCACGCCCCACACCGTGCGCGGGTCCACCCGCATCTCGGCCGACGCCGTCACGGTGATCGACTCGCCCTGGCCGTTGGTCTCGATCGCGACCTGCTGCGCACCGGCCGCGGCGTGCATGCACAGCGCCCCGGCGAGCAGCAGGACCCTGGCGGCGGCATGCGGCTTCAAGGCGTCACGATCCCGACTGCGCGCGTTGCTGGCTGCGGTACTTCGCGATCTCCGCCTTCAGGTCGGTGTACTCCTCGCACGGAAAGAAGCAGAGCCCGTCGAGCACCTTCAGCTCCTGCTCGGCCCGGCCGAGGTCGCCCATCTGCAGGTAGGCTTCGCCGAGGTATTCGTGCGCGCCCCGATGCTTCGGGTTGATCTTCAGCGCCTTGTCGTAGTCGCTCAGCGCCAGGTCCATGTTGCCGAGCTTGCGGTGCGCGTGGCCGAGCTCGTTCCAGGCATCGGCGTCGCCCGGCGCGCGCAGCACGTAGACCGTCATGTGGACCACGACCTGCTGCCAGTCCTCCTTCTTGACGGCCGTCATGCCGGCCCTGAAGTCGGGATCGGGATTGACTTGCTCGCTGGTTCCCGGTCCACCGCCGCCGCCGCCTCCTCCACCACCACCGCCGCCACCACCGCCGCCTCCACCCCCTCCCCCAGCCGCGAGCGCGGACAGGCTGAAGGCCAGCGAGGCGACGGAAACGAAGACTGTCATTGCGCGTTTCATGGTGAGTTGCTCCTTCATGGCCCAGGCCTCAGCGGATGTCGATGCGCCCGTAGACGCCATGGATTCCTCCGCCGGGGCCCGCGGCGAAGAAAAGCGTGCTCGTCGGCTGGTTGCCGATGCCGTTGCCGAACGCGATCCCGTGCAGTCCGTCGATGGCGATCGGGTTGCCGTCCGCCATCGACATTGTGCCCAGCAGGACACCGGTCGAGGCGTCGAACGCGTTGATCTTTCCGTCGCCAACGTTGGCCACCAGCAAGGCGTTGCCGAAGTTGCCGAAGCCGGCCGGCGCCATGGCCATGCCCCACGGTGCGTTGAGCGCGCCGCCGGGTGACACCAGCCGCTTGACCAGGTTGCCGGCCGTGTCGAAGACATCGATCGCGCCCTGACCGGCGCCCGGGACAGCAACGCCCGCCTGCGCGCCCTGCCTGGCATAGCTCACATAGACCTGGTCGCCGATCGCCTGGACGCCGTAGGGCGCATAGCCGGCCGGCAAGGCCTGGTCGACGAAGCTGCCCGCGCCGCCGACCTTGTTGAATGTCGCGTCGAACATGTCGACCGTCGCATTCCGGAAATCCGCCGCGTACAAGAAGTCCGACGCGCCCCGACTGGCGAGCGCCAGCCCCGTGTATACCGCCCCGGCGTTGCCGCCGTCGAAGGCCGTGATGGCATGGGTCTGGTCGACACCGGGCGACCAGCCCGACAGCGTGCCGCCCAGGCCGGCGAAGATGAAGGCACTCGCGCCGGACATGCCGTTGGCCGTGACCATGAAGTCCGAATGGCCGTTGAAGACGATGCCCGTCGGCCTGGCGCTGCCCGCAGTGCCGGGCGGGATCGACACCACCAGCGACTGCGGCACGCCGGCGCCGTCGTACAGCGTCGAGGTCGAGGTGGACCGGTTCGCCACCCAGACGAAGGCCCGCGGGTTGAAGACCACGCCCCATGCGTCGACCAGGGTCGGATCGGCGTTGGCGTTCGCATACAGCGTGTTCGCGACCGGCAGGTCGGACACCAGGTTGGTCGCGACGAAGCCCTTGGCCATGACGGCCGCGCCGCCGCCGGCAGGGGCAGCGGCAGGCGGGGCGATGACCGACGCCATGCCGCCGGAATAGCCACCGCCGCCACCGCAGGCGGCCACCACGATCGCGCTCGCAAAAGCGACTCCGTACAACTTCAAGCGGCAGGTGCTGGTCATGTTGCGTTTCCTTTCGGGCTGGGCTCTGTGTATTCCGCGCCCGGGCCCGAAGGTTCATCGGCCTGCAGTTCAGAAGGAGAACGAGGCGCTCAACACCAGCGTGGCGTTCGGCGCGTGTCCGTAGCCGGTCGGGTAAATGCTGCTGCGGCCGCCGGCGATCCAGTCGATCCGCACCTCCCACGCATCGCGGGCGACCGCGATCCCGATGCTGCCGTCGAGGTCGGTGCGTCCGTCTTCGGTCGGCGCGCCGCCGACCCGCACCAGGGCACCCGCGTGGGCCGTCGCCCGCACCAGGGCCGAGAGGGGAACGCCGACGTTGAACTCGGCATAGGCGGTGCGCATGCCGCGCCCGAAGTAGTCGGGCGCGAAGTGCAGCCGCATGTTCCAGCGCTCGCCGTTCAGCCCGGCGAAGGCTTCGCCGTAGTCGTAGCGCGAATCGACGCTGAAGTGGACGCCGGTCGCGCCCGCCTCCCAGCCCAGGCGCTCCGACAGCCGGCCCGCATAGCCGGCGTAGCCGAGCAGTTGCACCTGGCGCCGGTCGTACGGGCCCAGGGCCACGCCGGTGAGCGAGGCACCGCCGAACCAGCCGCCCGGATGGTCGTAGGTGGCGCTCAGCTGGTAGGTCGGCCGGTCGTCGCTGAGCGAAACGCCCCGCCAGCGGTAGTCCGACAGCAGCGCGATGCTGCCGCCGGCCTGCGCCAGGGCGACGCCGCAGGCGAGGAAGAGCGAGGGGCCGAACGCGACACGCAGACCGGCGGCCGGCATGTCACTGGCGCAGGTTGGAGGGTGTCGTGGAGCGCGTCACGGTGCGGACGCAGGCGCCGCCGCCTGCGACGCGGGCCAGTGTGGCACAGGCGTCGATCCCTCCACCCGGAAGGGACACGACACCGGCCGTCGAGGGCAACCCCGCGCGTGTCGGCGACGGCTCGCGCATCAGGGCGAACAGGCCCGCCACATGGGCAGCGGCATACGACGAGCCCGACACCAGGTTCCATCGGTCTCCCGGCAGGGTGGTCGGCACGTCCCGCCCCGGCGCCACCAGCACGCCCGGCAAGGCCGGCCCTTCGTTCTCGTCGCTGACCGCCACCACGCCCGCATGGGAAGCCGGGAATCCGCCATCCCGCCGGCTTCGATCGACCGCGGCGACGACGCTGATGCGGCGCGCCAGCGCCACGTCCAGCAGCCTGTCGAGCAGGCGGTCGGACGGCCCGCTGAGGCTCAGGTTGATGACCTCGGCGCCGTGGGTGATGGCGAAGTGCAGCGCCATGGCCAGGCCCAGGCTGGTGCACACGGTGGACTGGCTGCTCTGCTGCCAGCAGGCGCGCAGCGCCAGCAGCCGCGCGTTCGGCGCCACCCCCAGGATGCCCGCGCCGTTGTCGGCGCGCGCGGCGATGATGCCGGCGACCGCGGTGCCGTGGTCCTCGGGCTGGTCGCCATGGCCGTCGACGAAGTCCTCCTCCAGCGCCACCTGGCCTTCGAGGTCCGGATGGTGCCGGTCGATGCGGCTGTCGACCACGGCCACGCGCACGTTGCGGCCGGTGGCGATCTCGTGCAGTTCCTCCAGGTGCCAGGCCTGCGCCACCGGCTGCAGCGGGGCCAGCGGGTCGTCGTGGCCGCGGGTTCGGAACTCGTTCATCGGCTGGGCCCAGTCGACGCGCGGATCGCGCGACAAGGCCTGCGCCACGTCCTCGGGCGGGCGGTCGTCCGGCACGGTCAGCACGAAGCAATCCACGCCCAGCAGCGGCATGGCCCAGTCGGTGACCAGGGTCAGCCCGTGTTCGCGCGCCAGCTCGGCCGCCACGCGGCGCCGCGCGCCATGCGCCGCGCCGCCGCCATAGCCGCCCGAATAGCCGCTCTCGGGCCGGTAGTGTTCCGGCGGCAGGCGCAACAGCAGCAGCACCTGGTGGGGAGCGGCGGCCGGCGCTTCGACCGGGTCGGCCGCCGCCGCGCCGGCGAGGGGCTGGAGCGCGGCCAGCGCGAGCAGCCATGCGACCAGCCAGCGCTTCATGGCGCCGCCCGGCGATCGAGCGATTCGACCAGCAGCACCGCCTTTTCCTGGCGCAGGCGCTGCACCGCGGCCGTTTCGAGACCGGCCGGCACGGCGAGAAGGTAGGCATCGGTGGCGGTCGGCCCGTAGACCAGCCGCGCCCTGCTGTCGCGCAGCACGCGCCGCATCTCCTGCTCGGTGGCGTCGGGCCGGAACCTCACGATCAGCTGGCCGCCGTCGGCGCCGGCCGGCACGGCCGCGGGCTCGCCGAGCGCGCGGTAGCGCGGCTCGGGCCACAACGGCAGCACGAGCAAGCCACCCAGGGCCGCGACCAGCACCCACTGGCCGGCCAGGGCCCAGCGGGTCCACGGCGGACTCTCGCGCCAGCGATCGCGCAGGCCCGCCAGCAAGCCGCGACGCCGCGGCGGCGGCGGCGGCGCCGCGCCCCCGACGAGGCGCCCGCGCAATGCGGCGAACCCCTGGTCGGCATCGCCGGGGGCGTCATCGCTGCCGGTGGCCGCATAGGCTTCCTGCAGCGCCCGCTCCACGGCCAGCTCGGCCCGGCAGCGCGGGCAGTCGGCGAGGTGGGCTTCGACCCCCTCGCGCTCCTGCGCGTCGAGCGTGGCGCCGACGTACCAGGGCAACAACGACTGCACCTTCAGGTGCACATCGCTGCCGAGGGGGACCACCTGCCCGCTCACAGCCAATCCTCCAGCCGGCCCGCCAGCAGGGTCTTGAGCCTGCGCCGGGCGTGGAACATGCGCGTCTTCACGGTGTCGACCGGGCAGCCGACGATGTCGCCGATCTCGCGGCAGCCGATGCCGTGGAAATAAGCCAGGTGGACGACCGCCCGCTGCTCGAGCGAGAGCTGGTCCACCGCCTGCGCCAGCGCCGTGCACATCTGCGAGCGGGCGGCGCGGTGTTCGGGGCCGGCCTCCGGCGGCGCGGGCTGGTCGTCGCCCTCGTCGTCGATCGGCTCGTCGAGGCGGCTGAGCGCCTTGAGGGCCTTGCGGTAGCCGATCGCGAAGATCCAGGTCGAGACCTTGCTGCGACCGTCGTAGCTGGCGGCACGGTTCCAGACCACCAGCATGGTGTCGTTGAGCACCTCGCCGACCAGGCCGGAGCGCCGCATCACGCGGTCCAGGAAGCGCGACAGGCGGGGGTGGTAGGCGCGGTACAGCTGCTCGAACGCCTGCAGGTCGCCGTTGGCGGTGCGGCCGACCAGCCGGGCCTCGGCGCTTTCGGCCAAGGCGGCCCCCTCGGCCGATGGCCGAACGGCATCGCGGGGCATGCTCGGCATGGGGGACTCGACGCGTGGGACGTACGGCGCACTGTACTCCCGGCCGTCGAGACGGGTCGGGTGGCGGGCGGCCGACTGCGGGGGAATGTCCATGGGGCCTCCAGGCGGGCTGGCTCGATGATCCGGGCGGCGGCTGCCGCCCCGGTCTGTTCATTCCCGGAAACGCAGGATCGGTTCAATGCTCGCCGGCCGGACGGCGTCACAGAACTGCGTACTTAAGCGTGCATTAGTTCCTTGGAGCGCTCCGGGAGAGTAGCCACAATGACCTACATGTCACGTCCATCTGCCGACTCCCAAACTCAGAGCTTCAGCAGCTTCGCGTCCTTGAACCGGGCGGACCAGACGCATGTGCCCAGGGCGCCGTCCCGCTCGAAGGAGCGCGTGATCGGCTTCCTGCTCGCCGGCCTGGTCGCGGTGCTGGCGATCTGCCTGGTCATCGGGACCCGGTAGCGGCCGGGCGATCCCATGGCGGCGTCCCCTTGAAGGCGTCGGCCAGGAAATCGATCATCACGCGCACCTTGGCGCTCAGGTGGCGCCGGCTCGGGTACACCGCGAGGATGTCGATGTCCGCCATGCGGTAGCCGGGCAGCAGCGGCACCAGCCGCCCCGCCCGCAGGTCGTCGCCGACCAGGAAGCTCGGCTGCCAGATCACGCCCACGCCCGCCAGCGCGGCGGCGCGCGCCGTGTCGCCGTTGTTGGCGCGCATGACCGACGGCACCTTCACCACATGCTCCAGCCCGTGCGCATCGAGCAGGTGCCAGTCGTCGCCGGTGGCCGAGAAGGTGTAGCCGATGCACGCATGGTCGGCCAGGTCGGCGGGCGACTTCGGTCGGCCGTGCTGCCGCAGGTAGCCCGGTGCGGCGCAGACGATGTTGCGCGACGCCGCCAGCTTGCGTGCAATGTGCGTGGTCGACCCGGTGCGCGAGATCCGGATGCCGAGGTCGAAGCCCTCTTCCACCAGGTCGACCACGCGGTCGATCAGCGACACCTCGAGCTCCACGTCAGGGTACTTCTTCAGGAACTTGGGCCACAGCGGCGCCATGTGCAGGATGCCGAAGCTCACCGGCGCATTGACCCGCAGCCGCCCGCGCGGCTGCAGCGTGCTCGAGGCACTCAGCGCCTCGGCCTCGGCCACCTCGTCGAGGATGCTGCGCGCCCGCTCGTACAGCGCCTGCCCGCTGTCGGTCAGCGAGAGCTTGCGCGAGTGGCGATTGAGCAGCCGCGTGCCCAGGTGGGCCTCGAGCTCGGCGATATAGCGCGTGACGTTGGCGGGCGAGGTGTCGAGCGCCTCCGCCGCGCGCGCGAAACCCTGCCTGGCGACCACCGCGACGAACACCTCGAAGGCGCGCAGCCGGTCCATGGATCTCTCCTTGATTCACAAAAGCTGAATGAATTGTGCTTGTTCAGCCCATTTACCTCAAGGAAGATGAACCCTACAGTTCATCTCACGGCACGACATCGCGCCGCATCAACCACCCAAACTGAAGGAAGCATCATGAACAGACTCAACGGCAAGCGCGCACTCGTCACCGGCGGCACCAGCGGCATCGGCCTCGAGACGGCACGGCAGTTCATCGCCGAAGGTGCCCGCGTGGCGGTCACCGGCAGCAACCCCGAGACCATCGAGCGGGCCCGCGCCGAACTCGGCAAGGAAGCGCTGATCCTGCGCGTCGACGCCGGCAGCGTGGCGGACCAGAAGCACCTGGCGCAGGCGCTGAAGGAGTCCTTCGGCCAGATCGATGCGGTCTTCATCAACGCGGGGGTGGCCGATTTCCGGCCGCTCGAACAATGGGACGAAGCCGGCTTCGACCGCTCGATCGCGGTCAACCTCAAGGGCCCGCTGTTCCTGGTGCAGGCGCTGCTGCCGATCCTGGCGAATCCGACGTCGATCGTGCTCAACACCTCGATCAACGCCCGCGTGGGCATGCCCAATTCGAGCGTCTACGCGGCGACCAAGGGCGGCCTGATCACGCTGGCGCGCACGCTGTCGGGCGAGCTGATCGGCCGCGGCATCCGCGTCAACGCGGTCAGCCCGGGCCCGATCTCGACGCCGCTCTACGGCAAGCTGGGCCTGCCCGCGGCCGATCTCGACAAGATGGCCGGCGCCATCCTCGGCCAGATCCCGGCCGGCCGCTTCGGCGAGCCCTCGGAGATCGCCAAGGCGGTGGTCTTCCTCGCCTCGGACGAGTCGAAGTTCACCGTCGGCAGCGAACTGGTGATCGACGGCGGGATGAGCAACCTCTAAGGCGCGGCCAGTAGCGGGCTAGACGCCATAGGAGCGGCAGAGATCGAAGAAGGCTTCGAGTTCGGTGGACTTGTCGAAGACGCCATCCGCACCGAGGTCTCGACACCTTCGACGGATCTCTGCCGTGGGATAGTTGGTCAGCACGACCATGTGCTGATGCGGCGATCGGTCACGCGCGGCACGCAGAACGCCCAACCCGGAGCCCGCTTTCAGGAACAGGTCGACGATGGCCAGGTCCCAATCCTGCTTGTGCCGATCCAGTGCGGCGATCGCTTCCGAAGCCGTCTCGGCGATCTCGATCACGCTCGCGTCGGCCATCTCTGCCAACGTCGGTATGAGGTTTTCGCGAATCGTCTCGCTGTCCTCTATGAGGATCGTTCTGAGCGGCATCGTGGAACGCCAAGGGCGCCTGGTTGGGAGTCGCCGCGCGGGCCTTCTAGCTCCAGCAATTAGCGCAGAACGTCACCCGCCCCCATGTAGGCCAACAGCTTGTAACAGCTACGGATCACTGCGAGTCAATGGCGAGGGGCACCCTGTGTCGGCGGATTGCGGTCGGAACCGCCGCCGGAGCCGTCGCCGCCCTGGGCAACCTGCTCCAGGGTTTCGTTGACCTCATCAAGCAGTTCTGCCGATTTGGTCAGCCGCTTCTCGAGTTCACCCGCCTGCTCGACCGCGCGGCCGACCACCTCGGCCTGGGCGTCCTGCGAGAGCTCTTCCTTGAGGACCGTGTGCACGACCAGGAGATCATCGGCAGCCTTCTTGACCTCCTCGGTGGCGTTCTTGTTCTTGTCCAGCGCTTCCTCGATCGTCGACGTGGATGCTGTTCCGGCCTGGTTTGGGTTGCCCATCTTTCGCTCCTGATATGGCCGGTGACGGCCGCGGCCGGTCCCCCAGCGGAATCCGACTGTACGGCAGAAGCTGGGAGAGGCGGGAGGTTGCTTGATTCGGGACACCGGGCGTGTGCGGCCGAAAAGGAGAAACCTCGCACGCGCCTTGCGGACCAAGCCGCACCCGGTCACCCCTAGTCTGTGCGTCACGGGTTCCATGTCGCAGCCCGAACCACGGACCGGAGGGCCCATGCAAGCGACCGAGGATCTTTTCTCGATGATCGTCGACCCGCTTCGCCTGGAGGGCGCTTTCGTGAGCGCTTGGCGAACCGGGGGCGACTGGTCCTTTGCAGGACCGCGCGAAGCCTGCGCGCTCTTCCACTATGTCGAAGAGGGATCGATGGCGATCGACATCGGACACCCGAATGCCACCATCCCCCTGAACCACGGCGACCTGGCCATCTTCCCGCACGGCGGCGCCCATCGGATCGGCAGCTCCACACCGGCGGTTTCCCTGGCGCTCGAACAGATTCTCCCCAGCCCGCGCAAAGGAGGATTCGTCAGAGTGGAAATCCCAGGGACCGATGGACCTGCGTTGTTCCTGTGTATCGGCCTGCATTGCGGCGGCCATGCCTCGACCCCGCTGTACAAGCTGCTTCCGGAAATCATCGTCATCCGCAAGCACCAGATAGAGCGCGAGCCGCTGCTTCAAGGCACGATCGACGGACTGCTGCGCGAAGTCGAGCGCTTTCATGTGGGGAGCAGCTTCGCTCTCCTGCGCGGCCTGGAGCTGATCTACGTGCTCGGGCTTCGGGTCGCGCTCGATGTCGAATCGGCCACCACGTCCATGAGTCGCGCCCTGCGAGACCCTCGCATCGCGAACGCACTCCTGTACATGCACACGGAATACAAGGAACGCTCGACAGTCGCAGGCATCGCTTCCTCCGCCGGCATGTCGAGGTCCGCCTTCAGCCTCGCATTTCGCCAGGCGACCGGATGCGCGCCCGCTCGGTATCTCTCGAAGGTTCGGGTGTCGAATGCGCAAGCGCTCATGAGAACGACAAGGCTCAGCAGAGAGGAAATTGCACACCGGGTCGGATATGAAAGCACGGTGGGCTTGTATCTCGCACTTCGTTCGACCCGATCGTCACTCGGCCTTCACTTGGACGATCGCTATCAAATTCAAGACGCTGGTTAGTTGAGCGTTTCGGGGTGGGTCTCTAGCCTTGGCTCCAGATTCGTCATGGAGCGCACCTTGTCATCCGCAGCCCACACCGCACAGAACTTCAAAGGCTTGATGTTTCTCCTGGCAACCACGCAACTTCTGTTGATCGTGGATGCCTCGATCATCAATGTCATCGTTCCGACCATCGCCGGAGAGCTTCGATTCTCCGAAACCGGCCAATCGTGGATTGCCAACGCCTACCTGACCGTCTTCGGTGGCGCCCTGCTGGCATCTGGAAGGATTGCGGACATTCTTGGCCGGACGCGCATCTTCCAGGCCGGCCTGTTGGTGCTCGCCATCGGCTCCGCCGTGTCCGCGTTGGCGTCGACGCCCGAACTCTTGATCACGGGACGCGCGATCCAAGGGCTTGGATCCGCGTTGTCCGCCGCTGCCAGCCTGGCCTTGATCCTGGCCACTTTCCAGGGCGAGCCGCGATTCAAGGCTCTTGGGTTGATGGCAGCGATGGGCGGTCTCGGGGGCGCGATGGGCACCTTCCTGGGAGGCGCACTGACCGCGTGGCTCGGCTGGCGGTCGACCTTCTGGATCAGCGTCGCAATACCGGCTTTGCTCTTGCTCTGTTCGCTTGCCGTGTTCTCGAAGTTCGGCAGTGGCGCGCGTCGCGGGCGAGCCGATGGACTTGGGGGCCTGCTTCTGATCGGTGGCCAGACCCTGCTCGCATGGGGCATCGTGCAGTTCGGTGAACCCCAGAGCGATACCCGCGTACTGTGGCTCTTGGTGCTCACCGGCGCAGTGTTGCTGGGTGGGTTCCTGATCCGTCAGAGGGCCATCGCCCATGCGTTGATTCCTCCGGCGACCTGGAGGAATGGCGGTTTGATGGAGGCCTTGGTGTACGCCGGCATCGGACAGCTGGTGATCTTTCCGATGTTCTTCATCGGGAACCTCTATCTCCAGTCGATCCTGAACTTCAGCCCGCTGGCGTCGGGCTCCGCCTTCCTCCCGCTCTGCGGCATCGTCATCGTGACCGCCACGAGCGCCGGACGCTGGTTGCGATACGGGGCACGCGAATCCCTGACGGCAGGCTTCGCGCTGGTGGCCATCGGCATGGGGTGGCTCTCCCTTGCCCTTTTCCCCCATTCGGAACTGCGAGTCCCTTCGAAAGGACACCCCGTATATCGCGATGAGGCACCGACTGTCAGACGCTCAGAAGGCATTTCTTAGCAGGCCCTTCTCTACCTCTCGGCTATTGGAAGCTGACGCCTCTCGAGGCGGGGCACCTCGCCGTGCTTGCGGTCTATCTTGGCCTCGCCGCGGGGTTAGCCGTGCTGGTGGTTGCCGTTCGGAGATGGTTACGACCGCCCAGGTCCGTTCTCGAAGACACGTTCATCGATGTGAGCGCCGGCGGAGTACTGAGGAGACGCCAACATCTCGTACCTTGCTTCTGGCAAGTCCACAGGTCGGCCGAGCGTAACTGTGATCCTCTAAGCGGGGTGCCCGCTGGCAGACGCGGTCGGATACGGCTCACACCGCCCTCGCGCACCGGCCAAGCGCAGCGCCTGACTCGGGCTCGTCAACGAACACGCTGATGTAGCGGAGGTGGTTCGGTGGTTCGTCCACAAACTATATGGACCGACAATCCATAGCATGGCTCAGGCGTAGACTCCCGCGATGCATGCGTGCTCCCCAATTGGCGTGAGCCTCCCGAACCATGGAGAAGAAATGTCAAAGCTCGCGAACGCTGTCCTGCTGTGCGCCCTGATCACCTTTGTGGCGGGCTGTTCTGGCATGCCGCCCCCTTCGGAAGCCACCGTGTGTTCGACCCACCCTGGGACCTACGCCTGTCAGGTTTACCGCATGGAAAACGCTGGCAGCTGATGCCCCCAAGTGGCGCTTGAGACGCGCCTTCAGGGCTCCCAGGCTTTATTCGTGCTGCTGGCCGGAAGCGGGCTCATCTTCATCGAGCGGTCGTGCTCGGCGATTTCCTCGGGGTCGAAGGACGGCTTCGGGCCCATCTGCGACATCCGCGATTCGAAAGCGAACGGCTGCAACCAGTAGTCTGAAGCACGCTTTCGAGCTTGGACCTCGAACTGGAACTGCCGGCCACGAACGGTCCTTCGCTCAAGCAACCTGTCCGTCAGCTTCAGGCCTGATTGCGAACCGCGCGCGAAGGGAGTCGGCACCGCTTTTGCCCGGAAATACGACCTCCGCCAGCTATGGGGCGGAACTTGAGTTGACTTCGCCGCTAGCGCATCGCCTCGAGCAGACGCCTTGCCGCCCGCAGGTCACGCGTGTCGAATCCCTCCGAGAACTCTTCGTACACCGGCCGCAACAAGCCGCGCGCATCCTCCAGCCGGCCCTCCTTCATCCACAGGCCCGCCAGGCTCGTTGCACATCGAAGCCGCCAGCCCCGGGCATCGTGCTGCCGGGATGTCTCCACCGCTTCGACCAGCAGAGCTTCTGCCAAGTGGCTTGTCTCGGACCTCCGGCCCATAAGGTTCGCTTTCGCGCGCAGCAGTTCCGACAAGGAGCATCGATCCTCGAAACGCCGCGCGCGCTCGATACCAGCCGTAGCCAGTTCGATCCCCTCGTCTTCGCGATCGATCTGCCCCAGTGCCTCGCAGACCGCCGAGACGAAACCGGTGTAGTGCAGTACGTAGAGCGCTTCGCCGATCTCGTCGAAGGCTGGACGCAGGTCACGCTCGTAGGCCAGGGTGTCGCCGGTGCCCAGCGCGAGCAGGCCGTTCCACATGCGCCCGCGGGCCTTCCAGGTCGAGATGCCGTGGCGACGCGTGGCCGCGACGGCCGCTGCGGCCGGATCCCCTAGCGAAGACACGCCGCCGGTCAGGACGGTGATCGCGCACAGCCCTTCCGTAAGGGCGTAGCAAATCGAGGGCGCGTGGTCGAGTGCGCGTGCGCCTTCCACCGCCTGCTGCGCCGCACGCATGGCCTGTTCCGGAAAGCCCTGCAGCCACAGGGTGTGCGCCAGCGAACTCAGCGCAATCGTCTTCTGCTCGTAGATGAAGCGGGTCTGGTGTGAGCGGCGAACCGGCGCCTCGTAGCGCTCGGTCACGCGTTGCAGCCCGTCGCGGGCCTCGCCCAAGCGTCCCAGACACAGCAGCGACATGCCTGTCATCCGGCTGCCAATGAGACGGTCGGCCTTGTGGGGCCGCGCGTCGGCCAGTGCCGAGAAGCGTCGGGCCAGCGCCAGGGAGGCCTCGTAGCTGCCGTTGAGGTATGTGACGCTCCACGTCCCCCAGATCGCGCGCAGCCGGTACTCATCGTCGCCCAGCCTCTCCGCGTAGTCGAGTGCGCGCCTGAAGGCGGCGCCGGTCTCCGATCCGACGCCCTGGTAGAGCAGGGAGGCGCCCTTCGCGGCGTACAGCTTCATCCGTGAACGGCTGTCCACCACCTCCTCGTCGTCGAGGTGGGCCAGAGCCTGGTTCACGCGCGCCAGGCATTCCTCCAGCAGCCCGAACTGGATCCAGAGCGACACCGCGCTCGTGGTCAGCGAGACGCCGAGTGATGCGTCGCCTTCCGGCGAAAAGCTCCAGTTGACCGCCGCCCGCAGACCCTCGAGATGGCCGGCGTATCGGGCGACCCATTCGGCCGTGGGCAGAGTCTCCCACTCGATTTCGGCGCGCACGAAGAGGTCGCGGTGGTGTTGCGCGTGGCGCAGCGAATACTCCCCCAGGACACCCCGAGACTGCATCTTTTCGCGCGCATACACCTGGGTGGTCTCCAGCAGGCGGTACTTTGCGCGAGTCGCACCATCCGCCGCGATGAGAGACTTCTCCACCAGCTGCGAGAGGCACTCCACCACTGTGACTGGCGGAATGCTCGCGGAAGAAGCAACGGCCGCGGCCGACTCGATGGAGAACGAACCGGAAAAGACGCCCAGCCTGCCGAGCACCTGGCGCTCCTGCTCCGACAGGAGTTCATAGCTCCAGTCCAAGGTGGCGCGAAGCGTCTTCTGCCGCGGCAGGGCCGTCCGGGCGCCACCGGTGAGCAAATTGAACCGGTCGTCGATGCGGTCTGCAACGCCCTCCAGTCCAAAGACCCGCACGCGTGCCGCGGCCAGTTCGATGGCGAGCGGAATGCCGTCGAGATGCCGGCAGATGCGCGCCTTGAGCTCGGCTGCCGGCGCCCTGCCGGCATACTCTTCGCCACCGGCGGAAGCGGCGCGGGCATCGAAAAGCTGCAGGGCGCCGAAGGCCAGCAGTTGGTCGACGTCCCGGACCTCCTCGCCGGGTACATCGAGCGACGCGACTCGGTAGACGTACTCGCCGTCGACTTTGAGCGCCTCGCGGCTCGTGGCGATGACGCTGACGAACGGTCCGGCGCGCAACAGCTTCTCGGTGATCTGCGCCGCGGCGTCAACCAGATGCTCGCAGTTGTCAAGCACGAGCAGCATGCGTCGATGGTTGATCGCCGAGGCGATGCGATCCAGCGACGGAGTGCCTGCGCCCTGCGGAAAGCCGAGGGCCTCGGCCACCGTGGCGGGTAGAAACTCAGCAGCCCCCACGGGCCCCAACTCGGCGATCGACACGCCATCGGGAAAGCCGGCTGCCAGGCTGCGGGCGGCCTCAATGGCCAGCCGCGTCTTGCCGACCCCGCCGGCTCCCACAAGGGTGATCAGCCGGCTGCTCGCGGCCAGGTCGACGATCTCCCGCAGCGCGGCCTCGCGCCCGATCAGAGGCGTCACGCTCATCGGTAGCGCACGCACCGCCGAGGCGACGGGCGACGCGGCCTGCACGCGCTCGGCCTCCGGCGCGCCGAGCCCGTCCGCGATCTCGGCGACGAACTGGTAGCCGCGGCCGGCGACGGTTCGGATCACCGTCCGGTCCTCACCCAGCGCGCGGCGCAGCGCCGAGATCTGCGCCTCGAGCGTGTTCTCCTCGACGATTCGGCCGGGCCAGGCCCGCAGGATGAGGTCGTCCTTGGTGACCACGCCGCCTCGTCCCTCGACAAGGGCGACCAGGATGTCGAAAGCCCGGCCGCCCAGGCTGACGGGGCGGCCTTCGCGCAGCAGCTCGCGCCGCTGGACAGACACCTGGCAGCGGCCGAATACGAACGAGGGGCTCGGGAGAGCGGCGAGTTTCATCCTGGGTAGAGGGCTTAGCCGGGTGGGCGCAGTTTAAGGGCGCGGGTGCCCGGGGTGCATGCCAAGGTTTCAGGTGTTTTCAGGTTTCGCCAGCGCGCATCCGGGACACCCAGAAGGTGCTCCGGTACCTTTGCGCCATCGCCCGTTGGATCAGGAGCACACCATGAGCTACGTCACTTCCCGGGACGGAACGAGGATCTTCTACAAGGACTGGGGCACGGGTCGGCCCGTCGTTTTCTCCCACGGCTGGCCGCTCGACGCGGATGCCTGGGACGCGCAGATGCTGTTTCTGCTGCACAACGGCTACCGCGTGATCGCGCACGACCGCCGCGGGCACGGGCGCTCGGATCAACCGGCGGCCGGCAACGACATGGACACCTTTGCGGACGACCTCGCGACCCTGATCGAGGCACTGGACCTGAAGTCCGCATCCCTGGTGGGTCACTCGACCGGAGGAGGCGAAGTGGCCCGCTACGTCGGCCGTCACGGCACCCGGCGGATCGGGCGGATCGTGCTCATTGGTGCAGTGCCTCCGCTCATGCTGAGGATGGCCGCGAATCCGGAAGGGCTGCCGATCGACGTGTTCGACGGCATCCGGGCCGGCATCGCGACCGACCGACCGCAATTCTTCTTGGATCTCGCCATGGTGTTCCATGGCTACAACCGGCCCGGCGCGACGCGCTCGCAAGGAGTGATCGATTCGTTTTGCCTCCTCGGTATGCGGGGCGGCATCCGGCCCGAATACGACTGCATCGAGGCCTTCTCAGAGACAGACTTCAACGAGGACCTCAGGAAGTTCAACGTGCCGACGCTGTTCATCCACGGCGACGACGATCAGATCGTGCCCTTCGTTGCCTCCGCCTCGGCAGCATCGAAGCGTGTGCGGAACTCGACGCTCAAGGTGTACGCGGGCGGCTCGCACGGCATTTGCTCGACGCAGGCAGACCGGGTCAATGCCGACCTGCTAGCTTTTTTGGAAGACTGAACTCAAAGGAGAACACCATGCTTGGACTGACACCCCTGGGCACGATCCACACGGCCATCAGCCTTATGGCGCTGGCGTCGGGCGTACTCGCGCTGGTACGCCATTTGGAGATTTCGCCCGCCACTGGGCTCGGGCGCGTCTACGTCTGGTCCACGGTGCTGACCTGCCTCACGGGCTTCGGCATCTTCCAGCACGGCGGTTTCGGCCAGCCGCATGCGCTGGGCGTGGTCACGCTCTTTGTGCTGGGGCTGGCCGGGCTGGCGACAAGGCGGCGCGTCTTCGGCGACGCCTCGCCCTACGTGGCGACCATCGGCTATAGCGCGACCTTGTTCTTCCACATGATTCCGGGACTGACCGAGACCTTCACCCGCCTGCCGCTCGGGGCCCCCCTGTTCTCGGGCCCCGAGGATCCGGCCCTGCAGAAGACCGTCGGGATCTGCTTCGTCCTTTTTGTCGCCGGGGCCATCCTGCAGGTTCGCCGCCTCATCGGGCTGCGTTCGCAAGCCTCAATGCCGGCGGGCCAAGGTGCACGGCCATGATCGCGTTCAGGTGCATGCTTGCGTCTGCGTGCGTGCTGCTCGGCTTGGCCGCCGTAGCGCAGGCGGCTGACCAAGGTCCGATCCGCGTTCGTGTGGAGCCCTTCATCAGCCTTCCCGACAACGTCCGCCATCCGGAAGGCCTGACCTCCAACCCGACGAACCGCGAGATCTACGTCGCGACCTTCGATGCGCGCATGCCCGAGGCGGCGCGCAACAACCAACTTCTTCGCTACTCGCAGGAGGGTCGACTGCTGGCACAAAAGAGCTTCGGAGCCACCCCCCTGACCGGCATCGAGTTTGCCGACGGCAAGCTCTACATCCTGAACTTCGGTGCGTCGAAGCTGCAGCGTATCGACGCCGGGTTCACCGCCTCGACTCCGGTCGAGGACCTGGTCGAGTTCAAGGCACTGACGCCGTCTGCGCCATCGCCCAGATCGATCTCGAACCCCGACGGGAGCAAGGACGTCATCACCTTCGGGTCGAGCGGCTTCGCGGCACCCAACGGCATGGTCTTCGACAAGGCGCGCAACCTCTACATTTCCGACTCGTTCCAGGGTGCGGTCTACCGCATCGAGCGGGCGACGAGTTGCGCACCGTGCGCGCTGCAGGTGCTGTCGCGAGACCCGCTGCTGGCCACTGCTGGTGCCTTGCCCTTCGGCGCCAACGGGCTGGCCTTCAATACCGATGAGAGCGCTCTCTACGTCAACAACGCCGGGGACGGCCGGCTGCTGCGCATGAAGCCTTCCACCGGCGCTGTCGAGATCGTCGCGGAGAGCGTGTTCGGCGCCGACGGCCTCCTGTTCCATAAGGGACTTCTGTGGATCGCGTCCAACCAGGCCGACGTCGTCCTCGGACTGGATGAAAAAGGCCGGACGCTCGTTCGTGCCGGCGAGTTCGAAGGCATCGGCAGTGACGGTGCGCCGCGAGGCCTGCTGTTTCCCGCCACCACCGCCGTGCAGGGCGACTGGATGGTGGTCACGAACCTTGCCTTGCCGCTGACCGCTGCCGAGGGCGACGAATGGGAAGAGCGGGTAACCCGGTGGAACTTGGTCCGCTTCAGGATCCCCGACGCCATGCGCTGACCGCGCGTGGCTTGAAAGCCAAACCGCCGAATCCGCGCGCGGCGTCCAAGAGTCTTTCGCGCGGCGACACATCACTGGAAGGAACATCATGAGCACGATCACGACCAAGGACGGCACAGAGATCTTCTACAAGGACTGGGGCAAGGGCCAGCCGATCGTCTTCTCCCACGGCTGGCCGCTGTCGGCCGACGACTGGGACAACCAGATGCTGTTCTTCCTGGCGCAGGGATACCGTGTGATCGCCCACGACCGGCGCGGGCACGGCCGATCGACGCAAACGTGGACCGGTAACGAGATGGACACCTACGCCGACGACCTCGCCGCGCTCACCGCCGCACTAGATTTGAAGGATGCGATCCACGTCGGGCACTCCACGGGCGGCGGCGAAGTGGCGCGCTATCTAGGGCGCCACGGCACGAAGCGCGTCGCCAAGGCCGTGCTGATCGGTGCGGTGCCGCCGCTGATGCTCAAGACAGCGGCCAACCCCGGCGGCCTGCCGATCGATGTGTTCGACGGTATCCGCGCCGGTGTCGCCGGCAACCGGGCCGAGTTCTACCGCGACATCACGCTGCCCTTCTACGGCTACAACCGCGCGGGCGCGAAGATCTCCGAAGGCATCCGCCAGCATTGGTGGTTGCAAGGGATGATGGGCGGCATCAAGGCGCACTACGACTGCATCAAGGCATTCTCTGAAACTGACTTCACCGAAGACCTGAAGAAAGTCGACGTGCCAACCTTCGTCATGCACGGGGACGACGACCAGATCGTGCCGATCGGCGCTTCGGGGCTGGTGTCGGCCGAATTGGTGAAAGGCGCCAAGCTCAAGGTCTATCCCGGCCTGCCGCACGGCATGTGCGCGACCCACGCCGACGTGATCAACGCCGACCTGCTCGCATTCATCAAAGGCTGATCTGCGCGTGTCCGGAACCAATCATGAAGGCCTCCAAGCTCTCCGTGGCCGCAATGCTCGGCCTCTTGCCTATGGTGCCGCCTGTCTGCGCGGCCGGGCCCAACTCGCCCACCACCACCGCGCCCACGCTGCGCATGAATGTCGATGGGCAGGAGATTGCGTACCGCGTCATTGGGGCCAGAACTGGTGCGCCTCTGCTGCTGCTCAATCGCTTTCGCGGCACCATGGACCACTGGGACCCGACGCTGATCGATCGAATCGCGACGAAACGAACGGTGATCATGTTCGACCAGCCCGGATTCGGGCGCTCGTCCGGCGTACCTGCGGATTCGCTTCAGGATTTCGCCGCCATGGCGGCGCGCGTGGCAGCCGCCTTGGACCATTCGCAGATCGATGTGCTCGGGTTCTCGATGGGCGGCACCGTGGCCTTGCAGCTGGTACTCGACCATCCAGGCCTCGTGCGCCGCCTGGTGATTGCGGGGTCGGGGCCGGGCCATGTTGCAGACGCTCCAGCGACAAGCCAGACTGCCGACGCCTCCATATGGCAGATCGCGACCAAACCCGTGAACGACGACCAGGACTTCCTGTTTTTGTTCTTCGAGCCGACGCCGACGAGCCGCTCTGCCGGGCAGGCCTATCTGTCTCGCCTGAGCGCACGCAAGGATGCTTTCGTGAAGCACGTGGAGCCGGCGGCCTGGCAGGCCCAGCTGAAGGCCGCCAGGGCGGTTGGATCTGAGAGCACCTCGCTACTTCCTCGGTTGAGTAAGGTACGGCATCCGGTGTTGATTGCCAACGGGCGTCACGACGTCATGGTCCCTACCTACGCTTCCTATGCCATGTCTCAACAGTTGCCGAACGCGAAACTGGTCGTCTATCCGGATTCCGGACACGGATTTCTCTTCCAGTACCCGGAGGAGTTCGCGGACGAAGTGCTCAGGTTCGTCGAGTCTGGTGAATCATTTCGTCACGACGCGAATCCTTGAGTTGTACCCGCGCCCCTCCGAAAGGTAGCAAAGCCGCCTCGCATTGCGCGGTCACACTGGGGCGTTGTCAGATCGAACATGCCGCGCTGGGCGACCGCTCGCGCCAGTAGTGCAGACGCCCGGAGCGTTGGATTGAAGGACTGAGTTGGGCCCCGAACGCCAGTTCGCTGGATGTCGAAGCGGCCGTTCAACTCGATCTCGTCGCGAAGCATTAGTTAGCAGCTCAGGGCCGCGTCATTGGCGACGTTGGCCTGCGTCCGCTTTGCGGAGTCGAAAAGGTAGCGGGCATTCCTTGACCTTCATGCGCCCTATGCTCCCATTCCATAACGCGCCTGTCACACGACAAGGCGCAGCAGCGCTTCTCTGGCGCGGAGCCTGACAGTCAGCTCGCTTGAGATGCGCAACCTGCCGGAAGGGCCCGGCGAATGGGCTAACTGCCGGCAGCCCGCAAGCCGACACCATAGCCAGCACCCATCTCCGAGACGACGGCCTAGCGTTCGAGCTGCCCCTTGTGCTAAGGCCGCGGCTGGATCTGCGAAGACTACCCCGACCAGCTGAGCGCTCCGTCGCCCCGCACCCGCTTTGCGGTGAGGGCGGTTCGGAGGTAATCTCGGCGCATGAATCCGCGTCCGGACGGCTTTGCACGCCGGCTCATCGTCCTCGGTGCGGCAGCCGGCATCGCGCTTGGCGTCTGGCCAGCCGACCGCCCGCGGCGCATCGGCTACATCTCGTTTTTTCCGCGGCCAAGCCCCGGCGCCGTGCCGGTCTTCGATGCCTTTTTCGCCGGCATGCGCGAGCAGGGCTACGAGGAGGGCCGCGACTATGTGATGGACTGGCGGGACACCGGGGGCAAGCCGGAGGGTTTCGACGCGCACGCCGCCGCACTGGTGGCGGACGGCGTCGACCTCTTCTTCTGTCTTACCACCGGCGCGGCGATGGCCGCGAAGCGTGCGACGAGCGCGATCCCGATCGTGTTCGCAGGGGTGAGCGATCCGGTCATGAGCGGCCTGGTCCCGTCGTTGGCGCGCCCCGGGGGCAACCTCACCGGCATGTCGGCCGTCGACGACCAGCTGCACGGCAAGCGGGTCGAGTTGCTGCGCGAGTTGCTGCCGCAGGCCCGCGAGGTCGCGGTGCTGTGGATGCCCGACTGGGTGGCCAACCGCAACGAGCTGACGCAGATCGAGGCGCTGGCGCCTCGGCTCGGCATCCGCATCCGGCGGGTCGAGCTGAACCGTGTCGAGGACATCGCGGCTGTCATCCCGCCACTAGGGCGCACGCGCACCGACGCGTTGTTCATCCTCCCAGCGCCCTGGCATGTCTACTCGAGCGCCGAGCTGGTGACCGCAGCGACGCAGGCACGCCTGCCGACCATCGGCGTGGAGCGCTACCACCATGTCGGTGGCGCCGTGCTGACGTACGGGGCGGACTACGCCGCGCTGGCGCGCCGCGCCGCCGGCTACGTCGACCGGATCTTCAAGGGCGCCAAGCCCGCCGACCTCCCAGTCCAGCAGCCGCTAAAGTTCGAACTGCTGATTAACCTGAAGACTGCCCTTGCGGTCGGTGTCGCGGTGCCCAAAAGTCTCTTGTTGCGCGCCGACGAGGTCGTACGTTGAGAGGCTGCGGGGCGCTGTGACCGCCGGCCTCTTCGCCTGCAGCCGACTGTCGCGAAGGTCGGCTCCTGGCCGGGACTGCCTGTTCGCCAAACTCGCCGATAACAGTCCTTGGCCAATCGGGCGTCACGCCGAAGGTCAGCTGTCGGGCACGGCCGCGAATTGGTGCTCGCGGCCATGACCGGTCCTTGGGCTGCGCGAAGCGAAGGGCAAGTCAAGCCCTGCAAGCCGACATAGACTTGCGCTCGCTGACGATCTGGCCGTGCTCTTCATGCGCAGTGCCGAGTCCATCTGCCGCGCAGACTCCATGCGATAGATCTGAGGCCTCGAAATTCCGTTGTACTACGCTGCCCATCCAAGAACCGGACCCAGCACCCACAAGGCGATGCTGATTGTCAAAAACGACAAAACGGTTGCCAGCAACAGCGCTGCCGCACACATTTCCTCGAAGCCATACTTCTGGGCCAGGATGGGATAGATGCTGAGCATCGGCGTGGCAGCGAACACCACGGCTGCGGCCCGCAATGTCGGGTCGTTCGGCGGCACCAGCCACATCATCAGTCCCACCGCCAGGGGATGCAACAAGAGCTTGCCCAGGGCGATGGTGGTCACGTCCCGCCGCATACCCTTGGTTTTCAATCCGGTCAATGTGCCCCCGATGACGAAAAGGGACACTGCTGCCGAGGACATCGCCAGCATGTTGATGGTGCGCGCCAGCACGCCGGTGATCGGAATTCCGATCAATGAGACGGCAAGGCCGCCCACGATCGCCAGGATGACCGGATTTCGCGACAGCTGGGTGAGCGACTGCATGAGGATGCGATACCACTTGCCCGCGCCCGCATGGCCGCTGTCCGCCATCACCAGTGTGAGCGGAATCATCAGCAAGTTCTCGACCAGCATGCACATCGCGAGGCCGACCGCAGCCGACGACGGCCCGGCCGCCAGTATGGCGATAGGGTAGCCGATGAAGCCGCTGTTCGAACTTGAGCAGCCGAGCCCGCACAGCGCACTCAGCGTAAAGCTCTTGCCCTGCCAGCGCCAGGCCCAGCCAAAGGCGGCCATCATCACGACGAGCGACCCGACGGCATAGCCGAGCACGTAGCGGCCATTCATGACCTCGTCGACCCGGCGCTGGGACAGCGCCGTGAACACCAGCGCGGGGAGTGCAAACTTGACAACGTAAGTGCCGAGCACGCGCATGTCTAGCTTGCTGAAGGTGCCGGCGCGCCCGGCCAGAAAGCCGAGCGCAATGACGAGGTAGATGGGGCCCGTGATGGCCAGTGTTTGCAACATGGAATCAGCGTCGCCTGTCCGTCGTGACGGATTTCGACGCGCAAAGGTTCTTCAAAGCACTGAGCGTGCCAAGTGGCCGGCAGATCCTTGACGGACCGACGGTATCCGAATCCGCAAGCTCGTGCGCAACGTTTTCTATGGCATCCCCGCGGCTAGCTCGTAGTGTGTCGTGACGGCTGAGTCGTCCTTTGCACCCAGTCCTCGTGCCGTGGTACCAAGGAAAGCGAGGTAGGCTGCGTGCGCGAGTGCCGCGGGAAAACGCGACTCGCGTGTCGCGTCCAGCACCAACGACATGTCTTTCACAAAGATGTCGACCGCCGAGGAGATGTCGTCGAACTGGCCAGCGACCATCCGCGGCCCTCGGTCGGCGAGCATCCAGGAGCTGGCCGCCCCGCTGCTGAGGATCTCCAGCGTCAGATCGAGCGGCAGACCCTGGTGCTTCGCAAGCGCCAGCGCTTCGCCCGCAGCAGCCAGATGCACGCCACACAGCAGTTGGTTGAGAACCTTCATCTGCGCACCGGAGCCCGCCGGGCCAAGGTAGTGCACGCGTGAGCCAAAAGTCCGGAGCACCGGAAGCGCCAGATCGAAGGCCTCACGCGTCCCCGAACCCATGATGGTCAACGTCCCGCGCTCGGCACCGACCGCGCCACCCGTGACAGGCGCATCGATCAGCGAGATTTCGTGACTCGCCAGTCGCCCTTCGAGTGCGCGAACGTAGGACGGATCCATGGTGCTGCAAGCGATGAAGACGGCACCCGCTGCAAGCTCCCCGACCAGTCCGTCGTCGCCAAACAGCACGGCCTCTGTCTGCTGCGAGTTGACGACGAAGCACACGACGATCTGAACCTGGGCCGCCAGCTCTGCAAGTGAGCATGTAGGCGTTCCCCCTTGCGCTCGCAGCCAGTCGAGCGCGTCGGAGCGCACATCGCAGCCCACCACGTCAAAGCCCTTTGCCAGCAGATTGCTGACCGCGCCGCGGCCCATGGCGCCGAGACCGATGAATCCCACTTTTGTCTTGATACTCATGATGTCTGGATCCAGAAGATGCTTGAAGCTGCGGCGGCGCGTGTTCAGGCCTTAGACCCAGCGCTTGATCTGCTGGCCCATCATCTGGGTGGAGATGCCGTAGCGGTCGTGCAGGGTCGGCAGCGCGCCCGCGTCCAGGAACGCATCCGGCAATCCGATCTGGCGGAACGTCGTCGTGACGCCCGAGCGCATGAGGAGCGTCGCTACCGCCTCGCCCAGGCCGCCGATCACCGAGTGGTTCTCCGCCACAACGACGAGCCTTCCCATCCGCCGGACCTCGGCCAGGATCGTCGCCTCGTCGAGCGGCTTGATGGTCGGAACGTGCAGGACCGCGACATCGATGCCGTCGGCCTGCAGTTGTTGTGCGACCTCCAGCGAGCGCATCGTCATGAAACCGCTGGCGATCACCAGCACGCTCTTGCCGTCGCGAATCAGCTTGGCCTTGCCGAGTTCGAACTTGTAGTCGTACTCGTCCAGCACCATCGGCACGTTGCCGCGCGGCAGCCGCATGTAGACGGGGCCCTGGTGATTGGCCATCTGGGGCACGGCCTGTTCGACATCGAGCGCGTCGCACGGATCGATGATCGTCAGGCCGGGAATGCCGCGCATCAACGCCAGGTCCTCGGTCGCCTGGTGGCTCGGTCCGTAGCCGGTGGTCAGGCCCGGCAGCGCGCAGCACATCTTGACGTTGAGGTTTTCCTCGGCAATCACCTGGTGCACGAAGTCGAAGGCCCGACGCGTTCCGAAGACGGCATAGGTCGTCGCGAAGGGAATGAACCCCTCCTTGGCCATGCCGCCGGCGGCCGCCATCAGCAACTGCTCGGCCATGCCCATCTGGAAGAAGCGTTCGGGATACTCGTTCGCGAACAGGTGCAGGTCGGTGTATTTGGCGAGGTCGGCCGTCATGCCGACGACCTCCGGGCGATTGCGGCCCAGCTCGATCATGGCTTTGCCGAAGGGCGCCGCCTTGACACGCTGGCCCTCGCCGGCGATGGAAGCAATCATCGCCGAGGTCTTCAGACGCGGCTTCTTTTCAATGGTGGCATTCATGATGCGGCTCCTTCGGTTTGTGTGCGGTCGGTATGGGCGATGGCTTCTTGCCATTCAGGCGGGTCTACGCGGATGAAGTGGTTCTTGTCGCGGCTCTCGAGGAAGGGCACGCCCTTGCCCATCAAGGTATCGAAGAGGATGACGCGTGGCTTTTCATCCTTGAGCGCACGGGCCGCATCGAAGGCACCCATGACGGCGGCCAGGTCGTTGCCATCGACGCGCTGCACGTGCCAGCCGAACGCTGCCCATTTGTCGGCGAGCGGCTCGAAGCCCATGATCTTTCCGGACGGGCCATCGGCCTGCTGGTTGTTGATGTCGATCAGGCAGATCAGGTTCGTGAGGCGATGGTGGGCCGCGCCCATCGCAGCCTCCCAGGTCGAGCCTTCGTCCAGCTCGCCGTCGGACATCGAGTTGTAGACGAACGCTGGGTTGTTCTTCAGGCGCAGACCGAGCGCCATGCCGACCGCGATTGGAAGACCCTGGCCGAGCGAACCGCCGGACATTTCCATGCCGGGCGTATAGGTGACCATCCCCGACATCGGCAGGCGGCTGTCGTCGCTGCCGTAGGTTTCGAGTTCCTCTTCGGAGATGATCCCGGCTTCGATGAGTGCGGCATAGGCAGCGATCGCGTAGTGGCCGTGCGAGAGCAGGAAGCGGTCACGGCCTTCCCACTCTGGGTCCTCGGGCTTGTAGGTCATGGCGTGCTTGTAGGCGACCGCCAGGACGTCGGCCCAGCCGAGCGCCTGGCCGATGTAGCCCTGTCCCTGAACTTCGCCCATCTGCAGTGCGTATCGGCGAATGCGGTAGGCGCTTTGTTGAAGCGACGATAAATCAGACATGAAAATCTCCTTGCTAGAGGTGAGTTGGGAGGGTGAGCGGGGAGGTGAAGGGGTCAGAGGAAGCCGATGGAGATCCATGGGATCGCCGCGACAAGAACCGTTCCGAGGAACAAGGCGACCATGTAGCCCACGATAGGCTTCATGCCCTCGTTCGGATGAATCCGGCTGATGGCGCACGCCGCGTAGTAGCCGACGCCGAATGGCGGCGCAAAGAGACCGATGCCCATCGCAAGGGTCACGACCATCGCGTAGTGCACTTCGTGGATGCCGACTTGGCGGGCGATGGGGAACAGCAGCGGTCCAAGCAGCACGATGGCGGGGATGCCTTCGAGCACCGAGCCGAGGATGATGAAAGCCACCACCGACACCGCCATGAAGGTGATCCCGCCGCCCGGCAAGGCTTTCATCGCGTCGGCGAGAGCGGTCGAGAATCCCGATTGCGTCAGCGCCCAGGCCATGCCAGTGGCGGCACCGATGATGAACAAGATCGAGCCGGAGAGCGACGCTGTACTCACCAGCATCGGATAGACCCGCTTCCAGTCGAACTGACGGTACACGAGAAGCCCGGCAATCACCGCGTAGACAATGCCGATTGTGGACACCTCGGTCGCCGTGGCGACGCCCTCGACCACCGCTGCGCGGATGACGACCGGAAGAGCAAGTGCCGGGATCGCAATCATGAAAGATTTGGCGATCTCACGACCGGAAGCCTTGCGCACGCCCTTGAGGTTCTCGCCCCGATAGCGCCACCACACGAGTGCGGCCAACGTCGCCCCCACCACGACACCCGGCAGCAGGCCCCCAGTGAACAGGGCTGCAATCGAGACGCCCGTCGCGGAGCCGATCGTGATCAACACCAGCGACGGCGGGATCGTCTCAGTCTGCGCGCCCGTTGCCGAAAGCAGGGCCACCAGGTCTCCAGGCTTCGCGCCCCGCTTGCGCATCTCCGGGAACAAAGCTGGTGCCACGGCTGCCATGTCGGCCGCCTTGGAGCCCGAGATGCCCGAGACCAGGTACATCGCGCCGATCAGCACATAGGACAGCCCACCGCGCACATGCCCCAGCAGGTTGGCCAGGAAGTTGACCATGGCGCGGGCAATGCCCGTCATTTCGATGAGCAGGCCCAGCAGCACGAACAGCGGAACGGCAAGCAGGATCAGGTGGCTCATGCCCTCGTCCATGCGGCCGACGACAACGACAGTCGGCGTCGTGGTGGTCAGCGCGATGTAGCCGAAGGTCGCCAGCCCGAACGAGAACGCGATCGGCACCCCAAGCAGCACCAGTGCACCAACGCCAACCACGAAAAAGAGCAACAGGTTCCAGTTGCCGAGCTTCGCGAACAGCGGGCCTACCAGCGCCATCGCCCCAATGACGAGGGCGACGAGGCCCAACGCCAGAAGCGCGTCCTTCAGTCGGGCGATTCGGAACATCTGGATGACGCCGACCAGCAACATCAGCCCGAGGCCGATCGGCAACGCCGAAGCCCGCCAGGAGTTCACGATGCCCATCGCCGGCGTCGTGACAAAGACCTCGTCTTGCGCGAACTCGTAGGCAGGATGAACCACGAATGCGAGGAACGCAATAGCCGCAGCGATGGCGACCAGATCCAGGAAGGCTCGTTTTCGGGGTTCGAGCTTGCCGACGATCGCCGTCATGCGCATGTGTTCGCCGCGTTGGAAGGCAACGATCGACCCCAGCATCGCCAGCCACAGGAACAGGATCGATGCCAGTTCGTCAGACCACACGAGCGGCTCGTGAAAGACGTAGCGGCTCGTCACCCCTGCCAGCAGCACGACGACCTCGGCCAGCACCAACAGTGCGGCCGGAATTTCGATCAGCGTGCCAAGCACCTTGTTCAGCGTCTCCAGCCAGGCAATCGGCTCGCGCCTGGCCACGGCGCTCGCCGCTTCAAGCTCATCACTACTAATGTTCATGGCTTTCTTTCGGGCGAACGGTGGCCGAGGGCCTGCGCAGCAAGGCGCGGCTCACCGATCAAAATGAATGAATGAATGATCCACCGGGCCCCGGAGACATCCGGAGCGAGGCAGCGACCTGTCAACCGAGCTTGCCGGAGACCTTTTCGAGGAGTTCCCACGGCGCCGCGCCGTACTTTGACTTCCACTCGCCGTAGAAGCCCGTGCTCGCCAGCTTCTTGCGGAAGTCTTCCTGCTGCACGTCGAGGAAGGTGATGCCCTTGGCCTTGAGGTCGGTCATCAGGCTGGTGTTGAGCTTGGCAACGTCGACCCGTTGATCGGTCGCGGACTTGTCGAGCTCCCGCTTGATGACCTGTTGCACGTCCACCGGCAGCTTGTCGAATGCTCGCTTGTTGCCCAGCACCCAGTAGCCGTCCCAGACGTGGCCGGTCAGGCTGCAACTCTTTTGAACCTCATAGAGCCGCGCCGTTGCGATGATGGCGAGCGGGTTCTCCTGGCCTTCCACCACCTTCGTCTGCAATGCGGTGTAGACCTCGTTGAAGTTGATGGGCGACGGGGCGGCCTCCAGCGCCTTGAAGAGGGAGGTCAGCGGCGGCGCAGCAGGCACGCGCACCTTGAAGCCCTTCAGGTCGGCTGCGGTCTTGATCTCTTTTCCGGAAGAGGTGATTTGACGGAAGCCGTTGTCCCAGATCTTCGACACGGTGAAGATGGGCGTCTTCGCGATCTCGGCCCGAATATGGTTGCCCAGATCGCCATCCATCGCCTTCCACACGTCGTCATAGTTCTTGAAGGCAAAGCCGACGCTGGTCATGCCCGACACTGGCACGAAGGTCGACAGAATCAACGACGAGAGGTTGAAGAACTCGACCGAACCATTGCGCACCTGTGTCAGCAGGTCGGTATCGCTGCCCAACTGATTGGCCGGAAACAGCTTGATGTTGACCCGACCCGAGGTGGCTTCGCGGATGCGGTCGAGCGCTTCCTTGGCACGCACGTTGACGGGGTGCGTCGGGTCTTGCCCGGTGGCGTACTTGAGTTCGAACTCGGCCGCGTCCGCACGGCGCGTGAGGATCGAGAACAGGGGCAGTGCTGCACCTGCGGCCAGCAGTTGCCGACGGTTGAACTTGGTAGGGGCGAGCTTGGGATCGGTCATGTCTGTCTCCTGGTTGTAGAAGTGAAAGCGGTCGCTGATGACTCAATGGATCAACATGCCGCCGTTGACGTCGAGCGTGATGCCCGTGCAATACAGCGACAGGTCGCTGGAGAGGAATACGCAGGCGCCAGCAATGTCCTCGGCGCGGCCCAGGCGGGCGAGCGGGATGGTCTCGGCAATCTCGGCCTTCTTCTCTTCGGTGAGCTTGCCTTTGATGATGTCGGTGCCGATCAGGCCGGGCGTGATGCTGTTGATGCGGATACCGACTGGACCGAACTCCCGTGCCATCGCGCGTGCCAGGCCAAGCACACCGGCCTTCGCCGCGGAGTAGTGCGGACCGCCCAGAATGCCGCCGCCGCGCTGCGCGGAAACCGACGAGATGCAGACGATCGACCCGCTCTCTTGCTCCTGCATGGCCGGCAGGACGGCCTGCGACATGTACAAGGTGCCGCGCAGGCTCACGTCGAGTACGCGGTCGTAGTCCGAACCGCTGATGTCGAGCGTCTTCACCGGCTGCGTGATGCCCGCGTTGTTGACCAGCGCATCGATGCGACCGAATGCCTTGAGCACCGCTGCGGCAGCGGTATCGCATGAAGCCTTGTCGGTGACATCGGCCACGATGCCGAGATGGCCCGGGCCAAGTTGCGCGGCCGCCGCCGCCGGGTCGGCGCGCTCCAGGTCGAGCACGGCGACCCGTGCACCGTGGGCAGCCATCAGGCGCGCCGTAGCGAATCCGAGACCGTTGAGGCCGGCGCCGCCGGTGATGACGATAACTTTGTCTTTGAGAAGCATCGATTTGTCTCCAGAGTGGTGTGAAGCGGCTGCGGCGCGGACATGCAAATTTGTTGTCTGTGACCGCCTGCAGCGAAGTGGTCTCGTTGCATTGGGGCCAATGGTCGTCCGGTGCGAGCATGACGACAAGCGAAGTGTTTTCAGCCTAAGATGACGTTCTTTCATCCAACGACCGGGTTGACCCTATGTCCACATTGCCCGCCGTGACCAACCTGCAGGCGTTCGAGGCGGTAGCGCGTCGACGAAGCTTTGCGCTTGCAGCGTCTGAGCTCAATCTCACTGCCTCGGCCATCAGCCATCAGGTCTCGCGTCTCGAAGCGCATCTCGGCGTGAGGTTGTTCGAGCGCAGCGCGCACGGCGTGCGCCTGAGCGCTGCGGGGGACATGTACCTGTCGAAAGTTGGCGGCGCGCTGTTGGCCATCGCATCCGCGACAGACGACTTGCGCCAAGGCGTGAGCAACAGCCTGTATGTGCACTCGGCGCCCAGCATCGCGAGCCTCTGGTTGATGTCGCGGCTGCGCGGCTTCGCGCAGGCCTTCCCGGACATCTCGCTCAACTTGTCAGCTGCGCACACGCCCAGCGATTTCGCCCTCGGACAGTCCGACGTCGACATCCGCTACGGCATACCGAACTGGCCCGACCTGGTGGTGGAACCCTTGTTCGAGGAACGCATCGTGCCGCTCGCCAGTCCTGCGTTCATCAAGCAGCACGGCCTGAAACGCATCGATCAGCTTTCCACCGTGAAGCTGATTCAGAGCAATGTCAGCGTGGTGCAGTGGTCGGACTGGTTTGGGCAGTTCAGCGACAAGCGGGCGCCGGACTGGTTCGCCGTGCGCTTCGATCGGGCCCAGATGTCGCTCGATGCCGCCACTCAGGGCCTCGGCGTCGCGCTTGAAAGCACGACGATCGCCGCCAAGCATATCGCCGAGCGCAAGCTGAAGCCTGTGTTCGGCCTCGATCAAGCCGTCAAGGTCAAGGCGCACTTCGCCGTGTATCCACCACGGCACGCCAAGCGACCCTCCGTCAAGGCGTTTCTGGAATGGATCCACGGCGAAGCGGCAAGAAGCTGATCGCACTCACGGCGCTAACTTCAGCGCTGGCCATAGGGAGCATTTCACTGCCAAGCCCATGCGGCGCGTTGCGTGCTTTGCGAACGCCCGCTTTCCGTTGCAGCGGACCTTGTGGATTCCCAAACGAAAGACGGCACCGGGCCCATCTGCGACTTTGGAATTCTCGAATTTTTCGGCAGAAAGCGGTCATTTGCCACGCGCACCTCAAGCCGACTCATTGAACGAACCGACCCCCGGCAGGCCATACCCACATGCCGCAACAGGGCGACTTGCGCCAGCTGTGAGGCGCTCGAGTCGCCTCGATGCGTCACCAACTCAGCGAGCCGCGATGCACTCGACTTCGACGCGAGCGTTAAACGCCAGGCCGCTTGATCCAAACGCACTACGTGCCGGAAACTTCCCCGCCGCGAAATAGGTCTTGTAGACGTCGTTGAAGGCGTTCCATTCATTCATATCGGCCAGCATCGCGGTGCACTTCACTACATCGGCCAACGTGTATCCATGCGCCTCCAGTGATGTCTTGATGTTCTCCATCACTTGTTTGGCCTCCGGCTGTATGCCACCAGAGGGCAGCTTGAGGCTCCCGGGAATGTTGCCGATCTGGCCTGACAGGTAGAGTATCGGGCCCACCTGCACTGCCTCGGAGAATGGCAGTGTTGTGGGAAGCACCTTTCCGGAGTTCAAATGCTTCGGAGCCGCACAACCGCTAACCAAAAAGATTGCGAGGCCAGCAAGCGCTATGGGGAGTAGCAAGCGGCCGGCGGCGCCATAGCCGCAAGACAGTGGATTTGATCGAAAGTGCTTGGAACTCATGGGGCACCGATCGCTACAAGAAATTTTTCGATATCGCTCATGTCGTTGAAGACAGATGGCGAGATGCGTGCATGATTTGCGCGCAAAGTAATCTCGATCTTCGCGGGTGCAAGCCGCGGCGCCAACTGGGATGCGTTCAGATAGGCGAATGTCACGATGGCCGAGTTGGAATCGGTCGGCGTCACCACTTGAAAGCCTCTGGCCCTCAAGCCGTTCTGCAAAGCGTCGGTCATGGGCTTTCGATAGGCTTGAATCTTGTCGGGGCCCACGCTCTGAATCCAGTCGATCGAGGCCGCGCAGGCCGCTTCGATCGCACTTGCTGGGAACGATCCCATGAAGTACCCAGCGACTGAGTTGATCTGAACGCTTTCGTATGGGACGCTGCCCGGCGGATCAAGCGGATACACATGAAGAATCGGAGCCGCAAAGTTGCGGGTCTGGCGATAGCCATACCACGGGCGCCCAAGTTGGGGCAGAAGGCTTTTGCGCACGTACAGAAACGCGAAGCCGAAATCGCCCATGAGCCACTTGTACGTACCGCATGCGGCAAAGTCCACACCTGCAGCCTTGACGTCAATAGGCATGTTGCCAGCGGACTGAATCAGGTCGACGTACACGAGCGCCCCACGCGAGTGCGCCAGGTCGCAAACCGCCTTGAGGTCATGAGTGAATCCGTTGTACAGCGACACATGCGAAATCGCAACAAGCTTGGTTCCAGGCGAGATCGCCGCATCCAGCGCGGAAAGTGAGATGCGGTAGTCCGCGTCCATTGGAACAGTGATGACGTCCACTCCCCGAAGCCGATACTGCTCGTACATGTAGAAGGACCCGACGAAGTGAAGCGCGTCGGTCACTACCCGCCCACCAGACTCGGGCAAACCTAGGGCCTTCGTGACGAGGTACTCACCCATCGATGTACTCGGAACGTACGTGACCTCATCCGCATCGGCATTGATCAGGGCCGCGAATTTCGCCGTGGCCGTCGCGCTTCCGCCCGCAAGCGTTGTCTTCGACTGCGCATACGACGCCAGGGCATCCTTGGCATAGGTGTTCCATGGGTGATCAGCGGCTCCGTTCAGGAAGACGCGGTCGGCCACGCCAGGGAAGAGCGCCTTCGCCGGCAGCGTCGGCGTGGGCGCAGGGGGTTCGGCCGCTGTTGCTGTGCCGATAGGCAGAATTCCTCCCGAAGCGCCACCTCCGCCGCCGCAAGCGGCGAGTTGTCCGCCCAGGACGCCCGCTACCGACGCGCTGCCCACAGTCTTCAGCCAGCGACGCCGAGAAGTAGCATGCGCTGTCGTGTTTTCCGAATCGCTCATATTTGAAACTCCATGTTGATGATGTCAACAATATGTTGAATCTTGGCGCGTAAGTGCCCTACAGTGGGGCGACTCGTCCAAGGCCGAGCTGGGGTTGAGCAAGACCTATGCCAAAATTCAACACCAAGTTCAATTGTTCTACATTTTGTTGAAACGTCGATTAGGGATTTCACTCGCTATGCCCCGCTCCCCAACCAACGCACAGACTTCGCCCCCGCCAACGGCTACTCTGAAGCCCCGGCGTACCAAGCGACAAACATCCAGCAACGCCGAAGCTGCACCAGTTCCTGCGGCCCTCAAGGAAGAGCGTCGGCGAATCATGGAAGTTCTCAAGCCTGTGGTGCACATGATGGGTTCAATGCTGGGCCCGAACATCGAGTTGGTCCTCCACGACCTCACCAATCCCAGCGCGTCGGTCACCGCGATCGCAAATGGCCACGTTTCGGGTCGCGAGGTTGGCAGCCCCATCCTCACCGGACCGAAGGACGACCGGGCGTTCTCCGCTGCATTGACAGCGGCCACTGATACAGCGCAGAGCGGTCATTCGGTCGTCGATGCCTATCCGACTCTCAGCCCGAGTGGAACACCCCTGCGATCTGCGACCGTTGTCTACAGGGACGCGGAGGGCATCCCCTTTGCTGCGCTGTGCATGAACGCCGACCTTACGGTGCTGAAGCTTGCCCATGCCTGGCTCGAGCAATCCATTCATGGCAGGCCGCCCTCTGCCACGGCGAATGAGGTGCACAGCGATCCGCCCGACATGGATGCGTTGATGGGCGAAATCATTCAGTCAGCCGTGCATAAATTTGGCAAGCCCGTGCAGTTCATGTCAAAGGACGAGAAGGTGCACGCCGTCGAAGAAATGCTCAGACGGGGCCTCTTCATCGTCAAGGGCGCAGTGGGCCGGGCAGCAGCAGCGCTCCATATGTCACGCTTTACGATCTACAACTATCTGGATGAAATTCGCGAGCGAGAAGCAGGATAGGGTCATCCTCAGAGCACCGGACGGGGGATCGGTCACCTCGGTCCAGTGACGATTGAGCTCCGTGCCAGGTTCCAGACTCGAAGCTGTACGCAAGCATCAACGTCCACTTTCAGTCGGTGTGACGCTGGCCAATCTGCTGACGACCGACCCGCGACCGCGCAACCGAGCGCTTGCCGATGCGATGAACCGCACTCAAACCAGCTTCGCGTCCCATGTCGTCACGACGGCCGCGCAATACCGCGCTGGCGATGACGCCGTACGCTGACAGAGACCAAGCTTGGAGACTTGAATGCGCCAGCCGTCCAGGACATCACTTTTCGCCGCTGCAAAGCGCTGGGACGAGCCCGAGGTCGCATCGACCTTGGCCAGGGCGCCAGAGTTGGTCAGCGCGAGCGACCCCAAGGGTCGTACGGTGCTGCACCTTGCCTGCGCCGTGAAACCCGGCAGCTCGCAACTCGGAGAAGCGCACGGACTCAAGACGGTAGCTACGCTCCTCGGCGCCGGCGCTGACCTCGAGGACGAGGTGCCGATGGAAGGGGATGAGGGTGATTTTCGTGCGACACCGCTCTGGTACGCAGTCGCACGCGGCGAGAACTTGCCGCTGGTCGATTTCCTTGTGAAGCTGGGAGCAAACGCAAGCTACTCACTCTGGGCGGCCGTGTGGCGCGATGACGAGAAAATGTGCCAGACCTTGCTCACTGCAAAGCCCAAGTTAGACCTGCGCGTGCATGGTGAAACGCCCATCTTCTATGCGGCGAGGCTCAAGAGGCTCAAGACACTCAACCTATTGATTGAGGCTGGGGCGGATTCCTCCATTGCCGACTTCAAAGGTCGCGACGCAGTGGACATCGCACGGGCAAGGCGTCTGCCGGAACAGCTCATCAACCGCCTGGACGGCCTTAGGAACACGAGGCCCAAGTAGGGCATCGGCCCGGAAGCACCTGGCGGGGTCCGGGCGGATGCTGAAGCCCACTGCAGAGGAATGGAAACAGCCAGAACGGAGGCCGTCGCTCGCTGGCAAAATCAACCGCATGAATACCCCTGTCCCCACGTCGACGGCGTTCGCGAACTTCGTCGTCACCCATAGAAGCGGGGGACTGCGCGACGCGCTCGCCTACCTGCTCAGCCTGACGGAGTACCGATACATCGGCATCTGGCGGTTTTCCGAGGGAAAGGCGAATGCGGCCGTGCACTTCGACAAGGAGTCGCCGGAAACCACGCGCGCCACGGAAGTCGCCGACACGGCAACCTATTGCTGCTACGTGAGGGAGTCGGGGCAACCGTTCAAAACTCCAAATTCCTTGCTCGATGAGCGCGTTTCCGCTCACCCCGCGAGGGACACCGTGCTGACGTATTGCGGCGTGCCTGTGATGGACTCGACAGGCGCAATTCTTGGCACCCTGTGTCACTACGACCTGGTTCCTCGGGACCCGGAACAGGTGAATCTCGAACTGATGCTGATGGTGAGCAGCTATCTCGCACTTGGCGGTCATGTGCCGCCCTACCCCGAGACGCTGCCGGCTGCGTAGCTGGTCAATACCTCGCGCACATATGAGCGCCGTCCAGAGGCAAGCCTCTACGACGAGAATCGGCCAGACGCAGTCCTTCGACCTCACCCGCGACTTGGTTTGCCTCCAAATAGGCCGGATTCGTGAAATAGTGCCAACAGTGTGAACCTTCAGCCGACTTGTGATTGACGTCAATCGGAATACCGTGAGGGCTTGGTTTCTCCCTGGGTAGGCATCAAGGACCAACCCCTTAAGGCCCGTTTCGTTCGGGCCTTCTTTTGTTCAATCAACAATCGCTCTGCGCAGGCGCCACAGCGCATCGGGACGGCAGTCGGCCAGGACCGGACCTCCGCACCCCCTCGACATCTGTACTATCCGCGGGCCTGACATACATGCTCGGTATCCGCGCTTGCGCACTGACAGCTGTCAAGCAACAATCGCCACCGTTCTGAATCTGTGAAAAACACATTGAGTGCAATCTGCGCGGTCTTGCTCGCCTGCGGCTGCGCAACCCAACCGTCGACTGTGCCTGGTCAAGGTTCAGGCGCGGCCTATGCTCCGATGGTCGATATGGAGGGTGTTCAGGTCGATGTCTTTGCCAGGGATGTTGAAACATGCCGGACCGTAGCGTCGAATCTGCGAGTGCAGCGCACCAAGAGGTACGGCAGCGACACTTCGGACGTCATCGTGATTGGCGCGGCCATCGTCTTTCCTGTAGCGGTGGTGGGCGCGGCCCTGGTCGGGGGTATCGCAACTGCGGTGTACGACGAGGCATATCCGAGCGGCGAGCGCGCGGAGCCGAGGTTGCAGCAATCGGCCTTGGTCGATTGCATGGCCCGTAAAGGCTATAAGAACATGGACCCGAACGTGAAGGTCACACATGTCGCCGCCACGCAGATTGGACCTCCATCGCCAGCCCTCAAGACGGGCCGGGATACGTACGTCGCCGAGAAGCTTGCAAAGGGCATGAACTGCAGCGCCGTGCCGCGGGCCGTTCTTGAAGAGAAAGGGCCTGGCTTCGAGCGATACAGCGTTGAATGCTCTAACGGCCAGACACTTGCCTTTCGCTGCGAGTTCGGCAACTGCTCGAAGGAAGCGGCCGGTGGAAATTGACCAAGAAGGACCGGAAGCTGAAGACGCGCATCATTGAGCACCTGGAACATTTCGGGCCGTCCGTGCCGGCGGGGATGTGACAGGATGCGGTCTTCCACATAGCGGCCCTTCAGAGCTGACTACGCCTTCTTCGCAGCTGCCTTTACCGCAATTGGCCCGAGTTCCACGTCAACCTTCCCGATCCGTCCGGTGAAGACGAAGGGCAGGTCGTACGTGAAATCGATCGGCGAGCCGATGTCCATACCGATGTCCAGGCCCTCGCCGAGCGAGAACTGAACGGGGATGCTGCGCTCGAGCCGTCCTTCCGCGAGCTTCTTGCCGTTGGCGCTCATCGTGACCTTGCCACCCTTGCCCATGCCGCCGCCGTCGTACTTGAAGTCGACGACCAGCTTGATCTTCCCCTTGGGTATAGGTGCCTTGGCCTTGAAGGTCGGTCGCTCGGCGCCGAGGAAGTTGTAGACAAAGGTCGGCACACCGTCGCGGAAGTAGAGGCCGTAACCGCCTTCGAGGCCGCCGTGCGTGACGATCATCCCCTCCGTCTTGTCGTCGAGGAGCTCAATGTCGGCGGTGATGGTCCAGGACTTGTTGCACATCGGCGGCGAGGCCGCGTCCGGCAGGCCGATGGTGCCGGGGTAGTAGGTCATGCGGTTTCGGCCGCGGACCAGGCTGGGACGGCCCATCAGCTCGGAATTCATGCGGATGCTGGCACGCCAGTCGAGTGGCAACACGTTGTACTTCGCGGCTTCCACCCACCACAGGTCCTGCAACTCGCGCAGCTTCTGCGGGAACTTCTTCGCCAGGTCGTTCGCCTGCGAGAAGTCCTCCTCGATGTTGTAGAGCTCCCAGGGCGCCTTGTCCGGGTCCCATTCGGCGCGGTTCGGGTCCCAGGGCACGAAGGAAGGCGAGGAGGCCATCCAGCCGTCATGGTAGAGGCCGCGGTTGCAGCCGAGCTCGAAGTACTGCGTCTTGCGCCTGCTCGGCGCGGCGGCATCGCCGAAGGTCGAGGCGAAGCTGACGCCTTCGATGGGCTTCTGCCGCACGCCGTTGAGATCGGTCGGTGCGGTGATGCCGCAGAGCTCGTAGATCGTCGGCACGATGTCGATGGTGTGGATGAACTGGTCGCGCAGTCCGCCCTTGTCCTTGATGCGCGCCGGCCAGGAGATGATCATCGGGTTGCGCGTGCCGCCGAAGTGGCTGGCCACCTGCTTGGTCCACTGGAAGGGCGTGTTCATCGCGTGCGCCCAGGCCGCGGGGAAGTGGTTGAAATGCTTCGGGCCGCCGAGATCGTCGAAGGCCTTGAGGTTGTCTTCCCACTTCTCCGCGAAGCCGTTGAAGAACATGTTCTCGCAGAGGGATCCCTCGAGACCGCCTTCGGCGCTCGCGCCGTTGTCGCCCGCGATGTAGATGAAGACCGTGTTGTCGGCGTCGGGCACCTGCTTGCAGGCCTCGACCACGCGGCCGAGCTCGTGGTCGCAGTGCGCCGCATAGCCGGCGAAGACTTCCATCATGCGTGCGTAGAGCCGCTTCTGGTCGGCATTGAGCGAGCTCCAGGCCGGCAGTCCCTTGGAGCGCGTCGTGAGCCTGGTGCCCTTTGGGATCACGCCCAGCTTGAGCTGGCGCGCATGGACCTGTTCGCGGTATTTGTCCCAGCCGCCGTCGAATTGGCCCTTGAACTTCGCGATCCATTCCTTGGGCGTGTGGTGCGGCGCATGCGTGGCACCGGTGGCGAGGTAGAGGAAGTAGGGACGGTCGGGCGCGATGCTCTTGGCCTGCCGCAGCCAGGCGATGGACTTGTCGGCCAGGTCGGTCGTGAGGTGGTAGTCCGGGTCCTTCGATGCCGGCACCAGGTCCCGGTTCTGATACAGGATCGGATTCCAGTGGTTCATGTCGCCGGCGTTGAAGCCGTAGAAGTAGTCGAAGCCCAGGCTGTTGGCCCAGCGGTCGAAGGGGCCGGCCGCACTGGTCTCCCAGGTCGGCGTGTTGTGGTTCTTGCCGATCCAGGCCGTCATGTAGCCGTTCTGGCGCAGCACTTCGCCCATGGTGCCGCAGCTCTTGGGCAGGATGCAGCAATAGCCGTCGTAGCCGGTGGCGACTTCAGTGATGCCGGCGAACGAAGTTGAGTGGTGGTTGCGCCCGGTGATCAGGGCTGCTCGCGTCGGGCTGCACAGCGCGGTGGTGTGGAAGCGGTTGTAGCGCAGGCCTTCGGCCGCGAGCCTGTCCATGGTGGGCGAGGGAATGCCGCCGCCGAAGGTGCCGTACTGGCCGAAGCCGCAGTCGTCGATGAGGATCAGCACGATGTTCGGCGCACCCCTTGGCGCCTTGACGGGCTGCGGGAATGATGCGGGATCGGAGTCGAGGAACGTGCGGCCGACTTCGCCCTCGAAATGGAAGTCCGGCCGCGGCAAGATGGACGGAGTCGAAGCCGGATTCACTGCGCCAGCGGCTTCTGGAAACATCGCTACCTTCTTGGGATTCCTTGCCATGGGTGCTCCTGGTTGATGTAGCCGTCGCAGTATGGAAGCGTCCATGCTGAAGGCGCGTAGGAATTGTCTTACGCAGGCCCCGCTTCGTGCCTACTTGCCCAAGCGCTTCTCAGCGCAGTAGGACAGTCCTTCCCGAACTTCCCCTTTGGCCGTTGTTCGCCTTCCGCTCAGGGCCCATCAACGACAGCCACGGATCATGCGACCGGCAGCAACCAGTCTGAAGCACGCTTTCGAGCCGGGCCGTCGAACTGGGCCTACCGGCCATCACCGGCCATTTAAGTGGATGCCAGAGAGCAGCCGCTCGACGCCGCTCTCGACCCATCAGCGACATTCGCTGCCCCGGCGTACTGACCTCAAAGCGGACGGTCGCGTAACAAAGTTCTGCCAATAGTTGGAAGGGCGTGCCATCTCAAATTAAACGCAATTCTAGAATGTAAGTCGGCTCATGTAGCGCCTGGCTGCGACGGTTCCCGCCCGCGCCTGTACCTGATTTGCTTCCACGGCGTGCTGGCGCCGGAGGCCAAGCTGCGGTCGATGGTGGTGCCGGCGCCTCCGCGCGAGGATGCTGACGCATGACAACTCGACTCCACCGTGCTCACGGCGACGGCCGGCCGATTGGCTCAGCTGCGGGTGGAGAATTCCGACGTTCGCCAAGTTGGCAGACCATTTTGGGCTTACCGGCAGATGACCCTGCTGATGCGCCTTGGCGACAGGTTCTGCGCCGCGCGATGCGCAGGTCTCCGCCCGCTGTCCACCCCAAAGGCTGTGACTGCTATCGACTACCCCCTGGGTTAAGGCGTATCGTCGCGGCACCGAGACATGGAGGCGCCATGAATTTCGAGCCGCAGAAGTTCTTCATCGGCCTGATGGACTTCTTCTCGATCCTGCTGCCCGGCGCCTTGCTGTCGTATGCCATTAAGGACGGCGTCGGTTCGCGGGTCCTCGACCGCAGCTTCAGCGCGATGGGCGTGCCAGAGGCCTGGCTCGTCTTTTTCTTCAGCAGCTATCTTCTCGGCCACTACATCTTTCTTATGGGATCGTGGTTCGACGAACTCTACGACATGGCTCGCCGGACGACCCAGACGCAGCGGCTGAAAGAGCTCGCCCGGTGGGGTACGCTGCGCCCCAAGTGGCAGCGGTTTCTGCTCTGGCTGGTGTTCAAGCGCGAGAAGGATCAAGCGGTCGATCGAGTAGGGGCGATCAAGAGGAACTACCTGAATCCATTGCAGGCAGCCGACGCCGTCAACACGTTTCAATGGGCCAAGCTGCGCCTGGCTCTGGAAAAGCCGGAGGTGCTGGCGCCCGTGCAGAGGTTCGAGGCCGACTCGAAGTTCTTTCGCAGCCTCGTCGTCGTTCTCCTCCTGCTGCCGTTTGCCGTCGGCCCCGATCGGCGGCACTCGTTCGCTATCTATTGGTTCGTCTTCCTGCTACTGGCGTTCTGGCGCTACATGGAGCAGCGGCACAAGGCGTCGAGCCAGGCGTACTGGGCCGTTATCGCGCTCGAGGGCCACGCCCGCAAGATTGCCTTCCCTGCAGGAGATCGAGAGGCCGATGAGCCGACCCATGCCGGCGGTCTCGTCTACAGGAAAGCAAGAGATGCCGGGAGCGCAAAAGGCGACGTCGAGTGGCTGCTCGTCGAGGCCAAGGCCGACCCGAACAAATGGGTGCTGCCCAAGGGCCACATCGAGGCCGAGGAAAATCCGCTCTTTACTGCGGTGCGCGAGGTGCGCGAGGAAACCGGCGTGTTCGCACGTATCGAGACAGTTCTCACGGTCTCGACGTATCGACCCGAGGGCGAAGAGAAAGAAGTGCGTGTCCAGTACTACCTGATGCAAGAGCTGGAGCAGTGGAAGCCGACCGATCGGCTGCGCCGCAGCAAGTGGTATTCGTACAAGGCTGCCTACGAGATTGCCTATCCTGAAGCCAACAAGAAGCTGCTGGAGGCGGCCGACGAAAAGCGAAGATGGTTGGCGGGCCGCTGACCGGGTTGCTCGCTCGACTGCGTCGTTTCAGCCCGCGCTCTTAGGCGGGGGCCGTAGAGGCTGTCAACGCCTGCCGGTCATTGCCTTTGAGGCAGTCGTGCAGAAAGCCGAATGCATCGAATAGCGTGCTCTTGCCCAAGCCGTTGGCGCCCACGACCATCAGGCACCACGGAACGTCCATCAGGCGGTAGTCACGAAAACCCTTGAAGCTCTTGAGGTGGATCGATTCGATGTTCATGGTGTGTCCGCATCGGGTTGACGTGGACGCGTGTGGCGCAAGGGCGGCGCGCCCTGGCGCGCCGTCCGTCGGTGCACCGTGCCAGAGGCGCCATTGTCTTTGACGGCGCAGCCCAGCTGTTGCAGCGTTGCAGCAGCACGCCGCCGGCAGCGGCGCCGCGGCAGCGGTTGGCCGGATCGCAGAAAGCAACGTCAGGTTCGCGAGGCATCCCGGTTGCAGCTGACAGCTTCAGGGTGACGAGCTCAGGCAGCGCTCCGACGACGTGACACTCGTCCGGTGGCCATACGTGGTTGCCGCGAAGCAGTCGCTCGATGCAGTCTGGGCCGCCTAGGCCCCCGGCTCGACGGCGCTCAACGTCCGCACGATGCGACCGACAACGCCGCGCTGGCGCGCTGGGGAGCCACATACTTGCAAGTTGCGCCGTCCAGAGGTGCTAGGGGCACCAAGCTGAAGAGTGAACGGTGGCTCGGATCGACTCTGCTATCTCAACGTCGCTCCCACAAAGGGCATGAGGGGACGTTGCAAGAATCACAATTCGAGCGGAGCAGACGCGGCTCCGGTCGACATGGGGACTTGAAGCACTACGTCGCTCGATAACCCTGCGGCAGCTGGACGGGTAAGCGAGGTTCCGTACCGCTGATCAATGCGAACTCGACCCGAGTGAGGTTTAGCTTGTCGCCATTCGAAAGCTGCAGGATCGCGTAGGTGTCGCCATCCTCCTGCGGCAATACTCGCAAGGTGACGATCTGGTCCACGTTGAGGAAAAGACCACTCCTTATTTCCACGAGCTTTGTCGCTTCTCCCATTTGACGGCGGAGCGTCTCGGCCGGACGGGCTTTGCTTGCAGCTCCTTGGGGAGAAGGTCGTGTCTTTGCATCATCGGATTTCCGCATTGCCTGACTCCTATGTCGAACCGAGCATGAAAGCTCGGACGTCGTTGTGGCGCTTGCCCGGACCCTCGAAGTCGTCAACTAGCAAACGCTTGCGCAGTCGCTTTCGCAACGAGCGGGCTTCGGCAAGCAGCGTTCGGACGGACCTGCTTCGTACGAACAGACTAGGTATGCACGGTGGATCGATCCAATCTGTCTCGGGAACAGGAAGTCACCGATCATGAGCGGCCGTTCGTCGCACAGGTACGGGAACGGATATTCGATAACGCCGTGAAACAGGCAAGGCCAGTCTTCACTCGCCACGCACGTCAGGAAGTAGCGGTCGCAGCACTCGCCGTCCTCCTCGTCCCATTCGCGATTGCGATCCGGCACGAACTCAATCTCGTGATTCCGCACGCCTTCGCATGCCTGTGCCTCGAACCACAGCTCAACGCGTCGCATGCGGACTGGTCGATGCCCTGGTAAGTACGGAAACATGCCGCGAGACATCCGCAAACTTAGCGAGCGTGCGCACGCGTCGCGCTCGGATTCCGAGGCCGGCGCTAGCGCCTTGAACCTTTGCCAAGCATCGGCAAAGTCCTGTCTCCAATCAAAGAAGCGCAGCCCGCCACCGGGGAGCAGACAAGAGGCCGCCGCCCAGGCGGCCTTTCGTAGCAGGGATCCGCCTTCGCGAGCTGTGTAACTCAATTGGAAAATGAGATCACTTACGGTGTCGATGTCGAATGCGTTCGTCTCGATCGGCAGTTCGATCCGCCAGCGACTATGAGCGCCCTCATACTCGAAGGGTAGCTTGCGCTCGTCCCGAAAGTTCAACTCGAACAACCCGGCGTCGTTCTGACCTGTGGATGTGGCAATTGCCTCTGTCGCGCCATAGCGCTTCACGATGCGCGGATCGACCTTGATGCTCTCGTATCGCTGGCGATCGCAGCAGCCACACGTGCACTCGCCCGGGCAGCAGTCTTCGATGTCGAGCAACGTAGGTTCGACACGGGTTGCGCTGCTCAACAGGGTCAGCTTGCAGTGAACGCCCGTATACGGCCCGGCGACGCAAGGAATGGTCAGACTGACTGCCTTTATCCGACGCAGGTAGTGACCCGGATACTCTCGGTCGAGCCGCCATTCCGGAATCTCGATCTCGCAGGCGCCGGTCGCCTTCAACTGCAGGAACGCGAGCGGAAAATCGAGCCGCAGGGACAGTCGCGTGACCAACTCCTGTTCGCGCCGATTCTGATCGAAGTACGCTTTCTCCATGGCTCGCATCGCAGTGGACAGACGCTCGCCAGCAAGCAGCCCTTCATGCAACCCGTCCCAGATGTTCTGCGGCAGGTAGGTTTGCGTTGTTAGCTCGCGTTCCAACTGGAATGCCCGCTGCGCCTGGCGCGCCCAACACCATGCGATGTCGTACATCTGACGATGCAGGGCCGCTGTCTCCTGCTGAAGGAACAGGTAGAGGGCGTGATTTGTAAACTTGTCGCGCAAGAAGTCTTGAATCTCCGCCGCCTGCTGCTTCTGCTGCGCGAGATTGTTCAACTGGCGCAGCGCTGAATCGCGGCGGCGCTCTGCCGCCAGAATCTGCCGTTCGATCTGCTGGATCTCGATATCCAGCACCGTGACCTGGAAGACCCAGTCGGCTTCGCGGCGATCCCATCCACCCTCGGTCAGTGACAGGCCAGCCTGCGTGCCAGTGATGTCTGCCACCGTGTAGAGAATCCTGGCCGCAGCGGAGAAGGCGTGGGCCAGCTTCGTGCCGATCGGCAGCTGGTTCACGTTCACCGGCGAAGAGGCAATGCCGGCGGCGCCTATGGTGATGTCCGGAATCAGGTTCATCACCTGTCCCACTGCTTCGACCACATTGCCTGCAGCACGCGTGCTCATCGAGACGCCCGTAAGGTTCTCGTAGCCCTGCTCCTTCGGGATGAGCCCATTGGCAATCAGGTCTGCGTAGTTCTGCCGGCGTGCCTGGGCAGCCTGTTTGGACTTTTGCAGCGCTTGGACCTGCCAGTCCGCCTCGCGGAACTCCATCCGACGGATCTCTTCCGTCAAGTTCAGTAGCTGCCGCTCATGCCGGGCGCGCATCGCCGCGAGGAATTCGGCATCCCCCTTCTCGAACGCGACAAGCAGTTCCCCGCCGAACGCCCGCACCTCGCCGGCCGTTTCCAGCGCGCGTTGAAGCAGGAATTGGAAGCGGTACGGGCTGGGTGGACAGCAGCAGCCGTCATCGTCCACACAATTCGAGGCTGAGGTCCTCCAGCCGCGTCGTACGGGATCGTCGCCCCAGTACGACGTGTCCACATGCAGGACCCCACCCTTGAGCCTCGCCTTGGTCAGGCATTCGTGGAGCGCATCGCGTTGATCGACGACGTTGTCGTAGATCTCCATGAGACGGGGATTGAGCGGCGGGAACCGGGGCACGAAGGCGTCCACCGTCTGCGGATCCTGGCCGTCATCCTGGCCGAAAATCGTGCGCGGCCGCTCGCCGAGGAATCTGAACAGAGTATCGAGGCGCAGCTTCGCGGCTGCGTAACCTTCGGGCGAGTTCTTGCACATCGCCGCCTGCGCGTACTGAATCAGTGTCTCGAGATAAGACAGCACGACACTGCGTTGCCGGGCTGCGAGATCTGTCCGCACGAGGGTGTTGCAACACGGATCCTGGTCCGTTCGCACGACACCCCGCACTGCGGCCAGCACGACAGGCACGTTGTCGCCGTCGCCGACCGGTACACCCGGCACGTTGTCACCGTCGCCGGCCGGTACACCCGGTACGTCGCCTCCGCCGCGCGGTGGCTTGCGGCAGGTCGCCCAGCGCAGATCCTTGTCGCCCGGTGCGAAGGAGAGCTCGTACCACTTCAGTGCCGCCTCGTAGCGGCAATGAGCACGCAGCGTTCCTGCGACAGTCATCGCGGTTGAATAGATCGAAGGTTCCAGCGGCGCGCCAGGCGCGAAAAAGACGAAGAATGGATACGAAGGCAATGAGCCAAGGAACAAAGCGGCAGGCTGCCAATTTGCTGGATGGTTCGCACGATCTTGCGCGAACGTTGTTGGTGCGTTTGCAGACGTGTTGTTCGCGAGGCACAACCAGATCGAACCGTCCGCAGTGTCGATAGCTCTGTAGCCGACCGGGTACGCAGTGCTGTTCGCCCACGGCGCTGGCGGTGTCGCGCTCACCTCAGGCAGGACGGCCGCCGTGTCCAGCGCGATGTCGTACCGGAACCCCCAGGGCGACGGATCCATGTATCCGAGCGGAAGCACGTCGGCATTCGTGACCCGGAATCGCAGCGAGTCTTCCTCGCGTCCATCGAACTCAAGCTGCGGTTCACCTGCCGCAAGATTCACGTGTGCGCCGTCGTCCGAGTACCGCGGCGTCTGGAACTCGCCGTTGTGCACGCGGACCCACGCGAGCTTCACCATCGGCTTCTTTGGCCAGGCGAGCAGCTTTGGAAGCTGACTGGGGCGGTGCCAATCCGAAGTCATGTCGCCAGCTGCGGCGCCCCAGTCGGCATCTTGATACAGCGTCTTGTCCGCCACATTCAGATCGGTCGGATCGTAGTACTCCGAGTTCACGAGCCAGAAGTAGTACTCGTCCATCACCGGCGGATGCACGCGACCGCAATCGCAGCAGCATGTCGAAATCGAGGTCACCGCCGGTATGAACGACGAAGTAGCCGGCGGCTCTCCAGCCGCAGCAATACGCAGGAAGCGAGTGCCGAGTCGGACCGCGGCCTGCAGCCAGAGCGGAAGCTGCGGCGGCGACGCTCCATTCGGGTTGCCGTCCCCATTGTCATCGCCGTTGCCGTTCGCCGCGCCCGTCGCCACTGCAGCGAGCGCGATGACCGGACCATCGTTCGGGTTGCCATCGGGGTTCGGTTGCCCGTCGCCACCGCCGCCTGCGATCTGCAGTTGCGACGGTGCGAGCCAGCTTGGTCGCGCATGCCGCTCGGGTCGGCCCATCAAGCCGAGATTCTCGGGTTGCGCCACCTGCTTCAGGTGCGACGGCTCACGATGCTGCAGGGAAACGAGTGACGGATGCGCGGGCCAATACGGCGCCGGCCAGTACTCCATGCCGCCCGGCTCAGGCGCCGTCAGCGTAGCGCGCCTCAACTCGGATTCGAGGAAGCGGAACGCTTCCGTCTGAATCGCATGTTCGTGCTCGCTCCACTCGACGTAATTCTCCTTGTACAGCTCGCGTCGGCGGCACGCCTGCCAAATGCGGAACGTCGCGAAAATCTTGTCCCACGCCACCGCAAACTCCAGCGTGATCGTGAAGCTCGGTTCTTGCGAGAGTCGCGCGCGCTCGACGAATGATTGAACGGCGGTGATTGCTTCCTCGATGCGGCTCGCCCTTTCGCAAATCCCGGCCTCGACATCGAGGAGCAGCAGCGCGCCGATGTCCTTGGCCGACGTCGCGAACGTGCCCGGCGCAAAGGGCAAGGGGACGCGATCCATTCCGGTGAGCCAAGCGAGCAAGGCCGCGCGCCCGCGCTCGCGCAACAGATTGTTGAGACGCTCGAGATCGGCATAACGCCTCGGGACGCGCTCGATCATTCCGTCGCGATAGAACTTCGTCAGGTTCGCATTGCCGCCGGCCATCGCTGCTGCCGTGCTCGAGGCCCAGACGTCGGGCTGCGCGAACGCGAGATCGAGCGGCACGAAGGACTGCAGCAGCTTGCGCACCCACAACGATGCATGCCAACAGCGAACGGCCCAGCGATCGTCGCAGAGCTTCGTCCAATCGACTGTGACGCCGTCATGGAAGTCCAAGACGAGCGGCGCTTCATCCAGATCGATTCCCAGATCCATGAGCAAAGGCACCGGATCGTTCGGCTGCTGGTTCGACGCTTCGACGAAGCAGAGCCATGCGAGCCGCTCGGTGTGCTTGCGAACCGCCTTCCTCATCTGGGCGTAGTCGTACAGTCGCTCGAACCAGTCGAGCAACGCCTGCCGGCGGCGTACGGACGGCGTAGCGCGCGCGTCAAACGGCGCCGGCGGATTGCGTTCCGGATCGCCATCGTAGACATCGCCGATCGGCAGGAAATTGAAGTCCAGCAAAGCTCGGTGCGAAGTGAACGGCGCACCAGCCACGTAAGTGCAGCCAGCAAACAAATCCGGCGACGAGAGCATGTACTCGATCTCGGAAACGCTGGCCCGCGCAACCAGACCTGCCGACAAGCGCAGTCGATGGCAGAAGAGAAGCGCCTTGAACGCGCGTTGATAGGTTCGGCGAATGTCACGCAGGCTGCTCGTGTACTGTTGGGCAAGATACTCTGTCGCCGACGGCGCTACGGCCTGCTGGCTCATCAACGGACCGGTCGTGACGTCGCGATACAGGCGCTCGACGGGCAACGCCGCAATGCGGTCTTCTGTGTCCGGGCCCTGATACTTCACGGTGAAGCCGGTGCGCGCACGCACCAGCTCGTTCTTCTCGTCGAACTCCGGCGGCGTCTCCTCGAAATCGATGTCGATGAAGTAGGCGCCGCGCTTCAAAGGCAGCGGGCCGGAGATGCGATCCGGCGCCTGCTCATCCACCCAGCGGTAGTTCAGAAGCCTGAATGTCCTCTGCCCTCGCCGCAGGTTGACCCGCCACTTGTTGTGATTGCACTTCTCGAAGTCGGGAGGTTCGCAGTCCGGCGTCGGCGCGCCGGCAAAGAACGTGTAAGTGCCCGCCTTCTCGACGATGAGCACGCCCGACCAGTGCGCCGTGAATCCCTCTGCGCCGGCGAGCGGCAGGCCGTCGGTCTCGCGAAGCGCAAGTCCGTTCCGTATCAATGCAAACTCGTGCTCTGTGTTCGGAAGCGTGAAATCCAGTCCCGGAACGATCGTGGGGACCGGAGCATTCCACTCGCTTTCGGCATTGCTGAATACGCTCATCGCACCGGTCAGTTCGGGCCACGTGCTGCCGCTCGCACCTTTAACTTCTCCGAGCAGGCCGGTGCCAGCGAGGGCGGTCAGGGCCGCAAACGCTCCGCCGGTCGGCTGCGTCCAAGTGAAGCCCGCTGGCAGCTGGCCGTTGTCCTGCTCCCAGGGGCCCAACGCGAGATTCTCGTCACCCAGCAGGCGACGAAGAATCAGCGACGCGAGATCGATCTCCACCTCACCCTTATCCGATGCATAGGCAACGTGACCGGCCAAGTGTTCCGCGACGACTCGCGCGCGAAGTGCAAACGTTGCGAACGCGCGGCGGAAATACTCCCACCGCTTCCATTCGTCGGCCTCTTCAACAAGCGCCTTCTCGGCCTCGACAAGACTGGGGAAGAGGAAGGAGAACCGCGCCAGCTCGGCACGCGGGGCAAAGTACAGCTGTTGGACCGCGGCACGCTCGTTGAGCGTCAATTGCTCGATCGCGTTGAGCTTTTGGAACACGTCTGCATCGCGAAGCGGCAACGACGTGACGAGTGCTTGCGCGGCCGCGTCATACTGGAACGGTCCCGGATGCGGGAAATTCCACATCCCCGCAACTGTGCCCGCAAGTCCGGTGCGGTACTGGCGCGCCTGCGCTGCCGTGGCGACGCCCGATCGCGCGAGTGTCTCCGGGAAGAAGTGCTCGCCAAGCTGCTGCAGCGGGTCCGTTCCCGGCGCCGGGTTGTAGCCGAACTCCGTGCGCATCGTCGCCGTAAGCGCTGTCCACGTCAGAGCGGCGCAGTCCTCATCTTTCGCCCGGACCTGCAGCAACTTGTCACGCAGCGTCCACAGATCGAAGGGATGCCCCTCTTCAGGGAAATCGAAGGGCTGATCGAGAGCTTCGTTCGCATCCTGCTGGAAGAATGGATCGTCGCCGTCGAGATGTTGATCGACCGAGAAGAGATACAGCAGGTCGCCGGTGGTGAACGACGAGCCGTAGATCTTCGCCAAGATCTCCGCGAAGCGAAGTGTGCTGGCTGGCTGCGCATTCCACCGCGCCGCGGCCGGATCGAAACCACTCAGCAACGCGAGCGATTCCAGATTCTCGTGCAGGATCTTCATGAACTCCGGCGGCCGATGCCGACGATGGCTGCCCGGACGCCGTCCGGGCGCGTGCTCGCGCTCGGCCCGATCTTCGATGCGTCTGAGAAGATGCGCTACAGCCCAGTCGAACGACGAAGCCGGTCCGCCACTCCACAGACCCAGCAGCCGCGTGCGTGTTGCGCCTGTGGCATTCGGAACGGCCGGATCGGTGCCAAGATGCAACTGCCAGTCGTCTCGCAGAATCTGAAACGACGCGAGCTGACGAATGAACTCAGCGTTGACGTTGCCGCCTTGGAACAGTCCGAGCACCAGACAGATGTCGCGAAGATCCGCAAAACTGTAGCCGGCGCCACGCAGGCACCTGAGCGATCGCCAGAGCCGGATGAAGATCATCAGCCGACGTAGCCCGTCATCCGATCCTGCGGGATTGGTGAACCGAATTATGAGGTCTTCGGGGCAACACGGTTCGCAATTTGGAAAGCCTGTGTCCTGTGGCAAACCGATCGGATTGCCGTCAGCGTTCAACTGATCGGGAACCTCCCGTTCGAACTCCACGAACTTTGCCTTCCACAGTTCGAGGAATTCGCAGTACTCAACCCCTGTGCGCTTCAGGAATTCCGGTACATGCACGACGATCGATTTCCAGTCGACGCCATTGATCAGGTCGACCGGGAACCCGTACATGTCGCGCAACTCGGCCGCGCTGATGGGGTTCACATAGAGCGTCAGGTATTCCGCCGGCGAGAGACCGAGGTACTCGATCGCGAGCTCGATGCGGACCGGATAGCGCCACAGTTGCTTCTGGAAGTCCAGCGCTTCCTCATTCGCGTCGATGGCAAATTCGGTGATCTGCTCGCGGAACGCCCGCATCGTCGCGAACCGCGACGTGCCCATCGCGCAGAGATACGAGCGCGAAATGTCGAGTGGCTGCGAGTAAGGCAGCAACGGCGACGAGAAGTCCGCTTCAACCTTGGCGTAGGCGCCCGGCCTTGCCACGGGAGTTGCAGGTGTCGAGTGTTCCGGGAGTGCGGCAAAGAGCACATTCGGCACGTGGCCCGCGCCTTCTTTGTCATCGGGCGCTTTGAGCGCGTGGTCACCGAGCGACGTGCCGTTGCTGTCGTACACGACGCCCGCCGCGCTGCCGTCGACAAGCGCCTCAAGGTTCTCGTTGACGATGTCGATGAGCGGCAGCGTCGTGCAGACGTTTGCGGCGGTGGCGTGCAGATCGCCGAGCGGGCCGCGCCGAGGCGCGATCAAGTTGCCGAGCGTATCGTCCGTCGCTGCCGGGTGATCGCATGTCGCGCCGATGCCGGTGGCCAACAGATCGTGCAGGTAGTTCACTGGACCCAGCGGCGACAGATGCCACGGCGGGATGCAGTTGACGAGCGATCCGTCCGGATTGATCGGCGTGAACGGACCGGGGGGCACCGGAGGTACACCCGCGACCGAGCCGCCCGCCGCGGTCTGAATGGCGCCGGCGAACGGATACGCCACTGTGCCCGTCAGCGCGTACGCGAACTCTGTCGGCGACAGCGCCTGAATCTGCGCGCGCGAAGTGAATCCGCGCGCATAAAGCGCTTCGAGTAGAGAGAACTGCAGCGATGCGGGGCCTACTCCGGCAGTCGCAAGCAGTAGCTCGTCAATGGTCTGGAGCGCGTTGAGCAGCCATGCCTGCGCCTTTGAGTCGCCGGGGAACACCGCCTGCAACGCATTCACGATGAGGGGCGCATTCCAATTCGCTACGGGAAACGCAAATCCAGGTGCCGCCGCGAGAAACGCTCCGAACAGGTCGTTGTCGGCGATCGGGATCGACAGTGCGTCACCGCCCGCGCCCAATACCGGCGCCGGCGAAATCGACAACACGTCAAAGTACTTGCGGACTTGCCGAACGAACGCCTGCACACGTTCCTCGGGAGTGCCAGGACTTGTGAAGCTTGGCAGCAAAGCTACATTTGCGGGAAGGAAGAACGCCATCCAATCCTGGACAGTCAGCGCCTTCAGCTGCACGGTGTTGGCGATCGGGATTGCCTTGATCGTCGTCATCAACGCAGTCGAGTTCGCAGTGACAACGGTCTGCTGAGTGACGACGGCCAACACGAGATCGAGATGGCCCGGCACGAGCGCCGGTGGGAACGGGCCCTGCTGCCAGAACGGATCGATCGACACGTTCATGTCTGCGAGCCAGGCGGTCACCAGTGCATTCACTGCCGGATTGAGTGGACACAGTGGCGGCCGCTGCACACGCCCGTGTCCGATTGCGACCAAGCGCCGTGCGGCATTCTCAGGCGAGATCGCCGCAACCGCGATGGTGTTCGCATCGATCGCGGCCTTGATCCCCGCGATGCTGCGCGACTCGTCATCGTCTGTCGCCAAGCGGTAACGTTGATCGGCGGTGACGTTTGCCGAGAGCATCGCCGAGAGCGCGTAGAAGTAGTCCGCGGGCACCTGGAAGTTGAGTGTCAGTGCCAGGGCACCGTTGTCCTCGATGACGACATCGGCTTGCCTGAACGTCGAGCCCGGCGTCGGCGGTGTGCCGGTTTCGACCGGAAAATGCAGACTCGCACGCACCGGCGCCGAACTCTGCTTTTCGGCCCACACGGCCGCGGAAGCCGCGAAGACGTATTGCGCAAGCCGATCCGAGTTCGCGTTCTGCAGGGCGTAGTAGCCTTGCAGGCTGGCCTCGTACTGCTTCCGATCCATGTCCGCCTTGTCTCGCTTGTCGTCGTCCCACGACGTATCGGTCTGCGGGCGCGTGTACATCTCCTCGAGTCGCCGGTTGTTCGGACGGTCGGGCGGCGGAACGACCTTGGGATTCCAGATGATCTCGCGCGCGACTTGGCGTGCCTCGGCCCCGGTCAATGGACTGCGGTTACCGAGCGTGGCGCCGCCGGCCGGGTCCTGTGCGAGCACCTTGTCGATCGCGGAGCGAAGCGGCGAGAACTTTGGCGGCGTGCCGTCCGCCGGAAGCTCGACGAACGCCGCATTGGGATCCAGAGCCACTCCTGGATCAGGCAACGTCACGACGAAGGCCGGCTCTTCCACATTTCCAATCAGCGCACCCCATTCCAGAACCGGGATGTAGATCAGCGGATCGTTCGAAATCGGAGCATTTGGCTCAACTTTTACGTTGAAGTCGAGGCGTCCATACGCCACAACTTCATTGCCCTGTTTGATCTCTAGCCGCAGATCAGGCGTAGCGAACTCGGTGGCCGGTGGAGGATTCAGCTCGATGACTGCGGTCGCCACCGCTTCAAGGCGTACCTCGTTGACAAAGATCCCTGATAGCGGCGGGTTTTCGACAAGGTAGACGGAGAAGTGCTGCAGGATGCGCTGTGCATTGGGATCGAATGCTGGGCCACCTGCGACCCATGCCCCGCTTGCCTGCCCGACGAGTGTGCCATCGGCCGTATTGCCGAACGACAGGTCGAACGCGCGGATCGAAAGGTTCGTCAGATAGCCGCTGAACGTGGCGCCGCTGGTCGGCTTCATCGGCGCGAGGCGGACGAGGATGACTTGTGGCATGAAGGTGACTCCTTAGCTAATTGCTGTTAATGCGATCAGTCAGTGCGCATCACCACATCGGATTTCTGGGAGTCGAAGTTCATCGAGTCCGCGCTGATCTCGACCAGCCTTACGTCATCCGGCCGCTCGGTCGCCGACGCGTCATCTTGAGTCGAACGCTCCGCCTTCCTCGCAGCCGCCTCCGGACTTCCCGTGGACTCTTGAGCCGCCTTCGCTTTCTGCGTGGTGGTCATTTGCCTCTACTCCAGCAAAGTTGTCGAACGCATCAACGCGCCGTCATTCCGTTCGACCAAGAGACAGCTGCTGCTTCAGCAGCGCCTTGTCCTCTTCGGTGGCGTTGAGCACTGTGCCGAGCCTTCCAATGTCCCGGGCGATGAGCTCCCTTGGCCTGCTCAGGAGCGCAGAGACCAATGTCTCGATCCAGGCGGACGACAGTTGCTCGTCTCGCAGCACCGCGAGCACCGTGACATAGTCCTTGGGCGTCTGAAGACCGTTCGGGAACACCTGCAGCAGTGCGCTCCAATACCGCCTCTGCTCGCTAGGCACACGCGGGTCCAGCGGGTCAAGCAGTGTCGATCCACTCACCCACCGTGGCAACGCCTCGCGGAGGAGCTCGTCGTAGCCATGCAGAGCCAACAGCTGCCTGACGCGCGAGACATCCCTTTCCACAGCGGGGACCTCTCCCCCGACGACGCCGTTGACATCGTTGATGAGTTGGCCCCGCGGATGGGGCGTGAATCGACTCATCAGTTCCACGATGCCGCGCAGGGAGACACTTAGGTCGTCGAGCAGGAGGACGACGGCGTGATAGTCGCCCGCCGGAATCTCCGCGCCGTACGTGGCGGCCAGCATCCTGTGGAAGCGGCGCAGTCCATCCGGGCCATTGGGGCTGCCATTCTCAGTATTCATGATTCGGTCACCTTCCTGTGAATCTCGAGGGAGGAACGACGATCGCATTGAGAATCACGCCCTGCTCGGCGGCTGAGTTCACGAATCTTGCATCGCCCGTGATGATCTGAAGATTCAATGCGTCAGCGGTTCCGAAAATGAGCTGGTCACCCGGCGTTATCCCCCCGGTTTGAGTCAGCCCAGCAACTCGCGGCGACGGAATGTCCGGCACGATATTTCCAACAAGCATCCCCTGGACGGCGATCGTTCCGGCGATCTCCGTCGGACCGGCTGCGTTCATCCACGAGCGCGTTAACTCCCCGAATGCGGTAATGCTCGTCGCGATTTGGCGGCCGGCAATGGCCGCGACGATGTCGGGGCGTCCTTGCGCCAATCCGATGAGCGCGCCCGTGTCCAGGAAGACCCGCTCGCGAGGCGCTCTTCGATCCCGTGGTGCAGGCTGAGGCGGGTCACGCGGTACCGGCTTCGGCTCGGGTTTCGGCTGCGTTTCGGGACGCCGGCCCCTGTCGGGCGCGGTTCGTGGTGGCTCCGAACGGGGCCCCGACGTCGGGGGTGCCGGGCGCGGCGGGGCAATTGGCGGTGCCACGGGTGTCGGTGGGCGAGGCGGAGCAACCGGTGGCGCAAGAGGCGGCACTGGAGGGGCCGCGGGTGGCGCTGGGGGCCCTATGGGTGGCGCGGGCACCGGCGGTGCAACAGGAGGCCGTGCCGGCGACGGCTCGACCGGCGGCGCGGGCCTTGGCGTAGGTGCCGGAATCGGAGGAGCGAGCGGTGGCGACCACGGTTCGGAACTGAACTCAAGAGGCTTGGTCGCTTCATGTATGGCAACGCCGGTGCCAACCACGACCGCCGTTCCAAACAGAATGTCCCAAGCGTCAATTGCAACACCCGCCCAGCACCATGGCGTCTCCGGTCCGCCCAGGAGACATGCTGCGGAAGCCTGAGTGCCGTTCTTATCTCTCAATCTGACGGGATTGGCATTGCAGTATTCGTATCGATTGATGCCTCCTTGTATTCCGATCGGATCGCAACTCGCCCACCTTCCCAGCCACGGCATGTAGTACCTGGCGAAGTGATACTCAAGTCCGTTGTCCTCGTCTCGCTCCATCCCTGTAAAGCGATAGCGCTTTGGCACCTCCGTCTCGCTGCGTACCGCCTGGTAGGTCGAACTTCCGTATGGCGCGTATTCCTCGTAGGAGATGATGCGCGCCTGGTCATCCAACTCCAGGCTGGCTGAGCCGAGGTGATTCCCAAACTGGTAACGAATCAACCGGGCTGGTGCCTTGTCGACTCCCTCCGTGTCCAGCGTGCGCATCTCCACCAAGGCGATGCGCTGTCGGTCATCCATCACGTGCAGCGTCTCGCGCTCGAGCGCTGCGGTGGACGCTCCCATCGCGCCGTTGTGCTTGCGGAAAACTTCGAAGCCGCCGAGGTAGATGCGCTCTTCGACCAGGCCAGGTGCCTTCTCCCACACCTTCCGCACGCGCTGGCCTGAGGCGTCGTATACGCAGTGGACCGTGCCGCCACCACCGAGGTCCGATCGGTGCAACTGGTCCTTGTAGTCCCAATGCGTGTTTGGAGCCGGCAGCCCACCGCCCAGGTGCGGCATGCGCACCGTGTTGCCGTGGGCATCGTATTCGTAAGGTTCCACCTGCGGCGCAGTCCCCTCGGGGCTTAGCATGGTGTGGCTGAGGCGATTGCTTCTTTTGCACACCCCTCCGCCCGCGCTACCGTCTTCGATCAGGCTTGTCTCGGCATAGGCATAGCAGCGTGTCCAGCCCGCATGCATCGGGGCGCTGCCGCGGTGCTGCATCTGCAGGAAGTTGCCGACAGCGTCATACACGTAGCGCTCGATGTACCTGCCCATGGCGCTGCCGTTGCCAGGATGATCGAGCCGCGTGTGGAATGCGTTGAAGGCATCGGGTGCGGTCGGTGGATCGGGCAGGTTGCCGGACTGCCCCAAGTGCTCGCGACCCGTGGCCTGGACCAGCCGGTACAGGGCGTCGTAGGTGTAGTCGTTGCTCGGCTCGACGCGCTGGTTGCGGAAGTAGATGGTCTGCTGTGTGTCGTCCCGAATGTGGGTGATGTTGCCCGCGGGGTCGTACGTGTAGTGAAGGTTCTGAAGTCCGTGGGCCCTGCGTTTGGGCGACGCATCGGGCGCGGCGCTCGAGTGCGGCGGCGGCTGCGAGTTCACGCAGTCTGCCGCAACGGCCGCGGCACGCCGGGTGTAGAGGCGGGTCAGGCGGAAGGTCAGCGGGTCGCTGTCGTAGAAAGTGCAGGTGCCGTTCTTGTAGTCAATGCGTTGGCGCTGGCCCTTGGCGTCGTAGTCGATGTTGGCGACGCCGACCGGCGAGGGTGCATCCAGCACCGGGTCGAGCAGCTTGGCTGGCTCGGTCGCGCGTGCCAGCCAGACGTCCACGCGCTCGAGCAGGTTGGCCTCGTTGAAAACCGGCTGGAAAACGTTGAGCTTGGTGCCGGCCCGACCGCTGTGGGGAGCGATCGCCTGGGTGGGACGGTTGAGCGCGTCGAAGAGGGTGCTGCCGCTGAACGTTTCGGTGTCGAGCGACGGGACAGTCAGCCAGTCCGGGATGGCCGCGTAGTCGCTGATTAGGCGACACACGCTGCACAACAGGTTGCCCTTGAAGTCGTAGGCTTCAACTGGGCTGTCATCGGCATCCAGGCGCGCGCTGGTGGAGACGCCTGCCGAATCGAAATGCCTGAAGACTCTGGTGCGGAGGTTGAGGTGCAATACGCGATCCAGTTCCGCTTGGGTTGCGCCGGCTGGAGGTTCTCCATATTCGACCTTGTCGACCAGCAGCTCCTGGTTCAGCGTTCGAGGGTCAGAATCCACTGTCGTGCCGCGAACATACTTCTCGAACGGACGGCGCAGTGCGTCGTACTTGGTGGCGAAGTCGTGTCCCCGGCTGTCCCACGCGCGGATCGGCTTGCCAGCCGCGTCGTTCAACAGCCAACGCGCGCCCGCCTCCATGCTGAGCTGGTGGGTGCGGTTGCCGAGCATGTCGTAGGCGTAGCGCATGACGATGCGGCCGAGCGGGTCGCCGGCCTGCAGGATGGCGTCGCGCACGGTGCGCTGGTTACCTTCGATATCCAGCTCGACGCGGGTGGCGAAGTTCTCCTCGTTACCGTCGAGGTCGTGGCGGGCACAGACGACGCGGTTGCGCGCCATGGTCAGGAAGGGGCGGCCCAGCGCGTCAAAGTGCGCGGTGGTGGGCGTATCGGCATGCGCTGCCGCGCGCAGGGCGGCGTTGCGTTCGTCTTGTCCGAGGGCACCGCCGATGCGCTGGACGTGCCATGTTTGCCAGGTGGCCGGCTGTGCTTTGAAGTATTTGGCAACGTAGCCACCGATGTCGGGGTCGGTGCGCGGGTCACCGGTCTGCGAATTGCGCGGTGCGCAGGTGTCGTTGACGTCGTAGGTGGTCTGCTGCCAGGTGTCAAAGACAACCTTCTCGTAAGTGCGGTTTGGATGCAGCGTGGCGATGACACGCTCGACCGGGTCGTAGAACAGCACCCGGCTGACGCCGACCTGCACGCCGAATTCGAAGCCGTGCGTGGCGCTGAAGAAGGGCTCGTACTGCCGGACCGGCTTGCCCTTGTTATTGAAGATGGTCCAGCCGCTGCCGACCCAGCGCGGGTTGACCACGGGGCCGCCTTCTACCAGCGGCCCGGCCTCGGCCTGGATCTTCTTCTGGATTTCGCGGCTAAAGCCGTCGGAGTAGGAAAGGCTGAGCTGGATCTTGAGGCCCTGCGGCGGCAGCGCGGCTCTTGCATGAGTCTCACGAGCGAGCGTTGCGGCGCAAGCGGGTTGCCACTTCGTCGGGTTGTTGGGATTGGCCTGTTGCGTGCGGCGAAAACGGTCGAGGTCGTAGACGATGCGCGTGGTGGCGTCGCGCAGCAATACCGGGGCATCTGTGTGGGGGTCCGCCGCACCGAAGAACACGTCGAGCTGCGCTTGCGCGACGTCGGTGACGAAGCCAGTGAGCGAGTCGCCTTCGGCAAGGGCGGGCAACGGCTTGCCCATGACGGCGGTGCCGACCACCATGCCCAACGAGTCGAAGGCGACTTCGGTCTGGTTGCGGTTCGGGTCGCTGACCAGGCGCGGTTGCAGGACGCGATAGTCGTTGGCGTTGACGGTGACGCGATTGCCGAGCGCGTCGTGCGTCTCCGTCATGAGCAGGTCGTAGGCGTCGAAGTCGACGAAAGCGAGTTGACCGAAGGGGTCCGCGTAGCGGCGGGGCAGGAAAAAGTGCTGGCGGGCTCGCTGGAGTTCGGTTGCAGTGTCGTCGGCAGGATCGTCGCTGTAGAAAACCTGTCCAGATGGCATCCACCAGTGATCGTCCGCGTCACTCGCAGGGAAGCGGCCATCTGCCTTGAGTGTTTGGCTTCGTAGGTAGCCACCGCGGTCACCTGCCTGGCCCTCGAGAACCACGGTGGGATTGGGCAGCAAGAGCTCATCCGGCTGTCCTTGGCGTGGACGCCGAAAGACCTGGTCAAGCAAACCTGGCGTGAAGGAAAGCTTGAAGTTCTCGCCCGGCAACGCGAGCGACTGCAGCTCACCCAGCGGCAGATTTCCGGTCAGGTCGTCGCGCCTATAGAGGGTCCGCAGCCATTCGATGGGACGGCGACGCTGGCTTCCGCTAGCAATGGCTTCGTAGGCGACTTCAGGGGTGGTGAACTTGTGGCGGAAACGTCCGGCAGCGGCGGGATCCGGCTCGACCAAGTCAGTGGACTTGCAACGACCGGCGGGGCCTGTGGCCGTGTAGCCAGTCAGCTCGAAAGTGATTGCCTCGCAGGGCAGCGGTGCTCGGTAGGTGTCGGGGCCCGCGATGTCATTGGTGACGCGGTTCTCCGTGTAGGTGAGCAGAGCCGTCGTCTGGCGATCGCGATCCCACGTTTCCGACAGGGGCGAGACGCGTCGGCCGTAACCGATGGCCGCCTGCTTGAGCACGTTGCCGAAGCCATCAACCTCCAGCGTCAGCGCGTGCTGGATGCGAGGATCGACGGGGTTGCGCTCGTAGTGGTAACTCAGAGCCTCATTCGCGTGAGTGAAGAAGACTGCGTACCGGTTGGCTCCGCGGGACTGCAGAGTGCGGATGCGGAAGTTCTGCTCGTTGACGGTGTAGGGTGTACGGGCCCGCCTGATCTGCGCTGGCGTTGCGCCGGGATGCTCGGCGTCGTCCGCATAGACCTCCTGGCGCAGCATCGAACCCTTAAGAGCGCGGCAGGCTTCGCGCTCTTCTTCTGGCGTCAGGCCGAGTGGAAGAATCGTGTCTTCAAGCAACAGCGACCGCGAGGCACTCCGAGTGAGCCCCGGCTCCCGAAAGTACTCGTCCTCCATTTGACGAGAGATGCGCTCCCGGCCGAGCCAGGCTCCGGTGTGAAACCAGGTCTTGGTGTGCACCGGCGGCACGTGCGATGCCGCGGCGATGTTGTCTGCCGGAATATTGCCTTCGCTCAGCGCTTCAAACTGTTCCGTGTCCCACTGCTCCACCATGCCGAAGCCGCGAAACTCCCGCTCCACGCCATCGTAGTGGCCGTCGTGGTAGGCATAGCGAGTGACGAATCGATTGCGACTGACATGGTCAATCGACTCCATTCGCTTGATGACATGCACTGGGAATGGCAAACGCGTGAGCCAAGGCCGGCCGGCTTCCTGATCGGCGAGATAGAACTCAGTGGAGGATGCGTACTCCAAACGCGTTTCGGCGCCCAGTTGGTTCTCTGAGCGCACCAGCAGATGCGGTTTCTCGCCGCACATCAAGTCGATGTACTGCACCGGACGCCATGCGATGCCCGGAAGTGCTGTCGACCAAACCAGACAGGCCGTCCCGCGGCCGAGCAGGTCGACAACGTCGAGCGACACGCCTTCGACGAGCACCATTTCGGAGACGGTGCGCGGCTCGCTCAGTGCGTTGCCGCTCTCGTTGAGGTAGATCTTGACGCCCTTGCGGCTCGCGTAGAGGATGTCGGTCGGCCCGGAGCCATCCGTGTCGGCGAAGCGGAGGCGGCGCGCGTCGAACAACCCCTCCTCATCGAACCAGGGCGAGGCGTCCATCGTAACCTTCGGCCCGAACCGTCCGTGACCAAGGTTTGGCCAGTAGCAGACTTCGCCGTTCCGGATGCGTACAAGATCCGCCAGTCCATCGCCGGACATGTCAGCGAGAAACACTGACTGGTCTGCCTGCCCCAGCAGGACTCGCGGACCGCCCTCTTCGTTCCACGGAACGCGAACGCGGATCGCCTCGCCGAATCCGCCGTCGCCCAGTGAAGGATGCCAAGTAATTGCCTGATCGTCCGTGATCAGAATGTCGGCGAGCCCGTCACCCGACAGATCGGCGAGGTGGACGTTCGGATCTGCGAAGTCAACCAGCGGGAACGAGCGGAACGGACGAAAGGGCGTCCACCCGGCGTCGGCCGTGCGATCGAAGTATCCCCCGATGCCCTGTTCAAGCATGGCGAACTCGAGCCGACCATCCGAGTCAAGGTCGATGAGTTGCGATCGCCCGCCCTCGCTCGCGGGCATTGTGCGAACCACCTGAACGGGGCCGAATCGCCCTTCTCCGCGATTCGGCTTGTAGTACCAAGCACCAGGCTCCGTGGCAAGCACGCCCGCGATTCCTTCGCCGTCAAGATCCGTCCATTGATAGCCCTGCCCGCCAATCCCACTGGGTAGGTTCTCCAGGCTTTCGCTCGGTAGCTGTCGAATGGACCAGTTCCTTGGCGCCGGATCATCGAGCGGACTCGCTGCGTAGCGCAGCAACAGCGAGGGCAGTGATCGGCGGCGATACGATCCGTCGTCGAGCATCCGGTAGCCGGATTGCGTGATGCTCGACAGTCGCGTGCCGTTGGGCCTCTCGTCATAGTCCAGGTGGACGGCGCGCACGAGCGTTCGCGCAGCCCCAAGCATCTCCGGCATGCGATGCGCGACGAGAATACGCTTGCACAATCGATAGGTACGAACCTCGAAGCCGGCCCGAGACACCGAAAATGGATCGCGGCGCGAAGGCCTTGTGAGCGGTGAAGCGTGCGTCCAGCTCACGCGTTCGAATCCGTCCGCGTCCGGTTCATGGGCGAACGGCTCATCGCCGTAGTCGAACACGACTTCGAACAGCCACCCGGTCTCTGAATCGATGTGCGGGCGCGGCAAGTGACGGCTACTCGCCGCACCAACTGTACGATCGGCAGGCACCGGCTCGCGATTTCCGTACCGAACGCGTTTCAGATATCGGTTTGCATCACGCGAACGGAACCGTTCGTTCGGTCGGCAAAGATCAACACCATCGCCGCCTTCCGCTGCGTACTCGTACTCGATGGCGTTGCCGCGATCGTCGTAGCTCCGACAAATAAGCCACTCGAAAATGCGCCGCCCGTCTTCGGGATCGGCGACACGCGACTCAGCGCCTTCTCCATAGACAGTGAGAACGTTGTCGCGGGAGATGGTGCGCCAGTGCGTATCGCCGTCTGCGATGCGTGTCCAGCTCTCGATACGCGAGAAAATCCCTTCGATGCGCGGCCGGTAGCCTCGTACGAAGTATCCCTTCGTCTCCCGGTGCGCAAGCCACGGCCCCTTGTCGTCGCAGATCGGCACGAGATCTTCTGCCCCGGAGAGCAAGAAGATGTCTGCGGCGGTATCCGCAGCAGCGACGTCTTCTTCACGGCGTGCAAATGGGGCGTAGCGTGGAACGCCCTTGTCCATTCGTCTCGAGATCGATGGCAGGCCGAGTGTCCAGCCGAGGCCAAAGGGGCCGTTGCCTGACCCTGAACTGTGGGACAGTGCCAGTGCAGGTTGAAACTCGCCGCGGCTCTTGCTCAACGGAACGGGGACCGTGAGTGACGCGGTCCCGTTCGCAGAATTGGTCTGAAACTTCTCGCCCAGCCCTCTGATCGCCCCGCCGCCCTTCGGCAGGTTCACCTGAGGTGCGACCATAGGCGAGGGGCCCTGCGTGTCTCGCTCTGGCGAGCCGGAGTTTGCAGATTCCATCATGCGCTCAATCAGCGGAAGTGGCGCTTCCCGCCACACAGTCATTGCCGCCTTCCTCGTCGCGCCCCAAACTGCGGATTGCGCCAAACAGGCCATTCATGCCAACTTGCCGTGCAGCAACACGCACAAGATCGTCGACAATGTCGATGCGCAGGACGATGAGCCGTTTCAAGCGGCTCAGCCAGCAGCGCTCAATCTCCTCTACCTCCGCTGCGCGTCCCACCAGAAACAAGGCACAGGCGGACTGGGGAGGTAATTGAGCTAGCAGCCCTTCAATCTCCGGAAGCAATACGACACGATCGCCCATCAGCCTCATGTCGTCACGGCGCGCGACCGCGGCCGAAATGACTTCGGCTGTGAGGTCGCCAGATGACGTCGCAACCAAGACAGGGAACATGCGTCTTTCCAGAACGAGGTCGAAGCCGTATTTGGAAGGGCGACGCCGTTCGTGTCGACAATCGCGTCGATCCACAGATGACCGACTGCTCAATCGCGTCAGAACGGCACGGAATCTGCGAAAGACTGAGCCGCGAAGTGATCTTTTCCTAGATCCTTCGATCGAGGGCTTACCGCGGCCTCTCGTCCCCAAATTTTGGGACGAAAGTGACGTCGAACCGAGGCAAGATGTGGCGTTGGCGCGTTCCAGATGCGGACGCCGCCATGCCGGTTGACGCGCAAGCTGCGGTCGGTTGCGCATTGCGGGGAGACGTTGATGGACCTGCTTTTGGTATCACCAGTACGCCTACTTGGCGACGGCCTTGCTGCTTGTCTGTCAGGGCGAGAGGGAGTGCGCCTGCAGTCGACCGTGGCTGATCTGCGAGCCCTGCGTGATGCGTTGTCCTCCCAGCAGATCGAGGTTGTCCTTGTCGACGTTACGCAGGGCATCAATCTGGATGAGGTGCGCGCGGTTGCTGCCGAGCATCCGACCGTGGCGCTCGTTGCGCTAGGGTTGCGGGAACAATGCCAAGAAGTAGTTAGCTGCGGCCGCGCAGGATTCGTTGGCTATCTCTCTCGCAGTTCGTCTATCGACGATCTGTGCAATGCGTTGCCCGACATCGTGGCCGGACGGCTCGCCTGCAGTTCGGCGATTTCAGGTGGGCTACTACGGGCGCTCTATCGCACGATGTCAGACGAATCAGAGTCTCGCGTTGCAGAGTCGTTGACGCAGCGCGAGGGCGAAGTGCTACAGCTCATTGGCCGCGGGTTATCGAACAAGGAAATTGCGCGCGAGCTTTGCCTCAGTCTCGCAACCATTAAGCACCATGTGCACAACGTGCTCGATAAGCTGGGCGTGAGCAGACGCGCCCAGGCGATGCGCAGAGTTCGCGACACGCCGTGGATCGCTTCGTCACCACCGGTGTCACGTTCTTCTTCGTTTGGCGGTAGAGCAGTTTCAGAGCCTCATCAAGTCGCCGCCGCCGCAACCACCAACTAGTGTTGCGCCCGATTTGTGCTGAACCTATGCGAGGCCGCAGCCGGCATCGGTTTTGGCACGGATGACCCTTTGCGAGGACTTGATTGGCGAGCAATCTCAGCAGGATCAGGTAGTGAGCAAGTGAAGTCAGAGTGTCGATTCTGCAGGCGCGCCATCGCGATGAACGGAGTTCTGTCTCAAGCTGGTTTTTCGAGTTCTGAGAGCGCCACGGAACTGAGGCACAGTGCTCGTGCGGCGCTGGAGGCCGCGCGCCGGGTCGGCGGGCTGGCGATGTGCCCGCCGCCGGATCGGCTGGCGGGGATGGCAGCACCAGGCCTCGATGGCGTCGAGTGGCGGCTTTGGGGATGGGTCTGGCGAAGGAAACTGGAGGTCTGCTTCTGGGCCGTTCAGTAACTATGACGAGGGTCAGCTTCTATTGTTGCTGAAGGACCGCACCGGGCCCTCCCCTGCCATCCGGGCTTCAAACGTGAATGGCGGCAACCAGTCTGAAGTACGCGTTCGAGCTTGGACCTCGAACTGGTACTGACGGCCAAGAGGAGACGGTCGACACCTTTGTCCACCTCGCGAGGTCGCCGGGGTCGGGGAACCGGGGGGTGAGGTGGGGGTCCTTCATCGTTCGGCGGAAATCCTGCGCTTCCTGCGAGATCGTGTCCGGAACGTGCACGTAAGACGCTGCCGGAGTCGTTGTCGTATTCGTCATCATGCTCCTCGGTTTGGTTTCTGCGTGGCCTCGATCCAGGCGACCGAGCGTGCCTGTCCTAGGTTGCATCGTCAGAATAGATCGGCATGCCCCCGTCGGATACTCGTAAGAATACGAGCAGGGAGTCGGGGAGAGCGCGTAGATCGAGATCGCCTCGCCAATCCGGCCAAGGAGCGGATTGACTCGTGATGCGGTTGCTGACGAAGCGCTTCCAATGATCGCGAGCGCGGGGCATCGAGCAGCCCTTGGACCTCGTGCGAACTGCACCGGCGACGTAATAGTCCACGGTCTTGCAAAGACTGCTTCGCAACGGCGAGGGTCACGCCCGAATGTCGCAGATGGGCCCGAAGCGGGCTACCGAAAGCTCGAGTGGAGAGGAAAAAAGCGGACTCCAACACAACAGTATGCAAACGGCGTAGCTGGCGTTTTGGGCAGAGCTGCGGTTCAATCTATTTCCCTATCGGGCGGGGGCTTCCCTCCTCCTCTGTTACTGCCGTGAAGCGTTGAATCCAGCGGCCTTGATGATTGGCGTCCAATGCGCGGTGTCGGCGGCCATGATCGACGCGAGCTGCTCCGGCGTCGTCCCGGTGGGTTCGAGACCCAGCGCGACAAGCTTGGCGCGCAGTTCGGGGGTCCCCAGCGCCGCGACGATGGCGCCCGACAACCGGTCGATCACTTGCGCCGGGGTGGCTGCTGGCGCGTAGACCGCATGCCAGCCTGTGGCTTCGGCTGTCTCGAATCCCTGCTCGCGAAAGGTCGGCACCGCCGGAAGAAGCATTGACCGCTCCGGGCCGGATGTGGCCAGGATACGGATACGGCCTTCTCGATGGCGCGGCGCAAGGTCCGCCAGCGCCGCGATTCCGGAGGCGACCTCGCCGCCGATCAGATCGACTTCGAGCTGCCCGGCGCCTTGGTAGGGAACGTGGACCAGTTCAGTGCCGGAATCCCGTCCGAGCGCGACGCCCAGAAAGTGGGCCAGGCTCCCGGCCGCCGGGGTTCCGAATGTCGCCTGCCGGGAATTTGCCTTCGCCCAGGCAACGAATTCGCGAAGCGTACGGGCCGGATGATTGGCGGCGACAGCCAACGCCAATTGATAAGTTGCGACCTGTGAGACCGGGGCCAAATCGCGCGTCGGGTTGTAGTTCAGGTCCTTGAAGACAAGCGGGCCGATGACGGGCACGATGATCGGCACCAGCAACACCGTCGAGCCGTCGGGCGCGGAGCGCGTCAACACGTCGACCGCGATGCGGCCGCCGGCCCCTGGCTTGTTCTCGACGATGACCGGCCGCGAGAGGCTCGGTTGAAGCTCCTCCGCAAGAAGTCTCGCAACATGGTCCGAAATGCCACCGGCTGGCACCGAGACCACGATCCGTAACGGCGGCTCGCGGTCGAACTGCTTCTCGGCGACTGCGGGCGCGATCGCAATGGCTAGCGCGAGCAGCGGAGTTGTGATGTGATGCAGGCGCATGCCTCTGGTTAGCCGCCGAACTGCCACTTAGATGCCCGAACTCCCCATAGTCCGCCCTGCGAGGCCCACGCAGGATCATGTCGCGTTCGAACGAATGCTGGCAGAGCTGTCGGCCCGCTTCCTCATTCTGCCGACCCAAGAGGTCGATGGCGCCATTACGGACGCCCTGCGTCAAATCGTCAAGATGCTTGGCGTAGACAGAGCCCAACTGTTGAGTTTTGAGTTGCCAGGCGAAGTGCGCGTGTCGCACTCTTGGGCCGTCGCCGGCGTGCCGCCCGTGTCACCGAAATCCATCGGAGACAGTTTCCCCTGGTTGTTGTCCCGGGTTCGTGCTGGCGCGGCGGTGGTCATCCCAAGGGTTGACGACTTGCCCCCGGAAGCGGCGGTCGACAAGGCGTCATTCCATGTGCCGGGGACGAAGGCAAACCTGACGGTTCCGATGAAGGTTGCCGGCCAGGTCGAAGGCGCCCTCGCGTTCGGCTGCCTACGGCACGAGCGCGAGTGGCCTGAAGCATTGGTCGAACGAGTTCGCATCCTCGCCGAGGTTTTCGCCAACGCACTCGCGCACAAGCGAACGCAGGAAGAGCTCGACGCTGCCATCAAGTTCGAGCGCAAGGCGTCAGAGATCCTGAGTGCACTGCTCGGGGCATCCCGTGCGCAACAAGACAGCTTGCTCGAGGCGGGACTGAGGGACGTGGCGCGTGTCTTCGGCGCCGATCGTGCAACGCTGTGGCAGCGTGTCGAGGCGGAAGGACTGTTCCGAAAGACACACCGCTGGTTGGCCGATGGCGTTCCCGTACCCGCAGACGACGTGCGCATGCCGACGATCCCCTGGATCAGTGCCCAGCTCGAACACGGAGAAGTCGTGAGCTTCGCCAGGCATGACGAGCTACCTCCGTCGGCCGCGACCGATGTCGAGGCGCTCCGTAGATTGCGGATAGGCGCCGCCGTGATCGTGCCGTTGCGCTTGTCGGGCCAAGTTGTCGGAGCGCTCTCTATCGGCACTGTGCGGGAGGGGCCAGAGTGGCCGCGCGAACTGGTGGCTCGGGTGCAGCTGCTCGGCGAGGCCTTTGCCAGCTTTCTCGCGCGACAGGAAGCCGAGCGTCGCGAACACATGGCGCAAGCAGAGGCAGCTCACGCGGCACGCGTCGGCACCATGGGTGTGTTCGCGGCATCGCTGGTGCATGAACTCACGCAGCCGCTTGCCGCCAGCCTCTCCAATGCAGAGACTGCGGTAGATCTGCTTGGCGTCCAGGTCCCCGATCTCGAAGATCTGCGCGCGACTGTATCGGACATCGTCGCGGACGGCCGACGTGCCGGCGAGATGATCCAGAAATTGCGACGCTTCCTGCGCCATGGCGAAGCAGAGCGACGCGAATTCGATCTGACCGCCCTTCTTTCCGAAGTGCTGCACTTCGTCAAACCGGAAGCAACCCGACAGGGCATCGCGATCATGCTGCAGGGCTCCGAAGAGCTGCCGCACATCGTGGGCGACCGGATACAACTTCAGCAGGTTCTGATCAATCTGCTGCTGAACGCATTCGAGGCGGTGGCAGGACTCGACCCCGGTTCGCGCGCAGTGGAGCTGCGCGCAAGTCCGTCAGAGCACGGGGTTCGCATCGAGGTCATTGATTGCGGCGCCGGCATGGATGAGGCGACGCTCGCCCGCATCTTTCGACCCTTCTTCACTACCAAGGCGGCCGGGATGGGGCTGGGCCTGTCGATCAGCCAGACCATCGTCGCTACCCATGGCGGAACGCTTTCGGCCCAATCCACGCCGGGCGCAGGCTCGGTGTTCCGGATCGACCTGCCTTCGCGCCCGCCACTGTCGATCAAGCTTGCGCCGCCTGCAAAGCTCCCGGCCGCTACTGGACAAACGGTGTTCCTCATTGACGACGACGACGCCATGCGACGGGCACTTGAGCGCCAACTGCAAGGCGCGGGCTACGAGGTTGAGGCTTTTGCCAATGCTCGAGCCTTCATCGATCGCGCCCCCCGGGCAGATGTCGCGTGCATCGTGAGCGACGTTCGCATGCCCGGCATGAGCGGCCTCGATCTGCAGGCGACCCTCGCGCGTGCGAGCTCGGGGTGGCCCATCGTGTTCATAAGCGGCTACGTCGACATCCCGACGACCGTGCATGCCATGAAGGCTGGGGCCGTTGCCTTCTTGCCGAAGCCATTCGCGAAGAGTGAACTCCTTGCAGCGGTGGCGGATGCCCTGGCGAGGAGCCAGGGGGGCGATCAGGACCGCCGCCGGGACGCAGAGACCTTGGCAAGGCATGCATCGTTGTCGCCGCGCGAGCATGAAGTGTTCGACCTCGTGGTCGCCGGCTTGCTCAACAAGCTCATCGCCGACCGCCTGGGTATCGCGGAGCCGACAGTGAAGATCCATCGCGGCCGAATGATGGAGAAGATGGGCGCCCGCTCCGTCGCCGATCTGGTCCGAATGGCAGAGCGCATCGCGTTGCACAGGACGTCAGTTTAGTTCGTCGTCCTTGTAGTATCTGGTGCCCTTTGCCGTCAGATCGACTGCGAGACCGTTTTCGGTGATCTGATAGAGCCAGACGCCTGGGGTGATCGACAAAGCTCCCGTGAACAGGTCCGTTCCCTTGCCGCCCACCTGGGCCGAGGCAGTGCTCTGCGCACCCAGCTCCCATCCGGAGTTCACGAAGCGATCCATGTCCGCCTTCTTCTCGAATACCCATACCACCCGGAACTTTGTCACGCCGAAGCCGGGACCCGCTTGAAGCTCGGCCATCTTCATGAAGGTCTCGTGCTTCGTCTTGTTGTCGATCACGATGCCGTGGCCGGTCCCGCCGCCAGCCATCAGGATCTTCACTCCGACGTCGCTGAACACTGCATAGCCTGCCGCACCCTCGACGGCCTTCCTTGCGCTCGGCGCGCTGGTGTAGAGATGGATCAGTGTCGCCTGGGCCATGCTGCGCGCTTCCTGCTGGCGTTCGACCTTGCTGGACTCGGCATTTGCTGGCCCGAACATGCCAAGCATTGCAAACGCCATCAGGGCGAGAAGGTTGCGCATATGAGCCTCCAGTTCAGTTGAACGTCGGAGCCCAGGATCATGCTGTTTGCTGTCTTCTCAAATAAGACCATGGTCGTATTCCGCAGTGTGCGCGGACGGCGGACAGTCGGCCCTTGATTGCCACCCTTCCCGCACCGGACCCGCCACGGGTCGAGCGCATCCCTCGAGGGGCGGTAGTTCTTTTTTCAACGCCACAAGGAGTCATCATGAAATCAGTCAAGCTCATCGTCCTGTTGTGTGCCGCGGTGCTGGCCTCCGGCTGCGTGACGGAGAAGAAGTACAACGCCGAAGTCGCCACTGCGACCAACTACCAGGCGCTCAATACCAAGCTGTCGAGCGAACTGAGCAGTGACCAGGCGCAGATCACGCAGTTGCAGAACCAGCTCAAGGTGACGATGGTCAACGAGCTGCTGTTCCCCGAAGGCGGCTGGGCGCTCAACGCCAAGGGCGAAGCGACACTCGCAAAGATCGCTCCGACGCTGGCGAACCTGCCTGGCCAGCAGATCGTGGTCCAGGGTTTCACCGACAACGAGCCGATCGGCCCGGCGCTGAAGGCACGCTTCCCATCCAATCTCGAACTCTCATCGGCCCGGGCGGACGCGGTCACGCGCTTCCTCATTTCGAAGGGAGTGCCACAAAACGGCATTTCGGCGCAGGGCTTCGGCGAAGCGCGACCGGTAGCCAGCAACGATACGCCACAGGGCAAGGCCAAGAACCGTCGCGTCGAGATCGTGATCGCCGCAGCGAGCCGACCCTAGTCGCCCGCCGCGGACTGCTCAATGCGACGCGTACTGCTCATAGACAACGACGCCTCGCTGCGCCGCGCGCTGGTACGGTTGATGCGGCTTGCGGGCTTCGAAGTCGAGGCGTTCGCGAGCGTCGAGGCCCTGCTGGACTCCGGGTCGCTCGAGCACGAAGCCTGCCTTGTCCTCGACGTCGACATGCCGGGAGCCGGCGGCATCGAATTCAAGCAGGCGCTGGTCGAGGCCGGACGTGACCGCCCGACGATCTTCATCACGGCATCTGAGCGCGAAGGGCTCGATGCGCAACTCGCCCGACTCCATCCCGTGGCGGTACTTCGAAAACCATTCACCAAGGAAGACCTTCTGGAGGCGCTTGATCTGGCTTCTGCGGGAGGCGGACTGGACCTCGGTCACTAGAAGCCGATGGGGCTTGAAGATCCGAAAGCGTGGGCCATGGGTCGCATAACACCATGGTCGTATTGATGAATGCAGGCACGGCGCGCCGAATACCAGCGCAGCTACCCGTACGGCAAGGGCCGTGAAGCCCTTGCCCTGGTTGCCCTGAACTTCGATCGAAAGTATGGAGAAGGAACACACCATGTCGATTCCCAAGATATTGGCCGGCGCAATCACGATCGCCCTTCTTGGAAGCGGGACGGCGCTCGCCCAGCAAGTCACCGGTGTCCCGGGTGCAGCAGGCGCCGTGACGACGCTAGATGGCAGGCAGCTCCCGCCACCCGATCCGAAGTTCGGCGGGGAGATCAAGCAAAAGGCCTCGGAGTCGAAGGAGTGGTGGGCTCCACGCGTCGTGCCACCGAAAGCGGCGCCCAATGTCCTGCTCATCATGACGGACGACGTAGGCTTCGGCGCCCCGGGCACATTCGGCGGCGTCGTTCCCACGCCGGCGATGGATCGCATCGCTAAGAGCGGCGTGCGCTACACCAATTTCCATTCCACATCGCTCTGCTCTCCCTCGCGCGCGGCGCTGATCACCGGCCGAAATCATCATGTGGCGGGCACCGGCGTGGTGGGGGAAATCGCGACCGGCTTTCCTGGCTACAACTCGGTCATCAGGAAGGAGAACGGTACGGTTGGCGCCATCCTGAAGGAGAACGGGTACGCAACCTCATGGTTCGGCAAGAACCACAACACGCCCTCCTTCCAATCGACCCAGGCCGGCCCCTTCGACCAGTGGCCGGTCGGTCTGGGCTTCGAATACTTCTATGGCTTCGTCGGCGGCGACGCCAGCCAGTGGCAGCCGAACCTGTACCGCAACACGACGGCCATCTATCCCTTCGAAGGCAAGCCGGGCTGGAACCTGACCACGGCCATGGCCGACGAGGCGATCCAGTACATGAAGCAGAACCAGGCCATCGCACCCGGCAAGCCGTTCCTTCTTTACTACGTACCCGGCGGCACGCACGCGCCGCACCATCCGACGCCGGAGTGGATCAAGAAGATCGGCGACATGCATCTCTTCGACGCCGGCTGGAACAAGCTGCGCGAGACCATCTTCGCCAATCAGAAGAAGCTGGGCATCATGCCTGCCAATGCCAAACTGACCCCCTGGCCGAAGGAACTCCCCCAGTGGGACTCGCTCAGCGTCCTGGAGAAGAAGCTCTTCATCAAGCAGGCTGATGTGTACGGGGCCTATCTCGCCTACACCGACCACGAAATCGGCCGCGTCATCCAGGCCGTTGAAGATCTCGGCCAGCTCGACAACACCCTGATCATCTATATCAGCGGCGACAACGGTGCAAGCCCGGAAGGCATGCTCAATGGCACGCCCAACGAGTTCACCACCTTCAACGGCGTTGCCGTGCCGGTCAAGGCTCAGTTGCTCTGGTACGAGTTCTGGGGGTCCGAGCGGACTTTCCCGCATTTCGCGGCGCCCTGGGCGTGGGCCATGGACACGCCGTTCAAGTGGACGAAGCAGGTCGCATCGCACTTCGGCGGCACCTCGCAGGGCATGGCGATGTCATGGCCTGGCCACATCAAGGACGCGGGCGGTATCCGCCGCCAGTTTCATCACCTGATCGATATCACGCCCACGATCCTTGAAGCGGCCGGCATTCCCGCGCCGGAGACGCTCAACGGCATCAAGCAGCGCGCCATGGACGGTGTGAGCATGGCCTACACATGGGACAAGGCGAACGCCAGCGCCCCGAGTCGGCGGCCGACCCAATACTTCGAGATGCTCGGCAACCGCGCGATCTACAACGACGGCTGGGTGGCCGCCACGACGCCGGCGACGCTGCCGTGGGAGCTGAGTTCAGGGACGCCGCCCGATGTGATCACCGGCTACAAGTGGGAGCTCTACAACGTCGCGGAGGATCCCACGGAGTCCACCGACCTCGCGGCCAAGATGCCGGAAAAGCTCAAGCAACTGCAGGACGTCTTCTACGCCGAGGCACAAAAGCATGACGTGCTGCCGCTCGACAACTCGTCGCTGGCGCGCTGGAACTCGCCGAGACCGAACCTGACTGCAGGAAGGACGGTCTTTACGTACAGCGGAGTCTTGACCGGTGTTCCCAACAGCGGCGCACCGAGCATCCTGAACAAGTCGTACACGATCACCGCCGAGGTCACGATTCCCAAAGGCGGCGCTGAAGGCGTGATCGTCACGGACGGCGGGCGTTTCGGCGGCTACGCACTCTTGTTGAGCAAGGGTGTGGGGGGCGTTCGCAGAGGCAAGCCCGTGTTCATCTACAACCTTCTCGACCTCGAGCGCACGACGTGGGCCGGCCCTGAGCTGGTCGCGGGCAAACACACCATCGTGTTCGACTACAAGGTCGATGGCCCGGGATTGGGCAAGGGAGGGACAGGCGTGCTCTCGGTGGATGGCAAGGAAGTGGCCAGGAACACGATGAAGAACTCCATGCCGATCACGTTGCCGGAAGACGAAACCTTCGACGTCGGCCAGGACACGCGTACCGGAGTGGCTCTGGTGGAGTACCGCTACGACCCTCCATTCAAGTTCACCGGCACGATCGACAAGCTGACCTTCGACCTCAAGCCCGCTCAAATGACGAAGGAAGAGCAAAAGCAGGCTCCGGCGCGCGCCCACGCGCTCGCCAGGGCGAGAGACTAGGTGTGACATGACTCCTACAGGACTCGTCGGGTTGCGCCAGATCCTCGCCTTCTCCGCAGCAGCGGAGGCCGGCACAGGAATCGCGCTGATGATCGCACCGTCTGTCGTCATCCCGTTGCTGATTCGGGAGAACACCACGGACCTGGCGGCATGGCTTGGCCGGTTCGTGGGCGTTGCGCTTCTTTCACTGGGAATGGCGTGCTGGCCTGAGCAACATGGCCCGGATGTCAGCCCCGCCGCATTCCGAGCCATGCTCACCTACAACACCATGGTCGCTCTGCTGTTCGGCTATGTCGGTGCGGCCGTGCACATTGCAGGCCCGTTGTTGTGGCTGGCCGCCTTGCTTCACGTCGTCATTGCCCTGCTGATCTGGATGCGGAGGCGCGACACGCGACACGCGAATCGAGCGGGAATCATCTAGGCAAACACAGCCTTGGTGCTGCCGATACGTCTTTTTCAACGACGGAATTGAGGAGTACGACATGAACAAGCGACTCGTGCCACCCACGGCCCGCACCGAGTTCCTCAACAGGGTGGCCGCGCCGATTGCAAACAAGATGTTCGAGTTCGGAATGATTCCATGACATGCGCGGCGCCAGCGATCACACAGATCGACTGGTTCCTGGACGGTTCAACTTTCTGGAGATGGCTATGACGACCCGACGCACCTTTGTTTCTTCCGCGACCCTGCTCGCATCAGTGACAGCGCTCCCGCCCGCAATGGCGCAGGACGCTGCGCAGCCTGCCAAGCAACCTGACTTCCTGTTCGTGCAAACGGCGAACAGCATGAGCTTTGACAAGGGGAGCAGCAAGTTGACCCTGCACGGGGTGAGCCCGGTGACGGTGTTCTTCTCCGATCGCCCCGAGCGGATTGCGGGGAACATGAAGACCTCGGCGTTTATCCCGTTCTGGAGCCAAGGCAAGGACAGCTTCCTTTCCGATCCGCCCAATGCAGACATCTCCATTCTCGAGGGCAAGGAACTGCGGCAGGTCATTGCAGTGCTCAAGGCCCCGGAATTGAAAGGAGGCGACCTGTCCTATACGGTACAGATCCTTGAGGGCGACATGCCCGCAAGGGGCGCCGAGGTCTCGGTATTCATCGATGTCATCGGCATGCCAATGACGCCGGTGTCGTATGCCGGCGCGGCGCGACGGAGCTACCGCCGAGCCGTCATTCGCTGAAGGTGACACGGGGAGCGCATGCAATGCCCATTGTCATTGCGAGCGTCGACAATTCGGGCGATCTTGATCCGGACGAGTTCTCGCTCGTGCTCGGTGGTCCCTTGTTTCAGTTCTGGCGGCGTGCTCGCCTCGCCGACGATGCGGGAAGCCTGTCACACCGGCGGTCGGTCGTCATGGTGCTTCTTGCCTGGATGCCGCTACTTGTGTTGTCCATTGCCGAAGGCCGCGCGTGGGACTCCGAGGTCCATCTTCCGTTCCTTCGTGACCTCGAACTGCAAGTTCGTCTGCTCATCGCGCTGCCTCTGCTGATCGTTTCTGAACTCGTCGTCCATCAGCGCGTGCGCTCGGTCGTGAGGCCGTTTCTGGACGATGGACTGATCCCGGACGACCGGCGCAAGCAATTCGACCTGGCCGTTGCCTCGGCGATGCGAATGCGGAACTCGATCGGCGCGGAACTGCTCCTCATTGCCATCGTGTACGGCATAGGCATCCTGGTCGTGTGGCGCAACGCATTGACGCTCGATGTGTCGAGTTGGTACGGCAGTGTCGCGAATGGCCAGATCAAGTTGACGCTCGCGGGCTGGTGGCTGGCCTGCGTGAGCATGCCGATGTTCCAGTTCCTGTTCTTGCGCTGGTACTTCAGGCTCTTCATATGGGCGCGCTTCCTTTGGCAGGTCTCGCGCATCAAGTTGAATCTTCTCGCGGGCCACCCGGACCGTTGCGGTGGTTTGGGGTTTCTCTCGCTTGTGCGAGTTGCGTTTGCGCCGCTCCTGTTCGCGCAGGGAACGGTACTGGCCGGAATGATGGCCGACAGGATCCTCTTCGCCGATGCCCGGCTCGTTCAGTTCGAAGTCGAACTTGTCGCAGTCGTCGCATTCATGGTGTTCGTGATACTCGGACCCCTGCTGGTGTTCAGCCCTCAGCTCGAGGCGGCTGGGCGCAAAGGCCAACTCGAGTATGGGGCGCTGGCCAGCCGGTACGTGCGCGAATTCGAGCGCAAGTGGCTGCGCGGAGGCACGAGTGCCGGTGAGCCTCCGCTCGGTAGCGCGGACATCCAGTCGATGGCGGACATGGGCAATAGCTTCGCGATCGTGGAGGGGATGCGATGGGCGCCGTTCACCTGGAGGACGGTACTGCACCTTGCGGCAACCACGCTGCTTCCAGTCCTTCCCCTTACTTTGACGATGTTCTCGCCGCAACAGATGCTCGATGCATTGCTGAAGGTGGTCGTATAGGCCTGGACTGGACAGTCCAGAAGGAGCCCCTCATGGCGAATGATCTGAACAAGACAAATGGCGCGTCAAGAGCGCGGTCGAAGCTTGCTGACGAGCCACGCCCCCCGCGTCCTTCGCGCGCCGATCTTCAGGCGACGGGCAAGAGACTTCGCGGCACTTGTCCGCGCGAGTCCCTCGCGGCCTGGAAGCCGCCCGCCGATCGGCCAGACCCCCTGCAGCTACTGCAGGAATCCAATGTTGGACGAATGCCAGATCTGATCCCGATCCGCTTCGGACGCATGGTGCGCTCGCCCTTCACCTTTTATCGAGGCGCGGCACTCAACATGGCCGTCGACCTCGCGGCGTTGCCGGCGACCGGGCTTCGCGTACAGGCCTGCGGCGACTGCCACCTGATGAACTTCGGCGCCTTCGCGACGCCGGAGCGGCGCGCCATCTTCGACATCAACGACATGGACGAGACGCTGCCGGCTCCGTGGGAATGGGACGTCAAGCGCCTGGCCGCCAGCTTCGTGCTGGCCTGTCGCAACGTTCACTTCAGCGAGGACATGGCGCGCGACACCGTTCTGACCTGCGCCCGCTCGTATCGCGAGCGTATGGCCGAATACAGCAATATGTCGGCACTGGAGGTCTGGTATTCGAGCATCGATGTCAAGAAGGCAATGGCCACATTGACGGACGAGGACGCCCGAAAGCGCATCCAGAAGCGCACTGCAGCGGCGCGCGAGCGCAGCGTGCTCGAGCATGACTTTCCAAAGCTTGCCGAGATGGCGGGCGAAGTGCCCCGGATCAAGGACAACCCGCCCCTGATTTTCCACTTGGCCGGCAAGGAGTCGGAAAACTACCTTGAGCGTGCCAAAGAGGGTTTTGCTGCTTATCGGGAATCGATGCAGGAAGACCGACGCTGGCTGCTCGACCGATACGACCTCAAGGATCTGGCAATGAAGGTGGTGGGTGTTGGCAGCGTGGGCACCTATTGCGCCGTGATATTGCTGATGGCGGGCGAAGGCGACCCACTTTTTCTTCAAGTCAAGGAGGCTCGGGCATCCGTGCTCGAGCCGTATGCCGGCAAGAGCCTGCACGCCAACCATGGCCAGCGGGTCGTCAACGGATACAGGCTCATTCAGTCGGCGAGCGACATCTTCCTCGGATGGACACGGGGCAATCTCGGCCGGCATTTCTACATTCGCCAACTACGAGACATGAAGCTCGGCGCCCTCATTGAACTCTTCACGCCAAGTTTGATGATCGACTATGCGGCCATGTGCGCATGGACACTGGCGCGTGCACACGCCCGCTCCGGAGAGCCAGCCGCTATCAGTGGCTACCTTGGCAAAGGTGACGTCTTCGACAAAGCGATCGCCAAGTTCGCCACGGCCTACGCGGACCAGAGCGAGCGCGATCACGAGATCTTGAGAAAGGCAGTGCAGTCGGGGCGGGTAGACGTGGTCATCGAGCCCGAATGAGCGCCATGAGCAAGCGAAGCAAGAGGCGCACGCCAACCGCTCAGCCCAAAGCGGGCAAGACTCGGGTAGCAACGCCATCGAAGATCCACGCGCGGCCAGTCCGGGCTTCGGGGCGCGGCTGGCGAACGGTAGCGGCGTTGGTGATCTCGACGGTGCTCCCGGCAGCGGCCGGCTATTTCGCAGTCGCCCAGTGGTGGGCGCGCGGTGAACCTGCCGGCACGCAGGGTCCGGCTGACATGGTATGGGTGCCCGGCGGCGACTTCCGCATGGGCAGCGACAGCAAGCTGGCTCAGCCCAACGAACGCCCAGCGCACCTCGCGCGCGTCAAAGGCTTCTGGATGGACCGCCACCATGTGACCAACGTGGAGTTCCGCAGCTTCATCGATGCCACCGGCTACGTCACCACTGCAGAGCGCAAACCCGATTGGGACACCATCGCGCCGCAGGTGATGCCTGGAACGCCGCGCCCGCCAGACGAGGAACTTGTGGCCGGCGCTATGGTGTTCGTTGGCACGACCGCCGTGGTGGATTACCCCGACTTCTCGCGCTGGTGGCGCTATGTGCCAGGCGCCGACTGGCGCCATCCGCAGGGCCCAAGCAGCAGCATCACGGGCAAGGACGAACACCCGGTGGTGCAGGTCAGCTACGACGATGCGCTGGCCTACGCGAAGTGGGCCGGAAAGCGCCTGCCCACGGAGGCCGAATGGGAGTTCGCCGCTCGGGGCGGGCTCGAACAGGCCACGTACGTCTGGGGTGACGAATTTGCGCCGGGCGGCAAGCGCATGGCCAATATTTGGCAAGGCCAGCAGAGCCGACCGTTCCCGGTGGTCAGCGCCAAGGCCGGTGGTGCCGTTGGCACCAGCCCGATCGGCACCTATCCGCCCAATGGCTACGGGCTCCAGGACATGACCGGCAACGCCTGGCAGTGGGTGGCCGACTGGTATCGCGCCGACCAGTTCGCGCGGCTGCTCAGGAGCGGCAACGTGGAGGTCGATTCACAGGGGCCACCGGACAGTTGGGACCCCAGTGAGCCTGGCGTCCCGGTCGGCGCGCCCAGGCGCGTGACGCGCGGTGGCTCTTTCCTCTGCAACGAGGACTATTGCATGAGCTACCGCCCGAGCGCGCGGCGCGGCACCGACCCCTACACCAGCATGTCGCACCTCGGCTTCCGGCTCGTGATGGATGCTGACACATGGACCCAACGTCGAGCGACGCTGCCTTCCGATGGAGCCGATCGATGAGATGACGATGCGCGCGACGAGACTGTCGTCAGGAGCGCCCGTAGCAGGCCGTGATGTCGATGTAGACGTCCGCAATCCGACAGCCTTACCGACCGCGCCTGAGCGCCAGCGTCTCCCATTCAATGGCCGATCGCATTGTCAGCTGGGAATCAGCCCATGGGTTCGGGCGAAGAAGAGCGCCTGGGTCCGACTGTTGACGTCAATCTTGCGAAACAAACGCCACAGATGCACCTTGACAGTGTGCTCACTGATGTCAAGTTGCTCTGCAATTTCCCGGTTGTTCATCCCTCGTTCGAGGCACGCCAGAAGTTGCGTTTGGCGCTTGCTCAAGGAGAGCCCAGCAACAGAGTTGGCGGTCGGAAGCGCCTGGACGTCGGGGTCGACGTTGCCCTGAAACAGCCTCTTGAGAGCGTTGGACAGCGTCGTAACGCCAGCGGCCTTGTCGATGTAGACGTCCGCGCCGGACTGGAGGCATTGGTCCTCCATCTCATCCGCAGGCGAGGCCGAATAGACGGCCAGCGGCACAGAAGGGAACAAGTCCCGAGCCTCCAGCACACCAGAGACGCCCTTCGTGTCAGGAAGGTTCAGGTCGAGCGTGATGAGGTCTGGATGACCGTGTGCCGACACCGCCGGCCTCAACTTGCCAAGCCGTTCGAGCTCGACGATGTTTCTGCCTGGGCGAAGGCGCCGTAGAACCATGGCGACGGCCTCTCGCATCATTGGATGGTCGTCGACGACGTAGATGTTCATGCGACGCATGCCTCCGTCGCATTCCGGGCCACATGAAAATGGGTGCCGCCCGCCTTGCCAACGATGTTGCCAGCCAGGTCTGCGTATTCCGGTTCGATGTAGACGAGATGCGAATCGCTGCTCAACCTTGCCACCTCGCGCCAGTCCTGCTGGTCTTTCGGCAGCATGTCGCCTGGTTTTTGATTCAAGCTCATTGGATAAGGAATGGCATACACCCGGCGGTCGGGGTGCCCGTGTGCGATGTAGAGGGTTTCGACCCAAGCGTGAGAAGACATTTGCTGCGTTCGCGATTGCTGACGGCCAATATACCGACCTGCTGTTTCACGATTGCGGCACACCATGGTTTGCAGGTACACACTTCGTAGTACCCATCATGGAAATCCCCTATGAAATGAATTCGGAGTGTTGCTGGGTGGCAATGAAGAAGGTGGGTCGCACGCCTTGCATTGCACCGAGGGGTGACATTCGCGCTCGCGCTCGCCCGACTGGAATTTCCCTTCTGATGTCATTCCGAGCGAGGCGGAGCGCATTGGGAATCGCCTGCGAGTGCTCGGCATTCGGTCGTAGTCGCCGCGCAGACGAGGGTCGGCGAAAGGGACGAGGGGCCGTTTCTGGGCCGCCCAAAGTCTCCCCTAAGTCATACGGCCCAGACTGCCCTTCGGCAGCCCGCTCTTCTCCTCCTCCTCCCTCCCTCAAGGGCTCATCGACAGCGACTGAAGCGTCGTTCAGCGCGACCCAACGACCGCTCTGCCGCGCACCATTGGAACGAGTTGCCTCCAGCGCCTTCCAGCGTTTCGTCGCCGGTTTGGAATGTCAGCATTGGCAAAACGGGACGGCCATTCGCCTCGAACCCTCCGACATCGTCCAAGACTGAGGTCACCGCAAATGCAATGCTCCCTGTGAGCTGTTCGACCAAGTCCACTGGTGTGTCGGCCTTTTCAAGCTCGCCTTTGATGGCCCTGATGAGTTCGGCCGTCAATGCTTGCTGAAGGGGCAGCCTGCTGCCTTATGCAGGGCGCAGGGCCTTCACTCCGAAAACTCCAACCCCGGTGTGCAATGGACACCCGTAAGACTTACGACTTTGGCTCCGACCTCCTCGAGCACCTTGGCCACACTCGCGCCGTGCATGTGGGCTAAAAAAGCTTCGCAGAGTCCTCAGACGGCACTAGAACTTCAACGAGTTGCTCCTGCGTTCGACGCTATTCGCCTGCGGCGAGGCAGGCATTGAATGCGACCTCCGGTCGAAGTTTCGGTCGGCTGGATTCTGCCCAAGCGTCATCATCTTCGGTGGGGATGACTGGAGCGGTTGTCGAACCTAGGCTGGCCAACGAACTTCGAGGGGATGGAAATGGCCAACCAACCATGGAAGCTCTGCGTGGCTATCGCTGTCATCGCTGGAGCATCCATTGCTCATGCGGAAGACCTCGCCGTAACGGCCGATGAGTTCCAAGCTTCAGTTGTAAACAAAACCATGAGGGTCAAGTCGACCTCAGGCAAGGTCTACGAGATGCAATTGCGCGATGGCGGCAAGGCCATCGTGGCCGTCGACTACAACGATGTGGGCCGCTGGCGGCCAGCCGAACCAAATGGCTTTTGTCTGAGTTGGAACAAGCAAGCGCCCACGGAGAATTGCTACACGATGGTCAGACGCGATGGAGCGCTTGCGATATTGTCGGCGAACGGAACTCTTGGAAGTTGGGTTGAGAGCGTCCGATAGGTAGGTCGGTCGCGCCGCGATGCGCGTTATGCATGTCAAGCAAACGCGTCCGTCGACCCGAATGTCCGTTCCTGGCCGTGAGCCGAAGCGTCAAGACGAGGCCCTGCACCCATCAGCATGGCGGAAAACCTCAAGAAGCAGGTCGGCGGAGCTTAAACGACGGCGAGCGGCAACTGTTGGCCGGGTTTGCACACCGACCCCGACCCAAGAAACCGTCAAGTCCTTCCGAGGCTCATGTATGCTCATTCACCCCAAGCTTGAATCTAGTCGATGAGCCGAGAACTCACTGAACACCGCGTGGTTGTCATTGGCGGGTACGGCTTTTTCGGGAGTCGACTGGTAGAACGCCTTTCGTCGCAGCCGAACACTCACGTCGTTGTTGCTGGTCGCTCCCTTCAGGATGCTCAAGCTTTGGTTGAGCGATTGCGCCTGCAGTCGAAGGCGCGCCTTGGCGCCGCCGTCGTGGACGCCATGTCCGCGGACTTGCCTCGGGAGCTCAAGCGCCTTTCCCCCACCACCGTCGTTCTCGCTTCCGGCCCATTCCAAGGCCAGGACTACCGGGTCGCGCGAACATGTATATCGGTCGGCGCGAACTACATCGACCTGGCTGATGCGCGCGCTTTCGTGGTCGGAATCCGGGAGCTCGACTCAAACGCCAAGGCAGCCGGCGTGTTCGTCAGCAGCGGGGCAAGTTCGGTCCCAGCCTTATCCAGCGCGGCCGTGGACCACCTCGTTCAAGGCATGTCGACCGTTTGCGGCATCGACATTGGCATCAGTCCTGGCAATAGGACCGAGCGAGGTCTGTCGACTGTGAAGGCCATCCTCAGCTACTGCGGAAAGGCGATACCCACCCATGGCCCGACTCGAATGATTGGATGGAGCGGGTCTCGTCGCCATCGCTACCCAGCGCCGGTCGGAAGTCGCTGGCTGTCACCGTGCGATGTCCCGGACCTCGCGTTGCTGCCACGTCGGTATCCCGGCGCGCCAAACGTACGGTTTGGAGCCGGCCTCGAGCTTTCGTTCCTGCACAGGGGGATGAACGCCATGGCGTGGGCCGCTCGCCATGGCCTCGTCCGTGACTGGTCCTCGCATGCGCGCTGGCTCAAGAGTGCCGCAGACATCTTCAAGGGCTGGGGGTCCGATGCGGGAGCCATGCACGTTTCGGTCTCTGGGCTTCGGAACAACGACGTCGAGGCGTCGCGCAGCTGGAGCCTGGTCGCAACGCATGGCGACGGACCTTACGTTCCGACGTTGGCTGCAGCCGCATTGGTTCGAAAGCTCGCTACAGGCGACGGACTACCCGCTGGCGCGATGCCCTGTGTGGGTAGCCTGTCGCTTGAAGACTTTGAAGAAGAAGCGCGAGGCCTGAACATCCACATGGCAGAGGTAGCCGCATGAAAGCCGCGTCGATGTACGAGCAGGCCCTGGGAGAGAGTTTCAACAGTCTTCCGCTCGCCGTGCAGCGCTTTCACACATTGGTCGGCCGGCAAGAGCTTCACGGCTGGGTCGACACCGATGCACCGTCAACGCTCGCGGCGAGGCTCCTCGCGCTTTGCCTTGGAACACCTCGTCGGGCGACAAGCGGCCCCATTCGATTCGAGCTCCACGCAGCTCCAGAGGCTGAGACATGGACCCGTCATTTCCCAGGCCAGAAGATGACCTCCCGCATGCGCCTCGATGCGCGTCAGGTCGTCGAACACCTCGGCGCCGCACGGCTGACTTTTAACCTCTGCGAGGCAGGAGGCCAGCTTGAGATGCGGTTGATCGAACTGCACTTCCTTGGAGTGCGATGCCCGCGCTGGCTACTCCCGAAGGTAGTTGCGAAGGAGACGGGGCAAAGTGACCGGCTTCACTTTCGAGTTCAAGCCTCGCTGCCCGCGATTGGCACCGTGGCAAGCTATCGCGGACACTTGACCATCAGCGAGAAGGAACCAGCGTGATTGTTGTCTTCGATGCGCAATGCCTGCTCTGCAACGGTTGGGTGCAGTTTCTGCTGCAACACGACCGACAGGGTGTCGTTCGGTTCGCTTCAATCCAAGGTGCAACCGGAAAGGGCTTGCTCGCCGAGGCGGGTTTGAAAGTAGATGGCTTGCAAACGCTGCTCGTGGTTGACGGGGCACGCACGTGGCAACACACATCAGCCATCCTACGCGTTCTCCATGCGCTGGGATGGCCATGGCGCCTCGCCTGGGGCGCCTGGCTGGTGCCGGCGCCGTTGCGCGACACGCTCTATCGGTGGGTCGCGCGAAACCGATATTGGTTGTTCGGCCGCACCGAAACATGCGCGATGCCACCTCTCGACTACGCCGAACGCTTCTTGGATTGACGGCCAAGGCATGTAGGTTGGCAGCACCCGCCCGGTCAGCCGACCGACTGCTTTCGGGCGAATTCTGGGTCTTCCTCGAGCGGCCGCTTCTGGCCGCATTCTGACCGTCGCGCTACTCCTCTGTTTGCTGGGCCTCGGCCTGCCGGTTCCAGGGCGCTTGGCGATGCTCGCGCCATGCCATCCAGCCTGGTTGCACGTCCGCAAGCTGGAGCAGGGTCGGGTCCCGGTCAACGATGCTTGCCAAAGAGACCAGCATCTCGTCCGCTGCGTCGAAGGCGTCGCCGGTGAGAAACTGCCAGCCGCCATCTGTCGCATCCCGTGAAGCCATGAGGACCGGCTTCACGCCCTCGACAATCGACCGAACTGTCAGACAGGTCACGTTGGGTGGGCTGTCGAATGGCCAATCTCGCGGTTTGGAAGGCATCGCTGAGTCCTGGAACAAAATGTCTGGTGTTGCCCGCATTCTGCCCTCCCGCCAAGAACCCGATTGGGGTAGCAGCGGGACTTCGGAGGTGCAACTGCACTGAGACACTGGAGCACGCGTCCGTTGTCCGGCAAGATGGCAACAGCCCAAGGGGAACGTCGTGACTGCCTACCTCATCGCTCAGACGGAAATCCACGACCACGAGACCTACGGCCGGTACAAGGAGCAGGTCCTACCCATCATTCAGAAGTTCGGCGGCCGTTTCATCGTGCGTGGTGGCAGCCTCGAAGTACTGGAGGGCGACTGGACGCCCGGCAGATTGGTGGTGATTGAATTCCCTTCCATGGAGCACATCCGTGACTGGTTCGCTTCGCCCGAGTACGCGCCGCTGCTGGCCATGCGCCAACAAGCAGCCACCGACTACCTGGTAGCGGTCGAGGGCTGCTGAGCCACGGTGAGCTGGGCTTTTTGCGCCTGCACCGGCGCAGATGCCCGCGTGGGCATTTGTACGTCCTTCGGTGCGACGAGAACACCGGAGATTGGGAGCTTGCTGCCTTCACGCTTGGGGCCGGCTAAGTCCAGCAGCGACCCCATCGCCCTGAGGGGCGACGATCGTCCACGTCCGGTCGGCGGTTTTCCAGTAGCGCAAGGTTTCGGGGGATGCCATCTTGCCGCCATACCCCAACGCCAGCCATAGCCTCTGACGGCTTCTTGGTCGCATGGAGTGCGGGAGCTGGCCGCCGACTGTAGCCTTTCGCTCGTCGGTACCGCTCATCGCACTCCGAGAGCGTTCGCAAGTCGCTCCAGTGTTGCGAGCTGCCAATTCCTCTCAGCGACAAATGACTCGGGATCGCAGACTGCGCCATAGCCGCCGTCGCCGTAGACCGCAGCGTACGCGGCGTAGTCTGCCGCCTGAACAACACGGCCGCCCAGTGCATTCGCCACGGCATAGCTTGCTGATACAGCTGCGTGACCCACCCCGTCCAATGATCGAGAGCCTTGATGCCGATTGGCCAAGACCGCGGCTTCAGCCGCGGCCCGATCGAGCGATCCTCGATCCGCTTCCCCCTTGACGTACGCCTCCAGGATGTCGAGGCAGCGCGCGACACCCTCGTCCTCAAGCAAGTGACGGACTCGTTGCACGCATTCACAGGCAAACGCGAACTTCAGCGCCTCATATTGCGCAGACGATTCACAGGCCTGCAGGGCTGCGGAAACTGCATCGGTCATGGCTTGGCGTCCCTCAATCCAGGAAAATCAACAGCTTACGAGCGCCGCATCCAATATTGCACCTGTCGAGTTTCCAAAGTTCCGCCGGCCGCGCCTGGGCAGCACAATGTGAGCTTGGCGGTCACGCCCACCACCCCGTCAACTCGCAACAACCTTTTCAGGACTGATGTCGATGATCTACGAACTACGCGTCTACACCGCAATGCCTGGCCGGCTACCTGAAGTTCTTGCCAGATTTCGCGATCACACCGTGGGCATCTGGAACCGGCTGGGAATTCGTCAACTCGGATATTGGACGACTGCAGTCGGACCTGACAGCAACGCGCTTACCTACATGCTTGTCTGGGAGAGCCTGGCCGATCGTGAGGCCAAGTGGGGCACGTTTGTCGTCGATCCCGAATGGGTCGAGGTCAGAAAGACGAGCGAGGCAGCCGGACCGATTGTTGCGAAGATGGACAACTCGTTCTTGGCGCCAACCTCTTTCTCGCCTGCGAAATAGGCTGGCGAAGGCAAAGGTCGCGCTTCCCGGCTTTCCGGAGCGCGTGCTTCGGGTGCAGCCCAAACAGGGACGACTCTTCACCGAATGCCCCGGCTGGAAAGTCGGAACGGCGGATCCGTCGGTCAGCGCCCCGGTCGTGAGCGATGCGCCGGTACTGATCCTCGAAGGCATGTTCGACGCCGCCACCGCGCCGGCATGGGTCGCATCATGACCGCCTTCCTCGACAGCCCGACCGGGCCGGTCGACGCGAGCTGCGCCGCTCGAACGGCATGGAAGTTCTCCAACTAGAGGTGCCCTGAAGCAAGAGGGGGATCGCGTTTCGGCGAGGGAAATTCGCGCGCGGCTACGCCAATGTGCGCGCAGATGCCCGCGACTCATCCATCAGGCAATCCGGCCTTGCGGAGGCCCTCGATCAGCCGCGCGCGCTGCGCGAGGAAGACGGGGTCGGTCGAGGGACTGAGGAACACGACATAGGCGATCGAGTCGTTTGGCAGCAGTTCGCGATGCCTGGCCATGTGGGCAGCAGCCTCGGCGTCATGTCCGCGCAGCGCATCGATGGCGGCGAGCATCGCATAGGGTTGCCCGCTGTTCGGATATTCGGCAACCCACCTCATGGCCCACCTGTAGGCTTCGTCGTCCCTGCCCTGCACGAAATTCGCGATCGCCGACAGCGAATAGACGGCATACAACAGGCGGGCGTCCGCCGGACTGAGCCCGCGGGCCTTGTCGATTTCCTGCTGGGCTTCGGCAAAGCGGCCCTCCCAGATCAGCTGGCGCGCCACGAAGAGGTGGGCGAAGGCGTAGTTCGGACTGATCTCCAATGCCTTCTTGTACATCGCCATCGCCTCGGCCAGCTGTCCGCTCAGGCCGAGCAGGCTGCCCCAGGGCAGGAGGTTCTCTGGCACGTCAGGACGCAGTTCCATCGCCCTCTTGAGCGCTTTCTTGCCGGGTTCGACCAGGCTCTGCGGGTCGCGGCTGAAGTAGCTGGCGATCTCGATCTGGTAGCTGGAACCCACCCCTTGGAGCGCGGCCACCGAATCGGGATCGACTTTCAGTGCCGCCTCGAAGCGGCTGCGAGCCCGCAACACGTCGTCGCGCGTCGCGAAGCGATTCAGGTCGCGCCAGCCCAGACTGGTCAGGTCGGCGGCATCGACCACGTGACCGGGCCGATTGGCACGCACGTTGTCGATCTCGAAGAACTGCATGCGAAACGCACTGGCAACGCGTTGGTCCAGGTTGGAATGTTGGACATCGGCTGGCGTCGGGAAGGTCGAACGGTTCAATCGGATCACCTCGCCGGTCTCGACCGAGGTCAAGGTCGAATCGATGACGATGGCGCCGCCATCGCGCGTCACGCGACCGCCAATGACGTAGCGGACCCCCAGTTCGCGCCCGATTTGCGCGATGTCGGGCGCAGGCGCGTTGTAGCGCGCGGTCGACGCCGGGCCGATCACACGCATTCCATGCCGCAGCGAGATCTGCGCGCTGATATCGTCAGCCAGGGCGTTCCCGAGCACTGAAGTGCCGCCAGGCGCGTCGGCATCGACCAGCGGAAGCACCGCAACGGCATGACGCGCAGTCAGCTCGTCGTCGATGCGCAACGGCGGGGGCTGGCGGATCTTCCAGACGGCACCAGCGACGCCCAGAAGCAATGCGCAGATGAACGGGACGAGCCACCATCGCCGGTCCGGATTCCGACTGGTGCGTTTCGGTCCATCCATCGCCGGCTCGGGCTGTGGCAATTCCTGAGGTCGGGTGGCCAGCCTTTCGACCGTCGTGTCGAGCATGTAGCCGCGGCGCGGCAGCGTCTTGATCAACACGCCCCGATCTCCCAACGCCGCACGCAGTTCGCCCACGCATTGAACCAACGAGTCGTCGCCGACGACCACCGACCCCCACAGGGCCCTGATCAGTTCTTCCTTTCCGAGCAGCCGGCCCGGATGGTCGAGCAGATGGCGCAGCAAGGCGCGTGGCTTGGGTCGCATCGAGATGGCGACGCCATCCTTGCGCAGTTCGTCGCGCCGCGAATCGAACTCGAAGCCGGCAAAGGCCGCGATGCCATCGCCGACGGCGTCGGGTGCACCCATCGGGGGCCCGTCGCCGATTCGGTGATTGATCGTCGATCGTTCGTCGTTCATTCGGCCACCCCTCGGGCGCCGCGTGCCCGCCAGCACTAGCGTCGACACACCGGCCACCACACCGCATTTTGATCTTTACATACCAGGATGGGGGGGTTTCGTGAGGATGCAAAACGCAACCCGCCCCGGTGCCGGCACGACTGCGAAGATCGGCCGTTGCCTGATCCGCACGCTCTTGTGCGTGGTGGCGATCCCTTCCATCTCCGACGACCCCGCGCATGGGCCGCCCACCGATCCTCCCATCGACTTCGATCTCCCGTCCCGGGATCTTGTCTTTTCAAGGAGTCCAAGCTGCCCGGCTGACTTGTCTGGCTCGAAGGCAGGTTGGTTCAAGGAGTGGCCGATGTCACGTTCATCCGCGTCACCGACCATCCAGCAGGAAGCTGGACAGTGCAACTTCAAGTCGACTCGAGATCAAGAGGGTGAGACACCCGGACATTGCCGAGGTGGCGCAGCAATCCGGCGTTCCCGTATCGACGCTGCGCGTCTATGACGAAAAGGGGGTGGCGAGGAGTAACTCCGCCCCGGTCGATCCTTGATGAGTGCAGGCTCGCGTCGCCAGTAAGCCAAAGTGTTTCCTTTTCGTGCCAGTTGCCACAAAATGCGCGCACCAACCCTGAGGAGCCTGCATGAGCGTCATGGCGGCAATCGATACGGCGGTGCGGCTGCAGCTGGCGCGCGACAAGCCGGCCGTCGTGTGGAAATACGGCGACCTCATGAATGCGGCTGGCGGGCTCGCCTTCGACCAGGCGAGCATGGGCACCTTCCTGCAGGACGTCGCGGCGCGGCTCAAGCTGGACACCCCGTCGCTGAGCTATGACTGGAACCGCTCGAACACCGCCGAGTGCCTGCAGTCGAGCGTCTATGTGCTGATCGGCCGGATCGCTTCTGACATCGACCGCGCGGACAACGACAAGGACTGAGCGTCATGGCGGACTTCCGACCCGTCGCGCTGCCGCTTTTCGACGCCGACGCGCCCGCCTCCGCGGCGTTCGAAAACCCGGCTCTCACCCGGTTCGCCGGCGTCGTGTCCATCGCGCCGGATGGCTACAGGCTGCACCGGGCCGCGGATCTCATGGGCCTGGCCGGCAGGACCGGGGGACTGCCCCTCGTGCGCGCCGGAGGTCTGCTGGCGCGAGAGCTGACGGCCGAGATGGCGGCGAACGCCGGCCTCGATCCCTTCGCCCCGGAGCTCCGCGGCGTTGCCAACCTGTGCCAGAGCCTGCACGTGGACGCGCTGGTGACGCAGCAGGTGCAAGGCGCCGACGGCCGGCCGATCGTGATGGCGTACGTCGACGCGAAGTACGACATGAGGCTGGTCGGGAGCAAGTACCGATGCGCCGTCGGTGGCGAGAGCTACGACGAGCGGGACTACAAGACCTACGGCGGGCAGTGCCCGTTCCACAAGGCACCGCTGCGCTGAACGCGCGAACGGCCACCTCATGTTTGGCCAGGTCCTCGACAAGCTCGACACCTATTTCGGGCGCGCCTTCCTGCTCGCGCGCTATGTGCCCTGGCTGCTCTTCGCGGCAGCGAACCTGGTGCTGGCCTGCCTCGAATTCCCGGCCGTGCGCGCCTTCGCGGCGCAGGCCTATGCGGCCCCGGCCGGACGCGTCTTCGACCTGGTCATCGCGATGCTGGCGATCTGGGTGATCGCCTATGCGACCTCGCCGCTGGCGCAGTTCGTCACGCGCTTCCTCGAAGGCGCGACGATGTGGAAATGGGTCGCCCATCTCACGATCGTGACCCATGCCCTGCGGCGCGACGCGCTCGAGAGCGCGTACCGGCGCGATTTCGCGTTGAGTGCCGCCCTGCCCAAGTCCGGCGCCGTGATCGAGGCCCTCCAGGACGATCGGGCCGTGGGCGCCCGCCACCGCAAGATCGGCAACCGGCGGGCGATCGACGCGGCAGAAAAGGACATCGCGCGGCTGCGCACCGAGCGCTGGTTCAACCGCGTGATCTCGCCCGAGCGCTTCGAGAGCGCGCGCCGCGCCTTGTCGAAGGCCTTGCAGGAGAACTGCGCCGACGCGGGTCTTTTTCTTGAAGCCGCCGAAAAGCAGCAGGCGTCGCGATTGCACGAGCTGCACGAAGAGATGGTGCGCCACCTGGCGCCCTATGCCCTCGACCGGGCCGAGCAGATCGAGGAACAGGCGCTGGCCGAGCGCGAGCGCCTGTTCGGCGAAAGGGAGCTGGCGCCGACCCGCCTCGGCAACGACGCGGCGGCGCTGCGCAGCTACTGCCTGACGCGCTACGGCATCGAGTTCGACTTCTTCTGGCCACGCTTCCTGCTCGTCGTGCAGAAGGACGCGAAGCTCAGCGACTCGCTGGCGATGGCCAAGATCCAGCTCGACTTCTCGATCCTGACGCTCACGCTGACCGTGGCCACGGTCTTTGCCTGGTCGGTGTTTCTGTTGTTCGATGGGCGTTCGTTGTGGACGGCCCTGGCCGTGATCGGACTGGGCCCGGTCGTGGCCTACGGATGGCTCGGCATCGTGCATGCGAGCTATTCGGGCTTTGCCGAGACGGTGCGCAGTGCCATCGACCTGCACCGGTTCGAACTGCTTGCGGCGCTTCGGCATCCGCTGCCGGCCAGCACCGACGAAGAGAAGGACGCGTGGGCGGAGGTCAGCCGGCTGTCGATCCTGAACAGCAAGACGAATGTCGTCTTCCAGCACCCGGCGCCATGATGATGAAAGGCGTTCGGCACGTCTCTGTCTTGCGATGGTTCTTCTTGGGGCTGCACGCGTTGCTCGTGATCGCCATCCTGGTGCTGATCGCGGGACGCCAGCCCCGGGCCGACGTGGCCGCCACCACCAAGCCGGTGACCGCGCCGGCCAACACGCTGGCCGCACTGGTGAGCATGCCTGCGGCCCTCGCGAAGCAGCGCCAGATCGTCCGCGGCGCATCGGTCAGCGTCACGTTCAAGAAGGCATCGACCCAGGTCGCGGGCAAGGTCGTCTCGCAGGAATGCGACGACATCCGCTGCGTGCTGGTGATCGGGCTGTCGGGCCTGCCGGCGCCGGTGCTGGCGGCGGATGCGTTGGAGGATGCGGAGGTGTCGCTTGGGGGGGCGGGGAAGGCGCCTTGAATGCTTTGCCCTTTGGTTGGGGCTTGGACGCCACCAATGTAGCGCCTTGACGCTCTCAAACGAGTGCTTGTGCAGTGCAAGTGCCCAAATATGGATGCCATCTCTCTCTGCAGGCGTGCCTCAGAGAGTCGAAGACTTGGCTGAGCGAAGACACAGGCCCCATCACCTCGGTTGAGCAGCTCATGGGCCAAGCCAGCCGGTTCGAGCTCGATGCGAAGCAGGCCGAAGAGGTTCTCGCCGAGGTTGCGAGCGCTGTGGAGCAGTGGCGGGCCGTGGCTGTCTCCGCCGCTGTTGGGCTCAAGGCGAACGAGCTGGAAGACTTCGCCCCAGCGTTTGAGCGGTGAGTTCAATCAAGGCTTGACCGCAAGGGCGAAGGCAACTTCACTGACGGCACCGATCGAATCAGCACATCGAGCGGATCGTTCGACAGCTGAGCGCCGGCAGCGATGCGGGCGCAGGGGTCGGCGGTCGACTGCAGCTTGCGCCACAGGTCGCCCGCCAGCAGCGACATGCCCCCGGTGGCCCAGGCCGCAGTGCCCACGAGCAGCGCGCCGCTGGGGTCCAGTTCGACCGTCGGGTTGCTGAGCGTTCCAGTGACCTTCGCGACGCCGCTCGTCAGGCCGATCAAGCTGAGCTGGAAGAGCTCGCGTCGCACCGCCCGGTACCCGAACAGGATCTCGCCCGTTTTCAGGTTCACCGCGCCACCGCCCAGGATGTCCAGGTGCTGCAGGCGCAGCGCGATGCCGTCGCTGGAGGTGGCGACGCCGTCGGCAATGGCGAAGCGCGCGGCCGCACATTCGAGCTGGGTGTGCTGCGCCGCCCTGCGGCCGGGCAGCAGCGCCAGGAGGAGGTTGCCGGCGACCCTCTCGAAGCCATAGCCCGAGTGGATGGGCAATGTGCCCGCGCCGGCAGTCAGCAGGAACTCCCCTCGCCCGGCCGTGAGCATGTTGCGCATCGTGGTGCCGGCGCCAGCAAGCTGCGCATTGATCGACAGCCGGGGCGTGGCGGCCCCGCTCGGCGGCCCCGATCGAGCCGTGTACAGCGCCTCGGTATCGACGTCCTTGAGTGACAGGCGCAGCGCCGCACCAGGCACTTCCTGGCGCAGATCGAGGCGCAGTTCCCCGTGCATCTCGCCTTCGGCCGCCGCGGTCGACAGCTGGATCAGTCCGTTCGTGAGGGTGCCATCGACTTGCAGCTGCGCCAGGTCGTAGCGATGCAAGAGGAGGCGCTCGGCGCGCAGCTGCAACTGCGCGTCGCGCGACAGCAGGAACGGCATGCGGATGGGCCGGTCGAGCACCGGCGTCTCGTCGGGCGTGGGCTCTGTCCATTGCGTGGTATCGATCAGCCTGGACGTGAGATTCGCGGACACGCTTGGCCGGTCGCGCCACCGGATTCGCAGCCGCCCGGCCGCATCCGACTTGCCGGCCTGTGCGCTGAGATCGTCGACGGCCACCTCGCCGTCTCCCAGCGTGACCTGTCCCGAGGCGCTGACCGGGAGCGCAGGCAGGCGCGAAGCGCTGAAGCTCGTCGCCGTCTTCGCCAGGTCGTCGATCTCGATCCGGGCGGCGAGCCGCGTGCCCGTCGGCGCCGCAAGGTTGCCCACGTTGCCCTCCAGGCTGGCGCGCGCGCCGGGCAGTGTCGCCTGCAACGCCAGCGGCACGTCACGCAGGCCGATCAGCCGCTGCAGTGGCCCGCTGGTCGCGAGCACGTGGAGTTTGTCGCCGTCCAGGGCGGTGCCCAGGTTCGCCTCGATCTTCGGCCACGCGGTCTCGGGGCGCAGCAGTTCGGCCAGCGGCCCGGCGACCACCGTCAGGTCGATCGGCGCGCCGAGCGCATGGCCCGCCCCGCTCGCGCGCACCGGGCCGCCCGGCTCGACCTCGATGCCGGCCTGCTGCACCTGGACCGGGGAGCGGTCGCGCCCTACCGAAAGGGTGAAGGGAGCGGTGCGAGCGGACAGCTTCGCCTGCTTCATGAGTTCGCGCACGCTCGTGCCCTGCGAGCCGAACTGGACTTGCAGCCCCTGGATCGCGCCGCGCATCGTGTCCGGCCGATTCGGCGTCCGCAGCAGCGCCGCCACGTCGATGCGGTCGGCCTTCGCGTCGGCATCGACGCGCCATGCCCGCCCGCTCGCGTCGACCGTGACATGGCCCTGCACCTGCGCGTTGGCGACCGTGGCGGATGTCAGGTCGATGGCGAGCTTGCCGCCCCGCAGATTGGCGAGCGCAGCCAGCTTGCCGATCGGGACCGGTGCGCCGGCAATGCGGGCAATGTCGACATCCAGCCTGGCATCGAAGGTACGCAGCGGCGCCAGCGGCAGGGGTTCGTCGAATGCACTGCGCGGTCCTGGTTTCGTGACGCTGCCGCCAAGCCTCGCGAAATCGAGCACCGCAATGCTCGCCTTGCCATCGATCTGCGGCCGGTCATCGCGCCAGCGAAGCGTGCCGTCTCCCGTGACGTCCGTGCCGGCCAGCGTGGCGGCAAGCCCTTGCAGGTGAACCACGTCGTCGCGCCAGCGCACCCGGCTGCTCAGGTTCCTGGCCGGGACCGGCAGGCCGGTGACGCCTGCAATCCGCAGGGAAAGATCCGCTTCGAATCCGCGCAGCCACGCCGGCGCACCCGCACCGGGCACTTCCCGTGGCCGGGACTCGCGGGCGGCCGATTCGAGTGCTTTGAGCTCGGGCTGATTCAAGTCCAGCTGGCCGAGGTTCAGCGCCCCGCTGAGCAGCGCGCGCGGCGCGCTGGCGTAGGCGAGATCTCCCGACACCGCCGTGGCGAGCACCCGGCCACGGATGTCCTTGGCCGAATAGCCTTCCTTGGAATTCGTCACGCGAGCCGCAAGATCCACCGGCAGGGGTTGGCCCGGGCGCAGGCCCGCCAGCAGCCGCAGCGGCGCCAGCGCGTCGCCCCGGGCGGTCAGCGCCAGGTCGAAGTCCATGGCTTCGGCCGCAGGCGTGATGCTTCCATCGGCGCTGAGCGTGAAGCCCGCGAGCTCGGCGCGCAGCGCCAGGGGCGCGCCGCCATCGGTCTTCAGCAGCTCAGGCCATGGCGCGCCGCTGGCCTCGAGCGAAAGCGCCGCATCGCCGAGCTTGCCCGCGAGCGTCAGCCGCGTGTCCACGCTCGCGCCGAACACCGCCTTGCCCGACCCGATCTCGAGGTGCGACGGCTGCATCGGCAATCCGTCGAGCGACAGGCTCAGGCCGTCGACCTGCAGGCTGCCTTGTGCGTTGCGAGCCTGTGCAGACAAGCGATAGGGGCCCCATCCCGGCAATGCCCGTCCCAGGACGCCGGACCATGCGTCGAGTTGTTCGCCCGTCGCCTCGATGCCGAGTTCAACGCCCTCGAGCGACGCGATCGATGCCAGTCGCACGTCGAGCGTGAGGGCCGCCCCCTTCGGTCGCAGGCCGACGGACAGGCGCCAGGGCGCGCCGTCGATTGCAGCCTGCAGCGAGGCGTCGGCCTCCACCTTGAGCTGCATCGGAGTGTCTCGATATTTGGCAAGCGCTTGAATACGGAACGGCACGCCGTCGCTGATCGTGGCCTCGGCGGTATCGAGACGAACTTGCTCGACGGCGCCGCCGCCTGGCCGCCAGCCGATGCGGACATCAGTCAGCGATACGGTGCCGAAGTCTGGCAATACCGCGCGCTGGGTGCTCTGACGGGGCGTGCCGAAGGGCCAATTGCCCTCGCCCTCCGCATTGCGCTCGAGCAGCAGGTCCACGCCCTCCAGGCGCATGTCGCGCAATTCGACCCGACCCTTCCACAGGGCGACGAGATCGAGGCGCGCCTCGCCCTTCGCGGCAGTCACGAAGTCAGGTCGCGATGCCCAGGGCGGGTTGGCGATGCGCAGGTCGCGCACGGACAAGGTCGGTCGCAGGGCGAGGTCGAACGACACGCTGCCTATCGACACCTGCCGATCCAGGACGGATGAAAGCTCTCGCTCCAAGGCGCGTTGGTAGACATCGGCGTCGCGTGTCTTCAGGAAGAGCATCAGCCCAAGGGCCGCGGCAAGCAGCAGCCCGACCGCCCACAGCAGCGCCCTGGTTGTGCGTCGACGCCATGGCGGCCCGGGTGTGGTCATGGTGGAGCGATGCGCGGCTGGCAGTCGGGTGGGGGGATGGATGACGAACGAAGTGCCGCCATCGTAGCGAAAGGCGTGCGGGAGCAGCCGCCAGTTCCTGGCGCCCTGGTGTGACAGACTCGCGCTTCAACTTGTCGCGTCATGAGGGCCTCATGGAGATTCGCCGGTTCAGGCTGGGTGATGAAGCTGCGTTGTTTCGCGTGTATTTCACGGCCATCCACGAGATTGCCTCCGGTGACTACTCGCCCGAGCAACTCGACGCATGGGCGCCAGCGGACCTCGACCCGGCGCTTTGGGCAAGCCGGGTTCAGGGAATCCAACCCTTCGTCGCCTTGCTTGGCGACGAGATCGTCGGCTACGCGGACGTCCAGCACGACGGGTACATCGACCACTTCTTCGTGTCGGGCGCCCATCCGCGGCAAGGCATCGGGACCCGGCTGATGGCCCGTATCCATGAAGAGGCCAGGCTTCTTGGCCTGAGCGAGCTGACGTCGGATGTGAGCATGACCGCCGAGCCGTTCTTTGCGCTCCACGGATTCAAGGTGGTCGAACGGCGATTTCCGGTGCGTCGGGGCGTGACCCTCCAGAATGCCCTGATGCGCAAAGCGCTCGATTGATCCCGACAGGCTCACTCCCAGCCGCTCGCTACCATCCGCAGCCTGGCGTTGACCGAGCCGTTCTGGGGCGACCTTCAGCGCTTCCCCAACAACGGCGATCTCCCGATCTTTTCCCGCGGTGTCGGCACCGCCGGCTCCACGTCCGCGAACCCCGCCTGCGCGATGGCACCTTCGAGCGATGGCAGGCTCCAGCTCTTCTGCAGCCGCATGCTGTTCATCCCGGCATTCCATGCATGCAGCATCCGCGGGCCCGTCTCGCGAAAGCCGGGGTAGCGGCGAGCCGCTTCGACCACCTGCGGCGTCACCTGGACGATCGCCTCGCAGATGCGCTCGACGCGCTCCCGGGTCTGCGCGGGCAGCACGCCGCAGCGCGTCTGCAGGAAGCGCTCCAGCGCCTTTCCCGGCGTCCAGGTGCTGCGCCCATCGACAGGCATGCCGGGCGGATTCTTCGCATAGTCTTCGTAGACCGAGATGGTCAGCATGTCGTAGACGGGGGCCAGCGCGATGTGCTCGCGCGAGCTGTAGAGCAGCGCGATGTTCTTGGTGTGGCAGTCGGCATTGCGCAGCGCGTAGGTCAGCAGCAGCAGGTCGGCCAGCTGCGACAGCGCTGCGTTCTGCTGCGCGGCAACGGGCACCACGTCCTTGATGCGGCCGACCACGCGCTCCCAGGTCGACTGGTACTTCTCTTCGGGCCGCAGCGACAGCAGGCTGCAGAGGTCTTCCATGCCCTTGCGCGTGACGCCGTCGTCCTCGAAGTCGAAGCGATGCACCACCAGCGCCTGGCCGTCATCGGAGACCTCGGTCTTCGCGGTGGGTATGCCGGCCTGGCGCGACACCTCCATGCAGAGGTGTTCGTTGAGCGCGACGCCGGGGAGCCGGGAGGTCGTGCCTTTGATGATGTGCCGGTCGGTGGCCAGCGTTGCCTTGCCGTGTTCCGCGAGGGTGTTGGGCGAAAGGAACTTGGGGACGACGCCAGACACGCCCGACACGGCGTAGCGGCGCACCAGGTCGACGAAGGCCGCTTCGGAGTTGTCGCCCCGCAGGATGCCCGCCAGCTCGAAGGGCACGGGCGGCTGCGTCGGGTCTGCGCCAGGCATCGCGACCTTGACACGCCCGATGGCGTTGCGCCCCACCACCGACAGCAGGTTGAGCGGCGATGCACCGACCTGCGGCCCCAGCTGCTCCTGCAGGATCGACAGCAGGAAGCCTTCCGGCAGGTTCATGCGGAAGACGGGGTGCAGGTCGGGATAGGCGTAGGACTCTGTGCGCACAGGCATCAGCAGCGAGGCGAACTGCCCGGGCTCGACGTCCGGGTGATACGCCATCACGTGGCGGAAGCCGTCGGTGGACTCCAGGGTCGCCACCGGCTTGTCATGGACGAACACGTGCAGTTTCATCGGCGCGCTTCGCTGTCGCCGGCGATTTCACGCTGTCGTTCGGCCAGCGCGTCGTCGAGCGTGAAGCTGCGATTCACCGGGACGTAGCTCATCTCGTAACCCAGAACCTCCAACAGGCGCAGCAGCTTGCGCGACCCGAACTCAGCGACACCACCCGTCTCGAAGCGCGCGAGCGTGGACTGGCCCATGCCGCAGGCGGCAGCCAGTTCCTTCTGCGTCAAGCCGCGCTCTTTGCGCAAGCGCGCGAGCGCACGGCCAAGGTCAGGCAAGCTATTCATATGCTCTATTTGCTATGTATATTCCAGGCTCAAGCGGATTTTCTCCTGTGGATTGTCGAAACATCCAGGCTTTCGATACTTCATTTATGGCAAATACAGCATACATTGGGCTGCGCCGCATGGCAAGGGTACGGTGAACAAAAAAGCGCCCCGACGGGCGCTTTCTGCACTCGACGCCCGGCGGACGGTGCGTCCGCTACAGGCTCAGTCCCATCCGCTCGCCACCATCCGCAGCCTGGCCTTGACCGAGCCGTTCTGGGCGACAGTGCCCGGCGCGGGTTGATGCAGGTCGATCAGGACAGGCATCGGCTTGGCGATCGCCTCCGGGCTGAACTCCTGCGACCACGATCGCTTGTCGGGGGGCAGCTTGTCTTCCAGCCAGTCGTAGCTGACCATCCAGCTGCCTTCCGGCGGCGCTGCCGCGTTGCCCTGGCTGAGAAGAAGCTTCTGGTAGTCGGCGGGGTCGTAGAGCGTGACCACCAAGGAGTCCCGGAAGAGCTGGACGCCCTCGTAGTGGCCATCGGGCCAGAAGGCCTTGTCCACCTCGTAGTCCGGCGCACGAATGCCGAGGGTCACCGAGTAGGAGATGCCCGGTCGGTCGCTGTTGACCTTGGCGGACTTGATGAGGAAGACCGTCGACAAGTGGACGGATTCCACCTGCCCTGCCTTGAGCTTCTTCAGATCCTGGTACGTGCGGCAAGCGGGTGAATCGTCCTCCGACTTGCGCCGGCTCAAGGCCCAGGTCTTCCCTCGCGTTCCTACGGTCAGCTCGATCTGGTAGACGGCATCGACTCTGCGCCCCGCGTCTTCCTGCTGCTGCACGATCGCCGGCAGCGTCGCACTCTCGATGTCGAGCCACAGGTCGATCCGGAAGTTGCCGAACAGGAAACGCACCAGGTTCTGATAGGCCTCCTCGGAGTTGACGATTCCGAAGCTGCCCGAATGCGAGCGATAGGCGTAGGCCGTCGCGGTCGGCTTGGCAATGAGCGGCGCGTCTTCGCCGTCGCCGACCTTCTCCTGATACCACAGGGTGGCGTTGTCGATGCGGACCAGGCCATCGCTGCCGCGTCCGACGAAGTTGCGGGAGAGCCCCGCGGCGACCTCGTAGTCGAGGCGGTTGGTCCCGACCATGCAGAACCAGTGGGACGGCGGCGGCAAGATGTCCTCCGGGAGGTAGTTGATGTTGCCGCCGATGAGCTGCTTGTCGAGGTAGGCGCGCATCACGTCCCGATTGAATGTCGATGCATCCTTGAGAAAGCCGGGGAGCACCCGCGGCACGTTGAAGCCCCCCAGCTCGATGCCGTTGTGCGGGGTGGCGTACGTGAAGACCTTCGCGACCGTGTCGCGGACCGGGGCGACCTTGACCTCGCCGTCGCTCACCAGGATCTTCGAGACTTCGTTGGCCTTGTTCTGCAGCAGTGCCCGGACGATCAGGCCGCCCATCGAATGCGCGACGAGGTAGCACCGGAAGTCGGCATCGGTGTAGGTGGAGCCATCCTTGTGGGATTCGTGGTTTCGCACGAGGAGGCGAACCGTCGCGATCAGCTTTGCCAGCTCCTTCGCGTAGTCGGAGATGGAAGAGCTTTTCCCGGTGCCGACCAGGTTCGACCCGGCGTCGTAGAACCGATGGATGATGATCGAGTTCATCGGGATGCCCTTGTCGACCCGGGCCTGGCCCATCGGTCCGTTGCTCCAGGTCGGGTCGAGGATCTGGATGCCGTCGGTGTACATCACCTCGTACTTGTGGTCCAGCGACAGTCGCACGATGGGCGACTCGAAGAAGTAGGCCTGGGGCCGATTCTTGTCGGCGGTCGCGCGTGCGACGGTCGATCCGACGTTGAAGCCGCAGTACGGGTCGGCAGCGGTCTCATCGCGCTCGCTGGCGCTGAAGGCGAAGCCTCGCACGTAGATGATCGGGTACCGCTTCGCCGTCGACAACGCTTCGACGGCGGCTTCTGCTGTGGCCATGGCATCTCCTCCGGATTCAATGATCCAGGGGGACTATGTTCGACCGGGCGCGGTTGCTCAACTGGCCGAAGGAGCTATCCAGGACTCGAGGCAGTCAGCCGACCGGAACACGGTTGACCAGTTCGGCCCCCGACTCGAAGGCACTGATGCTCTCGATGGTGGTCTGCATGATCTGCCCGATCGCCTCCTGGGTGAAAAAGGCCTGGTGGCCCGTCACGATCACGTTATGAGACGACACCAGCCGCTGGATGACGTCGTCCTCGATGATGGTCGACGACAGGTCCTGGAAGAACAGGTTGGACTCTTGTTCGTAGACGTCGATGGCCAGTCCGCCGAGTTGCCCGGTCTTCAGCGCGGCGATCGCAGCCTCGGTGTCCACCAGGGCGCCGCGACTGGTGTTGATGAGGATGGCACCGCGCTTGGCGCGTGCCAGCGACTCGGCATTCACGATGTGCCGGGTCTGGTCGGTCAGGGGGCAATGCAACGAGATGACATCGCAGTCGTGAACCAGGTCCACGGTGCTCGCATAGTTCCCGCCCATGGCCTCGAAGGCAGGGTTTCGGTACTGGTCATAGCCCAGCACCGTGCACCCGAAGCCCAGCATGATGCGCGCAAAGATGGTGCCGATCTTGCCGGTGCCGATCACGCCCACCGTCTTGCCGTGCAGGTCGAAGCCCATCAGGCCGTCGAGTTCGAAATTGCCGTCGCGCGTGCGCGCGCTGGCCCGCGCGATCTTGCGGTTCACCGCCAGCAGCAGGCCGACCGCAAACTCGGCCACCGAATACGGCGAGTAGTTGGTGACGCGCACGACCTCGATGCCCAACCCTGCGGCAGCCGCGGCGTCGATCTGGTTGTAGCCAGTGGAACGGGTGGCAACCAGCCGCGTTCCCTGCGCGGCCAGCAGGGTCAGCACTTCGGCATCGACGTTGTCGTTCACGAACACGCAGACAGCCTCGCAGCCGGCGGCCAGCGACGCCGTGCTGGCCGTCAACCGGTCTTGCAGGAAGGTCAGTTCATGCCCGGCCCGGGCGTTCGCCGCGGTCAGCAAGGCCTTGTCGTAGCTTCTTGTACTGAACACGGCTGTCTTCATGAAATCTCCTTGGCGCGGCCCACAGCATTGGGCCATCGGCCGGTTTCTGTCAACTCGACCCTCAAGGATTGCCCGGCGCTGCCGATAGAGGCGTTGGGCCCCAAATCGGTGCTGCGCACCGACTTGAGGTCATCCGGACTTCGCGTTCATATCAATTCAATCGACAACAGATGAAAGTCATTCCAGATTTCGCTCTCCCGTCCTCGCGGCTTTTCCAGCGCTCGGGCATCGCCTGCGCAGTGGCAGCCGCGCTCGCACTCACCGCTTGCGGTGGCGGGGGCGGAGGCGGTTCATTTCCTGTGACTGGCCAGCCTGCGCAAGGCGGCGGTTCCGGCACTGGCGGCCAAACACAACAGATCGCAGCCGGAACCATTTCGGGGACCGCTGCCGCCGGCCTGCCGCTCATTGGCACGGTCATGGTACGGGATGCGAAGGGCGCGACCAAAACGGTCCCGCTGTCGTCCATCGGCGGCTATTCGGTCGATGTCACGGGCATGACCGGCCCGTTTCTTTTCATCGCTCAGGGGCGTGCGGGCAGTTCACAGTACACGCTCGTCTCGGCCGGCACCTCTGCCGATGTCAACGGCAACATCAACATCACGCCGTTCACGGACTTGATCGTGGCCAACATTGCCGGGCAGGTGGCATCGAAGTACTTTGAAAGCGGCGACTACAGCACGCTGACCAAGGAGGCCCTGGACGCCGAGGTGAGCGGCCTCAAGGCGAAGCTCTTGCCTGCCCTCCTCGCTCTTGGCGTCGATGCGAGCGTCGACCTGCTGCGTACCTCGTTCACGCCGCTCGCGAGTGCCTTGGACACGGCGCTGGACGTGCTGCGCATCAGCGTGGACCCGGCCAGCAACGTGGCCCACATCCTCAACTTGGTCACCCGGCAGCAAATCGACGACGACTTGGCAACGCGAGCCGCAGCCGAGACCGGCGTGACGCCAATGGACGGTGCGGGCATGGCCTCCGCTGGCAACGACATCTTGCAGATTCGCAAGGTGTTCGAGGACTTCTCGTCCAAATTCGCCAACGGAGCACCCGTTGCCGCCGCCGTGCTGCCGCTCTTGACCGACGACTTCCTTTTCCAGGACAAGGACGCCACCCAGTTCAGCGCTGAAGTCGTGAGTGACCCCAATCTCGTGGGCGGCAGTTTTACCGACGTCACCCCGGTCGGCTTCGACAAGGACAAGTCGAGCGTCGTGGTCGATTTCACGCACAGGGACAAGAACGGCGTCGCCTTCAGCCGGCAGCAGAATGTTCGCGTGGTGAAGGGTGAGGACGGTGCCTGGCGCCTGGCCGGTGACGGACAGCCGCTCGAACTCGACATCCATGCGCAGGCCTCGTGGGCGGGGACTGGAAGCTGCGCGAAAACCGGTTTCGACATCATCATCAAGGACCACAACGCCGACAACAGCGGCGCCGTGGCAGCGGTTGTCGTGAACGGCCCGGGCCTCCCGCAAGCGGGCCTGAAGTTTGTCCCCGCCCTCAACCTGCGCGACACCAACTGGTTCTGGTTCGATCCCGCCTGGCCCCAGGTGCCGAACGCAGGCTACGTCATGCAAGTCGACTGCACGAGCAACCCGGCGATCGGCCAGAAGTCGGGGGACGAAGCCGCCATCACGGCAATCCCCGATGACGCCCGCTATGTCTTCAGGGCATTGGACGCAAGCGGTCAACCGGTCCAGTACAAAGGTGCGGACATGGTCTACACGCGCAGCGTGCCACGTCGACCGCTGACGACGGCCGAGGTCGTTGCGACGCCGCTTCCTGTGATCACTCCGTCCGTGCCGACCACGCAGTACACGGGCGGACCCATGACGCTTTCGGTCGCCGGTATCGTCAACCGGGACTTCGCAACGCAATTCGCCATGGCAGTCTGGAGCCCGTCGGACCCCGAGCACACCTACTCGAATCAGGGGGCGGATGTCGCGACTCGACCCGATGGCACTGCTTCCTACAAGTTCGAGTTCCCGGTCTTCGAGGCGACCTGGCAGACTTTCAGTGCCACGACGACGGACACCTTCTGGCGACAACTCAAGGTCGATGGAGCGGGCGCCAGCATGGTGACGCCTTGATGTTCGAGGCGCCGCCGAGCCAGCCACGCTTGAAACGGCGGCGCCTGCAACAGCATCAACCGATGTAACGCCTCTCCCACCAGCTGAAGAGCACGTCGCGCAACTGCGCCGCGCGGTCGGCGCCGTAGAACTGGCGCAGTCCGAACGACTCGAGGGACTCGCACTCGGCCTCGCTGAGCTGCACGTCGTGCTCGCGCTGCACGATCGGCACGTTGATGAACTGCGGCACGTAGGCCGCGTCGCGCTGCAGTGCACGGTCGGCCTTGATGCGGGGCTGCGCGAACTGCGCCGGCGTGCGATTGGATTCGTAGACCGCGAGCGGCGGCACGCTGGCGAGGTCGCGCTCCGAGGCGCTGAAGACCTCGACCCTCAGGGGCTTGAGCGAGAAGTTGCTGGTGCGCATGACGTCGGCGCCGCACACATTGGGCACCGCCAGCACGTCCATCAACGCCAGAAACTCCACGTGGTCGCCGGCTTTCGACGTCTGGCGCTCGATGCGGCCGCGCTCGCCGGCGATCCGCGTCACCATGAAGAGGTTGAAAGAGTCATGGACGTCGTCCGGCGTGAGCCCGTATTCGCGCTGCGCCTCGGACTGGATGTCGTGGCAATTGGTGTGCCGGCGAAAGCCGTAGACCGACTCGTACAGGTTGGCGCTGCAGCGCGGGAACATCACGTCGTTGGCGCGCACCGTGTCGGCCAGGATGTACATCATGGCGCGCTCGCGCGGCGGCGCCGACCACAGGAAGTCGCCCGGCCCGGGGTTGAAGCCATGCAGCGTGCGCGTGCGGCCCACGTGCATGAACTCCCGGTAGTCGTGAAGGTTGAAGCAATTGAAGTCGGCGCACTGGCCGCCTTCGACCTGCGAGATGCGGACCACGTGGCCCTGCAGCACTTCCAGCGCCTTGCCGGTGCCCGGCGCGATGACCAGGCTGGCGAGGCATTCGCGCCGGTCCGAGAGCTTCGACAGGTCGGGTCCGGCCGCGGACGGCGGCCTGGCCGAGGGCACGCCCTCCTTCCACTCGTGCAACGCGCGCCGGGCGAGCGCCTGGAGATCGGCGGCATCGCCACGGGCGACGCAGCGCTCCAGGAGTTCCAGTTGCTGCTGGTTCAGGGAAAGGCGCAGGGTCTGGGCGCTCATGTCGATTCCTTCTGTGTACCTGATGGACGACCACAGGTATGCAAGATATCTGCCAATCGCCGCGGGCAACACCGGTACGGACCTGGTGCATGGCCATCGTCCGGAGGGCCATATGGGTGCGTCTGGGCCGCGCTTCGTGCGCTCGCGGCCGGTCGCGGTGCATCCGGCGACGCGGCGGCTGGCGAAGTGGCTGGCCCGCTTTTCGCATACAGCCGGTCATCCTTCAGAAATACCAGCGCTGTACACCATGAGCCTCCCGACCGAACCGGGCAAGTCCGAAGCCGCCTACCTCGCGCTCAAGCATGCCGTCATCGAGCAGGCCCTGACCCCGGGCACCAAGCTGCCCGAGGACCAGCTCGCCACCCATCTGCGTGTCAGCCGCACCCTGGTGCGCGAGGCGCTGGCCCGGCTGGCCGCGGAAGGCCTGGTCGAGGCCGGCCGCAAGCGGACCGCGACGGTCGCCCAGCCGTCGCGCGCCGAGGCGCAGAGCGTGTTCGAGGCGCGCGCCTGCCTGGAGCGCGAGGTGGTGCGCCGTGTCATCGCGCACTGGACCCCTGCCATGGGCGCTGCGCTGGAAGGGCATGTGCGCAGCGAGGAAGAGGCCGCGCGCGCCCAGCCGCCGGCCGTCTGCGCGCGGCTGGCCGGCGAGTTCCACATCAGGCTGGCGCAGATGGCGGGCAATCCGGTGATCGAGCGCTACGTCTCGGAGCTGGTGTCGCGTTGCTCGCTGATCCTGGCCATCTACGGCCATCCGCATTCCTCGCAGTGCGGCATCGACGAGCACAAGACGCTGATCGAGGCCTTTCGCCGTGGCGACGAGAAGACCGCCGTGCGCCTGATGGATTCGCATCTGTGCAGCGTGCAGGAACGCGCCCTGGCGCCCGAGAAGAAGCCGTTGGCGCAAGACCTCGGCAGCATCCTCGGCCGTTATGCGGCGGGACGCCCGGCGGCTGCGAAGCGGCCCAGGGCGGCCTGAGATCCCCACCACCCATTCCCCTGTCCTCCACTCCACTCGCCCCCCACCTGACGAAGGAACTCACCATGTCGAACACGTCCTGGAACCGCCGCCGCTTTCTCGGCACCACCCTCGGCTCGGCCGTCGGCAGCACACTGGCCGGCAGCGCCGTGGCGCCGGCCCTGTTCGGTGCGGCCGCCGCGCAGGCCCAGGGCAAGGGCGTCACGGTCGGCCTGATCTATGTCGGGCCGCGCGGAGACTACGGCTGGAACCAGGCCCATGCCGTGGCCGCGCAGGCGCTGAAGACCGTGCCCGGCGTCAAGGTGGTCGAGGAAGAGAACGTGCCCGAGACCGTGGCCGTGCGCAAGACCATCGAGGGCATGATCCAGGGCGACGGCGCCTCGCTGGTCTTCGGCACCTCCTTCGGTTATTTCGATCCCTTCATGGTCGAGATGGCGAAGAAGTACCCGAAGGTCGAGTTCCGGCATCCCACCTCGCTGTGGTCGCCCGACAAGCATCCGATGAACCTGGGCGGGTACTTCTGCTACCTCGACCAGGCGCACTATGTGAACGGCATCGCGGCCGGCCTGTCGACCAGGACGAACAAGATCGGCTACGTCGCCGCCAAGCCGATCGCCATCGTGCTGCGCAACATCAACAGCTTCGCGATGGGCGTGCGCAAGGTCAACCCGAACGCGGTGGTGCAGCTGGTGTTCACCGGCGAGTGGTCGATGCCGGTGCGCGAGGGCGAGGCCACCAACGCCCTGATCACCGCCGGCAACGATGTGATCGCCTGCCATGTCGACAGCCCCAAGGTGGTGATCGAGACGGCCGAGAAGGCCGGCGCGAAGACGCTTGGGCACAACGCCTCGCAGGCGCAACTGGCGCCCAAGGGCTTCATCACCGGCGCCGAGAACAAATGGGAGACGGTCTACAAGTCCTTCGCCGCCGACGTCGGTGCGGGCAAGAAGCTGCCCAACCAGTTCTTCGGCGGCTATGACAAGGACATGGTGCTGAGCACCCCGTTCGGCGCCGGCGCGAGCGAGCAGGCGCGCAACGCCGCCGCCGCCGCCATCGCCGAGCTGAAGGCCGGCAAGCCGATCTGGACCGGTCCCGTGAAGAGCAACAGCGGCAAGGTGGTGCTGGACAAGGGCTACGGCAACTACGATCCGGTGCTCGAAAAGATGGACTACCTGGTCGAGGGCGTGGCCGGCACGCTGGGCTGACACAGCCGCTGCGCCGGCCTCCGGCCCGATGGGACCAAAGTCCAATACCACTCGGCCGCCAGCGGGCGCATCGTGTGCGGCTACAGCGAAGGACTCCGCCCCATGGTGAAATCCGCAGCCGACTTGGTGGTGTACGTGGTCGACGATGACGCATCGGTGCGCAGCGGGCTGGCCCGCCTGATGCGTTCGGTCGGCCATCGCGCGATGACCTTCGACTGCGGCGAGGCCTTCCTGGCGCAGGCGGCCCAGGGCGCTGTCGGCTGCGTGGTGCTGGACATCTCGATGCCCGGCATCAACGGCCTGCAGGTCCAGGAGCGGCTCACGCAGGCCGCGGTCGGCATCCCGGTGATCGCGCTGTCGGCGCGCGACGACGACGAAACGCGCCGTCTGGCGCGCGCGCTGGGCACCCGGTTCTTTCTTCGCAAGCCGGTCGACGACCAGGCCCTGCTGGACGCCATCGACTGGGTCACCGCAAGCGGCGGTGCCGCGCCTCCGGCGGCCCCGCCGCGTTGACGATCAGCCAGCCTCCGCACCGCCGCCGCGCTGTTGTGCGGTCGCCGCGCGGGCGACGATGTCGGCGCCGCACAGGCTCACCAGTTCGGCCACCGAGCGCACGCCCATCTTTTCCATGACCCGCGCCCGGTGCACCTTGACGGTTTTCTCGGAGATGTCCATGTCGCCGGCGATCTGCTTGTTGAGGCGGCCGCAGAGCACGCCGTCCATCACCTGGCGCTCGCGCGGCGAGAGGCTGTCGAGATGGGACTGCACGCTGCTGCGCCGCGCCTCGCGCTCGCCCTGCGCGGCATGGCGCTCGAGCCCGCGGCGCAGGGCGTCGAGCAGCAGCTCTTCGTCGACCGGCTTGAGCAGGAAGTCGACCGCGCCCTTCTTCATCGATGCGGCGCAGGTCGGGACGTCGCCCTGCCCGGTCAGGAAGACGACCGGCAGGTTCCAGTCCTGGGCGCACACCATGTCCAGCAGCTCGGTGCCGGTGGTGCCGGGCATGTGGACATCGAGCAGCAGGCAGCAGCTGCCGTCGAGGGGCAGCCGTTCGAGGAAGGCTTCGGCCGAAGCGAAGGTTTCGGCCTTCCAGCCGACCGAGCGGATCAGCCGCTCCATGCTGGTGCGGACCGAGGGGTCGTCGTCGACGACGAAAACGGCAGGACGGTCGGTGGTCATGCGGCGCGTGCTCTGGAAGTGACGACGGCGGAATAGTACGTCGCCGCGCACTTTTCGCGATGTCGCCGCGCCCGGCTAAGCTCGGGGCGATGAGCGAACCCCTCGTTTTGACTCTGTGCGCCCTGGCGGGGGTCGTCGCCTATGCGGCGCTGCACAACGGCATCGTCGGCCTGCAGCGACCGGTGCACCGCACCCATCTGCTGTTCGCGGTCATCTGCGCAACCATCACGGTATACGTCGGCGCCAAGACCGGGGCCTATCGCGCCTCGACGCCCGACGAACTGGTCCGGATGCGCAGGGTCGAGATCGGCGCCAGCATCGTCTTCGCGGGCGTGCTCCCCTGGTTCGTCGGCGCCTACCTGAACATTCGCGCTCGCCGCCTGCAGGCCGCGATGAGCCTCGCCTGCGTCTTGCTGTTCTTCACCAACCTGTGGTCGCCGTGGGGTCTGGCCTTTGCAGCCATGCCGGCCGCGGCCGAGATCACGCTGCCCTGGGGCGAGCGCGTGACCGACTTGCGGGTCTTCCACCCGACGCCCTGGTTCGTGGTCGGCGTGCTGGGCTTCTACTTCATCTTCGGCTGGTGCGCCTTTGCCGCGTTCCGCCGGTTCCGGGCCGGCGAGAACCGGCGCGGCAGCCTGACCTTGGCCGCCTGCCTGCTGTTGCTGATCGGCGGCGTGCTCTACAACCACCTCGTGAACCTCCAATGGGTTCCCGGCGTCCACGTCGCAGAGTTCACCTTTCTCGCACTGGTCGTGCTGCTGGACTTCGAACTCGCGCGCGAGCGGCGCCGGAGCCGCGACCGGGTGCGCGGCATCCTGGACAACATCCCGGCCGCGGTCTACGTCAAGCTGCAGGACGGCCGCTACCTGATGACCAACCGCGTCTACGAAGAGCTGTTCGGCCTGGCCAGCGGATCGGCGATCGGCAAGACCGACCGCGAGCTTTTCACGAGCGACCAGGCCGAGGCGATGCTGGCCAGCGACCGGCGCGTGCTGCAGCAGCGCGAGACGGTGCGCAGCGAGGAACGCAAGGGCGGGAATGGGAACGGCGAGCCGCGCATCTTCGCTTCGCTCAAGTTTCCGCTGCTGAACCGCGACGGCAGCGCCGATGCGATGTGCGGGGTCTTCACCGACGTCACCGATTTGCGCCGGAACGAGCGCGAGATGTACCTGCTGCGCCGCCAGGTGTGGCATGCCGACCGGGTGGCGCGCACCGCCGTGCTGGCGGCATCGCTGGCACATGAACTGTCGCAGCCGCTGACCGCGATCCTGAGCAACGCGCAGGCCGGGCTGCGCTTCCTGGCCCAGGACCCGCCCGATATTGCCGACCTGCGCGAGATCCTGCAGGACGTGGTGCGCGACGACAAGCGCGCCAGCGCCGTCATCAACGGCCTGCGCACCATGCTGCGGCGGCAGGAGACCGAACGCGAGCAGGTCGACATCGGCGCCTGCGTGCAGGAGGTCGTCGACCTGATGCACAGCGACTTCCTGGAGCGAGGCGTCGATGTGACGCGGTCGATGGCGCCCGGTTGCGTGGTGCTGGGCGACAAGGGCCAGCTCCAGCAGGTGGTGCTGAACCTGGCGATGAACGCCAACGAGGCCATGACGGAGCAGCCCCGGGGGTCGCGCGCCCTGCACGTATCGGTCGCGCCGAGCGGCGGGCGACGGGTCCGGGTGGAGGTCCGCGACAGCGGCCCGGGGATCGACGAGGAGGACATCGACAAGGTCTTCGATCATTTCTACACGACCAAGGCCAAGGGCCTCGGCATGGGCCTGTCGATGTGCCGCTCGATCCTGGAAGCGCACGGCGGCACGCTCGACGTCGAGCGCAACCAGGGCCGCGGCCTGACCTTCCGCGTCGTGCTGCCGCTCGAGCCGGCCGCCCGGGGCGACGGCGCAGCGGTCAGAACCTGAACCCGGCGCCGAAGTAGAGGCCGCCCATCGCGACTTTGTCGAGCAGCCCGTTGTCGCGCTTGTAGCTCAGGTAGCGGTAGCCGAACTTCAGCGAGGTGGTGGGCGAGTACTGGTAGCTGGCGCCGGCGATCGCCTGCCAGCTGGATGTCGAGCCGCCTTCGCCGACATCCAGGTAGCCGAGCAGCGACCACTTGTCGCCGACCGGCACGATGGTGCGCACGCCGATGATGCCGTCGGCCGCGCCGGCCGAGTCTTCGATCTGCCCGCCGAGCCCGCGCAGGCTGGGCGCGATGTCGACGCGGGTCTCGGCATCGACGTAGCGCACGCCGGCCAGCACATCGACGACGACCGGCGCCTCGACCACGCGATAGAAGCCCGCCAGGGTGGCGATGGTCTGCTCGAACTTGACGTTGTAGCCGCCCAGCAGCCCGCCCGCCAGCTGGTTGCCGACGCCGAGCTTGACGTACTGGACGTCGAGCAGGCCGCCCCAGGCGCCCTTGCGCGCTTCAAGCGTGCCCATGGCGCCGAAGTCGAGCGCCTCGAGCACGCTGCTCGAGCTCACGGAGACGGTGCTCCCGGGCAGGGGCCCGAGCTTCAGGTCCGAACGGATGCCGGCCAGCCAGAGGTAGGGAACGAATTCGAACTGCCACTCGTTGGCGGGCGCCACGCTGGTCTGCGCCAGGGCCGGCAGGCCCGCCAGCGCGGCGGCAACGCCGGCCATGGCCCGGGTTAGGCGGCGGGTGGTGAAGCGGGGCGCGTTCATTGCGGCGGTTGAGCGCGAAGCTCGGCGAAGCGGCGGGCGAATGCCGCCGACCACTTGTTGAAGGCGTCCTCGGCGTAGCTCCAGCTGGTGAACGAGCTCACGTAGCCGTTCATCCAGGCTTCTGCCGCGGTGGTCGCGCCCTTGTTCAGGTCGGCCGCGTACTTGAGCCCGATCTGGGTGTCGGCGCATTCGGCCAGCACGGCACCCGTGGCGCCATCGCGGAACTGCGCCTCGAGCCCGGTCTTGCCCAGGTACGGTGTCGAGCCCACCGGGCGGCCCGTGGCCGCGCCCGAGCCCATCTCGGCGACGAAGCCATAGGGCACCGCCGTGCCGGCCATGCTGGCCAGCGTGTTGGTCGGCACCAGCGAAGTCAGCGCCAGCCGCACGCGCAGCACGCCGGGGCCGGCGACATCGACCATCTTCGCCTCGGGCGACAGGTTCTTGACCAGAGCGCTGTGGAAGTAGTCGAGCAGCGCCTTCAGGTCGGTCGGGTCGACCGGGCTCTGCTCGGTCGCCGGCGTGACATAGACCTTGATGCGCTCGATCATGACCTTGTCGTAGCTGCGCCAGTCGACGCCGGCCTGGCGCCAGCACAGGAAGCCGCCGTTGGCGGGCTGGACCTTGAGCTTGCCGGGCTCGCTGAGGAAGCCGACATTGGAGACCTTGGCCAGGTTGTTCTCGGAGGCCGTGATGCCGGCGTTGCCCGACCCCGGCGTTGCGCAGCCGGTGACGAGGACTGCCGCGAGTGCGAGGCAGGCGAGCGCGAGCGGAGTGACGTGGGGTGGGTTCATGTTCATGGTCAGTAGGGTGCCGGCACCACGGTGTAGTACACGCCGTTGGCGCCGTAGTACGGCCGGAACCAGGTGCTGCCGACCTGGTAGTAGTTGATGCCGGCCTGGTTCACGATCACCGCGCCGGGCGGCACCGTCGCGTAGTTGACGCCCACCGCATACACCGGGCGCGCGGCACTGGCGACCGCCGCGCCGGCCGCGACACCGACCACCGCTCCGGCGGCCACGGCGCCTGCGCAGTCGTAGCAGCCCGCGTGGTAGTAAGGCACCGCCACCGGTGCGTGGTAGGGCGCGTAGCCGCCATAGCCATAGGCCGGCGGATGGTAGGTGCTGAAGCCGCCGGCCGTGGTGTGCACTGCGCCGTAGCCCGCGACCCCTTCGCTGTGGCCGCCTTCGGCGTTGGTATGGCTCCAGCCGCCGAAGGCATTGGCGGAGGTCGAGCCGCCCCAGCGGTTGTCATGCGTGGCACTGCCGTAGCCGCCGTAGGAGTGGCCGCCGAATCGATTGGCGCTGGCCCAGGCGGCCGCCGGTGCGTGGAAGCCTGCCGTGATGAGCCATGCCGCCAGCAGCGGAAGAAGGGCCTTGGTGTTCGTCATGTTTCGTCTCCTCACTTGGCCTTCGCCGGCTTCCGGGCGGCCTTCGGTGGCTGCGTCGGCTTCGGTGCGGCGAAGTCGATCTTCTTGGCATTGGCCGCGTTCACCGCCGCGAAGGCTTCGGCCGCGATCACCGGATCGAGCTTCCAGTTGGAGAACTCGACGTCGTGCCGCAGCATCAGCGGGTCGCCGCGGAACACCGCGCGCATGCGGCGCGGCAGCTTGTCCTGGGCACCGATCCAGATCTGCATGAAGACGGTGTTGCTGACCACCGCGATCATGTCGGTGGTGGTGCCGCCGACCACCTTCGACTGGCCGATGTAGAAGGCCTTGGTCAGCCCGTCCGCGATGTTGCCGAACGGGTCGGCACCGACGATGTCGGCGAACGGAAAGTAGATCGCCGCCTTGTCGAAGGCGGCCTTGAGCATCGCGTCGATGGTGGGCGGCGCATCCGTGACCGCGACCAGGTTCTCGGCCGGCGCGAACGCCGTGATGGTCTTGCCGTCGTAGCTGTACTCGGCGGCCGGGCCGTCGCCCAGCGTGATGACGCGCAGCTTGTTCGGACGCTGCAGCAGCACTTCGGACGATGTCGAATACACGAGCGGCGGGCCGACGCTACTCGGGCTTTCGTAGGTGACGACCGCCGTGAACGCCATCGACTGCGCGGCCGTGAGCGCGCCGCTCATGCCCTTCAGCAGGTCCATGGCCCTGGCGTCGAGCTGCGGCGCGGCCTTGGCGGCGGCGCTGGCCGAAGGGGTCGCCGGCTTGGTGGCTGTGGGCGTCTGCGCAGCCGCCCCGGGGCCGAGCGCCAGGCTCGCTGCGAGCAGCGCGGCGCTTGCGAGAATTCGGGTGTTGATCATGGGTGCTTTCAAGTTGACGAACGCTTCACTTGGGAAACATGAACTGCGCCTGCAGGCGGATCTGCCAGTTGGGACCGTTGTCGGGCTTGACGACGTTGTAGTAGGCCGAGAGCTGCGTGTTCACCGGCAGCTTGCCCAGGTGAAAGATCTTGCCGATGCCACCGCCCAGCGGCACGGTCCAGCGCTGGCTGCTGTCGGCGTTCCAGTCGACCGTGATGATCGGCGCCGTCGTCAGGTAGAAGCCGCCCGGGAAGTTGTAGTTGGCGAAGGGCTGCAAGGTGCCGTTGTTGTACGAGCCGCCCTGCTTGCTGCTGCTCACCGACCAGATGTTGTTGACCAGCGCGCCATAGACCCACGGGCTGCCGTGATCCAAGTGCAGCAGGACGAAGGCCGGCCCCATGCCCCAGTTCTTGTTGCCGAGCTCCGAGTTGCTGTTGGTCGGAATCTGCACCACGGGGCCCGCACCCCAGATCCACTTGCCCGGGTTGGCCGGCGACAGGAAGGCGGTGAACACCACGTCGCCAACCCCGCTGAGGCTGTCGATGCCCGGGCCCAGCGAAGGCATCGAGATCACCGGCAGGATGGTGCGCGTGATGACGTTCCACTCGGAGTTGACCGAGATCGGGACCACCGGCTGGATGTTGAGGATGTTCTGCGTTCCCTTCTCGGGCCCGTAGTTGAGGTTGGTGTTGTTCTGGAACGGCACGCTGATCAGGTTGCCGACCGGGTTCTGCGCCAGCTTGGCGAGTTCCTCGGCGCTCATCTCGGCGCGGGCCGGAGGCGAAGCGACGAGCACCATGCCGACCGCCACGCCCAGGCTCACGCATGGCAGTCGGAACCTGGTTCGCATGACCGGCGCGCTACGGCCGATTGGCCGCCGAGATCACGATTTCCACGCGCCGGTTCTTGGCCCTGCCCTGCGGCGTGTCGTTGCTCGCCACCGGGCGTGCTTCGCCGAAGCCCTGCGCCGAGATGGTGTTCTGCGGCACCCCCTTCGAGGTCAGGAAGCGCGCCACGTTGTCCGCCCGGGCCGACGACAGCTCCAGGTTGGACGGGAAGCGGCCCCTCAGTTCGGGCCCGATCGGCACGTTGTCGGTAAAGCCCTGAACCACGATCTGCTGGCCCTTCAGGTTGGCCAGCGTCGGCGCGATCTTGTCCAGCGTCTGTTCGCCCTTGGGGCTCAGCGACCAGCCGCCTTCGGGGAACAGGATCTCGTTGACCAGGGTCACCTTGAGCTCGTTCTGCAGCTGCGTGATCTGCGCCTGATCGGCGCTCAGCTCGCCCGAGAGCTTCTGGCTCAGCGCGGCATAGCTGTCGGCCTTCTGGACCTCGGTGTTGTAGGTCTGCTTGGTGACGCAGCCGGCTGCCACCAGTGCGGCGCACAGCGCCAGGACGAATCGGGTTGATTTCATGCTGTTCTCCTCGTGTTGCCGGTTTAGTAGCGCCTGCGTACCACTGCGCCGTTCGGGCCGGCGCAGCCCTCGCGGTAGACGCCCTTGGCGCAGGTCACGGTCGCCGGCGGCGGTGGCTTCCTGACCACCGCGGCGCCGTTGGGACCCGCGCAGCCCTCTCGGTAGACGCCCTTCGCGCAGGTCACCGCCCAGGACGACGCGGGGGCGAGACACGCGAATGCGATCACGGCCGATGCGGAGAAAACGAAGTGCTTCATGGCAGTCTCCTCTGGTAAATCGATGGGACACAGGGAAGCGTTGCGAGCCGCTCAGACCGGCTTGACGCGCGGAATGGTCCAGCTGCCGTCGAGCAGGCTCGGCGGCGTGTCCTTCGGCCAATAGAGCCGCATCATGAGGATGAAGCCCTCCTTGGGCGCCGGCAGCCAGTTGCCTTCCTTGTCCGCGCCGGGCGACTCGTTCTGGATGTAGAGGTCGACCGATCCGTCGGCATTGGCCTTGAGCTGGTTGCGCTGGCTGACGGTGTACCGATTGATCGGGTTGGGAACGAAGAAGTAGTCGGTGTCGTACATCGTCAGCGACCAGAAGCCGTTGACCGGAGGCAACTGGCCCTTCGGGAAGCGCAGGACATACTTTTTCGAGCCGTGGTACTTCTGCAGGATGTCGGGACCGGTGGACGTGGGGTAGACGGCGTCTTGCGGTCGGTTGGCGCCGAGGCCGATCGCGGTGATCAAGGCGCGCTGGATGTAGTTGGTGCCGTAGAGGCCCGTCTTGGTGGTGAAGGTCCAGCCGTTCTTGAGCTTCAGGTCGCCGGAGAGCAGGCCCTTCTTCATCCAGCCCATGATCTTGGCCTGGGCCGGCTTGGGCGATTTCGACAGCCCCTTCTGGACCGACGCGTCGAGCTTCGAGGCATCGAAATCCTTGCCCGGGACGATGCCGATCTTCGCCAGCTTGGCGACCATCGGGGCGTCGGCCGCGGCCGGTGGATTGGTCTTCAGCAGCTGCGCGAACAGCGCGAAGTAGCTGGCGGCATCCATTGCATTGACTTGCTCGCGCACGGCGGTCTTGCTGTCGACGCTCGGGTCGACCGTGCCGGGCGGCGGCGTGAAGGACTTGCCGTAGGAGGAAAGCGGCACGGCCGTCATCTCGTCCTGCAGCGCGTGGACCGCCGCGTAGTCTTCCGGCGTGCCGGTGCAGTAGATGCGGCCGAGCATCCACACCATGCCGGTGGGCGACTTGTACTGCTTGACTCCCGCCGGCAGGGTTCCCTTCCAGCCCGGACCGGTGATGGCGAACTTCTGGGCGCCGGTGCCGGTCGTGCGCTTGCCCGGCACCTCGAAGACATTGGTCCAGCCGTCCAGCATCGGCAGCAGGAAGAAGCGTCCCTTCATGTCCGGCGTCGAAATGACCCACGGCTCCTTGGTCACGTCCAGCCAGATGATGGTGTACAGCGTGTCGGCGTTGGGCGCGGTGACTGCGTGGTTGTCCACGGCGGGGTAGCCGCGCAGCTTGAGGAACTGGCCCATCGGCGCCTTGCTGTCATCGGGCGCCGCGACGTTGGTGAGGCTGCGGCGGGTCAGTTCCATGGTGACCAGCGGGTAGGCGTAGATGTAGGCCTCGATCGCGAGGTCGCGCGCCTGCCGCGCCTTGACGTCGGTCTCGACCTCCGCGAGGCCTTCCTCGACGGCCTCCTTGGCATCGATCAAAAGGCCATCGGCCGCATGCGCACCCGGCACCCAGGCGCCGAGCGCACCCAGGGTCATGGTGAGGACCGCGTCGCGGCGCGTCGTGTTTTTCTTCATGTTATTGCTTCCTCAAGTCGTTCGCCCGGGCTTGTGCGCAGGTCGTGCTCGGCTTTGCGAGTGGTGGGAGCCTAGCCGCCGAGGCGCGGAGGGGAAATAGGACTTTGGGCCAATAGCCAAGCGGCTGTTGGGGGCTTTGCCTAGGGCCTGTTCACCCTAGCCCATCAACGTGTTCGACGGCAAGCTTTCATCCAGCAGCTTCCGCGCCGTCTCCACCCCCGCCACCGGCAACCCCGCCGCATCCAGCAACCCCACCTGCACCAGCACGCTCGCCTGGTCCCAGTAGATGTGCTCGTGGTAGAGCTTGTCCCCCCGGAACTTCACCACCGCCAGCAAAGGGATCTCCACCCGCTTGCCCGTCGGCGCCACGCCCGGCAGCATCCACGGGATCTCGGTCGTGTGCGTGAAGCAGAACAGCATCTCGTCGACCACCTGCGACGCGCCCACGGTGCGCGAGATCGGCACCAGCGAGGTGTCGGGCGGGTTGCTGTTGACGAAGTGGTGCGTGTAGAAGTGGTGCAGCGCCTTGTAGCCCACGCCGCCGGTCATGGTCGGGATGTGGTTGACGTAGGGCTCGGCCACCATGGTGCTCATCGTGTCGTCGACGTTGCGGGTCGCGAACTCGTACTCGCAATGCTTGTCCCACAGCGCGGCCAGGTCGTAGTGCGGGCCGATGGCGCTCTTCAGCGCCGCGATGCTGCGCTCGTGCGCCATCAGCGCCGAGGCGCGGTGGTAGTGCTCGCCGCCCACCCGCGCAAACGCATGGTCGACACCGGGGTACACATGCACTTCGACGTTCGGCCGGCCGCGCAGCGCCTGCACGATGCGCTCGCGGGCCTCGGGCGGGCAGAAGCCGTCGAGCTCGGCCACGTGCAGGGCGAGCCGGCAGCGGATGCGGTCGGCCTCGTCGAGCGCCGCGTCGATGCCCACGCCGTAGTAGCCCACCGCCACGTCCGCGTCGGTGCGGCAGGCCGCCAAGTAGGCCAGCTTGCCGCCCAGGCAAAAGCCCAGCACGCCGACCTTTGCGCCCTGCACCTCGGGCCGCCCGCGCAGCGCGGTGATCGCGGCCTGCATGTCTTCCATGCCGCGGGCCTCGTCGAAGCCCTTGTAGAAGGCAAAGGCACGCTGCCAGTCGTCCGGTGAATAGCCGAGCTCGACATCCGGCTGCTGGCGCCAGAACAAGTCGGGCACGAGCACCACGTAGCCTTCTTCGGCGTAGTAGTCGGCCACGTCGCGCATCGTCTGGTTCACGCCGAAGATTTCCTGCGCCAGCACCAGGCCGGGCCCGCTGCCCGAGCGCGGCACGGCCAGGTAGCCGTTGAAGCTGCCGCTGCCGTCACTGGCCTGGATGCGGATGTGGCGCGGAGAATTGGTGGCTGCTGGGTCCTGCATGTGAAGTGCTCCGTTCAGGGGGTGGATGGGTGTGCGGGCCGCGCGCTCATTGCACGCATTCCGGATGTCGGGTCGTCACTTGGTAATAGCCCGAATGGAATACCAGCGGCTCGCCGTCGAAACGGTCGTAGCGCTCGACCTCGCCGATGAAGATGAGGTGGTCGCCGCCGTCATATTGCCTCACGTTACGGCAGATGAAGCGGGCGATGACGCCATTCAGCAGCGGCACGCCGGCCGTGCCGTCGCAGCAGTCCACGCCGCCGAACTTGTCCGGCTGGGGTGTCGAGAACTGGCGCGACAGGTGATGCTGGTGCGCCGCCAGCACGTTGATCGCGAAATGGCTGGCGCCGGTGAAGTCGGCCACGCTCGGCGCCTGCCGGGCCAGGCTCCACAGCACCAGCGGCGGGTCGAGCGAGACCGACGAGAACGAGTTGGCGGTCATGCCCACGCGGCGGCCGTCGATGCCGCGGGTCGTGATGACGGTCACGCCGGTGGTGAACTGGCCGAGCGCCTTGCGGAAGTCGCGCCGGTCGAAACGGTCGGCCGCCGCCTCGCGCGCCCTGCCCTCCAGGAAGCGGTCGGCCTCGGCGGCATCGAACCACCAGGGCGCGAAGACACGCGGGTCGTCGAAGCCGTTGACCAGGGTGCTCGCGACCGCGGGCATGTGGGTGGCGCTCTGCAGCAGCTTCTGCACATGCGGCTTCGGGGCTGCGAGCAGGCTGTTGGTCCAGTCGGTGGCCCAGCGGGCATAGCCTTCCCAGTAGCGGTCGAAGGTCTGCTGCATCCACGCGGCGTCGAAGGCCCCATCGCCGTGTTCGAGGATCCGCTTCAGGTAGATGTCGGCGGCCTTGGCCGCGTTGTTGGAGCCCTGGCCGGTGATCGGGTCGTTGAGCACCACCGCGTCGGCCAGGCCCAGCACACGGCGCCCCGACGGCAGCGTCGCCACGGGCTTGCGCACTGTCGGCGCGAAGCGGCCCACGAGGATGCCGTTGTCGTCTGTCAAGGTGATGTCGCCGCAGCGCTCGGCTTCCCAAGGCAGGAAGGTGTCCAGGATCCACTTGCTGCGCGCCAGGTGCTCCTGCGGTGTCTTCACGTCCGACCAGCAATCCATCGGGCCGCCGGGCACGCCTTCGAACACCATGATCTCGCACGGCCCCGTGGTGGTCAGCGCCGGGAACACGAAGTACTCGCCCACGCCGGGGATCAGGTTGAAGCACACCCGCGCATACGGCTGGGCGGGCTTCATGCCCTTCACGTAGGTGAGCGCCAGCGCGCGCTGGGGCTGGTCGAAGGGCGAGCGCTCGGCGTCGCGCTCGAACAGTTGCGAGATCTCGCCCTTGCCGCTCGCGACGACCACGAGCTCGTGCGTGGCGGCGCAGGCTTCGAGTTCGGCCAGCCCCACGTCCTGCAGCAGCAGCCGGCCGCCGCGCTGCTCGAACTCGGCCATCCAGGCGGGGATCTTGAGGCGCTGGTCGACCGACTGCGCGGGGCCGTCGAGCCGCGCGCTCCATTCGATGGCCTTGCTGCCTTCGGGGCTGCGCACCACCATGCCGATGCCCTCCACGATGGGGCATTCACCGGCCCACCCGTCGAGCGCCAGTTCGCGCTCGGTCTGCAGCGCGGTTTCGAACATGCACTGGCTCGACATGACCGGGCCGTCGAATATCTCCTGCCCCGTGCGGTTCGAGTAGACCGTCACCTCGTGTCCCGCGCGCTGCAGGCCGAGCGCGAGCTGCATGCCGGACTGTCCGGCGCCGACGATGGCCACGCGTCGCTTCATGCCCGGGCTCCGGCTCAAGCGACGGCGGCGCAGGTTTCGATGTAGCGCTCCGCCTCCGCCGGGTCCGCGAACCACGGGAAGAAGGTGCGCGGATCGTCGAAGCCGTTGACGAAGGCGCTGGCCAGCGGCGGTATCGCGCCGGCGCTGCCGAGCAGATTGAGCACATGGGGCGGCGGCGGCGCGAGCAGCATGTTGGTCCACTGCGAGACCCACTGCGCGTAGCCGAACCAGTAGCGGTCGAAGGTCTGCTGCATCCACGCCGCATCGGCCGCGCCCTCGCCGCGCGCGAGGATGCTCTTCAGGTAGGTGTCGGCGCACTTGGCCGCGTTGTTGGAGCCCTGGCCGGTGATCGGATCATTGAGCACCACCACGTCGGCCAGGCCCAGCACACGGCGCCCCGATGGCAGGGTCGCGACGGGCTTGCGCACCGTCGGCGCGAAGCGGCCGGCGAGGATGCCGTTGTCGTCGGTCAATTCGATGTCGCGGCAGCGCTCGGCCTCCCAGGGCGTGAAGGTGTCGAGGATCCACTTGCTGCGCGCCAGGTGCTCCTGCGGGGTCTTCACGTCGGCCCAGCAATCCATGGGGCCGCCCGGCACGCCTTCGAACACCATGATCTCGCAGGGGCCCGTGGTGGTCAGCGCCGGGAAGACGAAGTATTCGCCGACGCCGGGGATCAGGTTGAAGCACACGGCCGAGAAGGGCTGGCGCGGCTTCATGCCCTTCACGTAGGTCAGCGCCAGGGCGCGCTGCGGCTTGTCGTAGGTGGACTTGTGGGCGTCGCGCTCGAAGAGCTTCGAGATCTCGCCCTTGCCGCTGGCGACCAGCGTGAGGTCGTGGCTGCGGGTGCAGGCTTCGAGATCGTCGATGCCGGCGTCCTTCAAGATGAGTTCGCCGCCCTTCTTCTGGAACTCGTCCATCCAGCCCGGGATCTTGACGCGCTGGTCGACCGACTGCGCGCTCGCATTCAACCGCGCGGCCCAGTCGATGGCCTTGGCGCCCTTCTGCTCGGGATGGGGCACGGCGAGGCTGATGCCGTCGACCGTGGGGCAATCGCTCGCCCAGTGGTCCAGGCCCAGGTCGCGCTCGATCTGCAGCGAGGCGCCGAACATGCACTGGCTCGACATGACCTTGCCGCAACGGATGTCCTCACCCGTGCGGTTGCTGTACATCGTGACCTCGTAGCCTGCGGCGAGCAGGCCCAGGCCCAGTTGCAGGCCCGACTGGCCTGCGCCGACGATGGCGATTCGTTTCATTGCTTGCTCCTGGATACGGTTAATTCATCAGCTTGGGAATGGCGGGCACGGCCTGCTCGGGGCCCATGGCGGAATAGCCGCCGTCCACCGCGTAGTCGGCGCCGGTCACGAAACTGGCGTGGTCCGAGCACAGGAACAGCACCACCTGCGCGACTTCGTCCGGGTCGCCGACGCGCCCCAGCAGATGGAAGGGCGCGGCCACGCGATCGGTCTTGGCGCGGTCGCCGCCGCTGAGCTTGTCCATCACGGCCGACCAGGTCCAGCCTGGCGACACGCTGTTGACGCGGATGCGGTCGGGCGCCAGGTCCATCGCCATGTTGCGGGTGAGCTGCGCCATCGCGGCCTTGCTCACCGGATAGAGCCAGCGCCCGGTCTGCGCCACGCGCGACGAGATGCTGGTGAAATTGACCACCGCCCCGCCCCCGGCCGCGACCATGTGCGGGTGCACGGCCTGCAGCATGGCGACCGCGCTCGCCACGTTGACGTTGAACGAGGTCAGCCAGTCGGCGCGCGGCGACTTGAAGCCGTCGTCCACATAGGAGCACGCCAGGTTGACCAAGAAGTGCACGCCGCCGTGCCGCGCGGCCGCCTCCGCCACGCAGGCCTGCACCTGGGCGTCGACGGTGATGTCGGTGCGCACGAAGCGCGCGCCGGCGCCGAGCGAATCGGCCAGCGGCTGGCCGTTGTCGGCATCGATGTCGGCGATGACGACCTTGACGCCAGCGGCGTGCAGTGCGCGCACCACGCCGGCGCCTATCAGTGTGGAGCCACCGGTGACGATGGCGCTCTTGCCCTCGAGTCCCTTGAACATGACGCTTGCTCTCCTCGGTTGATCGGGCAGGCCGGGATGGCCTGTGGAGCGAACGTTAGGGCCAGGGAGGCCGCTGGCGAGTCCCGCAAACGCAGGCGCAGTCCGTGGCGCGCAGCTTTCATCAGAGGGCTGGCCCGAATTGTGGGCGGGGACGGTTTTTGCTACGGTGCCCTGGCCCCATGGAAACCGCCACCCCTTCACGGCTGCCGCTGCAGCGCTACCGACTTTTCGAGAGCCACGACATGGACGAGGCGCGCGAGAGCGTGGCCCGCGTGTTCTGCCCGCACAAGCTGGTCATGCTGCGGCCGCGCACCGAACTCGACGCCTGCCATCACAGTGCGCGGCTGCATCGGGACGTGAGCCTCAATTACGTGCAGTACGGGCCGGGCGTGCAGATCGATCCGGGCTACCTGCAGGACTTTTTCCTGCTGCAGATTCCGTTGCGCGGCGGTGCCGAGATCCGCTGCGGCGCGCAGCAGGTGGAGGCGACACCCAGCCTGGCGTCGCTGCCCTCGCCGACCGAGCCGCTGTCGATGCGCTGGTCAGACGACAGCCCGCATCTGATCGTTCGGCTGGCCCGGTCCGCCCTGCTCTCGCGGCTCGAATCCTTGCTGCAGGCGCCGGTGAAGCAGCAGCTGGTGTTCGACCTCGGCGTGCCGCTGGACAACCCCGCGCTGGCGCCGCTGGTGCACTTCATCGACTACCTGCGGCTCACGCTGGATGCGGGCAATGCGCTGCAATCGGGCGGGCGGCTGGGCGAGCATGCCGAGGAATACCTGATGTCGAGCCTGCTGATGTCGGCGGGCCACAACCATTCGCGCGCGCTGGCCGGCGAGGCGCAGCGCAGCCTGCTGCCGCGCGTGGTGCGCAAGGCGCAGGAATACATGGCGGCGCATGCGGAGCAGCCCCTGTCGCTGGCGGATATCTGCCGCGAAGTCGGCTGCAGCGCGCGGGCCTTGCAAGTGGCGTTCCGCCAGCATGCGGGACAGGGGCCGATGGAGTTCCTGCGCGAACTCAGGCTGGACCGGGTGCGGGCCGAGCTCCAGGCATGCGCCGGCGTTGCCGCGGGCGGTGTGCGCGAGGTGGCGCAGAAGTACGGGTTCCTGCACCTGGGGCACTTCGCGGCGCAGTACCGGGCGCGGTTCGGGGAAAGGCCGTCGGAGACGCTCGGGGCGCGGGGCTGCTGAACCCGAGGACGTGCGAGTAATTCGCACCGCGTCCGTAGGCCCTCTCCGACTCTCGAAACTCCCCTGGGCTGCGGCAACGGCGCAGTGCCCTGGCGCAGGATCAAATTGCCAGCGACCCCAAACGCCCCCGTGCGGCCGGTGGCTCATACCCGGGAGACGAGAGCAATGAACGCAATGACCCCTCAGACATGGACACTTGTCGCCATCGTCGCAGCCGTGATCGTGATCGCGCTGGCTGCCTATGCCATCCACCGCAGCAAGCAGTCGCAGGGGCTGCGGACGCGCTTCGGGCCTGAATACGACCGTGCCGTCGAGGCGCTCGGCAGCCGTGTCCGGGCCGAAGCGGAGTTGCGACGCCGCGAGGAGCGCGTCGGGCACTTGGCGATCGTGCCGTTGGCAGCCGCGGATGCCGCGCGCTTCAGCGCCGCCTGGACCTCCTTGCAGGCCGACTTCGTCGACAACCCGCGGGGCGTGGTCGACCAGGCCGATGCGCTGGTGCGCGAGCTGCTGGCCAAGCGTGGCTATCCGATGGCGGATTTCGAGCATCGGGCCGCGGACATCTCGGTCGATCACCCCACCGTCGTGAGCAACTACCGCGCAGCGCAGGAAATCCGCGGGCGGACGCTGCGCGGCGAGGTCGAGACCGAAGAGTTGCGCAAGGCCGTGGTGCACTACCGCGCGCTCTTCGACGAATTGCTGGAAGTGCGCGGGCTGAGGCCGGAGGCCAGGCCCCAGCCATCGATCCGGCCGACCCGACCCATGGAGGTGAGATCATGATTTTCGAATCCAAGCGCCGTCAGGCCAGCGAGGCCGAAGTGGAATCAGAGGCTCTCGCCCAGTCTCCTTCGGCAGTAGTGCCCGCTCTCGATGTGCGAGCCGACCGGGTGGACCGGGGTGGCTACCCCCAAGACGACCCGGTGACGACGAGAGCCGCCGCCAATAGCCAAGCGGACAGCCGGCGCACCGACGTCGAGCCACTGGAGCCCCTCTTCCCGGCCGACGTCGCGGAGAACTTCCGCCGCGGCTGGGACGCCGTCCAGATCGGCTTCGTCGACGATCCCCGGCAGGCGGTGAAAAAGGCGGATGAGCTGGTGCAGCAGGTGCTGAACAACCTGGCGGATTCCTTCAGCGGCGAGCGCACCCGCATCGAGGCGCATGCCGAGCAGGCGGACTCGACCGAGGAACTGCGTGTAGCGCTGCGACGCGACCGCGCGTTCCTGGAACGGCTGCTGTCGCTGTAGGGGCCCGCTCAGACGTCGTACGCGTGCAAAGTCTCGCGCGACCGGTCCAGGTCTGCCAGCAGTTCCGGCGTCGTCATGAGGCGCATCGCGTCGATCCCCGACGGATCATGGTCGCCCGAAAGAAAGCGGATCTTGAAGGTGCCGATCGACACCTCGTCGCCGCCGACCAGCACCTGGGACCGCACCTTGACGCCGTTGACGAAGACGCCGTTGCGGCTGCCGAGGTCGCTGAGGGTCACGAAGGGGCCGTCGAGCGTCACGAGGGCGTGGTGACGGCTCACCTGCATCGAGTCGAGCACGACGTCGTTGGTCGACGCCCGGCCAATGGTGGTTTGCTTCGCGAGCAAGGAGAATTGCCGGGTCGCGGCAACACCCTTCATCAAGATCAGTTTCGGCATGCGTCCTCGGCAGATGCAATATTGTGTAACACCTTATTGTTACATCAACTCCGCCGGAAACCTGACTGGAGGCTGAAACCGCAGGGAAATCAGATAGATCCGCGGGTACTTCTTGGCATGCCGGGGCCCGTCGCCGCCTCGGGCCCGGCCCGCTCGGTGTCGATATTCACCAGCAGCCCGTGCATGGTCATCATCCGCTGCGCCTCGACCTGGCTGAACTCCTGGTCGGCGGCGACGAACTTGATCGCGTAGCTGCCGAGCCGGATCAGGTCGCCGTCGGCGAGCACCTGGCTCTGGATCTGGACGTCGTTGACGAAGGTGCCGTTGCGGCTGCCCAGGTCGGTGATGGTGACGAAGGCATGCTCGACGTCGATCACGGCGTGGTCGCGACTGGCCTGGGACGAGTCGACGATCACGTCGTTGGTGGTGCCCCGGCCGACCTTGTTGTCGTGAGGCTTGAGGGGGACCTGCAGCGTCTCGCCGCTGGCGGTGGTCATGAGGAGCAGCGGCATGGTGATGAAAGGCGGCGTGAGCGCGCGCACGCATTCTCACCTCAATTCGACAGCCCAGCGGCGCACTCGGGCTTCATTTGCATCACTGGAAGCGCATCGCCTCGAACGAGATCGGCTGCGCATTCCAGCTGGTGTTGCAGCCCGTGGTGGGGTATTCGAAGTCGAACACGACGTTCTGGCCGGGGTCCAGCCCGACCAGGCGCGCATGCGTGGTGTTGTCCGCCACCGCATAGTCCACCAGCACCGAGCCGTCGGCCGCAGCCTCGTAGGCACTGGAGCAGACCGACGAAAACACCGACTGCCCGTAGTCGAAGCGCCTGGCCTCGGTCGCGCCGCGCCCCACCACGTCGATCGTGTAGGCCGACACGGCGCTGTAGCCGCGGGCCTCGCCGGCCGGCGCACCGGCGGGCTGGTTGACAGATGCCAGGCCGTCGTTCATCAGCATCAGGGAACCGTCGTGGGCGATCGTCACCGCGTGCTGCCCGATCGGGTAGAGCCCGCCGGACCCGAGCGTCAGGCTCCTGGCCGCCAGCGAGGGGAACGTATGCCAGTACTTGGCCGGATCGCCGAGGATCCACAGCAGGTCGCCACTGGCATAGTCGATCTTGAGGACGAAGTTCTCCCGGCTCGACACGATCACCGAATCGTCGCTCGGGTCGTAGGTCGCGGCGTTCATGTGGAACCAGTCGACGCCGGGTCGCACGAACGCGGCCGGGTCGTCGCCCGCGGCCTGCATGGCGCGCGACAGCGTGTCGCCCAGGTCCCAGGTCTTGATCAGGGCGCCGCTGTCCGGGTCGAACTCGACCAGCGTGCTCTCGATGGCCTGCACGCCGTTGCGGATGGCATCCACATCGCCGAGCAAGCCGACCTTGCCGGGATCGATGTTGTGGTGGAAGTTGGTGACGTCCGGCGCTTGCAGGGCGGTGTCGTGCGTCGTGCCGTCGAGTTCGAGGCGCCGCACCCGGGGCGCCTGCGGGTCGCCGATGACGAAGCCGTTGCCCCGGACTGTCGAGCTGAGCGACGACATCGTTGCCGGCACCACCCAGCGCATCTGGCCGTCGGTGTCGACCACCACCGGGCTGCCCAGCGCGGACTTCATGTAGAAGAAGTCGAAGCCGAGCGCAGCGCCCGCCGTTCGCGCCTTCAGGATGACGGGCCGGTCGTAGATGCCGTTCGGATCGGTGTATGCGGCCGTGTCGACCTTGGCCTGGATCGGCTCCACGTCGCCGTCGGCAAACTGCAGTTCGATGTCGACCAGGTTCCCGTAGTTGGCATAGAGCCCGAACACCGGGACCGTCACCATGCCGCCGCTGCTCCCCGGGCTGGCCGCATAGCCACGACGGCTCAGGTACGACATCGCGTAGTCGACATCGACCGGGCGCGAGACGCTGCCTGGCTTGGACTCGATGCGGTAGTGGGCCGAGCTCAGCACTTCGCCGGCCGCCACCCGCAGGTCGACGAAGGCGATGAAGGGCGAGACACCCGGGCGCACGGCGACGACGGTCGCCGCATTGGCCACGACCGCGCTGGCGGCAGGCGCCGAGGCCGGAGCGACCGCCGGGATGCCGCCGCCACCGCCGCCTCCTCCTCCGCAGCCGGCAAGGGTCAACGCGATGGCGGTGCACAGGATCAGCTTCATTGCTCGACCTCGCTCGGGCCCGAAAGCGCCCAGACTAGCCCGCCGAGGGGCGCCTGCATCCCCCATCGGCGGCTTGACACGAAAGCAGGCATGCATGTGACACCCTCAGACGAGTGCGCGGACGGCGCTACGGCACGTGCAACTCCGTCGTGGCCAGCGCCGCGACATCGTTGGTGCCTCCGGCGAGCAGCACGTTGCCATCGGGCAGCAGGGTGGCGGTGTGGAAGTAGCGCGCGTCGCGCATGGCGCCGGTGCCCGTCCACTGGCCGCTGGCGGGCTCGTAGAGCTCCGTCGAAGCCTGCGCGCGGCCGCTGCTGTCATAGCCCCCTGCCACCAGCACCTGGCCCTCGGGCAGCAAGGTCGCGGTGGCGGCGGTGCGCCCGGTGTTCATTGCGCCGGTGGCCGACCAGGCGCCGGTGGCGGGGTCGTAGCGCTCCGCGGTCGCGAGCGAGCCACCGCCGGCGGCGCCGCCGTTGCCGCCAGCCACCAGGACCTTGCCGTCGGGAAGCAGCACGGCAGTGTGCGTCAGCCGGGCCGCGAGCATCGACCCGGTGGGCGTCCAGCGGCCGGTGGCCGCGTCGTACAGTTCCGCCGCGGCGAGCGGGCTGCCGCTGGTGCCTCCGGCGACGAGCACGCGGCCGTCCGCCAGCAGCGTGGCGGTGAACACGCTGCGGGCGGTGCTCATGGTGCCGGTCGGCGTCCACCGGCCGGTGGCGGGATCGTAGAGCTCCGCGGTCGCGAGAAAGCCGCCGTTGGTTCCGCCCGCCACCAGCACCTGGCCGGTCGGCAACAAGGTGGCGGTGTGGCCGCTGCGAGCCACGCCCATGGCGCCGGTCGGCGACCACTGGCGGGTGCCGACGTCGTAGATCTCCGCCGAGGCGTTGAACACGCCATTGAGATCCTCGCCCCCCGCGACCAGCACCCGGCCGTCCGGCAGCAGCGTCGCGGTGTGGAAATAGCGCGCGGTGTTCATCGAGCCAGTCGACGCCCACGAGCGGGTGCCGGGGGTGTAGAGCGCCGCCGATGCCAGCGTATGGGTGTCGTCGTTGCCGCCCGCGATCAGCACCAGGCCCAGCGCGAGCAGGCTGGCTGTCGGATGGGCGCGCGCGACGCTCATGGGGCCGGTTGGCACGCCTGTACCCGCGGGAACCACCTCGATGTTCAGCGTCGCGGAGGCCGTTCCGGCCGCATTGCTGCCACTCACCGTGTAGTCTGCGGCAGCGCTGACCTCTTGCGGCGTACCCGAGAGCACGCCGTCGGAGGCATCGACGCTCAGGCCGGTCGGCAGCGCCGGCGACACGGCGAAGGCATCGATGGGGCCGCCGACGCTGTGCGGCACATTGGGCATGACCGGCCTGCCCGCGGCGTACACGGCCTTCGGCTCCTCGTAGACCAGCAGGCTGGGTCCCTTGGTCGGCGGGCTGCTGACCTCGATCTGCAGCACGGCGCTGGTCGCACCGGCGCTGTTGGCGGCGGTCACGGTGAAGCTGGCCGAGGCAGCGAGCCGGCTGGGCGTGCCGGAGATGATGCCGGTGACGGGGTCGATCACCAGGCCGTCGGGGAGCTCCGGCTGCACCGTGAAGCTGCTGACGTCGCCGCCATCCACCGAGGGATGGTTCGGCCGGATCGGCACGCCGATGACGTAGATCGCGTTCTGGTTCTCGTAGCTCAGGTTCGCAGGGGGCTCCGTCCTGGACCTGACCGCGATCAGCAGGCCGGTCGTGACCGCGCCCGCGAAGTTGCTGCCGGTGACGGTGTACAGCGCAGGGGCCGCGACCACCTGCGGCGTGCCGCTGATGATGCCGCTGGTCGGGTCGATCTGGAGCCCGTCGGGCAATGCGGGGCGAACGACGTAGCGGAGGATCTGCCCGCCACTGCTCCTCGGGGCGTTCGGACGGATCTCCCGGCCCAGGGTGTAGACCACGGCATTGCGCTGGTAGTGCAGGCCCGCGGGAGGCGTGGCAACGCCAGGGACGAAGAAACCGCTGCCGCCATCGCCGCCACATGCATGCAGGCCCAGCAGCGCCAGGATGCCCAGGCCCCATGCCAGCAGGCGCAAGCCACCGGACCAAGATGTCGTCTGCATGCCGATCCCCTCAACGACGAAGGGTTCGCAGTATGCATGCGGGTGCATCGGCCTGTCACGGGTCATGTCCAAGGCATAGGCCTCCAGCAATAATTGCCGCGCGCCGGCTTCGACGACATACTGCGTCGCCCACCCGCCGTTGCGCCGAATGGCCGCAAGGAGTTCTCATTGGCCGATGCCGTCAGGAACATCACCTTCGTCGTTCCGAATCGCTTGCTGAAGGCCGACTCGGGCATGGCGGCCGACCGGGCCGCCTCGACCACCTCGCGCGGTGCGGTGCCGGTGGCGCCCACGGCCGTCCCCGGCATCGGCACGGCACGCGGCGAGGACGACATGGCCAGCGTGGTCGCGCGCGACGGCGAGGACGTGGTCGAGCTCACCGTCATCAACGGCCCGACGCTGGTGCTCAGTCCCCAGAGCGCGGCCGACCTGCTGCGCGCGCAGGCGCCCGCCGGCACCCGCGGCGCGGTCGAGACCACGGATGCCGGCGCGCTGGTCGTCAAGGCGCAGCTGGGCTGGCCCGGCCTCGAAGCCGCCGCCAGCCGCAGCGCGACCCGCGGCTGGATGGGCGAGGTCGCGCTCTCGGCCTTCAAGGTGCTCACCGGCTTCCAGGCCGATGCGGCGACGCTGGTGGCCTCGATGGTCACGAAGAAGATCGATGGCAAGGTCGTCGAGGGGGTCTACAAGCTGCCGCCCGACTGGCAGCCCGACGCCTTCATGAAGGGCACGATCCGCGCCGCCGCCGTGGAGCCGGCGGAAGACGGTGGCCCGCTGCTGGTGCTGGTGCACGGCACCTTCGTCGACACGGTGAGCACCTTCGGCAAGCTGTGGCTGCAGCCTGACAAGGTGCGCACGCTGTTCGACCGCTACAAGAACCGCGTCTATGCGCTCGACCATCCGACGGTGGGCAAGAGCCCGATCGGCAACGCACTGGCACTGGTGCGCGCGCTGCCCGCGGGCGCGCGGCTGCACCTGCTGACGCACTCGCGCGGCGGTCTGGTGGCCGAGGTGCTCGCGCGGGCCTGCGGCGGCGCCGCGCTGGGCGACGACGAACTGGCGCTGTTCGTCGCCGACGCCTACGGCGATGAGCGACAGGACCTGAAGGCGCTGGTGGCCGAGGCGCAAGTCAAGGGCCTGCGCGTCGAGCGCATGGTGCGCGTGGCCTGCCCGGCCCGCGGCACCACGCTGGCGTCCGGCCGTCTCGACGCCTATCTGTCGGTGCTGCAGTGGGGCCTGAAGCTGGCGAGTGTGCCGGTCGCGCCCGAGCTGGTCGACTTCCTGCACGAGGTCGCGCGCCGCCGCGCCGATCCGACGCAGCTGCCCGGCATCGAGGCGATGATGCCCGAGAGCGCGCTCGTGAAGTGGCTCGACATGGGCAACGTCCAGATCCCGGGCGACCTGCGCGTGGTGGCCGGCGACATGCAGGGCGACTCGATCGGCTCCTGGGTCAAGACCCTGATGGCCGACGCGTTCTACTGGGCCGACAACGACCTGGTGGTGCAGACCGGCTCGATGTACGGCGGCGTGCCGCGGGCCGCCGGCCCGGCGGCGGGCAGCGCCAGCTTCCTGCTCGACCGCGGCGCCAAGGTCAACCACTTCAACTACTTCGCCAATCCGACCACCGTCGACGGCATCGTCGGTGCGCTGCTGGAGAACGCGCCGCCGGCCTTCGCCGCCATCGGCCCGCTGTCGTGGCGCGGCGAGAGCGCCGAGGGCACCCGGGGCGGCGTGCCGGCCAACGATCCCGCGCGCCCGGCCGTGTTCGTGCTGCCGGGTATCCTCGGCTCGAACCTCAAGGTCGGCGACAAGCGGGTCTGGCTGGGCTTCGCCTTCCTCAACGGGCTGCTGCAGCTGCGCTGGGACCCGGCGACCGCCGACAACGTCCAGCCCGACGGCCCGGTCAAGGGCAGCTACGAGGGCCTCATCGATCGCCTCGCCGAGACCCATGCCGTGTTCCCCTTCGCCTTCGACTGGCGGCGCCCCATCGAGGACGAGGCGAAGCGGCTCGCGGCCGCGGTCGATGCCCAGCTCGATGCGCGTGCGGCCAGCGGGCAGCCGGTGCGCATCGTCGCGCATTCGATGGGCGGCCTGGTCGCGCGCACGATGCAGATCGTGTCGCCCAAGACCTGGAACCGCCTGATGGCGCATGCCGACGCCCGCCTGCTGATGCTCGGCGTGCCCAACGGGGGCTCGTGGGCACCGATGCAGATCCTCTCGGGCGACGACAACTTCGGCAATGCGCTGGTCGCCTTCGGATCGCTGTTCCACAACGGCGAGGCGCGCAGGATGATGGCCGGCATGCCGGGCCTGCTCGAGATGCAGGCCGGCCTGCTCGACCCGGCCTGGGGCCTGGGCAGCGCCGAGAAATGGGAAGCGTTGATCAAGGCCGACAAGGACGCCCTGGCGGCCCGCAGCACCTGGCACCAGCTCGATGCGCAGAAGGCCGTGTACGACTGGAGCCCGCCGCCGCAGCAGGTGCTCGATGCGGCAACCAGCCTGCGCCGCAAGCTCGACGACCAGGTGGCCGCGCTCGGCGACACCAGGTCGAAGATCGTGCTGGTGGTGGGCCGGGCGCCGTTCACGCCCACGGGCTACGCGCTGGACGGCGGCGTCGGCCTCGAATACACCGGCTCGGCCGACGCCGGCGACGGCCGCGTGACCTACGAAAGCGCGATGCAGCTGGGCGTGCCCACCTGGAAGCTCGATGCCGAGCACGGCAAGCTGCCCGCCGTGTCGCAGGCATGGGCCGCCTATGTCGAACTGCTGACGACCGGCAAGACCACGCAGCTCGATGCCTTCGCCGCGCCGACCCGCGGCGCCGGCGCGGCGCCGCTGGCCGCGGTGGTGCGCAGCCGGCCGTCGCGCGGCCTGCTCGGCTCGCAGCCACCGTCGTCGGATGCCGATGTCTTCGGCGTCTCGTCGGCCGCGGACCAGCGGCCGCCGCCCACCACGGCACTCGAGGTGCAGGTGCTCAATGCCGACATCCGCTTCGTCCAGCCGGCGCTGCTGGTCGGCCACTACAGCGCGATGCGGCTGACCGGCGCCGAGGCCGTGATCGACCGGCTGGTCGGCAAGGGCATGAGCCGGGGGCTCGATGCCGGCCTGTATCCGGACCTGGTCGGCTCGCACCAGATCTTCGGCAACTGGCGCGGCGACCCCGAGAACCCGAAGCGCATGGCCAGCCCGGCCGCGGCGATCGTCTGCGGGCTGGGGCCCGAGGGCAAGCTGCTGGCGAAGGACCTGGTGTTCACGGTGCGCCAGGCGGTGCTGGCCTACGCCCAGCGCCTGTCGGAGCACCCGGGCGGCGCGCCGGCCGACTTCGAACTCGCCGCGACGCTGATCGGCAGCGGCGGCACGGGCATCACGACCGGCGGGGCCGCGATCGCGGTGGCGCTGGGCGCGGCCGAGGCCAGGCAGCGGCTCCAGAAGAGCGGCTGGCCGCAGCTCAGCCGGCTGATCGTGGTCGAGCTGTTCCTCGACCGGGCCGGCGACGCGTGGCGCGCGCTGCACGTGCAGCAGACCGCAACGCCCGATCGGCTGAAGGTGGTCGGCCACGTCGAGTCCGGCGCCGGCGCCATGACGCGGATGGTCGACTCGGGCTATCGCGGCGCCAGCTACGACCTCATCAGTGCGCTGCAGGCGCCGCAGGCCGGCGACGCCGCGAACCCGGTGATCGCCTACACCCTCGACACCCGGCGGGCACGGACCGAAGTCCGTGCCCAGCGCGCCCAGGGCAACCTGCTGCGCGACATGGTGGCCACGGCCTCGAACGACGGCAACCGCGATCCATCGATCGGCCGCACCTTGTTCAACCTGCTGGTGCCGGTGGAGATGGAGCCCTTCCTCGGCGGCAAGAGCGAGATGGTGATCGAGCTCGAACCGAAGACCGCCGGCATCCCCTGGGAGCTGCTCAACTCCAATCCCGACCCGAGCTCCGACGACCAGCGGCCCTGGGCGATCCGCACCAAGCTGCTGCGCAAGCTGCGGCTGGACGACTTCCGTGCCAAGCCGCGCGACGCCACGCCCGAGGCCGCCATCCTGGTGGTGGGCGAGCCGCAATGCGATCCCACGACGTACCCCAGCCTCGAGGGCGCACGCCGCGAAGCCACCGCGGTCGCCAACCTCCTGCGATCCGCGAGTGCCGCCGGAACCACCAGCGCCGTGGTGGCGCTCGACCAGCCGAATGCGCAGGCGGTCGTGAATGCGCTGTTCGACCGGCCCTACCGTGCGGTGCACGTGGCCGGGCACGGCGCCTTCGGGCCGAACGGCGGCGTCGTGTTGTCGGGCACCGACACCTACCTCGGTGCGAACGAGATCGAGGCGATGCGGGTGGTGCCGCAGCTGGTGTTCCTCAACTGCTGCCACCTCGCGGGCCGCGACGCATCGACCGTGCTCACGCCCCCGAAGCCGTACGACCGCGCCGCGTTCGCGGCCAACATCGCGGAGGCGCTGATCAAGGTCGGCGTGCGCTGCGTGATCGCAGCCGGCTGGGCCGTGGACGACGAGGCGGCAGCGACCTTCGCCACCACCTTCTACGCCAGGCTGCTCGACAACGCGCGTTTCATCGAGGCCGTCGGCGCCGCGCGCGAGGCCGCCTGGAAGACCGACCGCAACGGCAACACCTGGGCCGCGTACCAGTGCTATGGCGACCCGGACTGGACCTGGCGCGGCGACAACGCGGGTGCCCAGGCGCCCCGCCGCGCGCCGTCGGACGAGTACGCGGGCGTGGCGTCGAGGGTGTCGCTCGAGCTCGCGCTCGAGAGGATCGCGGTCGACGGCGAGTACCGGTCGCCGGACGCGCAGGGCCTTGGCGACAAGCTGCTCTACCTGGAGCAGGCCTTCGGCCCGATGTGGGGCCAGCTCGGCATCGTGGCGGAGGCTTTCGGCAGGGCGAACGAGAACCTCGGCCGCCGCGCGCAGGCGGTCGACTGGTACCGCAAGGCCGTCGAATCCGAGGACGGCACGGCCTCGCTGAAGGCGGCCGAGCAGCTCGGCAACTTGCTCACCCGCCTCGGCGAGGCCAACGGGGACATCGCGCTGATCGAGGAAGGTCTGATGCTGCTCGAGAAGGTGCTGGCGGTGGGGCGGACCTACGAACGCGAGACCCTGCTGGGCTCGGGCTGGAAGCGGAAGACGCTCGCCCTGTCGGCGATCCAGGGCCGGGAAGCCGATGCCAAGGCGGCGCTGAAGCAGGCCAGCCTGCACTATCGCGAAGCCAACGACACGGCCCGCACCAGTGGCAATGTGAAGCGCTTCTATGCTGCCAAGAACTACCTCGACGCCGAGGTCCGCGCCGCGCTGCTGAGCAAGAAGCCGCCCGAGCTGGCGGACGCGCGCATCCAGGACGTGCGCGATGCGCTGCAACTGGCAGTCGCGAAGGCGCCCGATTTCTGGTCCGTGGTCGGCGAGACCGAACTCGACATCCTGGTGTCGCTGGTTCGCGGCCGCCTCGACCAGGACGCACCCCGGCTCATCGCCACGCTGTGCGACCTGAAGGTGCGCGTGCCGTCGCCGCGCATGTGGGATTCGGTCTGGAACCAGGCCCGCTTCGTTCTCGAACCCTGCCTGTCGCGCAAGGACCAGCCCGAGGCGGTCCGCCAGCGGGTCACCGAGCTGCTGGCGACGCTCGAGCGGCTGAAGACAGCTTCGACCTGACGGCCGCGCCGGCCGGCGCAGCGGGCGCCTCGTCGCAGAACTGCCGGGCCGCCGCGGTGATCGCCTCGGCGAGCGTCTGCCGGAACGACGCGCTGTCGAGCTGCAACTCGTCCGCCCGGTTCACGATCAGGCCGGCCTCGATCAGCACCGCCGGCATCGAGGCCCGCTTGAGCACCACCAGGTCGTCGAAGCGGTAGATGCCGAGCGCTGGATCGAGCAAGGGCCGGTTCTCTCCGGCGATGGGTTCGGCGTGATGCAGCGTGGGCGCCAGCGCGCGCCGCCGGAACTCGGCACCCAGCAGCTGCGCCATTCGCAGGCTGCGGGCCTCGTCGGCATTCTTGGCCGACACGAACAGCGAGTAGCCGCTGAACCGGTCGCTGTAGCGCTGCGGCCGGCCCTCGTATTCCCAGTCCGACATGTACTGGGGCTGCACCGCGTCGTGGTGCAGCGAGAGGAACAGGCGCGCGTGGTGCGCCTCGGCCCGGGCGGCGCGCTCGGGCAGCGTGATCGGGGCCTGGTCCTCGACCGTCAGGAAGGACTGCTCGAAACCGGCGCGCCGCAGTTCGCGCAGCACGACCTCGGCCAGCTGCGCGTTGAACTGCACCTCCGGCACGCCGCGGGCGCTGGTTGCCCCGGGGTTGGCCCGGGTGTGCCCTGGATCGATGGCGATCGCGAAGCCGGCGCTGTCGCAGGCCCCGGCGGGCGTCGCGGCCAGCAGCAGGGGCCAGAGCCACGCCAACGCACGGCGGATGGTGCGCATCGCCTCAGTTCGCCTGCGCGTTGAGGATCTTCTGGTGCTGGCCCACGATCAGCAACTGGCCGTCTACAGGGCGCACCCGCAGTTCGTCGCGCGCCATGCCCGACTTGCTGTCGCCGCGTTCCAGGCTGCGGACGCCGTAGCGGATCGTGTACGACAGCACCGCCGTTCCATCGCCTGAAGAACGGTCGATGTCGATCGGTCCGGCGAGCCGGTTGTCGACCTCCGGCCAGCGACGCTGGAAGTTCAACCGGTCCTTCAGGATGAAGGCCCTGGTGGCGTGCTTCTCGTTGAAGTACTCGACCTCGTCGGCATAGAAGGCCACCAGGTCGTTGGGGCTCGACCGGTTCTGGGTGCTGATGTAGCGGTGCACGAAATCGGTGAGCTGGCGGTCGGAGGCCACAGCCTGCTTCATGGGCGCGGGCGCCGGCGGGGGCACGAACACCGGGGCGGGTGGGGGCGCTGCCGCAATGACCGGTGGCGGCGCCGGCGGCGGCGGCGCGACGGGCGCAGGCTGCACCGGTGGCGCCACGGGCGCAGGCTCGGGCTCGCGCTTGACCACCACGGGTGCCGGCTGCACCGCGGGCGGCGACGGGGCGACGACGACCGGCGCAGGCGCCGGCGCCGGGGTCGGTCGGTCGAGCACGACATAGCCCGCGACCGCCGCCACCACCACGACAGCGCCTCCGATCAGGGCCTGCTGCGTCCGGCGGCTGGATGCGCCGGGCGGCACGCCATCGTCCTTGCGAGGCGGCGCCGCGCCACCGTCGAGTGCGGACGAGAGCTCGCGATAGCCCTTGTCGTAGTCACCGGTGAAGTCGACGAACTGCAGGCGCTTGAGGCGGAAGGGAATGTCGCACTGCTTCGACAGGACGGGGATGACCTTCTTCTTCTCGCCGAGGGCATACGAGACCTCGTCCATCACGTTCTGCGAGGCGACCGCGGCCGGGGAGAGGATGGCCAGCAGGCAGGAGGAGGCCTTCAGCGCCTTCTCGACCTCGTCGTCCCAGCGCGCGCCCTTGGCGATGTCGATCTGGTCGACCCAGACGCGGCGCCCGTCCCGCCGCAAGGCCGAGGCGATCTTCAGCACGAGCGCTTCATCGCTGCGCGAATAGCTGAAGAAGACCTCTTCTGTTGCGTCTGGCATGTGCCCCTCTCGTGGCCCGCAGCGCATCTTCGCGCACGGCAAGCCCTCGGCACAATCTGGCGGACGGCGTATGCAGCGGGGAGCCTCATGCCCCCGCGGACTCACTCCGGCTGGATGCCCGCCGCCTTGACCACCTTGCTCCATTTGGCGAGGTCGGACTGGATCAGCGCGGCGTACTCCTGCGGCGTGCCGCCCTGGATCTCGATGCCGGCGGCCTCCAGCTTGGCGCGCACGTCGGGCAGCTTGAGCGCGGCATTGATCTCGGCGTTGAGCTTGTCGACGATCGCCTTGGGCGTGCCGGCCGGCGCCAGGAAGCCGCCGTTGGTGTTGGCGTCGTAGCCCTTGAGCCCCTGCTCTTCCGCGGTCGGCACGTCCGGCAGCGTCGCTGCGCGCTTGCGGGTCGACACCGCCACCGCCCGGGCGTTGCCGGCCTTCACCTGCGTCTGGATGGCGCTGATGGTGTCGATGTAGAGCGCGGTGCGGCCGCCCAGCAGGTCCGGCTGCGCAGCGGAAGATCCCTTGTACGGGACCAGCAGCATGTCCACGCCGGTCGCCATGCGGAACATCTCGGCCGCCATTTCCTGGGCACTGCCGCGGCCGGAGGTGGCGACCTTGGCCTGCTCCGGATTGGCCTTCATCCAGGCCACGAACTCGGGCAGCGTCCTGGCGGGGATCTTCGGGTAGATGGCGAACACCAGCGGCACCACGTGGGTGTAGACGATGGGCTCGAAGCTCTTCTCCGGGTCCCAGCCCAGGTTCTTGAACAGGAACTTGTTGATGTTGTGGCTGCCGCCCACGATGCCGATCGTGTAGCCGTCGGGGGCCGCCTTGGCGAGCACCTCGGTGCCGAGGTTGTTGGAGGCGCCGGGCCGGTTGTCGATGACCACCGGCTGGCCCATCGACGCCGCCATCTTGTCGCCCACCACGCGCGCGATCGTGTCGATGGCGCCGCCCGGCGGAGCGGGCACGATGACCCGGATGGCATGGGTCGGGTAGGCCTGGGCCGATGCCAGGATCGGCAGCGCGGCCAGGGTCGCCGAAACGGCGAGGATCTTGAACAGGGATGATGTGCGTGGCATGTGTGTCTCCTTCTTGGGTTGGATCGAAACCGGTCTTCAGCCGCGCCCGACGTAGGGCATGGCACTGGCCATGACGGTCATGTTCAGCACGTTGGCGCCGAGCGGCAGCGCGGCGATGTGGCGCACCGCATCGGCCACGTGCTTCGCGTCCATCATGGGTTCGGGCGCGACCGTGCCGTTGGCCTGCAGCACGCCGCGCGTCATGCGCTCCGACAGTTCGGTCAGCGCATTGCCGATGTCGATCTGGCTGGCGACGATGCCGAATGCACGGCCGTCCAGCGCCAGTGCCTTGGTCAGGCCCGACACCGCGTGCTTGCTGGCGGTGTACGGCGCGGTGAAGGGGCGCGGCGTGTGCGCCGACACCGAGCCGTTGTTGATGATGCGCCCACCCTGCGGCTGCTGGCGGCGCATCAGGCCGAAGGCCGCGCGCGCGCACAGGAACACGCCGGTCACGTTGGTGTTCAGCACGCTGAACCATTTGTCCAGCGGCAGTTCGTCCATCGGCACCGCCGGGGCGTTGACGCCGGCGTTGTTGAACAGCAGGTCGAGCCGGCCGAAGCGGCGTTCGATGGCGTCGAACAGTGCCTGCACGCTGTCGGGCTCGGTCACGTCGGTGGGCACGGCCATGGCGGCCTGGCCTCGCGCCTCGGCCTCGGCCGCCAGCGCATTCAAGGGCTCGCTGCGGCGGCCGGCCAGCACGACGGCCCAGCCGTCGTCGAGCAGGCCGAGCGCCACGGTGCGACCGATGCCGCTGCCGGCGCCGGTGACCAGCGCGATCTTCGGGGGGGTCATTGCGTTCAAGGGAGACTCCTGGGTGGGTTGAATCCGGCACGGTCGCCCACGGTCATGGAGAAGCGGCCGATGTCCGCCACGCCCCCGCTGACGACATCGCCCGGCTGCAGCGGGCCCACGCCTGCGGGCGTGCCGGTGTAGATCAGGTCGCCGGGCGCGAGCGTCACCGAGCGCGACAGCATTGCCACCAGCTCGGGCACCGGCCACAAGAGGCCGGACAGGTCGGCGCGCTGGCGTTCGACGCCGTTCACCGCGAGCCACACGGCGCCTTGCCGCGGGTGGCCGCAGACGGCCGTCGGCACCAACGGCGTGCAGGGCGCCGAGTGATCGAAGGCCTTGGCGGCCTCCCAGGGCCCGCCGGCGCGCTTGGCCTGTTGCTGGAGGTCGCGCCGCGTGAGGTCCAGGCCTGCGGCATAGCCCCAGACGTTCTGCGACTCGACCTCGGCCGGGTCGATGTCGAAGCCGCCGCGGCCGATGGCGACCACCAGTTCGATCTCATGGCAGAAGTCGCCGGTGGCCGGGGGATAGGGCAGCAGGCCCTGCGCCTGCACCACCGCGCCGGCCGGCTTCATGAACCAGGCGGGCATCTCCACCGGCCTGGCCGGCTCGTCGGGGCTCCAGCGGTAGTTGCGGCCGATGCAGAACACGCGGCCGACGGGGAACACCGCCGGCTGGCCCGCCACGGGCAGCGTGACCGGCGCGGGTGCCGGAAAGACGAAGGCCGTCATGCGGATCAGGTGGTCAGGCTCATCGCCGGCCGCTCGCCCGCGAGGGCCTGGGCGATGCTGTCGAGCACCATCTCGGCCATGGCGGTCCGGGTCTCCCAGGTGGCGCTGGCGCGGTGGGCCTGGAGCGTGACGCGGTCGGACTGGCGCAGCGCCAGGGGGACGCGGGGTTCGTCGACGAACACGTCCAGGCCCGCACCGGCGATGCGGCCGGCGGTCAGCGCCGCCGCCAGGTCGGCCTCGTTGACCAGCCGGCCACGGGCGACATTGACCAGGAAGCCGCGCGGGCCGAGGGCGTCGAGCACGGCCGCGTCGACGATGCCCTCGGCCTTGTCCGCCGCCGCGCACAGGACCAGCGCGTCGGCGTCGCGCGCGAGATCCACCAGGCTCGGCACGAAGCGATGGGCGACGTCGTCCATCGCCCGCAAATCGGTGTAGCTGACCGGGCAGCCGAAGGCCGCGGCCCGCACCGCGACGGCGCGGCCCACCCGGCCCATGCCGACGATGCCCACGCGCATGCCGCTGAACCGGCGCGCCAGCGGGATGGCGCTCGGCTGGGGGAAGCGCTCCCACTGGCCGTCGCGCACGAAGCGGTCGCCGGCGCACAGGTTGCGGCAGGCGGCGATCAGCAGGCCGATGGCCAGGTCGGCCACGTCCTCGGTCAGCGCACCCAGGGTCGCCGTGACGGGCAGGCCGCGCGCGCGGCAGTACGCCAGGTCGACGGCGTCGGTGCCGACACCGTTGACCGCCACCACCTTCAGGCCGGGCAGCTGTTCCAGCATGGCGCGCGAGATGCCCGTGTGGCCGCCGGTGATCACGGCGTCGACGGAAGCGCCATGGGCACGCAGCCAGGCCTCGCCGTCGGCGGCCTCGAAGTGCTTGTGGACGGTATAGCGCGATGCGAGCTTGTCGTTGATCGCGGGGATCAGGATCGGATTGAGTTGCAGGACCTGGGAGTTCATGCCGGTCATGCTAATTAATGCTTGATATAAGCGTCAATATTGATTTATATAATCAACATATTTAGACCCTTTGCATTCCGACCATGGCTTCCTGGATATCGATGGACGAGGCCTGTCGCCTCCTCGGCGTGCGGCCCCAGACCGTCTACGCCTACGTCAGCCGCGGCAAGCTTGAGGTCGCGCCCGACCCGGCCGATACGCGCCGCAGCCTGTACCGCGCCGAGGACGTGGCCGCACTGGCCAAGCGCAAGCAGGCCGGCCGCAAGCACGAGACCCTGGCCGCCAACACGCTGTTCGGCTCGGAGCCCAGCATCCCGACCGCGCTGTGCGCGTTCTTTCGCGAGCGCCCGTACTACCGCGGCCAGGATGCGGTGGAACTGGCCCGGGCGGCCCACCTGGAAGACGTGGCGCAACTGTTGTGGGACGCCGAGCAGCCCGCCGACTTCTCGTGCGCCACGCCGATGCGCTCGGGCAAGCCCGGGCGGGTGGCAGCCTTCACCGCCCTGGCCGGCCTGGCGGCCAGCGGGCACTCGATCCGCGGGCGCCTGACGCGGGTGCTGCACACCGAAGGCCAGGGCCTGGTGGGTCTGCTGGCCAACGCTTTCGGCGCCCAGCCGGGGCGCCAGCCGCTGCACCTGCGCTTCGCGCAGGGCTGGAAGCAGACGCCGCGGGTGGCCGAGCTGCTGCGCACGGCCATGGTGCTGCTGGTCGACCACGAGTTGACCAGCTCGGCCTTCGTCGCCCGCATCGCGGCGTCGACCGGCGCGTCGTTGCCGGCCTGCCTGCTGGCCGGGCTGACCACGCTCTCGGGCCCCTTGCACGGCGACGCCTCGGGTCGCGTCCAGGCGCTGTTCAGCGAAGTGGAGCGGCTGGGCGAGGACCAGGTGCTGGCGCACTACCTGTCGACCGGCATGCCGTTGGCCGGCTTCGGTCACCACCTCTATCCCGACGGCGATCCGCGCGCCGCCGCCCTGCTGGCCTTGTTCGAGCCGCCGAAGGTGATCGCGCGCTTCATCGAGAAGGTGACGCGCGAGACCGGCTTGCGGCCCAACATCGACGTCGCCCTGGCGGCACTGGTCGCGCACCATCGGCTGCCCGCCGACGCGGCCTTCGGCCTCTTCGCCACCGCGCGCAGCGTCGGACTGCTGGCCCACAGCCTGGAGCAACTGGGCGGGACCCAGGTGATCCGCCCGCGCGGTCGCTACGTGGGCCCGGTGCCCGAGCTTCCGCAGCAGGCCAGGGCGTAGTTCAGCGGATCAGCGTGTTCGCGCGGCCCGTCAGTCGCGCGGCCCGATGCAGCGCTCGTAGAGGCGCAAGGACTCCTCGAAGACTTCGAAGGCGCCGGGAATGTCCGACATCGGCGCCAGCAGCCGGCGATGCTCGACCATCAGCCGCTGCAGGATGCCGTCGATGATCTCGAGGCCGCGCGGCGTGAGGCGGATCAGGTAGCCGCGCCGGTCGCTCGGGTCGGGAATCCGCTCCGCCAGGTCCTGCTTGGTGAGCTGGTCGATCCGGTAGGTGGCGGTGCCGGACGTCACGCTGTGCATCTTCAGGATGTCGGTCGGGCGCAGCGCATAGGGCGGGCCGACCCGCCGCAAGGCCATCAGCAACAGCATCTCGTTGAGCGTCAGGCCCGCCTTGTCGCATTCGTGCGCGGACGCCTCGTCCAGCAGCATGGCGATGCGCCGGATGCGGATCGCGAAGGTCAGCGGATCGACCTCGTCGCGCGCGAACTGCGTTCTCCACTGCCCGATGAGCACATCCGAATTGCCCCAGAGGGGGTCGGCCTGCAGGCCTTCCGAGCGCTCCGTGAGGGTGCCGCCCAACGTTTCCCGCAGGTCGAGATGGGCCTGGACGGGGGCTGGAAGGGGTGTTTTCTTGCGTGTGTTGGAGGGCATGGCGGATCGGTGACCTTTGCAAAAGTATAGGGGTAACTAAGTATCTTGATTTTCAAGATACTTGATATTCTTCCTACATCAGATTGTTCGACCACCCCCTGATTGCGAGGAACCCACGATGAAGACGATCCCGATCCGCGACATCTCCCAACTCCAGGGAAGCGCCTACAACCACCCCCCCGCCCATGCCGACGACACGCTCGTCGGCGTCTCGCGCGGCACTGCCGCGGGCGAGTACCTGCGCCGCTACTGGCAGCCCGTGGGCCTGTCGAGCGAGGTGACCGACCGGCCGCAGCTGGTCCGCGTGCTGGGCGAGGAGCTCGTGCTGTTCCGCGACAAGGCCGGCCGCGCGGGCCTGCTGTACCCGCGCTGCATGCACCGCGGCACCTCGCTCTATTTCGGCAAGGTGGAAGAAGAAGGCATCCGCTGCTGCTACCACGGCTGGCTGTTCAGCGTCGAAGGCCACTGCCTCAACCAGCCCTGCGAGCCGGACGGCGGCCAGCATCGCGAATCGGCCCGCCAGCCGTGGTATCCGGTGGAAGAGCGCTACGGCCTGGTCTTTGCCTACATGGGCCCGCCCGAGAAGAAGCCGGTGCTGCCGCGCTACGACATCCTCGAAGACCTCGAGGACGGAGAGTTCATCGAGGTGGTGGGCGACGGCTTCGCCGGCTTCGCCGACCGCGTCGAAGACCCCCACATTCCCTACCACTGGCTGCAGAACTGGGAAAACGTCGTCGACCCGTACCACGTGCACGTGCTGCATGCGACCTTCAGCGGCATCCAGTTCGCCGAAGGCTTCAAGGTGATGCCGCGCGTGGAGTTCGAGCCGGTCGAGTCGGGCGTGATCTACCACGCCTATCGCAACTTCGCCGACGGCCGCTCGATGGACCGCGTCAACTCGGCGCTGCTGCCCAACATCTCGGCGATTCCCGAGGTCGACCTGTCGGCCGGCCGCGGACGCTGGATCGGCTGGCACGTGGCGGTCGACGAGACCCACTTCCGCGGCTTCTTCGCGGTGCGGACGAGCAAGGGCGGCAGCTTCGAGCCGTTCAAGATGCACAACGGCAAGTCGTGGCTGGAGCTCTCCGAAAAGGAGAAGCAGGACTTCCCCGGCGACTACGAGGCCCAGGGCGGCCAGGGCCCGGTCAACCTGCACTCGGACGAGCACCTGGCCACCAGCGATCGCGGCGTCGGCATGCTGCGCCGGATGATGAAGAAGCAGATCGCCATCGTCGCCGCCGGCGGCGATCCGCTGGGCGTGCACTTCGACGAATCCGAAGCGCTCGTGAAGATCCGCTCGGGCAACTTCTACGCCGAGGCCGGCGTTCGCGAAGCCACGCCCGCCTGACCGCCACCCCACCCGAGGAGACAACCCCATGATCCGCAACCTGCTCGCGGGCGCCATTGCCCTTTCCGTCGCCCTGGCCACCGCCGCCCGGGCCGATACCGTCAAGGTCGGCATCATCGCGCCGCTGTCCGGGCCCTACTCGGTCAGCGGCAAGATGTGGGAGACCACCGTGAAGGCCTTCCAGAAGATCAACGGCACCAGCGCGGGCGGCCACCAGGTCGAGGTGATCTGGAAGGACCTGGCGGACATCAACCCGGCGCAGGCCAAGGCGCTGGCGCAGGAACTCGTCGTCAAGGACAAGGTGCAGTACCTCGGCGGCCTGCTCTTCACGCCCGACGCGCTGGCCGTCGCCGCCATTGCGCAAGAGGCCAAGGTGCCGAGCGTGATCTTCAATGCCGCCACCTCGTCGATCCTGGACAAGTCGGACTTCCTGCTGCGGACCTCCTACACCCTGCCGCAGGTGACGGTGCCGGCGGCGAAGTACGCACTGGACAAGAAGGTCAAGACGGTCGTGACGCTGGTCAGCGACTACGGTCCGGGCCTCGATGCCGAGACCGCCTTCGTCAGGACCTTCGCGGCCGGCGGCGGCCAGGTGGTCGAGAAGATCCGGGTGCCGCTGAAGACGACCGACTTCGGGCCCTTCATGCAGAAGGTCAAGACGGTCAAGCCCGATGCGATCTTCGTCTTCGGCCCGGGCGGCCCGCCGACCTACGCCATCATCAAGGCGTACTCGGAAGCGGGCCTGAAGCAGGCCGGCATCCGCTTCATCGGCACCGGCGAGACCAGCGAGGTCGACCTGCCCGGCATCGGCGACGCCGCGCTCGGCCTGGAGACCGCGCTGCACTACTCGCCCGTCCATCCCTCGGCCAAGAACCAGCAGTTCATCAAGACGGCGGCCGAGATCTCGCCCTCGACCATCATCAACGCGACCGCGGTGGGCGCCTACGACGGCATGACGGTCATCTACAAGATGATCGAGGCCACCGACGGGCGGCCCGACGGCGCCAAGGCACTGGCGGCCGTCAAGGGCTGGCAATGGGAGAGCCCGCGCGGGCCGGTCAAGATCGACCCGGTGTCACGCGAACTGGTGCAGAACGTCTACGTGCGGGTGGTGGAAAAGGACGCGGCCGGCAAGCTGGTGAATCGCGAGGTCCTCACCTTCGACATGCAGCCCGACCACGGACGCTCGCCCGAATTGCGGGCCGCGAAGTGACACGCCGGGGCCTGACGTGACGACCACGCTGCTGGGAAGCATCCTGCTCGACGGGATTGCCTACGCGATGATCCTCTTCATGATCACCATCGGGCTGTCGATGACGATGGGGCTGATGCGGGTGACCAACCTGGCCCACGGGGCCTTCGCGATGTTCGGGGGCTTCATCGCGGCCACGCTGCCGGCGCGCTTCGGGCTGCCGCCCTACGCGGCGATCGTGGTCGCGGTGGCGGCGGTCGCGCTGGCGGCGGTGCCGATCGAACGGCTGCTGATCCGGCGCTTCTACCGCCGCCCCGAACTCGACCAGATGCTGGTGACGATCGGCATCATGTTCGTGCTGATCGCGCTGGCCGACCTGCTCTTCGGCTCGGCCCTGACGACGCTCAAGCTGCCGGACTCGCTCGCCGGCAGCGTCGACATCGGGCACCGCTCGGTGCCGGTGCATCGCCTGGTCGTGACCGCACTCGGCCTGGGCGTGCTGGCCGCGCTCTGGTTCTCGGTCGAACGATCTTCCTTCGGCATCAAGGTGCGGGCGGCGGTGGACAACGCGCCGATCGCCCAGACGGTCGGCATCGACACCGCGCGCATCTATGCCTTCACCTTCGCGGCCGGCGCGGGCCTGGCGGCGCTGGGCGGCATCGCCGGGGCCGAGCTGCTGCCGATGGAGCCGGCCTATGCATCGAAGTACCTCGTGACCTTTCTCGCGGTGGTCGCCGTCGGCGGCCACGGCACCTTGTTCGGTTCGTTCCTGGCCGCCCTGCTGCTGGGGATGGTGGACACGACCATGAAATACCTGGTTCCCCAACTCTCCTCGATCGCGTTCTTCGCGACCATGTTCCTGGTCCTGCTGGTGCGCCCGAACGGGCTGTTCGGGAGGCACGCATGACGCCCCCCGCCGCCACCCTCGACGCGCTCCCGCGCGCCGCCTCGCCGGCCGCGGCGCGCAGGCCCTGGCCACTGCTGCCCGAATGCGGCCTGGCCGCCCTCGGCCTGGCCGCCTACGGGCTGTTTCCGAGCGACCTCGGGCTGCTCACCAACATCTGCGCGATGGCACTGTTCGCGCTGTCGCTCAACCTGGTGCTGGGCCAGGCCGGCATCGCATCGATCGGCCACGCGGCGCTCTACGGCGCGGGGGCCTACGCGGCCGGGCTGTTCGCGATGCACGTCTCGGCGGAACCGCTGCTCGGCCTGGCGGTCGGCGGGCTCGCGGGCGCGGCCGTGGCGCTGGCGAGCGGCGCCGTGCTGCTGCGCTCGAAGGGCCTGACGCTGGTGATGCTCACGATCGCCACCTCGCAGATCCTGCTCGAGTTCGCCAACTGGGCGCGCGACATCACGGGCGGCGACGACGGGCTGACCGGCTTCAGCGTGGCGCCCCTGCTCGGCCGGTTCGAGTTCGACTTCGCCGGCCGCACCGGCTACCTCTACACCCTGGCCGTGCTGGTGGTGGCGTTCCTCGGCCTGCGAAAACTCGTGGCCTCGCCATTCGGCCTGACCGCACGCGCGATCCGCCTCGATGCAGGCCGCGTCGAAGCGCTGGGCGGGCGGGTCTACCCGCACCTGCTCGCCGTATACGCGATCGGCGGGCTGGTGGCGGGCCTGGCTGGCGCGTTGACGGCGCAGACCACCAAGGTGGCCAGTCTCAGCATGCTCGACTTCCAGCTGTCCGCCGGCGTCCTGATCATGGTCGTGCTCGGCGGCACCTCGCGGCTGGCCGGCGCGATCATGGGGACCATCGCCTACATGGTGATCCAGCACGTCGCCTCCGGACTGAGCCCGCACCATTGGCTGCTGGTGCTGGGCGTGCTGCTGGTCGCCACGATGGTGGCGCTGCCCGGCGGCCTGATCCAGCTGGTCGACATGCTCCGCGCCGGCATCACGGCCTGGTGGCGTCGGCGCGGCAACGGCGGGAGCACGCCATGAGCGCGCCCCGGCTGCAGGCGCAGGGCCTGCGCATGGCCTTCGGCGGCCTGAAGGTGACCGATGACGTCTCGCTGTCGCTCGCGCCCGGCGCGCGCACCGCGCTGATCGGCCCCAACGGCGCCGGCAAGACCACCCTGGTCAACCTGCTGAGCGGTGCCTTGCGCCCGCAGTCCGGCGCCGTCTTCCTGGATGGCGTGCCGGTGACGCGGCTGTCGCAGGACACCCGCGTGCGCGCCGGGCTGGTTCGCACCTTCCAGATCAGCCGCCTGTTCCGCGAGATGACCGTGCTGGACAACGTCCGCACCGCGGTGCTGCATCGCCGCGGCCTGGCGGCCCGTGTCTTCCAACGCGGCGCGCAGGCGCAGAGCGTGCTGGACGACACCCATGCTGCGCTCGGCGCGCTGGGGCTCGAGCGGATCGCCCGGCGCATCGTCGGCACCCTGGCGCTGGGCGAGCAACGGCTGGTCGAGATCGCGCTGGCGCTGGCGATGAGGCCGCGCGTGCTGCTGCTCGACGAGCCGGCCGCGGGCGTGCCCCAGAGCGAGAGCGGCCGGATCTTCGATGCGATCGAGCAGCTGCCCGCCGACCTCGCGATCCTGCTGATCGAGCACGACATGGACCTGGTCTTCCGGTTCGCGCGCCACATCGTGGTGCTGGCGGCGGGCGCCTTGCTGGTCGAAGGCGCGCCGGCGGCGATCGCCGCCAACGACCAGGTCAAGCAGATCTATTTCGGGAGAACCACGCATGCCAGCCACTGAGCGATCCTTCGAACTGGTGTTCGACGACGTCACCGCGGGCTACAACGGCGCGCCAGTCGTGCAAGGCCTGTCTTTCTCCGTGCGGCAGGGGCAGCGGGTCGGCCTGATCGGCCGCAACGGCGCCGGCAAGACCACCACGCTGGCCACGGCCATGGGCCTGGCCCAACTGCAGCGCGGCGCGGTGCGGCTGGGCGGTCGCCCGGTCGGCGCCATGCCCACGTTCGAGCGGGCCCGGCTCGGGCTGGGCTATGTGCCGCAAGGGCGCGACATCTTCGCCTCGCTGACCGTCGAGGAGAACCTCGTGGCTGCCATGCACGGGCGTGCGGTCCGGCCGGCACTCGAGAAGGCCTATGGCTTGTTTCCGCGCCTGTTCGAGCGCCGCGGCAATGGCGGCAACCAGCTCTCGGGCGGCGAGCAGCAGATGCTGGCGGTCGCCCGCGCGCTGGTCGCGGAGCCCAGGGTGCTCCTGCTCGACGAGCCGCTCGAAGGCCTCGCACCCAAGGTTCGCGACGAGCTGATGCAGGCCATCGACCGGTTGGCCACCCAGACCGGGCTCGGCTGCCTGCTGGTCGAACAGCATGTCGACGTGGTGCTGGATTTCGCCGACGAGGTGGTGGTGCTCGAACGCGGCCTGCCGGTGTTCAGCGGCAGCACCGAGGCGCTTCGTGCCGATCCGGCGCTGCTGAACAGTGCCATCGGCCTCGAGAAGGTCTGAAGATGATGACTCAAGATGCCACCCTGCAAGCCAGGATCCGCTCCGTCAGCTACGCTTGCGAGGACGTGCTGCTGTTCGATCTGCGGGCACCCGATGGCCGTCCCCTGCCGCCCTTCACGGCCGGCGCCCATGTCGACGTGCAGCTGCCCGGCGGGCTCAACCGCAGTTATTCGCTGCTCAACGATCCGGTCGAGCGCCATCGCTATGTCATCGGCGTCAAGCGCGAGGCATCGAGCCGCGGCGGCTCCGCCTGGATGCACGACAGCGCCCGCGCGGGCTTGCTGATCGACATCGCGGGCCCGCGCAATCACTTCGGGCTGGTGGAGCAGGCGCCCCACAGCGTGCTGATCGCCGGCGGCATCGGCATCACGCCGCTGTGGAGCATGGCGCAGCGACTGCAGGCGCTGCAGCGGCCGTGGACGCTGCACTACCGCGCCCGCAGCCGTTCGCACGCGCCGCTGCTGGAGGAGCTGTCGCAGAACGCCCTGGCCGACCGCGTGCACCTGAGCTTCAGCGACGCGAGCGATGGCGCGCGCCTGGACCTGGCGTCGATCGTCGGCCAGGCGCCGCCCGGCGCGCACTTCTATTGCTGCGGTCCGCAGCCGATGATCGAGGGCTTCGAAGCCGCGACGCGGGCGATCGAGCCGGAGCGCGTCCACCTCGAACATTTCGGCGCCAAGGAGGCGCCGGCCACCGAGGGCGGCTTTGCGGTCCGCCTGGCGAAGAGCGGCCGGGTGATCGAGATCGCGCCGGGGCAAACCATCCTCGACAGCCTTCGCAGCTGCGGCGTGGCGGTGGCCTCGTCCTGCCAGCAGGGCGTCTGCGGCCTCTGCGAGACGCGGGTCATTTCGGGGACGCCCGATCATCGCGACCTGGTGCTGTCGGATGAAGAAAAGGCGGCGGGGCAGACGATGATGATCTGCTGCTCGGGGTCGAGGTCGGGGGAGCTGGTGCTGGACATTTGAAATGCCCATGCGGGCCTCAGAAGGTGGGCGATTCAATCTCCGGCGGCTTGGACGCCAGCGCCGCTTCCTCTCCCGAGAAGATGTCGCCGAGGTAGCTGGCGGGGCGCGCTCCAGCCGGGCCCGCTCCTGCCGGCTCCACGTATCCCGCAAGGACGTTTCCCATGTTCTTCGACTGGATGCCCGGCCGCTGCGGCTGACACGCGGAACTCGCAATGACCAGGCATGCGATCACCAGGGGACGAAATACTCGAGGGCACATGACACGCTCCTGCACGCGAAGCGCCAGTTGTCGAACCTTCGCCCTGCGCAGCCTTCGCGTTGGACGCAAGGTACGCCGTTGCCCTGTGGTTGTCGTCCCCGAAACAGATGACGGTCTTCGTCGCTATGGCACAGTCCGGCCAGCACCGGACCATCGCCACGGCACTCGTTCACCCTCATCGCCAGCCATGAAAATCCAGCAAGCGCGCCTCTCCGATGCGCCGATGATCGCCTCCGTTCTGCAAGAGGCGGCGCAATGGCTCGCCAGCGGCGGCAGGGCGCTGTGGTCGACAGCCGAGACCAGCCATGAACGCGTTCTGCGAGACACGGGCGCCGGGCTCTTCCACGTGGCCCGCGATGGCGAGCAACTGGCCGGCGTCATGAAGTTCGAGTTGGAGGACGCTCACTTTTGGCCCGAGGTTCTGCCGGGCAGCTCGGCCTTCGTCCACAAGCTCGCCGTACGCCGGGCGTGGGCGAAGCAGGGGGTTTCGACCGAGTTGCTCTCCTATGCCAGATCGCGCGCTCGACAGCTTGGACGTGCGCACCTTCGCCTGGACTGCGTCGCGGACCGCCAGGGGCTGCGAAACCTCTATGAAGGCTTCGGCTTCACGCTGCACAGCGTTGTTCAGATCGCCGCCACTTCGTTTGCGCGGTATGAACTCCCGGCCATCGCGCATGAAGACTGAATCAGGCCCCGTGCTCGCAGGCAGACAGCCCGACGCATTCGAGAACAGAGTGCGGTTCTGCTGCGGCGCGCTGCTTGGCCTGGTCGTCGGCTTGGGCCTGTGCGTCCGGCTATGGCCCCTGGACATCTTCGCCGTGTGCGTGCTCGTAACCATCGCAGTCGTCGCCTGCGGCGTGGGCGCGGCTCGCCTTGGCGACAGATTCTGGGCCGGTCTTCGCTGGTTCCAATAGATTCCTCACGTCCCGCTGGACCAACTCCGTATTGACAGGCGCCGCGCATCGGCGATGCTTCCAAGTGCGCCCGGTGCCTTCGCATCGGGGGATTGAAGGGAGACCGCCATGGCATCGACTTCATCCAGACGGCCGAACGCTGCGGCCGGCGTGCCAGCGATCTGCGTGCTCGCCGCCATGCTGGCCGCGCAACCGGCCTGGGGGGCGGAACAGGCGCCTGCCGCTGCGTCGTCCAAGCCCTGTTCCGTTTGCGGCAAGGTCGAATCCGTGCGCAAGCTCGAAAGCACGAAGCCGACCTCTGGCGTCGGTGCCGTGGCCGGCGGCGTGGTGGGCGGCGTGGTCGGCCACCAAGTCGGCAGCGGCAGGGGCCGGACCCTCGCCACCGTCGCCGGTGCCGGTGCCGGCGCCTTCGCGGGCAACAAGGTCGAGAAGAAGAAAAACACGAACCCGGCCTACGAGGTCAGCGTGCGGATGCAGGACGGCTCGATGCGCACGGTCAAGAGCACCACTGCGCCGCCAGTCGGGCAGGCGGTAACGCTGAAGGGGGATGTGCTGCAGCCGGCGGGGGGCAAGACGAAGTAGCGGCTCGATGATCTTCACCCGAACGATCTCTTCAGGGTGGATCAAGACGCATCCTTGTTGGACAAGGGACGGGCCGGTCGGACAACCCTTCTTTCGCGGACTGAGCTTCTGGGCGCCGATGGTGCCCGGCATCCTGGTGTCGCGCTCCGAATTGCTGGCGCCAGGGGTTGCCGATCGCGGACGCAAGTCAGGTCGCCAATGGCAGATTCGATTCGCAGGATAGCGAGCACCGAAGCGCGAGGCGATATCACTCAGGGCGGTAGGAGTCCATGACGACCGATGAACTCGATGAAATCATCGACGAGCAAGGACGCTCCGTAGTTTGAGAGATGATCGCCGTTCCGGAACGTAGGCAGTTTGCTTGTGGGATTAACTGGGTAACATTCCGCCATTCCAGAAGGGCACAGCACCTTCACCGGGTCGTATTGAAGGAAATTTTCGGAGCGAGGACTCCGCGCCTCAACATCCTTGGACTGACGAAGGCGAGTCAGCGGGTCCTTCGGCAGGCAAATCCCAGCGCGTCTCATCCCCGCGTTGAACCACTGATGGGCGCACTGATTGATGTCGTGAAACTGGAATTCAGGTAGGGGAAGGATATGAACGACCGTGACTCCCTTTCGTTCGAACCTGCGTGCGAGCGCGCTTAGGCCTTCGAAGTAGGAACCAACGAATTCCTTCTCATACCCATCCTGGAAATACCTGTTCCCGATGACTACAACACTGCCCGGAACGGCATGACTCTCAAGGATGGAGAAGATCGCTCTATCCTGGGTAGACTTGAATTCAAAGGTCTCGGGGTCCGCGCCCCCCTCGGGATAGAAGTTGTGCCCTTGCGTCGTCATGAACACCACTCCGAATCCCCTTTCGTGCAACTCCTGCCCGAGCCCGGCCAGATGCATCGCATGGCTGCTCCCCACGAAAAAGATCGTCGGCTTACCGTCTCGCGCCGTCAGGTGGCAGGCTTCAAAATTGCTTTCTGTGAAACTATTGCCTGGTGCGAGCATGCAGTTCGTCTGATCGACGGAAGTGCCCTCAATCAGGTTTTCCTGTTGCAGCGAGGCTCCCATGTAATTCTCACCCGTATAGAGCCAGCCTCGGACGAGAAAGATCCCAGTCATGATCCCCGCGGCGCAGACCGTGGCGCTCACTCCATAGGTGATGGACCTCCAGCGTAGAGGGGACCACTCGGAACGGCGCAGGGGTGTTTCGACATATCTGTAGGATGCAATAGCCAGGAGCAGCATGGCTGCGACCTGGAAGGGCACCGTCCACCAGTGGATTCCAATGGTCCATCGGCTGAGGGACAGCACCGCCCAGTGCCAAAGGTAGAGCGAATAGGAGATCAACCCAATATTGACAACCCACTTTTGAGTGAAGATCCCGAGAGCATCATTCGGCAAGCCGAGACGTGCGATCAACAATGCAGTCAGCATGACGACAGCGACGGTTGCCGGTACTGCGAACTGAAAGGGGGTGAACAGAACAGCTAGCAAGGAAATGGCGAGAAGATACGCCGGTACGGTCTGGAGAAGGCGGAAGTGCGGCCCAAATTCCTTCATGCTCACGAAGAGCATGCTCCCGACCGCCAGTTCCCAGAAGCGGGTCGGCATCGAGAAGTAGGCAGTGGGCTGGCTCACCTGGTAGAGGTAGATGAAGGAAGCCAATGAAACGAGGGAGAGCGCCCCGGTGACCCACATCAACCTCACAGGCCTACTGGCGGTCACCCGGCCGACACCTGCCCACCAAAGCAACAGCGGAAACAAGAGATAGAACTGCTCTTCCACTCCCAGGGACCACGTGTGCGTGAACACGTTTATCTCGGCTGCCACCGCAAAGTAATCAGTACTCCCTTTCAGCAGGTAGAGATTGGACACGCCAAAGAGAGCGCTGACGCCGGTCCGCATGGATTCGCCAGGACCTGGATTGAAAAGGCATAGAAGAGCGCCCGTCAGGACGACGAACAGTACAAGCGGAGGGATGATGCGTTTGATCCGTCTGACATAGAACCCCGCGAGGAAGTCACCGAAGTTCTGGCTCGATCTTCCCGCCAGCGACGACGTGATGACGAACCCGGAGATGACGAAGAACATGTCCACACCCAGATACCCGCTGGGAAGGATGTCTTTGTTGAAGTGATTGACGATGACCGCAACCACCGCTAAAGCCCGCAGTGCGTCTATTTCAGGCCTGTAGTGGGCCGCAGCAGTGGAGTCACTCAAGATCGTTGTACGTTCAGAGTTATTTCAACAGCATGAGCGGCAAACCTTGACGGACAAAAATTGGTCTTTCCCGCGCTGCCCCGTAAAGTCCCGGAAGTTTGCCCATGCTCACTCCCGTAGGACGAGGAAATTCCCCCGTGTCGCATCGGCAATCCGGTGCTGTACGGCCTCCGAGGCCAAGTATCGCATCTTTGGTCGGCGGTCCGCCCCCAGACCTCCCCCTCCCTATCGGCCCCTGACCGCTCCCAAGAGAAGCTCATAAAGGGTTGCCCTTGCCGACGATTGATGTACGCCTCATGGTTTGCGAAACGGGCGAATCGGCTGAGGCCGTTGATCGCGCGATCGCCCGCACGGCCCCGGCAGGCACCGCGAGGAGCGCGCGGACGCGTCTGGACGGTGGCTGAGAGGTTTTCCCTCTGTGCGAAGTGAAAATTTTGGATGAAAGAGGACGGCGCTGGTTGCCCTTCCGGCGGAGAGTGTGAGATTCGAACTCACGGACGGTTGCCCGTCGGCAGTTTTCAAGACTGCTGGTTTAAACCACTCACCCAACTCTCCTGGGCTGCCGTCGCGTTGCACGGCGGCAGGGTCGGGATTTTAGTCGTTCGCGGCCGGTGCCCAGCCGCGCAGCACCAGGTCGACGATATCCTCTGCCCAGACCCGCCGCTCGTCGGGCCCGGCCAACGGTTTCGAGATGAAGAACCGCACGCCGCCGAAGGCCAGCGTCGACAGTTGCACGGCGGCCAGTTCGGGCGACGGCACGCGCAGCTTGCCGGCGCGGTGGGCCTCGGCCAGGTAGTCGACCACCGGCGCCAGCACGTAGCTGTTCTCGGCGTAGAGCGACTTCGCCAGCTCCGGAAAGCGCACCGCCTCGGCGATCACCAGGCGCATCAGCGCCAGCGTCTTGGGCTCGCTCGCGCTCAGGTACATGCGCTCGACCAGGTCGATCAGCGTCTGGCGCTCGTCGCTGCCGCGGTGCACCAGCGTGTTCTGCATGGTCTCGCGGGCATTGCTCACGGCCCGGTGCGCCACTTCGCGGAACAAGGCTTCCTTGTTGTCGAACTGGCGGTAGATGGTGATCTTCGCCACGCCCGCTTCGCGTGCGATGGCCTCGATGCTGGTGGCCGAATAACCCTTGTCGAGGAAGGACTCGAGCGCCGCCGCCAGGAAGGACTCCCGCAGCGCAGCCGCCTGCTCGGGACTCGGGCGGCCCCGCGAGCGGCGCTTGGTCGCTGCCTCGGTGTGTTCGATGCTGTCTTCGTTGTGTTCCATGGCGCTTGTCGTCATTCCCTTCAGTCCGGCAGGAAGATGGACTGCAGGTCGCTCAAAAAGTCGAAGCCGCGCGTCGTCGGCCAGACACGGGCTAAGTCCCGTTCGATCAATCCCTTGCGCTCGGCCTCCTCCAGGCCGCGCTGGATGCTGGTGATGGCCAGGCCGGTGCGCTCGCCGAATTCCGCAAGCCTAAACCCATCCTTGAGTCTCAGGGCATTGAGCATGTATTCAAAAGGCAACGCGGCGATCCCGACCTCCTCGCTCTGCGCCACCGCCCGGCCGGCGATCGCGTTGTCCATGTACAGGCGCGGTTCCCGGAACCGCACCTGCCGCACCACCCGGTGCGCAAAGCTCAACTTGCTGTGGGCGCCGGCACCGATTCCGAGGTAGTCGCCGAACTGCCAGTAATTCAAATTGTGTGCACAGGCATGGCCCGTGCGGGCGTAGGCCGATATCTCGTATCGCTGGAGGCCGTTGACGGCGGTGCGTTCCGTGATGCGGTCGAGCATCTCGTATGCCGCATCGTCCTCGGGAATCGTGGGCGGGAACTTGGCGAAGTAGGTGTTGGGCTCGATGGTCAGGTGATACACCGACAGGTGCGGCGGCGCCAGCGCCAGCGCCTGGCTCAGGTCGGCGTCGAGGCCTTCGAGGGTCTGGCCCGGCAGCGCGTACATCAGGTCGAGGTTGAAGGTGTCGAAGGCGGCGGCCGCCTCTTCGACCGCCGCAATGGCCTGGGCCCGATCGTGCACCCGGCCGAGCGCCTTCAGGTGCTCGTCATTGAAGCTCTGCACGCCGACCGACAGTCGCGTGACACCGGCCGCGCGGTAGGCGCGGAAGCGGTCGCGCTCGAAGGTGCCGGGATTGGCCTCGAGCGAGATCTCGCAGTCGGGCGCCAGCTTGAGGCGCGCGCGCAGGTCGCCGATCAGGCGGTCGATGGCGGCCGGCGAGAACAGGCTGGGCGTGCCGCCGCCGATGAAGATGGTGTGCACGGTGCGCCCCCACACCAGCGGCAGCGCGGCGTCGAGGTCGGCCACCAGGGCATCGATGTAGCGCTGCTCGGGAAGCGCGTCGCTGCTGCCGCCGCCGCGCCATTCGTGCGAGTTGAAGTCGCAGTAGGGGCACTTGCGCAGGCACCACGGCAGGTGCACGTAGAGCGACAGCGGCGGCAGCGCCGCCAGCTGCAGCGGGCCGGGCCGCATCAGGTGCAGCACATCGTTGGCGCCAGCCGCGCCCGCGGCCGCCTCTTCGGCGCCGGCAGCGATCGGGATGACGATGCTCACGGCGACAGCCAGCGTTCGCGCATCAGGGCCAGCATCGCCCGGGCGGCCTGGCCCCGATGGCTGTTGGCGTTTTTCACGTCGGTCGGCAGCTGGGCGAAGGTCTTGCCGAACTGCGGCAGGAACATCACGGGGTCGAAGCCGAAGCCGTTGTCGCCGATGCGCTCCCGCGTGATCTCGCCGGGCGCACGGCCGACCGCGATCAGCGGCTCGGGGTCGTCGGCGCTGCGCAGCGCCACCAGGGTGCTGACCAGCGCGGCGCGGCGGTTGTCGACCGTGGCCATCTGCTCGAGCAGGGCGCGCACGTTGTTGGCGTCGCCCTTCTCGTAGCCGAACTGCGTCGCGTAGTAGGCGGTGTCGACGCCCGGCAGGCCGCCGAAGGCGTCGACGCACAGGCCGGCATCGTCGGCGATCGCCGGCAGGCCGGTAATCGCCGCGGCATGGCGGGCCTTGGCCAGCGCGTTCTCGACGAAGGTGCGGAAGGGCTCTTCGGCCTCGCCGACGCCGAGTTCGGATTGCCGCACCAGCTCGACGCCGAGCGGCGCGAACAGCGCCTGCAGCTCCGCGAGCTTGCCGGCGTTGTTGGATGCCAGTACCAGTTTCATGTCACAGGGCGCTTCTGCGCGGGGTCGATCCTCAAGCGGCCAGGGCCTGCGTCTGCAGCACGGTCAGCTCGCCGATGCCCTTCTCGGCCAGGGCCAGCAGCGCGTTCATCTCGTCGCGCGTGAAAGCCGCGCCTTCGGCCGTGCCCTGCACTTCGACGAAGTGGCCGGCACCGGTCATGACGACGTTCATGTCGGTGTCGCAGGCCGAGTCCTCGGTGTATTCGAGGTCGAGCAGCGGCGTGCCCTGCACGATGCCGACCGAGATCGCCGCCACGTGGCCGAGGATCGGCGTCGCCTGGATCTTGCCGGCGGCCAGCAGCTTGTCGACCGCGTCCTGCGCGGCCACGAAGGCGCCCGTGATGGCCGCGGTGCGGGTGCCGCCGTCGGCCTGCAGCACGTCGCAGTCGAGGTGGATGGTGCGCTCGCCGAGAGCGGCCAGGTTGAACACGGCGCGCATCGAGCGGCCGATGAGACGCTGGATCTCCTGCGTGCGGCCGCTCTGCTTGCCGCGGGCGGCTTCGCGGTCGCTGCGGGTGTGGGTGGCGCGGGGCAGCATGCCGTATTCGGCCGTGACCCAGCCCTCGCCGCTGCCGCGCTTGTGCGGCGGCACCTTCTCTTCGACCGAGGCGGTGCACAGCACGCGGGTCTGGCCGAACTCGATCAGCACCGAGCCCTCGGCGTGGATGGTGTAGCCGCGGGTGATGCGCACCGGGCGCAACTGGTCGGCGGCACGGCCGGCGCTTCGAACGAAAACTGTCATCGTGGAAATGGGGAAAAGGGGGAAATGAAAGACGGAGACTAGGTCTTGCGAGCCGCCGAGCGCTTGATCGCCTCGTTGATCTCGGCGATGGAACGCTCGATGGCGTCGTCGTCGAGGTCGTCGAGCTCGCTGTCGGAAGGCATGCCGGCCTGGATGGTGGAGGCGAAAACGCCGTCGCTGATGCTGTCGGTCGACACGCCGCGCTTCTGGCCCGGCGCGTCGGGGGTTTCCCATTCGAGGGCGATCAAGGTGACATTGTCGCTGTGGGCGCCGCCATTGCGCAGCGCCATCTCGGCCAGGTCGGGCGCCGAGTCGGACACCGGCTTGCCGGACGAGAGGATGTGGACGATGACGCTGTCGTCGAGCACGCCCCAGACGCCATCCGAGCACAGCATGATCCGGTCGCCGCGCTGCAGCTGCAGCGGCGCCGAGACGTCGAACAGCGGCGTGGTCGGCGAGCCCAGGCAGGTCAGCAGCAGGTTGCGGTTGACGGCCTCGGGGCCAGCATTGGCGCGCGGGCGCTCGGCATGCGAATGGTCGCGGGTGCGGGTCAGCAGCTCACCGTCGCGGATCACGTAGAGCCGCGAATCGCCGCAGTGGATCCAGCTGGCGGAGTTGTCCTGGATGACGGCCGCGACAACGGTGGTGCGGGGCGTGTCGAGCATGCCCTTGTTGCCGGCATAACGCATGATCTGCTGGTGCGCGGCCATCACCGAGGCGGTCAGGAAGGCCTTGACGTCCTTGACGACCGGCCGCGCCTCGCGCTGGTAGAGCGCCGCGATGGTCTGCAGCGCGAGCTGGGCCGCCACCTCGCCTTCGGGGTGCCCGCCCATGCCGTCGGCCAGCACGAACAATCCGGACTCCCGCGTGTAGCAGTAGCCCATGCGGTCTTCGTTCTTGAGGCGGCCACCCTTGCGGCTGACCTGGAATACCGAGAATTTCATGCGGGGCGTGTGGTGGGCGCTGCGGCCTTGGGCAGCCCCTTCTTTTCGAAGGAGCGCATGTTGTCGATGGAAAGCCTGACCTTCTCGCCGACCGTGAGCTTGGTGTAGCGGCGCTCGCCTTCGCGGCTGAGCTCCTTCTGCAGCGCGAACACCGACTGCGGACGCGACAGCGGGTCGAGCGACATGCACCATTCGACCACCTCGATCAGGTTGTCGGAATAGATGCCGCGCAGGCGCGAGAGCGACAGGCCGAGACGGTCTTTCTCGATGCGCTGGGGGGCGTCGTTGGGCGGATAGCCCTGCATGCAGGCGTAGATGCAGGCGCCGATGGCGTAGATGTCGGTCCAGGGGCCCATCGACGAATCGCGCCGGTACATCTCGGGGGCGGCGAAGCCGGGGGTGTACATCGGGCGGATGAAGTTGCCCTCTTTGGACAGCACCTCGCGGGCGGCGCCGAAGTCGATCATCACGGCGCGGTCGTCGTCGGTGACGAAGATGTTGGCCGGCTTGATGTCCAGGTGCAGCATCTTGTGCTGGTGAACGATGCGCAAGCCGCGCAGAATCTCGTCGAAGAGCGAGCGGATCGTCGATTCCCTGAATACTTTCTGCTTCTTGAGGTCGCGCGCGGTGACGATGAAATCCTGCAGGGTGGCGCCCTCCAGGTAGTTCATGACCATGTAGACGGTCTCGTTCTCGCGGAAGAAATTGAGCACGCTGACCACCGAGGCGTGCGAGATCTGGGCCAGCGAGCGGCCTTCCTCGAAGAAGCTCTTGAGGCCCAGACGGTAGAGCGAGAGCTTCTCGGGCGGCACCTGGGGTGCCAGCTCGCCGGTGCCGCGGGTGGCCAGGGACGAGGGCAGGTATTCCTTGATGGCGACCTGCTGGCCGCTGGTGTCGACAGCCAGGTAGACGACGCCGAAGCCACCGGCGGACAGCCGCCGCACGACGCGGTAGCCTCCGATCATCGTGTCGGGAAGCAGGGGCGAAGGTTTGACCTTTGACATAATCCGGGAGTTTCGCCCGAAGGCGATGGTGCGGCAAGCGAACGCAGTGCCGAGGCCTCGGTGAAACGCAAACAAACCACAGCGAGGCGCGATGCCAGTTTACAGCATGACCGGCTATGCCAGCGGCCAGAACGGCCCCACAGGCAGCCACTCCGACGCCGAAGCCAGGCCCCAGCCCACGGGCCGCCTCGGGGTCGAGATCCGCTCGGTCAACAGCCGATTCCTCGACCTCACCTTCAAGCTTCCCGAGGAGCTGCGCCAGCACGAACCGGCGCTGCGCGAGCTGCTCACGGGCCAGCTCAAGCGCGGCAAGGTCGAGTTGCGGGTGGCCTTCGAGAACACCGCCAGCGCCGGCGTCGCCGATCCGTCGACCAAGCTGCTGCAGCGTCTGAACGGGGTCCAGGACAACATCAAGTCCTGGCTGCCGAGCGCCCGCGACCTGAGCGTGGCCGACGTGCTGCGGCTGGCGGCCGGCGATTCGGCGCCGCGCGGCGACCTGGGGCCGGACCTCACCGAACTGACCGAAAAGACCCTGAAGGCCCTGCTGGCGGCGCGCGAACGCGAAGGCGCCCGGCTGGCCAAGATGCTGCTGGACCACCTGGGCCAGCTGCGCAAGCTGGCAGCCCAGGCCCTGCCGCTGGTGCCGAAGCTGGTCGAGCAGCAGCGCACCCGCTTCCTCGAACGCTGGCAAGAGGCGATGGGGCTGGGCGCCGGCGCCACCGCGCCCGAGGCGGCGCAGGACCGGGCCCTGTCGGAAGCCACCGCTTTCGCGATCCGCATCGACGTCGCCGAAGAGCTGACCCGGCTGGATTCGCACCTGGACGAGATCGAGCGGCTAGTGAAAAAAGGCGGCGAGATCGGCAAACGGCTCGATTTCCTGATCCAGGAGCTGCACCGCGAGGCCAACACCCTGGGCTCGAAGTCGGCCACGCTGGAGATGACCCGGATCGGGGTCGACATGAAGGTGCTGGTGGAGCAGATGCGGGAGCAGGTGCAGAACATCGAGTGAGGGCGGGCGTCACAAACGCCCGGCGTCCAACGTCTGAGACGCAATGACCGACCCCACCGCCACCTTCAACCGCCTCCGCCCCCGCCTGCAGGGCATCGCCTACCGCATGCTCGGCTCGGTGGCCGAGGCCGAGGACGTGGTGCAGGACGCCTGGCTGCGCTGGCATGAATCGGACCAGACCGGCATCGACAACGCCGAGGCCTGGCTGGTCACCATCACCACCCGCCTCGCGATCGACCGGCTGCGGGCGGCCAAGGTGCAGCGCGCCCACTACGTCGGCTACTGGCTGCCCGAGCCGGTGCTGACCGATGCGCCTTCGACGCCCGAGCAGACCAAGGAGCTGTCGGACGACGTCTCGGTCGCCTTCCTGTTCATGCTCGAACGGCTGGCGCCCGAGGCGCGCGCCGCCTTCCTGCTGCGCGAAGTGTTCGATGCCGACTACGACGAAGTGGCCAAGGCCGTCGGCAAGAGCGAGGCCGCCTGCCGCCAGATCGTGCACCGCGCCAAGGCGCAGCTGCGCGAGCAGCGGCCGCGCTTCGCGGTCTCGCGCGACGCCCACCACCAGCTGATGCGCGGCTTCGCCGAGGCGCTCTCGCGCGGCGACTTCGCGGCCATGAACGGCATGCTGGCCGAGAACGCCGAGCTGATCGGCGACGGCGGCGGGATCGTGCCGAGCTTCGGCAAGCCGCTGCTGGGCGGGCAGCGCATCGCGCAGCTCTTCTATGCCTCCCACCTGCGCTTCGGCAGCGGCGTGCGGGTGGAGCTGGCGATGATCAACGGCGAATGGGCGCTGCTGCGCTTCATCGACGGGGTGCTCGAATCCGCGCAGTCGTACGAGACCGACGGCGAGCGCATCACGCGCATCCACGTGCAGCGCAACCCCGAGAAGCTGGCGCGGCTGGCGGCGGCTTTCCAGGGGCATTGAGGCGGGGTCTGTCACAAACCGGCGAGCTGGCGCGTCTTGTGGACATGGATGCAAAAGATCCGTCCATGCAGCGACTTCTCGCAAACGGATGCCTCAGCCGTTCTGGGGCCCTCAGGAAGTGACCATGACCCAACGCATCAACGCCATGCAGCAATCGCCCGAACTGTTCAAGAAGTTCGTCGAATTCAGCATGCTCGAGAAGAGCAGCGCCATCGAGCAGAAGACCCTGGACCTGGTGCACATCCGCGCCTCGCAGATCAACGGCTGCGGCTTCTGCCTCGACATGCACGTGAAGGAAGCCAAATTGCACGGCGAGCGCGAACTGCGCCTCTACCATCTGCCGATCTGGCGCGAATCGACCCTGTTCAGCCCGCGCGAACGCGCCGCGCTGGCCTGGACCGAGATCCTGACCCGCCTGCCCGAGCACGGCGTGCCGGGCGACGTCTACGACCGCGTACGCACGCAACTGTCTGAAAAGGAGCTCTCCGACCTCACCTTCTCCGTGATGGCGATCAATGCCTGGAACCGGCTCAACGTCGCCTTCACGACCGTGCCGGGCTCGGCCGACAAGGCCTACGGCCTCGACAAGGCAGGATTGGAATGACCATGAAGATCGTCGTCATCGGCGGCTCCGGTCTCATCGGAAGCAAGCTCGTCGTCAACCTTCGCCAGCGCGGCCATGAGGTGCTCGCGGCCTCGCCGGCCTCGGGCGTCAACACGATCACGGGCGAAGGCCTGGCCGAAGCGCTCGCCGGCGCGCAAGTGGTGGTCGACGTCGCGAACTCGCCTTCGTTCGAAGACAAGGCGGTGCTCGAATTCTTCGAGACCGCGGGCCGCAACCTGCTGGCCGCGGAGGCCGCCGCGGGCGTCAAGCACCATGTCGCGCTGTCGGTGGTCGGCACCGACCGGCTGGCCGAAAGCGGCTACTTCCGCGGCAAGATCGCGCAGGAGAAGCTGATCCGCGAAGGCTCGATCCCCTACACGATCGTCCATTCGACGCAGTTCTTCGAATTCCTCGGCGGCATCGCCCAGTCGGGCGCCGACGGCCAGACCGTGAATCTGTCGTCCGCCTTCGTGCAGCCGATCGCCTCCGACGACGTGGCGGCGGCGATGGCCGAGTACACGCTGGGCGCACCGGTCAACGGCGTGGTCGAGATCGCCGGGCCGGAGCGCGTGCGGATGCCCGCGCTGCTGCAGCGCTACCTGGCCGCGACCAAAGACCCGCGCCAGGTCGTGGCCGATCCGCAGGCGCGCTACTTCGGCGCCCGGCTCGAAGACGACACGCTGGTGCCGAGCGGCAAGAACCCGTGGCTGGGATCGATCGGCTTCGAAGCCTGGTTCGCCAAGTCCGCGGCTTCGAAGTAGCCGGCTCAGGGCCTGCGCAGGCCCAGCCCCCCGACCCGCTCGACCCGCTTGCGCACCGCGCCCTGCATCACCTCGGGCGCCGCCACCAGCGTGAACCAGTGGCGGGCCCGGGTGATGCCGGTGTAGACCAGCTCGCGCGTCAGCACCGGGCTGGCCCGCTCGGGCAGCAGCAGCGCGGCATGCGCGAACTCGGAGCCCTGCGACTTGTGGACCGTCATCGCGAACACGGTCTCGACCGCGCGCAGGCGGCTCGGCAGCACCCAGCGGATGCCGCCCTGGCCGTCGCCGGCCGCGAAGGCCACGCGCAGGGTCCAGCGCGGGCGCTGCTCGCCGGGCACCCAGGCCGGCATCGCCAAGGTGACGCCGACGTCGCCGTTCATCAGGCCCAGCCCGTAGTCGTTGCGGGTGACCAGCACCGGGCGGCCCGGGTACCAGCCGCCATGGTCGGCTTCGAGCAAGCCCTCGGAGCGCAGCAGGCCGGCGATGCGCTGGTTCAGCCCCGCGACGCCCTGCGGGCCGCTGCGCAGGGCGCACAGCAGCTGGAACTGGCCATAGGCCGCGAGCACCTCGCGCGCCCAGGCGTCGAAGTCGGCCTGCGGGGCATCGATGCGGGGCTTGCCTTGGCCCATCCGCGCCAGGTAGTGGCGGTAGCCGGTCGGCGGCGGCACGGCCTTGCCGCCCTCGACGCGCCCCATTCCCTGGCCCGCGAAGCCCTCGGGCGCGCCATCGACCACCAGCCGGCGCAGCGCCGCGTCGTCCAGGCTGCGTTGCTGCGCCAGGTCGGCATGGCCGCGATCGAAGACGCGCCGCACCGCACCGGCGTCGCCCGCGTTGACCGCCTCGGCCAGCTTGCCGATGCCGCTGCCGGCACTGAAGCGATGGCTGATGCGCAGCTTGACCACCGCCTGGTCGAGCGGGCTGCCCGCGGCATCGCACAGCTCGGGCTCCAGCAGCTCGCCGGTGACGGCCTCGAGCCAGGCGGCGGTGTCGGCGCTGTAGTGGCCCGCGTCGGCGCGCTGGCAGAGGTCGCCCAGCACCGCGCCGGCCTCGACCGAGGCCAGCTGGTCCTTGTCGCCGAGGAGGATCAGCGGCGCATGCGGCGGCAGCGCGGCGAAGACGGCGGCCATCATCTCGAGGTCGAGCATCGAGGCTTCGTCGATCACCAGCAGATCGAGCGCCAGCGGATTGCGCGCATCGTGGCGGAAGTGCCGCGTGTCGGGGCGGCTGCCGAGCAGCCGGTGCACGGTCGTGACCTCGGTCGGAATCGCCGCGCGCACCGCCGCAGGATCGGCCAGCCCTTCGAGCGGCAGGCGGGCGACCGCGCCGGCGATCGATTCATTGAGCCGCGCCGCCGCCTTGCCCGTGGGCGCGGCCAGCCGGATGCGCAGCCGGCGGCCCTCTCCGCCGGCCAACGCCAGGTGCTGCAGCACCGCCAGCAGCCGCACCACGGTGGTGGTCTTGCCGGTGCCCGGGCCGCCGGTGACGATGCCGAAGTGCTGGCGCGCGGCCAGCGCGCAGGCGATCTTCTGCCAGTCGGCCGCGGCGCCGTCGCGGTGCGGGAACAGCACGTCGAGTGCCGCTGCCAATGTGTCGCGCATCTCGGGCGCGGCCGCCGCGGTGGGCCGCGCCACGCGCTCGCCGATCGCGGCCCGCACCGACTGCTCGTACTGCCAATAGCGGCGCAGGTACAGCCGGCTGCCGATGCGCACCAGCGGCGTGGCGCCGGGGCCGTCGCCGACCAGCGCCGGATGCGTCAAGGCCTTGGTCCAGCGCGCCAGCGTCACGCCGGCCAGCAAGGCCGAGGGCGCGGTGATGGGCGCGGCATCCTCGGCCGCGCGCGCCGCGCCTTCGGGCGGCATCGACAGCGCCAGGCCCGCATCGGCCAGCGCCGCCTGCAGGTCGAGGCAGGCATGGCCGCGGCCGAGCTGGTGGCTGGCCAGCGCGGCGCCGAGGACCAGCAACGGGTCGGCCTCGGGCGCCTTCTGCGCCAGGAAGGCGGCGAAGCTGCGGTCGAGGGCGCGCAGCCAGCCTTCGGCGACCCAGCGGTCGAGGTCGGCGAGCAAGGGCGCATGGCGCGCGGGCGGCGCCCCGAGGAAGACGTCGGTGGACACGGTCGGGGCTTTCATGACGGCTGCTCCGCCGCAGCGAGAGCGGCGCCGCTGAACAAGACATCGAGCGCGTCGATCAGCGCTTTCGGCGGCCGCTCGCAGTGCAGTCCCTGGCCCGGCGCCGCGTGGCCGCGCAGGAACAGGTAGACCGCGCCGCCGACATGGCGCTCGTAGTCGTAGTCGGCGAGCCGCGAACGCAGCAGCCGGTGCAGCGCGAAGACGTAGAGCACGTACTGCAACTCGTAGCGGTGCTGCAGCACCGCGTCGCGCAGCGCGGCGGGCGTGTAGTCGGCATCGCGCGGGCCCAGCCAGTTCGACTTGTAATCGGCCACGTAGTAGCGGCCCTCGTGCTCGAACACCAGGTCGATGAAACCCTTGAGCATCCCGTTGAGCTGCTGCGGCAGCAGCGCGGCGCGCGGCGCACCGTCGAGCGTGTGGCGGCAGACCAGGGCGTCGAGCGCGCGCAGGTCGACCTGCTGGACGCCGAACCAGAATTCCATCTCGATCTGGACCCGGCCCAGCGCCGCCGGCGCCACCGCGCCGGCCCCGGGCACCAGCGCGCCGAGGTCCAGCGGCGCAGCCAGCCAGCCCAGCAGCCAGCCGCGCAAGGTCTCGGTCCAGGTGCTCCAGCCGCTCAGGTTGCAGCGCCGGGCGACCAGGTCGGCCAGGTCGGCCTGTGCCGCCGCATCGGACTGCAGGCGGCCGAAGCCCTGGCGGCCCACCCATTCGAGCAGGCCATGCAGGAAGCTGCCCGGGCCGGCGCCGCGCGGGAAGTCGTGCAAGCTGCCGGTGCTGGGCGCCGGGGTGCCGAAGTCGTCGTCGGGCGCGATGGCGTCGCCGCGGCTGTCGGCGTAGATGTCCTCGGCGGCGCTGGCCGGCGTCGGCGGCAGCGCCAGCCGGGTCGCTGGCTCGCCGAGGGCCAGCGCGGCCTCGTCGTCGAGCAGGTCGCCGGCCCGGCTCAGGGCCGAATAGCTGGCCACCCACCAGCGTTCGCGCGGACCCGATGGCAGGGCCGGCTCGGGCGCCAGCTGCAGCGCATCGGCGACCGGGCTGTAACGCGCATCGTCGGCCTCGGGGGCGGCTTCGACCGCGATGGCCGCGGACGTCTTCGCCCAATCGCGCAGCGCATCGGCCAGCGCCGATGCCGCGAGCGGCGCCCCGCCGCCGAGCAGGTAGCCGAGCGCGCTGCGCTCGACGCCGGCCAGCGGCGCCGCGCCGACCCAGGTGGCATGGCGGGCCCGGGTCAGCGCCACGTAGAGCTTGCGCAGGTCTTCACCCAGGCGCTCGTGGTCGACCCGGGCCAGCGCGTCGGCGTCGGCCTGCAGCGCCACCACCAGGCGGCCCTGCGCGTCGTGCCACTTGAGCGGCAGGTCGTCGGCCTTGGCGGCGCGGAAGGCGGTGCCGAAGGGCAGGAAGACCAGCGGGTATTCGAGCCCCTTGGACTTGTGCACGGTGACCACCTTGACCAGGTCGGCGTCGCTTTCCAGACGCAGCTTGCGGGCCTCGTTCTCGCTCGCGCTGTCCTCGCGCTGCTCGGCCAGCCAGCGGATCAGCGCGTGCTCGCCGTCGAGCTGCCCGCTGGCCTGCTGCAGCAGTTCGGCCAGGTGCAGCAGGTCGGTCAGCATGCGCTCGTCGCCCGCCGCCAGCAGGCGCTGCGGCACGCCGAAGTCGTTCAGCAGATGGCGCAGCATCGGCAGCACGCCCTGGCGCCGCCAGGTCTGCTGGTAGCGGCGGAACTGGAGCACCCGGGCTTCCCACTGCAGCTCGTCGTGGTTGAGCCGGTCGAGTTCGGGCCAGCTGAGCGCCAGTGCCGGGCTGCCGAGCGCGGCGCGCAGCGGCCGGTCGTCGTCGGGCTCGGCGCACGCGGCCAGCCAGCGCTGCAGCTCCGCGGCCACCGGACTCTGGAACACCGAATCCTTGTCGGACAGGTAGACGCTGCGCACGCCGCGCGTGGCCAGCGCCTGGCGCACGGCGCTCGCTTCGCGGCCGCTGTTGACCAGCACCGCGATGTCGCCGGGCTGCACCGGGCGCAGCGCCTCGCCTTCCTTGGCGAAGCCGGTGCGGCCCGCCAGGCCGTCGGCGAGCAGCCGGACGATCTCGGTGGCGCAGGCGGCGGCCAGCAGGCGCTGGGCCTCGCCATTGCCGGGCGGGGGATCGCCATCGAGCGTCCAGCAGGTCAGCGCCGGGGCGGTCTCGCCGGCGACGATCCAGCGCTCGCTGCGGCCCCGGGCCTGGACCGGGACGAAGGGCAGCGGATTCTCGCCATCGGTACGAAACAGGAATGCGCCCTGCCCCGTCTCGCGCGCCTCGGCCTGCAGGAAGACCTGGTTGACGGCTTCGACCATCGCCGGCGTCGAACGGAAGTTGGTGCCGAGCGTGGCGTGCCGGTCCAGGGTGTCGCGCCGCGCCGCCAGGTAGGTGTGGATGTCGGCGCCGCGGAAGGCGTAGATCGCCTGCTTGGGGTCGCCGATCAGCACCACGGCCGTGTCCTGCGCGTTGGCCGCGATGCCGTAGACGGCGTCGAAGATGCGGTACTGGAGCGGATCGGTGTCCTGGAACTCGTCGATCAGCGCGACCGGGAACTGGCGCCGAATCAGGGCCGCGAGACGCTCGCCGTTGGGGCCCCGCAGCGCGGCGTCGAGCCGGGTCAGCAGTTCGTCGAAGCCCATCTGCGCGCGCCGCGCCTGCTCGGCGGCGAGCCGCTCGGCCGACCAGCGGGCCGCATGGCGCAACAGGTCCTGGCGGCCGTCGGGCAAGGCCCTGACGGCGTCCTGCAGGCCGGCCAGCGCGTGCAGCGCCGGATGGCGCAGCAGCGCGGCGTCGCCGCTCCAGCCATCGCCCAGTCCGGCCGGCGTGAGGCGCTCCCACGCGGTCTTGGTCAACGACGGCAGCAGCGCATCGCCCTCGGCCCAGTCGCGCAGCTTCTGCATCCATTCCTTGCGCTTGGGCAGCTTGCACTGCCTGGCCGCGACCGCGGCCTCGAGCCCGGCCAGCAAGCCGGCGGCCCAGCCGTCGTCGCCGGCCCAGGGCGCCTTCAGCCCCGACAGCGCGTGCCCGGTGTGGGTGCGCGCGCCCTCCAGCGCCATCGCAGGCGGCATGCCCTCGCCCAGCACCTCGCTCAGGCCGACCAGCTTTTCGACCGCCTTCAGCAGCGCGTCGGGCGTGGCCCACCAGCCATGCACCTGCTCGGCGTCGGCGGGCGCCAGCGGCGTGAAGAAAGTGCGCCAGTAGTCGCGCATGACCTCGGCCTGCAGCTCGCGCTGGTCGGTCTCGAGCGTCTGCGTGAACAGGCTGCCGCTGTCGAAGGCGTGCTCCCGCAGCATGCGGTTGCACCAGCCGTGGATGGTCGAGACCGCGGCCTCGTCCATCCACTCGGCAGCCAGCCGCAGGGTGCGGGCGCAGGCCAGCCATTGCGCTGTCGGATAGCCGGCGCGCAGGTCGTGCAGCAGGTCCTGGCCCGGTGGCTGCGGCGGCACCGTCGCGGGATCCGCGAGGAAGGCCTCTGCCGCCTCGGCCAGGCGGGCCCGGATGCGGTCGCGCAGCTCCTTGGTGGCGGCCTCGGTGAAGGTGACGACCAGGATCTCGGGCGGCGCGAGCGGCCGCGTGAAGGCGGCCTCGCCGCCATGCCCCAGCACCAGCCGCAGGTACAGCGCGGCGATCGTGAAGGTCTTGCCGGTGCCGGCACTGGCCTCGATCAGCCGGCTGCCGCGCAGCGGAAAACGCAGGGGGTCCAGCAAGGAAGGCAAGGTCATTCGGCCTCCTTCGCCGGCGCCCGGCCGACCGCATCGCTCATCGGCTTGAGCAGCGCCAGCGCCCAGCGGGCGAACTCGCCGTCGGCCCACAAGGATTCGAAATCGCGGAGCGCGCGGGCCAGGTAGGCGTTGCCGTCGCACTCGCCGAACTTGCCGTAGGCCGGGTCGCTGTCTTCATAGCAGGCGCGCGCGGCTTCGCGCGGCGCGCCGGCGTCGACGTCGGCCTGCGTGCCGCCCTTGCCCAGCCAGGCCAGGGCGCTGCGCAGCGCCAGCGGCAACGGCCGGTCCAGGCCCTGCTGCCAGGCATCCAGCAGCACCGACCACCAGGCACGCGCCTGTGACTCGGACAGCGGATGCAGCGTCACGCTGCCGGCCTTGCTGACGATGCGGCTCGTGATCGATCCGCCCTCCAGGTGCGCCGCCACGTGCGCGATCCAGAAGGGCACCAGCTTGTCGAGCCTGTAGCTCCGGTCCTTGACCAGGCTGCCGCTGTCCAGCAGCAGGCGGCATCGCTCGCCATTCGGGTTCGCGCGCAGGCCGCCGAGCCAGTCCGCGAGGCGCAGCGGCTCGGGCAGGCCCTCGGGCAGGAAGTCCAGCGCGGCATCGGGCAAGGGCTCGGGCCATTCGGCCAGCGCCTTCTCGTATTCGGCGAACATCTTTTCCATCGGCTCGGCCAGCCGCTCCTGGACCAGGGCGGCGAAGTGGCCGGCCGGCAGGTCGCCGCGGCGCGCCATGCGGGCGAGCTGCGTGCCCAGCGCCTCTTCGCGCGAGCCGCCGGCCTCGATGGCCACCCGCTGGGCCTGGATCAGCTCGTTCTGCAGCTGCCAGTTTTCGAGGGCGTCGATGGCGAAGGGCTCCTCGTCCTCGCCGACCGGATCGTCGGCCTCGAAGTGGATGCCCAGCCGCTGGCGGAAGAAGCTCTTCACCGGGTCCTTGAGGAAGTCGGCCAGCAGCCGCAGCGTGAGCGGGCCGTCGAAGCGCCAGGGCGGCAGTGCGTCGGCATCGGCTTGCACCGTTGCCTGGGGCGCCAGGCCGGCCCGCCATTCACGCGCATGGCTGGACAGGCGCGCATCGCCGCCGAGCGTGAAGTAGGCCGGATGGAAGGGCTGCAGGCGGTGCTCCACGGTCAGCGCATGCAGCAGCCGCCGGCCGGCGTCCGCCGCCGGCGCTTCCTCGTCGCCCGCGAGCCGCCAGCCGGCCGCGAGATGGTCGCGCAGCTGGGCCACCAGCACCGAGGGCGGCCGCTCCGAATGGTCGAGGATGCTGCGGCCGACCCAGCTGATGTGCAGCTGCTCGCGTGCCGACAGCAGGGCCTCGAGGAACAGGTAGCGGTCGTCCTCGCGCCGCGAGCGGTCGCCGGGCCGCCAGTCATGGCCCATCAGGTCGAAATCCATCGGCACGCGGCTGCGTGGATAGTCGCCGTCGTTCATGCCCAGCAGGGCCACCACGCGGAACGGGATCGCGCGCATCGGCATCAGGGTCGCGAAGGTCACGGCGCCGGCGAAGAAGGGCTGGTTGAGCGTCGGCTGGTCGATCTGCGCCAGCCAGTGCTCGCGGACCACCGAGAGCGGAACCGGCTCGGCCATGGCCGCATTGGCGCAGGCGTCGAGCCATTGCTGCAGCGACATCTCGAGCCGCTTCAGCGTGAAGCCGTCGCTGTCCTCGTCGGCGGCGAAGAAGTCGGCCAGCAGGGCCCGCAGCCGGACGCCCCACTCGGCGGGCGCTGCCGGCGTGGCCAGCGTGCGCCAATGCGATTCGAGCGCGGCCAGTAGCTGCACCAGCGGGCCGAGCAGCGCGGCGTCGAGCCCGCCCACTTCGTCGAGCGGCTCGACCTCTTCCCAGGCCTCGCCGGTGCCCACCGCGTAGCCCAGCAGCATCCGCTGCAGGCCGAAGTCCCAGCTGTTCTGGGCCAGCGCCCCGGGCAGGTCGAGCTGGCGGCGCTGCTCGGCATGCAGCCCCCAGCGGATGTTGGCGGCCGAGATCCAGCGGTGCAGCAGCGGCAGCTGGTTCTCGTCGATGCCGAAACGGGCCCGCAGGGCCGGCACTTCGAGCCAGTCGAGCAGGTCGCTCACCGCGATGCGCGATTGCGGCAGGGCCAGCAGCTTTTCGAGCGCCCCCAGCAGCGGGTCGTGATGGCGCTGGCCCTGGTCGGCCAGCGTGTAGGGCAGGTGGCGCGGATCGTCGGCGCCGAGCAGGCCGAAGACGGCCTGGATGTGCGGCGCGTAGGCCGCGACGTCGGGCACCATCACGATCACGTCGCGCGGCCGCAGCGTGGCATCGGCGGCGAAGGCCGACAGCAGCTGGTCGTGCAGCACCTCGACCTCGCGCTGCGGGCCGTGCGTGACGTGGAAGCGGATCGACCGGTCGGCCCGCGCGTCGAGCGCCGGCCATCTGCCGCGGGTCTCGGCCAGCGGACGCAGGTCGCGGATGTCGTCCTGCAGCTGGCGCAGCAGCGTGTCCTGCGGGTTGGGGTCGAAGCAGTCGATGCGCTGGCCGATGGCGTCGAAGTGCTGTGCATAGGACTCCTGCGCATCGTGGGCGTCGAGCAGGCGGATGAAGTCGCGGCCCTGCTTGCCCCAGGCGGCCAGCAGCGGCTGCGCATGCAGGTGCAGGTTTTCTTCGGCGATGGAGCCCTCGCCGCCCGGACGCCGGCGCTGCCGCAGGCGCTCGGCGCGCAGCAGGTCCTTGTCGGCCACGATGTGCGACCAGTCGTGCTCGCAGGGGTTGTGCACGCACATCAGCACCTGCATCCAGCGCGCCAGCGCGCCCAGCACTTCGAGCGACTGCTGCGGCAGCGACGAGACGCCGAACACCACCAGCCGGCGCGGCAGCCCGGCCGGCCGCTCGCCCTGCCAGCCCGCGGCCGCGGCCATGAAGCGCTGGTGCACCGCGGCCCGACCGTGGGCGGCGCCGGCCGGGCCGACGTCGTCCAGCAGCGCCCGCCACAGGCGCGGCTGCCAGCGCAGTTCGTCAGCCACCGGCTGCTCGCCCGAACGGCTGGCGACGATCCGGTCGTGCCCTTCGGCCCAGCCGGCCAGCCAGTCGGCGCGGTAGACCTGGTACTGGTCGAACAGGTCGGCCAGGCGCTCGGCCAGCTGGTGGCGCTTGCGCAGGTCGGCGTCGTCGGCCAGGAAGCGGCGCAGCGGCGCGAACACCTCCTCTTCGAGCAGCGCGGGCAGCAGGCGCATGAGCCGCCACACCAGCAGGGCCTTGTCGAAGGGCGAGGCCGCGGGCACGGCCTGCGTGCCGAGCACCGCGCGGTAGGCCTGCCAGATGAAGGTGGCCGGCAGTTCGGTCTGCAGCGCGGCGGCGATGCCGATGCCGCCCTGGGCCGGATCGCGCGCCAGCGACAGCCGCAGCCACTGCGCCACGCCGTTGCTCTGCACCAGCACCCACTCGTCCTCCAGCGGCGCCAGCGGATGGCGCGCCATCCAGGCGAGCATCAGGTCGCGCAGCGCTTCCGGATGGTTGCTGTGCACGGCCATGAAGCCGGTAGAGAGAGCGGTGTCGGTCATTGCGAGATGTCAGGCCAGCGGGCGGAGCGCCACGCCCATGTCCTGCCAATTCTGCGGGTGGCAGGTGAACAGCAGCACCTGGTGGCGCTGCGCGGCGTCGAAGAGCACGCGCTTCATCTGCGCCAGGCGCGGCGCGTCGCTGTGCACCAGCGCGTCGTCGAGGATCAGCAGGGTCGGCCGGCCAGCCTGCTGCAGCAGGTCGGCATAGGCGAAGCGGCTGATCAGGCCGAGTTGTTCGCGGGCGCCGAAACTCAGTTCTTGCACCTGGCCCGATTCGATCGCGCCGTCGGCCTGCGAGCGCACCAGGGTGCCCGGGGCGAGGCCGGCGTCGATCTGCACCGTGGCTCCCGGCAGCAGCAGCGGCAGGTAGTGCTGCAGCCGCGCCTGCAAGGGCGCCTGCAGGCGCGCCAGCGTGGCCTGGCGCTTGGCGTCGAGCTTGCTGCAGAGCAGGTCGAGCGCCTCGGCGCGGCGCTGCAGTTCGGCGTGGCGGCGCCGGGCCTGGCCAAGTTTGCCGGCCAGGGTGTCGCGCTGCTCTTCCAGCCCCTGGGCACCGGCCTGCTGCAGCGTGTTCTCGAGCAGCAGGATGTCCTCGCGGCGCTGCTGATGGCCGCGCGTCATCTGTTCGATGCTGCGCTGCAGGCGGTCGATGTCCTGGGCCACGATGTCGGGCCGGGCCTCGCGCACCTGGAGGCTGGCTTCCTCGATCCGCGCGGCCAGCGCGGCGTGCTCGGCACCGGTGGCCAGCAGTTGCGCCTGCGCCTCGGACTGGCGCTGCGTGCGGGCCGGATCGGCCAGTGCCGCCTGGGCCGCGAGATGCTCTTGCTGGGCGGTGTCACGCAGGCTTTGCGCGGCCGCCTGGCGGCGCTGCGCCTGCGCCAAAGCGGTGGCGCTGGCTTGTTCGGTGGCGGTCGCCGCGTCTTGCGCCGCTTCGGCCTGGTCGGCCGGCAGCACGGCTTCGGACGGCACTTCGGGCAGCCGCGCCAGCGCCTCCTGCGCGCCGCGGATGCGCGACTGCGCCTCGGCGTGCGCACCCCGCAGAGGCTCCAGCCCCTTGGGCGCGACGATGGCCAGCGCCTGCTCGGCCAGCCGCAGCTGGGCCTCCCGATCGGCCGCCGCGCCGAGCCGCGCCTGCGCGTCGGCGAGGTCGGCCACGCCTTGTGCCTGCAAGGCTGCGCGCAGTTCCTGCTGCGCCTCGGCGTGACTGCGGGCCAGCTGCGCCAGGTCGTCGCCGCCCGGCGTGATGACCAGCTCGCCGCCGCCGGGCAGTCGCAGCGTGGTGGGGGCGTCGAGCAGGCGTTCACCGCGGGCTTGCAGTTCCCCGCTTTCCGCATGCGTCTTCAGGCCGAGGACCACGCCCTCGGGCAGCGCGAACTGCAGCCGCGTGGCGACCGCCTGGCGCCGCAGCGAGGCGTCGCGTTCGGCACGGTCGAGCTCGATCAGGCGCTGCACCTGGGCCTTGGCGATGGTGGGTACCCCGGCCGCGCCATCGCGCAGCGCGGCCAGGCGCTGCTGCGCCTCCTCGGCGCGCCGCAGCGCGCCCTCGCTGCGGACCAGTTCGGCCTGGGCCTGCGCCACCTGCTGGCGCAGGTTGCCGCGCTGGTCCTCCTGGCGCGCGACGCGCGAGGCTTCGCGGGCCGCGTGGGCGCGCGAGCGGGCCGATTCGGCGTGCTCGCGCGCCGTGGCCGCCGCGGCATCCGCCGCCTGCAGCTGTTCGGCCGCCTGGGCCAGCGCCTGCTCGCGCTGGGCGGCGTCGGACTGCTGCCGTGCCAGCCCTTCGAGCTCCTTGACGAGCAGCCCGCGCGTGCCTTCGAGCTGCAGTAGCCGGGTCCGGTCGTTCTGCAACCGGGCCTGGCTCTCCTCCAGGACCTGCTGGCGCCGCCGGGCGTCGCCCAACGCCTGGCGAAGCGTTTCCCAGGGCCGCGCCGCATCGTCGGCCCGATGCTGGAGCCGCAGCGCCGCCAGCTCGTCGACCTGCTGACGATAGCTGGCGATCTGGACGTCGAGCGCCTCGGCCTGCGACTGCCAGGCGGCGATCGACTCGCCGGCCTCGAGGTAAGCCGCGCGCGGCTTGCCGGTGCTGGTCAGCAGCTCGTTGCGCTGGGCCCGGAACCGGTCCAGCAGCTCGTCGCCGCCGGTGGCCGCCAGCGCACCCGCCGCGGCGCCGACCTGCCCCCGCAGCGCATCGTGCAAGTGGTCGCGCGCGGGGTCTACGCTGAGTTCCTGGCCAGTGCCCTGCTCCACCCAGAGCAAGCCCGGGATGCCCCAGTGCTCGGGCTTGCTGGCACCCTTGCTGGCGAAGGCGAAGCCGAAGCGCTGGGCCAGGTGGTCTTCGGCCTCGGTGCCGTCCAGCGTGCGCACGCCGATGCGCAGGGTGCAGCGCTTCTTGCCGAGGAAGCTCTTGACCAGCTGGTGCGGCTGGCCGTCGAGCACGAAGTCCAGCTCGACCTGCGGTGCCGCCCCGCTGCCTTCGCCCCAGGGGCGCAGGTCGTCCACCACGGTGGAGCGGTGGCGCTCGAAGAAGGCGGCGCGGATGGCGCGCACCAGCGTGCTCTTGCCGGCCTCGTTGGGCGCGGTCAGGATGTTGAGTCCGGGCTCGAAGCCGCGCAGTTCCAGCGGCTTGCGGAAGCGCCGCAGCTGCTCGACGCGCAGCCGGGTGATCTGGAGGTTCATGCGGCCGCCGCCTCGATCGGGACGATGGCCACCGCCGGGGCGCGCTGCACCAGCGCCGTGGTCAGCAGGGCGAGCGCCTCCTGGGCGATCCGCGCCTGGGGCTCGGCCCCGCCCTGGGCCTCGCGCAGCTCGGCGATCACCTCGCCCAGGTAGCCGTCGGCCTGCAGGCCGGCGATGTCCTCGTCGGTCGGCACCAGCTGCAGGGCCGACAGGTCGGCCTGCAGGTGGCGCGCCCGCGCCTCGGCGCTGCCGACCGCGGCCTGCAGCCGCTGCCGGCCCGCCAGGTCGATGCGCCCCTGGACCCGCAGGTCGACCACGTCCTGCGCGCCGAGCCCGGCCAGTTCTTCCAGCAGTGCGTCGAGGTCGCTCGCGACATGCAGGTGGGTCGCCAGCAGATGCCAATGGAACTGGCCGACCGCCAGCGGAGTGACCTGCGGCTCGGCGCCCGGCGCGGCGATCTCCACCAGCAGCGCCTGCCCGGCGTCGTTCGCCTTGAAGCGGTCGGGCTCGGGCGTGCCGGCATACCAGGTGCGGGCGTCGATGCGCTTGCAGCCGTGCCAGTCGCCCAGCGCCAGGTAGTCGAGCCTGGCGCTGGCGGCGCGGTCCGGCGCCAGTGGATTGGCCGAGTCGATGCCTTCGGCCAGGATGCCCTGCACGCTGCCGTGGCCCAGGCCGATGCGCAGCAGGCCGGCCGGCGTCTCGGCCGCGTCGAACCAGGCCGTGAGGTCGTTGTAGGTGTGGCGCTGCGTCAGCGGCGCCGGCAGCACCGCGAAGCCCTGCGCCTCGAACAGCCGCAGCTCGGGCGCCAGCAGCAGATGGGCATTGGGCGGCACCACGCCCAGCCGCTGGGCGCGGGTCCAGACGCTCTCTGCCAGGGCGGCGTCGTGGTTGCCGGGGATCATGAGCCACGGCCCGGCATAGCCCGCCAGCGCGTTGAACAGGCGGCGCACGGTGCGCTCCGACACGGTCTGGGCATCGAAGACGTCGCCGGCCACCAGCACGGCATCGACCTGGTGCCCGGTGGCCAGCAGCGCCAGCCGCTCGACCGCGGCGATGCGGGCTTCGGCGAGGATCGGCGCGTGCTCGGGGTCGAAGGTGGCGAACTGGCGGCCGATCTGCCAATCGGCGGTATGAAGGAAGCGAGTCATGGTGCGAAGTCCCTTTGCGCTATTACATCATCATTTTGATGACATTAAATCGGCTTTTTGATGTTTTATGGTGACGATCGGGTTACCATCCGGCCATGCCGCCGATTCCCCGCGCCCAGCTCGAACGCCTGTCGTACATCGACTTCCGGCTCTATTTCCTGGGTGAACTGCGGCGCTCCGACCTGGTCGCCCGCTTCGGCATGGGCCCGGCCGGGGCCACCCGCGACATCGCGCAGTACCGCGAGGCCGCCCCCGGCAACCTCGACTTCGACGGCACCCGCAAGCTCTACCTGCCGAGCGCCACGTTCAGGCCGCTGTTCGAGCACGCGCCCCAGCGCGTGCTGAGCGCCCTGTCGCAGGGCTTCGGCCAGGGCGCGGCCGAAGACCTGTCGCCGCTGCTGCGCTGCGAGATCCCGACCGCACTCAGCCGGCCCCGCATGGACGTGCTGGCGCCCGTGACCCGCGCCATCCACTGCGGCAAGGCCGTGCGGCTGGTCTACCACTCGCTGTCCGGCCCGCCGGGCGAGCGCGAACTGGTCCCCTTCGCCCTGGTCGATTCAGGCGTGCGCTGGCACGTCCGTGCCTTCGACCGCAAGTCGGCCGAGTTCCGGGATTTCGTGCTGACCCGGATCGAGTCGCCGGAGGTGCTCGCCGACAGCGCGGTCGGCCCCCGGGAAAGCGCCGAGCACGATGTCCAGTGGAGCCGGATCGTCGAACTCGAACTGCTGCCCCACCCCTCGCACCCCCGCCCCGACGTCATCCGGCGCGACTACGACATGCCCGACGGCGTGCTGCGCATCCGGGTGCGGGCCGCCAACGCCGGCTACATGCTGCGGCGCTGGAATGTCGACTGCTCGCCCGACCTCAGCCTGCGCGGCCCGGAGTACGCACTCGGCCTACGCGACCCGCTGGTGCTCTACGGCGCGGCCAACGCGCTGCTGGCGCCGGGCTACCGGCCGCCGGCCCCGGCGACCCCGGCTGATAAACTACCGGGTTCCCGCCAACGCGACGACACCCCCGCATCCAGCCGCTGACGCCCGCTTCGGCCGGCCTCGCGCCCGGGCCGGCTGGGCATCGAACAAAGAATCCATGGACTACCCCGGCAACATCTTCGTGGTCGCAGCGCCCAGCGGCGCCGGCAAATCGAGCCTGGTCAAGGCGCTGATGGAGCTCGACTCGGCCGTCCAGCCCTCGGTCTCCCACACCACCCGCCCGCCGCGCGGCCAGGAGAAGCACGGACGCGAGTACTTCTTCGCCTCCCACCCCGAATTCGACGCCATGGTCGAGGCCGACGCCTTCGTCGAATGGGCCCATGTGCACGGCCAGCGCTACGGCACCTCCAAGAAGGCCATCGAGGAACGCATCGCCCAGGGCGCCGACGTGATCCTCGAGATCGACTTCCAGGGCGCGCTGCAGATCCGCAAGACCTTCGCCAACGCGGTGATGATCTTCATCCTGCCGCCGAGCTGGGAAGAACTGCGCTCGCGACTCGAACGGCGCGGCGAAGACAGCGCCTCGATCATCGAATTGCGCCTCCAGAATGCCGCCGAAGAGATGGCGCGTGCATCGGAATTCGACTTCGTTATAATCAACGAGGTATTTGAGCGCGCACTTTTCGACCTGAAAGCGATCGTCCACGCTCAGCGGCTGCGCTACTCCGCACAGCGCCGCGCACGCGCCGACACCTTCGCCGCGCTGAACATCCCCTGAAACGACCCCAAAGTCCGCACCGAAAGATCCTCATGGCCCGCATCACCGTCGAAGATTGCCTCGTTCACATCCCGAACCGCTTCCAGCTCGTGCTGGCCGCCACCTACCGCGCGCGCATGCTGAGCCAGGGCCATGCGCCCAAGATCGAAAGCAAGAACAAGCCGGCCGTGACCGCGCTGCGCGAAATCGCCGAAGGCAAGATCGGCCTCGAGATGCTCAAGAAGGTCCCCGGCTGAGAAGTTGATGCTCACATGCAACAAGGAAGCACCGTACGCGGTGCTTTTTTTGTGGCTGAATGCGACGATCCGGCGGCCACGCTAAAGTGGTACCCATGAGCGCGGTCGTCAAGCCCCTGACCGGGGCATCCCCTGTCCTGCGGCCGAGTCCCGCGGCGCTGAATGCGGCCGCCGCCAGTTTCGCCGCCCTGACCGACCGCCTCGACTATCTCGGCGCCGAAGACATCGACCTGGTCCGCCGCGCCTACCGCTTCGCCGACGAGGCCCACCTGGGGCAACTGCGCAACAGCGGCGAGCCCTACATCACCCACCCGATCGCCGTGGCGGCGCAATGCGCTGAATGGAAGCTCGACGCCCAGGCGCTGATGGCGGCCCTGCTGCACGATGCGATCGAAGACTGCGGCGTCACCAAGTCCGAGCTGATCGAGCGCTTCGGCGCCCCGGTGGCCGAACTGGTCGACGGCCTGACCAAGCTCGACAAGCTGCGCTTCAATACCCGCGAGGAGAACCAGGCCGAGTCCTTCCGCAAGATGCTGCTCGCCATGGCGCGCGACGTCCGGGTGATCCTGGTCAAGCTGGCCGACCGCACCCACAACATGCGCACGCTGGACGACGCGCCCCGCGAGAAGTGGGCCCGCATCTCGCGCGAGACGCTCGAGATCTACGCCCCGATCGCCCACCGGCTGGGCCTGAACCAGACCTACCGCGAGCTGCAGGACCTGTCGTTCCGCCACCTCCGGCCATGGCGCTACTCGGTGCTGTCCAAGGCGGTGGCGAAGGCCCGCGGACGGCGCCGCGATCTGATCCAGAAGGTGCAGCAGGAGGTCGAGACCTCTTTTGCCGCCGCCGGCATGAGCGTGCGCATCGCCGGGCGCGAGAAGACGCTCTATTCCATCTACCGCAAGATGGACGAAAAGCACCTGAGCTTCGCCCAGGTGACCGACATCTACGGCTTCCGGCTGATCGTGCCGACCGTGATCGCCTGCTACACCGGCCTGGGCATCCTGCACCAGATGTACAAGCCGCTGCCGGGCAAGTTCAAGGACCACATCGCCATCGCCAAGCTGAACGGCTACCAGTCGCTGCACACCACGCTGGTGGGCCCTTCGGGCGTCAACGTCGAGTTCCAGCTGCGAACCGAGGCGATGCACGTGGTGGCCGAGTCGGGCGTGGCGGCGCACTGGCTCTACAAGGCACAGGAGCCGGCCGCGGCCACCAGCGAGCGGCTCGGCGCCAAGTGGCTGCAGTCGCTGCTCGACATCCAGGACGAGACCCGCGACGCCGCCGAATTCTGGGACCACGTCAAGGTCGACCTGTTCCCCGACGCGGTCTACGTCTTCACGCCCAAGAGCCAGATCATGGCGCTGCCGCGCGGCGCCACCGTGGTCGATTTCGCCTACGCGATCCACAGCAACATCGGCGACCACACCTCGGCCGCCCGCATCAACGGCGACCAGGTCCCGCTGCGCACCGAGCTCAAGAACGGCGACGTGGTCGAGATCATCACGGCGCCGGTGTCCACCCCCAATCCGGCCTGGCTCGGCTTCGTGCGCACCGGCCGCGCCCGCTCCAAGATCCGCCACTACCTGAAGACGCTGGCGCATGCCGAATCCGAGGGCCTGGGCGAGAAGCTGCTGGCGCAGGCGCTGCGCGCCGAAGGCCTCGGCAAGCTGCCGGACGACGACACCGAGCACCAGGCGCTGTGGGAGAAGCTGCTGCGCTTCACCGGCAACCGCACCCGCTCCGAACTGCTGACCGACATCGGCCTGGGCAAGCGGATCGCGAGCATCGTCGCCAAGCGGCTGATGGCGCTCCTGGCCGAACGCGGCGAGAAGCCCGATGCCCTGATGCTGAGCCGCGAGCGCTTCACGGCGCACGAGGGCGTGTCGCAGGGGGCAGTCACGCTCGACGGCAGCGAGAACTCCTCGGTGCGTTTTGCGCTCTGTTGCCGGCCGATCCCGGGCGATGCGATCGTCGGCTACCTGGGCCACGGCGAGGGCCTGGTGGTCCACACCGAGGAATGCGGCGTCGGCCAGCGGCTGCGTTACAAGGACAGCGAGCGCTTCTTTGCGGTCGAGTGGGCCGACGAGCCGGTGCGCACCTTCGAGACCGGCGTGGTGGTCACGGTGCGCAACGACAAGGGCGTGCTGGCACGGGTGGCGGCGACGCTGGCCGATGCCGAAGCCGACATCACGCACGTCGAGATGGCCGACGAGACGCCGCAGGATTCGACCGACCTGCGCTTCGTGATCGCGGTGCGCGACCGCAACCATCTCGATGCCGTGCTGCGCGCGGCGCGGCGCACCCCGTCGGTGCTCGCAGCGGCCCGCATGGTGCCCGCGCCCTGAGGCCGGCGGCTTCGAAGCCCCGCCGGACCAGCGCCTCCAACGGGTTGCACGCATGGCGCGACCAGGAAGCTCCCCCGCCCAGGCCTGGAGCGCCGCGGCCAAGTCCTTCCACTGGGGTGTCGCGGCGCTGATCCTGCTGCAGTTCGTGCTCGGCTGGCTGGCGGCCAGCTGGCGGCTGTCGCCCACCAAGCTCGATCTCTTCGTCTGGCACAAATCGGTCGGCATGCTGATCCTGGCGCTGGTCGTGCTGCGCCTGCTGAACCGCCTGGCGACCCGCGCCCCGGCGCTGCCGCCCGGCATGCCGGCCTGGGAACGCGCGGCCGCGCACGCCAGCCATGCGCTGCTCTACGGCCTGATGCTGGCCCTGCCGCTGAGCGGCTGGATCGTCAGTGCCGCCGCCGGCGTCCCGTTCCGCATTTTCTGGCGCCTCCCGCTGCCGGCCATCGTCGCGCCCGACGAGCACACCGCCGAGCTCGCCGCAGCGGTGCACTTCGCGCTCGGCATCGCCCTCGTCGCGCTGCTGGTGCTGCACATCGCAGCGGCGCTGCGCCACCACTTCGCGAAGCGCGACGACGTGCTGACCCGGATGCTGCCCGCCAGGACCCCTCGCACATGAACCCCATCGCCGGCTCGATCGTCCTGGCGCTGGCCTTCGCCGCGCTCCAGCCCGCCCGGGCGGCCGACTGGAAGATGGAGCCCGCCGGCAGCCGGCTCGAATTCGCCGCCCAGTTCGAGAAGACGCCGGCGCGGGGCGTCTTCAAGGATTTCGACGTCCGCCTGGGGCTCGACGGCGACAGCCCGGCGGGCGGGCGGCTCGACGTCACGATCCGGGTCGCGAGCGCCGACATGGCGAGCGCGGACATCAACAAGGCGATCGCCGGCGCCGAGTGGTTCGATGTCGCCCGCCATCCGGTGGCCGAGTTCCACGCCACCGAGATCCGCCGCGCGCCTGCGGGCTCGCCAGCCGGGCGCTTCATCGCGCGCGGCACGCTGGCGCTCAAGGGCGTGACGCAGCCGCTCGAGGTGCCGCTCGCCTGGACCGCGGCGGCCGGCGGCGCGACGCTGGACGGCGAGTTCAGCGTCAAGCGCAGCCTGTTCGGGATCGGCACCGGCGAGTGGGCGGCGACCAGCGTCATCGGCGCCGACGTGAACGTGAAGTTCCACGTTCAATTGCGCGAGGCCCGCTGAAGTGGCCGCGCCGCGCACCGCGGGCATCGCATGGCTGGCCGCGGGGGCCGTCGCGGCCGTACTGGCGGTCGCAGCCTGCGCGCCGCTGGTGCGCGAAACCGCGCCGCCGGCCGCGGCCGCGAAGGGCTCCGTGCCTGAAGGCTTTCCCGCCGAGCACTACGCGCGGGGCGAGGCGGTCTATCGCATCGACAGCGCGCGGTCGCTGGTTGCCATCACCGTGCGGCGCGGCGGATCGCTGGGCCATCTCGGCCACGACCACATCGTCGCCAGCCGCGCCGTGCAGGGCTATGTCGCGCCGCGCGAAGGCCGTGCCGACCTCTTCATCCCGCTGGCCGAACTCACGGTCGACGAGCCGGCGCTGCGGGCCGAGGCGAGCCTGGACACCCAGCCCAGCGAGTCCGACATCGCCGGCACCCGGTCCAACATGCTCGACAAGGTGCTCGAGGTGCAGCGCTTCCCATTCGCGACCCTCCGCGTCGACCGGCCCGTGCCGGACGGGCCGCTGGCCGTCGCGATCATGCTGCACGGCGTGCGCCGCAGCTTCACCGTGCCGGCGCCGGTCGCCCGGAGCCCCGGCGAGATCAGCGTCGCCGGCACGCTGGAATTCAACCAGTCCGATTTCGGCATCGCGCCCTTCTCGGTCCTGGGCGGCGCCATCCAGGTGCAGGATCGGCTGAGCCTGCGCTTCAGCATCCAGGCGACCGCGCCGTCGCCATGAACCGACGAGACGCCGCCTCCCTCCTCGCACTGGGCTGCGCGCCGTGCACCTGGACGGCGGCTGAGGCGCAGCAGATGCGCATCGAGTCCGCCAGCCAGGGCGAAGGGGTCGTGGTCACCGCGTTCGCCGACATGCAGGTGGACCCGCGCACGGCATGGAGCGTGATCTCGGACTACGACCACCTGGCCGAATTCATCCCGGACATGCAGAGCTCGCGGGTGGTGCAACGCGACGGCGACCGGCTGCTGGTCGACCAGGCCGGCCACTTCGGCTTCCTCTTCTTCCAGCAGGCGGTCGCCGTCCGGCTGGAGGTCGTCGAGTCGCCGCGGCAGCACATCGTCGCCCGCGCGGTCAGCGGCAATCTCCGTCAGATGGAGGGCCGCTACGCCCTGGAAGTGCTCGCCAGCGGCGAGGTGCGGCTCTCCTATGCCGGCCTGCTGGAGCCCGAATTCCCGCTGCCGCCGGTGATCGGGAGGGCGGTCATGCGCCGGGTGTTGGCGCGGCAGTTCAACGCCCTGGTCAAGGAGATCGTGCGCCGCGATGCCGCCGCGGGCGCGCTGCCGGCACCCCGTTGACGGGCCGGCCTGCCCATCTGTAACGGGCGGCAACCATCAACACTACAGCCGGGGTGGACGCCCTGTGACGGCCGCGCCCGAGACGCCCATAATCCGCCCTCGGCCAAGCCAGGGGCCGGTTCCGAATCCTGGCGCTCAATGGGGCGATCACGATGAGCTCATTGCAAATGTTCCTGCCGGCATCCGAGCCCGCACGCAGCGAGGCCCTGGCTCTGTTGCAGAAGTCGCACCGCCTGCCGAGGCACCTGGTCCGCGGCATCGTGCCCGGCGCGTCCGGCAAACGGGCCGCCCTCGCGACGGGGCCCGCTCAGGTGCAACAGCAGGCTTTCGACACCCCGTCCGAAGCGCAGGCCCAGACCGGCTGAGCGCTCGCCCGACCCCGACATGGGTTCGAACGCCGGTATCTTTTGTATCCATTGGCATCCTGACGCACGCACCTCGCTCGGGTGCGTGGGTCGAGATTTTGGCTGTGATACAACCTTCGGCCCATGAGCAAGGCATTCACGAAGGAGAGCGACACCGACAGCGACGACGATGACGGTGGCGCCGCGTTGCCGCCGTTGCCCGCGGGCGGCAAGAACTACATGACGCCGGCCGGCTATGCGCGCCTGCGCACCGAACTGCTCGATCTCATGGACAACGAGCGGCCGAAGGTGGTCGAGGCCGTGCACTGGGCGGCCAAGAACGGCGACCGCTCTGAGAACGGCGACTATCTCTACGGCAAGAAGCGGTTGCGCGAGATCGATCGGCGGATCCGCTTCCTCACCAAACGGCTCGAAGTGGCCGAAGTCACCGATCCCTCGGTGCACCATGGCCGCGACCAGGTCTTCTTCGGGGCGACCGTGCGCTACGCCGACGAAAGCGGCGACGAGCGCGAGGTGACCATCCTGGGCATCGACGAAGCGAACAGCGCCGAGGCCCAGGTCAGCTGGATCTCGCCGATCGCACGGGCGCTGCTCAAGGCCAGGGAAGGCGACGTGGTCAAGCTCGCGACCCCTGGCGGCGTGCACGAGGTCGAGGTGCTGGCGGTGCGCTATCCGGCGCCCGCGTCCGGCGCGGATTCGCGCTGAGCTGTTCCATGTACTTCTTCAGCGTCGCGGGCTTGATGCTGGTGTTTCCGCTGCTCTCGATCGCGATCGAGGCCAGCGCGGGACATGCGCCCCTCGGCATCATGCTGATCGGCAAGTGGTACGTGTTCTGGGCCGTCGGCCTGCGGCTTCTGCTGGCCGGCATCCGGCAGATCCTGCAGCCGCGCTACACCGCCGAGACCATCCTCGGCATCAAGGGCGACGATGCGCTGCTGCTGGTGCGCGAGCTGGGCTTCGGCAATCTCGCGATCGGCGTCGTCGGCACGCTGAGCCTGTTCTTCACCGGCTGGGTCGTTCCGGCGGCCCTGGTGGGCGGCCTCTTCTATGGCCTGGCCGGCATCAACCACGCCCTGCAGCGGCACCGCAACGCCAAGGAAAACCTGGCGATGGTCTCCGACCTCTTCGCCGCCGTGGTGCTGCTCGTCTTCTGCGGCTGGTCGACGCTGCACTGACCGGATCAGGCGCTGCCGGGCGCCCCGGACTCGGGGTCGTGGCAGGCGACGCAGAACTTGTTGCCGTCGGGATCGCGGAAGTACGCGCCGTAGTAGTGAGGGTGGTACTCGGGCCTCAGGCCGGGCGGGCCTTCGCAGCGGCCGCCATGCGCGAGGGCGATCGCGTGGGCGGTGCGCACCATCGCCCGGTCGGCGGCGGCGAAGGCCACCATCTGGCCATTGCCGGGCGCATGCGGTCGGCCGTCGTGCGGCTTGCAGATCACGAAGAAGGGCCGCGCGCCACCCGCGGCATGCCAGCCGGCCCAGGGCCGTTCGGGCTCGCAGAAGCGCATCGCGACACCGAGGCTCTCCATGAGCGGCCGATAGAAGCCCAGGGCGCGCTCGAAATCGCTCACGCTCACGAAGACATGCGAGAACATCGCGGCTCCGGCAGAAGGTTGGCCCCGGCGAGCCGCAGGCGACGCATCGAAGCTCAGTTCTTCGGCGCCGGCACCGGCACTTCGGTGCGGCGGAGCTTGCCACCGCCCTGCACGCTGCCGCTGACCGTGGTGTTGCCGGTGCCGAGCACGCGCTTCTCGCAGGCCTCACGGGCACTGGCAGGCTGCCGCTTGCAGCGTGCAAGCGCATTCTGGTCGTAGCCGCCAGGACTGTTCAGCTGGCCTTGGCGCTTCGCTTCCTGGGCGGCCGCCTTCTCGCGATAGCAGGCGGTCCGGTCGACGCGGGGATCCTCGCAATTGGGCGCGTTGGACTGGGCCTGCGCGGACAGCGCGCCCAGCATCGCGCCGCCAGCCAGCAACGCACCCACTGTTGAACGAAGGACTGAGTTCATCGTGCCACTCCCGGTTGGACATAGGGGATGCGCAGTCTGCCGCCAAGCGGCCGAGTTGCCAAGGCACACGAAGAGCGCAAGCATCGCCTACCAGAAGCGCCACCAGGGCCGTGCCGGCCGGACCTCCGGCTCGAGCGGCCCGTGACCCGACGGCGTCGACCCGAGCCGCCTTCGCAACTCCGCCTCCAGCCGATGCGCCGCCTTCAAGGCATCGGGATCGCCAAGCTCCGCCCGCTTTCGCTGCACATACGCCGCTGCGGCGAGTTCTTCATCGCTCATCGACTCCATCCGCTGATTCTGGCCGCGGCACCTTGCGTGGCCCATAAGCCGTCCGGCCGGGCCGCGATGGCATATCGGCCAGTCTCGGGTTTTCCCTTATTCCTGGGGACAATGCTGGGGAAAACCGTGCCGACTTCGGTCGAGATCGTTGCCTGGCGGGGCCTGCGACACGGTGCCTCCAAAAGCAGCACTTTCAGGGCTGGTTCCGGGTCCTGGCGGCGGTTGGCTTCGATGGCGTTGCGACGCTGGTGGCCAGCAGGGCCCAGGCGACGAGGCTGAAGAGCGTGCCGCCCCAGCCGAACCCGGTCCTGCAGTCGACGGCAAAGAACTGCGCCACCAGCGGAAAGCTGTCGACGATGATCATTCCCGTGTAGGCGGGGAGATGGAAGATGTAGACGGCCCAGGCGACGAAATCGCCGAGGGTGATGGCGCCATCGGCGTTGGCGTCGAGCGCCCGCTGGACGGCGTCGCCGGCCCGGGAGCCAACCCACCAGCGGCGGCAGTGCTCGCTGTCGTTGACGATGCGCATTCGGATGCTCTCCTCGAATTCATCATGGCTGTCGCGCGCGACGTGCTGCGCAGTGTCGTCGGATGGCAGGCGGATGGCAAAGGGTCGAGGCGACGGCGGGGTCCTTGACGACCCGCAAAAGAAAATGGCCTAGAGGAGATGATCCTCTAGGCCATTCGAGAGAGTGGTGCGGCTGGCAGGAATTGAACCCACGACTGCCGCCCCTGGCACACAGCACCAGTTAATGAGCAGTTTCAACAGCCCGACGACTCCGCCACAATCCATACTTCAGGTCAACGGCTCTTGCCAACTGCTTCGCCCATTCCGAATTCGCGGATCAGCGCTGGAGTCAGGCGTTTCAGGCGTAGCGAATTGCGAACCAGAAGGTATGGTCGCATCAGCACATTCTTGCGCAAAATGAATGTTCGCCAGATGGAACGCGACAAGCTGTGAGCATTGCTGTGCCCGATGCGATACACGGATCCAGGGAACGGCAAGAGTTGGAGCGGTGTCCCCGCAGCGACGAGATCTTCCGTAGTTTGACCGTGTTGCCCTAACCAGCGCACATGTGGCCGTGGCGCATCAGCCACCGACAGTGGAATCTTCATCAAGTCCCGATGCAAGATGTGGGTCGTACCGCAGGCCTTGTGGAGCGTCGGGTGGGCGAAAGTCCACTGGCTGCCTTCCGACCAGCAATAACCGTTTCCGATATACCACCCGTGTTCATCTGGATGGCGCGCAGCGAACCCTGCCAAGCGCGAGGACACGAAATCGTCGTCATCAACCACCATATAGTAGTCACTATCGGGGGCGTGTACCAAGCCCGCTGCGACGCGCTGGCCCTTGTCGTACCTGAATATTTCGAACTTGTCCTCCGGTGTCGGAACATTCACGTCATGCGCCGGATTTGGCGGGAAATCGACCCAAGCCACGCTGAATCGCGGCGGCAAAGGCGGCAAGTCCGAGCCAGTATTTGCGACCACGACCGCGCGCCACTCATCTGACTGCTGACCAGCGATTGAGGTGGCCGTCTGTTTGAGTACCTGTTTGACACTCGACCAGTCCCGCGCATTTTGCGGATGTCGTACAGGCACGATGAAGGTCAGCATTGAAAGAACCCCATGGGCATATGGAAGTGACTGCGCGTGCAGTTTCGACGAGAAACGTATCGAGACGTTAACAGCGGTAGCGGCGGTTATAACCGATCGCGCTCAAGAAACAATACGGAAGTTCACATTCTTAATGCTTGAGTCACCGCCTTGGAGGCGGGCAATACCATCTCATAGCACTTCGTGCGCAAAGCCACCGGCACGCAGCGCCGCCATCTGAGCGACGATGCGCTGCTGGTGCACATCAAGGCCATCCATGCCGAGACCCGTGGCGGCTACGGCTGGCCGCGTTGCACGGCATTCGCGCCCGAGGAAAGCCTTATACCTGTGCCTCGATCGATTCTTTCATAAAGCGCGTCGAATACTTGATGCGGGCGTGGTTCTCGCGTGCATGGAGCGCCGCAACGTGTCGACCTCGACCGTGGCAAGCTCGACGGAACTCCGGGTGACCCTGACGAGATCGTCCGGCACGAAGACGACGCCAACCTCATCCGCATCGAAGGCGACGACCTCGGCCTCGTCTATGCCAGCCAAGAAGCAACTTGCGACGGCTTGAGCACCGTCGGCGGGCAGTGCCAGCATCCCAGACTCGACGCGGCGCTTGGCGCTCGGACGATGGAACAGCCGGAGGCGACCATCCGAGACGACCCGGAGCAACAGCTGAACGTTGATGCCTGAACCGGCCGCAGCCAGGTCGAGGCTCAAGTATCCGGTCGATGCGAGCGCGGGATGACCATCTCTGATCGTGAGGATGCTCTCGTAGTCCATGGGAAGCTGGTTTTGGGCCAAACGGCCCAGGTCGAAAAACTGCTGCCTCCACTGGGCCAACTGCGTGGCCGCCAGGATCTTGGCGACCGCGAGATCCCGAGTACCTGTCGATGACACGAACTCGCGCTTGCCCACGGTGGATCGCAGTCTTTCCGGAACGGTCAGACGGATGACGTAGACGCCCGACGGGCGTCGAAAGAGATTCTGCACGGATGCACCCTTTGTATGAGGGTGCTGTGTGAAACAGGAAAGCCCCTGATTTCTTAACAAAATCAGGGGCTTACTGAGAGTTGGTGCGGCTGGCAGGAATTGAACCCACGACCCCTTGGTTCGTAGCCAAGTACTCTATCCAACTGAGCTACAGCCGCACAGCTTGCGATTATAGCATGCATTTCAGCTACCTTTCCAGCCAGAAGCCGGAATGAAGCTCAACGACATGCGGACGGTTCGTCCCGGGCTGTCACCGGGGAAGACCGAGTCTGCGAAGACTCTCGATCGCACATGGAGTCTAACCCATGCGTCGCGAGGAGTCGGGTGGTAGGCCGTCCTGGGCTTGAACCAGGGACCAACGGATTATGAGTCCGCTGCTCTAACCAACTGAGCTAACGGCCCACGCGCCAGGGATTCTAGTGGGCGCGGCGCCCTTTCCTACTTGCGGTGGCTCAGCGCGTTGGTGACCAGCTTCGACGTGATGTCGACGATCTGGATCATTCGCTCGTACGGCATCCGGGTCGGGCCGATCACGCCCAGCGTGCCGACGACCTGGCCATCGACCTCGTAGTTCGCGCTGACGATCGACAGGTCATCGAAGGGCACGACCTGGCTTTCGCCGCCGATGAAGATGCGCACCCCCTCGGCCTGGCTCGAGACATCGAGCAGGCGCATCAGCTGCGTCTTCTGCTCGAACAGCTCGAAGGCGCGCCGCAGATGGCCCATGTCGCTGGAGAAATCGGTGACCGCCAGCAGGTTGCGCTCGCCGGCGATCACGACTTCGTCCTGGGCCTCGGTCATGACCTCGGAGCTGACCTGCACCGCGGCCTGCATCAGCGCCGCGATCTCGCCGCGCAGCTGCTCGACCTCGGACTGCAGCCGGTCGCGCACCTGCTCGATCGACAGCCCGGCGAAATGGGCGTTGATGTAGTTCGCGGCCTCGACCAGCTGCGACTGCGTGTAGTCGACCTCGGGGAAGATGACCCGGTTCTGGACGTCGCCGTCGGGCGCCACGATGATCACCAGCAGCCGGCGGTCCGACAGCCGCAGGAACTCGATCTGCCGGAACACCGAGGCCCGCCGCGGCGCCATCACGACGCCCACGAACTGCGACAGGTTCGACAGCAGGTGGGCCGCATTGGCGATCACCTTCTGCGGCTGGTCGGCGGCCAGGCTCGGCGCCGACGCGAACTGCTCGCGCTCGGCGGTCAGCATGGTGTCGACGAAGAGGCGGTAGCCGCGCGCGGTCGGGATCCGACCCGCGGAGGTGTGGGGGCTTGCGATCAGCCCCAGCACCTCGAGGTCGGACATCACGTTGCGGATCGTCGCCGGCGAGAGATCCAGGCCCGGCGCACGGGAAAGCGTGCGCGAGCCGACCGGCTGCCCGTCGGCGATATAGCGCTCGACGAGAGTCTTCAGCAGCAACTTGGCACGGTCGTCCAGCATCGAATGATTTTAATGTTGTAATTTGTGAATGAGCTCCCGCTTTCGGCATGTCGCACTGATCGGTAAATACCAGGCCTCCGGCGCCCGGGCGCAATGCGGCGCGCACGACGACGTGATGGAAGGCATCGGCACCTTCCTCGAATCGCAGGGCTGCAAGGTGTTCGTCGAGAAGTCGCAGACCGCCCCGGTCGAAACCGGCCCCTATCCGGCGCTGACGGTCGAAGAGATCGGCCAGCAATGCGACCTGGGCCTGGTGGTCGGCGGCGACGGCACGATGCTGGGCATCGGCCGCCAGCTGGCGCCGCACGACGTGCCGCTGATCGGCATCAACCGCGGCCGCCTCGGCTTCATCACCGACATCTCGCTCGACAACTACCAGGCGACGCTGATCCCGATGCTGGCCGGCGAGTACGAGGAAGACCTGCGCACCCTGATGCAGGCCAAGGTGATCCGCGACGGCCAGTCGGTGTTCGACACCCTGGCCATGAACGACGTCGTGGTCAACCGGGGCGCCACCTCGGGCATGGTCGAGCTGCGGGTCACGGTCGGCCGCCACTTCGTGGCCAACCAGCGCGCCGACGGCATGATCATCTCGACGCCCACCGGCTCGACCGCCTATGCCCTGTCGGCCGGCGGGCCGCTGCTGCATCCGGCGGTGCGCGGCTGGGTGCTGGTGCCGATCGCGCCGCACACGCTGTCGAACCGGCCGCTGCTGCTGCCCGACGCCGACGAGGTCACGATGGAACTGGTGGGCGGTCGCGATGCGAGCGCCAATTTCGACATGCAGTCGCTGGCCTCGCTGGCCATCGGCGACCAGGTGATGGTGCGCCGCTCGGACTACCGGGTGCGCTTCCTGCACCCCAAGGGCTGGAGCTATTTCGACACCTTGCGCAAGAAACTGCATTGGAACGAAGGGGGATCTTGAGATGGCGTTGAGGCGCATTGCGCTGCGGGACTTCGTGATCGTGCGGGCCCTCGAACTCGATTTCTCGGCCGGATTCACGGTGCTCACCGGCGAGACCGGTGCCGGCAAGTCGATCCTCATCGATGCGCTGCAGCTGGCGCTCGGCAACCGGGCCGATGCCGGCGCGGTGCGCGAGGGTGCCGATCGGCTCGACGTCAGCGCCGAGTTCGACGCCGACCCGGACCTGGCCGGCTGGCTGGACGAAGGCGGCTTCGAGGCCGGCGACGCCCTGCTGCTGCGCCGCACGGTCGACCTGCAGGGCCGCAGCCGCGGCTGGATCAACGGCAGCCCGGCAACGGCCACCCAGCTGCGCGAGCTCGGCGACCGGCTGCTCGACATCCATGGCCAGCACGCCTGGCAAAGCCTGACCCGCCCCGAGGCCGTGCGCGGCCTGCTGGATGCCTATGCCGGCGTCGACACCGGCGCGCTCGACAGCGCCTGGCAGGCCTGGCGGCAGGCGATCGGCGCGCTCGACACCGCCCGTTCGGCCCAGGATTCGCTGCAGCGCGAGCGCGAGCGCCTCCAGTGGCAGGTCGCCGAGGTCGCCAAGCTGGCGCCTGGCGAGGACGAATGGGAAGAGCTGTCGGCCAGCCACACCCGGATCTCGAATGCCCAGGCCCTGATCGATGCCGCCGAAGGCGCCGCCAGCGCCCTCGAGGACGACGACAGCGGCGCCCTGGCGGCCCTGAGCCGCGCCGTCGCGCTGCTGCAGAACTGCGAGCACATCGAACCCGAATTCAAGGCGCTGGGCGAGGTGCTGGCCTCGAGCGTGGCGCAGGCCTCGGATGCCGCGCACTCGCTGCACAGCTACCTGCGCCAGGCCGACACCGACCCGGAGCGGCTGGCCGAACTGGACGAGCGCATGGGCAGCTGGATGTCGTTGGCGCGCCGTTACCGGCGTCCGCCGGCCGAACTGCCGGCCCTGCTGGCGGGCTGGCAGGCCGAACTGAAGGCCCTCGATGCGCAGAGCGACCTCGACGCGCTCGAGCGCACCGAACAATCGGCGCGGCAGGCCTACCTGAAAGAGGCCAAGGCGCTGGCCAAGGCCCGCAAGCAGGCGGCGCCGAAGCTCTCGCAGGCGGTCACGCAGGCCATGCAGGAGCTCGGCATGAAGGGCGGCCGCTTCGAGGTCGCGCTGCAGCCGCTGGCGCAACCCAGCCGCGCCGGTCTCGAGGAGATCTCGTTCCTGGTCAGCGGCCATGCCGGCAGCACGCCGCGCTCGATCGGCAAGGTGGCCTCCGGCGGCGAGCTGTCGCGCATCGCCCTGGCCATCGCAGTCACGACCAGCGAACTCGGTGCCGCCCAGACCCTGATCTTCGACGAGGTCGATGCCGGCGTCGGCGGTGCGGTGGCGGAGACCGTCGGCCGGCTCATGAAGCAGCTCGGCCGCGACCGCCAGGTCCTGGCCGTGACCCACCTGCCGCAGGTGGCGGCCTGCGCCGACCACCATCTCGTGGTGGCCAAGCGGCAGACCGCTGCCAAGGGACAGGACGCCGCACGCACCGAAAGCAGCGTCGCGGTGCTCGACGCCGAGGGCCGGGCGCAGGAAGTCGCACGGATGCTCGGCGGCGAACGCGTCTCGCGCACCTCGCTCGCCCATGCGCGCGAGATGCTGGGCCAGAAGACGGAGGCCGCGGCATCGTGAACCTCGAACTGGTCCTCATCACCGGGATGTCCGGTTCCGGCAAGTCCGTCGCGCTGCACGCGCTCGAGGACGCCGGCTACTACTGCGTCGACAACCTGCCGCCCGAATTGCTGTCGCCCTTCGTCGCGCTGCAGCAGCAGCAGCAGGCCACCAAGGTGGCGATCGCGATGGACGTGCGCAGCGGCGTCTCGCTGCCGCTGGTGCCGCAGCAACTGGAGGCGCTGCGCCAGCAGGGCGTCTCGCTGCGCTCGCTGTTCCTCGACGCCACCACCGATGCGCTGGTGCGCCGCTATTCCGAAACGCGGCGCCGCCATCCGCTGTCGCGCCAGGAAGGCCGCACCGACATGCCCGAGCAGCAGCGCGTGCTGATGCAGGCGATCGAGCTCGAACGGGAGCTGCTCGCCGACCTGCGCGACGGCGCCGACGTGGTCGACACCAGCATCATCCGGCCGCCGCAGCTCCAGAGCTACGTCAAGGCGCTGATCTCGGCGCCCGACAGCGCGCTGACGCTGGTGTTCGAGTCCTTCGCCTTCAAGCGCGGCGTGCCGCTCGATGCCGACTTCGTGTTCGACGTCCGCATGCTGCCCAATCCGCACTACGTGCCGGCCCTGCGCGCCCTGACCGGGCGCGACACGCCCGTCATCGAGTGGCTGCGCGAGCACGAGGACGTGGCGCGCATGTACGGCGACATCGAGCAGTTCCTGCAGCGCTGGCTCGATGCGCTGGCGCGCGACCATCGCAGCTACGTCACGGTGGCGATCGGCTGCACCGGCGGCCAGCACCGGTCGGTGTTCCTGGTCGAGCAGCTGGCGCGCGGCTTCGGCGAACGCTGGGCGGCGCTCAAGCGCCACCGCGAACTCGACGGGGCTTGAGCGTCCGGCCTCAGCCGCGCTCGCTGCCCAGCAGCTTGCGCACCGGCGCCGGCAGTCCCAGGCCGCGCCATTCGGCGCCCGCGAACCAGCCGCCCGTGTCCGCCAGCGGCCGCACGCCACGGCTGTGGACGGCGACCGGATGCAGATGCAGGTCCTTGTGGGTCAGCACGTGCACGAAGGCCGGTTCGTCGCGGGCGCCGGCGTGGTCCCGGGCGCCCAGGGTCTCCAACAGCGCCTCGCGGCTGTCGAATACCGGCAGGCTGTAGAGGCCGGCCCAGATCCCGCGCGCGGGCCGCTTTTCCAGCCACACGCGCCCATCGACGTCGTGCGCCAGCAGCATCCAGAGCGACTGCGCGCTGCGCCGCAGCTTGCGGGTCTTGACCGGGTAGCGCTCGGGCGCACCCTGCTTGCGCGCCGCGCACAGGTCGCTCACCGGGCAGATCATGCAACTCGGCTTGCGCGGCAGGCAGACGGTGGCGCCCAGGTCCATCAGCCCCTGGGTGTAGCGAGCGATGGCCTTTCGATCCTCGGCCGGCGGCAGCAGCCCGGTGGCCTCGTTCCACAGCAGTCGCTCCTGGGCAGCGGACGACAGGTCGCCGTCAAATGCCAGCAGCCGCGTGAGCACCCGCTTGACATTGCCGTCCAGGATCGCGACCCGCTCGCCGAAGCAAAAGGCCGCGATGGCCGCGGCCGTGGAGCGGCCGATGCCCGGCAAGCTCTGCAACTCGGCCGCGGTGCGCGGGAATTCGCCGCCGAAGCGCGAGACCACCTCTTGCGCGCAGCGGTGCATGTTGCGCGCGCGGCTGTAGTAGCCGAGCCCGCTCCAGAGCCCGAACACCTCGTCCTCGGTGCCCGCGGCGAGCGCGGCCACGTTCGGAAACCGCTCGAGAAAGCGCGCGAAGTAGCCGAGCACGGTGCTCACCTGGGTCTGCTGCAGCATCACCTCGGACAGCCAGACGCGATAGGGGTCCCGGGTGTTCTGCCACGGCAGTTCGCTGCGGCCGTGGCTGGCCTGCCAGGCGACGATCCGCCCGGCAAAGCCCGTGGCGCTTCGCTGCGGGACTTCAGGCGACAAGTTCGGTCCGCACCGCGGGGGCGTGCGGTGCTTCGTTGCTCGCGAGCAAGGTGGTGAGTTCGGCCAGCCGCCGGTGCAGCTCGCCCAGGTTGGCTTCCTGCGCCGACAGCTCGGCCAGGCGCTCGTCGAGATTGCCCGCCGCGCCCTGGATGCGCTCCACGGCCTCGATGCGCTTGGTGAAATTGCGGCGCCGTTCCTTGAGCTGGGCGTCGAGCTGGGCGCCGGCGCCCTTGCTCCAGCGCTCCACCTCGGTCATGGCCGCCTCGTTGACCACCCGCAGCCGGCTCGCCAGCGCACGCACCAGCTTGTCGCAGAAGTCGGGCTGCGCCAGCTTGAGCATGTTGCCCACGCCCAGGTAGTGGATATGGCTGCGCTCGATCTGGTCGAGCTGCTGCTCGAAGCCCGACAGGTCGGGCTCGGGCGGCGCCTGCAGCGTGAAGCCGTGTTCGGCGTTGAGCTGGCGGAAGGTGGCGTGCAGCATCGACTGGATCTCGGCGCTGGTCGCCTGCACTTCGCGCAGGTTGTTGCGCAGCGACTCGAAGGTCTCGCCATAGACCTTGCGCACGCTGAACTTGATGCCGCGGCGCTTCAGCGCGGCCGACAGGCGACCCATGTCGGCCTTGAGCGCGGTGCTGCCGAGCACCGCATAGACCTCGCGCAGCAGCTTGCCCTGCACCGAGCGCAGCGCCAGGATGCGGGTGTTGCTGCCTTCGAACTCGGTCTGCTCCGCCTCGATGCGGCTGCGCATGTGGCGGATCACCGATCCGTTCTTGCCGCGCAGGCCCTGCAACTCCAGCGCCTGTTCGGACAGGTCGCGTTGGCGCACGTTGAGGATGCGCGCCGCCTCGGTCCTGAGCGCGACGATGCCGGCGTCGACGGCAAGCCGCAGCATGGTCTCGCGCTTGCCGAGCAGGCCTTCGCCGAGCACCGCCTCGAGCGCCGGCAGCCGGCTCGCCTGCAGCAGCGGCACGTCGCGGCGGATCTTGGCCTGCAGCCCCTTCTGCGCCGACACCGGCAGCACCTGCGCCAGCGGCACGCCCAGCAGCTCGGCGGCGCCCTTGCGCTGGCGCTGGATCTGGGCATCGATCTGGGCCGGCGTGCTCAGGATGTCCCACATCGTGTCGATCTTGTTGAGCACCACGATGCGGGTCTCGCTCAGGTCGCCCTCGGTGACCAGGTGCTGGCGCCAGATGGCCAGGTCGGAGCGGGTCACGCCGGTGTCGGCACCGAGGATGAAGACCACCGCATGGGCCTGCGGAATCAGGCTGACCGTCAGTTCGGGCTCGGCGCCGATCGCGTTCAGTCCGGGCGTGTCGAGGATCACCAGGCCCTGCTCCAGCAGCGGGTGCGGCATGTTCAGCACCGCGTGGCGCCAGCGCGGGATCTCGACCCGGCCATCGGCATCGGGCACCGGGTTGTCGTCGGGCACGTCGTCGCTCCAGAAGCCGAGCGCGCGCGCTTCCTCGAGCGGCACCCAGCGCACCTCGGCGACCTTGCTCATCGCCTGCGACAGCAGTTCGGCGTTCTCGACGTCGATCGCGATCTCGGTCCAGCGCTCGGGCTCGTCGCGCCAATGGGCGAGCGAATGGGCCTCGAGCCGGGTTTCGATCGGCAGCAGGCGCAGGCTCGGCTGCAGCGCCGGGTCGTAGCCCAGCTCGGTCGGGCACATGGTCGTGCGGCCGGCGCTGGCCGGCATGATCCGGCGCCCGTAGCCGGCGAAGAAGATGGCGTTGATCAGCTCGGACTTGCCGCGCGAGAACTCGGCCACGAAAGCCACCATGACCTTGCTGGTGCGCAACTGCGACTCCAGGTCGCGCAGCCGCTCGGCGACGCTCTGGTTCAGCAGGTCGTTTTCATTCAGCCAGCGGGACAACCACTTGAGGCGGTGCGCGAAGTTGCGCCGCCAAGCGCCGTGCTTGTCGAATTGCTGATTGAAGGAATCGGTCAAGGCAGGGTTTGTAAGGGCGACTTACAAAATATAGCATCGCAGGCTGCATACCGCGTCATTCGCCGTTGGGATTCAGTGCTTTTGGCACACTGGGCAGAAATACGTGGCCCGCTGGCCCTGGCGCATCATCCGCACCGGTGTCGCGCAGACCCGACACGGCTCGCCCTTGCGCCCGTAGACCGTGGCCTCGAGCTGGAAATAGCCGCTCTGGCCGTCGACGTTGGAGAAATCGCGCAGCGTGCTGCCGCCGCGCTCGACCGCTCGCGCCAGGATGTCGCGCACCGCCGCATGCAGGCGCAGCGCCCTGGGCCGGCTGATGCGCGCGGCTGACAAGGTCGGCCGGATGCCGGCCAGGAAGAGGGCTTCCGAGGCATAGATGTTGCCCACGCCCACCACCACGTCGCCGGCCAGCAGCACCTGCTTGATCGGGGCCCGGCGGCGGCGCAGGCCGGCATGGAAGGCCTCGAAGTCGAAGCCGTCGCCCAACGGCTCCATGCCGAGTCCGCCGAGCAGCTTGCGCGCCAGCGGCGAAGCCTCGTCCTCGACGTAGACCACGGCGCCGAAGCGGCGCGGGTCGTTGAGCCGCAAGGTGCCGCGGCTGGTGACGAGGTCGAAGTGATCGTGCGTGCCGGGCGCCGGCAAGGCGGTGTCGAAGCGCAGGCTGCCCGACATGCCCAGGTGCATCAGCAGCAGGCCGGCGTCGAGATCGACCAGCAGGTACTTGCCGCGCCGGCGCACGCCGAGCACGCTGCGCCCCACCAGGTCGCCGGGCTCGACCGCCAGCGCCCAGCGCAGCGGCTTGCCGACCCGCACCGCCTCGATCCGGGCGCCCGCGATGCGATCCGCGAATCCGCGGCGGGTGACTTCGACTTCGGGGAGTTCTGGCATGGGCGAGCAGGCTGACACGAAAAAACGCCGGCGTTGAGACCCCACGTCCCATGGCGCAAAAGCCTTGGATTATTATGGCTGCGATGACCTTCACGCTCCGCCGATCCCGCCTTGCGGCGGCCGCTTTCCTGGCCCTGATCGCGCTTGCGGCGCAAGGCCAGACCCCGCCCCCCGCCCCTCTCGTCGATCCGGCACAGGCTGCTGCAACGCCGGAATCCGCCAAGTCCAGCGCCCCCGCCCAGCCCTCGGCGATGACCGCCGACCTGTTCTACGAAGTGCTGCTGGGCGAGCTCAGCGCCCGCTCCGACCCAGGCGCCGCCTACGGCCTGGTGCTCGACGCCGCCCGCCGCGCCCGCGACGGCAAGCTGTTCCAGCGCGCGGTCGAGATCGCGCTGCAGTCGCGCTCCGGGGACTCGGCCCTCGAAGCCGCCCGGGCCTGGAAGGACAGCCTGCCCGAGTCGCGCGAGGCGCGCCGCGTCGAGCTGCAGATACTGATCGCGCTGAACCGCATCGCCGATACGGTCGAGCCGCTGCGGGCCGAGATCGCCGCCACGCCGCAGATCGAGCGTCCGTTCCTGATGGCCGTGATCGCGCGCAACTATTCGCGGGCCACCGACAAGAAACTCGCCGCCTCGGTGGTCGAACAGGCGCTGGTCGACGAACTGGCGAACCCCGCCACCGCGGGCGCCGCCTGGGCCACCGTCGGCCGGCTGCGGCTGGCCGCCGGCGACACCTCCGGCGCGCTCGACGCCGCCATCAAGGGCCAGCAGCTGGATCCAGCCTCCGAAGGCCCGGCCATGCTGGCGCTCGAGATCATGGATCCGGGCCAGCCGCTGGCCGAGCCGATCGTCAAGCGCTACCTCGCCGGCCCCAAGGTCCTGCCCGAAATGCGCGTGGGCTATGCCCGCGCCCTGGTCGAGGGCCGCCGCTACGCCGAGGCCTCGAGCGAGCTCGCCGCCCTCACCGCCGCCCGCCCCGAGCTGCCCGAACCCTGGCTGCTGCTCGGCAGCCTGCAGACCCAGGCGCGCCAGGACAAGGCGGCCGAAACCTCGCTCAACCGCTTCATCTCGCTCGCGCCCGACATTCGCGACCCGGAAGGGCGCGAGCGCGGCCTGACCCAGGCCTACCTGCTGATGGCGCAGCTGGCCGAGCGGCGCAAGGATTTCACCGCTGCCGACGGCTGGCTGGCCCGCATCGACAGCACCGACGACCTGGTCGGCGCCCAGGCGCGCCGCGCCGCGCTGCTGGCCCGCCAGGGCAAGCTGCCGCAGGCCCGCGAACTGGTGCGCAGCCTGCCCGAACGCACCGCCGACGAAAAGAAGCAGAAGTTCCTCACCGAAGTGCAGCTGCTGCGCGACGCCAAGCAATACCAGGCCGCTTTCGACATGCTGGCCCAGGCCAGCGCCGCGGCACCGACCGACGTCGACCTGATCTACGACCAGGCCATGGTGGCCGAGAAGCTCAACCGCCTCGACGAGATGGAGCGCCTGCTGCGCCGGGTGATCGAACTCAAGCCGGACAACCAGAACGCCTACAACGCGCTCGGCTATTCGCTGGCCGATCGCAAGGTGCGGCTCGAAGAGGCGCGCACGCTGATCCAGAAGGCCGTGCAGCTGGCGCCCGAAGACCCGTTCATCGCCGACAGCCTGGGCTGGGTCGAGTACCGGCTCGGCAACACGACCGAGGCGCTGCGCATCCTCGAAGATGCCTACAAGCGCCGGCCCGACCCCGAGATCGGCGCCCACCTGGGCGAGGTGCTGTGGGCCGCCGGCCAGCGCGATCGCGCGGTGAGCATCTGGAAGGAAGCGTCGCTCGCGGATGCGGACAACGAGACGCTGCAGGAAACGCTCAAGCGCCTGCACGTGAAGCTTTGAACCGGCGTGGGTTGCTGCTGGCCGGCTGCGCCGGCCTGCTGGTGCTGGCGGGCTGCGCGAGTCCGGGCGGCGCGCCCGGACCCGGCACCGCCATCGAGGCCTGGAGCGGCCGCCTGTCGCTGCGCCTCGAGGGCGACGCCAGCCAGAGCTTCTCGGCCCTGTTCGAACTGCGCGGTGCGCCGCGGGCCGGCGACCTGATCCTCACGAGCCCGATCGGCAGCACCCTGGCCCAGCTCCACTGGGCACCCGGCGAGGCCGTGCTCAGGAACGGCAGCGAAACCCGCCGCTACGACTCAGTCGACGCGCTGATCGAGGCCGCCACCGGCGCCGCGATCCCGGTCGGCGCGCTGTTCGCCTGGCTGGCCGGCCGCGACGAGCAGGTGCCCGGCTGGCGGCCCGACCTGTCGCAAGTGGCGGCGGGCCGCCTGCAGGCCACGCGTGAATCACCGGCGCCCCGGGCCGACCTGCGGATCGTCTTCGAACGCGCATGAAGGCGCTCTACGACCTGCCGGCACCGGCCAAGCTCAATCTCTTCCTGCACATCACGGGCCGGCGCGCCGACGGCTACCACCTGCTGCAGTCGGTCTTCATGCTGATCGACTGGTGCGACACGCTGCATGTCGAGTGCCGCGCCGATGGCGCGATCAGCCGCGAGGACCTGACCACCCCGCTGCCGGCCGACGACCTGGTCGTTCGCGCGGCCAGGGCCTTGCAAGCCGAGGCGCGAACGCCGCTGGGGGCCCACATCGGGGTCGCCAAGCAGGTGCCGGCCCAGGCCGGCATGGGCGGCGGCTCTTCCGACGCGGCCACCTGCCTGCTGGCCCTCAATCGTCTCTGGGGGCTGAACCTGCCGCTCGCGACGCTCGAGCGCATCGGCCTCGCACTGGGCGCCGACGTTCCTTTCTTCTTGCGCGGACGCAACGCCTGGGTCGAGGGAATCGGCGAGATAATCACGCCCGTCGAGCTCCCGCCGGGCTGCTTCGCGGTCGTGAAACCGCCCGAGGGACTCGATACCCGACAGATTTTTTCAGCAGAGGATCTGCAACGCGCAACTCCTACTGCTATAATCTCGGGCTTTGCTGCACATAGCGAATCGCGTCAGGGCCAGATCGAAAAAGGATGGGGCTTTGGCAGAAACGACCTGCAGCCAGTTGCCCAGCGGCTTTGTCCCGCGGTCACCGAAGCCATCGAATGGCTCGGCCACCAAGGACTCGAAGCGCGGATGACCGGTTCGGGAAGTTCGGTGTTTGCAGCGATGCCGCATGACGCGGAACTCGCCGAGGCCCCCGAGGGCTGGCAGGTTCGCAAATGCAGCAACCTGGCCGTTCACCCCCTCGTGGGTTGGGCGGTCTGAGAAGATAATCAGGTCGCTCACGCGATCTGATGCGACATATATCGGTTGGCGACATTGGTCGTCGACCCGTGTAGGGGAGTCGCCAAGCTGGTTAAGGCACTGGATTTTGATTCCAGCATGCAAAGGTTCGAATCCTTTCTCCCCTGCCAAATTCACTCACGAGAATTTTGGCGGCTCTCCCGAAAGAGCCAATTCGCATTGCCGGGACGCACTCATGCAGGCTCAACACCCTGACTTCATGGTTTTCACCGGCAACGCCAATCCGGGCCTTGCCGCCGAGATCTCGCACAACCTGGGCACTTCGCTGGGTGCCGCGCGGGTCGGTCGCTTCTCCGACGGCGAAGTCACCGTCGAGATCAACCAGAACGTCCGCGCCCGCGACGTGTTCGTGGTCCAGTCGACCTGTGCCCCGACCAACGAAAACCTGATGGAACTGCTCATCATGGTCGACGCGCTCAAGCGCGCATCGGCCGAGCGCATCAGTGCCGTGATCCCCTACTTCGGCTACGCGCGCCAGGACCGCCGTCCGCGCTCCAGCCGGGTGCCGATCTCGGCCAAGGTGGTGGCCAACCTGCTCGAGACCGTGGGCGTGGCCCGGGTGCTCACCATGGACCTGCACGCCGACCAGATCCAGGGCTTCTTCGACATCCCGGTCGACAACATCTATGCCTCGCCGGTGCTGCTGGGCGACCTGCGCCAGAAGAACTACGAAGACCTGATCGTGGTCTCGCCCGACGTCGGCGGCGTGGTGCGTGCCCGGGCGCTGGCCAAGCAACTGAATTGCGACCTGGCGATCATCGACAAGCGCCGCCCGCGCGCCAACGTGAGCGAAGTCATGCACGTGATCGGCGAGATCGACGGCCGCAACTGCGTGATCATGGACGACATGATCGACACCGCCGGGACGCTGGTGAAGGCGGCCGAAGTCCTGAAGGAACGCGGCGCCAAGAAGGTCTATGCGTATTGCACGCACCCGATCTTCTCGGGCCCCGCCATCGAGCGCATCGCCCAGGGCTCGGCGCTCGACGAAGTGGTCGTGACCAACACGATCCCGCTGTCCGACGCCGCCGTCGGCTGCACCAAGATCCGCCAACTGTCCGTGGCACCGCTGATCGCCGAAACGATCCAGCGCATCGCCAAGGGCGAGTCGGTGATGAGTTTGTTCTCGGACCAGGAAAACCTGTTCTGAGCAAAGAGCCGGGCTTCCCGCAGCGGAAGCCCATTTTGAAAACCGGAGCCGCACTGGTCGCGGTCGGCTTCCACAGGAGTTATCCATGAAATTCGTCGCTTTTGAGCGCGCCAAGCAGGGCACGGGTGCGAGCCGCCGTCTCCGCATCACGGGCAAGACGCCCGGCATCGTCTACGGTGGCGAAGGCCAGCCGCAACTGATCGAGATCGATCACAACGCGCTGTGGCATGCCCTCAAGAAGGAAGCCTTCCACTCGTCGATCCTCGAGATGGAACTCGCCGGCGCCAGCACCAAGGTGCTGCTGCGCGACGTGCAATACCACCCGTTCCGCCAGCTCGTGCAGCACGTCGACTTCCAGCGCGTCGATGCCCGCACCCGCATGACGGTCAAGGTGCCGCTGCACTTCAAGGGTGAAGAAGAGTCGACCGCCGTCAAGCTCGACCACAACCTCGTGAACCACGTGATGAACGAACTCGAAGTCAGCTGCCTGCCGGCCGACCTGCCCGAGTTCATCGAAGTCGACCTGTCGGGCCTGACCAAGAACGCCACCGTGCACGTCAACGACATCAAGCTGCCCAAGGGCGTGAAGTTCGTGAGCCACGGCAAGATCAACCCGGTTGTGGTCTCGGCCGTGCCGCCGCTGGTCGCCGAAGAGCCTGCTGCCGGCGCCGAAGGCGCTGCGGCCGAAGGTGCTGCCGCACCGGCCGCCAAGGCCGACGCCAAGGCACCCGCGAAGAAGAAGTAATCCGCTTCGCGATCGCGCCCTAACGGCCCGCCCAGTGCGGGCCGTTTTCGTTGGCGCGCCAAGTCACAATCCGTCCTCATGATCAAGCTGTTTGTAGGCCTCGGAAATCCGGGCCCTGAATACGAGGCCACGCGCCACAACGCGGGTTTCTGGTGGATCGACGCGCTGGCCCGCGACCTGAAGCTCACGCTCGCGCCCGAGCGCAGCTACCACGGGCTGGTGGCGCGCACCCAGGTCGGCGGCAAGCCGCTCTGGCTGCTCGAGCCGCAGACCTTCATGAACCTTTCGGGCAAGTCGACGGCCGCGCTGGCGCGCTTCTTCAAGATCGAGCCCAACGAGATCCTGGTCGCGCACGACGAACTCGACGTGGTGCCGGGGCAGGCCAAGCTCAAGTTCGGCGGCAGCCACGCAGGCCACAACGGCCTGCGCGACATCCACGCGCAACTCGGCACCGGCGACTACTGGCGGCTGCGGCTCGGCATCGGCCATCCGGGCGTCAAGTCCGAGGTCGTGAGCTGGGTGCTCAAGAAGCCGCTGAAGGAACAACGCGAGGCGATCGAGGACGCGATCGTGCGCTCGCTGCACGCTTTTCCGGCCCTGGTGGCCGGCGAGATGGACAAGGCGACCCTGCTCATCCACACGAGCAAGCCGCCGCGCCCCAAACCACCGCGGCGCGAGCCCGGCGACGGGGGTGAACCCGCCGCGGGCTAGCGGAAGCAAGCGAGAAGAAGGAAAAGGGAGACAACAAGAATGAGTCTGTCACAAGCACGAATCGCCAGCCGCGGCAGCCTGCTGCTGGCCGGCGCCTGCCTGCACTGGGCCGCCACGGCACAGGGCGCCAGCGGCATCTGGCGCTGCGGCAACAGCTACACCGACCAGCCCTGCGACACCGGCCGGGCCCTGCCGCTCGACGAGGCGCCGGGTGCCGAGCGAAAACGCGAAGCCGACCAGGCGACGCGCGAAGCCCGCGCCGAGGCCCAGCGCATGGAGCGCGATCGCCTGCGGCTCGAAGCCGCGCAGGGCCCCGGGCAGGCGATCCTGATCGACAACGCGCCGCGCGCCCGGGCGGCCGCGCCGGAACCCCGTGATGTTTCGATGAAGAAGGGCAAGCCGCGCAAGGACCCGCAGTACCTGAGTCCGCGGGATCCCTCGGCAGCACCCAAGAAAAAGCGCCCTGCGAAAGACTAGGGCGCGGGGACCGGCCCGGGCTCGGCCGCGGCCCTGGCCGCCTTCTCGGCCGCCAGCCGCTCGAACTTCTGCCACAGCGTCTCGCGCGTCTCGACATGCGCGGGATTGGTCGGGATGCACGCGACCGGGCACACCTGCACGCACTGCGGTTCGTCGAAGTGGCCCACGCATTCGGTGCACTTGTGCGGGTCGATCTCGTAGATCTCCTCGCCCATGTAGATCGCGTCGTTGGGGCACTCCGGCTCGCAGACGTCGCAGTTGATGCATTCGTCGGTGATCATCAAGGCCATGGCCCGATTATCGATGCTCTCGGGCACGGACGTTGCGTGTCGGGTTATGCTGCGCCCCGCCCTATGAGTCTGTTCCTGTTCAAGCGTTTCCTGACCCTGATCGCCACCTTGATCGGCGCCTCGGTCATCGTCTTCCTGGTGCTCGAGATCCTGCCCGGCAATGCCGCGCAGATGCTCATGGGCCCGGATGCCGCGCCCGAGGCGGTGGCCGCGCTGGCCGCCAAGCTGGGGCTCGACCAGCCGGCCTGGAGCCGCTACTGGCACTGGATCGGCGGCCTGCTCACCGGCCAGCTCGGCGACAGCTACGCCTACAGCTCGCCAGTCCTCGACCTGATCCTCGAGCGGCTCGCCCTGACCGTGCCGCTGGCGCTGCTGGCGATGGCCTTCACCACCGTGCTGGCGCTGGCGGTCGGCGTGACGGCGGCGGCCCGCCACAACAAGCTCGGCGACGTCGGGCTGATGGGCCTCACGCAGGTCGGCATCGCGATCCCGAATTTCTGGTTCGCGATCCTGCTGATCCTGGTGTTCTCGGTCCAGCTGCAGTGGTTCTCGGCCGGCGGCTTCGAGGGCTGGGGCGAAGGCATCCTGTCCGGGCTCAAGTCGCTGCTGCTGCCGGCCCTGTCGCTGGCCGTGGTGCAGGCCGCGATCCTGGCGCGCATCACGCGCTCGGCGGTGCTGGAGGTGATGCGCGAGGACTTCGTGCGCACCGCCCGCGCCAAGGGCGTGTCGCAGCGGGCGGTGCTCTGGGGCCACGTGCTGCGCAATGCCATGATCCCGGTGGTCACGGTGATGGGCATGCAGTTCTCCGAACTGCTGGCCGGCACCATCGTGGTCGAGAACGTGTTCTACCTGCCCGGCCTGGGCCGGCTGATCTTCCAGGCCATCAGCAACCGCGACCTGATCGTGGTGCGCAACTGCGTGATGCTGCTGGCCGCGATGGTGGTCATCGTCAATTTCGTGGTCGACGTGCTGTATGCCGTGATCGACCCGCGCATCAAGGCTTCCGACATATGAGCGCAGTACCCACTGCGGTGCCCAGCGCGGCCGCCTTCAAGGTGCCCGGTTTCTGGCGCCGCGCGCTGCGGCACCGCAGCTTCACGATCGGCGCAGTGCTCAGCCTGCTGCTGGTTGCGGCGGCCGCCGTGTCGCTGGTGTGGACCCCGTGGTCGCCCTACGAGATGGACCTCGCGAGCAAGCTGCAGAAGCCGAGCTGGGCGCACTGGCTCGGCACCGACACCTTCGGCCGCGACGTCGCCTCGCTGCTGCTGGTGGGCGCCCGCGCCTCGATCCTGGTCGGCGTGATCGCCGTCGGCATCGGCCTCACGGTCGGCACCGCGCTCGGCCTGCTCGCCGCCGCTCGCCGCGGCTGGGTCGAGGAAGCGATCATGCGCTTGACCGACTTCACGATGGCCTTTCCGGCGATCCTGTCGGCGATCATGATGACCGCGGTGTTCGGCGCCGGCATCGTCAATGCGATCGTCGCCATCGGCATCTACAACATCCCGACCTTCGCGCGCATCACGCGGGCCTCGGCCAACGCGATCTGGTCGCGCGAGTACGTGGCGGCCGCGCGCGCCTGCGGCAAGGGCGCGTTCGCCATCACGATGCAGCACGTGCTGCCCAACATCTCGGCGGTGCTGATCGTGCAGATCACGATCCGCTTCGCGGTTGCGATCCTGGCCGAGGCGGCGCTGTCCTACCTCGGCCTGGGCACGCAGCCGCCGCAGCCTTCGTGGGGCCGCATGCTGAGCGAGGCCCAGACCATGATGTTCCAGGCCCCCCTGCTGGCCGTGTTCCCCGGCATGGCGATCGCGCTGGCGGTGCTGGGCCTCAACCTGCTGGGCGACGGCCTGCGGGACCTGCTCGATCCCCGCCTTGCGCGCGCCCGCTGAACCTCCCATGCCTCTTCTCGAAGTCAACGACCTTCATGTGCAGCTGCAGACGCAGCGCGGCCCGGCCGAGGCGGTGCGCGGCATCGGCTTCACGCTGGAGCGCGGCGAGACGATGGGCATCGTCGGCGAATCCGGCTGCGGCAAGTCGATCACGGTGCAATCGCTGATGGGCCTGCTGCCGGCCAGCGCCAAGGTCAGCGGCAGCATCCGCTTCGAGGGGACCGAACTGGTCGGCCTGCCCGAGCGCGAGATGTGCAAGCTGCGCGGCGATCGCATCGGCATGATCTTCCAGGAGCCGATGACCGCGCTGAACCCGGTCCACACGATCGCCCGCCAGGTCGGCGAGCCGCTGCGGCTGCACCGCGGCCTCTCGGCCGCCGACGCGCGCAGGGAGGCGCTGGCACTGCTCGAGCGCGTCGGCATCCCCGATGCGGCCTCGCGCCTCGACGCCTATCCGCACCAGTTCTCGGGCGGCCAGCGCCAGCGCATCGGCATTGCGATGGCGCTGGCCTGCGGGCCCGACCTGCTGATCGCCGACGAGCCGACCACCGCGCTCGACGTCACGATCCAGAAGCAGATCCTCGAGCTGATCCGCGGCCTGGTCGCGGAGCGCGGGATGGCCCTGATCCTGATCTCGCACGACCTCGGTGTGATCGCCGAGAGCGTCTCGAAGATGCTCGTGATGTACGGTGGCAGCGTGGTCGAGAGCGGGCCGACCGCCGCGGTCTTCGCCGAGCGGGCGCATCCGTACACGCAAGGCTTGTTCGCGGCCCGCCCGGCGCTCGGCGCGCCGCGCGGCCTCAAGCTCGCGACCATCCGCGGCAGCGTGCCGGAACTGGTCGACCTGCCGCCGGGCTGTCCGTTCGCGGGCCGCTGCCGCTACACGGTCGACGCCTGCGAGGCCACGCGCCCGCCGGCGGTCTCGCTGCCGCGCGACCACCGGGTGCGCTGCATACGGCTCGACGAGATCGCCGCCGTTGCGGGAGCCGCCGCATGACGCAGTTCGACCCGGACCCGAAGTCCGCCGCGCTGCTCGAAGTCACGGACCTGGTGCGCCACTACACGCTGCCGCGCGAGCGGCTGTTCGGCCCGGCGCCGATGGTGAAGGCGCTCAATGGCGTGAGTTTCAGCGTCCGGCCCGGCCAGAGCCTGGGCATCGTCGGTGAATCGGGCTCGGGCAAGTCGACCATCGCACGGCTCGTGATGGCGCTCGACCGGCCGACTTCCGGTCACGTCAAGCTGATGGGACGCGACCTGCACGCCTTGCCGAAAGACGAACTGCGCGCCGCGCGACGCGACGTGCAGATGGTGTTCCAGGACCCTTATGGTTCGCTCGATCCGCGCCAGACGGTCGCGCGGATCGTCGCCGAGCCGCTCGAGGCGCTGGCCGAGACCAGCCGGGCCGAGCAACGCGAACGGGCCGGCGAATCGCTGGCCGCCGTCGGCCTGCGCAGCACCGACCTGCACAAGTACCCGCACGAATTCTCGGGCGGCCAGCGCCAGCGGATCGCCATCGCGCGGGCCCTGATCACGCGGCCGAAGCTGATCGTGGCCGACGAGCCGGTGAGCGCGCTCGACGTCTCGGTGCAGGCCCAGGTGCTGAACCTGATGCAGGACCTGCAGCAGCAGTTCGGCATCAGCTACCTGCTGATCAGCCACGACCTAGCGGTGGTCAACCACCTGTGCGACGAGGTCTGCGTGCTGCATCGCGGCATCGTGGTCGAGCGCGGCGCGCCGCGGCATCTCTTCGCGCACGCGCAGCATCCCTATACCCGGGCGCTGCTGGACGCGGTGCCGCGCGCCGAACCGCTGGCTTCGGCATGATCGCGCATGAGCAAATGCTTGCGGCGCGGGCGCCGGTTCGCGATGATGTAACACTGTATTTCCCATCCGCCTTTCCCTGGAGCCCTGAACCATGCTGAATCGCCGTACCCTCCTGACCACCGCCGCACTCGCCACCGTGCCGCTCGCGCTGCCGCAGGCCGCACTGGCGCAGGGCCGAAAGGACGCGATGGTGATCGGCATGGCGCTCGAACCGCCGGGCCTGGACCCGACCGCAGGCGCCGCCTCGGCGATCGGCGAGATCGTTCTCTACAACATCCTCGAGACGCTGACCAAGATCAATTCCGACGGCAGCGTCACGCCGCTGCTGGCCGAGAGCTGGGAGGTTTCGCCCGACCTGCGCACCTACACCTTCAAGCTGCGCCGCGGCGTCAAGTTCCAGAACGGCGAGCCCTTCAATGCGCAGGCGGTCAAGTTCTCGTTCGACCGCGCCGGCGGCGAGAAGAGCACCAACAAGGACAAGCGCACCTTCGCCAACTTCAGCACCCAGGTGGTCGACGACTACACGGTGGTGATCATCAACAAGGAAATCGACCCCGACCTGCCCTTCGTGCTGGGCCAGGCGACCGCCGTCATCGTCGAGCCCAAGAGCGCCGACACCAACGCCACCAAGCCGGTCGGCACCGGCCCCTACAAGCTCGACAGCTGGAACAAGGGCAGCTCGCTGGTGCTCTCCAAATGGGACGGCTTCCGCAACCCGGGCGCAGCCAAGCTCAACAAGGTCAGCTTCCGCTTCATCTCCGACCCGGCAGCCCAGGCCGCCTCGCTGCTGGCCGGCGACGTCGATGCCTTCCCGCGCATCGGCACGCGCGTCGTGCCGCAGTTCAAGAACAACCCGCAGTTCCAGGTCATCCTGAGCGGCTCGCGGGCCAAGACCATCCTGGCGATCAACAACAAGCGCAAGCCGCTGGACGATGTCCGCGTGCGGCGCGCGATCTTGATGGCGATCGACCGCAAGGCCTTGATCGAGGGCGCGGTCGACGGCTTCGGCGTGCCGATCGGCAGCCACTACGTGCCGGGCGCCGCGGGCTATGTCGACACCACGGGCGTGAACCCGTTCAACATCGAGAAGGCCAAGGCGCTGCTGGCCGAGGCCGGCGTGAAGACGCCGCTGGAACTCACGATGACCTTGCCGCCGCCGCCGTATGCGCGCCAGGGCGGCGAGATGATCGTGGCCCAGCTGGCCAAGATCGGCATCAACGTGAAAGTGCAGAACGTCGAGTGGGCCCAGTGGCTCAGCGGCACCTACGGCGGCGGCCACGACTTCGACCTCACGATCGTCTCCCACGTCGAGCCCTTCGACCTCGGCAACTATGCCAAGGCCGACTACTACTGGGGCTACCAGTCGAAGGACTTCAACGCGCTGTTCGACAAGATCAAGACCACCGGCAATGCGGCCGAGCGCAACAAGCTGCTCGGCGACGCCCAGCGCCTGCTGGCCAACGATGCGGCCAACGGCTTCCTGTTCCAGCCCCAGTGGCCGACCGTGGCGAAGAAGAGCGTGCGGGGGCTGTGGAAGGACATGCCGATCTTCGTCAACGACCTGTCGGCGCTGTCCTGGTCGTGACCGGCGCGCTGCATGACCTGTCGGCGCGCGAACTGATCGCCGGCTACCGCGCCAAGCGCCTCTCCCCGGTCGAGGTGACGCAGTCGGTGCTGGACCACATCGGGCGCTGGGAGCCGCGGCTGCAGGCCACCTGGCTGCTGCGCCCCGAGGCCGCGCTGGAACAGGCCCGCGCGGCCGAGGCGCGCTGGGCCCGCGGCGAGCCACTGGGCCCGCTCGACGGCGTCCCGACCACGATCAAGGAGAACATCGCGACCCGCGGCGACCCGATGCCGGCCGGCACCGCGGCCACCGACCTGCGGCCGGCGGCGGTCGACGCGCCGCCCGCGGCACGGCTCAAGGAAGCCGGCGCGGTGATCCTCGCGAAGACCACCATGCCGGACTACGGCATGCTGTCCTCCGGCCTGTCGAGCTTCCATGCGCTGGCGCGCAATCCCTGGGACCTGTCGCGCACGCCGGGCGGTTCGAGCGCCGGCGCCGGCGCCGCGGCGGCCGCGGGCTACGGCCCGCTGCACATCGGCACCGACATCGGCGGCTCGCTGCGCCTGCCGGCCGCCTGGTGCGGCATCTTCACGCTCAAGCCCAGCCTGGGCCGGATCCCGATCGACCCGCCCTACATGGGGCGCGCCGCCGGCCCCATGACGCGCACGGTGGCCGACGCGGCGCTGATGATGGCGCCGCTGTCGCTGGCCGACGCGCGCGACAGCATGAGCCTGCCGCCGGAGGCGATCGACTGGTCCGGTTTCGACGTCGGGGTCGAACACCTGCGCGGCCTGCGCATCGGCCTGCTGCTCGACGCCGGCTGCGGCCTGGCGGTGGAGCCCGAGATCCGCGCCGCGGTCGAGCATGCGGCGCGGCTTTTCGAACGCGCGGGCGCGATCATCGAGCCGATGCAGCCCTTCATGACGCAAACCATGCTCGACGGCATGGACCACCTGTGGCGCATGCGCTCGCGGGTCGACATGAACGCGCTGCGCCCCGACCAGCGCGCCAAGGTGCTGCCCTATATCCGGCAGTGGGCCGACAGCGCCGAGGGCTTCAGCGGCGAACACGTGTTCCGGGCTTTCAGCCAGTTCCACGCGACCCGCGTCGCCGCTGTGGCGGCCTGCGCCGGCTACGACTACGTGATCTCGCCGACCGCACCCAACCTGCCGGCCGCGGCCGAGGCGCCGTCGCCCACCAACGATCCGCTGCGCCCGCTGGAGCACATCGGCTTCACGGTGCCGTTCAACATGTCGGAGCAGCCGGCGGCCTCGATCAACTGCGGCTACAGCAGCGGCGGACTGCCGATCGGATTGCAGATCGCCGGCAGGCGTTTCGACGACCTGGGCGTACTGAAGGTCTCGCGCGCCTTCGAGCAGATCCGCGACCCGCAGCGGCCCTGGCCCGAACCGCCGCGCGACTGAGCGGCGCGACGCCATGCGCAGCACCGACAGCCTCGGCAATCCGGTCACGCTGGACGACGCGGCGAGCCTGCCGGCGGTCAATGCCTTCGTCGAGGGCTTCATCGCCTGCGAGGCCCGGGCGGTCGACACGCTGGCCGCCGCCCATGACCCGAGCCCGCTGGTGCAGGCCTACTGCGCCACCCTGCACCTGTTCGCCGAATCGAAGGATGCAGTGGCCAATGCGCGCCCCTTCCTCGAACGCGCCCAGGCCGGGGCGTCGCGCGCCACCCCGCGCGAGCAGCGCTACATCGACGCCGTCGCGGCCTGGGCCGCGGGCGACATCGCGCGCGCGATCGCGCTGCACCAGGAGCAGGCCAGGGAGCATCCGCGCGACCTGGCCTCGCTCAAGCTCGGCCAGTACCACTGCTTCAACAGCGGCGACTGCCCCGGCATGCTGCGACTCGCGCTGGCCGCGCTGCCGGCGGCCGGCGACGTCGCGTACCTGCACGGCATGGCCGCCTTCGGCTACGAGCAATGCCACCTGATGCGCGAAGCCGAGGCCAGCGCGCGCCGCGCGATCATGATGCGTCGCAAGGAGCCGTGGGCGCACCACGCGCTCGCGCACGTGATGCTGACCGAGGGGCGCCTGGCCGAAGGACTGGCCGTGATGCGCGCGCTCAGCGACACCTGGGTCGGGCTCAACTCCTTCATGGTCACGCACAACTGGTGGCACGTGGCCCTGTTCCTGATCGACCTCGGCCGCGACGCCGAGGCGCTCGAGGTCTACGACCGGGAGGTCTGGGGCGTGGTCAAGGACTATTCGCAGGACCAGATCGGCGCCGTGTCGTTGCTGGCGCGCTTCGAGCTCGCGGGCATTCCGGTCGGAGATCGCTGGCAGGACCTGTGCAGCCACCTCGCACGGCGCCTCGACGACCACGTGCTGCCCTTCCTGGACCTGCAATACCTCTACGGCCTGGCACGTGCCGGCCGGGACGAGGCCGACCTGCTGCTGCGCAGCATCGAGTCCTTCGCGCCGCATGCGCCGCCTTCGAGCCGCGATGCCTGGCAGCGGGTCTGCGTGCCGGCGGCGCACGGGCTGCGTGCCCATGCCCGCGGCGACTTCGCGGCGGCGATCGATGGGCTGGGGCTGGCGCTGCCGCGGCTGGTCGAGATCGGCGGCAGCCATGCCCAGCGCGACCTGTTCGAGCAGGTGTACCTCGATGCACTGGTGCGCCTCGGCACCGAGGCTTCGCTGGCCGGCGCCCAGGGCATCCTGCAGCAGCAGGTCAACCGCCAGCCGGAGTCTCTGCGCTTGCGAAAGCAGGTCGCGGCAGTCTGCGCACGGCTCGGCCTGCCCGCGTTCGACTGATCAGCCCGCCGCCACCTGGTGTGCGGCCATCTGCTCCAGCGCCTTGACCAGTGCCGAATGGTCGAGCTGGTCCCAGCCATGGGCGGCGCAGGACTGCATCAGCTGCGCCGCCGAAGCGGTCTGCGGCAGCGACACAGCCATCTCCTTGGCCCCCGCGAGCGCCAGGCTCAGGTCTTTCTGGTGCAGCGCGATGCGAAAGCCCGGATCGAAGGTCCGCTTGATCATCCGCTCGCCGTGCACCTCGAGGATGCGACTGGCCGCGAAACCGCCCATCAGGGCCTGCCGCACCTTGGCCGGGTCGGCGCCGGCCTTGCTCGCGAACAGCAGCGCCTCGCCGACCGCGGCGATGTTGAGCGCCACGATGATCTGGTTCGCGACCTTGGTGGTCTGGCCGTCGCCGTTGCCGCCGACCAGCGTGATGTTCTTGCCCATGGCCTCGAACAGCGGCCGGGCGCGCTCGAACACGGCCTCGTCGCCGCCCACCATGATCGTCAGGCTGCCTGCCTTGGCACCGACCTCGCCACCCGACACCGGCGCATCGAGATAGTCGCAGCCGAGCTCGTTGATCTTCTTGGCGAAGCGCTTGGTCTCCATCGGCGAGATCGAGCTCATGTCGATCACGGTCTTGCCCTTGCCGAGGCCCGCGGCCACGCCGTCCTCGCCGAACAGCACCTGCTCGACGTCGGGCGTGTCGGGCAGCATCAGGATGACGACCTCGGCCGCGCGCGCGACCTCGGCGTTGGTCTTGCAGACGGTGGCGCCCTGCAAGGCGTCGGGCACCTTGCTGCGCGTGCGCACGACCATCTCGTGGCCGGCCTTCATGAGGTTTTGCGCCATCGGCGCGCCCATGATGCCGAGGCCGATGAATCCGATCTTCATGTGATGTTCCCTTTCAGTAGGAGGTGGAGCCGGGCGCGGCCGGTGCGGCGCGCATCTTCGAAAGCACTTGCTGCGAGCCGGCGGCCATCAGGCGCGCATCCGAGCTCACGGTGACGAACTGGAAACCCTTGGCGATGCGCGCCAGCGCGCCCTCGGGCGTGCCGTTGTGGATGCCGGCCACCAGGCCGTGCGCCTTGGCGCGTTCGAGGATGTGGTCGATCGCCTGCGCCGCCGGCGGGTCGACGTCGTCGAACACCGGCCGGCAGCCGAGCGCCAGCGAAAGGTCCGAGGGCCCGATGTAGACCGCGTCCAGGCCCTCGACCGACATGATGGCGTCGAGGTTCTCCAGCGCCTGCGCGGTCTCGATCATCGCGAAGGTGACGATGGTGTCGTTGGCATGCTGGGCGTAATCGGCGCCGCTGTAGAGCAGCGCACGCACCGGGCCGAAGCTGCGCGTGCCGCGCGGCGCGTAATGGGTGTAGGCCACCAATTTGGCGGCCTCGTCGGCGGTGCTGATCATCGGGCAGATGACGCCGTAGGCGCCGGCATCGAGCGTCTTCATGAGCGCGCTCGGGTCGAGCCAGGGCACGCGCACCACCGGCACCGTGTCGGTGGTGGAGATCGCCTGCAGCATCGGGATCATCGACTGGTAGTCGACCACGCCGTGCTGCAGGTCGATGGTCAGCGAATCCCAGCCCTGGTGGGCCATGGTCTCGGCCGAAAAGCCGTTCGGGATCGCGAGCCAGCCGTTGACCGCGGCGCCTCCCGATTTCCATAGTGTGCGCAGGCGGTTTTCTCTCATGAACAGCTCCTTCTAGTCAGTTGAGGACAGAGCAAAAACTGCTGCGCAGTTTCTTGGTCTGTCCCGCAATGTCTTCAACGGTCGAACGCCGGCCGCTTGGGATCGAATTTCCAGCCCGGGATCAGCGCCTGCATCGCAGCCGCATCGTCGCGCGAACCCAGGCCGTGCTGCTTGTAGAGCTGATGGGCCTTCTCGACCTCGACCATGTCGAGCTCGACGCCCAGGCCAGGCTTCTTCGGCACCTGCACGTGGCCGCCGACGATCTGCAGCGGCTCTTTGGTGAGCCGCTGGCCGTCCTGCCAGATCCAATGCGTATCGATCGCCGTGACACGGCCCGGCGCGGCGGCGCCGACCTGGGTGAACATCGCCAGCGAGACGTCGAAGTGGTTGTTCGAATGCGAGCCCCAGGTCAGGCCCCAGTCGCGGCAGGTCTGGGCCACGCGCACCGACCCGGCCATGGTCCAGAAATGCGGGTCGGCCAGCGGGATGTCGACCGACTGCAGCGCCAGCGCGTGGCTCATCTGCCGCCAGTCGGTGGCGATCATGTTGGTGGCGGTCGGCAGGCCGGTGGCGCGCCGGAACTCGGCCATCACCTCGCGGCCCGAGAAGCCTTCCTCGGCGCCGCAGGGGTCTTCGGCGTAGGCGACCACGCCGCGCATCCGCTGGCCCAGGCGGATCGCATCCTTGAGCAGCCAGCCGCCGTTCGGGTCGAGCGTCACGCGCGCTTCGGGGAAGCGCTCGTGCAGCGCGACGATGGCATCGACTTCCTCATCGCCGCGCAGCACGCCGCCCTTGAGCTTGAAGTCGTTGAAGCCGTACTTGTCGCGCGCCGCCTCGGCCAACCGCACGATGGCCTCGGGCGTCATCGCCTTCTCGTGGCGCAGGCGGAACCAGTCGTTGTCGGCCTCGGGCTCGCGGGCGTAGGGCAGGTCGCTCTTGTCGCGGTCGCCGACATAGAACAGGTAGCCCAGCATCTCGACCGCGTCGCGCTGCTGACCTTCGCCGAGCAGCGCCGCGACCGGCACGCCCAGGTGCTGGCCCAGCAGGTCGAGCAGCGCGGACTCGATCGCGGTCACGGCATGGATCGTGGTGCGCAGGTCGAAGGTCTGCAGGCCGCGGCCGCCGGCATCGCGGTCGGCGAACTGTTTCTGGACCTGCTGCATCACGCGTTGGCAATGGCCGATCGACTGGCCGACCACCAGGTCGCGAGCGTCCTCGAGGGTCTGGCGGATCTTCTCGCCGCCAGGGACTTCACCGACGCCGGTGCGGCCGGCGTTGTCGCTGAGGATCAGCAGGTTGCGGGTGAAGAAGGGGCCGTGGGCGCCGCTCAGGTTGAGCAGCATGCTGTCGCGGCCGGCGACCGGGATCACGCGCAAGTCGGTGACGAGGGGAGTGGAGTGGGACATGGCGGGTCTCTCAGTCGATGGTGATCTTGCCTGTCTCGATCACTTTCTTCCAGCGGGCGGACTCCTGCTGCTGGAACTTGGCGAACTGCTCGGGCGTGTTGGCGACCACCTCCAGGCCGATGGCGGTGAACTGCTGCTTCACGGCGGGGTCGTTCAGCGCCGCGGTCATCGCATCATGCGCCTTGCTGCGCAGCGCCGGCGGCAGGCCCTTGGGCGCGACGATCGCCTGCCACGAATACACCTCGAGGTTCTTGACGCCGGCCTCGGCCGTGGTCGGCACGTCGGGCAGGACCGGCGAACGCTTGTCGCCGGTGACCGCGAGCGCCCGCAGCTTGCCGGCGTTGATGTTCTGCACCACCGCGTTGACGTTCTGGAACGAGGCATCGACCTGGCCGCCGAGCAGGTCGGTGATCGCCGGCGCGCCGCCCTTGTAGGGCACGTGCAGCCCGCTGGTGCCGGTCTGCTGCCAGAACAGCTCGGCCGTGAGATGGTCGCTGGAGCCGTTGCCCGAGGACGCGAAGGTCATCTTGCCGGGATGCGCCTTCAGGTTGGCGATCACCTCGGCCACCGTCTTGAACGGCGACTTGGCCGGGACCACCAGCACGTTGGGCGCCTGCACCGCCACCGTGATCGGGTCGAAATCCTTCAGTGCGTCGTACTGCATGCCCTTGATCAGGTGCGGTGCGATCACCAGCGGGCCGAGCGAGGTCACGAGGAAGGTGGCGCCGTCGGGTGCGGCCCGCTTCACGAAGGTGGCGCCGATGGTGCCGGTGGCCCCGGCCTTGTTGTCGACCAGGAAGGACTGGCCCAGCTTCTCGCCGAGTCGGGGCGAGATGGCACGCGCCACCATGTCGGTCGATCCGCCGGCCGGGAACGGGACCACCAGCGTCACGGGTTTCTGGGGCCAGTCCTGGGCCTGGGCGCCGAGGGCCGCGAGGCCGAGCGCGAGGGTGCCGAGCAATCGTTTCATGTCTGTCTCCTGCGGATGAATTGGAATGGTAGCGCTACCTTCTGGTACCGAATGATAGCGCTACCTTCTCAAAACAGCTGCTAGGGGTTTGTACCGATCAGGCGCTCTCGCGCTCGATGATCGAGAAGCCGATGTCCACCACCCGCGGGCCGCGCTGGCCGCCTTCGGCCCGCTCGACGATGAACTGCGCCGCCTGGCGGCCGATGGCCGTGCCGTCGATCCGCACCGTGGTCAGGGCCGGGTGGAGATCGGCGGCAAACTCGAGGTCGCCGAAGCCGACCACCGCCAGCTGCCCGGGCACCGCGATGCCGCGCGCCTGCGCCTCGGTCATGACGCCGAGCGCGAGCAGGTCCGAGCTGCAGAACACCGCGTCGATGCCCGGCGCATCGCGCAGCAGCTCGGCCAGCGCCGCGCGGCCGCTCTTGAGGGTGGTCGGGGCCGGCACCCGCACCACGGCCACCTCGGGCAGGCCGATGGCCCGCGCGGTCTCCTGGAAGGCCTGCAGCCGACGGAACGCGCGCTCGTCGTCGCCGGCGATCACCGCCAGCCGGCGCCGGCCGCGGGCATGGAGGAACTCGGCCACCGCGCGGCCGACCTCGGGATGCGAGAAGCCCACCAGCATGTCGAGCGGCGTCGGCGTCAGGTCCCAGGTCTCGACCACCGGGATGCCGGCCGCCAGCAGGCGCTTGCGGCCCTCGGTCGAATGCATGATGCCGGTCAGGACGATGCCGTCGGGACGGCGGCCGATGATGGCCTCGAGCAGCGCGTCCTCGCGCGAATCGACGTAGCCGCTCTGGCCCAGCATCAACTGGTAGCCGCGCTCGGCCAGCGCCTGGGTCAGCGCCTGGACCGTCTGCAGGAACACCGGGCCGGCGATGGTCGGCACCACCGCCGCCACCAGCCGGCTGCGGGTGGACGCCAGCCCGCCGGCCAGCACGTTGCGCACGTAGCCGGTGCGCTCGACGGCCGCGGTGACCTTCTGCAGCACCTCGGCCGACACCTGCCGGGGACTGCTCAGCGCGCGCGAAGCCGTGATCGGCGCGACGCCGGCCAGCTTGGCGACATCGTGCAGCGTGACCGCGCCGCTGCCGCGGCGGGCCCGTCGGACCGGAGGCTCCTCATTGCTCATGGCCCGGATTCTAGGCCCGCGGTAGCGCTACCGATCCAGCCCCATCGCCCGGTGCCCGACCTCGAAATCGTTGCGGCCGCTGCGGTCGATGCCGCGCAGCAGCCACAGCGGCCGGCGGGCGAAATCGACCGCCACGCCGCTCTTGCCGTCGACCGGCCGCAGATCACGCTCGAACACCGAGGTCGCGGGCATGTAGCGCAGGGCGACGCCGGTTCGGCGTTTCGCGGAGGTGTTGGCCTGGGCGCCGTGGATCATGTAGACGTCATGCAGCGACATCTGGCCCGGCTGCAGTTCGAGGTCGACCGCGGAGGCCTCGTCGAAGCTGCCCGCCGCCAGGCGCTGGTTGAGGGTCAGGTCGGTGCGGTCTTCATGCAGGTGCGCGTGCAGCACCTGGCCGCGGTGCGAGCGCGGAATGACGCGCAGGCAGCCGTTCTCGACCGTCGACGCTTCCAGCGCCACCCAGACCGTACAGTTGGCCAGCGGCCGGATCGGCCAGTAGTGGCCGTCCTGGTGCCAGGGGGTCTCGTAGCCTTCGGCCGCCGGCTTGCAGAACACGTGGCAGCCCCACAGGATCACGTCGTCGCCGATCACGCCCGACACCAGTTCGACGATCTCGGGGTCCATCGCCAGTTCGAGAAAGCGCCGGCTGCCGCGCACGCCTTCGCCGTTGTCGCCCTCGACATGCGCCGAGACCAGCTTCTCGGGACGCACGCCGGGGTTGTTGCGGATCAGCTCGTCGAGCGCCTCGCGCATCGTCGCGACCCGCGCCTCGGGCAGCCGGAACTGCGGGATCACCCAGCCTTCGGACTGGTACTGCGCGATCTCTCGTGCGGACAATTGCGCCATGTGTGCACCTCGTGGAGGCGCCCATTATGGGCAGTTCAGCCGCCGTAGCCAGGCGGCGGGACGAAGCCGCCGAAGGCGCGCTCCACGGCCTCGGCGAAGGCGATGGGCGTGCGGTCCTCCAGGTACGGGCCGATGATCTGGATGCCGACCGGCAGCCCCTCCTCGCTCAGGCCGATCGGCATCGCGGTCGCGGGCAGCCCGGTCAGCGTCGCCAGGCTCGACCAGGGCGACTGGTCCTTGTAGGCGATCTCGTAGTCGTCGATCCGCAGCCGCCGCGCTTCCATCTCGCCCGTATCGTGCGGGAAGGCCGGCGTCGGCGACACCGGGCATAGCACCACGTCCCACTGGGCGAACAAGGCGCGCCACCGATGCGCCGTGGCGGCGCGCATGCGGTCGGCGTGAATCCAGTCGCGATGGCTGATGCCGGCTTCGGCGCCCGGCATGTCCGCACCGAGCTGGGCCCACAAGAGCTGGCCCCAGAGCGACGCCACCCGCGCCAGGTCGGGCAGCAGCGGGCTGCCGCGCTCGACCCTGCAGCCGGCGCGCGCGAGGCCGTCGGCCAGGCGCTGCAAGGCCGAACGGACCGCCGCGGAAGTCGGCACCAGCGGATGGGTGTCGAGCAACAGCACGCGGAAATCCGCCAGCGCGGCATGGCGCGCCGGCGGCAGCACCAGCCGGTACGCGATCGCCTGCGCATCGTCCGGGCCGGCGACGACATCGAGCGCCAGCCCCAGGTCGGCGGCGCTGCGCGCCATCGGGCCGACCACCGCGAGGTCGACCCAGGGGTCGGCCGACAGGGCCGGCGTGCCCGGCGGCGCGCTGCCGCGCATCGGCACCAGTCCGTGCGTGGGCTTGTGCGCGAAGACGCCGCAGAAATGGGCCGGCACGCGCAGCGAGCCGACCAGGTCGGAGCCGAACTCGAGCGACACGTAGCCCGCCGCCAGCGCCGCCGCGCTGCCGCCCGACGAGCCGCCGGGCGTGCGTGCCAGATCCCAGGGATTGTTGGTGCGGCCGTAGACCGGATTGCTCGACTGCCAGTCCGCCAGCTGCATCGCCACGTTGGTCTTGCCGATGACGATGGCGCCGGCCGCCTTGAGCCGGCGCACCAGCACCGCGTCCTCGGCCGCGGGCGGCTGGCCGGTGCCGGGGATGCCCCAGGTGGTCGGCAGGCCCTCGACGTTGAAGGCCTCCTTGACCGTGACCGGCACGCCCAGCAGCGGGCGGCGATCGCCCCGCGCCAGCGCGGCGTCGGCGGCCAGGGCGGCCACGCGGGCACGCTCGAAATCGCGCACTGCGACGGCGTTGAGCGCCGGGTCGAACTTTTCGATTCGCGCGATGGAATCTGCCAGCAGCGCGGCGGCGGAGGTCTTGCCGGACTGCAGGGCGGCGACTAGTTCGGGGGTGGTCGCGTAGTGCATGGGGCGGATCCTCTAGTCAGTTGAGGACAGAGCAAAAACTGCTGCGCAGTTTGTTGGTCTGTCCCGCAAGGTCTCAGGAGGTCGAGGACAGAGCAAAAACTGCTGCGCAGTTTCTTGGTCTGTCCCGCAAGGTCTCAGGATTTCAAATGCCGTCGCTGGTCGTACGTCGGCTGCTCCGGCAGGTCCGCCAGATGCCGGGTATCGGCCCAGTCGACGATCTCGATCTGATCGGGCTTCGCGGCCTCGGCGATGCGGATGCGGTTGAAGCCGGCATTGGGAATGTCGCTCTGTCGCGGCCCGTTGAGTCCCAACCCGCGCGCGGTGCGCCAGACCATGTCGAGCACGCCGCCGTGGGTGACCACCAGCAACCGCTGCCCCGTGTTCGCGGTCGCGATGCGGCCCAGCGCCTCGATGATGCGGGCGTGGAACTGGCGCGGCGATTCGCCCTCGGGCATCGCATGGTCCTCGCTGAACTTCAGCCAGTCCTCCCAGGCGCGCGGATGCCGGGCCTGGATCTCGTCGGCGCGCATCCCCTCGACGATGCCGAAGTTCTGCTCGCGCAGCGAGACGGTGGTGAGGATCTCGAGCCCGAGCTGGCGCGCGGCCGGCGCCGCGGTCTGCTGCGCCCGCATCAGGTCGCTGCTGATCAGCTGCTGCACCGGTTCGCCGGCCAGGCGCAGTCCGAGGCGGCGCGCCTGCTCGTGACCCATGTCGTTGAGGGGCACGTCGATGTGGCCCTGGAAACGCAGCTCGCGGTTCCAGTCGGTCTCGCCGTGGCGGATCAGGATGAGTTCGGTGGGAGTGGACATAGGCAGGGGTCTATTCTCCCCGCAGCCGGTGTCAGGCACGCGACCGTTCGCGGCTTCACCGAGAATCCGGGCATGCCAAGCCTCGTGTTGCTCCCCGGACTCGCCTGCGACGAACGCCTCTGGGAGGCCCAGCGGCCGGCCCTGCCCCCGGCGCTCGATGTCCGCGTGAGCGACGCCCACATGCGCTGCGACCGCATCGAGACCATGGCCGCCGCCGTGCTGGCCGACCACCCGGGCCCGCTGATCCTCTGCGGAGCCTCGATGGGCGGCATGGTCGCGATGGAGGTCGCGCGGCAGGCGCCCGCGCGCATCGCCGGGCTGGCCCTGCTCGGCACCAACGCGCGCGCCGAAACGCCCGAGATGTTCGAACTGAGGCGTTCGGCGATCGAGCTGTTCGAGAACGGCGAGGCCCGCGACGTGATCGAGCTGAACGCCGGCTTCGCCTTCCACACCTCGCGCGGCGGCGATGCCCCACTGCTGCGGCGCTACGTCGAACTGGTGCTCGATGCCGGCGCAGCGCAGCTGGTGCGACAGAACCGGGCCCTGATGGCGCGCCCGGACGCCCGCCCCCACCTGCCCTCGCTGCGCTGCCCGGTGCTGGTGATGTGCGGCGACGGCGATCGCCTGACGCCGCCCGAGTGCTCGAGCGAGATCGCCGCCCTGGTGCCGCAGGCCGAGCTGGTCTGGGTCCCGCAGTGCGGCCACATGCTCACGATGGAGCGGCCGGAGCTCGTCAACGCCACGCTGGGGCCCTGGCTGGAGCGCCTTCTGGTCGCGCCCTGAGTTCAGTGCAGTTGGCCGCCGGTCTCGCGGATGTCCTCACCGACCGCGAGCGCCGTGGCGATCGAGACGCGCAGCGCGGCGACCACGGTGGCGAGCGCCATGCTCGGCTGCCCCGGCAGTCGCGCCACCTGCTCGGGCAGGTACGGGACGTGGATGAAGCCGGCCCGCATGCCGGGCACCGGGCGGGTCGCGGCCCGGTGCATCAGCCCGAAGAACAGGTGGTTGCAGACGAAGGTGCCGGCGCTGTTCGACACCGCGGCCGGGATGCCCGCGGCCCGCAGGTCGCGCACCATGGCCTTGATCGGCAAAGTCGAGAAGTAGGCCGCGGGCGCGCCCGCCACCACCGGTTGGTCGATCGGCTGGTGGCCGGCGTTGTCGCCGATGCGGCCGTCGTCGACATTGATCGCCACCCGTTCGGGCGTGAACTCGCTGCGGCCGCCCGCCTGGCCGACGGCCAGCACCAGCTGCGGCTGCAGTTCGTCGATCGCCGCGTCGAGCGCGCGCAGCGCGACGCCGAAGACGCAGGGGATGCGGCGCGCATGCACCACGGCACCTCCCTGGCGCCAGCCGTCGAGCGCGCGCACGGCCTCCCAGGACGGATTGACCGTCTCCCGGTCGAAGGGCTCGAAGCCGGTCAGCAGGACGTTCACGTCGCCGCGACCCCGATGCCTTCGGCCGCCAGCCGCTCGCGGATGCGGCGCGCGAAGGCCAGCGCATGCGGGCCGTCGCCATGCAGGCAGACCGTCTGCGCATTCACCGCCACCAGGCTGCCGTCGATGGCGCGCACCTGCCGGTCGCGCACCAGCGACAGGGTCTGCGCCAGCGAGGCTTCTTCGTCGTCGATCAGGGCGCCCGGCTGGCTGCGCGGCACCAGGCTGCCGTCGGGCATGTAGCCGCGGTCGGCGAAGACCTCCTCGACCGGCCGCAGGCCGGCCCGCTCGGCCGCGCCGATCATGCCGCTGCCGGCCAGCCCGAAATAGCGCAGCGAGGGATCGAAGCGGCGCACCGCCTCGCAGATCGCCTCGGCCAGCGCCGGCTCCTTGACCGCCTGGTTGTACAGCGCGCCATGCGGCTTGACGTGGGCCAGCCGGCCGCCTTCGGCCTTGACGATCGCGGCCAGCGCGCCGATCTGGTAGAGCACACCGGCGACGATCTCCTCGGGCGGCAGGTGCATGGTGCTGCGGCCGAAGTTCTCGCGGTCCGGGAAGCTCGGGTGGGCGCCGATCGCGACGCCGTTGGCAATCGCCCAGCGCACGCACTGCTGCATGGTGCGGGCGTCGCCGGCGTGCCAGCCGCAGGCGATGTTGGCCGAGCTCACCAGCCCGAGCAGCGCCTCGTCGTTGTCGCATCCCTCGCCGAGGTCGGCGTTGAGGTCAATCTGCATCGCTTTCTCCTTGGGGAGGATTCTGCGCCGGTGCGATCCACCCCGCCGACGCCAGGCCTTGCGCCACCTGCGAGAGGTAGCGCCGGCGCTCGTCCCAGGCGGCCAGCGCCTGTGCCGAATCGACCTGCTGCAGCCGCAGCCTGCCATTGAGCGGCGCCTGCGCTAGCTTCCAGAGGTCGGCGCGGATCACCACGCCGATGCGCGGATAGCCGCCGGTGGTCTGGGCATCGCCCATCAGGATGATCGGCTGGCCCGAGGGCGGTACCTGGATCGTGCCCGGGATCACGCCCGAGGACAGCATGTCGACGGCGCGCCGGCGCTTGAGCTCGAAGCCCTCGAGCCGGCTCCCCATGCGGTTGCTCTGCGGCGTCAGGCGCCAGGACCCGCCCCACAGCGCCTCGCGCGACGCGATCGTGAACTGCTCGAACTCGGGGCCGGGCATCACCCGCAGCACGGTCGCGCCGTCGCTGCCCCGGCCCGGATCGGGGCTGCGCACGCCGAAGGGCCGCCGCGCCAGCTGCTGCGCGTCCAGTGCCGTCGTGCCGAGCGCCAGCTTGTCGGCCTTCTTGAGGGCCCGCCCGTGGTGGCCGCCAAAACCGGCCTTGAGGTCGGTGCTGCGCGAGCCGAGGATCACCGGGACATCGATCCCGCCGGCCACCGCCAGCCAGCTGCGCAGCCCGGCCTTCAGTGCCGACCGGTTGGCGCCGGCCAGCTTGAGCACCTGCCCCGCGGCCACCGGCAGGCTCCAGCACGGCCACAGCGGCACGCCGTCGAGCGTGGCGCCGAAGTCGTCGCCGGCGAGCGCGATGCGGGTCGGGACCTCGAAGCGAATCTCGCAGCCGCCCATCGTGAGTTCGAGGCCGGCGGCGCCGTCGGGGTTGCCGGCCAGCCGGTTGGCGAGGGTCAGGGCCAGCGTGTCCAGCGCACCGCCCGGGCAGATGCCGAGCTGGCGATGGCCCGGACGCCCGAGGTCCTGCACCGAGGCCAGCATGCCGGGCCGCAGGACCGTGAGTCCGAAAGCGGCCGTCATCAGGCTTCCATGCTTTCGACCACGAAACGCACCTGGTCGCCCGGCCGCAGGCGGGTCGGCTCGGCCGCGCCCGGATCGAACATCTCGAGCGAGGTACGGCCGATCAGCTGCCAGCCGCCGGGCGAGACCAGCGGGTAGATGCCGGTCTGCTCGCCGCCGATGCCCACCGAGCGCGCCGGCACGGCCAGGCGCGGCTCCTTGCGCCGCGGCGTCGCCAGCTCCGGCGGCAGGCCGCCCATGAAGGCGAAGCCCGGCAGGAAGCCGAGCAGGTACACCACGTAGTGACCCGCGCTGTGCCGCTTCACGACCTCGGCCGGCGACAGGCCGGTGTGGCGGGCGACCTCGGCCAGGTCGGGGCCGGACTCGCCGCCATAGGCGACCGGAATCTCGACCTCCCGGCCCTGGATGCCGGCCGCGGCCAGTTGCGGCCAGGCCGACAGCACCTGCATCTCGAGTTCGACCACATCGATCTGCGCCGGATCGAACAGCAGGCTCAGGTTGTTCATGCCCGGCAGCACCTCCTGCACGCCGCGCCACTGCATCGCTTCCGCGGCCAGCGCCCAGATGCGCTGCTGCTGGACCAGCGTCGCCGGCGCCGGCAGCTCGCACAGCAAGGCGGCCTCGCCCAGCGAATGCAGCCGAAGCGGCGGGGGACTCATTCGCGCCCGAGGCTGCGGACCTTGGCGAGCAGGGTGTCCTGGACGTTGGGCGAGACGAACTTGTCGACTTCGCCGCCCAGCATCGCGATCTCGCGAACGAAGGTGCTGGAGATGAACTGGTACTTGTCGCTCGGCGTCAGGAACACGGTCTCGACCTCGGGCATCAGCGAGCGGTTCATGCCGGCCAGCTGGAACTCGTAGTCGAAGTCGGTCACGGCGCGCAGGCCGCGCACCATCGCCTTGCCGCCGCGGGCGACCACGAAGTCGCGCAGCAGGCCCGAGAAGCTCTCGACCGTGACCTGGTCGCTGTAGGGCTTGACGGCATCGCGCGCCATGTCGATGCGCTCCTGCAGCGAGAACAAGGCCTTCTTGTGGTGTCCCGCTGCCACCGCGACGATGACCCGCGAAAACAGCTGGGTCGCGCGCCGAACCACGTCCTCGTGACCGAGCGTCATGGGGTCGAAGGTGCCGGGATATACGGCGATCACGTTGCTGGACATGCTTGTTTCCTCCTGATTCGGCCGCCGTCGGCCAGGTTCGGCGGATTATGCAGCGGGGCTTGCCGCGGGCTGCAGAAGGTGGGCGTGCACGGCACCGGCCTTCAGGTAGCGGAAGACCGAAAGGCCGAGCGCGGCGAGCTCGTCGTCGCTCCAGCGCCGGGCGGCCTCCAGGTAGACCACGCCCTCGGCCCGCAGTGCCCGCAGGGCCGCGCGCAGGGCCGGCTCGTACAAGGCAGGGTTCTCGAACGGCGGGTCCAGGAACACCGCATGCAGGCTGCCGGCCGGCAACCGCTCGAGCGCCGTGACGCCGTTGCCGCGCTCGACGCGCACGGCGTCGGCGCCGAGCTTGGCCTTCAGGGCCTGGAGCTGGGCGACCAGGGCCGGGTCCTGCTCGCACAGCAGCACCGAGGCGGCGCCGCGCGAGGCGGCTTCGAGGCCGATCGCGCCGGTGCCGGCGAAGGCATCGACGCACTGCCAGCCGGGCAGCTCGCCGCCGCCGACGCCGGCCAGGCTGGCGAGCCAGTTGAAGAGGGTTTCGCGCACCCGGTCGGGTGTCGGCCGCAGGCCGGGCTTGTCGGCGACCGCGAGGCGGGTTCGCTTCCACTGGCCGCCGATGATGCGGACGAAATGCGGTGCCTTGGCGAGTTTGGCCGGCTTGGCCGGTGCCGCGGGGGCGGGTGTTCGGGACTTTGGTTTCACACCCGGGAGCTTAACGGCAGCCGCCTGCACCGGGCCTTCAAGGTTGGCCGCCCACCACCACCGTCACCATCTTCTCCGGCTGGAGCTTGCGCGCGAAAGCCGCCTTGACGTCGGCCACGGTGATCGCGTTCACGCGCGCGGTCCAGGTCTCGAGGTAGTCGAGCGGCAGATCGTTCCAGGCGATGTTGGCGACGTTCCCGAGCAGCTTCCGGTTGCTGTCCAGCAGCAGCGGAAAGCCGCCGATCAGGTTGTCTTTCGCGGCCTTGAGCTCGGCCTCGGTCGGGCCGTCGGCGACGAACTTCGCCAGCACGTCCTTCGAGACCTTGACGGCTTCGGCGGCCTGGTCGGGCCGGGTCTGGAAACCGATGCGGAAGGCGCCCGCATGCAGGCCCGGCGAGAAGCCGCTGTAGACGCTGTAGGCCAGCCCGCGTTTCTCGCGCACCTGCTCGGTCAGGCGCGAGACGAAGCCACCGCCGCCGAGCACGTAGTTGCCGAGCGTGAGCGCGAAGTGGTCGGGGTCGACGCGCCGATAGCCGGGCTGGCCGATCAGCACATGGGCCTGGGCCGAATCGAAGGGAATGCGATCGTCCTTGGGCGCCGCCAGCGGCTGCACTTCGGGCACCGCCGGCAGCGCGGCGCAAGCGCCCCCGGCCGGCAGCCGCGACAGCAGCGTGGCGGCAATGCCGTCGGCCTGTGCCCGCGTGACGGCGCCGACGATGCTGATCTTGGCGCGGCAGGGCACGATCAGCTGCGCATAGCGCGCGCGCATCGCGGCGACGTCGATCTGCGCCAGCGTGGCCTCGGTGGTCTCCAGGCCGTAGGGATGGCTGCCGTAGACGCCCTGCGCAAAGGCCCGCTCGACCCGGGTGGCGGGCTTGGTGTTGGCTTCCCGGATCGAGGCGCCGATGCGCTCGCGCTCGCGCTTCCAGACGTCCTCGGGGAAGGCCGGCTCGCCGATCTCGCGCGCGGCCAGGCGCACCGCCTTGTCGAGCAGCACCGGGTCGGACAGTGTGCGCAGGGTGAAGCTGGTGCGGTCCGAGCCGGCACTGGCGTCAAAACTGGCGCCGAGATCGGCCCAAGCCTCGCCCAAGGCGTTCTGGTCCAAGGCGGGGTCGCTGCCGTTCGCACGAATGCCCTTCTCGACCATCTCCGCGGTCACCGAGGCCAGGCCGGCCTGGGCCGGCGGGTCACGCCGCCCGCCGGCGTCGAAGTCGACTTGGACATCGACGATCGGCAGCGCGTTGGTGGCGGCCAGGTAGACCTTGGCACCGTTCGCGAGGCTCCAGTGCTGGATCGGAATGGCGGCCTGGGCGGTGGCGCCGATGAAAAGCGCGGCGCCGGCCAGCAGGCTGCGCAGCGCGAACTGTCGTGTGTCGAACATGGGGATGCAGCCTCGTTTCAACGCAGATCGCCCGCAGGCGCTGCAAAACCGCGCGGGCGGCGGTTGGGTTCGGGCGGCAACGGCCGCAGGACGGCGGCCGTCATCTGGTCGTCGCCGAAGTATTTCGCCGCCACCGCCTGCACCTGCTCGGCCGTGACCGCCTGCAGCTTCGCGATGATCCGCTCGCTGGCGTCCAGCGGCAGGCCCTGCACCCAGTTGCTGCCGAGTTCGCGGGCCTGGGCCATCACCGAGTCGAGCTTGTAGGTCTCGCTGGCCACCCACTGGGTCTTGACCCGGGCCAGTTCGGCCGCGCCGACGCCCTCGCGCGCCACCTTGGCGACCTCGGCGCGCAGCGCCGCCTCCACCGCCTCGGGCGTCTTGCCGGCCGCGGGCACGCCGTCGAGTCCGAAGATCTGCGGCCCGCGGCCGATGAAGCCTGCGTAAGCGCCGGCCGAATCGGCCACGCGGTCGGGCCCTTGCGTCAGGGCGCGGTCGAGCCGGGCACCGGGATAGCCGTCGAGCAGAGCCGCCAGCACCACCAGCGCATAAGCGTCGCTGTCGGCCGCGGCGCCGAATGCGTCGCCGGTCGCGATCTGCGGCGCGCGGAAGGCCAGCGACACATAGGCCTGCTCGGCCGGCGCCTTGAATTCGACCCGGCGCACGCCGCGCTGCGCCGGCTCGGTGCGCGGCTTGCGCTCCGGCACGGCGCGGGTCGGGATCGAGCCGTAGTATTTCTCGGCCCAGGCTCGCACCTGGTCGACATCGACGTCGCCGGCCACCACGATCGCCGCATTGGACGGCACGTACCAGCGCTGGAAGAAGGCGCGGGCATCGGCCGGCGTCATGGCTTCGAGGTCGCTCATCCAGCCGACCACCGGGCGGTGGTAGGGCGAGGCGGTGAAGATCGCCGCGTTCTGCTGTTCGCCGAGCAGCGCACGCGGCTGGTCGTCGGTGCGCATCCGGCGCTCCTCCTTGACGACCTCGATCTCGCGCTTGAATTCGTCGTCGGGCCACTGGTTGCTGGCGAAGCGGTCGGATTCGAGCTTCATCACCTGCTCCAGCTGGCCGGCCGGAATCTGCTGGTAGTAGCCGGTGTAGTCGCGGGTGGTGAAGGCGTTCTCGCGTCCGCCGAGCGCGGCCACGCGGCGCGAGAACTCGCCCGGCTTGAGCTGCTTGCTGCCCTTGAACATCATGTGCTCGAGCACGTGGGCGACGCCCGAGGTGCCGTCGACCTCGTCGACCGACCCGACCCGGACCCAGAGCATCTGGACCGCGGTCGGCGCCCGGCGGTCGGGCTTGACGATCAGGGTCATGCCGTTGGAAAGCGTGAACTGCCGGGCCGGAACCGGCGCCGTGGGCGCGGCCGTCTCGGCAATGGGCGAAGGGGCGGACTGGGCCAGCACAGGCAGGCTCGGCAGTGCCAACAGCACCGAAGCCAGCACCGCGACCGACGCAGCGCGGCGTGGCAAGGGGTGTTTCATAGAATGGCTCGGATTGTAAAAAGCGCCCAATGTTCAGTTTCTTCAAGAAAAAACCTGCGGTCGAGAGCCCGGCGCCGGCTCCGGAGCCGGCGGCCCCGCCGGCCGAATCGCCCGCGCCCGCCCCCAAATCGGTCTTTTCGCCCTCCAGCTGGTTCGGCGGCAAGGCCGCGCCTGTGGTGGAGCCGCCGCCGCCAGCCCCCGTGGCTGCGCCGGCACCGGCCCCTACCCCCGTCGCGGTGCCGGCCCCGGTGCCTGCGCCGCCCGCGGCCGCGCCGGCCCTGCCCGCTGCGTTGCCGCCGGTGCCCGAACCGCCGCCGCCCCCGCCTCCACCCCCTCCCGCGCCCGCGGCCGAACCCGCGCGCAGCGGCTGGCTCGGCAAGCTCAAGAACGGCCTGCGCAAGACCGGCAACAGCATCGCCGCCACCTTCGTCAACGCCCAGATCGACGACGCACTCTACGAAGAACTCGAAGAAGCGCTGCTGGTGGCCGACACCGGGGTCAAGGCCACCGAGCACCTGCTCGAAGACCTGCGCCGACGCGTCAAGAGCACCATGGCGAGCGACGCGGGACAGGTCAAGCTGCTGCTGGCGGACGCCATCGCCGACCTCCTTCGGCCGCTGGAGAAATCGCTGGTCATCGGCGAGCACACGCCGACCGTGATCATGGTCGCCGGCGTCAACGGCGCCGGCAAGACCACCTCGATCGGCAAGCTCACCAAGCACCTTGCCAACGAGGGTGCCTCGGTGCTGCTGGCGGCGGCCGACACCTTCCGCGCCGCGGCGCGCGAGCAATTGCTGGTCTGGGCCGACCGCAACACGGTCGAGATCGTCAGCCAGGAAGGCGGCGACCCCGCCGCCGTGAGCTTCGACGCGGTCAATGCCGGCAAGGCGCGCGGCAAGGACGTGGTGCTGGTCGACACCGCCGGCCGGCTGCCGACCCAGATCCACCTGATGGACGAACTCAAGAAGATCAAGCGGGTGGTCAATCGGGCCGACCCGACGGCGCCGCACGAGGTGCTGCTGGTGATCGACGGCAACACCGGCCAGAACGCGCTGGCGCAGGTCAAGTCCTTCGACGAGGCGCTGGGCCTGACCGGGCTGGTCGTGACCAAGCTCGACGGCACGGCCAAGGGCGGCGTGCTGTGCGCGATCGCGCGCGAACGGCCGATCCCGGTCTATTTCATCGGCGTCGGCGAGAAGCTCGAGGACCTGGAAACCTTCGACGCGCGCGAGTTCGCCCAGGCCCTCCTCGGCTAGGGCCTGTTCACAGGCCCTGGTTTGTGCGCCCCGGGGCGCTCTGGCATCATGGCCGGAGCCCGCCAAGAGGCCCCGGAGACCCGCATGAACACCGCTTCCGCCCCCCTCGCCGGCGCCGACCGCAAGGTCGACCGCCTGCTCGCCCACTATGGCGAGAGCCACCGCAACCCGACCAACGAGGCGATCCACGTCGTCGCGATCCCGGCGATCATGGTCAGCATCGTCGGGCTGCTGTTCGCCCTCCATCCCTGGGTGGCCTATACCTTCGTGGCGGCCAGCGCGGTCTACTACGTCGGGCTGCGGGCGCCGGTCTTCCTGGTGGCGATGCTCGCGGCCACGGCCGCCGCACTGGCGCTGGTCCACGCCATGGGGGACCTTGTGCTGCCGATTTCCGCCGCCATCTTCGTGGTGGCCTGGATCTTCCAGTTCATCGGCCACAAGATCGAAGGGCGGAAACCTTCCTTCTTCGAGGACATCCAATACCTTTGGGTCGGCCCTTTGTTCGTGCTGTCGCTGCTTTTCTCTCGCCTCGGCATTCGCTGGTAGGCGCGGGAAAAGGCTATCGCCCCCATAGAAAATAGGTGGGAACCCTTAGCTTAGCACTCCCTCCAACCGAGTGCTAATATGGCCATGAAAGAAGGAGTTCCCCGAATGACAACATTGTCTGGAGCCTCTGCCAACCAGCTCGCCGTCGCCAATCCGTGGTCGATGGTCCCGCCGCTGGGTAACTTGGACGCCTACATCTCGGCAGCCAACCGCCTGCCGTTGCTCACGCTCGAAGAAGAGCAGGGCTTTGCGCGCAAATTGCGCGACAACAACGATCTCGAAGCCGCCGGTGCGCTTATCTTGTCGCATCTGCGCCTTGTTGTGTCTATCTCCCGCCAATACCTGGGTTACGGGCTGCCGCACGGCGACCTGATCCAGGAAGGCAATGTCGGCCTCATGAAGGCCGTGAAGCGCTTCGATCCCGACCAGGGCGTCCGGCTGGTGAGCTACGCCATGCACTGGATCAAGGCCGAGATCCACGAGTACATCCTGAAGAACTGGCGCATGGTCAAGGTCGCGACGACCAAGGCCCAGCGCAAGCTGTTCTTCAATCTGCGCTCCATGAAGCAGGGTTTCAAGGCCGATTCGGCCGCCGCCGATGCGGGCACCCACCGCGAGACGCTGAGCCCCGACGAGGTGTCGCAGATGGCCACCCGGCTCAACGTGAAGCCCGAGGAAGTGCTCGAAATGGAAACCCGGCTCTCGGGCGGCGACGTGCTGCTCGATCCGAGCCCGTCCGACGACGGCGACGAAGGCTTCGGCCCGATCGCCTACCTGGCCGACGCCACGCAGGAGCCGACCGCGCAGATCGAATCGCGCCAGCGCGACCGCCTGTCGACCGACGGCATCTCGACCGCGCTCGAGGCCCTGGACGACCGCAGCCGCCGCATCGTCGAAGAGCGCTGGCTCAAGGTCAACGACGACGGCTCGGGCGGCATGACCTTGCACGACCTGGCCGCGGTCTATGGCGTGAGCGCCGAGCGCATCCGCCAGATCGAGGTCGCCGCCATGAAGAAGATGAAGAAGGCCCTGGCCGAATACGCCTGAGCGCCTCCGCCCCCCGAAACAAGCCCGGCCCGCGCCGGGCTTTTTCGTTGTCAGTCCGCTTCTTCGGGGGGCCGCTTGGCCAGCGTGCGCAAGGCCCGGCGCGCGATGTAGCGGGTTTCGGCGGCATCGCTGTCGGCCAGCCAGCGCGCGCAGGTGGCCTCGACCCAGTCCGGCTGGGTCCGGCTGGCATCGTTGAGCCAGTTGGCGACCGAGTTCTGGACGTAGCGGCTGGGGTCGGCGCGCAACGGCTCCAGCAGCGGCAGGGCCAGCCAGGGCTCGGCCTTGAGGCTCTCGATCTGGGGGCACCAGACGCCGCGCGGGCGGGTCAGCTCGCTGGCGAAGCGGCGGATGTTCGGATCGAGATCGGCGGTCCAGGGCTGGAGCAGGGCCAGCGCCTGGTCGAGCGAGCGGATGGTCGCCTCGCGCACCCCCATCCAGGCCATCTCTCGGACGCCGAAATGCGGATCGGCGGCAAAGCGGCGCACCGCCGCCAGCTGCTCGGGCAGCGCGAGCCCCGACATCGGGAGCCAGTGCGTGGCCCAGCAGCGCGCCACGTCGCTCGCATGGGTGGCCAGGCGGTGGGCCACGGCGTCGCGCTCGGGGTGGGCGCCGGCCAGGTCGTAGAACGCCCGCGCGATGTGGCCGTGGCGCTGCATCGGCTTGAAGGCGGGCAGCATGGCGCAGGTGTCGGCCAGCCGTTCGCTGGCCGGGTCGAGCCCGATCTGCGCCGCCACGCTGCGCGCCAGCCGGGGCAGCTCCAGTGCCATGAATTCGTTGAGGTTGACGGTCTCGAGCAGGCCGTCGTTGAGCGCGTCCAGCACCTCGGGCGGGATCAACGCGATTCGGAAGGCGCCCTTGCGCTGCTTCAGGTGGTCGACCGACGCCACTATGTTCAGGACTTGAGCAGGGTCTTGAGGTCCGACACCATCGGCGCGACGCCGGCGCCGTAGCGCGCGTACAGCCGCAACCGGCCCTGCGGGTCGTAGACGAAGCTGGCCGCCGAGTGGTCCATCGAATAGCTGGTCGGCGTCTTGCCGTCGACCTTCTTGAAGTAGACCTTGAAGTCCTTGGCCACCGCGGCGAGCTGGTCCGGCGTCGGGATCAACGCCACGAACGACGGGTCGAAGGCGCCCATGTAGGCCTTCATGACCTCGGGCGTGTCGCGCGCCGGGTCGACCGTGACGAACACCACCTGCAACTTGTCGCCATCGGCGCCCAGCTGCTGCTTGACCTGCGCCATCTCGCTCATGGTGGTCGGGCAGACGTCGGGGCACTGCGCGTAGCCGAAGAACAGCACCACCGCCTTGCCCTTGAAATCGGCCAGGGTGCGGACCTTGCCATCGGCATCGGTCAGCGAGAAGTCCCGGGCGTAGTCGGCGCCCGTGATGTCGACCGCATTGAAGCTGGGCTTGGCCTCGGTGCAGCCCGCGAGCTGGACGCCCGCGGCCGCGGCGACGCCGACCCAGGCCAGGGTCCGGAGTGCTTGGCGCTTGTTCATGGATTCGGTCATTGGAGGTAGTGGTCGACCAGCAGCGCCGCGAACAGCACGCTCAGGTGGATCAGTGAAAAGCGAAAGGTCTTGCGCGCCAGCGCGTCGGAATAGTTCCGCCACAGCGCGAAGGCATAGCCGGTGAAGCCGATGCTGACGCCAATCGCGACCACCAGATAGAGCCAGCCGCTCATGCCGTAGATGAAGGGCATCAGGCAGGCGGCGAACAGGATGAAGGTGTAGAGCAGCACCTGCAGCCGCGTGAACTCGTTGCCGTGCGTCACGGGCAGCATCGGCAGGCCGGCCTTGCGGTAGTCCTCGACCCGGTACAGGGCCAGGGCCCAGAAGTGCGGCGGGGTCCACAGGAAGATGATCAGGAACAGGATCAGCGCCTCGGGGCCGACGTCGCCGGTCATCGCGGCCCAGCCCAGCACCGGCGGCATCGCGCCCGAGGCGCCGCCGATCACGATGTTCTGCGGCGTCAACGGCTTCAGGATGACGGTGTAGACCACCGCGTAGCCGACGAAGGTGGCGAAGGTCAGCCACATGGTCAGCGGGTTCACGGTGAACCACAGCAGCGCCGAGCCGGCGGCGCAGAGCGCGGCCGAGAAGGTCAGCGCCTGCTTGTCGCTCAGTTGCCCGCGCGCCGTCGGCCGCCAGGCCGTGCGCTTCATCTTGGCGTCGATGCCCTTCTCGACCAGGCAGTTGAAGGCGGCCGCCGCGCCGGCGACCAGCCAGATCCCGAGGCAGGCGAGTGCGCCTTGCTGCAGGTCGGCCAGCGACGGCACGCCGGGCACCGCGAGCACCATGCCGATCAGGGCGCAGAAGACGATCAGTTGCACCACCCGCGGCTTGGTCAGCGCATAGAACTGGCGCAGCACGCTGGCGGTGGTCGGGGCGGGGACAGATACGGGGGCGCTCATCGGGCCACCTCCATTTTGGGAACACGGGCGCCGGCGCCGGCCGCGCTGCGCGCGCCTTCGCGACGGCTTTCGCAGAGGGTCCAGGTCAGCACCACCGCGAGCGCGGCGGCGCCGCCGGTGTGGAGCAGGGCCGCCGCGAGCGGCCAGCCGAGCAGCACGTTGCCGAGGCCGCTGGCGAGCTGCAGCAGCGCCAGGCCAGCCAGCCAGCGCGACTGGGCACGCAAGGGCCGGATGCGGCGCAGCCGCCAGGCCAGCAGCCCGATGGCGACGAACACGAGGTAGGCCATCAGGCGGTGCACGTAGTGGATGGCGGTGAGGGCGGCGAAATCGATCGGGCTGCCGGCGGCGGTCTCGCCCAGGTGGCGCCAGATCTGGAAGCCCTGGGCGAAGTCCATCGGCGGCCACCAGCTGTCCTGGCAGGTCGGGAACTGGGTGCAGGCCAGCACCGCATAGTTGGTGCTGACCCAGCCGCCCAGGGCGATCTGAAGCGCGAGCAAGGCGGTGGTGGCGACAAGAAGGCTGCGCAGCGGCGACGGCAGGGGCGTCGGCAGGCGCTGCGTCGCCGCCTGCTGGTAGCGCACGGCCTGGATGCACAGCAGCGCCAGCAGCACCACGGCGCCCATCAGGTGCAGCGTCACGATGGCCGGGAACAGCTTCCAGGTGACGGTCAGGGCACCGAAGGCGCCCTGCAGGCAGACCCACGCCAGCGTGGCCGCGGGCCACCAGGCGCTGAGCGCACGCTCGCCGCGGTGGTCGGGCCGGCGTTGGCGGCGGCGCGCGACCCAGGTCGCGATCGCCAGCACCAGGATCAGGAAGCCGACCCCGGTGGCCAGGTAGCGGTGGACCATCTCGACCCAGGCCTTGCTGTGCGTCACCGGCCCGGTCGGCTGGGCGGCCTGCGCCATCGCGATGTCGTGCCGGGCACCGACCGGGCTGGCGTTGCCGTAGCAGCCGGGCCAGTCGGGGCAGCCCAGGCCCGAATCGCTCAGGCGGGTGAAGGCGCCGAACAGGGTCAGGTCGAAGGTCAGGAACAGGGTCAGGACGGTCAGCGCATGCAGCCGGCGCGCGGCAGCGGCGCCGGCGTTGCGGCGCCAGACCCAGACCAGGGGACCGAGGGCCAGCAGGACGCCGACCGCCAGCAGCCAGGCGATCGGCTTGAGGTCGTAGAGCGAGGTCGTGTCCATGGCGGGGATCAGCGGCCGGCTTCGTCCCACGAAGACGAGGCGCGCAGCAGCCGGTCGAGGTCGCGCTTGCCGCGGCTGGCGCCGGCGGCGTCCATGCGGGCCGGGAACCGCATCATCAGGTTGCCCAGCGGATCGACCACGAAGAGATGCTCCGCCGGCGCATGGCCGGCGGCAGCCGGCAGCCACTTGGCGATCTCGGCCGCCGGCAGGCGCAGCACGGTGGCGCCGCGCAGGCCGTTGGCGAGCCGCTCGGGCAGCGGCTTGTCGTCGCTGACCAGCCACACGCGGTCGAGCCGGTCCTTTTCGCGCCCGAGGCTCTCGCGCAGCTGGCGCTGCAGGTACAGCTGTTGTTCGCAGAGCGCATCGCAGCCGGCATCGGCCACGGTCAGCAGCAGCCACTGGCCCTTGAGCGAGGGCAGGCGCTGGGTCGTGCCGTCCGGCAGCGTCGCCTCGATGTTGGGCAGCGGACGCTGCGGGTCGATCAGCTCGCCGTAGACGCTGCGGCTTTCGGGGCGCACCACGTAGTAGGTGAAGTAGGAGGCGACGACCGGGGCCGCGCAGCACAGCAGCACGAAGATCATCTTCCAGCGGCCCTGGACCGTGCGCCGGCCCTCGGCGCCCGCCAGCGCCTGGCGCGGCGACGGCATCGAGTGCACGGTCAGGCCGAGCGGCTCGTCAGCCGCGGCGGGCAAGGCGTGCACGGCGGAAGGGGGCGATGAGTTGGAACCAGACATAAAGGAGTACCACGAGGGCCGAGAGGCCGAACCACTGGAATGCGTAGCCGTAGTGCTTTTCGACCCCCAGCGCGGGGGCCGGCCAGTCGCGCTGCAAGCCCTCGGAGGCCGGACCGGTCTGCTGCAGGGAAACGTCGGTCCGCAGGGGCAGGCCGGTTTCGGCGCGGAACGCTTCCAGGGCGAGATTCTGCCGGATGCGGGAAGACCCCACGGAATCGGGCGTGGCCGCGGCTGTCGGGGCGGCCGGGGCCGAAGCGGCCGGCGCGGGCACCGCTGCACCATCGCCCTTGCCCAGCTCCAGCAAATGGGCGGGCGGCGGCGCAATCCGGGCCGTCACCTCGACCAGGCCGCTCGGCGTCTCGATCGGCTCCAGCTTGGCCCGGTCGGTGAAATTGCGCTGGATCCAGCCGCGCTGGATCAGCACCGTCCGCTCGGTGCCTTCGAGCGCGAAGGGCGTCAGCACGTAGAAGCCCGGCACGCCATGCATCTGTCGGTTGTCGAGATAGACGGTGTGCGGGGCCAGCCAGAGCCCGCGCAGGCGCACCGGCCGGTGCATCGCGGAGCTCGCGTCGGCGAGCGCCAGGAAGGCCTGCGGATCGAGCGGCGGCAGGTTCTTCTGGGCCTCGATCTCGGCCTGGAGGGCCTCTTTCTGGGCCGCGCGAGACAACTGCCAGCGGCCGAGCGAGACGGTGGCGGCGAGGATCAGCAGGGCGACCGCGGTGATGAACCAGAAGCGGCCGGCACGGCGGGGACGAGAGGTCTGGAGCGGTTGCGCATTCACGGCAGGAGGCGGCGCTGGCGGCCGATAATGGGGGTCATGAAATATCTGGTCGCCCTCGCCTTCCTGGGCATCCTGGCGAGTCTCGCGGTGGCGCTGTTCTTCATGCTGAGGGACGGGCGCAACGGCCGCGCCAAGAGCGGCGGCATGGTGCGCGCGCTCACGGTTCGGATCGGGTTGTCGGTGCTTTTGTTCCTCTGCGTGCTCCTCGCGTGGAAACTCGGCTACATCCAGCCCGGGGGCCTCCCGATCGGCAAGTAGGTGGTGCTCGTTCCACGAGATCCATGAAAAAAGCGCCTTGCGGCGCTTTTTTGTCGTGCCGTCGCCGATGCTCAAAGCCAATAGACCAGGAAGTAGAGGCCGAGCCACACCACGTCGACGAAGTGCCAGTACCAGGCGGCGCCTTCGAAGCCGAAGTGGCGTTCGGGCGTGAAGTGGCCGCGGCGCAGGCGCATGGTGATGAAGAACAGCATCAGCATGCCGATGAACACGTGCAGGCCATGGAAGCCGGTCAGCATGAAGAACGTGGAGCCGTAGGCGCCGGAGCTGAGCTTGAGGTTCAGTTCGGTGTACAGGTGGTGGTATTCGTAGCCCTGGACGCACAGGAAGGTGAAGCCCAGCAGCACGGTCAACCACATGAAGCGCACGCTCTGCGCGCGATGGCCGGCTCGCAGCGCGTGATGGGCGATGGTCAGCGTGACGCCGGAGCTCAGCAGCAGCGCGGTGTTGATGGTCGGCAGCCAGAACGGGCCAACGGTCTGGAAGGGCTCGACGATGCCGGCGGGCGAACCGGTCACGCCAGCCGCCGTGGTCGGCCAGACGGCCTTGAAGTCGGGCCACAGCAAGGCGTTGTCGAGGCTGCCGAGCGCCGGCAGCGCGTGGGTGCGGGCCCACCACAGCGCGGTGAAGAAGGCGCCGAAGAACATCACTTCCGAGAAGATGAACCAGCTCATGCTCCAGCGGAACGAGAGGTCGACCTTGTGGCCGTACAGGCCGCCTTCGCTTTCGCGGATCGAGGTGCTGAACCACACGTAGAGCGTGCCGAGCCAGATGATCATGCCGGCCAGCAGCGACCACATGCCCCACTGGTGGCCGTTGATCCACTGGGCCGCGCCCAGGATGACGAAGAGCAGGCCGGTCGCGGCCATGACCGGGAAGGCCGATGGCCCGGGCACGAAGTAGTAAGGCGTGGTGCCGTGGGTGGTTGAGCTCATTTCAGGTCCTGGTTTTCTTCTCTAGCTTCGATTTCTGTGGGATCTTGATTCAGGAGGCGGCCACCCAGCGCACCAGCAGGATCAGCGCGGCCACGAACAGCGCCACGGCGACGAAGGCGACCGCGATGATGTGCAGGGGATTGAGCTTCGCGAGGTCGTCCTGATAGCCGCTGTTCTTGCGGATGCCGAAGAACGACCAGCAGACGGCCCTCACGGTCTGCCACAGCGAAGCCTTGCGAGACAACGGCGAGACGCTCACGAACGCGGCTCCGTTGCAGGCACGGCCACCGCGCCGTTGGCGGCCACCGGGGCCGGTGGGGTCTTGCCGCCGACCTCGAAGAAGGTGTACGACAGCGTGATCGTCTTGACGTCCTTGGAGATCTTCGGATCGATCACGAAGGCGACCGGCCACTCTTTCTTCTCGCCCGGATCGAGCGTGTACTGGTTGAAGCAGAAGCACTCGAGCTTGTTGAAGTAGGGCGCGGCCTGCTGCGGCGCGTAGCTCGGGATCGCCTGCGCCGCCATCCGGCGGTTCTGGACGTTCTGGAACTCGTACATGACGGTGTTGAGCTGGCCCGGGTGCACTTCCATCGAGCGCTGGGCCGGCTTGAAGTCCCAGAGGCCGCGCACGTTGGCGTCGAACTCGACCGTGATGGTGCGGCTCATGTCGACCTGGGTGTTGTCGGGCACGCGCACCTGGTCGCCGCCGCTGGCGCCGCCCGGCACCTGGAGCTCGGACAGTGCCAGGATGTTGATGCCGGTCATTTCGCAGATCGCGCGGTACATCGGCACCAGTGCATAGCCGAAGCCGAACATGCCGGCCGCGACCACGACCAGCTTGCCGACCATGCGGACGTTCTCGCGGCGGATGCGTTGACCGATGCCCATGCCGTCCCCTCGTTGCGGCCTAGCGGCCGATCCAGACCATGCGGACGATGAATCCGACGAAGAACAGCAGCGCGATGGAGGCCAGCGTCAGCCCCATGCGGCGGTTGTTCCTTTTCTGCTCGGGCGTCATGTCGCGGCGCGCTTCAGCCGATCACCTTGGTCGCGGTGGGGTCCAGCCGCGGCGGGGTCTCGAAGGTGTGGAACGGCGCCGGCGAGGGGACTTCCCACTCGAGGCCTTCGGCCGCTTCCCACGGCTTCTGCGGGGCCTTCTCGCCCTTGCCGAGCATGGTCGGCAGCACGATGAAGAAGAAGAAGTACACCTGCGCCAGGCCGAAGGCGAAGGCGCCGACGCTGGCCACCGCATTGAAGTCGGCGAACTGCATCGGGTAGTCGGCATAGCGGCGCGGCATGCCCGCCAGGCCCAGGAAGTGCATCGGGAAGAAGGTGATGTTGAACGAGATCAGCGACCACCAGAAGTGGACCTTGCCGCGGGTCTCGTTGTACATCACGCCGGTCCACTTGGGCGCCCAGTAGTAGTAGCCGGCGAACATCGCGTAGAGCGAGCCGGCCACCAGCACGTAGTGGAAGTGGGCGACGACGTAGTAGGTGTCTTGCAGCTGGGTGTCGATCGGCGCGACCGCCAGGATCAGGCCGGTGAAGCCGCCCATCGTGAACACGAAGATGAAGCCGACCGCGAACAGCATCGGCGTCTCGAAGGTCATCGAGCCCTGCCACATGGTGGCGACCCAGTTGAAGATCTTCACGGCCGTGGGCACGGCGATCAGCATGGTCGCGTACATGAAGAACAGCTGGCCGGTGAGCGGCATGCCGGTCGTGAACATGTGGTGCGCCCAGACGATGAACGACAGGATCGCGATCGACGAGGTGGCGTACACCATCGAGGCGTAGCCGAAGAGCTTCTTGCGCGAGAAGGCCGGCACGATCTGGCTGATGATGCCGAAGGCCGGCAAGATCATGATGTAGACCTCGGGGTGGCCGAAGAACCAGAAGATGTGCTGGTACATCACCGGGTCGCCGCCGCCGGCGGGGTTGAAGAAGCTGGTGCCGAAGTGGCGGTCGGTCAGCGTCATCGTGATGGCGCCGGCGAGCACCGGCATCACGGCGATCAGCAGGTAGGCGGTGATGAGCCAGGTCCAGCAGAACATCGGCATCTTCATCAGCGTCATGCCGGGGGCGCGCATGTTGAGGATGGTGACGATGATGTTGATCGAGCCCATGATCGACGAGGCGCCCATGATGTGCATCGCGAAGATGCCGGCGTCCATCGAGGGGCCCATCTGCAGGGTGAGCGGCGCGTAGAGCGTCCAGCCCGCGGCCGGTGCGCCGCCGGGCATGAAGAACGAACCGACCAGCATCAGCGCCGCCGGGATCAGCAGCCAGAAGCTGAAGTTGTTCATGCGCGCGAAGGCCATGTCGGATGCGCCGATCTGCAGCGGGATCATCCAGTTCGCGAAGCCCACGAAGGCCGGCATGATGGCGCCGAACACCATGATCAGGCCGTGCATGGTGGTGAACTGGTTGAACAGTTCGGGGTTGACCAGCTGCAGGCCGGGCTGGAACAGCTCGGCGCGGATCAACAGCGCGAGCACGCCGCCGACCATCAGCATGGTGAACGAGAACAGCAGGTACAGCGTGCCGATGTCCTTGTGGTTGGTCGCGAACACCCAGCGGCGCCAGCCGGCCGGTGCGCCGTGGTGGTCGTCGTGGGCATGGTCGTCGTGACCTGGTGCGTGGCCGTGGGGGTCGAGGACTGCGCTCATCTTGATATTCCTTGCAAACTCTACGTGGGCGCCGGCTTACTTGGACTTGGCGCGCTCGGCCAGCACTTCGGACGGCTGCACCAGCTGGCCGGTCTTGTTCGACCAGGCGTTCTTGGTGAAGCTCACCACGGCCGCGATGTCGGTGTCGCTCAGCTGCTTCCAGGCCGGCATGGCGCCGTTGTTCTGGCCGGTGAGCACCACGTGGAGCTGCTTCTGGTGGTCGGCGTCGAGCACGGTCGGGGAACCGTCGAGCGCCTTGATCGGGCCTGCGCCGCGGCCGTTGGCCTGGTGGCAGGCCGCGCAGTTGGCCGCGTAGACCTTCTCGCCGCGGGCCAGCATGTCGGGCAGGGTCCAGACCTTGGTCGGGTCGTCCTGCTTGGCGGCGGCTTCCTTGCGCTTGGCGTCGACCCAGGCGGTGTAGTCGGCCGCAGCCAGCACCTTCACGTGGATCGGCATGTAGGCGTGTTCCTTGCCGCAGAGCTCCTGGCACTGGCCGTAGTAGTCGCCGACCTTCTCGGCCCGGAACCAGGTGTCGCGCACGAAGCCGGGGATCGCATCCTGCTTGACGCCGAGCTGAGGCACCGCGAAGGCATGGATCACGTCATTGGCGGTGGTGATGATGCGGATCTTGGCGTTGACCGGCACGACCAGCGGGTTGTCGACCTTCAGGAGGTAGTCGTCGGGCATGTCGCCGCGGGCGCCGGCGTTGGACATCGCGCGCTGCGAGCTGTCGAGCGTCGAGATGAAGGACAGGCCCTCGCCCTCGCCCTTCAGGTAGTCGTAGCCCCACTTCCACTGGTAGCCGGTGGTCTTGATGGTGAGGTCGGAGTTGGTGGTGTCCTTCTGGGCCACCAGCACCCGGGTCGCCGGCAGCGCCATCAGGATCACGATCAGGAAGGGCACGATGGTCCAGATCACCTCGACCACCACCGATTCATGGAAGTTGGCCGCCTTGTGGCCGACCGACTTGCGGTGCTTCCAGATCGAATAGAACATGACCGCGAACACGGCCACGAAGATGACCGTGCACAGCACCATCATCACCGTGTGCAGGAAGTGCTGCTCCTGGGAGATCTTGGTCACGCCGATGGGCAGGTTCAACTGACGAACCGACGGACCGCCGGGCAGGTCGTTGACTGCGTGCGCCGCGCCGCTGAACGCCGCGCCGGCCGCCAGCAGCAGATTCGCCGGCCAGATCTTGTTCCGCCAATTGCTCTTCATCGTGTTCACTTCTTCATTTTCCTGTTAACCCCACCGGTCCCCACGGTGCGTCATTGCGAGCGCCCCCTCAGGCGGCCCGCAATGCCATGCGAATCTCGCGCGCCAGCGCCGCGCGCAACTCCGGACGCACATAGCGCCCCACCCTGACCGAACGACCCTGACCCGAGACCTCGATCAGCGAACGATCGCTGTCCTGGGGCTCGACCCGCACCTGGTGCGGCAAGAATTCCGTGCGCTCGTAGTGCCCGCCGTTCTCGAGTTCGACCACCAGCCTGCCGCCCTGCAAGGCGATCTTCTCGCCATCGGTCGCGTGCCGCGCATAAAGCACGAACGCGAACCCGACCGCGGCGAGTTCGAGCCACGCGAACGGCAACACGAGCCGCGCGCCGTTCAGCCAGAAGACCGTCCCGATGCCGAGCGACACCACGCAGAGCGACGCGTAGAGCCAGCCGAGCTGGCTCGGCGTGACCGAGCAGTTGCGCTTCAGGAACCAGTGGATGCTCTGGCCAGAAACAGTGGCAAAACGAAACACGGAATTCGACACGGGCGAGTTCAGCAAATCGGTGCGTCGACGCCCTGTCAAAAATGAATCGGACAGGCCTCGATCACGGGACAATACCCGGGAGTTCACGCAGCGCCGAATTGTAGCGGGTCAACCGAGCGGGCCTCAGTTGCCTACACGACCTCGCTGCAGCATGGAACGCATTTCCCGCAAGGAAACTGCACTTTCCGCAGACAGCGCGACACGGGGGGCCGGTTTGAAGGCATGCCCGTAGATGATCTCGAAGGTCAGCCCGATCCGCCCGCCGCCCTCCTCGGCCGGCGCCAGCTCGGGCAGGGCGGCGCCGAGCGCGCGGCGCCAGTCCCTGCCGCGCAAGGCCGGAAAGCGGGCCGGATGCAAGTTGCGCCCCAGGGTGCGCAGCTCGGCCAGGGCGGCGTCGGCGCTGGTCCAGGTCAGCACGATGCGCTCCATGTCCATCACCGGTTCGGCGAATCCGGCGCCGACCAGCATGTCGCCCCAGTCGTGCATGTCGGTGAACTCGTGGCTGGCCGGCGGCCAGCCGAGCTGCCGGTGCAGGGCCCGCAGTTCGAGCAGGGTGTCGGGCCCGAAGCAGGAGAACATCAGGAAGCCGTCGGTGGCGACTCCCCGGTGCCAATGCGCGATCAGCGCCTGCGGGTCGGCCGCCATGTGCAGCGCCATGTTGGCCCACAGCAGGTCGACGCCGTCCTCGGGCGGCGGATCGAAGCTGGGCCGGGCGCCCTGCCAGCGGCGCGCGGTCCACCACGGCGCGCTCAGCGACCGGGCGGTGGCGGCGGCCAGCACGGGATCCGGTTCGATGACGTAGGGCGTGGCATCCCGGTAGCGGCGCGCAACCAGGCCGTGGGCCTCCAGGCCGCCGCGCAGGGGCGACCAGTCGGCCCAGTGGCGCGGCTTGGCCGTGATCCATTGCAGCCGGTCTTCCATCCGGCGGCCGATTTCCTCATGAAGCCAGGGGGATTGCGAAGCCGGCGCCAGCCGGCTCCAGCGACCGGCCGCCATGGCATCGATGGTCGGCGGGCGCTGTGCGGAGTCGGTGGGCATGGGGCGCTGAGTATATTGACGGATGTTCAAGCCCTGGGCCGCACGGCCTTTCTCGGCCCTGGCGGCACGGCTGCCGGGCCAGTGCGCGGTCTGCCGCGCCTGGCCCGCGGCGTCGATCTGCGAGGCCTGCGTGGCGCGTTTCGCGGCGCCGGTGGCGCGCTGCCCGACCTGCGCGCTGCCGCTGGGCCCGGGCGACACCCGCTGCCGTGACTGCCAGCGTCAGCCGCCGCCGCTCGACGCCTGCCTGGCGGCCTGCGCCTATGCGTGGCCGTGGCCCGAATGCATCTCGGCCTTCAAGTTCCGTGGCGATGCCGGGCGCGCGGCACCCCTGGCGACGCTGCTGCGCAGCGCACCCTGGGTCGAGCCGGCGCTGGAACAGGCGGACACCGTGCTGCCGATGCCGCTGGCGCCGGCCCGCTTGCGCGAGCGCGGCTTCAACCAGGCGCACGAGCTGGCGCGGCGGCTGGCGCCGGACAAGTGCGATCCCCGGCTGCTGCTGCGCACCCGCGACACCGCGCCGCAGAGCGGCCTCGCGCGACAGGACCGGCTGCACAACCTGAGCGGCGCCTTCGCGCTCGATCCGCGGCGCCCCGGGGCGGCGCACGGCCGGCGCCTGGTGCTGGTCGACGACGTGATGACCAGCGGCGCCTCGCTGCACGCGGCGGCCGAGGTCCTGCGGGCCGCCGGCGCGGCCCGCATCACCGCGATCGTGCTGGCCCGGACCGACGCGCCGGACTGATTCGGGCGGCGACCGACAATCGCGCCATGTTCCATATCGTTCTCGTCGAACCCGAGATTCCGCCGAACACCGGCAACGTGATCCGGCTGGCGGCCAACACCGGCTGCACCCTGCACCTGGTCGAACCGCTGGGCTTCTCGATGGATGACCGCCTGCTGCGCCGCGCCGGGCTGGACTACCACGAGTACGCGACCCTGCTGCGCCACGCCGACTGGCAATCCCTGCTGGACAGCCAGAAGCCGCCGCCGGACCGGATGTTCGCGCTCACCACGCGCGGCACGCAGCGCGTGCACGACGTGGCTTTCAGGCCCGGCGACTGGCTGGTGTTCGGGTCGGAGACCCGCGGCCTGGCGCCCGAGCTGCGAGAGCGCTTCGCCCCGCCGCAGCGGCTGCGGCTGCCGATGCGCGAGGGCCAGCGCAGCCTCAACCTGTCGAACGCGGTGGCGGTGACGGTGTTCGAGGCCTGGCGCCAGAACGGCTTCGGCTGAGCTACTTGTACCGCCGGACGACGGACTCGGCGACGCAGGCCGGCTTCGGCGAACCTTCCAGTTCGATGGTCGTTTCCCAGGTCATCTGCAGCCCGTCGTTGGCGATCGGCTCCGAGCTCAGCAGCTTCATGCGGCCGCGCACCCGGCCGCCGACCGGCACCGGCGTCATGAAGCGGACCCGGTTCAGTCCGTAGTTGACCCCCATGCGCGACTCGGCGACGTCGAACGCGCCTTCATAGAGCCGCGGCAGCAGCGACAGGGTCAGGAAGCCGTGCGCGATCGGGCCGCCGAAGGGGCCGGCCTTGGCGCGCTCGACGTCGACATGGATCCACTGGTGGTCGCCGGTCGCCTCGGCGAACTGGTCGACCTGCGCCTGGGTGATGGTGATCCAGTCGCTCACCGCGACTTCCTGGCCGACGCACGCGGCAAGGTCCTGGAGGGTCTGGAAGGTCTTTTTCATCGCTTCACTGTAGCGGCGCGCCGGCCCGGCCCCTGTCCACGCCGAGACATCGGGGCTCGGGGTAAACACGGGCTCAAGCCGGCCGGGCGGGCTCCCGGACGTCCAGCCAGTCGATGATCGGCTGCCATTGCTCCAGGTCGCGCTGCACCCGCCCCGGCGCGATGTCGAACAGCGTCAGCCCGCGGGCCGCCAGCTGGACATAGTTCTGGGTGTCGCGCAACTCGCCCAGCACCGGCACGCCGAGGCCGGACACGAACTCGCGCAGCCGGTCCGCGGCCAAGGTGCGGGCGTCGACCCGCATGCCCACCAGGGCGATCTGGGTCTTGCCCGCGTGGCGATTGGCCAGCAGCTTGTCGAGGAAATCGCGCGTCGCGTAGATGTCGAAGATGCTCGGCTGCAAGGGCACCAGCACCTTGTCGGCCAGCGCCAGCGCCTCCTTGAAACGCGATCCGTGCAGCCCGGCGGGGGTGTCGATGACCGCGTGGGTGGTGCCGCGCGGCGGCCGCACCACGCTGCCGTCCTCGGACGCCTCCCAGCTGAGGATCTGCCGCGCCTGCGGCGGCCGCAGCCCGAGCCACAGCCGCGACGACTGCTGGCGGTCGATGTCGCCCAGCATCACGGCATGCCCGCGGCTGGCCATGTAGCCCGCGATGTGGGTGGCGAGGGTGGACTTTCCGACGCCGCCCTTGGGATTGGCGACCAGGACTACCGGCATGTTGGACTCCGACAGGCTGAACAAAGGCGTCATGGTAGCCGCGCGCGGAGCGCGCCGGAGTGCGCTAATGTTCGCGCCATGTCGACAAGCACCAACAACAACAGTCCGGCGCGCATCTACGTGGTTGCCGCCCATCCGCATTGGCGCGAATCGCGCGTCAATCTCCGTCTGCTGGAAGCCGCTCGGGCCACGCCAGGCGTCGACGTCAACGATCTCTACGACACCTACCCCGACTACGCCATCGACGTCAAGGTCGAGCAGGCCCGCCTGGCGCGCGCCGACCTGCTGGTGCTGCTGCACCCGATCCAGTGGTACTCGATGCCGGCGCTGCAGAAGCTCTGGATCGACGACGTGCTCGACTACGGCTGGGCCTACGGCACCGGCGGCCGGGCGCTGGAGGGCAAGGACTGCTGGCTGGTCGCGACCACCGGCGGCCCCGAGGGCAGCTACCACCCGCAAAGCTACAACCGCTATTTCTTCGACGCCTTCCTGCCGCCCTACGAGCAGACCGCGGCGCTGTGCGGCATGCGCTTCCTGCCGCCGCTGCTGTTCCACGGCGCCCGCAGCGCGCCCGCGGCCGAGGTCACGGCCCACGTCGAGGTCTTCAAGGAGCGGCTCCTGAGCTATCCGGACTGGCCGGAACTCGAGGGGCTCGACGTCTGCGTCAGCTGCCCGGTGCCGGAGATCGACCGACCGACGGTCCAGGAGGAAAGCTGAGCATGGAGCACGCACCCGCCTGGCTCATCAACACGCTGATCTACCTGGGCGCCGCGGTGCTCGTGGTGCCGCTGTCGAAGGCACTGGGGCTCGGCGCCATCATCGGCTACCTCGTGGCCGGCATCGCGATCGGGCCGTGGGGCCTGGGCCTGGTCACCAACGTCGAGGACATCCTGCACTTCGCCGAGTTCGGTGTCGTCCTGATGCTGTTCCTGGTCGGCCTCGAACTCGAGCCCAAGCGGCTGTGGAGCCTGCGGCGGCCGATCTTCGGCTGGGGCTCGGCCCAGGTGCTGGCCTGCGCCGCGGTGCTGTTCCTGGTCGGCTGCGCCGCGGGCGCCGACTGGCGCGTGTCGCTGGTGGCGGCGCTCGGGCTGGCGCTGTCGTCGACCGCGATCGCGCTGCAGGTGTTCGCCGAGCGCAACCTGCTGCTCGCGCCCAGCGGCCAGGCCGGCTTCTCGATCCTGCTGTTCCAGGACGTGGCGGCGATCCCGATCCTGGCGCTGCTGCCGCTGCTGGCGGTCGGCTCGGCCGCTGCGCCAGACATGACCGGCTGGGAGCGCACCTTCCAGTGCCTGAAGATCGTCGGCGTGATCGCCGCCATCGTGGTCGGCGGCCGGCTCGCCTTGCGCCCCCTGCTGCGCTGGATCGCGCGCAGCAACACGCCCGAGATCTTCACCGCCACCTCGCTGCTGCTGGTGGTGGCGATCGCCGCGCTGATGCAGTTCGTCGGCCTCTCGATGGCGCTCGGCGCCTTCCTGGCCGGCGTGCTGCTGGCGGAGAGCGAATACCGGCGCGAGCTGGAGACCGACATCGAGCCTTTCAAGGGCCTCCTGCTCGGCCTGTTCTTCATCGCGGTCGGCATGAGCATCGATTTCGGCGTGCTGCTGGAGCATCCGGCGCTGATGGCGCTGGTGGTGATCGCCTTCCTGGCGGTCAAGTTCGTCGTCATCTACGCACTGGCGAAGGCGATGGGGGTGCCCTACCAGCAGCGGCCGGTGTTCACGCTGCTGCTGGCGCAGGGCGGCGAATTCGCCTTCGTGGTGTTCCAGGCCGCCGGCCCCGACGTGCTGCCGCATGGCGTGGCCTCGTTCCTGATCGCCGCGGTGGCGCTCTCGATGCTGGTCTCGCCGCTGCTGCTGGTGGCGATCGACAAATGGGTGCTGCCGCGCTTCGGCGCCCACAAGCCAACGACGATGGAGGAGATCTCCGAGCAGCAGGACGCCAAGGTGGTGATCTGCGGCTTCGGGCGCTATGGCCAGATCATCGGCCGGCTGCTGAACTCGCAAAGCGTGAGCATCACGGTGCTCGACCACGACCCCGACACCATCGAGGCGCTGCGCGAATTCGGCATCCGGGTGTTCTACGGCGACGCCACCCGGCTCGACCTGCTGCGCACCGCGGGCGCCGGCACGGCCCAGGTGCTGGTGGTCGCGGTCGACGACATGGAGCAGTCGCTCAAGATCGTCGACCTGGCGCAGAAGCACTTTCCGCAGGCCAAGCTGGTGGTGCGGGCGCGCAACGTCACGCACTACTACCAGCTGCTCGACCGCAAGGTGGAGTTCGTCGAGCGCGAGCTCTTCGAGTCGTCGCTGCGCAGCGCCCGCTCGGTGCTCGAGGCCATCGGCTGGCCGGCCCACGAGGCGCGCGAAGACGCGATGCGCTTCCGGCGCCGCAACATCGAGCTGATGCTCGAGACCTACCCGCACTACAAGGGCGACCGCGCCCAGCTGATCGCGGTGGCCAAGAAGGGCCGCCAGCAGTTCCAAGAGCAGATGGCGCGGGAGCGCGAGGAACGGCGCCAGCGCAGCGGCGCCCACTGGGACCGCGACAAGGTCGAGGAAGAGCGCCTGCCCTGAACCCGGGGCCTACTGGTCGAGCTTGAGCAGCCGCACCGCGTTGCCCTTGAGGATGCCCGGCATCACCTCGGGCTTGAAGCCGGCGTCCTCGAAGTCCTTGAGCCAGCGGTCGGGCGTGATCAGCGGATAGTCGCTGGCGAACAGCACCCGGTCCTTGAGCAGCGTGTTGGCGTACTGCACCAGCTGCTTCGGGAAATACTTCGGGCTCCAGCCCGAGAGGTCGATCCAGACGTTCGGCTTGTGGGTCGCGACGCTGAGCGCCTCGTCCTGCCACGGGAAGCTCGGGTGCGCCATCACGATCTGCATGTCGGGGAAGTCGATCGCGACGTCGTCCAGGTGCATCGGGTTGCTGTACTCCAGCCGCAGGCCGCCGCCGCAGCGCATGCCCGAGCCGATGCCGCTGTGGCCGGTGTGGAAGACGGCCGGCAGCGCGTACTCGGCAATCACCTCGTAGATCGGCCAGGCCATCTTGTCGTAGGGGTGGTAGCCCTGCACCGTCGGGTGGAACTTGAAGCCCTTGACGCCGTATTCCTCGATCAGCCGGCGGGCCTCGCGCGCACCCATCTTGCCCTTGTGCGGGTCGATGCTGGCGAAGGCGATCATGATGTCGGAGTTCTTCTGCGCGGCCTCGGCGATCTCCTCGTTCGGGATCCGGCGGCGACCCATGTTCGACTCGGCATCGACCATGAACATCACCAGCCCGATCTTGCGCTCGCGGTAGTAGTCGATGCTTTCCTGGATGGTCGGGCGGCGGCCCGACTTGAAGTATTTGTCGGCGGCGCGGTCGTACTCTTCGCCATAGTTGTCGAAGGGGTTCCAGCAACTCACCTCGGCATGCGTGTGAGTGTCGATCGCGATCAGGTTCTGGTGGTCCATGGGGGTTGTCTCCGAACGGTTTGAAGCCTAGGGTAAATCCTTACGCCACACAGCATCATGCGGCTTGAATTGATTATTTTTCATAACCATAATCGATCGTACTCCGGAATGCAATCATGACCTCCAACGACCTCCACCTCGACATCCAGGACGACATCGCCATCATCCGCCTCGCGCGGGGCGCCAAACGCAATGCGCTGTCCGACGGCCTGATCCTGGCACTGCGCGACGCCTTCGAGAAGCTGCCCTCCACGGTGCGTGCCGCGGTGATCGACGGCGAGGGTCCGCATTTCTGCGCCGGCCTCGACCTGTCCGAACTGAAGGAGCGCGACGCCGGCCAGGGCCTGCGGCATTCGCGCATGTGGCATGCGGCGCTCGAGCTGGTGCAGCATGGCCCGGTGCCGGTGGTGGCGGCGCTGCACGGCGCGGTGGTCGGCGGCGGGCTCGAACTGGCGAGCGCCTGCCACATCCGGGTGGCCGACAGCACCACCTTCTACGCGCTGCCCGAGGGCTCGCGCGGCATCTTCGTCGGCGGCGGCGGCTCGGTGCGCATTCCCAAGCTGATCGGCGCCGCCCGCATGACCGACATGATGATGACCGGCCGGGTCTACAACGCCGAGGAGGGCGAGCGCGCCGGCTTCGCCCAGTACCTGGTGCCCGAAGGCACGGCCTTCGACAAGGCGCTGGAACTCGCGAAGCGCGTGGCGACCAACGCGCCGCTGACCAACTACGCGCTGATGCACGCGCTGCCGCGCATCGCCGAGCAGCCGGCCGACCACGGCTTCTTCACCGAAGCGCTGATGGCCGGCATCGCGCAGGCCGCGCCCGACGCCAAGGAGCGCGTGCGCGCCTTCCTGGACGGCAAGGCGGCCAAGGTCCAGAAAAGCTGAGACTCACCGAGGAATTCCCCATGCAAGCCCCCCGTCCGACGACCCAGACGCCACGCTATCGGCCCGTGACTTTCGGCGTGCGCCGCGTCAACGTGCGCGAGGGCGCGGCGGGCGTGCGCTACCTCGAGGCCGCCGAGCCGCTCGGCCCCTACGCCGAACGCATCACCGACCGCTTCATGCACTGGGCCGAGACCGAGCCCGACCGCAGCTTCATGGCGCGCCGCGAGCAACTTCCCGACGGCAGCACCGGCGAATGGCAGCACCTGAGCTACGCCCGGGCGCTGCAGGACGCCCGCCGCATCGGCCAGGCGCTGCTGAACCGCGGCCTGGACGCCGAGCGGCCGGTCATGATCCTGAGCGAGAACAGCCTGGAGCATGCCCAGCTGGCGCTCGGCTGCATCTACGCCGGCGTTCCTTACTGCCCGGCCTCGCCCGCCTACTCGACCGTCAGCCAGGACTACGAGAAGCTGCGCCACATCGTCGACACGCTGACCCCGGGGCTGGTGTTCGCGAGCGACGGCGCACGCTACGGCCGCGCCATCGCGGCGGCGGTCCCGGCCGATGTCGAGGTGGTGCTGCAGCGCGGCCACGGCGGTGCCGGCGACCCGGGCACCGCCGCCCCCGAGCTGGCCGGCCGCGCCCTCACCGCCTTCGACAGCCTGCTCGCCACGCCCGCCACGCACGCGGTCGACGCCGCCATGGCGGCCACCGGGCCGGACACGATCACCAAGTTCCTGTTCACCTCGGGCTCGACCAAGATGCCCAAGGCGGTGGTCAACACCCAGCGCATGTGGTGCGCCAACCAGGTGCAGATCGCGCAGTCGATGCCGGCCCTCGCGGAGGAGCCGCCGGTGCTGGTCGACTGGCTGCCGTGGAACCACACCTTCGGCAGCAACCACAACGTCGGCATCACGATCTACCACGGCGGCACGCTCTACATCGACGACGGCAAGCCGACGCCGGCGGGCATGGCGGAGACGCTGCGCAACCTGCGCGAGATCGCGCCGACCGTCTACTTCAACGTGCCGACCGGCTTCGAGGCCATCGCGCAAGCGATGCAGACCGATGCGCAGCTGCGCCGGACGCTGCTCTCGCGGGTGCGCATGTTCTTCTACTCCGGCGCCGCGCTGGCGCAGCCGATCTGGGACCTGCTGCACCAGATCCAGGAAGCCGAGATCGGCGAGCGCATCGTGATGGCGACCGGCCTCGGCATGACCGAGTCGGGCCCCTCGGCGATGTTCATCAACAGCCCGGACGTGCGCGCCGGCGACGTCGGCGTGCCGACGCCCGGCATGACGCTCAAGCTGATCGATGTCGACGGCAAGGTCGAGGTGCGCTACCGCGGCCCCAACGTCACGCCGGGCTACTGGCGCTCGTCGGAAGCCACGCGCGAGGCCTTCGACGAAGAAGGCTTCCTGTGCACCGGCGATGCCGTGCGCTGGATCGACGACGCCGACATCCACCGCGGCCTGCGCTTCGACGGCCGCATCGCCGAGGACTTCAAGCTCGCCACCGGCACCTTCGTGAGCGTCGGCCCGCTGCGCGCGAAGATCAACACCGCCGGCGCGCCCTACGTGCACGACGCGGTGCTGACCGGCATCAACCTGAAGGAAGTCGGCGCGCTGATCTTCCCGACCCCGGCCATCCGGACGCTGGCCGGCCTGGCGCCCGACGCGAGCCTGCAGCAGGTGGTCGAGAGTGCGCCGGTGCAAGCCTGGCTGCAGCAGCTGCTCGACCGGCTCGGCGCCGTCAGCACCGGCAGCGCCAACCGCATCGCGCGTGCCCACATCGTTTCCGAGCCGCCCTCGATCGACAGGGGCGAAGTGACCGACAAGGGCTCGATCAACCAGCGTGCCGTGCTCAAGCACCGTGCGGCGCTGGCCGAGGCCCTGCATGACGGCACCCTGCCATTCACTCTCAAACCCCGTTGAACCGTCAGACCACAAGGAGACACGCCATGAACATCCAGGGACAAGCCGCACTCGTGACCGGCGGCGCATCCGGCCTCGGCGAAGCCACGGCGCGCGAGCTCGCGCGGCTCGGCGCCAAGGTCGCGGTGCTCGACGTCAATGCCGGCCTGGCGGAGAAGGTCGCCGCCGACATCGGCGGCGTCGCCTGCGTCTGCGACATCACCGACACCGACAGCGTCAACGCCGCGCTCGACAAGGCCGAGGCCGCGCACGGTGCGGCCCGCATCCTCATGAACGTGGCCGGCATCGGCAGCGCCAAGCGGATCGTCGGCAAGGACGGCAGCGCCGCGCCGCTCGAGGACTTCGTGCGGGTGGTCAACATCAACCTGATCGGTGCCTACAACGTCAGCCGCCTCTATGCGGCGCGCTGCGCCAGGCTGGACCCGAACGAAGGCGGCGAGCGCGGCGTGATGTTGTTCACCGCCTCGGTCGCGGCCTTCGACGGCCAGGTCGGCCAGCAGGCCTACAGCGCCTCGAAGGGCGGGCTGGTGGGCATGACGCTACCGATGGCGCGCGACCTCGCGCAGCACGGCATCCGCGTCTGCACGATCGCGCCGGGCCTGTTCGCGACGCCGCTGCTGAAGACCCTGCCGGAGCCGATCCAGCAGTCGCTGGCCGCCTCGATCCCGTTCCCGCCGCGGCTGGGCGATCCGGCTGAGTTCGCCGCGCTGGCCTGCCACATCGTCACCAACGGTCACCTCAACGGCGAGGTGATCCGCCTCGACGGCGCCCTGCGCATGGCGCCGCGCTGAGCCGGCCGCCACCCCGTTTCTTCGTTCGCCCCTCCAGGAGACATCATGAACATCAAGAAAAGCATCCTCGCCGCCGCCTTGGCCGCCGGCCTCTTCGGCGCCGCCCATGCCGACCTCACGGTCGGCGTCGTGCTGCCGCTGACCGGCCCGGCCTCGGGCCTGGGCATCCCGGTCAAGAACCAGATCGCGCTGTGGCCCAAGACCATCGCCGGCGAGAACCTCAAGGTCGTGGTGCTCGACGATGCCACCGACCCGACCACGGGCGTCAAGGACACGCAGCGCCTGGTGACCGAGGACAAGGTCGACGTCATCATCGGCTCGGCCGCGACGCCGGTCGCGATCCCGATGGCCGACGTGGCCGCGGAATCGGGCACCGTGCAGCTCGCCGCCTCGCCGGCCGGGCTGCCGCCGGGCAAGGACAAGTGGACCTTCCGGCTGCCGCAGTCCAACGACGTCATGGCCTACGCCGTGGTCCAGCACATGAAGTCGCAGAAGGTCAAGACCATCGGCTTCCTCGGCTACACCGACGCCTACGGCGAACTCTGGCTCAAGGCGCTGACCGCCGAGGCCGAGAAGAACGGCATGAAGGTCGTCGCCACCGAGCGCTTCGGCCGCGCCGACACCAGCGTCACCGCCCAGGTGCTCAAGCTCACCTCGGCCAACCCCGACGCGATCCTGATCGTCGCCTCGGGCAGCGGCGCCGGCATGCCGCAGAAGGCGGTGATGGAGCGCGGCTTCAAGGGCAAGGTCTACCAGACGCACGCCGCCGCCACGCAAGACCTGATGCGCACCGCCGGCAAGGACGCCGAAGGCACCTTCGTCGTCTCCGGCCCGGCCACCGTGGCCGAGCAGCTGCCCGACGCTCACCCGTCGAAGAAGGCGGCGGTCGACTTCGTGCAGCAGTACGAGAAGGCCTATGGCCCGGGCTCGCGCAACCAGTTCGCCGGCCACGGCGCCGATGCGCTGACGGTGCTCGAGAAGGCGGTGCCGATCGCCCTCAAGAAGGGCAAGCCCGGCACGCCGGAATTCCGTGCGGCGCTGCGCGACGCGATGGAGACCATGGGCCGCACTGTGCTCGCGCACGGTGTGTTGAACTGGACGCCCGACAACCACTGGGGCTACACCAACGAGACCGGCGTCATGCTGAAGGTCGTGGGCGGCCAGTTCAAGGTCGAGCAGCCGCAGTAAACGCGCACCCAGCGCCGAAGCCCCGCCATGGATTTTTCAATCGCCAGCATCCTGACGCTGGACGGACTCACGAACGGGGCGATCTACGCGCTGCTGGGCATGGGTATCGTGCTCGTGTTCACGGTCACCCGCGTCATCTTCATTCCGCAGGGCGAGTTCGTCGCCTATGGCGCGCTCACGCTCGCCATCTTCCAGACCGGCAAGGTGCCCGGCACGGTCTGGCTGCTGCTGATCCTCGCCGCCGTGGCGGCGCTCATGGAACTGGTGAGCACCTGGCGCCACCGCGGCCGGGCTGCGCCGGCCCTGGTGGCCGCCGCGCGCATGTTTGTGCTACCGGCAGTGGTCTGCGCCGTGTCGGCGTGGGCGGCGCCGCGCAACCTGCCGCTGGCGGTCCAGGCCTTCCTCACGCTGTGCATCGTCACGGCCTTCGGGCCGCTGGTCTACCGCGTCGCCTACCAGTCGCTCGCCGGCGCCAGTTCGCTGGTGCTGCTGATCGTCTCGGTCGGTGTGCATTTCGCGATGACCGGGCTGGGCCTGCTGTTCTTCGGTGCCGAGGGCTTTCGCAACCCGTCGTTCTGGGACGACCGCTTTGCGGTCGGCCCGCTGAACGTCAACGGGCAGGCCGTGATCATCTTCCTCGCCTCGGCGGCGCTGATCGTGATGCTGTGGCTCTACTTCGAGCGCACCCTCTACGGCAAGGCACTGCGCGCGACGGCCGTGAACCGGCTGGGCGCGCGGCTGATGGGCATCTCCACGCAGGCGGCGGGGCAGCTCACCTTCGCGATGGCGGCGCTGATCGGCGCGCTGTCGGGCCTCTTGATCGGGCCGACCACCACGATCTTCTACGACTCCGGCTTCCTGATCGGCCTCAAGGGCTTCGTTGCCGGCGTGATCGGCGGCCTCGCGAGCTATCCGGGCGCGCTGTTCGGCGCGCTGGCGGTCGGCGTGATCGAGTCCTTCGGCTCGTTCTGGGCCAGCTCGTTCAAGGAGGTGATCGTGTTCACCATCATCCTGCCGGTGCTGCTGTGGCGCTCGCTGACCAGCGCCCACTCGGACGAGGAGCACTGACATGGAAGCCACCTTGAATCCTCCAGCGGCCAAGCCGCCCGCGAAGAGCCGCCTGCGCACCTGGGGCCCGCTGGCGCTGGTGGCGGTGCTCATCGCGCTGCCGCTGCTGCCGCTGCCCAACTTCTGGATCATCCAGCTCAACTACATCGGCATCTACACGCTGCCGGTGCTGGGACTGGTGCTGCTCACCGGCGTCGGCGGGCTGACCTCCTTCGGCCAGGCGGCGTTCGTGGGCATCGGCGCCTACACCACCGCCTACCTGAGCGTGAACTTCGGCCTCTCGCCATGGCTCACCTTGTTCGTCGGCCTGGCGCTGACCGGCCTCAGCGCCGCGGTCATCGGCGGCATCACGCTGCGCATGTCGGGACACTACCTGCCGCTCGCCACCATCGCCTGGGCGCTGGCGCTCTACTACCTGATGGGCAACCTCGAGGCGCTGGGCAAGTACGACGGCATCCTGGGCGTCAAGGGACTTACGCTCTTCGGCCTCGAGGTCGGCCAGCAGCGGGTGTTCTATGCGGTGGTCTGGACTTTCTCGCTGCTCGCCTGCCTCGCGGTGATCCGCCTGCTCGATTCGCGCAGCGGCCGGGCCATCCGGTCGCTCGCGGGCGGCTCGCAGATGGCCGAGGCGATGGGCGTGAACACGCTGCGCTTCAAGGTCGGCATCTTCGTGCTGGCGGCGCTGCTGGCGTCGCTCTCGGGCTGGCTGTTCGCGCATTTCCAGCGCACCGTGAACCCCTCGCCCTTCGGCCTCAAGATGGGCATCGAGTACCTGTTCATGGCGGTGCTCGGGGGCGCGGCCCACGTGTGGGGCGCGATCGCCGGCGCCGGCGTGGTCAAGCTGCTCGAAGACCAGCTGCAGGTGCTGCTGCCCAAGCTGATCGGCACCAGCGGCAGCTACGAGCTGATCGTCTTCGGCATCCTGATCGTGCTGGTGCTCAAGTACCTGCCCGACGGCCTGTGGGACTTCATCGACCGCCGGCTGCCGCGCCCGCAGCGCCCGGTCGACTGGCGCGATGCGCCCGACCTCCCGGCGCGCGCCAAGCCGGCCGCCGGCGAGGTGGTGCTCGACGTGCAGGCGATCCGCAAGACCTTCGGCGGCCTGGTGGCGGTCAACGACATCAGCTTCCAGACCCGGGCCGGCCAGGTGGTCGGCCTGATCGGGCCCAACGGCGCCGGCAAGTCGACCACCTTCAATCTGGTCACCGGCGTGCTGGGCCTGAGCGGCGGCGCCGTGCGCTTTCGCGGCGAGGCGATCGGCGGGCTGTCGTCGCGTGCCATCGCCGAGCGCGGCGTCTCGCGCACCTTCCAGCACGTGAAGATGGTGCCCGACATGACGGTGCTCGAGAACGTCGCGCTCGGCGCCCACCTGCGCGGCCGCAAGGGTGCGATCGCCGCCATGCTCCACACCGACCGCGCCGAGGAGCGCGAGCTGCTGCGCGAGGCCGAGCGCCAGCTGCAGCGCGTGGGCATGGGCGACTGGGTGCACGAGCTGGCCGGCAACCTGGCGATGGGCCAGCAGCGGCTGCTGGAGATCGCGCGCGCCCTGTGCGCCGACCCGGCCCTGCTGCTGCTCGACGAGCCGGCCGCCGGCCTGCGCCACAAGGAAAAGCAGGCGCTCGCCGACGTGCTGCGCAGCCTGCGCGCATCGGGCATGAGCATCCTGCTGGTCGAACACGACATGGACCTGGTGATGGACATCTGCGACCACATCGTGGTGATGGAATTCGGCACCCATTTGATGGAGGGCACGCCGGCCGAGGTGCAGCAAAGCCCGAAGGTGCGCGCCGCCTACCTTGGGACCGAACACTGACATGAGCACTCCCCTCCTCCGAATCCACGACCTGCGGGCCGGCTACGGCCGTGCCGAAGTGCTGCACGGCATCGACCTGCAGGCGGGCGAAGGCAGCGTCGTGACCGTGATCGGCCCCAATGGCGCCGGCAAGTCGACCCTGCTCAATGCGCTGATGGGCGTACTGCCCGCCAAGGGCGGCATCGAGTTCCGCGGCCAGCCGATCGGCGGCCTGTCGCTCGAGGAGCGCGTGATGCTCGGCATCGCGCTGGTGCCCGAAAAGCGCGAGCTGTTCGCCACCATGCCGGTCGAGGACAACCTGGTGCTCGGCGCGTTCCGGCAGGTGCGGCTGCGCAACCGCGATTGGCGCGACCAGATCGAGCAGGTCTACACGCTGTTCCCGCGCCTGAAGGAACGCCGGACGCAGCTGGCCGGCACGCTGTCGGGCGGCGAGCGCCAGATGCTGGCGGTCGGCCGGGCGCTGATGTCGCGGCCCACGCTGCTGATGCTCGACGAGCCCAGCCTCGGGCTCGCGCCCCTGGTGGTGCAGGAGATCTTCCGCACCGTGAGCGCGCTGCGCGCCACCGGCGTGACGATCCTGCTGGTCGAGCAGAATGCGCGCGCGGCCCTCGAAGTCGCCGACCACGGCTACGTGCTCGAGATGGGCAGCGTCAGCGCCGAAGGCGAGGCCCGCCAGCTGGCCGGCGATTCGCGCGTGATCGATACCTACCTGGGCGCGGCCCGGGCCTGAGCGACCGGCAATCAGGAGACACGATGAAGACCCCCTCACGCAGCCATCTCCAGCTCGGCGCCGTGGCGCTGGCCGGCGCTTCCCTGCTCGCCGCCTGTGCCGGTGTCGGCCGGACTGCGCCGACCGCGCCGCTGGCCGCGGCCCGGCCCGGCACGCTGCTGTCATGCAGCGCGCTCGCGGCCAGCGCGGCGCCGCCCGGCACCTTGTACACCCAGGCCGTGGCGGTGCCGGCCGGCACGGTCGCGCTGGGCAACGCCAGCGTGCCGGTTCCGGCCCACTGCCTGGTCCAGGGCCGCATGAACGAGCGCATCGGACCGGTCGACGGCAAGCGCTACGCGATCGGCTTCGAGATGCGGCTGCCGGTGGCCTGGAACGGCCGCTTCTTCTACCAGGCCAACGGCGGCCTCGACGGCGTGGTTGTGCCGGCGGTCGGCGGCATCGGCGGCGGTGCGCCAGTGACCAACGCCCTGCAGATGGGCTTCGCGGTGATCAGTTCCGATGCCGGCCATCCCGGCGCGCTCGGGCCCGCCTTCGGCCTCGATCCGCAGGCCCGGCTCGACTACGGCTACAACGCGGTCGCGCAGCTCACGCCGATGGCCACGAACCTGATCGCCCAGGCCTACGGCCGCGGCCCCGACAGATCCTATTTCGGCGGCTGCTCCAACGGCGGCCGGCACGCGATGGTGGCCGCCGCACGCGCGTCCAGCCAGTACGACGGCATCCTCGCGGGCGACCCCGGCTACAACCTGCCGCGCGCCGCGGTGGCGCAGCTCTATGGCGCCCAGCAGTACGCCAAGGTGGCGACCGCGGCCACGCCCGCAGGCCTGCCGGACCTTCAAAGCGCTTTCACGCCGGCCGAACTGCAGCTGGTGTCCGACCGCGTGCTGGCGCGCTGCGACGCGCTCGACGGCCTGGCGGACGGCATCGTTTCCGACGTCAAGGCCTGCCAGGCGCACTTCGACTTGCAGCGCGACGTGCCGAGCTGCAGCGGCGCGCGCGACGGCCAATGCCTGACGGCGGCGCAGAAGAGCGCGCTCGCCAACGTGTTCACGGGCGCCCGCAACAGCGCCGGCAAGCCGATCTACAGCAGCTTCCCTTTCGACGCCGGAATCGGCGGCAGCAACTGGCGCGAATGGAAGTTCTCGAGCTCCCAGACCCGGGACCCGGGCGCGGTGGGCTTCATCTTCACCTCGGCGCCACTGGCCACGCGGCCCGGCGGGCTGGCCTTCGCGCTCGGCTTCGACATGGACCGGGATGCGCCGCTGATCGACGCCACCGATCCGGTCTATCGCGAATCGGCGATGGCGTTCATGTCGCCGCCCGACGCCGCGAAGCTGACGGCCCTGCGCGACCGCGGCGGCAAGCTGATCGTCTACCACGGCACCAGCGACCCCGTGTTCTCGTCCGACGACACCGCCGCCTGGTACGAGCGGCTGCAGTCGACCCATGGCGGCGACGCCGCGGCGTTCGCGCGCTACTTCCCGGTCCCGGGCATGAACCACTGCGCGGGCGGCCCCGCCACCGACCAGTTCGACATGCTGAGCGCGCTGGTCGACTGGGTCGAGCAAGGCCGGGCGCCCGAGTCGGTGGTGGCGAGCGCGCGCGGCCCCGGCACGCCGAGCGTCAACCCCGAAGTACCGACCAGCTGGTCGGCCCGGCGCACGCGTCCGCTGTGCCCCTACCCGCAGGTCGCTGTCTACACCGGCGGCGACACCGAATCCGCGGCCAGCTTCGCCTGCCGCGCGCCTTGAGATCCCCGCGATGACGACCTACAGCCCCCGCCCCGACGACGTCCGCTTCCTGCTGAACACCGTCCTCGGCGCACCTGCGCGCTTGGGCGCCCTGGCACCGTTCGCGGAGGTCGACGATGCGCTGCAGGCCCAGGTGCTCGACGAGGCCGGCAAGTTCGTGGCCGAAGTGATCGCGCCGCCGAACCGCGACGGCGACGAGATCGGCTGCCGCTTCGTGAATGGCGAGGTGCTCGCGCCGCCGGGCTTCCGCGACGCTTACCGGGCCTTCGTCGACGGCGGCTGGCCCGCCCTGTCGGCAGCGCCCGAGGATGGCGGCCAGGGCCTGCCCGCGGTGCTCGAGGCGGTGCTGTACGAATGGCTCAGTGCCGCCAACCATGGGCTCACGATGGCGCCCGGTCTGCTGCACGGCGCCTACGAATGCCTCCGGCACCACGGCAGCGACGAACTCAAGCAACGCTACCTGTCGAAGATCGCCACCGGCGAGTGGCTGGCCACCATGTGCCTGACCGAAGCCCACGCCGGCAGCGACCTGGGCCAGGTGCGCACCCGCGCCACGGCGCAGGCCGACGGCAGCTTCCGCGTCGCCGGCGGCAAGGTCTTCATCTCGGGCGGCGAGCACGACCTGACGGACAACATCGTCCACCTGGTGCTGTGCCGCCTGCCCGACGCACCGGCCGGCCCCAAGGGGCTGTCGCTGGTGCTGGTGCCCAAGCGGCTGCCCGACGGCGCGCGCAATGCGGTCCACTGCGAGCGCATCGAAGAGAAGATGGGGCTGCACGGCAGCTCGACCTGCGTGATGCGCTTCGACGATGCCACCGGCTGGCTGATCGGCGAGCCGAACCGCGGGCTGGCAGCGATGTTCGTGATGATGAACGCGGCCCGGCTGCACGTCGCGCTGCAGGGCCTCGGCCTGCTCGACGCCGCCTGGCAGAAGGCCGACGCCTATGCCCACGAACGCCGCCAGATGCGGGCGCCCGGCCCGGCCCCCGCCAGCCGCGGCAGCGAGGCCGCCGACCTGGTGGCCGAGCATCCGGCGATCCGCCGCATCCTCGACACCCAGCGCGCCTGGATCGACGGTGCCCGGCTGATCGCCTACCGGACCGCGGTCCAGCTCGACGTCGCACGCCACGACGCCGACCCCAAGGCCCGCGAGCGGGCGCAGCGCTGGTGCGCGCTGGTCACACCGGTGCTCAAGGCGGCCTGCACGCAGCAGGCCTTCCATGGCGCCAGCGAATGCCTGCAGGTGTTCGGCGGCCATGGCTACGTGCGCGAATGGGGCATCGAGCAGGTGGTGCGCGATGCGCGCGTGACCATGATCTACGAGGGCACCAACGAGATCCAGGCGATCGACCTGCTGGTGCGCAAGGTGCTGGCCGACGGCGGCGCCGGCATGTCGGCCCTGCTGGTCGAGGTGCGCGACGAGCTCGAGGCCTCGCGCGACATCGACGCCGACGCGCAGCGGCGGCTGGCACAGCTGCGCTACCTCACGACCACGCTGGCGATGGCCGCGGCGGCCGAGCCGGCCTTGCCCTACGAGGTGGCGGACGACTACCTGCGCGTGGTGATGATCGCGCTGCTGGCATGGGCCTGGGCCCGGATCGGCCGGGAAGCGCCTCAGGACGCCCGCTGGGCGGCGCCCGAGGCGGCCTTCCGCCGCTGGGTGCTGCCCGAGTTCGAGATGCGGCTCGGCATCGTCAAGCGGGCCTGCGAAGCCGTCACCGCGCAGCGCGCGCCGGCCTGATCGGCAGGACGCAGGCCGCCAAGCCGGTTACGCTTGCACCATGGCAGTTTCGCGCAAGAAAACCCCTTCCGTCACGCACGGCCCGGCACCGCGCCCCGACCGCCTCGACACCCGCGTGCTGGAGACCTTCGTCGGCTACAACGCACGTCGCGCCTGGCTGGTCGTGACCGAGGTCTTCGCCGAACGCATGGCGCCCTACGGACTCAAGCAGGTCGATTTCTCGGTGCTGTCGCTGCTGGCGCACAACCCTGGCGCGACTTCCCGCCAGCTGTGCTCGACGCTCGACATCCTGCCGCCCAATCTGGTGAGCCTGATCGCCTCGATGGACAGCCGCGGCCTGATCGAACGCCGGCCGCATCCGCACGACGGCCGTGCGATCGGCCTGCACCTGACGCCGGCCGGCGAACAGCTGGTGCGCGAGGCCGAACAGACCGTGATGCAGCTCGAGGCCGACACCAGCGCCCGCCTCACGCAGCGCGAGCGCGAGACGCTGATCAGGCTGCTGCAGAAAATCTATCACTGAACTTTGCGGGACAGCTGCGGCAGATCACCAGAACTTCCACCAGGGCGCCGTGGCGCGCGAGGCCTCGGGCACCAGGATCTGCAGGCCTGAATCGCGGATCCGGCGGCGCTGCTCGGCTTCGAGGGCCCGGGCCATGCGATGCGCCAGCTGGTCGCCCTGCATCGCACGCATGCGCCACTCGGTCGCGAGGCTCTGGAGTTCCTCGTCCTGCAGGGTGCCGGGTGCGGTCGACGGTTCGGACATGCCGAAATTCTGCCCATCGCGCGCGGGGTCGGCAATCGTAGAGGTTTGCCTTACATCAGGCCAGGAAGCCATCCCAGCTGAGCTTGAGGCCCGTCAGCAGCATGCCGAGGTAGACGAAGCGGTAGAACCAGACCGGATCGATGCGGCGCGCGATGCGAATGCCCACCCACACGCCCAGCGGCGCGATCGGCAGCAGCACCACCGAGGTCGCCATGTTGCGCCAGTCGAGCAGGCCCAGCCAGGCATAGGGCACCCATTTGCTCAGGTTCACGACGAAGAAGAAGTAGGCCATCGTCGCCGTGTAGACCACCGGCGTGAGCCGCAGCGGAATCACGTAGGCGTTGACCGGCGGGCCGCCGGCATGGGCGATGAAGCTGGTGAAGCCGCTGATGGTGCTCAGCAGCGCGCCGCCCAGCTTCGAAGGCATGGGATCGTTCGGGCGCGGCGGGAACAGCAGGCGCTGGGCCAGGAACAGCAGCGTGAAGACGCCGACGATGCCCGCCACCGTGTGCGCCGGCAGCGCCTTGAAGAGCAAGGCCCCGATCACGGTCCCCAGCAGCCCGCACGGAATGAGGAAGCGCAGCAGCCGCGGATCGAAGTCGCGGCGGAAGGCCGCCAGGCCCAGCAGGTCCATCAGCAGCAGCACCGGCATCAGGATGGCGGCGGCCTGCGGCACGGTGACCACCAGCGCCATGAAGGGGACTGCGAGGGAGCCGAAGCCGGCGCCGAAGCCGCTCTTGCTGACGCCGAGCAGCAGCACGCCGGGGACGGCGACCGCATAGAACTGCGGGTCGGTGATGATCGGGAAATTCAAGTCGAGGGGGAGAGTCGGGTGCGTGAGCGCTACATTGTCCACGCAGCAAGCTCCCGACGCCCGCCATGAAGATCCTCGACGCCGACCAGACCCGCCGCCAACTCGACTTCGCGCGCCTGGTGCCGGCCCTGCACCAGGCCTTCGCCAGCGAAGCGACGGTGCCGCCGCGCCATGTGCATCAGGTCGCCGCGGGCGACGACCGCGGCACCGTGCTGATCATGCCGGCCTGGAGCGAGGCCGGCTTCCTCGGCATCAAGACGATCAACATCTTTCCGGGCAACGGCACGCGCGGCCTGCCGGGGCTGCACGCGACCTACGTGCTCTACGACGCCCACACGGGCGTGCCGCTGGCGCAGCTCGACGGCAACGAGATCACCGCCCACCGGACCGCGGCCGCCTCGGCGCTGGGCGCGGCCTTTCTCGCCCGCGAGGAGGCTTCGAGGCTGCTGGTGCTGGGCACCGGCCGGGTGGCGCGCCTGCTGCCGGCGGCCCACGCGAGCGTGCGGCCGATCCGCGAAGTCCGGGTATGGAACCACCGCCCCGAAGGCGCGCAGGCCCTGGCCGCGGAATGGCGCCAAGCGGGCTGGGACGCGCAGCCGGTCGACGATCTCGCGGCGGCCGTGGCGGCCGCCGACATCGTCAGCTGCGCGACGCTCGCGACCGCGCCGCTGGTGCGCGGCGAATGGCTGGCGCCGGGCAGCCATCTCGACCTGATCGGCAGCTTCACGCCGGCGATGAAAGAGGCCGATGCGGCCTGCTTTGCCGGCGCCCGCGTCTACGTCGACACCGACGAGGCCCCGACCAAGGCCGGCGACCTGCTCGACGCCATCGCCGCCGGCGCGGTGTCGCTGGCGACCATCCAGGGCACGCTGGCGCAGCTGTGCCGGGGTGAGCGGCAGGGACGCCGCGCGGCCGCCGAGCGCACCGTCTTCAAGGCCGTCGGCAGCGCGCTGGAAGACCTCGCCGCCGCGACACTCGTCTGGCAGGCTTAGTAGTGCGAACAGGCCCTAATCGAGGCTGGCGCCCGATTCCTTCACGACCTTGCCCCACTTGAGCGTCTCGCTCTCGATGAAGGCCGCGAACTGCTCCGGCTTCTCGCCATGGGGCTCGGCGCCCTGCTCGGCCAGCTTCTTCTTCACTTCCGGATCGGCCAGTGCCTTGAGGATGGACGCATTGAGCTTGGCGACCACCGGCGCAGGCGTGCCCGCGGGGGCCAGCAGGCCGAACCACGAGGTGGCTTCGTAGCCCGGCACGCCGGCTTCGGCGATGGTCGGCACGTCGGGCAGCGCCGGCGAGCGCTTGGCCGTGGTCACGGCCAGGGCGCGCAGCTTGCCGCCCTTCACGTGCGGAATGGCCGAAGGCATGTTGTCGAACATGATCGCGATCTGGCCGCCGAGCAGATCCGACACCGCGGGCGCGCTGCCGCGGTACGGCACGTGCTGCATGTCGACGCCGGCCATCTGCTTGAAGAGCTCGCCCGACAGGTGGATGGAGCTGCCGTTGCCCGACGAACCGAAGTTGATCTTGCCCGGGTTGGCCTTGGCGTAGGCGATCATTTCCTTCACGTTCTTGAAGGGCTGTGACGGATTGGCCACCAGCAGGTTCGGCACCATGGCCACGCGCGTGAGCGGCGCGAAGTCCTTGATCGGATCGAAGGGCATCTTCTTGTAGAGGCTTTGGTTGATCGCGTGCGTGCCCACGGTGCCCATGAACAGCGTGTAGCCGTCGGCCGGCGAGCGTGCCGCCGCCTGGCCGCCGATGTTGCCGCCGGCGCCGGCCCGGTTGTCCACCACGACCGGCTGGCCGAGATCGCGGCTCATGTACAGGCCGACCACGCGGGCCAGGATGTCGGTGGTGCCACCGGCCGAGAACGGCACGATGATCGTGATGGGCTTGCTGGGGAACGCGGCCTGGGCGCTGGCGGCCAGAGGCGACAGCGCCAGGACGGCGGTGGCCGCGGCGGCCATGGCGAAGCTGCGGCGCTTGAGCGCGGCGTCGGAAGGGAAACGGGACATGGGGAACCTTGGAGAACTGGGAAAAAGAAGAATCGAGAGGGACGGCGTCCGGATCAGACCGGTGCGACGCCCAGCGTGGTGCCGCCGCACACGTACAGCACCTGGCCGGTGACGAATCCGTTGTCGGGCGACAGGAAGAACATCGTGGCGCGGGCCACGTCGTCCGCGGTGCCGAGCCGCTTCACGACGATGCTGTCGATGATGCGGCGGGTCTGCGGTGCGCCTTCGGGGTTGCTCTGGCGGAACAGCTCGGTCGCGATCGGACCGGGCGCCACCGCATTGACCGTGATGCCGTCGCCGCCAAGCTCCATGGCGAGCGTGCGCGTGAGGCCGATCATGCCGGCCTTGGTGGCCGAGTAGACGATGCGCTCGGGCTTGCCCAGCGCCGCACGCGACGACACGTTCACGATCCGGCCCCGGCCCGAGGCGCGCAGCGCCGGCAGCGCCGCCTGGATCAGGATCATGCTGGCCTTGAAGTGCAGGCCGACGACGTAGTCGAGGTCGGCCATGGAGGCCGTGTCGATCGTGCCGGGCCGCGTCGCGCCCGCGTTGTTGACCAGCGCCGTCACGGCATAGGCCGACGTGATTTCGTGCGCCACCGCCTGCGTCTGCGCTTCCTGCGTCAGGTCGGCCTGGAAGGACACGAGACGCTCGTGGCCCCAGTCGGGCTTCTTGTAGTCGAGATTGACGACCGTGCGTCCTTGTGCGAGCAGTGCCTCGCAGGTGGCCCGGCCAATGCCGGAGCTGCCGCCCGTGACCAGGGCGGCTTCTTGTTGACTCATCTTGCTTCCAGAACTTTCAATGCGGGCCGCGCGAGGGCGGCCCCGGAGGCGAACGCGCTCAGACGCGTTCGAGAATCAGCGCGATGCCCTGGCCGACGCCGATGCACATCGTGCACAGCGCATAGCGGCCGCCGCTCTTGTGCAGCTGGTTGATCGCGGTGGTGGCCAGGCGCGCACCGCTGGCGCCCAGCGGATGGCCCAGTGCGATCGCGCCGCCGTTGATGTTGACGCGCGCGTCGTCGTCCTTGAGCCCGAGCAGGCGCAGCACGGCCAGTCCCTGGGCGGCGAAGGCCTCGTTGAGCTCGATGACGTCGATCTGGTCGAGCTTCAGGCCGGTGAGCTGCAGCACCTTCTGCGTCGCCGGCGCCGGGCCGATGCCCATGATGCGCGGCGCCACGCCGGCGGTCGCCATGCCGACCACGCGGGCGCGCGGCGTCAGGCCGTGCTTGGCGGCGCTGGCTTCATCCGCCAGCAGCAGCGCCACCGCACCGTCGTTGACGCCGCTGGCATTGCCGGCGGTGACGGTGCCGTCGGGGCGCACCACGCCCTTGAGCTTGGCCAGCGCCTCGAGGCTGGTCTCGCGCGGATGCTCGTCCTTGTTGACGATGACCGGGTCGCCCTTCTTCTGCGCCACGCTGACCGGCACGATCTCGCTGTCGAAGAAGCCCGACTTCTGGGCCGCCACGGCGCGCTGCTGCGACGCCAGCGCCATGCGGTCTTGCGCCTCGCGCTCGATCTTGTAGTCGGTGGCGACGTTCTCGGCGGTCTCGGGCATCGAGTCGACGCCGTACTGCGCCTTCATGAGCTTGTTGACGAAGCGCCAGCCGATGGTGGTGTCGTAGACCGCGTTGTTGCGGCTGAAGGCGCTTTCGGCCTTGGGCATCACGAAGGGCGCGCGGCTCATGCTCTCGACGCCGCCGGCGATCATCAGGCCGGACTCGCCTGCCTTGATGGCACGCGCCGCCGTGCCCACGGCATCGAGGCCCGAGCCGCACAGGCGGTTGATGGTGCCGCCGCCGACCTCGATCGGCAGGCCGGCCAGCAGCGCGGCCATGCGCGCGACGTTGCGGTTGTCCTCGCCGGCCTGGTTGGCGCAGCCGTAGAGCACGTCGCTGACCGCCTGCCAGTCGACGTTCTTGTTGCGTTCCATCAGGGCCTTGAGCGGCACCGCGCCGAGGTCGTCGGTTCGCACGCTCGAGAGGGCGCCGCCGTAGCGGCCGAAGGGGGTGCGAACGGCGTCGCAGATGAAGGCTTGCTGGCTCATGGTGATGTCTCCGCAGTGGGTTCAGATGGCGATCGGCAGGCCGACCAGTTCTTCGAGTTCCGCGTGGCCGAGGCCGTCGACCTTGTCGATCAGCCGCAGGCCGGCGGGCGTGCATTCGAGCGTAGCAAGGTCGGAATAGACCCGTTTCACGCAGCCGAGGCCGGTCAGCGGATAGCTGCACTGGGCGACGACCTTGCTCTCGCCCTTCTTGGTGAGCAGGTCCATCATGACCCAGGTCTGGCGGGCGCCGATGGCCAGGTCCATGGCACCGCCGACCGCGGGGATCGCGCCCTCCTCGCCGGTGCTCCAGTTGGCCAGGTCGCCGGTGGCCGAGACCTGGAAGGCGCCGAGCACGCAGATGTCGAGGTGGCCGCCGCGCATCATCGCGAAGCTGTCGGCATGGTGGAAGAAGGCGCCGCCGGCGAGCAGCGTGACCGGCTGCTTGCCGGCGTTGATCAGGTCGTAGTCCTCGGCGCCGGCGGCCGGTGCCGGGCCCATGCCGAGGATGCCGTTCTCGCTGTGCAGGATGACCTCGCGGCCGGCCGGCAGGTGGTTCGCGACCAGGGTCGGCTGGCCGATGCCGAGGTTGACGACCGCGCCGTCGAAGATGTCCTGGGCCACGCGCGCGGCCAGCTGGTCCTTGGTGCGGCGGGTGTAGGTGGTCATGGTCATGCTGCCTTCCTGAAGCCGCCGGCCTCGGTGGCGACGCGGTCGATCTTGACGACCTGGTGGACGAAGATGCCCGGCGTGACGATGTGCTCCGGGTCGAGCGCGCCGAGTTCGACGATCTCGTGCACCGTCGCGATGGTGCGCGCCGCGGCCATCGCCATCACCGGGCCGAAGTTGCGCGCCGCCTTGCGGTAGACCAGGTTGCCCCAGCGGTCGCCCTGCTCGGCCTTGATCAGCGCCACGTCGCCGCGGATCGGGTATTCGAGCACATGGTGCTTGCCGTCGATCACGCGGGTCTCGCGGTCGCCGGCCAGCTCGGTGCCGAAGCCGGTCGGGCAGAAGAAGGCGCCGATGCCCGCGCCGGCGGCCCGGATGCGCTCGGCCAGGTTGCCCTGCGGCACCAGTTCGAGTTCGATCTTGCCGGACCGGTACAGGCCGTCGAACACCTGGCTGTCGGCCTGGCGCGGAAAGCTGCAGATGATCTTGCGCACCCGGCCGGCCTTGAGCAGCGCCGCCAGGCCGGTCTCGCCGTTGCCCGCGTTGTTGTTGACCACCGTGAGGTCGGTGGCGCCCTGCTCGATCAGGCCGTCGATCAGTTCGTTCGGAATGCCGGCGGTGCCGAAGCCGCCGATCAGCACCGTGGCGCCGTCCTGAATGCCGGCCATGGCGTCGGCGACCGAGCGTGCGATCTTGTCGATCATGGAATCTGTCTCCGGAGTGGAAGAAGAACGAACCCGGCCACCGGAATGACTTCGATGGTCGTCAAAATTGTTCGTATGTCGAACATCTGTTCGTATAATGAATTCTAGAGAAATCCACCCCGCATGGCAACACAGCAGCAATCCCCCTCCGTCCCGGCCCCCGGGGACAGCTACGTGCAGTCCTTTGCCCGCGGCCTGCAGGTGATCCGATCCTTCAGCGCCGGCGCGCCGCGGCAGACGCTGAGCGAGGTGGCGGCCGCCACCGGGCTGACGCGGGCCGGCGCGCGCCGCATCCTGCTGACCTTGCAGACGCTCGGCTATGTGGCGAGCGACGGCAAGCTGTTCGCGCTGACGCCGCGAATCCTCGATCTGGGCTTTGCCTACCTGTCGTCGATGCCGATCTGGAACCGCGCCGAGCCGGTGATGGAGGCGCTGGTGCAGCAGGTGCAGGAATCGTGTTCGGCGGCGGTGCTGGACGCCACCGACATCGTCTACGTGATGCGGGTGCCGACCCACAAGATCATGCGCATCAGCCTGGGCGTCGGCTCGCGGCTGCCGGCCTTCTGCACCTCGATGGGACGGCTGCTGCTGGCCGACCTCGACGAAGACGAACGGCGTGCGCGGCTCGAGGCCTCGCCGCGCGAAGCCTTCACCAAGCACACGGTGACCGATGTGGGCGCGCTGCTCGCCAAGGTGGCGCAGGCGCGGCGGCAGGGCTGGTGCCTGGTGAACCAGGAGCTGGAGGAAGGGCTGATCTCGATCGCCGCGCCGATCGTCGATCGCGCCGGCCGCACCGTGGCGGCGCTCAACATCAGCGGCCAGGCCAACCGGACCAGCGCCAAGGTGATGCAGGACAGCATGCTGCCGGTCCTGCTGGCCGCGGCGCGGGAAATCTCTCGCCTGCTGTGAAGCGGGGCCGCGCGGGGCTGGGTTACCTGCTGCGGCGCCTGACGCCCGGTGCCGATGTCTGCGAAGGGGCGGCCGCGCCGTCGACGCCCAGCCGGCCGCCGCCGCCCAGGCCCTGTCCCTGCACGGTCTGCGCCTTGTAGTCGCGCAGCGAGACGACCATCTGGTTGAAGGCGTCCATGAAGGCGGCCGCGATCACCTTGCCTTCGGCGGTCCGGGTGTAGCCGCCGAGGCCGCCGGCACCGCTCATGCCGCCGAGGGCACCGAAGCCGCCGAAATCGGTCTTCGATGCGCTGCCTTCGGAGGCCGCGATCTGCACGCCCGAGCGGTTGTCGATCAAGGTCAGCAGGGTGGAGGCTTCCTTGGTCTTCAGGCTGCCGCCGATGGCCCCGATCAAGCCGGAGTAGCGACCGCCGACCAGGCCGCCGATCGCGGCGCCGGCGCCGCCGGCATCGTTGTTGTTGAAGATGACCTCGGGCGAGAGGCCGTAGTCGGAGGCCACCATCTGGCCTTTGCCGAAATTGCTGCCGCCGCGCATGTCGCCGCCTTCCATCAGCGCGCGTTCGCGGCCCATGGCCGCCATGCCGGCGCCGCCGCGCTCGACCACCACGAAGCAGTTCGACTGCTGTACCAGCAGGCGCAGCAGGGTGGCGGTGGGCGGGAGCTTGTACTCGTCGCGCAGGATGGTGTACCAACCGGCCGACTGGTTCTCGACCAGCGAGACCGTGCCCAGCGGCGAGTCGCAGCGCTGGAGCTGGCTGTTGGCACCGCTGCTGCTGCCGCCCGCGGCGCTACCGGTGGCCACGGTCTTGGCCGACTGGCTGCCCATCTGCATGTCGGTGGTCTGGCAGCCGGCCAGTGCGAGGAGCGCGGCCATGGCGGCGGCAGGCGGAAGTCGAGTGAGGATCATTGAACTGGAGGAGACGAAATGCAGGGAAGGCACAGGCCGAGGGCCAGCCTCTGAGGCGCTCGGCAGTCTATGAAGGCAGCCCCTGCAGGTCTGCGAGAAGCGTCCCAATCTTCTCCAGGACAAGTCCGATTCAGTCCTTCGCGTCCGGCTCGCTCTGCCGCCGCAGCTGCGCCCGCACGTAGTCCACGTGCTGGCGCAGCGTGTAGACCCGGTCGGTGAAATCGAGCGGGAACTTGGTCTGGACGACCTCCTCCTCGATCCGGTCGAGTTGCGCCCTTGCCTCGCGGCGCTCCTGGTCGTCGAGCTTGCGCGAGGCCAGGTCCTGCTCGAGGAACTTGAGCTCGCCATAGCGGCGGTACAGGCGGCTGCGGCGGCGCCAGCTGATCAGCTCCGGCAGCACGCGGATCAGCGGCACCAGGATCGCCGCCAGCGGCACCAGCAGCAGCAGCAGCCGCTGCGCATAGTTCGCGGCCCAGAACGGGAGGTAGTTCTGCAGGAACGGGCGGCCGTTCTTGAAGTAGCGCTCGGCCTGGGTCGAGAGCGGGAAATCGGTGCCGGTCGGGCTCGGGAATTCGCCCGGCCGGCTGATGATGCTGGGTTGCCGGTGCACCTGGCGCGCCGCCTCGAGCAGCAGGTAGGCGAGCGCCGGATGCAGCTCGTCGCGCACCACCAGGTTGGCGGTGGTGGCGAGCAGCTGGATGTCCTGGGGCGGCAGGTCGCGCTTTGGGTCGACTGAACCGCGCTTCAAGCTCACGGGCTGGAAGAACGGAAAGCGCCGCGCAAGCCCCTGCACATGGTCCAGCGAGGCCAGCCGCACGCTGCTGTCGGCGAGCAGCCGCTGCACCGCGGGCGCCTCCGGCGCGGCGATCATGATGGCCGCGTCGACCTCGCCGCGGGTCAGCAGGTCGGCCGCCGCCATGCCGCCTTCGCTGACGAAGCGGGTGGCCGGCGCGCCGCCGTCGGTCACGCCGTAGACCGCCAGCAACTCGGTCGCGACCTTGAAGTTGCCGCTGCCGGGAACGCCGACCGCGATGCGCTTGCCGGCCAGCGGCCCGAGGCCCCTGGACAGGTCGAGGGCGGTGCTGAAGATCCAGACCGGCTCGAAGGCGACGGTGGCCAGCGATCGCAGCGGCGTCGCCTCGGGCGGTGCGTCGGGGTCCTGCGCCAGCAGGCCGGTGCCGCCCTGCACGAATCCCACCGACACGGTTCCTTCGTTGAGCCGCTGCAGGTTCTCGACACCACCGCTCGAGGGCCGCAGATCGAGCCGGATGCCGTTGGCGCGCAGGATCTCCTGATAGCGCTCGCCGAAGCGGTGGTAGGCGCCGTCGGGCACGCCGGTGGTCATCGCCAGCGAACGCGGCGGGGCCGGGCTGATGTCGCGCACGATCGCCCAGCCCAGCGCGGTCAGGACGGCGACGCCGAGGAGCCAGTACAGCAGGCGGCGGCCGGTGGGCAGGACGGGCAAGGTGGGGGGCTTCATGCCGGGGAGCTGGGGGTGAAGGTGCCCGATTCTGCCGCCTGCCCGTGCAAAACCGCACGGAATCGCGCCCGGCTCGGCATCGCACCTCGGACAAACACGGACCTCCGGCGCCGACCCGGCCCTCACGATGCGCCCGGCCGAATCCACCACAGAACAAAGGACAGAGACATGAAAAGCGCCGTCTTCGCCATCGCCTTCGCACTCGCCTCCCTGGCCCTGGCCGCCCCCGCCGGCGCACAGGCCACGCCGGGCACCACCGGTGCCATCCGCATCGGCGTGATCGGTCCGCTGAGCGGCCCCTCGGCCGATTTCGGCCTGCCGATGCTCAACGGCGTGAAGCTGGCGATCGACGAGATCAACTCCTTCGGCGGCTACCTGGGACGGCCGCTCGAACTGGTGATCAAGGACGACCAGGCCAACCCGGAGCTCGGGCTCAAGCTGTCGCAGGAGCTGGTCAGGGAGAAGGTGATCGCCACCATCGGCTTCTGCAACACCGGCGTGGCGATGAAGTCGATCGACGTCTTCCAGGCCAGCCGGACGCCGCTGATCGTTCCGTGCACCACCGGCACCCCGGTGACGACCCGGTTCCCGCCGGCCGAGAGCTACATCTTCCGCAACGCGCCGCCCGACGCGATCCAGGCGCCCTTCATGGTCGACGAGATCGTGGCCCGCGGCTGGACCCGGGTGGCGGTCTTCGCCGACACCACCGGCTACGGCGAGAGCGGGCTGCAGGACGTGCGCCGTGCGCTGGCGAAGAAGAAGCTGGAGCCGGCCTATGTCGGGCGCTTCGACCTCGGCGTGACCGACGTGACCGAGCAGCTGAAGGAAGCGCGCAAGGCCGGTGCCGACGTGATCTTCATCTACACGATCGCGCCGCAGAACGCGGTGATCGCCAACGGCCGCCACGCGCTGGGCTGGAAGGTGCCCCAGGTCGGCGCCTGGGCCTTGTCGTTCCCGCTCTTCATCGACGGCGCCAAGGAGGCCGCCGAAGGCTCGCTGATGGCGCTGAGCTTCGTCGCCGAGCCGACCAACGAGCGGCGCGCCACCTTCCTCGCGCGCTATGCGCGCAAGTTCGAAGGGCCGCGCATCCCGGTGCCGATGGCCGCCGCGCAAGCCTACGACGCCACTTACCTGCTGGCCCACGCGGTGCTGAGCCTGCCCGGCGACCGGCTCGACGGGCCCGGCATCAAGGCGGCGCTCGAAGCGCCCAAGCGCCCCTACTACGGCGTCGTGACCACCTACGACAAGCCCTTCGGCAGCCAGGACAAGGAAGCGCTGAGCACCAACATGCTGGTCGTCGGCACGGTGAAGAACGGGCAGGTCACTTTCGCCCATGCGGAGGACGCGACCCGCAACCGCATCGTGCAGCGCAAGCAGGCGGCCGGTGGGCTGTAGCCCGGGTGCGCTAGGGCCGCGGCGCGAACGGGCCGGCCAGCCAGCGGCGCAGGGCGCCCAACGGGCGCTGCTCCGGCTGCGGCGGCCGCGGCGCCACTCCGCGCTCCAGCCGAAGCAGGCCGCCGCCGGGTCCCTGGGCGCAGGTCTGGAAGCCCATCCGGTGCAGGAAGCCGATCAGCCCGGTGTGGGACGCCAGCACGTCGCCGTACAGCCGGCGCAGGCCGGCGTCGCGGGCCGCTTCGAGCAGGCAGTCGATCAGGTGGTCGGCCACGCCCTGGCGCTGCCAGGCATCGGCGACGGCGATCGCCAGTTCGGCGCTGCCCGGCGGCTCGCCGACGCAATAGCGGGCCTCGCCGATGAGCGCCTCGCCGTCGACCAGCGGCAAGGTGGCGACCAGGGCCACCTGGCGCACGCCGTCGACGCTGACCAGTTGCTGCAGGGCGGCCGGTTCGCAGTCGCCGATGCCGGCATGGAAGCGGCAACCGCGCGACCCCTCCGAAAGCTGGCCGACGAAGGCGCCGAAGCGCTGGGCATCTTCGGTGCGCAGCGGCCGGATCCGTGCCGGTGCGCCGTTGCGCAAGGTCGCGCTGCGCGGATGGCCGACCGCACGCAGCGACGCGGCGATGGCGACGGCGGGAGAGGTGGGCACTTGGCGCATGGCGTTTCGGCGGGGCTGGTGAAAGGGAGTCCCGAGCTTCGCGCCGGCCGGCCCGCCCGTCCTTAAGGCGTCCTGAAGCGTGCTGAATGCGCACGCCTGCCCTTGCGCTCGCGCGGGAGATTCAGGACGCTTCAGGACGGCTTCAGGACGCCACGCGCGCCAGCAGGCACAGTCGCACATCATCAGGAGCCCCGCCTTGAGCACCCCCCGCTACGTCTGCCTTTCCGACCTGCATCTCGGCGCCGGCTACAGCACCCTCACCGCCACCGACGCCCGCGGTGAACCCGACCCGGCCCGGCCCAGCCCCACGCTGACGGCCCTGGGCCTGGCGCTGCGGCAACTGCTGCCCGCGCTCGGCAACGGGCCGCCGCCGACCCTGGTCCTGCTCGGCGACGTGCTCGACATGGGCCTGTCGCCGATGGGCAGCGTCGCGGCCGCTTTCGACTGTTTCGTCCAGGCCGTGATGCTCGATGGCGACCGGCCGCTGTTCGCGCCGCGCGTGCTGTGCGTGCCCGGCAACCACGACCACCACCTGTGGCGCATCGCCCAGGACCAGCACTTCCAGGACAGCCTGCGCGAGGGCCGCATCGAGAGCGACCTGATCGCCCACACGGCGCTGTTCCAGGATCCCGCTGCGAGCGGCATCCCGTCGCCGATGCTGACCGGCTTGATCCACCGCCATCCGGCGCTGAGCGAGACCCGGGTCGAGATCGCCTATCCCAACCTCGGCCTGGTCGACGCCGAGCGCCGGCGCTGCGTGGTGCTGCACCACGGCCACTACGTCGACCCGATGTACCGCCTGGTCTCCGCGCTCGATGCCCAGGCGCCGGGTCTCCACGGCCGCGGCCCGGCCACGATGGCGCAGCTCGAGGCGCGCAACGGCGCCTGGGTCGATTTCCTCTGGTCGGACCTCGGCAGCGCCGGGCTCACCGGCACGGCGGCCACGACGCTGTACGAGGTCATGCGCGACGGCGGCGCCTCGCAGCGCTTCGCGCAACGCCTGTCGGCCCTGCTGGTGGCCCGGCTCGGCACGCGCTTCGGCCTCAGCGGCAGCATGCCGATGGTGCAGGGCATCACGCTCGACCAGCTGCTGCTCGGCCTGCTCGACGCGACGCTGGGCCGGGGCGCCGAGTCGCAGCGCGACAGCTACCTCGCCCTGATGACCGCCGGCGACGTCGCCGACCTGCGCTGGTTCCTGTCGGGCCCGGTCAAGCTGGAGCTCGAGCGCGCCGGCCTGGAGCCGTCCGGCCTCGATCTCGCCTTCGTCTTCGGCCACACCCACAAGCCGTTCCAGGACGAGCTGCCGGTGGCGGGTTTCGACCGGCCCGTGCGCGTCTTCAATACCGGCGGCTGGGTCATGGACCAGCCGACCATGACCTCGACCCAGGGGGCCGCGGCGGTGTTCATCGACGAGGCACTGAACCTGGCCTCGCTGCGGCTCTTCAACGATCCGGTCAACGGCCGCATGGCCCCGGTGCAGGCGCAGGGCGTGGGCGGCTTCGGCGACCGCGACAACCCGATGCTGGCCGCCCTGGCCGCCGGGATCGAACGCACGGCGCCGGCCTGGCAGGCCTTCTCGCGCTCGGCGCAGACGGCCACCGAGGCGCACGCCACCCGGCTGCTCGACAAGTTCTTCCACGTTCCCGGCCGCACCCCGGCGACCGCCCCATGATGAAGCGAATTGCCCGGCCGCTGTCCCAGCTGGCCTCTCACTACACGGTGGTCGTGATCGGCTCCGGCTATGGCGCCGGCGTCGCCGCCTCGCGGCTGGCGCGCGCGGGCCAGTCGGTCTGCGTGCTCGAACGCGGCCGCGAAATCCTGCCCGGCGACTACCCGGACGACATGGCCGGCGCCCGGGCCGACATGCAGGTCGACGGCGCCCGCGGCAAGCTCGGCGCCGCCGACGGGCTCTACAACCTGCACCTCAACGACGACATGCTCGCGATGGTCGGTTGCGGCCTCGGCGGCACCTCGCTGATCAACGCCAACGTCGCGCTCGAGATCGACCCCCGGCTGTTCGAGGCCACGCCCTGGCCGGCGCCGTTCCGCAACGACCCGGCCCTGCTCGACCCCTACATCGCGCGCGCGCGGCGGATGCTCGACCCTTCCCCCTACCCCGACGACTACCCGCCGCTGAACAAGCTGCAGGCGCTGGAGAAGTCGGCCCGGGCGATGAAGCGCCCGTTCGAGCGGCCGCCGATCGCGGTCAACTTCGCCGACCAGCTGAATCCCTTCGGCGTCCCCCAGCCGCGCTGCACCTTGTGCGGCGACTGCACCAGCGGCTGCAACGTCGGCGCCAAGAACACGACCTTGATGAACTACCTGCCGGATGCGGCGAACCACGGCGCCGAGATCTTTACCGGCGCCCGGGTCAGCCACGTCGAGCGCGATGGCGAACGCTGGCGCGTGGTCTTCGACCCGGTGGCGCTGCGCGGCGAGAGCGCGCCGGCGGCGGACGCGCCGCGCAGCGTCACGGCCGACATCGTGATGCTCGGCGCCGGCGCGCTGGGCTCGACCGAGATCCTGCTGCGCTCCAGGGAACGCGGGCTGGCGCTGTCGGACCGCCTCGGCACGCGCTTCTCGGGCAACGGCGACGTGCTGGCGCTGGGCTACGACAACGACTGGCAGGCCAGCACCGACGCCGCCGGGAACACGGTCCGCAGCCCGATCAACGGCGTCGGCACCGGCCGCAACAAGCTGGCCCCGGCCGACCTGCCCGGGCCCTGCATCACCGGCGTGATCGACCTGCGCGATGCGCCCGAGGTCGGCGACGGCCTGGTGATCGAGGAAGGCGTGATCCCCGGCGCCCTGGCGTCGATGCTGACGCCCGCTTTGTTCTTCGCCGACGCCATGACCGGCGGCGAGTTCGCCTACGGCGCCGCCCAGGCCAGGTCGCGCCTGCAGGATGCGCAGGCGATGGGCGAGGCGGTGCAGCACCCCGGCGAACTCGCGGCGGCGGCCTATGGCGGCGCGGTGTCGCGCACCCAGACCTACCTGGTGATGAGCGTGGACGATGCCGGCGGCCGCCTGCGCCTGCAGGACGACCGGCTGCGCATCAACTGGCCGGGCGCCGGCACCCGCCCGGTGATCGCCAAGGACCACCAGTGGCTGCGGGCCGCCAACGAGGCGGTCCAGGGCCAGTTCATTCCGAACCCGCTGTGGAGCGAGCCGCTCGGCCACAAGCTGATCACCGTGCATCCGCTGGGCGGCTGCGGCATGGGCGACAGCGCGGCCGACGGTGTGGTCGACCACCAGGGCCGGGTGTTCGCGGGGCGCGACGGGCAGGCGGTGTACGAGGGGCTGCTGGTCTGCGACGGCGCGGTGCTGCCGGGCGCGGCGGGCGTCAATCCGCTGCTGACGATCAGCGCGCTGGCCGAGCGTGCCTGCCAGCTGCTGTGCGACCGGCGCGGCTGGACCCTGGACCTCGGGATGGCGCCGCGCGGCCCCATGCCGGCGTCGACCGGCGCCGGGGCGCCGCCATCGGGCCTGCTGCGGCGGGCCGTCGACGAGGTCGAGGCCGGCGCCGTCGAACTCGCCAAGGAGGCGATCGGCGCGCTCATCCGCAAGGACCCGGCGCTGCTGAGCCCGAGCTTCCAGTTCACCGAGACCATGCACGGCTGGATCAGTACCGACGCGGTGCTGCCGCGCACCGGCCCGCAGCAGCGGCTGGCAAGCGACTACGAGGTCGCTTGCGCCTGGGGCAAGGCCCGGGGCCAGGCGATGCGCTTCGATCTCACGATCCACACCGCCGACCTCCACCAGATGGTGTCGGACCCGACCCACCCGGCCACCATTTCAGGCAGCGTGACCTGTCCGGCGCTGTGGAGCGAGCCGATGCCGGTGGCCAGCGGCGTCTTCCACCTGCTGCCGGCCGATGCGCAGCGGGTCGAGACCTGGACCATGACCTACGAGATGGTGCTGCGGCGCGGCGACTCGCGGCTGCGCTTCAAGGGCCACAAGGTGCTGCACCAGCGGCCCGGCGCATCGCCCTGGACCGACACCACCACGCTGTTCGTGCGGGTCTTCGACGGCGACGGCATGGCCGGACGGATGGTGGCCCAGGGCATCCTCACGCTCGACCTCGAGGACCTGCTGTGGCAGGCCTCGACGGCCGAGGTCAAGCCGCCGGCCAGCCTCCCCGGCGTGCTCGAAGCCCATGTGCCGGCGGCCGAGCGCGCGATCGCCAGCGCCTACCTCGCCCGCTTCGGCGCCTTCTTCGGCATGACGCTGTTCCGGGCCTACGGCGGGCTGCTGGCCGACCTGCACAACTTCCCGGCGCTCGACCTGGCGCAGCTGCCGCGCCGCGCCCTGCGCGCACCCGCGCCGGTGGCGCACAGCGTCGAGGTCGGCGACGGCTTCAGGATCAGGCTCACGCGCTACGCCGGCGGCACGCTCGGGCCGGTGGTGCTGGCGCCGGGCTTCTCGGTCCGGGCCTCGTCGTTCGCGACCGACACGGTGGACCAGAACCTGGTCGAGGCGCTGTGCGCGCGCGGCTACGACGTCTGGCTGTTCGACTACCGGGCCAGCCCCGATTCCGGCAGTCCGATCGCGCCCTACACGATCGACGACATCGCGCGCACCGACTGGCCGGCCGCGGTGCGCTTCATCCTGCAGGCCACCGGCGCCGCCGACCTGCAGGCGATCGCCCACTGCGTCGGCTCGATGAGCCTGCTGATGGCGCTGCTGGACGGCATGACCGGCGTGCGCTCGCTGGTGTCCTCGCAGCTCACGCTGCACCCGGTCACGGGCTGGCTCAACGATGCCAAGGCCGACATCGGCCTGGCCCGCGTGCTCGAAAGCTACGCCCCGCTCGACGGCCGCTTCGACAGCGTGCCCGGGAGCACCGCGCTCGACCGCGAGATCGACACCCTGGCCTTCAAGGTGCCGGTGCCGGACGGCGAGCAGTGCAACAACCCGCTGTGCCATCGCGTGTTCTCGATCTTCGGCGCCTCCTATGCGCACGCGCAGCTCAACCACGCCACCCACACCGCGCTGGCGGAGATGTTCGGCAGCGTGGCGCTGCATCCCTTCGAGCACCTGAGCCTGATCATGCAGCGCGCCAAGGCGGTCGACAGCGCGGGCCGGGATGTGTATGCCACGCCGGCGAACGCGCCGCGGCTGGCGCTGCCGATCTGCTTCGTGGCCGGGGCCGACAACCAGTTGTTCTTCCCCGAGGGCAGCCTGCGGACCCAGGCCTGGCTGTCGCGCCTGAACGACCCGTCGCTCTACACCCGCCATGTGTTCGAAGGCTATGCCCACATGGACCTGTTCGTCGGCCGCAACGCCGCGCGCGACGTCTTCCCGACGCTGATCGCGCAGCTCGAAAGTGTCAGCCCGGCAGCGCGCTGAGACCGGCCGAGGCCAGCGCGATGGCGGCGTCCTCGTCGAGGCCGGCGCCTTCGAGGCGCCACGCCGCCAACTCGGACGGTGGGTGGACGGCGCCGACCAGCGCCAGCGTGGCCTCGAGCATGCGGGTGTCGGCCCGGCTGCGCACCTCGCCGCGGCGGGCCCGCGCCGCGTCGTCGCAACCGATCAGCAGCGCGGCATCGGGCAGCCGTCCCTGGCGCGCCGCCAGCAGCGCCAGCATGCCGGCGAAATGCCGGATGCCGAGCGTGCGCCGGCACTGCGGCAGGCTCAGCATGACCTGGGCCTGCGCCTCGGCCAGCGCGCCCTGCACCGTGAGGGCATGGGCGTACCAGTTGTGGGCGAAGGCCAGCATCTGGGCATCGGTCAAGGGCGAGCGGCGCAGATGCTCGATCACGGCACGGAACTGGTCGACCGCCTCGTCGATGTGGCCGATCTCCTGGTGCAGCGCCGCCAGGTTGTTGAGCACGTAGAACCGGGTGCGGGCATCGCCGCCGTTGCGCACCAGCGGCAGCGCCTGGGCGAAGGCGGCCAGCGCCTCCTCGGTGCGGCCCTGGTAGCGCCGGACCATGCCGCAGTTGTAGAGCCAGAGGCCGCGGAAGCCGTGCATCGCCGGCGCTTCGATCAGCTCGCGTCCCTGCGCCAGGTGGTGCTCGGCGCTCTCGAAGTCGGCGGTCACGGCCGACACGTAGGCGCTCATGCACAGGGCGATCACCAGCCGGCCGTGGGCCTGCTCCTGTTCGAAGATGGCGCGGGAGCGCTCGAGCAGCTTCTCCCGCTCCTGGGCGCTGACCCCGCCGTGCAGGCCGATCATGGCCAGGCCGCCGCAGAAATCCGCCACCACGAAAGGGGCGGTGCGCGCATCGACCAGGGGTTCGGCCATGCGCATCCAGCGCACGCCCTCGCCGTAGCGGCCGGCCTGGTACATGAGCACCGCGGCGGTGTTCACCAGCTCGAGCGCCAGCGCCGGGTCGCCGCGCTCGCCGCAGGCCCATTCGATCGCGCTGCGCAGGTTGTCGACCTCGGGGATGCAGGCCATCACCCACTGGTCCATGGTTTCGAAGCCCATGCACCCGGCGCGCTCCGGACGGTCGATCGCCGCCCGCATGCAGCGCGCATGCCAGGCCCGCAGGCGCTCCCATTCGCCGGCCGCCTCGAGCTGCTCCCGGGCGTAGGCCCGGGCGCTCTCCAGCAGGCGGTAGCGTGGCGTGGCACCGGCCTCCAGCACCACCATCGACTTGTCGATCAGGTTGCCGAGCAGGTCGACCACGGCCCAGGCATCGATGCTGTCGTCGGCCGCCACCTGCTGCGCCAGCTCGAGCCCGAAGCCGCCGACGAAGACGCCGAGCCGGCGGAACACCGTGCGCTCGAGCGGGCTCAGCAGCGCATGGCTCCAGTCGAGCGTGGCGCGCAGGGTGCGATGGCGCGACGGTGCATCCCGGGCGCCGTTGTTGAGGATGCGCAGGCGCTGGCCCAGGTGCTGCCGCACCCCCGGCACGCCCAGCAGGGGCACCCGGGCGGCCGCGAGCTCCAGGGCCAGCGGCATGCCGTCGAGCGCGCGGCAGATGGCCACCACGGCCTCGAGGTTCGAGGCGTCGAGCCGGAAGCCCGGCTGCAACGCAGCGACCCGGGCCGCGAACAGCGCCACCGCGCCGTGCGCCGCGGCGTCGGCGACCTCGGCGTCGCCCGGCACGGCCAGCGTGCCGAGGCGCATCGAGCGCTCGGCCGCCAGCCGCAGCGGCTCCTGGCTGGTGACCAGGATGTGCAGCTCGGGCAGCGCCGCTCCCAGCTGGCCGACCAGCGCCGCGACCGGCTCGATCAGGTGTTCGCAGTTGTCCAGCAGCAGCAGTTCGCGCCCGCGCAGGCGTTCGACCAGCTCGCGCGCCGGGTCGGCGTGGCCGGGCAGGCCGATGCGCAGCGCGCGCGCCACGGCGCCCGGCACGGCGCCGGGGTCCGAGACATGGGCCAGCTCGACCATCCAGGCGCCATCGCGGAAGCGGTGCGCCAGGTCGCGGGCCAGCGCCAGCGCCAGGCTGGTCTTGCCGATGCCGCCCGCGCCCAGCAGGCTGACCAGCCGATGCTCGCGCACCAGGCCGCGCAGCTGCGCCAGGTCCTGGTCGCGCCCCAGCAGCGGCGGCAAGCCGACCGGCAGGTTGCCGAATTCGGAGGGCAGCGCCACCGACGGCGGCGCGACCGTGGCCCGGGCCGCCGTCCGTTCGGCGGCGGGCGCGTCGTCCAGCGCGGCGGCGAAGCGGTAGCCGCGGCCCGGCACCGTCACGATGGCCTTGGCGCCGAGCAGCTTGCGCAGCGCGCTGACCTGCACCTGGAGGTTGTTTTCCTCGACCACGAGGTTGGGCCAGACGAGGTCGAGCAGTTCGTTCTTGGTCAGCATGCGCTCGCGGTGCGTGACCAGCGCCAGCAGCACGTCGAAGGCGCGGGCGCCGAGCTGGACCGGCTCGCCGCCGACCCGCAGTTCGCGGCTGGCGGGATTCAGTTCGGCATGGTCGAAGCGATAGACCGACTCAGTGGCCTGCATCCGCCACCCCGGTCACCCCGCCTCCGGTGCCGCGCACCGTGCCCATCCCGATTCCGACTGCCATGTCCGCTCCTGTTCGAGGGCGCGCATGCCCCGCCCGCCAGGCTGGGTTTGTAACTGATTGCGCGATCCTGCACATCATTGTCCGGGCACCTGCGCCCGACGGCGCTGGCTCAAGCCGGCTTGAATGCGCTGTACTCGGAAAAAATGCCGAGTTCGACGTGTCGCTTGACGTCCTCGAAACCGGCGGCGCGCAGCGCGGCCAGCACCGATTCCGGCGCAATGCAGGCCTCGATCGTGTCCCAGTAGTAGCGCCACAGTTCGGCCGTGTCCTGCCCGCGCGCCACCACCTTGGCGATCAGCGGCACCACGCCGCGCATGTAGCCCTTGAGCACGGCCGTTCCGACCCGGCCCGAGGGCTTGGTGATCTCGAGCACCAGCAACCGGCCGCCCGGGCGCAGCACCCGGAAGAATTCGGCGAAGGCGGCATTCACATCGGCGATGTGGCGCAGCGCATAGCCCATGCTGACGAAGTCGCTGCTGGCATCGGACCGCGGCAGCGCCTCGGCCCGGCCGCGCACCAGCGTCACGCCCGGCAGCGCCACCTGGCCCATCATCCCGGGGCTCGGGTCGACGCCGACCAGCTGCCCCTCTGGGCCGATCAGCGCCAGCGCCTCGCGCGCCACCAGCCCGGTGCCGATGCCGACGTCGAGCACCTGTGCGCCGGCCGCGAGGCCGCCGCGCTGCAGCGCCGAGCGCCGATACCAGGGGCCCGAGCCGAAGGCGAGCACCCGTTCGATCCGGTCGTAGTCGGGCGCGGTGTCGTCGAAGATTCGGCGCAGGAACTGCTCGTGCTCCGCCTCGTCGGCGTAGTAGGCCGGCAGCGGCGTGTGCGGCGCGAGCGCCTCGGACGAAGGGTGCGACGAGCCAGGACTTTGCATCGGTCCATTATGGCCATTCACCCGGCCACCGCCGCGGGCTCCAGCACGAAGTCGAAATTCAGCGTGTGGAACGGCGTCGACAGCACGCTGCCGTCAGGCGAGGCGCCGGCCGGGGGCGAGGCGAAGTCGCCGATCAGCGAGCTGCGCACGCCGAACACGGCATCGCTGTCGAGGTAGCGGTCGCCGTCGCGGAACACGTGCGTGATCAGCGTTTCGTAGCCCGGCGCCTGGATCATGAAGTGGACATGCGCGGGGCGCCACGGATGGCGCTTGGTGGCCCGCAGCATCACGCCGACCGGGCCATCGGTGGGGATCGGATAGGCCACCGGCATCACGCCGCGGAACCACAGCCGGCCCTCGGCATCGGTGCGGAAGACGGCGCGGCCCTGCGGCCGGTCGAGGCCCGTCCGCTGGACGTCGTAGAAGCCTTCGGCGTCGGCCTCCCAGACATCGACCTCGGCATCGGCCACCGGCTCGCCGTCGCGCCCGCGCACCACGGCCCGCACGAACAGCGGCTCGCCGGCGGCGCCGCCCGAGATGTCGCCGCCGAGCGGAAGCCGGGGCGCGCCCTGGACGTGGAAGGGGCCGAACACGGTGGCCTCGGTGGCCTGGGCGCTCTTGGCATGGTTCATGGCCACGGTCAGCATCGACAGGCCCAGCGTGTCGGACAGCAGGATGAACTCCTGCCGCTTGCCATCGCACTTCTGCCCGGTCGCGGTCAGGAACTCGATGCCGGCGGCCCACTCGGCCTCGGTGAGCTTCACCTCGCGGGCGAAGTCGTGCATGTGGCGCACCAGCGCCGACATGATCTCCTTCAGCCGGGGGTTCTCGCAGTCCGCCATGCGCTCGAGCACGGCGGCCGTGATGGTGTGTTCATTGATGTTTCGCATGGGGATGGAGCTCCAGGTCGGTGGGACGTCTGACGGGCATCGAACGCTTCGGGACCGGCGCATCATGCACTGCCAGCCGCCGCTGGGTCGGGAACAGCGACCAACCCCAGCGCTGCTGCGCATAGCCCCACAGGCCCTGCTTGAAGAAGATGGTGACGACGATCGCCAGCAGGCCCAGCCCGAGCAGGTACCAGGTGCCGTAGTCGCTCAGGAACTTGTTCAGCGCCCAGAAGATGAGGGCCCCCACCAGCGGCCCCTCGATCCGGCCGATGCCGCCGATCACCACCATGAAGATCGCGAAGGCGGTCCAGTTGACGCTGAAGGCGGCATCGGGGCTGATGCGCAGGTTGCCGACGAAATAGAGCGCCCCCGCCAGGCCGGCGCCGAAGGCCGCGACCACGTACACCGCGAGCTTCATGCGCGCCACCGGAATGCCCTGCGACTCGGCCGCGACCTCGTTGTCGCGGATCGCCAGCAGCGCCAGCCCGCGCTTGCTGCGCAGGAACAGGTAGACCAGCGCGATCGCCGCCACCACGCAGGCCAGCGCCATCCAGTAGGTGGTGCTCTCGCGGGTCGCCTTGTCGATGCCGCGCAGCGCGGTGAGCGAGGTGCCCGAGCCGCCGCCCACCGCCGACACGTTGGCGAAGCTGAGCCGGAATACTTCGGCGATCACCCAGGTGCCGATCGCGAAGTAGCCGCCCGCCAGCCGGAAGGCGACGAAGGAGACCGGCACCGCCACCAGCCCGGCCGCCAGCGCACCGAGCGGAATCGCGACGAAGGGGTTGATGCCCGCGAAGTTGCCCAGCATCAGCATCACGTAGCCGCCGAAGCCGAAGAAGGCCTGCTGCCCGATGCTCACCATGCCGCCGTAGCCGGCCAGCAGGTTCCACATCATCGCGAAGATGAAGTAGCAGGCGATCTCGACGAATTCGCGCATCCAGCTCGATTCGCCCCAGAACGGCAGCGTGGCGGCGCCGATCACCAGCACGGCGGCGACCCACAGCAGAGAGCGGCTGGCGGCTGTGCCGCGCACCACGTCGAAGGTCGGAGGGTTGTTCATGAACGGGTCCATCTCATGCGGCCTCAGCCGCGCGTCTTGGGGAACAGTCCCTGCGGCCGCAGCACCAGCACCGCCAGGAACACCAGGTGGCCGACCCAGATGCCCCAGCCCGGATCGAGCCGGAAGCCGATCTGCTGCGCCAGGCCGAGGATCATGGCGCCGGCCAGCGTGCCCCAGAACGAGCCCATGCCGCCGATGATCACGGCCTCGAAGGCGAACAGCAGCAGCAGCGGCCCGTCCGAGGGCGAGACCGTGGTGCGCATGCCCTGCAGGGCGCCGGCGATCGCGATCAGCACGAAGGCGATGCCGGTGGCCAGCGCGTAGACCTGGTTGGCCTTCAGCCCCATCAGCTCGGCGATCTCGCGATCGTCGGAGACGGCGCGGAAGGTCCGCCCCAGCGGGGTGTGCGCGAACATCCACTGCATGGCGGCGGTCGCCGCCAGCGCGACCGCCAGGATGACCAGCGGCAGCAGGCCGAGCGCCAGCGAATCGCCGATCCGCACGGACTCGGTGGCCAGCGGGCCGATCTCGATCGAGCGCGGATCGGCCGAGAACAGCTCCAGCAGCAGGTTCTGGATCACGATCGAGAGGCCGAAGGTCACGACCAGCGAGGGCAGCGGGTCCTTGCCCAGCGTGCGGTTGAGCACGTGGCGCTGCAGCAGGTAGCCGAAGCAGAAGGCGATCGGCAGCACCGCCAGCACCACCCACAGCGGCGCGCTGCCGGTGAGCGACACGCCGGCGATGGCGGCGAAAGCGGCCAGGATGATGAAGTCGCCCTGGGCGACGTTGGTCAGCCGCATGACGCCGAACATCAGCGACAGGCCGAGCGCGAACAGGGTGTAGAGGCCGCCGAGCAGCAGGCCCTGGAGCAGGGTCTCGATCATGGCGCCGCCCCTTCCTCCGCACGTGCCTCGAGGCCGAAGTAAGCCTGCGAGATCTGCGCGCGGGTGAGCTCGCTGGACCGCCCGGTGAGCGACACCCGCCCTTCCTGCAGGCAGTAGACGCGCTGCGAGACCTGCTGCGCCATGCCGACGTCCTGCTCGACGATCACCACCGTCATGCCCTCGGCCGTGATGCGCGGCATGGCGGCGTAGATCTCGCGGATCACGATCGGCGCCAGGCCGAGCGACAGCTCGTCGCACAGCAGCAGCTCGGGGTTGCTCATCAGCGCGCGGCCCAGCGCCACCATCTGCTGCTGGCCGCCCGACAGCGAGGTGCCGGGCTCGTGGCGCTTCTGCGCCAGGATCGGGAACATCTCGTAAAGCCGCGCCAGGTTCCAGGGGCCGCTGCGCCCGCTGGCGGCGCCCATCAGCAGGTTCTCCTGGACGCTGAGGCTGGGAAACAGCCGCCGGCCCTCGGGCACCATCGCCAGGCCGCGCCGCACGATCTCCCCGGGTGCGAGGCCGCCGATGGCCTCGCCCTTGAAGCGAACCGCCTCGCGCGGCGTGCGCACCAGGCCGGTCAGGCATTTCAGGAAGGTCGACTTGCCGGCGCCGTTGGCACCGATGATCGCCAGCAGCTCGCCGGCCTGCAGCTCGAAGTCGATGCCGAACAAGGCCTGCGCGTCGCCGTAGAAGGCCTGCAGGCCCTCGGTCGAAAGAAGGGTCGTCATCCTTCCATCCCCATGTATACCCGCCGCACCTCGGGGTCGTCCATCACGGCGCGCGGCTCGCCCTCGGCCAGCTTCTGCCCGAAGTTGATGACGAACAGCCGGTCGGCCAGCGACAGCAGCGCATGCACCACGTGCTCGATCCAGATCATGGTGACGCCGCGCGCCTTGATCTGCTTCAGCTCCTCGACCAGCTGCCGCGCCTCGGGCTCGGTCAGGCCGCCGGCGATCTCGTCGAGCAGCAGCAGCTTCGGCCGGGTCGCCAGCGCCCGCGCCAGCTCGAGCCGCTTGCGGTCGAGCAGCGTGAGGCCGCCCGCCGGCTGGTTGGCGCGCGCCAGCAGCCCGGTCTGCGCCAGCACCTCGTGCGCGGTCTGCCAGGCCTCCTGCTCTCGCTCGCGGGCGCCGAAGCAGGCGGCGGTGACGAGGTTCTCGAACACGCTCATGTGGCCGAAGGGCTGCGGCACCTGGTAGCTGCGCCCGATGCCCGCATGGCAGCGCTGGTGCGGCTTGAGCCCGGTCACGTCGCGCCCCGCGTACTCGACCCGGCCCGCATCCACCCGCACGTCGCCCGAGATCAGGTTGAACAGCGTGGTCTTGCCGGCACCGTTCGGCCCGAGGATGCCCAGCGTCTCGCCCTCTGCCACGGCGAGCGTGATGGCGTCCGTGACCTTGAGCGCGCCGTAGGACTTGCTGACGGCATGGAGGGCGAGCAGCGTCATGGGGCTACGCGGGCATGGGGCGCAGCGCGCCGCCGACCGGGATGGCGGGCGCCGCCTCGTTGTTCACGATGGTCAGCTCGTACTTGTACTTCTTGCCCTTGCCCCATTGGCCCAGCACCAGCGGCGTCTTGCTGACGTTGCGGAAGGGGCCCTGTCCGCCCCACTTGACCGGCCCGACCACGGTCGCCAGCGAGGTCGCGGCCACGGCGTCGCGCACGTCGGCGGCCTTGGGCGACTTGGCACGCGACAAGGCATCGGCCGCCACTTCGAACAGCGCATGCGCAAAGCCGATCGGCTGCGTCCACTGCTTCTTCGCGCCGGCCTCGTAGGCCTCGGCCAGCGATTGCGCGCTCTGCTTCGTCAGGCTCGACGTGAACGGATGCGAGGGACTCCACCAGACCTCGGTCGACAGCCCGTCGCCCAGATCGCCGAGCGCGTCGATCGCCCCCGGGAACAGCAGCGCCTTGCCCAGCGTGATGATCTTCGGCCGCAGGCCCTGCTGGCGCGCCTGCGTCAGGAAGGTCTTGGCGTCGGGCGGAATGACGACGCCGGTGACGATCTCCACGCCGTCCTTCTTGAAGGCCGCGATCTGGGCGCTGAAGTCCTGCGTGCCGTTCTGGAAGCGGCCCGGATCGACCAGCGTGAAGCCCATCTGCGAGAGCGGCTTCGGAAAACCGAGCTCCTTGTCGCCCCAGGCATTGCCGTCGCCGTCGTTGGGGAACAGGCCGCCGACCTTCTTGTTGGTCGGCAGGGTCTTCCAGCCGCTGGTGAAGTTGGCGATGACGTCTTCCAGCCCCCAGAACAGGTGGTAGGTCCAGTTGAAGCCCTTGGCCGGATCGCCCTTGCGGCCGAAGAACCAGGGCTGCCACGGCACCACGCTCGAGATGCAGGGCAGCTCGTTCAGCTCGCAGGCATCGCTGACCGGGTTGGCGGTCTCGGGGGTGCCGGCGGTCAGCACCAGCGCCACCTTTTCTTTCAGGATCAGGTCGTTGGCGACTTCGCCGGCGCGGTTCGGATTCGACTGGCTGTCCTTCAGCACGATCTGCACCGCGTACTTCCTGCCGCCGACGGCGATGCCGTCCTTGAAGGCAGTCTTCATCTGGTCGATGACCCACTTGTCGGCCTCGCCGAAGGGCGCCAGCGGCCCGGTCTGGGGCGAGACGTAGCCGATCTTCAGCGTGTCGGCCGCGAACACCAGCGGCGTCGCCCCGCCGGCGGCCAGGGCGGCCGCGGCCTGGGTGAACTGTCTGCGATTGAGGGTCATGGAAGTCTCCTTTCGTTGTTGTCTTCAGCGCACAAAATGAGGCGGGATCTGGGCATCGACATTGATCCACACGCTCTTGACCTGCGTGTACTCGCGCATCGCGTCGAAGCCCATCTCGCGGCCGTAGCCGCTCTGGCCGACGCCGCCGAAGGGCGAGCCAGGGTTCACGCGCTTGTAGCTGTTGACCCAGACCATGCCGGCGTGCAGGTCGCGCGCCACGCGGTGGGCGCGCTGCAGGTCGCGGGTCCACAGGCCGCTGCCCAGGCCGTAGTCGGTGCCGTTGGCGATCTCCATCGCCTCCTCGTCGCTCTTGAAGGTCAGCACCGTGACGAAGGGGCCGAAGACTTCTTCCTGCGCGACGCGGTCGCGGTACGAGCGGGCGCGCACGATGGTGGGCTCGACATAGCAGCCGCGCGCCAGATCGCCGCCCGGCGAGCGGCCGCCAGCCAGCACTTCGCCGCCCTCGCCCTTGGCGACCTCGACGTAGCCCAGCACGCGCTCCCGGTGCTGCGCGCTCGTGAGCGGCCCCATCTCGGTCGCATCGTCGAGCGGGTTGCCGAGCCGGATCGACTGCGCCAGCGGGATGAACTGGTCCAGGAAGGCGTCGGCGATCTTCTCGTGCAGCATCAGCCGCGAACCGGCAATGCAGGCCTGGCCCTGGTTGTGGAAGACGGCCCAGGCGCTGCCGTTGACCGCGGCGGGCAGGAAGGCGTCCTCGAACACGATGTTCGGTCCCTTGCCGCCCAGCTCCAGCTGCACCTTCTTGAGGTTGCCCGCGCTCGCCTGCACCACGCGCTTGCCGGTCGCGGTGCTGCCGGTGAAGGCGACCTTGGCGATCTCCGGATGCTCGGCGATGTACTGGCCGACCACGCTGCCCAGCCCCGGCACCATGTTGACCACGCCATCGGGCATGCCGGCCTCGGCCATCAGCTCGACGATCTTGAGTGAGCTCAGCGGCGTGATCTCGGCCGGTTTCATCACGATGCAGTTGCCGGCCGCGAGCGCCGGCGCCATCTTCCAGCTGGTGAACATCAGCGGGAAATTCCACGGCACGATCTGGCCGACGACGCCGACCGGCTCGCGCAGCGTGTAGTTGAGGAAGCCCGCCTCGACCGGAATCGTCTCGCCCTGGAACTTGTCGGCCATGCCGCCGAAGTAGCGGAAGCAGGCGGCGGTGCGCGGCACGTCGAGCTTGCGCGAATCGCGGATCGGATGGCCGGTGTCGAGCGACTCGAGGCGCGCGAGCTCTTCGCCGTTGGCCTCGATCAAGTCGGCCAGCCGGAGCAGGATGCGCCCGCGATCGGCCGCCGCCATGCGGCTCCAGGCTGGGAAGGCGCGCTTCGCGGCGGCCACGGCGCGGTCGACGTCGGCCTTGCCGGCCAGCGCGACCTCGGCGATGGTCGAGTTGTCGTGCGGGTTCAAGGTCGCCAGCGTCTCGCCCGACTCGGCATCGACGAAGCGGCCGTCGATGAAGAGCTGGTGGCGGATCGGCGTCTTCAGGCCGGCGGCCTGCTGGATGTCTGCGAGGGTCATGGGATGATTCACTTGGTGAGCCAGGGGTAGCGGGCGGTGTCCTTGCCCGCGTAGTCCGGGTCGAGGTAGATGAAGCAGCGCTGGATCAGCCAGTCGCGGATCTCGAAGACGTCGCACCAGCGGCCCGCGCCCCATTCGGGCACGCCGGCGCGCCACGGGCCATCCGCGTGCTCGCCGAAGCTGGTGCCTTCGCAGGCGAACAGGTCGCCGCCCGAGAAGATCCAGTTGAAGCCCGCGTAGTCGTGGCGGATCGACTTGCCGCGGCTGCCGACGTCGCCGAACAGCTGGCCGATCTGCGCCTTGCCGGTCGCCAGTCCCCACTTGGGGAAGTACACCTGGGCGTCGTCGGCGAACAGATCGAGGATCGAGCCGCCGCTGGAGGTGACGCCGCCGTTGTCGTAGGCCTTGAGGTATTCGAGCGCCACCGACTTACGTTGCTCGTCGGTCATGGTTTGACGGGTGAGTGCCATGGTGAGTCTCCTTCTTCGCTGCTGACGTGAGGGCGCACCGGCGCAGCCGGTTGGGGCTGCCGGATTCAGGTCGCTTCGCTGCGAGCGCCGCGCGGTCTTCCGCGCGGCCTCGGTATCCGTCCTAGAACTGGACCGGGATTTCCGGGCTCTCGCCCTTCTGGATCTCGTAGACCAGACTCGGCGAGCCGTTCTCCCAGACCAGCAGCATCGAGCGCTTCGGGCTGAAGCCCTGGTGCCGGCAATAGGCCGGCATGGCGGCCATGTCGCCGGCCTTCATGATCACGCGGGCCATCGGCCGGCCGGTGTTCTTGTCGCCGCAATCCCAGTGGATCTCGTCGGTCATCTGGAAGAACCATTCGACCCGGTCGTTGCCGTGGATGATCGGCAGGATGTGCTCCTCGGTGGTCGGGCACATGTAGCTGTGCTTCACGACCGAGGTGAAGCTCGGGTTCCAGGTGACCTGCGAGCGGCTCAGGAAGCCGAAGAGATTGAAGGCGTGGACTTCGTTCTCGAAGCCTGGCTCCGGATGCAGTTCGGGCTGGCCCTGCGGCACGTCGGCGAAGGCGCGGTTGACCGGCGCGCCGCGCTCGTCGCTGCGCAGGTCGAGGTCGCCCTTGAGGCCGACGCAGCGCGTCGCCAGCTCGCGTGCCCGGGTGATCTTGGCCGTGTTGTTGCCGCTCTTGCGGCCGTAGGGCGAGCCGGTTTCCTGCGGCGCGGAGAACGGGTCGAAGCTCTCGTTGGTCCAGTCGTCGAGCATGGCCTCGAAGGTGGCGCGGATCTGGGCGGTCGGGAAGTTCTCCAGCAGGTCGATGCCGGCGTCCTTCATGGTGCCGTTGAAGCTGCCGGCGTAGAGGTCGACCGACTGGTAGTGGTTGACCGTGCCGACCACGTCGTCGAAGTTGACCCAGCCGTAGAAGAAGCCCCAGGCGACGTCGCGCATCAGGGCGCGCAGGTAGTTGCCGATGTCCATCGTGTGGCTCATCGGCCGGCCGTCGCGGGTCTTCCAGGTGATGTGGGCGAAGTACTCGTCGCGGCGGAAGCCGAAGCTGCCGAGCGAGAAATCCTTGTAGCCGAGCGTGGCGTCGGGTTGCGACGCGATGACCTTGGCGAGTTCTGCGGGTGCGTTCATGGCGGTGCTCCTCGATGTCTCAGTGCGTCTGGCAGATGTCGGCCCACTTCTCGACCGAGAGATCGCCCTTGCAGGTCTGCAGCACGATCACGCCGGGCTCGCCGGCGCTGCGGAACTGGTAGGCGGTGTTCTTCGGCAGCAGCCCCTGGTGGCCGCGCGAGAGCTTCATCCAGCCCATCTTCGGGCCCTTCGGTTCGCCCTTGACGAGCACGGCGCCGTTCTTCTCCGAGTCGGCCACGGCCTGGCTCGGATCGAGCTTGACCAGGTGGATCTCGATCTCGCCGTCCATCACCAGCGCGAACTCGTCGTGGGCGCTGGTGTACCAGGGCGAACTGCCTTCGGCGCGCAGCGTCTCCAGCACGTAGATCTGGTTCTGGCCGAACACCACCTTTTCATAAGGCTTGCTCTTGCTCGCGATGTCGAAGCAGTTCGAGAACGCGTAGTGGCGGACGTCGTCGGCGATCGGCTCGACGTGGCCCTTCTGGTAGTTCTTCAGCGACCCGAAGCGGGTCTGGTAGGCAGCGGTCATGGGTTGTCTCCTCAGGTGCCGGAAGGTGCAGCGGTGGACTGCGGTGTCTGCACTTTAGGAAACGGAGGGCGACTCCGGTAGGCCTCAAATCCGGTCCGCATTGTTCGGCGAATCCGGTCAATCCGCAGGGTTTACCCGGGCCCAGCGGCCCCGGCGTCAGGGCCTGCCCGACAGGACGATCGCCGCCAGCGACACCGAGACCAGCATGCCGCAAACCGAGCCGATGAACCACTTCACGGTGGTCCTGTAGGTCGCTTCGTCGTCATCCTCGACCAGCAGCGCACGGTAGAGCGTGTAGATCTCGGCCGCGATCGGGATCAGCAGCGCCACCAGCGCCACCACGGAGCGCGCCGTCCAGTCGCCCGGCGCCTCGAAGGCCCAGTAGCGCACGAAGGAGAGCGAGAAGCCGATGATCACCGTGATCGCAGTGATGATGCCTTCGCGGTAGCCCGCCGGCAGCGGCGTGCGGGCGCGCGGTTCAGGCCGGGGCGTGGCGTCGGGTTCGGGCGGTGTCGGGGTGTCGTTCATGGGCTGGACCTTTCAGGGGTCCGCGATCAGCGTGGCCGGCAGCAGGCCGCGGTCGATCATGGCCGCGTCCCACGGCGGCACTCGCGTGAAGGCGGCGGTGAGGTGCTCGATGAAGAGCCTGAGCTTGAACGCATTGCGCGAGGTGCCTGCGTAGACCGCGTTCAGCGAGAACGACGACAGCTGGTGCTCGGCCAGCACCACCTGCAGGTCGCCGCGCAGGATCGCATCGCCGGCCACCAGCGTCGGCAGGCAGACGATGCCGGCGTGCTCCATCGCGTACTCGCGCAGCAGGTGGACGCTGTTGGTCAGGAGCGCGGCGCTCATGTAGAGCGTGACCTGCTCGCCCGCGTGGTGGAAGGTCCAGCGGTCGCGCGTCGGGTAGCCCGAATAGAGGCCGAGCGTGTGCTTGTGCAGGTCGCGCGGGTCTTCCGGGGTGCCGTGGCTGCGCAGGTACTCGGGCGTGGCGCAGAACACGCGGCGAACCGGGAACAGCGGGCGCGACACCAGCTCCGTCGAAGCCGCCGGGAAGATCTGCAGCGCGCAATCGACGCCGGCCTTGACCGGGTCGACCACCGCGTCGCTGACGATCAGCTCCAGATGGATGTCCGGGAAGCTGACCTGGAAAGCCCGCAGCAGTGTCGCGAAATGGCCCAGCACGAAGCCGGTCAGAGCATGGATGCGCAGGGTGCCGGTCGGCCCGGCCCGGGCGTCGCGCATCTGGTCCATGATGTCGTTGGCCCGCCCGACCAGCTCGGTGCAGTCGCGCAGGAAGGCCTGGCCGACATCGCTCAGCCGCACCACCCGCGTGCTGCGGTGGAACAGCGGCGCGCCGACATGGTCTTCCAGCTGCTTCACGCGGCTGGTCACGACCGACTTCGCCACCCGCATCTGGCGCGCGGCCTCGGCGAAGCTCTGGGTCTGGGCGACGCGCACGAAGGTCTCGATGTTTTCCAGTCGGTCCATGGCTTCGCAAATGTAGCGGTCCGGGGCCGTGCCGGCGAGGCGGTGCTAATCTTGGCGGATGTTCAATCCCTCCCAAGAGGAAGTGCGCCGCTTCTTTTGCAGCGTCTTCGCCAAGAGCCGCCGCGGCGAGCCGATGGAAGCCCTCGAGATCATCGCCAGCCGCTGGATCGACGAGCACCCCGAATACCATGCCGACCTGGCCGATGCCGATGCCGCGGTGGCCCGCGTCTACGACGGGCAGGACGGGCGCGAGAACCCCTTCCTCCACCTGTCGATGCACCTGTCCATCAGCGAACAGTGCTCGATCGACCAGCCGCGCGGCATCCGCCAGGCGGTCGAGCTGCTGGCGGCGCGCCGCGACTCGCTGCTCGACGCCCACCACGAGGCGATGGAATGCCTGGGCCAGATGATGTGGGAGAGCCAGCGCGCCGGCCGCCCACCGGACGGCGAGGCCTACGTGGCCTGCGTCCAGCGCCGCGCCACCCGGGACTGAAACACGCCGCCACCATGCAAAAAGCCCGCGCGAAGCGGGCTTTTTGCATGGTGGCGCGGCTCAGGCCGGCGCCGGGCCGCCCCAAGGCGGCCTGCGGCCCCCTCGGGGGGCAGCGACCCACACGAAGTGGGGGAGCGTGGGGGCCTTCAATCGGCGTGGTGGAAGCGCGACTCCGGGACCGTCTTCAGTTCGCCCGGCAGCGAGCTGATGTAGGCGGCGAGTTCCTTGATTTCGCTGTTGGAGTACTTCTTGGCCTGTCCGCCCATCACGCCGTTGGCGCGGCCCAGGTGGGCGTTCTGGACCTTGTACGACTTCAGGGCGACGTAGAGGTAGTCGGCGTACTGGCCCGCCAGCTTGGGCACGGTGCCGTCGTTGGGGGTGTTGAAATTGGCGCCGTGGCACTTGGTGCAGGCGTTGTCCTTGTCGCGCGAGATCAGCGCGTGGACGGTGTCGCTGGGGGCCTTGGCGGTGGCCGGGGGGGCGTCGCCTTCCTTCAGGCCGAGCTGGCTGTAGTAGGCCGCCAGATCGGCGATGTCCTGCTCGCTCAGCGAGTCGGCGATGGCGCGCATGGTGGGGTGCTTGCGCTCGCCGCCCTTGTACTGCGTGAGCGCCGAGACGATGTAGGTGGCGCTCTGCCCCGCGATCATCGGCACCTTGTGGATCTCGGGGAAGCTGGCCTGGTAGCCGATGATGCCGTGGCAGCCCACGCACATGGCGGTCTTCTTGGCACCGGCCTCAGCGTTCCCCGTGATCTTTTGGGCCTGGGCCGAGACCGTCACGCAGGCGACAGCAAGGGCAAACATCGTGGTCAACAGCTTGTTCATTTTGCGCGCACAATCTCGTGGAGAAACTTGTTTCAAATCAACATTTGATTATATGGGGGCTCTTCGCGAGCCCTGCGGACGAAGAATCGATGTTGTGTTCTTTCAACCACCCTCCGCTTCAAGCCCATCCATGAAATTCAAGGGTTCAGACAACTACGTTGCCACTCAGGATCTGATGCTCGCGGTCAACGCGGCCATCACGCTCAAGCGCCCGCTGCTGGTCAAGGGCGAGCCCGGCACCGGCAAGACCATGCTGGCCGAGGAAGTGGCCCAGGCGCTCGACCTGCCGCTGCTCCAGTGGCACATCAAGTCGACCACCAAGGCGCAGCAGGGCCTCTACGAATACGACGCCGTGAGCCGGCTGCGCGATTCGCAACTGGGCGACGAGCGCGTCAAGGACATCCACAACTACATCGTCAAGGGCGTGCTCTGGCAGGCCTTCACGGCCGAGCAGCCGGTCGCACTCCTGATCGACGAGATCGACAAGGCCGACATCGAATTCCCGAACGACCTGCTGCGCGAAATCGACCGCATGGAGTTCTACTGCTACGAGACGCGCGAGCTGGTCCGCGCCAAGCACCGGCCGGTGGTGTTCATCACCTCCAACAACGAGAAGGAACTGCCCGACGCCTTCCTGCGCCGCTGCTTCTTCCACTACATCAAGTTCCCCGACGCCGAGACCATGAAGAGCATCGTCGCGGTGCACTTCCCCGGCCTCAAGCAGGAACTGCTCACGGCCGCGATGAAGACCTTCTACGACGTGCGCAACCTGCCCGGCCTCAAGAAGAAGCCGTCGACCTCCGAGCTGCTCGACTGGCTCAAGCTGCTGGTGGCCGAGGACATCCCGCTGGAGGCGCTGCAGAGCAAGGACGACAAGGTCGCGGTGCCGCCGCTGGTCGGCGCGCTGCTCAAGAACGAGCAGGACGTGACCTTGTTCGAGAAGCTCGTGTTCATGCAGCGCAACAACCGATGAGCGCAACGCCCGGTGGACCCGGCAAGCACCCGACGAAGCAGTTGATGCTGCTCGGCGTGGCACAGGCGGTGCTGTTCATCGCCGGCGCGCTGCTGGGCCGCTGGGTCGGGCTCCTGCTCGGGCTGGACGCCTTCGGCCCCGGCGGCTACACCAACAATGCGATCTTCGGCATCTTGCTGATCGGCCTCGGCGGCGGCGGGGGCGCCCAGCTCGCGCGGGCCTGGTACATCCGCAAATACGGCAATCCCAGGAGTTGAGGATGGCATTCGTCGAGCCTGTCACGCTCAAGTCGCGCGGCATCGCGCTGGTGCCGCTGTCGCTGCACCATGAGGACGGCCTGCGCGCCGCCGCCGCCGACGGCGAGCTCTGGAACATCCGCGTCACCTCGGTGCCCGAGCCCGAAAACACCCGCAGCTACATCGAGGCGGCCCTGAAGATGCGCGAGGACGGCAACCGCTTCGCCTTCGCCGTCACCGACGAAGCCAGCGGCACCGTGCTCGGCACGACCAGCTTCCACGACATCCTGCCCGCCGTGAAGCGGGTAGAGATCGGCTACACCTGGTATGCCCGGCGCTGCCAGCGCACCCACGTCAACACCACCTGCAAGCTGCTGATGATGTCGCACGCCTTCGATGCCCTGGGCTGCCACGTGGTGGGCTGGCGCACCGACAACTTCAACCACGCCTCGCAGCAGGCGATCGAGCGGCTGGGCGCCCGCAAGGACGGCGTGATCCGCGGCCATGCGCTGCGCCGCGACGGCACCATCCGCGACACCGTGATGTACAGCCTGCGCTCGGGCGAATGGCCCGAGGTCAAGGCCCAGCTGCTCTACCTGCTGGACAAGCCGCGCACCCCCGCGCCCTCTTCCTCCAAGGAGTGATTCGCGATGCTGATCGACTTCTTCTACACCTTGCGCTCGGCCAAGCTGCCGGTATCGGTCAAGGAATACCTGACCCTGCTCGAGGCGCTGCAAGCCGACGTGGTCGGCCCCAACTCCGATGGCGCCTACGGCCTCGACGACTTCTACTACCTGTCGCGCACCGCGCTGGTCAAGGACGAGAAGCACTACGACAAGTTCGATCGCGCCTTCGCCGCCTACTTCAAGGGCGTCGAGATGCTGGCCGACTTCACCAAGGAAGTGCCGCTCGACTGGCTGCGCAAGACGCTCGAGCGCGAGTTCACGGCCGAGGAAAAGGCCAAGATCGAGAAGATGGGCTGGGACGAGCTCATGGAGACGCTCAAGAAGCGCTTCGAAGAGCAGAAGGAACGCCACGAAGGCGGCAACAAGTGGATCGGCACCGGCGGCACCTCGCCCTTCGGCCACGGCGGCTACAACCCGCAGGGCGTGCGGATCGGCGGCGCCGGCAAGAACAAGAGCGCGGTCAAGGTCTGGGACCAGCGCGCCTACAAGGACTACGACGACAGCCAGGAGCTCGGCACCCGCAACATCAAGATCGCGCTGCGCCGGCTGCGCAAGTTCGCGCGCGAGGGCCACGAGGAAGAACTGGACCTGGACGACACCATCCACTCGACCGCGGCCAATGCCGGCTACCTCGACATCAAGATGCGGCCCGAGCGCCACAACAACGTCAAGGTGCTGCTGCTGATGGACGTCGGCGGCACGATGGACGAGCACATCCAGCGCGTCGAGGAGCTGTTCTCGGCCGTCAAGACCGAGTTCAAGCACCTCGAGTTCTATTACTTCCACAACTGCGTCTACGACTTCATGTGGAAGAACAACCGGCGTCGCTTCTCCGAGAAGTTCGCGACCTGGGACATCATCCGCAAGTACAACAAGGACTACAAGCTGATCTTCGTCGGCGACGCCACGATGAGCCCGTACGAGATCCTGCAGCCGGGCGGCAGCGTCGAATACAACAACGAGGAGGCCGGCGCCGAGTGGATGCAGCGCCTCACGCACGCGTTCCCGAAGTTCGCCTGGATCAACCCCGAGCCGCAGGGCGTCTGGCAGTACCGCCAGAGCATCGCGGTGATCCAGCAGCTGGTGTCGCACCGGATGTACCCGCTGACTTTGCGCGGCCTCGAAGACGCGATGCGGATGCTCTCGAAGTAGCTCGCCCGCCGGTGCACCCGGCCTCCGGGGGGCCTCTGCGCATGCTGTCAAAATCCCCGCATGCTTAGGGTGGTCCGTGTTCATGCGCCGGCGTGGTGGCCGGCGTTTTTATTTGCAGCCGCTCTTCTACTGTCGGGTTGCAGCCTGTTGCCCCAGAAGGACGCAGCAGAATCGGACGCGACCCCCAGCACCGTGGCGAGCGCAGGCGGCATCGCCGGCACGGCGTTCACGGTCGATGTCCAGGCCGACCCCGCCGCGGTGCGCGAGTTCCTCGAACGCCACCTCGAAATCCAGCGCTTTCGCGAGCTCGACGACCTCGGCGCGGTCGAGATCTCGCGGCTGATGGTGGCGGCCGAGGCCAATGCGCGCGAACTGCTCAACACCCTGGGCTACTTCACGCCCACCCTCACGCTGGAGCTGCGCGAGACGCCCGGCGGCAAGGCGCCGCGGGAGGTCAGGATCACGGTCGAGCCCGGCCCGCTGACGCGGGTGAGCAGCGTGCAGATCGACTTCAGCGGGCCGATCGCCGAGAACCCCGCCGCCGAGGCGCAGCGCGACGCCATCCGCACCGGCTGGGCGCTGCGCGCCGGCCAGCCCTTCAACCAGCAGGCCTGGGACGCCGCCAAGACCGCGGCGCTGCGCACGCTCACGGCCCGGCGCTACCCGACCGGCAGCATCCTCGCCAGCAAGGCCGAGATCGACGCCGACCGCAGCGAAGCCAGGCTCGGCGCGACCTATGAATCCGGCCCGGCGTTCCGCTTCGGGCCGCTGGTGGTGAACGGCAGCCAGCGCTATCCGGTCGACAACGTGCGGCGGCTGGCGCGGGTGCCGACCGGCGCCGAATACGACCAGCAGCTGCTGCTCGACGCCCAGCAGCGGCTGGCCAGCAGCGGCTACTTCAACTCGGTGTTCCTGACGCTGGACACCACGACCGATCCGCAGGCCGCCCCGGTGGTCGCCCAGCTGACCGAGGCGCCGCTGCAGCGCGTGGTGCTCGGCGTCGGCTTCACCACCGACAGCGGCGCCCGGCTGTCGATCGACCATTCGCACAACGACATGCCGCTGCTCGGCTGGCGCGCGGTGTCCAAGCTCACAATCGACCGCGACATGCAATCGCTGGGCACCGAATGGACCGCGATCCCCGACGACAGCGGCTGGCGCTCCTTTACATCGGGCCAGCTGAAGAGCGAAGTCTCGGGCAGCTTCACTGTCGACAGCGGTCGCCTGCGCGGCGGCCGCAGCCAGGGCGGCGACCACATCGACCGCAGCATCTTCCTGCAGTACGACTATGCGGTGAATCGAGGCTTCAACCCGCCGCCATCGGCCTCGGCCCTGTCCCTCAACTGGGGCTGGACCGGCCGCTACTTCGACAACGCGGCGGCGCCGACCCGCGGCCAGGGGGTCGCGCTCGAACTGGCTGGCGGCTACACGCTGTCGGGCGAGCAGCTGCCCTTCACCCGGACCTACGTGCGCTGGATCGGCTTCGTCCCGGCCGGCAGCGTGAGCAACGACGACGGCACGCAGCGGCGCAACGCCCGCATCCAGTTGCGCGCCGAGGCCGGCGTGGTGAGCGCCGCGGACCGGGCCCAGATCCCGTCGACCTTGAACTTCCTCACCGGCGGCGACACCACGGTGCGCGGCTACGCCTACCGCTCGATCGGCGCGGTCAAGCCCGACGGCCAGGTCATCGCCGGGCGCTACCTCGGCGTGGCGAGCATCGAATGGCAGCGCCCCTTCGTCTACCAGGGCCAGCTGACCGCCTGGGACAGCACGGTCTTCATCGATGCCGGCGCGGTGGCCGACCGGCCGGCCGAATTGAGCGCCAAGATCGGGGTCGGCGTCGGGGCCCGCTGGGCCAGCCCGATCGGCCCGGTCCAGATGGACCTGGCCTACGGCATCGACGTCCATGCGTTCCGCTTTCACCTCCGACTCGGCTTCACTTTCTAGATGCGCTCCGACGACGCCACCGACGCCCCTGCCGCCACGCCGCCGCCGCGCTCGCGCGGGCGCCGTGCGCTGCGCGCATTCGCGTGGGGCCTGACCGGCCTGGTGGCGCTGGTGCTGCTGCTGGGCGCGGGCGCCTGGTGGTGGCTGGGGTCCGACCAGTCGCTGGCCTTCGCGCTGGCGCGCACGGCGCGCTACCTCCCGGCCGGTCAGACCCTGGAGAGCCGCGACGTGAGCGGGTCGCTGCGCGCCGGTGGCCGCATCGGCTGGCTGCGCTGGGAGAGCGAGAGCCTGGCGGTCGAGGTCCGGGATGCCCGCATCGGCTGGCAGCTGGCACCCCTGCTGCGGCGCCGGGTGCAGCTCGGCGAAGTCCACGCCGCGCAGCTGCTGATCGAGCGCCGCGCCCCGGCCGAAAGCAAGCCGGTCGAGCCGCTCGAGCAGCTGGTGCTGCCGGTGGAGATCGAGCTGCCCTTCACCATCGACGACCTGCGCTGGGCCGGGCCGCCGGCGCTGCAGGCGACCGGGCTGGCAGGCAGCTATCGCTACAGCGACGCCCACCACCAGCTCGAGATCACCGCGGTCGACATCGCCGACGGCCACTACGGCGCCCAACTGCGCCTGCAGGGGCCGGCGCCGATGGCGCTCGACGCCACGCTGAACGGCCGGGTGCGCGCGCTGCTGGCGCAGGACCGCAGCCTCGACGTGCGGGCCGAGGCGAAAATCCAGGGCCAGCTCGCCGGCCCCGACGCGCGCCTGGCGGTGACGGCCGAGCTCCATCCGGTCGACGCCAGCGCCGACCAGCCCATGCAGGCGCAGCTGCAGGCCACCCTGGCACCCTGGCAGCCGCAGCCCGTGATCGACGCCAAGGCCGCGCTGCAGAACATCGACCTGGCCACCCTCTGGCCCGAAGCGCCCGCCACGCTGCTGAGCGGCGAGATCGACGCCGGTCCCGACGCGACCGCCGCGCCCGGCGAATCACTTTGGCAGGCCAGCGCGCAGGTTCGCAATGCGCTGCCGGGCCCATGGGACGAGACCAGGCTGCCGGTCGAGCAGCTGGACGTCCGGGCCCGTTTCGACGGCAGCACCTGGACGCTGCCGCAGCTCAGCGTGCGCGCCGGCGGCGGCCGCATCGACGCCGAGGGCAGCTGGGGGCCCGCGCCGGCGCCCTGGCAAGTCGACGCCACCGTGCGCGGCGTCAGTCCCGGCGCACTTCATACCCGGCTCGACGGCGCGCCGGTCAACGGCCGCATCCAGGCCGGCCAGACCGGCGATGCCCTGCAGTTCGACGTCGCGCTGCAGGCCGAGGGCGGCGCCGGCGGGGCGGGCGAGCTGCAGGGCCTGCGGCTCGAACGGGCGCTCGCCAAGGGCCAGTGGCAGGACCAGGTGCTCGACCTGCGCAGCCTGCGCGTCGAGGCCCGGGGCGCCAGCATCGAAGGCCGGCTGCAGGTGCGGGTCGACGATCAAGCGGCTGGCGGCCGGCTGAACCTGGCCGTTCCCGGCGCCACGGCGCTGGTCGACGGCCGGATCGCGCCGAACACGGGCGGCGGCGACGTCCAGGCCCGGATCGACGACGCGGCGGCGCTGCAGGGCTGGATCGAAGGCCTGCCCGAGCTCGGCCCCCTCTTCGGCGGCACCGCGCTCCAGGGCAGCGCCCGGCTGGACGCCAGCTGGAAGGGCGGCTGGCAGGCGGTCCAGCGCCGGCTGCAGGCCCTCAACGAGCCCGCGCCGCGCGGCGGCGCCGAACCCACGCTGCAGGCCACGCTGGCTATCCCCAGGCTCGAGGTGAGGCTGCCGCCCTCCGAGGCGGCGGCGCCGAGCCCGATCGTGCTCAACGGTGTGCGTGCCGAGCTGTCCGGCAGCCTCGCCAAGGCCACATTGGCCCTGAAGGGCGAAGCCGTGACGGGCAGCCGCAAGATCACGCTCGACACCCGGGCCAGTGCCGGCATCGAGCGCCGGGACCAGTGGAGCGCGGCGCTCGCCAGCCTGCGCGTGCAGGCACTCGACAGCGCGCGGCCGGATGTCGCCCCCTGGGTGCTGGAACTCGGCAGCCCCGTCAGCCTGAAGGTGCGCACGGCCTCCGGCGCCAACCCGCGGCTCGACCTCGAAGCCTCCGCCGCGGCAGCGACCCTCAAGGGCCCGGCACCGGGCACGGTCAGGATCGACTGGCAGCCGCTGCGCTTCAGCCGCACCGGCACCGAGGCGGGGCGGGCCTTCCGGCTGCAGTCCAAGGGCCGGCTGCAGGGCCTGCCGATGGCCTGGGCCGAGCTGCTCGGCAACGGCGAGACGCTGGCTCAGGTCGGCTTCAGCGGCGACCTGCTGTTCAACGGCGACTGGGACATCGACGCCGGCGACACGCTGCGCGCCAAGGCCCGCCTGACGCGCGAAAGCGGCGACCTGCGGGTACAGGCCGGCGAGGCCGCGCTGGTCACGCGCATCCGCAGCCATGGCACGGGCACCGCCAGCGAACGCACCATGGATGCCGCGGGCCCCGGCGCCAGCACGCCGGCCGGACTGAAGCGCGCCGAGTTCGTCCTCGACGCCGAAGGCGACACCGTGCGCGCCAACCTGGCCTGGGACAGCGAGCGGGCGGGCGAGATCCGGATCGAGGCCAGCACGCGGGTGCAGCAGCGCCAGGGCGGCTGGCACTGGGCCGACGACGCCCCGCTGGCCGGCCGCGTCACGGCGCGGATGCCGAACCTGGGCGTCTGGTCGATGCTGGCGCCGCCAGGCTGGCGGATGGCCGGCACGCTCGACGCCGATGCCACGCTCGCCGGCAACCGCAGCGAGCCGCGCTGGAACGGCACCCTGGCCGCCGACAAGCTGGCGCTGCGGGCGCTGGTCGAAGGGCTGGACCTGCGCGACGGCCGGCTGCGCGCCACCTTGGCGGGCAACCGGGTCGAGATCACCGAATTCACGCTCAAGGGCGGGGCCGGCGCGCAGACGCGCATCCCGGGCCAGAGCGGCAACCTCAGCACCGCGGCCAGCGAGGCGGCGCGCGACGGCGGCACCCTGTCGGCGCGCGGCGAACTGGGCTGGGGCGCGGCACCGGTGGCCGGCGCCGGCAGCGGCATCCGGATGTCGATCCAGGCCGATCTGCGGGCGCTGCGCGTGCTGGTGCGTGCTGATCGACAGCTCACGCTGTCGGGCAAGCTGCAGGCCCAACTCGCAAGCGGCCAGTTCACGGTGCGGGGCGACATCAAGACCGACCGCGCGGTCATCATCCTGCCCGACGAGACCGCGCCCAGCCTGGGCAGCGACGTCGTGGTCCGCTCGGCGGCGATCGATCGCGAAGCCGCCGAGGAGGCCAAGCGCCGGGCCGCCGAAAACCAGAGCGAAGTCGCCCGGGCGGAGACCGCCAAGCCGCCGGACATCGCGCTGAGCTTCGACCTCGGCGCCGACTTCGCGGTCCAGGGCCGCGGCATCACGACCCGGCTGGCCGGCAAGCTGGACATCCGCAGCACCGCCCTGAACGCACCGCCGCGCATCACCGGCGAGGTCCGGACCGTCGCCGGCCAGTACCGCGCCTACGGGCAGGCGCTCAACATCGAGACCGGGATCGCGCGCTTCAACGGCCCGTTCGACAACCCGCAGCTCGACATCCTGGCGATCCGTCCCAACATCTCGCAGCGCGCCGGCGTCGCCATCACCGGCACCGCGCAGTCGCCGCGCGTGCGGCTGTATTCGGAGCCGCAGCTGTCGGACCAGGAAACCCTCAGCTGGCTGGTGCTGGGCCGGGCGTCGGCCACCAGCGGCGGCGAATCGGTGCTGCTGCAGCAGGCCGCGCTGGCGCTGCTGGGAGGTCTTGGCGGCAGTGGCGGCGGTGGGCTGGCAAGCCGCTTCGGGCTCGACGAGATCGGCTTCAAAGGTCCGGGCAGCAGCGGCGACGTCCGCGACTCGACAGTCACCGTGGGCAAGCGCATCGCGCGGGATTTCTATGTCACCTACGAGCGCGGCCTGGGCGGCACGCTGGGCACGCTGTTCATCTTCTACGACCTGACCCGGCGGCTGACCTTGCGGGCACAGGCGGGGCAGCAAAGCGCTGTCGACCTGATCTTCACGGTGCAGTTCGACTAGCCGAACTGTTAAAGTTCGGGCGCGCTCGTCCTCGTAGTTCAATGGATAGAACGGGGTCCTCCTAAGACTCAGATACAGGTTCGATTCCTGTCGAGGGCACCAGCCAAGTCACCGATTCGACAAGAAGAAATCCGGCGCCAGCCACCGTTCCAGCATGCAGGACCTGATCAACCAAGCGACCGTGCTGGCCTACAGGTTCGCCGGCTATGCGCTGCTGAACTGGGCGGACGATGCCGCCATCCTGGCATTCATGTTCTGTTGACGCGCCGCCGGCCAGGCTGCGCCGTTCCCGATTTCAAGGCCATCTGTGCACCCTCGCAATCCATCGGACGCCGCGGTCGTCATTGGCCGCTTCCAGCCCTTCCACGACGGCCATCTGTCGCTGGTCGAGCGGGCACTCGAAGCCGCGCCGCGCGTGGTCGTGGTGATCGGCTCGGCGTACCAGGCCCGCTCGCCCAAGCTTCCCTTCACCTGGCAGGAACGCGCCGAGATGATTCGCCTCGCGCTCCCCGAAGCGCAGCGCCCGCGGCTGCACTGCGTGCCGGTGCGCGATCGTTTCGACGAGATCCGCTGGCTGGCGGACGTGCACCATGCGGTCGCGGATGCGCTGGGGAGCATCGAAGCGTCCCCGGCGCCCAAGCTGACGCTGGTCGGCCACGCCCGCGATGCCACCCGCGACTACCTCGACGCGTTCCCGGCGTGGACGCTGCTGCGGGCGGACGAAGTGCCGGTGCGCCGTGCCAGCCGCATGCGCGACGCGCTGTTCGCCTCGCCGGACGAGGCACTGGCCACGCTCGCAGGCGAACTGCCTCCGGGCACCATCGATTTCTTGCGCGCCTGGAGCACCGGGCCGCATTTCGAGGCCCTGGCGCAGGAAGCGGCGCTGTTGAGAGCGTACGAGGCGTCCTGGGCCTCGGCGCCCTACCCTCCGGTCCTCGTGACGGTCGACTGCGTCGTCCGGTGCGCCGGCCACGTGCTCCTGATCCGCCGCGGGCAGGCGCCCGGCAAGGGCCTGCTCGCGGTGCCGGGCGGCTTCCTCGAACAGCGCGAGACCACGCGGCAGGCGGCCCTGCGGGAGCTCGATGAAGAAACCCATCTGGCGCTGCCGCCGGCCACCCTGCGCGCCTGCCTGAGAGCCACCGACGTGTTCGACCGCCCGGACCGCAGCGCACGCGGCCGCACGATCACCCATGGTCACTTCTTCGACCTGGGAGAGCGCGAGCTGCCGGGGCTGCGAGCCGACGATGACGCCGCTGCCGCGCACTGGACGCCGATCGGGGCGCTGGCCGCGCTGGAAGACCAGTTCCTGGACGACCACTTCCAGATGCTCGACCACTACCTGGGCCTGTTGCCTGCCCCGGCCGCCCTGTAGGCAAGCACCCACGCGCTCCAGTTGCTTTTTCCGGCACCCGATGCGCAGGCGCCGCCCTAAGGTGCAAGCACTGACACCTACTGGAGACCCCTCATGAAAAGCATCGTCCTCTGGCTCTGCGGCGTGCCGCTCGTCGTGATCATCGGATTGAAGGTTTTCGGGGTTCTCTGAACGACGATTCCTCCTCCCGGCGCCCTCGGCGCCGTTGCGCAGCACCCCTCGGGGTGCTGCCTTTTTTTGGGCCGGTCGCCCAGGGCTATCTGAGTTCGCGGCGCAGCGACTGAACGTCGGCATGCAGGGACTTCGCCCACCCCCGGCGATCGCGCCCCGTCGACGGCTGGGCCTCGCCGAAATGCACGATCGCCAGCAGCGGCGGCGCCTTCAGCGTGTTCCACAGCGAAGCGAGCAGGTTGTCGTCGTCCACATAGCGCGGCGCATCGCTGTTCTGGCCACTGGCCGCATCGGCGAAGCGCAGCGCCGCCGGCTGCACCGGCGCCCCCGACGAGATCGCCGCCTGCAGCAGGTTGGCATGGAAGGGCAGCAAGCCGTGGCCGTCGCTGGTCGTGCCTTCGGGGAAGACCGCAATGATGTCGCCCGCGCGCAGCGCCTCGGTCATGTGGTGCACCACCCGCACCGCGTCGCGCCGGCGCTCGCGCTCGATGTAGAGCGTGCCGGCGCCGGTCGACAGCGTGCCGATCACCGGCCAGTGCCGGACGCTGGCCTTGGAGACGAAGCGAACGTGGCGGGCGGCGTGGATCGCCACGATGTCTAGCCACGACAGGTGGTTGCACACCACCAGCACCGGCCCATGCGCGGGCGGCGTGCCGTGCACCGTGAGCCGGATGCCCATGATGTTGAGCAGGCGCTCGGCCCATTGCTGGACGCACTGCGCACGCTCGGCCGGCGACAGGCGCTCGAATCGGAAGCGGATCGTCCACCACCCTGAAAGCATGTGCACGATCGCACGCAGCAGCCTCCAGCTGGCGGAGAGCGACTGCATCAGCCGTGCACCACCCGGCCGCCGACGAGCGTGAAGCGGGCCCGTCCGCGCATGGCGTAGTCGCCGAAGGGCGTGTGCTTGCCCTGGCTCTTCAGCGCTTCGGGGGTGACCTGCCACTCGTGCACCGGGTCGACCACGCAGAGGTCGGCGACACCGCCTGCGGCCAGGCTGCCGACGCCCGGAGCAGCCAGCAGCCGCGCCGGTGCCGCCGTGACGACCTCGATCGCGCGCATCAGTCCGGCGCCGCTCTGCTCGCCCCACTTGAGCGCCAGCGGCAGCAGCAGCTCGAGGCCGGTGGCCCCGGCCTCGCTCTCGGCGAACGGCAGTGTCTTGGCATCGGCCTCGACCGGCGTGTGGTCGGACACCAGCGCATCGATGGTGCCGTCGGCCAGCCCGGCCGACAGCGCATCGCGGTCGCGTTGCTGGCGCAGCGGCGGGCTGAGGCGGGCGCGGCTGTCGAAGAAGCCGATGTCGGTGTCGGCCAAGTGCAGCGAATTGATACTGACGTCGCAAGTGAGCGGCAGACCCTCGGCCTTGGCCGCTCGCACCTGCGCCACCCCGGCCGCGCTCGACAGCCGGCACAGGTGGACCCGCGCGCCGGTGCTTCGCATCAGCTCGACGATGGTGAAGATCGCGATGGTCTCGGCCGCCACCGGCACGCCCGCCAGGCCGAGCCGGGTCGCCAGCGGCCCGCTGGCGGCGACGCCGCGGCCGAGGTCGCGCTCTTGCGGGCGCAGCCAGACGGTGTAGCCGAAGGTGCTCGCGTACAGCAGCGCGCGCTGCAGCACCTGCGTGTTGCCGAGCGGCACTTCGGCCTGGCCGAAGCCGATGCAGCCGGCCTCGGTCAGCTCGGCCATCTCGGTCAGCACCTCGCCGGCCAGCCCGCGCGTCAGCGCGCCGAGCGGGAACAGGCGCGAACGCTGCATCTTCTCGGCCCGGAACTTGAGCATCTCGACCAGGCCGGGCTCGTCGAGCACCGGGTCGGTGTCGGGCGGGCAGACCAGGCTGGTGACGCCGCCGGCCACGGCCGCGCCCATCTCGCTCTCGAGCATGCCCTCGTGCTCGTAGCCGGGCTCGCGCAGCCGTGCGGCGAGGTCGACCAGGCCGGGCACGACGACGCAGCCCTGCGCATCGAGCGTGCGCTCGGCCCGGAACTCGGGCGAGACCTCGCCGATGGACTGCACCCGGCCGTCGGCGATCGCGATGTCGGCCTGGCGGTCGAGGCCGGAGGCCGGGTCCAGCACCCGGCCGTTGATGATCAGGATGTTGCTCATGCTTCGTTACCTGCGACGATGCTCATGACGGCCATGCGGACCGCGATGCCGAAAGTGACCTGCGGCAGGATCACGCTCTGCCGGCCGTCGACCACCGCCGAGTCGATCTCGACGCCGCGGTTGATCGGCCCCGGATGCATCACGATCGCATCCGGCTTGGCGAGCTGCAGCTTCTCGGGCGTGAGGCCGAAGGTCTTGAAGAACTCCTGCGACGACGGCAGCAGCGCGCCGCTCATGCGCTCGTTCTGCAAGCGCAGCATGATGATCACGTCGCAGTCCTTGATGCCCTCTTCGAGCGTGTGGCACACGCGCACGCCCATCTGCGCCATGTCGCTCGGCACCAGCGTCTTGGGGCCGACCACACGGACCTCGGCGCAGCCCAGCGTGGTGAGCCCGTGGATGTCGGAGCGCGCCACGCGCGAATGCAGCACGTCGCCGACGATCGCCACCGTGAGGTTGGCGAAGTCCTTCTTGTAGTGCCGGATCGTGTACATGTCGAGCAGGCCCTGCGTCGGGTGCGCATGCCGCCCGTCGCCCGCGTTCACCACGTGCACGTGGGGCGCCACGTGCTGCGCGATCAGGTAGGGCGCGCCCGACTCGCTGTGCCGCACCACGAACAGGTCGGCGGCCATCGCGCTCAGGTTGGCGATGGTGTCGAGCAGCGACTCGCCCTTGGTGGCCGACGAGCGCGCGATGTCGAGGTTGATGACGTCGGCCGACAGCCGCTTGGCCGCGATCTCGAAGGTGGTGCGGGTGCGGGTCGAGTTCTCGAAGAACAGGTTGAACACGCTCTTGCCGCGCAACAGCGGCACCTTCTTGACCTCGCGGTCGCTGACGCTCGTGAAGTTGGCCGCGGTGTCGAGGATGTGGGTGACGATGTCCTTCGGCAGGCCCTCGATCGACAGCAGGTGGATCAGTTCGCCGTTCTTGTTGAGCTGGGGGTTTCGCTTGTAGAGCATCAGGTGTTTTCCTCCACTTTGAAGCTGAAGGCGCCGGTGTCGCCGCGGGCCAGGGCCAGCAGCTGGGTGGCGGGCAGTTCGAGCTTCTGGGCCGCGAAGTCGGCCGCCACCGGCAGCTGGCGGCCGCCGCGGTCGATCATCACCGCCAGCCGCACGCAGGCCGGACGGCCGAAATCGAACAGCTCGTTGAGCACGGCGCGGATGGTGCGGCCGGTGTAGAGCACGTCGTCGAGCAGCAGCACGTCGGCGCCATTGACGTCGAAGGGCAGCGTGGTCTGCGCGCTGGCCGCCAGGCCGCGGCGGGCGAAATCGTCGCGGTGCATGGCCGAGGAGATGATGCCGGGCGCGCCGGCCAGGCCCAGGTCCTTTTGCAGCCGCTCGACCAGCCAGGCGCCGCCCGAGGTGATGCCGACCAGGCGGGTGTCGGGTCGCAGCAGGGATTTCACGCCGCGCAGCAGCTCGATATAGAGCGCCTCGGCGTCGGGGATTGCGTTCACGGGAGACTCCTCAGGAACTGTTCAAGGATGATGCAGGCCGAGGCGGCATCGGCGTCGCGGGCGCCGCCGGCCAACGCCTCGGTGGTGCTGTAGCGCTCGTCGACCTCGTACACCGGCAGGCGGAAGCGGCCGTGCAGCTGGCGGGCGAAGCGCTGCGCGGCCCGGGTGTTGTCGTGCGGCGCGCCGTCGGGGTGAAAGGGTACGCCGACTACCAGCGCGTCGGGCTGCCACTCGCGGATCCGGGCCTCGACCTGGGCGAAGCGGGCGTCGCCCTCGGCCTTGATGGTGGCCTGTGGCGTGGCGCTGCGCAGCAGCCGGTTGCCGCTGGCGACGCCGGTGCGCTTCTGGCCGTAGTCGAAGGCCAGGAAACTTTGGAAATGGGCGGGAACGGGCGGGGAAGGCATGTTGCGGTCGGGCATCGCCGGATCGCTCATGCATGCCCCGCATCGGGCGACAAGGTCCAGGCCTCCAGGCCCAGCAGCGACAGCGCCTTGTCGTAGCGCTGCTCGACCGGGGTGTCGAAGATCACGGCCGGGTCGGCGCCGACCGTGAGCCAGCTGTTCTCGGCCAGTTCGGATTCGAGCTGGCCCTCGCCCCAGGCCGCGTAGCCGAGCGACACCAGCACCTTGCGCGGGCCGGCGCCGGTGGCCAGGGCCTCCAGCACGTCCTTGGAGGTGGTCATCTCGAGGCCGCCGGGGATCGTCATGGTCGAGGCGTAGACCGATTCGTTGGGCTTGTCGGCATCGGAGAAGACCGGCTCGTGCAGCACGAAACCGCGCTCGGTCTGCACCGGCCCGCCCTGGAACACCGGCGCGTTGCCGAGTTCGGGACGCGACAGGTGGAGCTCGATCTTTTCGAACAGCACGCCCAGGTTGATTTCGCTGGGCTTGTTGATCACCAGCCCGAGCGCGCCGCGTTCGCTGTGCTCGCACAGGTAGACCACGCTGCGATTGAAGGCCTTGTCTTCCAGACCCGGCATCGCGATCAGAAAATGATGCGTGAGGTTCATCGGTGCAGAATCAAGGGCCATGCCGCCCATTTTACTGGCCGTCGACAAGATCTATCCCAAGGGCCTCATGTGGTTTCGCCGCGACCTGCGTGTGGACGACAACGCGGCCCTCTACCAGGCGCTGCGGTCCTGTCGCCAGGTGGTGTGCGTGTTCGTGTTCGACCGCGCCATTCTCGACCCTTTGCCGCGCGTCGACCGGCGGGTGGAATTCATCCGGGAGTCGCTGGTGGAGCTCGACGCCGAGCTGCGCGGCCTGGGCAGCGGGCTGGTGGTACGGCATGCCGTCGCCGAGGATGAGATCGCCTTGCTGGCGCGCCAACTCGACGTCCAGGCGGTGTTCGCGAACCGCGACGACGAGCCCGCGGCCCTGGCCCGCGACGCCCGGGTGCTGGGCGCGCTGGCCAATGCCGGCGTGGCCTTCCACAGCTACAAGGACCAGACCATCTTCGAGCGCGACGAGGTGCTGACCCAGACCGGCCAACCCTACAGCGTGTTCACGCCGTACAAGCGCGCCTGGCTGGCCAAGGTCGACGCCTTCTACCTGAAGCCCTACCCGGTGCGCCGCCACGCCGATGCGCTGGCGCCGCTGCCCGACCCGCTGCGCGCGCCGGTGCCGGCGCTGGCCGACATCGGCTTCGAGAAGAGCAATCTGTCCGAGCTCGACATCCCGACCGGCAGCCAGGGCGGCGCCGCCCTGTTCGACGACTTCTTCCAGCGCATCGACCGCTACGACGCGGCCCGCAACTATCCGTCGGTGCGCGGCCCGAGCTACCTGGGGGTCCACCTGCGCTTCGGCACCGTGTCGATCCGCCAGCTGGCGGGCGTGGCGCACCAGCTGTCGCTGCAGGGGGATGCCGGCGCGGCGACCTGGCTCAGCGAGCTGATCTGGCGCGATTTCTATTTCCAGATCCTGGCCCACCACCCGCACGTGGCCGAAGGCGACGAGTCACGCAGCTTCAAGCCCGAATACGACCGTATCCAGTGGCACCACGGCAAGCATGCCGACCAGCTGTTCGACGCCTGGTGCCAGGGCAAGACCGGTTATCCGCTGGTCGACGCCGCCATGGCGCAGATCAACCAGACCGGCTACATGCACAACCGCCTGCGGATGGTGGTGGCGAGCTTTCTCTGCAAGGACCTGGGGCTGGACTGGCGCCGCGGCGAGCGTTACTTCGCCCTGCATCTCAACGACTTCGAGCTGGCCTCGAACAACGGCGGCTGGCAGTGGGCGAGCTCCAGCGGCTGCGACGCGCAGCCCTACTTCCGGATCTTCAACCCGACCACGCAGAGCGAGCGCTTCGACCCCGAAGGCAAGTTCATTCGCCGCTACCTGCCGCAGCTGGCGAAGCTGTCGAATGCGGCGATCCACGCGCCCTGGACCGCCAGCCCGGTGGAGCTCGTGGCCGCCGGCGTCGAGCTCGGGCGGAACTACCCGAAGCCGGTGGTCGACCATGCGGAGGCCCGCGAGCGCACGCTGCAGCGCTATGCGGTGGTCAAGGCGCAGGCGCCGCGCGAGAAGCGCTGACGCCCTCCTCGGCCGACAAGATCAGGCCGCCAGCACCGCCGGCAGCTCGACCCCGGTATAGCTCCGCACCAGCCGCAGCAGTTCGTCTTCCGAGTACGGCTTGCCCAGGTAGTGGTTGACACCCAGCGCCCGTGCATGGTCGTGGTGCTTCTCGGCGATGCGCGAGGTGATCATGATGATCGGCAGGTCGGCCAGCGACTGGTCGGCACGGATGTTGCGCGCCAGGTCGAAGCCGTCCATGCGCGGCATCTCGATGTCGGACAGCACCACCGCCGGCCGCTCCTGCTGCAGCCGTTCGAGCGCCTGCAGGCCGTCGGCCGCCAGCGCCACGCGGTAGCCTTCGCGCTGCAGCAGGCGCTGGGTGACGCGGCGCACCGTGATCGAGTCGTCCACCACCAGCACCAGCGGCACCTGCGGCACCACCGCCGCCTGCACGGCCACCGGCTCGGCGCCGCGCAGCGCCGGCTGGCGGCGGGCGGCGGCCTGGAATTCGCGCGCCTGCTCGCCATGCACCGCGGCCAGTGCCACCGGGTTGTAGATCAGCGCGACCGCACCCGAGGCCAGGACCGAGATCGCCGCCATGCCGGGCAGCCGCGACAGCTGCGGCCCGAGGTTCTTGACCACCACTTCCTGGTTGCCCAGCACTTCGTCCACGTGCAGCGCGACACGCTGCGCCGCGCTGCGCACGACCACGATCGTATTGGCCTTGGCCGGCGCACGCTCGCTGCGCGCCGAGGACTGCAGCAGCGCGCCGGCCCAGTAGAACGGGACCTGCTCGCCGCCAAAGGCGTAGCGCTGCTCGAGGTAGGCGGATTCGAGGTCCGAGGCGCTGGCGCGCAGCACCAGTTCGACCAGGTTGGACGGCACGCCGATCGAAGTGCCGCCGGCGCGCAGCATGACCACGTGCGTCACGGCAGTGGTCAGCGGCAGCACCAGCTTGAAGACGGTGCCCTGGCCCGGTTGGCTGTGGGTCTCGATGCGGCCGCCGAGGGCGGCGACTTCGGCCCGCACGACGTCCATGCCGATCCCGCGGCCAGCCAGCTCGGACACCTGTTCCGCGGTCGAGAAGCCCGGCTGGAAGATCAGTTCGGCCGCTTCGGCGGGGCTGAGCGACTGGCCTTGGGCCACCAGGCCGAGCGCCTGCGCGCGGGCGACGATCCGCTCGTGGTTCAGTCCGGCGCCGTCGTCGCGGAAGCTCACCGAGACGTCGTTGCCTTCGTGGTGCAGCTCGATCACGATCAGGCCGCTGGCATCCTTGCCGGCCTGCTCGCGCGCCGCCGCATCCTCGATGCCGTGGGCGACGCAGTTGCGCAGCAGGTGCTCGAAGGCCGGCGTCATCCGGTCCAGCACGCCGCGGTCCATCTCGATCGAGCCGCCGGTGATGTCCAGGCGCACCTGCTTGCCGGTGTCCTTGGACGCCTGGCGCACCACGCGGTAGAGCCGGTCGGAAATGCCCTCGAACTCCACCATGCGCGTGCGCAGCAGGCCGCGCTGCAGTTCGCGCGTCTGGCGGGCCTGGGCGCTGAGATCGTCTTCGGTCGCCTGCACCGTCTTCTGCAGCGTGCGCTGCACGGTCGCCACGTCGTTGACCGACTCGGCCATCATGCGGGTCAGTTCCTGGACCCGCGTGAAGCGGTCGAACTCGAGCGGATCGAAGCCCTGCTGCGAATCCTTGGCCTGCGCCAGGCGCGACTGCATCTGGCTTTCGGCCTGGACCTCGATGTCGCGCAGCTGCTGGCGCAGGCGGTCGAGGTTGCCGGTCAGGTCGCTGAGCGAGCTGCGCAGCTGGCCGATCTCGGCTTCGAGCCGCGAGCGGGTGATGATGACTTCGCCGGCCTGCGCCACCAGGCGGTCGAGCAGGTGGGTGCGGATGCGCACCGCCTGGCTCGACACCGCGCGCAGCGGCGTCAGGGCCGACGGCGAAGGCAGCGCCACCGCGGCGCGGTCGGCCGCGGGTGCGGCCACGGCGACCGGCGCTTCGGCCACGGCCGCGAGCGACGGCGGCTCGACCGGCTGGGGCGAGGCCGGCGCGGCCACCGCGCGCTGCACCAGTTCGGTCTGGATCGCATCGTCGGCGGCACGCAGCCCGTCGAAGGTGGCCTGCAAGGCGTCGAAGCGCGTCAGCAGCTTCTCGATCGAGGCCCGGTCGACGCCCACGGAGCCGAGCATTTCGATCTCGGATTCCATGCGGTGCGCACGCTCGCCCAGCCGCATCGCGCCCGCCAGCCGGGCACTGCCCTTGAGCGTGTGCAGGGTGCGCAGCGTCGACGAACGCGGCGCCGTGTCCTCGGGGCGCTGCGCCCAGTCGCGCAAGGCGGCGCCGAGCTGCGGCAGCAGTTCGGCCGCTTCTTCCTCGAAGATCGGGAACAGGTCGACGTCGACCGCGTCGGCCACGTCGATGGCGTCCTCGGAATCGTCGAGCGCCACGTCGGCCATGGCGTCGCGCACCAGGTGCGGATAGACCGGACGGGTGTCGAGCGGCTCGGCCGGCAGCACCGAGGCCGCCACTTCGCGCAGCGCGCGCAGCGTGCCTTCGACCGGATCCTTGAGGACGCCGGCGGCGAACTGGTGCAGCAGGCGGCGCAGCTCTTCGGCCGCACCGACCAGCACCGCGCCCTGCTGGGGCGTGCCGCGGCCCTGCATCTGCAGATGCTGCAAGGCGGCCTCGAGCAGGCGCGCCATGCCCGACAGGCTCTGGAAGCCGACCGTTGCCGAACTGCCGGCCAGCGAATGCGCGAGGCCGATCGTCGAGTCAGCGACCCGCTGGTGCGACTCGAGCGCCCATTCGCCGACTTCGGTGGCCAGTTGCCGCGACCATTCGTCGGCTTCGTTGAGATAGACGTTGTAGAGCGCGATGCCGATGCGCAGCGGCCCGATGACCTTGACCTGCTCCTCGGCGCTCGGCAGGGCCGGGCGCTCGGGTTCGATCTCGATCGGCGCCGCGGCCACTGGCGCTTCGGCCTCGGCCGCAACGGACTGGACGACGGGCTCGGGCTCGGGTTCGGGCTCGGGTTCGGGTTCGGGTTCGGGCTCCGGTTCGGGCTCGACCTCCGTCTCGGCGGCTTGCACCACCGGCGCCAATGACAACGGTTCGATCACGGGCTCGACCTCGAGCACCGGTTCGGGTTCCGGTTCCGGCATCGGTTCCGGTTCCGCCTCCGGCTCGGGCTCGGGCATCGTTTCAACCGCCTGCGACGGCTCGGCCGGCGCTTCGGTCTCCAGCCTCAATTCGAAGGACAGCGCCGGTTCTGCTTCGGGCTCGGCCGGGGCCGGGCGTGCCATGGGCTCGAGCGAAGTATGGACGGTCTCCAGGAAATCGACGTCCTCCAGCGTGCCCAGCTCGAGCGGCGCCTCAGGCGCCGGCGTACCGTCGAAATCCAGAAAGTCGGTCGACGCGAAATCGTCCGGGACCCGCGGCGCATCCTCTTCACGGGAGGCCTCCTGCAGGCCCGACCAGACGGTGGGCACTTCGGCGTCCGGCGCAGGCTCGACGGGTGCCGCCGCGACCGGCTGCTCGACCGCGGGCAGGTCGAGTTCGATCGGTCCGAGTTCGAGATCGGGAAGCTCCGGGAGCTCGAGCAGCGGCAGCGGTGCCTCGGGCACGACAGCGGGCGGCGCCGCCTCGGCCAGCGAATCGGCCGCGATGTGGCGCGCGGCGGCCACCAGCGCGTCGGCATCGGCCACGCGCGGCGTGGGCGCCAGCGGCTCGCCGGAGCGCAGGGCCTCGGCCATGCTGCGGAACGGCGCCGATTGCCAGCCGTGCGGCTGGTTGGCGGCGATGGCCTCGACCCACTTGGCGAAATCGGTCAGTGCGCTGCGCGTGCCGGCAATCAGTTCCGGCGTCGCCGGGCGCTGGTCGGCCAGCCAGGTGTTCAGCACCTGCTCGAACGACCAGGCGGCCTCGCCGAAGTCCATCAGCCCGACCATGCGGGAGCTGCCCTTGAGGGTGTGGAAGGCGCGGCGCAGCACGGTCAGCTCGCCATCGTCGTCCGGGCGCGACGACAGCGCGGACACCGCGGCCAGGCCGTTGTGCAGCACTTCGCGCGCCTCGTCGAGGAAGATGTTCTGGAGGTCGTCTTCCTCGAGCTCCGTGACTTCGGTGTCGGGCATCAGCCCGTCGAGCGGCGCCGGTCCGGTGATCTTCGCGGTCCAGCTGGCGGTCGCGCGGCTGAACTCCTCGATCGGCGACGGCGCCGGCTTGCTGCGCCCGCCCGGGGCGGCGAGGGCCGCCAGCTTGGCCGCGATCTGGGCGTCGACTTCCTCGACGCTCAGCACGGTGTCGGTCACGGCGACCGGCCCGGAGGCCGAGGCGAAGGACGGCGCCGGCGCCGGCGCCGCGGCCGCGGCCTCCGGCGCGCCGGCTTCGGCGGCTTGCCGGCCCATCAGGGGCTTGAGTTCGCCGAGTTCGGCATCGAACACGAACAGGCGCTTGGCCAGTGCCGGCTGGTAGCTCAGCATGTCGATCAGGAAGCCCAGCGCGCCCAGGTTGTTGCCGAGCGAATCGAAAGCGCGGATCTCGTCGGCGGGCGACTCCTCGGCCATCAGCTGGTCGACGTTCTCGCGCATGCGCTGCACGGTCTGCGCGGCCTGGTCGAGGCCGAGCACCGAAAACACGCCGCGCATCTGCAGCAGCTGGCTCGGCACTGTGCGCAGCAGGCCCTTTTCGGTCGGCCGGCGGAAGAACTGGTCGAGCGACTTCTCGAGCTCGCTCAGGTGGCTGCGCAGCTCCCCGACCACGGTGCCCATGGTCTGGCGGTCGCTGACGCGGCGGTAGAGCTCCTCCATCCAGGGCTCGAGCGGCTCCGAGCGGCCGCCGTCGCGCGCCCGCTCGATGCGGCCCGCGAGCTGGACGGTGCGCGCCGTGAGCTGGCGGTCGTGCGGATCCAGGTCTTCGAAGGCGGCCTCGAGGTAGAGCACCGAGGTCGCGACTTCCATCGCCAGCTCGGTCGCCGGCGGCTGGCCCGAACGCAGCGAAGCCTCGACCGCATTGTTGAGCGCCTGCACCATCGGCGCGCTCGGCGGATGCAGTTTCTGCAGCGATTCGCCGAGCTGCACGAATGTGTCGGCCACCTGCCGCGTGCGGCTCACGTCGCCGCCCGAGAGCGCCGACCACATTTCCTTGGCCGACTCGATGCGCTTGCGCGCCTGCGCCAGCACCAGCGGGTCGAAGCGGCCGAATTGTTCGATCGTGTAGTCGACGGTCTGCTCGTTGGCCACGCCCCAGGCGATGCGCACCGCGCGCAAGGTGGCGGCTTCGTCGCGCGGACCGGGCACGGCCTGGGCGCAGAAGAACAGCAGGTCCTGGCCCAGCCGGTCGGAGACCGTGTTGTCGCCGCGCGCCAGCGTGGCGTACTGCAGCAGCACGCGCGAGGCGGCCCGCTTCACATGGGCATCGGCCGGGATCAGCGCCAGCGCCAGGGCTTCGAAGAAGCCGGCCGCCAGGGTCCAGAAGCTCGCGACCCGCGGCACCGAGGCGCCGCGTCCGAGACCGAGGCACAGCGCCTGCAGCCGGCGGGCGGCGTGATCGTCGCCGCTCTTGACGACCTTGAGCACTTCGCGGTCGAGCTTGGAGCGCACCGCCGGGTCATAGACCAGCGCGGTTTGCGTGGGCGCCGGCTTGATCTCGACCCAGCGCCAGGTCATGCTCCAGAGGTCGGCCGGATGGACCCGCTCGTTGCCGACCAGTTCGAGCACCTCGCGGTACTGCGGGAACAGCGCCACCGACGAGACCACCTTGCCGGCGATCATCGCGTTGAGGAAATCGGCGACCGCGAAGCCGGCGCGGTCGATCTTCTGGACCGCGGCCTCGTTGCAGCGCAAAGGCTCGGAGGCGAAGCTCTGGACCGCGAACTCCATCGCCCCCAGCACCAGGGCCGGCGCCGTATGGCCCACCATCTGGAGCGCGCCGACCGCCTGGTGCAATTGCAGGCGGGCCTGGCGCAGCGGCGCGGTGTCGAGCTCGGAACCCGGCAACGCCGTGGCCGCCTCGCGGGCGAAGCGGCGCAGCGTCTTGCCTACCCCGTCGAGCGTCTTCTGGATTTCTCCCAATACCCAGGCCAGCGGCCCAAGATCCTCGGTGGCCGGCGCGTGGCCGGCTGGTTGGGCGGTGGCGGGGCTTTGGATCGACACGTTGGGCGCTCGGCGTTCAGGCAATCTTGAAACGAGACACGGACTGGCGCAACTCTTCGGCCATGTGCGAGAGCTCGCGCACCTGCTGCGCGGTGGTCCGCGTGCCTTCGCCGGTCTGTTCCGTCACGGCGAAGATGTGCTGGATGTTGGCCGCCACCACGTTGGCCGAATCGGCTTCGCGGGAGGCCGACTGCGAAATCTGCTCGATCAGGTCGGCAAGGCGGCGCGACACGCGGTCGATCTCCGACAGCGCGGTGCCGGCGTTGTCGGACAGCTTCGCGCCTTCGACCACGCCCTGGGTCGAGCGCTCCATGGCGCCGACCGCGTCCTGGGTGTCGGTCTGGATCGCCTTCACCAGCGCCGAGATCTGGCGCGTGGCGTCGGCGGAGCGTTCGGCCAGCCGCTGCACTTCTTCCGCCACCACCGAGAAGCCGCGACCGGCTTCACCGGCCGATGCGGCCTGGATGGCGGCGTTGAGCGCCAGCACGTTGGTCTGTTCGGTAATGTCCGAGATCAGCTCCGTGATTTCGCCGATCTCCTGAGACGACTCGCCGAGGCGCTTGATCCGCTTGGAGGTTTCCTGGATCTGGTCGCGGATCGAGTTCATGCCGCCGATCGCGTTCTGCACCGCCTGCAGGCCCGACGAAGCGGCTTGCAGCGATTGCCGCGCCACCGTGGCCGATTCCTGTGCCTGCGAGGACACGCCGTTGATGCGCTCGGCCATGGTCAGCACCGACTGGCCGGTTTCGCGGATCTCGCGCAGCTGTTCGGTCGAGGCCGCCAGCAGCTCCGTCGAGGTGCTTTCCACCTGCGAGGTGGTCTGCGCCACGCGGGTCGCCGTGTTCTGCACGTTGCCCACCAGCAGGCGGAGTTCTTCCACCGTGTAGTTCACCGAGTCGGCGATCGCGCCGGTGATGTCCTCGGTCACGGTGGCTTCCTGCGTCAGGTCGCCTTCGGCCACCGTCTGCAGTTCGTTCATCAGGCGAAGAATGGCGGCCTGGTTGGCGGCGTTGACGCGGCTCGCGTCCTCGCTCACGCGCTCGGCCTCGACCCGGTCGCGTTCCGCCGCGGCGGCCCGTTCGCGGCCTTCGCGCACCTGCACGAAACCGATCGCGCCGGCCAGCGCCAGGGCGGCCAGCGACAGCACGAACAGCATCACGACCGTGCCGGCGCCCAGGCCGGTGCGGGCCGAGAGCTTGTCCTGCAGGTCGCCGAGCGAGGTGCGCAGCGGTTCGCTGTCGGTCAGGATCGCGGCCTGCGCTTCGCGCGCGGCGACCAGGCCCTGCAGGTTGCCCAGGATGGCGCCGGCCTGCGTGCGGGTCGTTTCGTAGGTCTTCAGGATCGCTTCGAGCTGCTGGCGGGTCTGCGCGTCGCGGGTGCCCGGCAGGCGTTGCTGCGGGCTGCCGTCGAGCAGGCCGCGGGTGATTTCCTGGAAGCTGTTCAGGTCCTTGCCGAGCAGGAACACGGCGTCGGGGCTCACGCCTTCGACCGTCAGGAACTCGTTGGCCGACTTGCCGATGCGCTGGGTCAGCATCACGAGCTGGCCGGCGGCCGAGATCTCGGGGATGGTCGCGTTCTGCTGCATCTTGAGCGACGCCACGGTCTCGGCCATCTCGAGCAGGTCCGACGACTGGCGGTTGATGTCGCGCAGCGCGGTGCCGACCTGCGTCAGGATCTTCTGCTGCGCCAGCACGGCCTTGGCACTCTTGTCGGCGCGCTCGACCAGCGGGTTGATCTTGCCGAGCTCGGTGTCGTACTGGCTGCCCACTCGCTCCAGCTTGAGCGCGTCGTCGCCGTTCGTCAGGCCCTGCACGCGTCGCGTCAGGTCGTCGGCGCTGTCGCGCACTTCGGTGAAGGCGCCGACGTTGCCGACCAGCGCCTGCGACACCGACTTGGCGAGCCGCTGCGACTGCATCAGCGACTGGCCTGTGGCGGCCACCTGCTGCGCCAGCCGTTCGGCCCGCAGGATGGCGGAGCCGGCCACCAGCAGCAGCAGCAGCACCACGCCGGCCAGGGCCAGCGCCAGGATCCGCTGCTGGCGCGCCGGGCTGGCGCGCTGCGAGCGCCTGGAGCGCGCGCCTGGCGGCCGCTCGGCACCGGCACTCTCAACCGGCGCCGCCGCCTCTTCGCTCTGCACCACCGTGTCCTCCAGCGGCACCGGCTCGGGCTCGGGCGCCGCGTCGCGTCGCACGTGCTCGACCCTGTCCTCCGCCGTCTGCACGGTTTCGATGCTGTCCAGCGACAGGGTGGCGGCGCTGTCGCCGCCCACCGCCACCGGGTTGCCGCCCTGCGGCATGAATTTCTTGAACTTGTCGGCGATCGAGCTCACGGTCGGTCCTTCAGGTTGTAAACGTGCACGGCTGGCCGCTCAGGCGCCGATGCTCAGGAACTGGGGTTGCTGGGACAGCGCCTGCAGGTTGATCTCCTGCCAGCGGCCTCCGGCGGCGTCTGTGTACGAATGTCCGAGCCAGGGCGGGGACTCTTCCTGCGGCGCCTCGGAGGCCACGAAGGCGTCGACGCCGCGCAGGCCGACCAGGCGGTCGATCAGCAGGGCGCAGTTGACTTCGAGCAGCTCGTTGAGCGCCACCAGCCGGGACTGCGCGCGGGTCGCCTCGTTCAGCACCGGTGGCGCGGCGGCGCCGGTGGCGAAGGTCGACAGCTGCACGACGCCGAACAGGCCGCCGCGCAGGTTGGCCACGCCGAGAAACCAGGGCGCGGTGTAGGGCACGGACTGCGGCGCCACCCAGGGAAAGATCTCGCCGGCATGCCCGAGCGGGAACAGGTACTTCGCTTCGCCGGCCTCGACGGCCAGCCACGAGGCGGAAACGTCCGAGGTGCGCGCGGCCTGCAGGCGGCTGGCGAGCCGGGACTGGAAAGCACGGAGAGCGTCGCGGTTGGCCATGGGCGGGTTGGATGGACGAGGGTTTCGATCGATCAGGCCAGGGCGCTGATCTTGGCCATCAGCTCGGTGGCATTCACCGGCTTGACGATGTAGTCGCGGGCGCCCTGGCGCATGCCCCAGACCCGGTCCGTTTCCTGGTTCTTGCTGGTGCAGAGAATGATCGGCACCGCAGCGTACTGCGGATTGCGGGCGATGGCGCGGGTGAGCTGGAAGCCGTTCTGGCCCGGCATCACGACGTCCATCAGGATCAGGTCGGGCTGCTCTTCCTCGAGCCGGCGCATCGCGTCGTCCGCGTTCTCGGCCGTCTTGACCGAAAAGCCGTTCTTCTGGAGCAGGTCGGTGAGGAACAAGAGTTCCGTCTTCGAATCGTCGACCACGAGCACTTTGCGAATCGCCATTACGGGGTTTCCTGAACGAGACCGAACTGCTGCACGGCATGCAGCAGCTGGTCCTTGGTGAATGGTTTGGTGAGGTAGTCCTGCGAGCCGACCATGCGGCCGCGCGCCTTGTCGAAGACGCCGTCCTTGGAGGACAGCATGACGACCGGGACGTTGGAGAAGGTCGCGTTGCGCTTGATGATGGCGCAGGTCTGATAGCCGTCGAGGCGCGGCATCAGGATGTCGCAGAAAATCAGGTGGGGCTTGTGGTCGTTGACCTTCGACAGGGCGTCGAAGCCGTCCTCGGCGAGCAGCACTTCATGGCCGCCCTGCTTCAGGAAGATCTCGGCGCTGCGCCGAATGGTGTTGCTGTCGTCGATGACGAGCACCTTGTAGCCGGATCCATTCGCGCTCATTCGCACCGCTCCTGTATGACACCTTGCAGACCGCTGCGCCCCCTCTCAGGATCGCAGGAAGCGCGGCCCTATGCCATGCTTCAGATCTCAACCATCTCGAAATCTTCCTTGCGTGCCCCGCATTCCGGGCAGGTCCAGTTCATCGGAACATCCGCCCATGCCGTGCCGGCCGCAATACCATCCTCTGGCACGCCGACCGCCTCGTCATAGATCCACCCACAAATCAGGCACATCCAGGTTTTCGTATTCATCGCAGCTTAAGGTCCCTGTTCATCAAATGCAACGATCGTATCCAAACGTATCAACAATTCGCGTGACAAGCGTCTCAGTTATGCCACCATCTGTTGAGCCCTGATTTGAGTATGAAAACTTATCTACTACCACCAGAGCACGACCGCAAAGTGAGCGATCTTACCGACCCCTCGGACGACACCGAAGCCGACGACGCCGATTTGAACCCACCCTGCGTGCTGGTCTTCAATGCCAGCGATCCGAGCGGGGCCGGCGGCCTGGGCGGCGACGCCCTGGCCATGGCCTCGGTCGGCGCCCACATGCTGGCGGTCGTGACCGGTGCCTACGCGCGCGACACGGCCGAGATCTTCGACCACTTTGCCTTCGATGAAGAGGCGGTGGCCGAGCAGGCGCGCTCGATCCTCGAGGACGTCGAGGTGCAGCTGATCAAGGTCGGCTTCGTCGGATCGCCCGAGAACCTCAGCACGGTGGCCGAGACCGCGACCGACTACCCCGAGGTGCCGGTGGTCGCCTACATGCCGAACCTCTCGTGGTGGGAAGACGCCCAGATCGAGGCCTACCTGGATGCCTTCCGCGACCTGGTGCTGCCGCAGACCACGGTGCTGGTCGGCAACCACAGCACGCTGTGGCGCTGGCTGCTGCCCGACTGGAGCGGCGAGCGGCCGCCGACGGCGCGCGACATCGCGATGGCGGCCGGGGAATTCGGCGTGCCCTACACCCTGGTCACGGGGCTGATGCTGCCGGACCAGTTCATCGACAACGTGCTGGCCTCGCCGCAGGCGGTGCTCGCGAGCGAGAAGTACGAGCGGCTGGACGCCGTGTTCGCCGGCGCCGGCGACACCTTGTCGGCCGCGCTGGCGGCGCTGCTCGCCAGCGGGACCGACCTGGTCGCGGCCACCGGCGAGGCGCTCAGCTACATGGACCGCTGCCTCGACGCCGGCTTCCGCCCCGGCATGGGCCACGTGCTGCCCGACCGCCTGTTCTGGGCCCAGCCCGAGGAGGACGAGGACAATGACGACCTCGCGTCCCCCACGGACTTCGCCCTCCCCCCGCACGACACCCGACACTGATGCCTGCCACCACCGACCAGAACGAGATCCTCTTCGAGCGCGCCCGCGCCGTCATTCCCGGAGGCGTCAATTCGCCGGTGCGGGCCTTCAAGGCCGTGGGCGGCACGCCGCGCTTCGTGAAGCGCGCCCAGGGCGCCTACTTCTGGGATGCCGACGACAAGCGCTACATCGACTACATCGGCTCCTGGGGCCCGATGATCCTGGGCCATGGGCATCCGGCCGTGGTCGAGGCGGTGCAGCGCGCCGTCACCGAAGGCTTCTCGTTCGGCGCCCCGACCGAGCGCGAGATCGAGCTGGCCGAAGCCATCCTGGCGCTGGTGCCGTCGATGGAGATGGTGCGCCTCGTGAGCTCGGGCACCGAGGCCGCGATGAGCGCGCTGCGCCTGGCCCGTGGCGCCACCGGCCGCAAATACATCATCAAGTTCGAAGGCTGCTACCACGGCCATGCCGATGCCCTGCTGGTCAAGGCCGGCTCCGGCCTCGCGACCTTCGGCAACCCGACCTCGGCCGGCGTGCCGCCCGAGGTGGTGCAGCACACGCTGGTGCTCGAGTACAACAACCTGGCCCAGCTCGAGGAAGCCTTCGCGCTGCACGGCCACGAGATCGCCTGCCTGATGATCGAGGCGATCGCCGGCAACATGAATTTCGTCCGTGCCAGCGCGGCCTTCGCGAAGCGCTGCCGCGAACTGTGCACGCAGTACGGTGCACTGCTGGTGTTCGACGAGGTGATGACCGGCTTCCGCGTCGGCCTGCGCGGCGCCCAGGGCGTGCTCGGCGTCACGCCCGACCTCACGGTGCTGGGCAAGGTGATCGGCGGCGGCATGCCGCTGGCGGCCTTCGGCGGACCGCGCGCGATCATGGAACAGCTGGCGCCGATGGGGCCGGTCTACCAGGCCGGCACCTTGTCGGGCAACCCGGTGGCGACCGCCTGCGGACTGGCCACCCTCAAGGAGATCGCCAAGCCGGGCTTCTACGAGGCGCTGTCGACCAAGACCCGCTCCCTGGTCGACGGCCTGACGGCCGCCGCGGCCGCCGAGGGCGTGCCCTTCAGCGCCGACAGCGAAGGCGGCATGTTCGGTTTCTTCCTGCTCGACGCGCTGCCGCAGAACTACACGGCGGTGATGAAGAGCGACGGCACGAAATTCAACACGCTGTTCCACGGCCTGTTGGATCGTGGCGTCTATATCGCGCCGGCGCTCTACGAGGCCGGCTTCGTGAGCGCCGCGCACAGCGACGACGACATCGCCGCCAGCATCGACGCGGCGCGCCAGATCTTCAAGACGCTGTAGCCGCCGTGAAGCTGCCTTCGCTCCTGGCAGGCGCGTGCCTGCTGCTGCCCGGCCTGGCGCTGGCCCAGGCCGACATCAGCCAGGTCTGGATCAACCCGGGCTTCTATTCGCTGCATTTCGATCGCAACAAGGGGCTGGAAGACGCCAACCCGGGCATCGGCATCGAGTGGCCGATCGACAAGACCTTTTCGGCCACCGCCGGCCGGTTCCGCAACAGCGACCGCGACTACTCGAACTACATCGGCCTCTACGTGATGCCCTTCGAGTTCCACGGCGTGAAGCTGGGCGCCGTGGTGGGCGGCTTCGACGGCTACCAGATGACCAACAACGGCGGCTGGTTCCCGGCGCTCATCCCGACCGCGGCGATCGAGGGCAAGCACTGGGGATTGAACATCGCGATCATCCCCAGCATCAAGGACAAGCTCTACGGCGCCATCAGCTTCCAGCTGAAGTACCGTTTCTCCGACGGCAGCGATTAATGCCGAAAGTGGCGCACGCCCGATAGCACCATCACGACGCCGCGCTCGTCGGCGGCGTCGATCACTTCCTGGTCGCGCATCGAGCCGCCGGGCTGGATCACCGAGGTCGCACCGGCGTCCACCACCACGTCGAGCCCGTCGCGGAACGGGAAGAAGGCGTCGCTCGCGACCGCGGTGCCGGCCAGCGACAGGTTCGCGTGCTGGGCCTTGATGCTGGCGATGCGCGCCGAATCGAGCCGGCTCATCTGGCCGGCGCCGACGCCCATGGTCATGCCGTCGGCACAGAAGACGATCGCATTGCTCTTGACGAACTTGGCGACCTTCCAGGCGAACAGCAGGTCCTGCAACTGTTGCGGGGTCGGCTGCTTCTTGCTCACGACCTTGAGCTCGCCGATCGACAGCTCGCGGTTGTCGGCGGTCTGCATCAAGAGGCCCGAACCGATGCGCTTGACGTCGACCGCGTTGCGGCCGTTGTCCCAGTCGGTCTTGCCGCCGGGCGGCAGCGCGATCTCGAGGATGCGCACGTTGACCTTGCTCTTGAAGACTTCCAGCGCTTCGGCCGAGTAGCCCGGCGCCATCAGCACTTCGACGAACTGCTTGCTGACCGCTTCGGCCGCGGCCCGGTCCATCGGCCGGTTGAAGGCGATGATGCCGCCGAAGGCCGAGGTCGGATCGGTCTTGAAGGCCTTGCTGTAGGACTCGAGGGCATCCTTGCCGGTGGCGACGCCGCAGGGGTTGGCGTGCTTGACGATCACGCAGGCCGGCGTGTCGAAGCTCTTGACGCATTCCCATGCCGCGTCGGCATCGGCGATGTTGTTGTAGCTGAGTTCCTTGCCCTGCAGCTGCCTGGCCGTGACCAGCGAGCCCGGGGCCGGGTACAGGTCGCGATAGAACGCCGCCTGCTGGTGCGGGTTCTCGCCATAGCGCAGGTCCTGCAGCTTGACGAAGCGGCCGTTGCTCTGGGCCGGGAACAGCGCGTGGGCGCCGTCTTCCTGGATGCTGGAGAGGTAGTCGCTGATCGCACCGTCGTACTGGCTGATGCGGTTGAAGGCAGCCACCGAGAAGGCGAACTTGGTCTTGTCGCTGAGCTTGCCGTCGGCCTTGAGCTCGGCCAGCGCCAGCGGGTACTGGGAGGCATCGGTCAGGACGCCGACGTCCTTCCAGTTCTTGGCCGCGCTGCGCACCATCGCCGGGCCGCCGATGTCGATGTTCTCGATCGCGTCCTCGAGCGTGCAGCCGGGCTTGGCGACCGTGGCCTCGAAGGGGTAGAGGTTGACCACCAGCAGGTCGACGGTGGCGATGCCGTGTTCCTTCAAGGCAGCCATGTGCGCCGGCACATCGCGCCGCGCCAGCAGGCCGCCGTGCACCTTCGGGTGCAGCGTCTTGACCCGGCCGTCGAGCATTTCGGGGAAGCCGGTGTGGTCGGCCACTTCGGTGACCGGCAGGCCGGCGTCGGCCAGCAGCTTGGCGGTGCCGCCGGTGGACAGCAGATGGATGCCCAGCGCGTGCAGCGCCTGGGCGAATTCGAGGATGCCGGTCTTGTCGGATACGGAGATCAGTGCGTTCATCGGGAATTACTTCAGGAGTTTGTGTTCGACCAGCTTCTTGCGCAGCGTGTTTCGGTTGAGGCCGAGCCATTGCGCGGCCTTGGATTGGTTGCCCTCGGCGCGCGTCATGACGACATCGAGCAGGGGTTTCTCGACCACCCGCACCAGCATCTCGTACATGCCGTCGGGTTCGGTGCCGCGGAGGTCGCGGAAATAGCTGTCCAGGCTGCTGCGTACGCAGTCTTCGATATGTTTCTTGCTCATGGCCTTCTCTTCTTCTCCTCTTGTTCTGCTTTTCTTACGCCAATGCGTCGGCTGCCTGTTCGTCCAGCTGATCGAGTTCGCCCTCGGCTGCGGCAGGAATGCGGTCCATCTGCCCCGCGAGCGTGTCGAAGAACCCGGCCACGGCGCGCCATTGCGCGTCGCAATCCTCGATCGCGTTCATCGCAGTGCGGAACGCCTCGCCGCCGGGAAGCGCGCGCACATACCAGCCGATGTGCTTGCGCGCCGTTCGCACGCCGCTGTAGTCGCCGTAGAGGGCGTAGTGCTCCTTCAGGTGGTCCAGCATCAGTCGACGCACTTCGGCCACCAGCGGCGGGGCCCGATGCGTACCTGTATCGAGGAAGTGGGCGATCTCGCGGAAGATCCACGGCCGGCCCTGCGCTGCACGGCCGATCATGATGGCGTCCGCGCCGGTCAGCGCCAGAACGTCGCGCGCTTTCTCTGGTGAAGTGATGTCGCCGTTGGCGACAACCGGAATGCGCACCGCGGCCTTGACCGCCGCGATGGTGTCGTATTCGGCCAGGCCCTTGTAGCCCTGCTCGCGCGTGCGGCCGTGCACGGTCAGCATCTGGACGCCGGCCTGCTCGAAGCGGCGCGCCAGTGTCACGGCGTTGCGACTGTCCTCGCTCCAGCCGGTGCGCATCTTGAGCGTGACCGGCACGCCGTGCGGCAGCGCGGCACGGACCACCGCCTCGGCGATCTCGAGCGCCAGCGGCTCATCGCGCATCAACGCCGAGCCGGCCCACTTGTTGCAGACCTTCTTGGCCGGGCATCCCATGTTGATGTCGATGATCTGCGCACCGCGGTCGATGTTGTATTGCGCGGCCTCGAACATCATGTCGGCATCGGTGCCGGCGATCTGCACCGAGATGGGGCCGGGTTCGCCGTCGTGATTGGCGCGGCGCGAGGTCTTCAGCGTGCCCCAGAGTTCCTTGCGCGAGGTGACCATCTCGCTGACCGCGTAGCCGGCGCCGAGCTCGCGGCACAACATGCGGAACGGCCGGTCCGTGACGCCCGCCATGGGGGCGACGAACAGGCTGTTTTCCAGCGCGATATGGCCGATCTGCAGGGTCATGGAGGAGGTTGGCGCGCGCTGGGCTGCTGAAAAATGAGGCACGATTGTAGCGGCGCGGCGCGGCTTCGGCTGAAACGATTTGCACCCTCGCCGCGCAGGCGGGGCCCCTGAGATGAGGGTTCTCGCCTACGCCCGGGCCGGCCCGCGACTTTCTATACTGCGCGCACACCTATGCAAGCATGGCTCGACTCCCTCCTGGCGCTCCTGGCGCTTCCTCAGTACGGGCTCAGTACGGTGTTCATCGCCGCCTTCGTGTCGGCGACGCTGCTGCCGGTGGGATCGGAGCCGGTGCTGTTCGGCCTGCTCAAGCTCAACCCGGACATGTTCTGGGAGGCCATCGCGGTCGCCACAATCGGCAACACCTTGGGCGGCGTCGTCGACTGGTGGATGGGCTACGGCGCCCACAAGGTGGCGGACAAGTATTCGCATTCGAAGCACCACCTGCGGGTGCTGGGCTGGCTGGAGCGGCTCGGCCCCAAGGCCTGCCTGCTGGCCTGGCTGCCGATCGTCGGCGATCCGCTGTGCGCGGTCGCCGGCTGGCTCAAGCTGTCGTTCTGGCCTTGCGTGTTCTATATGGCGGTCGGCAAGTTCGCGCGCTACCTCACGATGACCGTGGCGCTGCTCTACATCTGGCCGAACAGCTGAGGCGGCGTCAGCTCAACAGTCCGTAGGGGCCGCCGCGCTCCAGCGCCCGCTGGTAGGCCGGGCGCGCATGGATGCGTTCGAGCCACGCCATCAGCTTCGGCCGCGAGGCATCGAGGCCGCCGCGGGCCCGCGCGGCCTCGACCGGAAAGCTCATCTGGATGTCGGCGCCGGTGAAGGCGTCGCCGGCGAACCACTCGCTCTTGCCGAGTTCGCCCTCCATGAAGTCGAGGTGGGTCTTGAGGCTCGGCAGGATGAAGGCCGCGCGGGCCTTGTCGGCGATGCCCTTGGCAATCGGCTTGGCGAAGAACGGCATCCTCGCCTTCTCGACCCGGTCGAACATCAGCTTGAGCAGCAGCGGCGGCATGGCCGAGCCTTCGGCGTAGTGCAGCCAGTAGCGGTAGCGCAGGGCCTCCGGCGTCCCGGCCACGGGCGACAGCCGGCCATCGCCGTAGTGCTCGACCAGGGTCTCGATGATGGCGCCCGACTCGGCCAGCGTCATGCCCTCGTCGGTGGTGACCACCGGCGACTTTCCCAGCGGATGAACCTGCTTGAGTTCGGGCGGCGCAAGCATGGTCTTGGCGTCGCGCTGGTAGCGCACCACCTCGTAGGGCAGATCGAGTTCCTCGAGCAGCCAGAGCACGCGCTGCGAGCGCGAATTGTTGAGGTGGTGGACCGTGATCATGCAGGCGCTCAGGAGCTGAACAGGAAGTTCATCACGTCGCCATCCTTGACGACGTAGTCCTTGCCTTCGGCGCGCATCTTGCCCGCGTCCTTGGCACCTTGCTCGCCCTTGAAGGCGATGAAGTCGTTGAAGGCGATGGTCTGGGCACGGATGTAGCCCTTCTCGAAATCGGTGTGGATCACGCCGGCCGCTTGCGGGCCGGTGTCGCCGATGTGGATGGTCCAGGCGCGCACTTCCTTCACGCCGGCCGTGAAGTAGGTCTGCAGGCCCAGCAGCGTGTAGGCGGCGCGGATCAGGCGGTTCAGGCCGGGCTCGTCCTGGCCGATCTCGGCCAGGAACATCTTGCGGTCCTCGTCGTCCATGTCGGCGAGTTCGGCTTCGATCTTGGCGCAGATCGCCACCACCGGCGCGTTCTGCGCCGCGGCGTACTCGCGCAGTCGGTCGAGGAAGGGGTTGTTCTCGAAGCCGTCCTCGGACACGTTGCCGACGAACATCGCCGGCTTGGCGGTGATCAGCGAGAACTGCTTGACCAGCGGCTTGTCTTCCTTGCTGAACTCGATCGAGCGCACCGGCTTGTTCTCGTTCAGCGCCGCCTGGCACTTCTCGAGCAGCGCCACCAGCTTGATGGCTTCCTTGTCGCCCGAGCGGGCGGTCTTGGTGTGGCGGTGCAGCGCCTTCTCGACCGTCGAGAGGTCGGCCAGGCAGAGCTCGGTCTGGATCACCTCGATGTCGGAGATCGGGTCGACCTTGCCGGCCACGTGGATCACGTTGTCGTCCTCGAAGCAGCGCACCACGTTGACGATCGCGTCGGTCTCGCGGATGTGGGCTAGGAACTGGTTGCCCAGGCCCTCGCCCTGGCTGGCACCGGCGACCAAGCCGGCGATGTCGACGAACTCGACGATGGCGGGCACCACGCGCTCGGGCTGGACGATGTCGCTCAGCTGCGCCAGCCGCGGATCGGGCACTTCGACCACGCCCACATTGGGCTCGATGGTGCAGAAGGGATAGTTCTCGGCCGCGATGCCTGCCTTGGTCAAGGCATTGAAGAGGGTGGACTTGCCGACGTTGGGCAGGCCGACGATGCCGCACTGGAGGCTCATGGCGGGTGCTTTCAGAATTCTGGGGGTAACCGGGTATTTTAGGCGCCCGGCATCGGGCCGGCGCCGGGCGCTACTCGAAGCGCAGGTTGCCGCCGACCGGCTGGCCGACCCGGAGTGCATGCTCCAGCCCCACCAGCACGATCGCATTCATGCCGAAAGTGATCGCCCCGTCGACCCGCGGGTCCGAGCGGTAGGTTCGCAGCATGTCGCCCACTTCGGGGCTGCTGACGGCGGTCTGGGGGTCGATGTCGGGGATCGGGCAGCGCGCGCAGGGCTTGACCGGTCGCATCAGCACCTCGCCCTCGGCGGTCGCGATGTGCAGGGTCTCGACGCGGTCCTCGTCGTGCGCTTCGACGCCGGCCAGCACGATGTTGGGCCGGAACCGCTCGATGCCGACCGCCGGATGGCCCGCGGCCGCCAGCTTCGCGTTCAGCTCCGCCAGTGAGCCCTCGCTTGCGACGAGCAACGGGAAGCCGTCCGCGAACTGGTTCAGGGCCTCGACGCCCTCGGTCCATTTCAGGCTCGACAGGCGCCGCTGCTCGGGGTCGAAGCGCACCATGCGCAGCTTCTGCGGCCGCCCGGGTTCCGACAGGAAGTCACTGAACCACTGGGCCGCGATGTCGCCCATGTCGTAGGCCGCGACCTCGTCCTTCCAGACCTTGACGCGGACCGGCTGCTCGACCCGGTCGAAGGCGATGTGCAGCGCCAGCATGCCGGGGGCGCGCAGCACCATCTCGGAATGCTTGAGCTGCGGCCGGACCAGCGCCATGCGCGGCAGTTCGCGCTGGCTGACGAATTCTCCCTGGGCGTCCACCACCATCCAGGCGCGGTCGAATTCCAGCCCGGTCTCGATCAGCAGGGCTTCGTCCAGCTCGACGCCGGCGCAGGACTTGACCGGGTAGACGAACAGGCGGGCGATGGTGGCTTGGAGATCGAAATCGGCAGCATTCACGGGTTGGGTCCCTTCTCGGAAGGACTAGATTGTGCGGGAGTCAGGCCGGCGCCGGGCCGCCCCAAGGTGGCCTGCGGCCCCCTCGGGGGGCAGCGAACCACACGCAGTGGCGAGCGTGGGGGCCACATCTACAATCTCCGAATGGCTCTTCCCCCCGAAGTTTGCATTCGCGGCGCCGGCATCGTCGGCCGGACGCTGGCGCTGCTGCTGGCCCGCGAACGCGTGCGCGTGGCGCTGGTCGTGCCAGCTGCGCCGCCGGCCGGCCAGGATGTTCGCGCCTATGCGCTCAACAGCGCCTCGAAGACCCTGCTCGAATCGCTGCGCGCCTGGCCCGCCGCGGCCCATGCCACCCCGGTGTGCGAAATGCAGGTGCATGGCGACGAAGGCGGACGGGTCCAGTTCTCCGCCGCCCGCCAGAAGGTCGATGCGCTGGCCTGGATCGTCGACGTGCCCGCGCTCGAACAGCAGCTGAGCGACGCGGTGCGCTTCCAGCCCCGCGTCGAGGTCGTCGCCGCGCCGGTGGCCGCCCCCCTGACCGTGGTCTGCGAAGGCCGCATCAGCGCCACCCGCGAAGCGCTCGGCGTGGGCTACGAGGTCACGCGCTATCCCCAGCATGCGATCGCCGCCCGGCTCGAAGCCGAGCAGGCGCACGACGGCATCGCGCGCCAGTGGTTCAACGACAAGGGCGAGGTGCTGGCGCTACTGCCGCTCGGCGACACCGACCGCTCGCTGGCGCTGGTCTGGTCGGTCGACCAGTTCCACGCCCCGACCTTGCTGGCGCAGCCGGCCGATGCCTTCACCGCCGCCCTGCGCGAAGCCAGCCACGACGCGCTCGGCGCGTTCCGGCTCACCAGCGAGCGCACCGCCTGGCCGCTGCAGCGGGCCATCGCCGATCGCTGGACCGGCGCCTTCGCCGATGGCGGCGCCTGGGCACTGGCCGGCGACGCCGCCCACACGGTGCATCCGCTGGCCGGCCAGGGACTGAACCTGGGCCTGGGCGATGCCGTCGCGCTGGCCGAGGTGATCCGCACCCGCGACTACTGGCGCAGCGTGGGCGACGCCCGGCTGCTGCGCCGCTACGAACGCGCACGCCGCACCGACGTGCTGTCGATGAGCCTCGCCACCGACGGCCTGCAGCAACTCTTCGCCCACAGCGCCGACCCCCTGCCGGCGCTGCGCAACTGGGGCATGCGCGGTTTCGACCGCACACGGCTCGTCAAGAACTGGATCGCCCGCCAGGCCATGGGCCTGCAGTGATCCCCGGAACATCACCATGAAGCACCCTGTCCGCCCCCTGTTCGCCGCCCTGGCGGCCCTGATGTTCGGCATGGCGCTGAACGCCACCGCCGGCGAGGCCGAGATCCGCAAGAACCTCGCCGCGCGGATCCCGCAGTTCGCCAAGATCGACGAGGTCACGAAGGCGCCGATCCCCGGCCTCTACGAGGTGCGGGTCAACGGCTTCGAGATCTTCTATACCGACGAACAGGGCAACTACCTGCTGCAGGGCAACCTGATCGACGTCAAGGAACGCAAGAACCTCACCGAAGAACGCGTCGAGAAGCTCAGCCAGGTGGCCTTCGACAAGCTGCCCGCCAAGGACGCCATCAAGATCGTGCGCGGCAACGGCAAGCGCCGGCTGGCGGTGTTCGCCGACCCGAACTGCGGCTACTGCAAGCAGTTCGAGCGCGACCTCACCAAGGTCGACAACGTCACGATCCAGCTCTTCCTCTACCCGGTGCTCGGACCCGACTCGGTGGTCAAGTCGCGCAACATCTGGTGCGCCAAGGACAAGGCCAAGTCGTGGGACGACTGGATGCAGCGCGGCGTCGCGCCGGCGGCCGCCGAATGCGACACCACGGCCCTCACGCGCAACCGCGAGTTCGGCCAGAAATACAACATCACCGGCACGCCGACCCTGATCTTCAGCGACGGCACGCGCGCACCGGGCGCGATCCCCGCCGCGCAGGTCGAGAAGCAACTCGCCGCGCTCAATTGATGGCCACGCCGGCCGTCCACTGCCGCGTCGAGTGCGCGGATCGCAAGGCGCATCTGTTCGCCATCACGCTCACCGTCGCCGAGCCGGCCGCGCTGCAGCGCCTGGCGCTCGCGGCCTGGATTCCCGGCAGCTACCTGCTGCGCGAGTTCTCGAAGAACCTGCAGCAGCTGCGCGCCCAGCAGGGGCGCCGCAAGCTGGTCGTGCGCCAGCTCGACAAGGCCGCCTGGGAAGTCGACTGCACGCCGGGCAAGCCGCTGGTGCTGCGCTACGAGGTCTGCGCCTACGACAACTCGGTGCGCACCGCCTGGCTGGACGCCGACCGCGGCTTCTTCAACGCCACCAGCGTGTGCCTGCAGGTCGAAGACCAGGTCGACGCGCCGCATGCGCTCGAGGTGGTGGCGCCGCCCGCCGCCACCGACGGCGCGCGCTGGTCCTGCGCCACCGCCTTGCAGCCGACCCGCGTCGACCGCCAGGGCTTCGGCAGCTACCTGGCCGCGAACTTCGATGAACTGGCCGACAGCCCGGTCGAGATGGGCCCCTTCTGGAGCGCCGAATTCGAGGCCTGCGGCGTGCCGCACCGCTTCGTGGTCGCCGGCGCCCCGGCCTCCTTCGACGGCGAGCGGCTGATCGCCGACACCCAGGCGATCTGCGAGACGCAGATGCGCTTCTGGCATGGCGACAGGGTCGGCAAGCGCGGCGGCCCGAAACCGCCGCACGACCGCTACGTGTTCATGCTCAACGCCGTCGACGACGGCTACGGCGGTCTCGAGCACCGCCATTCGACGGTGCTGATCTGCACCCGGCGCGACCTGCCGCAGCTCGGTGCCCGCAAGCAGCCCGAGGGCTACACCACCTTGCTCGGCCTGGTCAGCCACGAGTACTTCCACACCTGGAACGTGAAGCGCCTGCGGCCGGTCGAGTTCGCCCGCTACGACTACGGCCGCGAGAACTACACCGAGCTGCTGTGGCTCTTCGAGGGTTTCACCAGCTACTACGACGACCTGCTGCTGCGCCGCGCCGGACGCATCGACGACGCCACCTATTTGCGCCTCGTCAACAAGACGGTCAACCAGGTCCTGCAGACGCCGGGCCGGCTGGTGCAGTCGGTGGCCCAGGCCAGCTTCGACGCCTGGATCAAGTACTACCGCCAGGACGAGCAGACGCCCAACACCACGGTGAGCTACTACACCAAGGGCGCCCTGGTCGCCATGTGCTTCGACCTCACGCTGCGCGCCGAAGGCAAGGGCACGCTCGACGACGTGATGCGGCTGCTGTGGAAGCAGACCGACGGCGGTCCGATCGCCGAGTCAGATGTCGCCGCCGCGCTGGAGACCGTCGGCGGCCGGTCGTACGCGGCCGAACTCGCGCGCTGGGTCCACACCACCGACGAGCTGCCCCTGGCCGACCTGCTGCGCGCCCATGGCGTGGCCGCGCTCGACGACCCGGCGCAGCGGGCGCAGGAGCTCGGCCTGCGCGTCACCGAGAGCGGCGGCAGCATCCAGGTCAAGGTGGTGCTGCGCGGCGGCGCCGCCGAACAGGCCGGCTTCTCGGCCAACGACGAATGGATCGGCATCGAGCTGCCGGCGGCCAAGGGCCGGCCGGCCCAGGGCTGGCGCCTGACGCGGCTCGACGACCTCGCGCTCTACCTCGGGCCGCTGCGCAAGGCGACGGCCCTGGTCGCCCGCGATCGCCGCCTGCTGCGCCTGCCGCTCACGCTTCCGGGCGGCGTCACGACCTGGCGCCTGTTCGCGCAGGACCCGGCCCGGATGGCCGCCTGGCTGCATCCGCAGTAGCCGCAGGGCCGCCCCAGATTGTTCGTTTCAAGGAGACACCCATGAGCTACGAAAACATCGAAGTGCGCGTCGAGGCCGAGAAGGTCGGCATCGTCACGCTGAACCGCCCGAAGGCGCTGAACGCCCTCAACGATGCGCTGATGACCGAGCTGGGCCAGGCGCTGAAGGCCTTCGACGCCGACCCGGCCATCGGCTGCATCATCCTGACCGGCAGCGAGCGCGCCTTCGCGGCCGGCGCCGACATCGCGGCGATGGCCAAGTACAGCTTCCAGGATGTCTACAAGGGCGAGTACATCACGCGCAACTGGGAGACCATCCGCCAGATCCGCAAGCCGGTGATCGCCGCGGTGAGCGGCTTCGCGCTCGGCGGCGGCTGCGAGCTGGCGATGATGTGCGACTTCATCATCGCGGCCGACAACGCGAAGTTCGGCCAGCCCGAGATCAAGATCGGCGTCATTCCCGGGGCCGGCGGCACCCAGCGGCTGCCGCGCGCGGTCGGCAAGTCCAAGGCCATGGACATGGCGCTGACGGCCCGCATGATGGACGCCACCGAGGCCGAGCGTGCCGGACTGGTGAGCCGCATCGTGCCGTACGAGAAGCTGGCCGAGGAGGCCCTCGGCGCGGCCCTGACGATCGCCAGCTTCTCGCAGATCGCGGTGATGGCGGCCAAGGAATCGGTCAACCGGGCCTTCGAGGGCGGGCTGTCGGACGGCGTGATGTTCGAACGCCGGCTGTTCCACGCGCTGTTCGCGACCGCCGACCAGAAGGAAGGCATGGACGCCTTCCTGACCAAGCGCACGCCCGACTTCAAGAACGAATAGTCGTCAGGGATTGCGCGGCGGCTCCGGTGCGGCGGCCGCTTCGGGTGCCGTCACGGCCTCCTGCAGCGCCTGGCGCAGCGCCGCCAGCGCTTGCGGCGATGGCGCCCCCGTGGCCGGCGGCGCCCGGCCTTCGCGCCAGCGCACCTGGCCGCCGGAAATCTCGAACACGGCCAGCGAGTCCGGACCGCGTTCCAGCGTGACCCGCCACTCGGGCGTGCCGGCGAGGGGGCGGGGCCCGACGGCCGACAGCGCGGCAGATCCCAGCAGCGCATTGAGTTCGCGCGCCTCGGGCCGCGACAGGCTGCGGCTCTCGCCGCCGCGCCGGCTGATCGTGATGCGGCTCCAGGTCGCCAGCGCGTCGAAGGTCGGGGGGTCGGTCTCGTCGGTGCGGACGGTGGGCGGCGGCTTGCGGGCCGGATTGGGCGGCAGCGCGGCGGCGACGCCCGGTGCGACCTGCGCCGGCGCACGCGCGTCGATCGAGGGAAGCGCTACAGGGCCGCGCGGGGGTGGCGGCATGGCGACTGGGGGCGCGGCCCGGGCCGGCGGCGGCGTTCGCTGCGGCGCAGTGGCTGCCGGTGGTGGTGGCGCTGGAGGTGGCGGTGGTGGCATGGGGATCGGCTCCAGCGACGGCAACAGCGAGGCGACCGGCCCGTCTGCGGCTGCAGATGCTGGCGCTGGCGGCTTCGGTGGCGCAGCCAGGGGCGCATCTTTCGCGATCTCGGCATCGAGCCGTGGACCGGGCGGCGGGCGCTGCCAGAGCACGCCCGCGACGAGCGCCGCCAGGGCGATGGCGAAGACCGCGCCCCATCGTTTGCCGCGCCGACCGCGCCCTTCCGATTGCCACCACGGGCGGGCGGCACGCTCCAGTTCGGCTGCGTCGGTGGCCGGGTCGGTCGCGCCGACGGCATCGTGGGCTTCGCGCAGGATCGCCTTGCGCAGCCGCCAGTCGGGCGCCGCATTCTGGTCGGGCGCGTGGCGCAGCGCCTTGCGCAGGCGGTCGTCACGCAGATCGTCGGGCGCGTCGTTGGCGGCACTCATGCGTGGGGCACCCATACGGAAAGATAGCGCTCCATGCAGCCGCGCAATTTCTTCAAGGCGCGGCCCTGGTGGCCGCGAACGGTCTCGGCGCCGATGTCGAGGGTGGCGGCCATCGCCTCCAGCGTGAAGCCCTCCTCCTGGTGCAGCAGGAAGGCGGCGCGCTGGTCGTCCGGCAGTTCGTCGAGGCAGGCGAGCAGGCGCCGCCCGGCCGCCTGCCAGAAGGCGATCTCCTCCGGCGACGGCTGCGCGGCATCGTTGGCAGCAGCGGCGGCGGCGCCGTCGCGCAGCAGGCCGCGGCTGAAGAGCTGCGCCGCGTCCAGGCCATCGCCGTCCTCGTCATGGGCGTAGAACGCGACCTCGCGGCCGCTGACCCGCAGCCGCTCGTTCGCCATGCGATAGGCGATCGTGAAGGCCCAGACACGCCAGTTCGACTGCTTGGGCGAAAAACTGTCCCGCGCCGACACGATGCGCGACCAGGTCTCCTCGAACACCTCCCCCACCTCGGCCGCCAGCCGCAGGCCCAGCAGGCGGCGCACGAAGCGGAACAACGCGCTCTCATGGCGCTCGTAGAGGGCGTCGAAGGCGTGGACGTTGCCGCCGGCGTAGGCCAGCATCAACTGGTCGTCGCTCAGGGCGTCGAAGGGGTCGGGAATCGCGGCGGGCGAAGGCATCGGCGGATTTTGACCTGATGCGCTGCGACCTGCGAAATCGCCGCCGCTCATAAAACTTTGGAGGGCTGGATCGACACGCCGCGGAAAAGGCTATAATCCTGGGCTCGGCTCTTTAGCTCAGTCGGTTAGAGCGATGGAATCATAATCCACAGGTCCGCGGTTCGAGTCCGTGAAGAGCCACCACTCCCGGAAAGCCTGCTATCCCACCGATAGCAGGCTTTCTTCATTCAGCGCCTCGGCCCGCGCCAGGATGCCCTCCAGGATCCCCGGCAGTTCGAACATCGCCCGGTTGCGCACCTTGCGCGTCGCCGCCTGGTAGCGGTCCAGCTGTCCGGTCAGCGCGTCGACCGCCTGGTCGACCTTGGCGAAGCTGCTGCAGACCAGCCCGACCCCCTGCTCGCGCACCCACTGGGCGTTGTAGCGTTCCTGCGGCAGCGTCCAGCGGTTGCGCACCACGATCACCGGCAATTGCATCTGCACCGCCTCGCTCAGGCAGCCCGGGCCCGGCTTGCCGATGAAGAAATCGGCCAGCCGCATGTAGTGCGCGATGTCGGGTGTGAACTCCAGCACCAGCCGAGGCGCCCGCGCCGGCAGCGCGCGCAGGGCTCGCGCCAGCGCCGCGTTGTGGCCGCAGGCGAGGATGAGCGGGGTCTCGGGCAGGCGTTTCGCGATCCCGAGCATGGCCTTCGAGCCCTGGCCGCCGAACAGCACCATGCCGGTCGGCCGGTCGGCGTCGAGGCCGAGTCGCCCCCGCTCGACCGCCCGGTCGACCCGGGGCGGCTCGTGGAACGCCGCCCGCATCAGCATGCCCGAGCTGGCATGGATCCGGGCGTCCGCATAGCCGGCCGCGCGGGCCTGCTGCACCGCCTTGGCCGAGCCGCACACCAGGTGCTGGTCCAGCCCCTGCTCGATCCAGAAATGCGGCGGATGGTCGGCCAGGTCGGTCAGCACGGTCACGTAGGGAACGCCCGGCAAGGTCGAGCCCAGCGACTCGCACAGCGCGCGATTGAAGTTCGGGATCAGCGACACGACCATGTCGGGCTCGGTCGCCAGCCAGTGCTGCTGCAGCTGCCGCAGCAGCGGCGCGTGGCCCCAGCGGATCATGCCCTGGAGCAGCTTGAGCTCCTGCGCCAGGCCGAGCGTCCAGCCGCGCGCCAGCCGCTTGTTGTAGACGTCCTCGGGGTCCATGCCGGTCAGCTTGCGGAAGCTGTCCTTCGGGTCCAGCACCTCGCGCAGGTTGACCCGCCGCACGGTCCATGGCAGCCCAGCGCGCGCGATAGCCGCTTCCAGCGCCAGCGCCGAAGCGCGATGGCCGCCGCCGGCATTGAAGTAGACGAGGTCGACGGTTCGCGCGCCGGACATCGCCGTCATGCGGGCACCGCCGCGCGCCGCGAAGCCGCCGCCCCGAAGCCCGACCGCGTCGGCAACTGGCTGGCCCAGTGCAGGATCTCGAGCGACCCGTCGGCATGCTCGGCCAGCGCCGTCAGGCTCTCGACCCAGTCGCCGTCGTTGGCATAGAGGATGCCGTCGATGTCGCGCAATTCCGCGTGGTGGATGTGGCCGCAGACCACGCCCTGCACGCCGCGCCGGCGGGCCTCTCGCGCCACCGCGCTCTCGAAGTCGCCGACGTAGCTGACCGCGCGCTTGACCTTCAGCTTCAGGTACTTCGACAAGGACCAGTAAGGCAGCCCCATGCGCGCACGCAGCGAGTTGAGGTGCCGGTTCAGCTTCAGCGTGAACTCGTAGAGCGAATCGCCGACATGGGCCAGCCACTTGGCGCACTGGATCACGCCGTCGAACAGGTCGCCATGCATGACCCACAGCTTGCGGCCGTCGGCGGTCTCGTGGATCCACTCCTCCGCGACGTCGATGCCGCCGAAGTTGTGCTGCAGGTACTTGCGCGCGAACTCGTCGTGGTTGCCCGGGATGAAGATCACGCGCGTGCCCTTGCGGGCCTTGCGCAGCAGCTTCTGGATCACGTCGTTGTGCGCCTGCGGCCAGTACCAGTGGCGTCGCAGCTGCCAGCCGTCGATGATGTCGCCGACCAGGAACAGCGTCTCACACTCCGTGTGCTTCAGGAAGTCGAGCAGCGCCCGCGCCTGGCAGCCCGGGGTGCCCAGGTGCAGGTCGGAGATCCAGAGGGTTCGGTAGATCTGTGGCGGCCGCGTGACTTCTTCGTCATCGGTGGTGCCACCGGCCGGGCCGGTCGTGTCGCGCCATGCGCGAAGGAAAGCGTCGTCGCGTTGCATGGACGGACACGATCGCAGCCGCCCGTGACGCGCCGGAGGCGCCGCGGTGACGCCCGCATGACAGGGGAAGCCTGGGGTTGTGACAGTGGGATTGCGACCGAGAATCCCGCTCATGCGACCCGGCCAGATCATCGTTCTCGCGACACCGTTCTTCTTCCTGCTCATCGGCATCGAGTTCTTCGTCGGCCGGATGCGCGCGCGGCGCGGCAGCGGCCAGGACACCTACCGCCTGCCCGACACGCTCAACAGCATCGGCCTCGGCATGCTGAGCCAGATCAGCGCCGCCCTCACCGGGCTGCTGCGCATCGGCATCTACACCGCCATCTGGTCGGCCTTCGCACTGTTCCCCGACACCGACTTCTGGACCCGCTGGTACGGGTGGCTGCTGGCGCTGGTCTTCTACGACTTCTGCTACTACTGGCTGCACCGCTTCGGCCACGAGAGCGCCGTGCTGTGGGCGGCGCACGTGGTGCATCACCAGAGCCAGCACTACAACCTGTCGACGGCCTTGCGCCAGACCTCCAGCGGCGCGCTGTTCGGCTGGATCTTCTACCTGCCGATGGCGATCGCCGGCGTGCCGCCGCTGGTCTTCGGGGTGGTCGCGCTGGTCGACCTGCTCTACCAGTTCTGGGTCCATACCGAGCAGGTCGGCAAGCTGGGCTGGTTCGACCGCTGGTTCTGCTCGCCGTCGAACCACCGCGTGCACCACGCAGTCAACGACCGCTACGTCGACCGCAACTACGGCGGCGTGCTGATCGTCTGGGACCGCCTCTTCGGCAGCTTCCAGGAAGAAGGCGAGCGCTGCGTGTACGGCACCCGCAACCCGCTGCGCAGCTGGGACCCGCTGTGGGCCAACGCCGAGGTCTATGCATCGCTGGCGCGCGACAGCTGGCGCACCCGGCACTGGAGCGACAAGCTGCGGCTGTGGTTCAAGCCGCCCGGCTGGCGGCCGGCCGACCTGGCGGCGATCGATCCGAAGCCGCCTTTCGACATCGCCGGCGTGCAGCGCTACGAGCCGCCGGCCTCGCGCGGCGTGCAGGCCTTCGCGGCGCTGCAGTTCATCGCGCTGCTGGGCGGCGCCACCGCCTTCCTGTGGTTCTCGGACACGCTCGCCTTCACCACCTCGCTGGTCTGGCTCGCTGCGCTGACCGCCGGGCTCTGGGCCACGGGCGCCGTGCTGCAGGGCCGGCTGCCGGTGATCGGCGCGCTGTTCGTCGATGCCGCCGCGCTGGCGACCGCGAGCGGCGCGCTCGGCATCGCCGGCCTGCATGTCGTCGCCAAGCCGCTGGCGCTCGCGATCCTGATCGTCTTCGCCGGCCTGCGTGCGCGCAGCGACGCCATGCCGGGGCGCTTCGTCCTGCTGCTGCTCACGGGGCTGGCGGCCTCGCTGGCCGGCGACGTCCTGTTGATGTGGCCGACGCTTTTCATTCCCGGCCTGGTCGCCTTCCTGCTGGCGCACCTGGCCTACATCGCACTGTTCGCTGAAGGCGTGGGGCTCTTTCCGCGCCGTCGGGCGCTGGCCGCCACGCTGGCGGTGGGCGTCTCGATGTACGCCTTCCTGTGGTGGGGCGGGCTGCCGGCCGGCCTGCGGATCCCGGTCGGCCTGTACGTGGTGGTGATCGCCTGCATGGCGGCGCAGGCGCTCGGCCGCGCGGCCGTGCTCGGCGATGCCGGGGCGCGGCAGGTGGCGCTGGGCGCCTGCCTGTTCATGCTGAGCGATGCGCTGCTGGCCACCAACCGCTTCGTGCAGCCGTTGCCGGTGGCTTCGCTGTGGGTACTGGCCACCTACTACGCGGCGCAGTGGCTGATCGCGGCGAAGGTGCGCGCGCGCTGAAGCGGCGCCCGCTCAGCTGCCGAACATGTCCCCATCGCGCTGCGGCGGCGCCACACCCAGGTGCCGGTACGCCGCCAGCGTCGCGATCCGCCCTCGCGGCGTGCGCTGCAGGTAGCCCTGCTGGATGAGGTAAGGCTCGATCACGTCCTCGATCGTGCCCGACTCCTCGCCGATGCTGGCCGCGATGTTGTCGAGGCCGACCGGTCCGCCATCGAAGCGATGGATCACGGCTTCGAGCAGCTTGCGGTCCATCAGGTCGAAGCCCTGCGGGTCGACATCGAGCATCGCCAGCGCCTTGTGCGCGACGTCGATGGTGATGCGACCGTCGCTCTTCACCTGCGCATAGTCGCGCACCCGTCGCAGCAGGCGGTTGGCGATGCGCGGCGTGCCGCGCGAGCGCTTCGCGATCTCGAGGCCGCCTTCATCGTCCATCGGCACGCCGAGCAGGCCGGCACTGCGCCGCACGATGCGCGCGAGTTCTTCCGCCGTATAGAACTCCAGCCGCGCCACGATGCCGAAGCGGTCGCGCAGCGGATTGGTCAGCATGCCGGCGCGCGTGGTGGCGCCGACCAGGGTGAAGGGCTGCAGGTCGAGCTTGATGCTGCGCGCCGCCGGGCCCTCGCCGATCATGATGTCGATCTGGTAGTCCTCCAGCGCCGGGTAGAGGATTTCCTCGACCACCGGCGACAGCCGGTGGATCTCGTCGATGAAGAGCACGTCGTTGCGCTCGAGGTTGGTCAGCAAGGCGGCCAGGTCCTTGGGCTTCTCGAGCACCGGGCCCGAGGTCTGGCGCAGGTTCACCCCGAGCTCCGCCGCGATGATGTGCGACAGCGTGGTCTTGCCGAGCCCCGGCGGGCCGAACAGCAGCACGTGGTCGAGCGCCTCGGCCCGATGGCGCGCCGCACCGATGAAGATCTCCAGCTGCTCGCGCACCTTGGCCTGGCCGACGTATTCGTCGAGCAGCTTGGGCCGCAGCGCGCGCTCGATCGCCTCCTCGTTGGGCGAAGCGGGTGCGGCCGACACCACGCGTTGCGGGGCCGGGGCGAAGTCGTCGGTCTGGATGGTCATGGAGCGGATCGGAAGAGGACGCAGTTTAGAGCTTGTTCGGGGCCCCGCTGCGGCAGAATGCGCCAGCGAAAGGAGGCCGATTCGCCCATGAACGACAACGACCGCGCGCTTTGCGCCGCCACCGCAGGCCTGCTGCGCGCCAGCGGCGTGATCGCGGTCTGGGGCTTGGCGCTGGCCTTGATCGCCGGCCTGGTGCTGGCCCTGACCGGCCGCTCGCTGCCGGCAGCGTCCTGGGCCACCTTCGCGTTGATCGCGCTGGCCGGCCTGCCGGAGCGCTACCTGGCGCTGCGGCTGCGCGTCGACACTGCCCTGTTCGAGGGCCTGGCCCAGGGCACGATCGCCTCGCTCCCGGTGCTGGACCACACGCTCGAGCAACTGGGCCTGCGGCGCGGCGGCGAGGTCGCGCGGGCGCTGGACGATCGGGTCCTGGGCACGCGGCTGGCCATGCAGCGCCACGGCATCGTGGTGGTGCTGCAGACCGTGGTGTTCGCGCTCGCGCTGGCGTTGCAGGACAGCCGGTGAACCCGGCCGCTACTTCGCCAGCGCCCGCAGCGCCAGCTTGATGCCCTCGCCCACCGCCACGTCCTTGGGCAGTGCCTTGAGCGAGGCCGCTGCCTCCTTGTCGCTGTAGCCCAGCGCCACCAATGCCTGCAGGATGTCGGCCTGCGCGTCGGTCGCGGCATGGGCGGGCAGCGCGATGTCGGCGCCCAACTTGCCCTTGAGCTCGAGCAGCAGCCGCTCGGCGGTCTTCTTGCCGATGCCGGGGATCTTCACCAGCCGGCCGGCCTCCTGCAGCGTGATCGCCTGCGACAGCTCGCCCACGCTCATGCCGCTCAACACGCCCAGGGCGGTGCGCGGCCCGACGCCGGAGATCTTGATCAGCAGCCGGAAGGCAGCCCGTTCCTCGGCGGTGCCGAAGCCGTAGAGGATCTGGGCGTCTTCCCGCACCACGAAGTGCGTCAGCAGCGAAACCCGCTCGCCGGCACCCGGCAGGTTGTAGAAGGTGCTCATCGGCACATCGACCTCATAGCCGACGCCGTTGCAGTCCACCACCACCTGCGGCGGATTGCGTTCGGCCAGGATGCCGGTGAGTTTGCCTATCATGGGTGCCCTTTTCGCTTTTGAAATGAAACTCGCGTGATTCTGCGACACACCTTCGCCCCGCCCAACAACACGCGCCTGGGCCACCTCTGCGGCCCGCTCGACGGGCACTTGCGGCGCATCGAGGAAGCGCTCGATGTCAAGATCGCGCACCGCCACGAACAGTTCAAGATCGACGGCCCCAAGGTCAACGCCCATCGCGCCATGGAAGTGCTGCAGGCGCTCTACGAGATCGCCCAGCGCGTGATCGACCCGGCCGTGGTGCAACTCACGCTGGCCAGCGACAGTTCCATGGACGACGAGGACGCCCCGGTGCTCGCCACGCGGCGCCCCGACCTGCGCGCCCGCACCCCGACCCAGGCGCTCTACCTCGAGAACATCGCCAGCCACGACATCACGCTCGGCATCGGCCCCGCGGGCACCGGCAAGACCTACCTGGCGGTGGCCTGCGCGGTTGACGCGCTCGAGCGCAGCGCGGTGCAGCGCATCGTTCTGACCCGGCCCGCGGTCGAGGCCGGCGAGCGGCTCGGCTTCCTGCCCGGCGACCTGACGCAAAAGGTCGACCCCTACCTGCGGCCGCTGTATGACGCCCTCTACGACCTGATGGGCTTCGAGCGCGTGCAGAAAGCCTTCGAACGCAATGCGCTCGAGATCGCACCGCTGGCCTTCATGCGCGGGCGCACGCTCAACAACGCCTTCGTGATCCTCGACGAGGCGCAGAACACCACGGTCGAGCAGATGAAGATGTTCCTGACCCGGATCGGCTTCGGCGCCAAGGCGGTGGTCACCGGCGACGTCAGCCAGATCGACCTGCCCAAGACCCAGCCCAGCGGGCTGATCGACGCCGAGCGCGTGCTCAAGCGCGTCAACGGGATCGCCATCACGCGCTTCACGAGCGCCGACGTGGTGCGCCATCCGCTGGTGGCGCGGATCGTCGATGCCTACGACAACGCGCGCAAGCGCACCGCGGCGCACTGACATGGCACTCCCGGACCTGTCGCTGTCGCTCCAGTTCGCCCGCTTCAAGGGCGTCGAGCGCCATCGCGCCGCCCTGCCTCGCCACAGCGTCGCCCGCTGGATCCGGCACGCACTCGATGCCGACGGCGAGATCACGGTGCGGATCGTCGATGCCGACGAAGGCCAGCAGCTCAACCGCGAGTTTCGCGGCAAGGACTACGCCACCAACGTGCTGACCTTCGATTACGCGCAATCCCCGGTCGTGATGGCCGACCTGGTGCTGTGCGCGCCGGTCGTCGCACGCGAGGCGAAGGAGCAGCGCAAGACGCTGGCCGCGCACTACGCCCACCTGCTGGTGCACGGCACGCTGCATGCGCAGGGCTGGGACCACGAGACCGGCGAGGCCGATGCCGAGGAGATGGAGGCGCGCGAGATCGAGGTCCTCGCGGGGCTCGGAATTCGCAACCCCTACTGAGCTGACGCGCGGCCCCGGCGCTGACTACTGCATCTGCAGTGGAATCGTCACCGGCCCATCGTTCACCAGCTGCACCTGCATGTCGGCGCCGAATTCCCCCGTCGCCACCACCGGATGCGCATCGCGCGCCCGGCCCACGAAGTACTCGTACAGCCGCCGCCCTTCATCAGGCGCCGCCGCCTGCGTGAAGCTCGGCCGGTTGCCGCCGCTGACGTCGGCCGCCAGCGTGAACTGGCTCACCACCAGCAGGCCGCCGCCGACGTCCTGAACGCTGCGGTTCATCTTGCCGGCGTCGTCCGCGAAGATGCGCAGCTTCAGGATCTTCGCCAGCAGCCGGTCGGCCACCGCATCGGTGTCGCCGCGCTCGGCGCACAGCAGCACCAGCAACCCCGCATCGATCGCGCCCACGGTGCGCCCGGCGATGTCGACCCGCGCGCTGCCGACGCGTTGCAGCAGCGCCTTCACAGCGTCTCGGCCCTCGGCGTGGCGCGTGCCTCCATGCCCAGCGGCAGCAGCTGGATGGTCACGCGCAGGCCCGGCAGCGCGTCGATCAGCGCCTGCTCCAGGCCGTCGCGCAGGCCGGCGGCGCGCTCCAGCGACCAGGCACCCGGCACGTGCATGTGGAGGTCGGCGAAGCGCCGCTGGCCGGCCCGGCGGGTGACGATGTCGTCGAAGCGCAGTTGCGCGCCCTCTGGCACGCCGGTCGCGAAACGTTCGAGCGTGGCTTGCAGCAAGGCCAGCGACTCGGGCTCGATCGCCTCGTCCATCAGGCCCTGCGACGAGCGCCAGACCAGCGACAGGCCTTCGCGCACGATGTTCAGCGCCACGCCGATGGCCAGCACCGGGTCGAGCCAGAGCCAGCCGGTCAGGTGGACCGCCACGATGCCGACCACCACCGCCGCCGAAGTCCAGACGTCGGTGACCAGGTGACGCGCGTCGGATTCGAGCGCGATCGAGCGATGCACGCGCGCGGCCTTGAACATCACGAAGGCCAGCCACCCGTTGAAGGCCGAGCTGATGATCGACAGCCCCAGCCCCCAGCCGAGCTGCTCGAGCGGCTGCGGCGAGAGCAGCCGCAGCACCGCCACCCAGATGATGGCGATCGCCGCGCCGATGATCAGGATCCCTTCGAATCCCGAGGAGAAGTACTCGGCCTTGTGGTGGCCGTACGGATGCTCGTCGTCCGCCGGGCGGGACGCGACCGTGACCATCGCCAGCGCGAAGGTTGCGCTCGCCAGGTTCACGAACGATTCCATGGCGTCCGAGATCAGCCCCATGGAGTTGGTGATGTAGCCGGCCGCGCCCTTCAGCACGATCGTGACCAGGGCGACCACGATCGAGACGCGCAGCAGCCGGGCGGGAGTCAGCGAAGCGAATTTCAAGGGATAAAAGGTAACAACAATGCAAAGTGCGGACAAAGGCGCAATGGCCGGGCAGGCCGCGCTGGTGGATTATCGGGGTCGGTCCGCCCCTCGCGTACCATCGACCGCAACGCCCAGAATCGTTGCGGAGCTCCTGTGAACAAGAAATCGAACCAGGTCCTGCGGGGCCTCGTCCTCGCCCTGGCCGGCGTCGGCGCCCTGATCATCCATGCCGGCAACGCCCTCGCGGCCGAGACGTCCAAACCCTCGGCCGCCGAGGAACGCGCCGGCATCGTCAAGTCGGTCCGCGGCGATGTCCAGCTGCTCAGCGGCAGCGCCAAGGCGCGGGCCGCGATGGCCGGAGACGCCGTGGCGCCGATCGACCGCCTGCAGACCGGCGCCGACTCCGGCGCCAGCGTGGTGCTGCGCGACGGCACGACCCTGGTGGTCGGCCCGTCCTCCAGGCTGGACCTGAAGCAGTTCCATTTCGACTCGACCACCCAGGACGGCGGCATGGTGGTCTCGCTGCTGCGCGGCACGCTGCGCATGGTCACCGGCCTGATCGGCAAGACCCATCCCGATGCCGTGCGCGTCGAGACACAAAGCGCGGTCATCGGCATTCGCGGCACCGACTTCATCGTCGAGGCGGATTCGCAGCCGTGACGCCTCGCTCCCTCTGTCTGCTTGTCACCCTCCTGGCATCCGCCCTGCTCGCCGCCTGCTCCACCCCGCCGACCACCCGTGTCGTGCTGCTGCCCCAGGCCGACGGCAAACCGTCCGCGGTGGTGGTCAGCACCGAGGACGGCGCGGAAACGCTGTCGCAGCCCTACGAGCGGGCGACGGCCAAGCTGGGCGCCCACGGGGCGCCGAACGTCGACAAGGCCGACCCCGAGCGTGTCAAGCAGCAGAACAAGACGCTGTTCGAACTGATGCCGCCGCCCGCACAAAACTTCACCGTCTACTTCGAAGTCGGCGGCACCGTGCTCACGGCCGCCTCGCAAGTCACCATGAACGAGGCCCTGGCGGCGGCCCTGGCGCGCAGCGGCGGCGAGATCGTGGTCACGGGCCACACCGACACGGTCGGCACGCAGGCACGCAACGACAACCTGTCGCTGACCCGCGCGCTGGAAATCCGGCAGCTGTTCATCGCCCGGGACTTCCCGCCGGTCCGGATCGAGGCCGTGGGCCGCGGCGAGCGCGACCTGGCGGTGCGCACGGCCGACGAGGTCGCCGAGCCGCGCAACCGCCGCGTGACCATCGAAGTCCGGTAGCCCCGCACGGGCCCTGGCGGCTCAGCTCAGGGTCACCTTGGCGAACTTGCGCTTGCCCACCTGGACGACGTAGGTGCCCTGGGGCAGCTTCAGCGCCTTGTCGCTGACCACCGCCGAGTCGACCCGGACCCCGCCGCCGTCGATCAGGCGGTTGCCTTCGGAGGTCGAGGGCGCCAGGCCGGCCTGCTTGAGCAACTGGGCGATGCCCAGGGGGGCGCCGCCCAGCGCGACTTCCGGAATCTCGTCGGGCACGCCGCCCTTGCTGCGGTTGATGAAGTCCTGCTCGGCCGCCTCGGCCGCCGCGGCGCTGTGGAAGCGCGCGGTGATCTCCTTGGCCAGCGCGACCTTGGCGTCCTTCGGGTTGCGCCCGGCCTCGACCTCGGCCTTGAGGGCCGCGATCTCGGCCAGCGACTTGAAGCTCAGCAGGGTGTACCAGCGCCACATCAAGGTGTCGGAGATCGACAGCACCTTGGCGAACATGGTGTTCGGCGCCTCGCTGATGCCGATGTAGTTGTTCTTGCTCTTCGACATCTTCTCGACGCCGTCGAGCCCTTCCAGCAGCGGCATAGTGAGTATGCACTGCGGCTCTTGGCCGTATTCCTGCTGGAGATGTCGGCCGACGAGCAGGTTGAACTTCTGGTCGGTGCCGCCCAGTTCGAGGTCGGACTTGAGCGCCACCGAGTCGTAGCCCTGCATCAGCGGGTAGAGGAACTCGTGCACCGAGATCGATTGCCCGGCCTTGAAGCGCTTGTTGAAGTCGTCGCGCTCCATCATCCGCGCCACCGTGTACTTGGCGGCGAGCTGGATCATCCCGCGGGCGCCCAGCGGATCGCTCCACTCGGAGTTGTAACGGATCTCGGTCTTCGAGGGGTCGAGTACGAGACTTGCCTGTTTGTAGTAGGTTTGCGCGTTGGCCTCGATCTGCTCGCGGGTCAGGGGCGGCCGGGTGCTGTTGCGCCCCGACGGATCGCCGATGGTGGTGGTGAAGTCGCCGATCAGGAAAATCACCGTATGGCCCAGGTCCTGCAGCTGGCGCATCTTGTTGAGCACCACGGTGTGGCCGATATGGATGTCCGGCGCGGTCGGGTCGAGGCCCAGCTTGATCCGCAGCGGCGCCCCGGTCGCTTCGGAGCGCTGGAGCTTGCGCACCCACTCGTCTTGGGGGAGCAGCTCGTCAGTCCCACGGAGTGAAATTTCGAGGGCCTGTCCTACAACTTCAGACAGACTTGTGGATGTAACAAAACCGGGGTTCATGGGGCTCTTTGGCTGTTTTCTCTATGGCCGAAGCTATACTCAGCCCGACTTTTCCAAGCGCCGGATTCTAAGCGGCGCTGTGAACGCACCGTCCTGCCGCCCGTCCGACACGGCCCTCGCAGTACGGATTTGCAGAACCTGAGCTGGAATTCGAAGTTTGATCAACGGCATTCTTGCCGCCGAGGAGCTGATTGCTTCGCGCGTGGCTCACACATTTCGGACATACCCGAAGCAGATCACGGCTGCGATCGCCGCGTTGCTGCTGTCCGCTGGTGGCGGTGCCTTCGCTGTCGCCTCGCTCGGCCCCGACGCGGCCGAGATCCCGGTCAAGCAGGTGTTCGAGGCCGTTGCGCCGTCCACCTCCTTCGCCGACCAGATCGAGGCGCTCGACGCCCACAGCTTCACGCTGTTCCGCACTGAAATCACGCGCTCGAGCGATACCGCCGAGGCCCTGCTGCAGCGCCTCGGCCTGGCCGACCCGGCGGCCGCCGCCTTCGTGCGCGGCAACGCCGACGCCCGGGCCGCGCTGTTGAGCCGTCCCGGCCGCACCGTGACCGCCGAGGCGACCCAGGAAAACGCCCTGAAGAAGCTCAGCGCCCGCTGGATGCCCGATGGCGACGGCGGCTTCAAGCGCCTGGTGGTCGAAAAAACCCCGACCGGCTTCCGTGCCCGCACCGAGACCGATGCCCTGACGCCTGGCACCCGGTTGGCCAGCGGCGTCGTCCGGACCTCGCTGTTCGCCGCCACCGACGACGCCCGCATCCCCGATCCGGTCGCCAGCCAGCTGGCCGACGTCTTCTCGGGCGATGTCGATTTCCGCTCACTGCGCAAGGGCGACCGCTTCGCCGTGGTCTACGAGACGCTCGACGCCGACGGCCAGACCTTGCGCACCGGCCGCGTGCTGTCGGCCGAGTTCGAGAGCAACGGCAAGCTCTACCAGGCGCTGTGGTACCAGGAGCCCGGCCAGAAGGGCGGCTACTACCGCCCCAACGGCGACAGCCTGCGGCGCGCCTACCTGAGCTCGCCGGTCGAGTTCTCGCGCGTGACCAGCGGTTTCGCGATGCGCCTGCACCCGATCCTCAACAGCTGGCGCCAGCACCACGGCATCGACTTCGCCGCCCCCACCGGCACCCCGGTGCGCGCGGTCGGCGACGGCACGGTCGAGTTCGCCGGCACCCAGAACGGCTACGGCAACATCGTCATCCTGAAGCACCACAACAACCAGGAAACCGCCTACGCCCACCTGAGCCGGGTCGATGTCAAGGTCGGCCAGAGCGTCAGCCAGAGCCAGACGCTCGGCGCCGTCGGCTCCACCGGCTGGGCCACCGGTCCGCACCTGCATTTCGAGTTCCGGGTCAATGGCGAGTACCACGACCCGGCCACGATCGCCCAGCAGGACGGCGGCGCGCCCATCACCGCGGCCAACCGCCCCGCCTTCGAGCGGCTGGCGCTCGCCACGCGCACCGAGCTGTCGGCGGCCTTCTCGGTCGTCCAGGCCAGCGCCGACTGACGGCCGGCCGCGCGGCCTCATCCTCCGCCTGACCGCCCCATGGCTGAATTCTTCATCGGCCTGATGTCGGGCACTTCGCTGGACGGCGTCGACGGCGTCCTGGCGGATCTCTCGGACGACGGCATCGCCGTCCAGGGCTATGCGACGGCGCCCTTCCCGGTGGGGCTGCGCACCGAGCTGATGGCGCTCAACACCCCCGGCAACAACGAACTGCACCGCGCCGCCCTGGCCGGCAACGGCCTGGCCCGGGTCTACGCGCAGGTGGCGCAGCAGCTGCTCGAAGACGCCGGCCTGGCGCCCGACGCCATTGCCGCCATCGGCGCCCACGGCCAGACCGTCCGCCACCGCCCGGGCGAGTTCGACGAGGTCGGCTACACGCTGCAGATCAACAACCCATCGCTGCTGGCCGAGCTCACCGGCATCCGGGTGGTGGCCGACTTCCGCAGCCGCGACCTGGCGGCGGGCGGCCAGGGGGCGCCCCTGGTGCCTGGCTTCCACCGGGCCCTGTTCGCCCGGCCCGACCAGGCGGTGGCGGTGCTGAACATCGGCGGCATCTCCAACCTGAGCCTGTTGCCGGCCGGCGAAGGCACCGTGCTGGGCTTCGATTGCGGTCCGGGCAACGCGTTGATCGACCACTGGTGCCAGACCCACATCGGCCAGCCCTTCGACGCCGGCGGCCAGTGGGCCGCCAGCGGCCGGGTGCTGCCGGAACTGCTGGCCCGACTGCTGGCCGAACCCTATTTCGCCAAGCAGCCGCCGAAGAGCACCGGGCGCGACCTGTTCCATCCGAACTGGCTGGCCTCGCACCTCGGCACCTCCGAGGCGACGCCGGCCGACGTGCAGGCGACCCTGACCGAGCTCACCGCGAGCACCTGCGCGGCGCATCTGCAGCGCCATGGCGCCGACAGCCGGACCCTGATCGTCTGCGGTGGCGGCGCGCTGAACCAGCACCTGCTGGCCCGGCTGCGCGCCTTGCTGCCGGCGGTCGAGGTGGTGTCGTCCGCCGAGCGCGGACTGCCGCCGCAGGAGGTCGAGGCCGCGGCCTTCGCCTGGCTGGCGCGCGCCACCCTGAACGGTGAAGCCGGCAACCTCGCCAGCGTCACCGGCGCCCGCGGCCCGCGGTCGCTGGGCGGCATCTACCCCGCCTGATCAGCCCTGGCCCGAGACCTCGGGCTGGGCCGGCTGCACCGCCCGGGCTTCGGGCGGCAAGTGCCAGAAGATCAGGGCCGAAGCCAGCGTGACCAGTCCCATGCTCGCGAAGGTGGCCTCGAAGGCATGCAGGGTGGCCAGCGGGGTGGCGCTGCCGAACACCTCGGTGTAGCCGCCCAGCACCGCGCTGGCGGCCGCCACGCCCATGCTCATGGCCAGCATCTGGACCATCGACAGCAGCGTGTTGCCGCTGCTGGCCATGCTGCCGTCCAGGTCCTTGAGAGTGATCGTGTTCATGGCCGTGAACTGCAGCGAATTGACGGCGCCGAACACAAGCAGCTGCGCGAGCTGCAGCACCGCCGGCTGGTCGGGCGTGGCCAGCCCGAAACTGGCCATCGTCAGGCCCACCAGCGCGGTGTTGACCACCAGCACGCGGCGATAGCCCCAGCGCAGGATCAGCGGCGTTGCGAAGCGCTTCATCGCCATGCCGGCGAGCGCGATCGGCAGCATCATGAGCCCGGCCTTCAGCGGCGAGTAGTTCATCGACACCTGCAGCAGCAGCGGCACCAGGAAGGGCATGCAGCCGCTGCCCAGGCGCGAGAACAGGTTGCCCAGCAGCCCGATGCTCAGGGTCGGGATGCCGAACAGCGCCGGCTCGAACAACGGGTCGGGCCGCCGCTGCGCGTGCAGCCAGTAGGCCGTGATGCTGGCGAAGCCGAAGATCATCAGCACCACCACGCCGACGCCGTGCAGCCCGAGGCCCGACACGCCGTCGATTGCCAGCGAGACCGTCACCATGCCGAAGGCCAGCATCGCATAGCCCACGCCGTCGAAGCGCCGCTGCAGCGCGGCCCGCAGGTCGGGCATGAAGTAGAGCGTGGCGACGCAGCCGGCCAGGCCCACCGGCACGTTGATGAGGAAGATCCAGTGCCAGGAGGCGTACTGCACCAGCCAGCCGCCCAGGGTCGGCCCCAGGAGCGGGCCGATGAGGCCCGGGATGGCGACGAAGCTCATCGCCGCCAGGAACTCGGCCCGCGGCACCGAGCGCAGCAGCGCCAGCCGGCCGACCGGCAGCAGCAGCGCCCCGCCCATGCCCTGCACCACCCGCGCCGCCACCAGCTGGCCGATGCCGCGCGACAGCGCGCACAGCACCGAGCCGATCACGAACAGCACGATGGCCGAGAAGAAGACCCGCCGGGTGCCGAAGCGGTCGGCGATCCAGCCCGAGGCGGGGATCAGCATCGCCATCGTGAGCGCATAGGCCACCACCACCGACTGCATCCGCAGCGGGCTCTCGCCGAGGCTGGCGGCCATCGCCGGCAGTGCGGTGTTGATGATGGTGGCATCCAGCGTCTGCATGAAGAAGCCGACGGCCACCAGCCACAGCAGGCTCTTGCGCGGGGATTCGGGGGAAGTCATCGATCAGGGAAATGGGCAGGCAGCAAAAAGCCGCCCGAAGGCGGCTTCTTCACGGGCGGCGATGCGCCGGCACGTCAGGCCGAGAAGCTCGAGCCGCAGCCGCAGGTGCTGGTCGCGTTCGGGTTCTTGATCACGAACTGGGCGCCCTGCAGGTCTTCCTTGTAGTCGATCTCGGCGCCGACCAGGTACTGGTAGCTCATGGCGTCGATCAGCAGCGAGACACCGTTCTTGGTCATGGTGGTGTCGTCTTCGTTGGTGATCTCGTCGAAGGTGAAGCCGTACTGGAAGCCGGAGCAGCCGCCGCCCTGCACGAACACGCGCAGCTTGAGGTCGGGATTGCCTTCTTCGGCGATCAGGTCGGCGACCTTGGCGGCCGCGCTGTCGGTGAAGACGATCGGCTCGGGCATCATGGCCGGGGTCTGGATGGTTTCTGCAACGGCGCTCATTGTGAGGGGACTCCTGTGGGGCCGAACTTCGCGGCCGATCGACCAATGCTACTTCAATCAACAAAAAACCGCCCGAAGGCGGTTTCTTGACATTGCGAGCGGTAAGCCCAAACGCCTTAGCGCTTGGAGAACTGCTTGCGGCGGCGTGCGGAATGCAGGCCGACCTTCTTACGCTCGACTTCACGCGCATCGCGCGTCACGAAGCCAGCCTGGCTCAGCACCGGCTTGAGCGTCGCGTCGTAGTCGATCAGCGCGCGGGTGATGCCGTGGCGCGCCGCGCCGGCCTGACCCGATTCACCGCCGCCGGCGACGTTGATCATGATGTCGAAGGTTTCGACGTTGTTCGTCAGGAACAGCGGCTGCTTCGCGATCATGATGGAGGTTTCCCGGCCGAAATAAGCCTGGATGTCCTTGCCATTGACCGTGATCTTGCCGGTGCCCTTCTTGATGAACACACGGGCGACGCTCGATTTGCGACGGCCGGTGCCATTGTTCCATTCACCAATCATTCTCAAGGCTCCTTACAGTTCCAGCACTTTGGGCTGTTGGGCGGTATGCGGGTGCTCTGCACCACCGTACACCTTGAGTTTCTTGATCATCGCGTAGCCGAGCGGGCCCTTGGGCAGCATGCCCTTGACGGCCTTTTCCAGGGCGCGGCCCGGGTGCTTGGCTTGCATGTCGCGGAAGTTCGTCGCCGTGATACCGCCCGGGTAGCCCGAGTGACGGTAGTACACCTTGTCGATCGGCTTGGCGCCGGTCACGCGGAGTTGCGATGCGTTGATGATGACGATGAAGTCACCGGTGTCGACGTGAGGCGTGTAAATGGCCTTGTGTTTGCCGCGCAAACGGAGAGCAACTTCGCTGGCTACTCGTCCGAGGACCTTGTCGGTCGCGTCAATCACAAACCACTCGTGCGTCACGTCAGCGGGCTTGGCGCTGAACGTTTTGGTCATGAGTTTTCTCTTTTGAAGAGGGTTTGGCGGGCCCTTTTCCACGGTCGGCGTTCCTCTTGCGGGAATCTCTTAGGTGGTGGTTGTCCTCCGCCGCGGGGCCACAAAAGCGCTGCGAAGCCCTCCATTATATGAAGAATCGGGCCTGGAGGGCAAATCCGGCCCTTGGGCCCTGGCTCTGGCCCTATCGGAGCACGTGCACCAGTTCGAGGGATTCGTTCGAGCTGCTCGCGTTGCCGCGCCGGTGCTCGGCCTCGAAACGCACCACCCGGCCCAGGTCGCGCGCATACCAGGCCGAAGCCCTGAAGGGCGTGCCGACAGGCGAAGCGCCGGTGCCGTAGGAAGCGTAGATCCAGCCTGCGTAGTCGATCTGGACCACGTTCAGGTCCACGCCGTCGACGCGCATCGTCCGTTCGGCGACCACCGTGGCATCGAGTTCATGGCGCCATTTCTCGCCCGTGACCGCCACGTAGTCCAGGTGCCAGCGCATCCCGGGCTTGAGGTCCTTGCGCCCCCAGCCGCCGGGCGGCGACGAGGCGTCGTAGGTGCCGCCGGCCGGCGAGGCGACCGAGACCACCCGGCCGTCGGTCTTCTCGACCCGCCCGCCCATGTTGAAGATCACCTCGTCGCCCGTGACCCGATCGACCCGGTAGACCACGGTCGACCGGTTGCCGGTCAGGCGGTCGACGCGCTGGAATTCGAGCCCGTCGCCGGGCCGCAGGGGCGCCGTGAGGGCGTTCGCCGGCGCGGTGCCGGCCGCGGCGGTTCGGACGTCCCCCCGCGGCCGCTGGGCCAGCGCGGCCTGGGCGCGGGCCGGAATTTCGGGCACGAAATCGGCGGGCACGGCGAAACCGGGCGCGCCAGGGTCGCGGCCGGCGGCGCTGGTGATGCCCAGCAGGCGGCCTTCGGCGTCGAACAGGCCGCCGCCGCTAGCTCCCGCGGCGAGCACCGCGGCCAGCTGCAGCTGCCGGTCGTCGCCGTCCTCGCCACGCAGGCCGGTGAGCATGGTCTCGCCCAGCGTGTTCTCGACGCCGCGCGGACTGCCGGCCAGGTAGGCCTTCTGGCCCACCCGCCCCGCCCCGGCCGGCGCCAGCGGCACCGGCGCGGCATTGAAATTGGCGACCCGGATCTGGCACAGGTCGCGCTCGACGTCCGGGTGTTCGAGCGTCGCGCCGTAGGTCACGTTGTCCTGCCGGATCACGAAGCTGGCGGCCTTCGCGAGCACGTGGCAGGCAGTCACCAGGCGGCCCGGTGCGATCACCACGGCACTGCCGGTGCGCAGCGGGCGCTCCTGCGCGTCGAGGGTGCGGACGGTCCAGACAGCGGGCGACACCCGCGCGAACAGCACATCGGGCTCGAGCGCGAAGGCGCCCGAGGCGACCAAGGCGCCGGCCAGGAAGGCCGCCGTGCGGCCGATGCATGAGAGGGTCATGGCGCGGCTCACTTCCGGGCCGGCAGCAGGGCGCCGAGATCGTCGAGCGAGACGCGGGAGGCCGGCTTCGGCGCTGCCTCGGGCGTCGGATCGGGCGGCGGCGCGGCTGCCGCGACCACGCGGGCCGGCGGGGGTGCCGCGGGGGCTGGCGCCACGACTTCGGCCACCGCGACCTTCGCCGGCGCGGCAGCAACAGGCACCGGCGCAGGCGCCACCAGCCGCGTCACGCCCAGCGCCACGCCGGCGACCGGCTGGTCGCCCTGCTGCACGCTGCGGTCGTAGCTGCGCTCCTCGCCGAACACGAGCTGCATCCAGCTCGGATAGTTGTAGCCGGCGCCGCTGCCGACATCGATCGCGGCGCCGATCACACCGCCGACCACGATGTTGCCGACCATCCCGGCGTTGACCCGCGACACCGCCTGGCCGGTCGCCGGCGGCAGCCCGGCCTGGGTGCATTCGACCTTCAGGTTGGCGCCGGAACGCCGCACCAGCACGCTCTGGCCGGACTGCGTGAGTGCATCGCCCTTGTCGTTCGACAGCCGGCACTCGGCGCCCTCGATGGCCTTGCCGTCGGACGTCAGGGTCTCGACCTTGAGCGACTGGGTGGTACCGTGCGTGACCGACGCACAGCCGGTCAAAATAGAGAGGACGCCGGCGCATGCGCACAGGCCCCAGAATCGCCATCCAGCTCCTCGCATCCTCGATCCTTGTAATTTAATGTTACAGCGCGAGAGTCTAGCGACGTCCCGATCATCTTCCAGGCACTATTCCTCATGTTCAGTTACCGCCACGCCTTCCATGCCGGCAACCACGCCGACGTGCTCAAGCACACGGTCCTGATTGCCACGCTCGAACACCTGCTCGAGAAAGACACAGCCCTCACGGTGGTCGACACCCACGCCGGCGCCGGCCTCTACCGGCTCGACGGCGACTACGCCGGCACCAGCGGAGAGGCCGCCGACGGCGTGCTGCGGCTGGTCGGCGGCGGCGCCAAGCCGGCGCCACCGAAGGGCGCCAAGGCCGCACCCGACGCCCCGCTGGCCGACGCCCTCGCCCGCTACCTCGAGGTGGTGGGCGACTTCAATCCCAAGGGCGGCGCCAAGATCTACCCGGGATCGCCGTTCATCGTCCATCACCTGCTGCGCGAGCACGACAAGCTCAAGCTGTTCGAGCTGCACCCGACCGATGCCCGGACGCTCGACGCCAACATCGCCCAGCTCGAGGCCGGCCGCCAGATCACGGTGCTGCGCGACGACGGCTTCGGCAGCGCCACCAAGTTCCTGCCGCCGCCCTCGCGGCGGGCACTGGTGCTGTGCGACCCCAGCTACGAGATCAAGAGCGACTACGCCCGGGTGCTCGACTTCGTGGGCGAGGCGCTCAAGCGCTTCGCCACCGGCACCTATGCGGTCTGGTATCCGATCATCCCGCGGCCGGAAGCGCACGACCTGCCGCGCCGGCTCAAGACGATGGCCACCAAGGCCGGGAAGTCCTGGCTGCACGCCACGCTGACGGTCAAGTCGAGCAAGATCACGACCGATGCGACCGGTGCCACGCACCGGCCGGGCCTGCCAGCCAGCGGCATGTTCCTGATCAATCCGCCCTACACGCTGAAGCCGCTGCTGGCGGCGGCCCTGCCGCAGATGGCCGAGCGGCTGGCGCAGGACCGCAACGCCACCTTCTCGCTCGACAGCGGCGGCTAGCGTCGGCGTCGGCTGGCATCAGCGCCGCTTGCGCAGCGGCAGGGTCTTCAGTGCCGGCTTCGGCGCCGGCTCCGGCGCCGCCTGGGCCGGCGTCTCGACCGTGCCGACTTCCGTGCCGCCACAGCGGTCGGTGTCCTTGTCGGCGATCGACAGCGCCACCGTCTTGATGCCCATGCCGAGCATTCCGATTTCTTCCGCCGCGGCCCGGCTGAGGTCGATGATGCGGCCCGAGGCATAGGGGCCGCGGTCGTTGATCCGCACCAGCACCTCGCGCCCGTTGACCAGGCTGCGGACGCAGACGCGGGTGTTGAACGGCAGCGTCCGGTGCGCCGCCGTGAGGGCCGTCATGTCGAAGCGCTCGCCGCTGGCGGTCTTGCGCTGGTGGAACTGGATGCCGTACCAGGACGCGCCGCCGCGCTCGAAGATCTCGCGCCCGCCCTCATCGCCCGGGATGCCGTCGTCGGGCCCGAGTTCGCGCGCGCCCGACACAGCCAGGTCATAGCGCACCGACGGCACCGCGGAGCGCGGCGGAGCGCCGGGCGGCAAGGCCGGCTGCCGGGCCAGCGGCCGCAGTCGGAACCCTGCACCGCCGGCCTCATCACCCGGCGCGGTGGGCTGCAGCGAACAGGCCGCAAGCCCGGCCGCAAGCAACGCCATCGACAGCGTCGCGATGCGGCGGCTCAAACTCATTCGGCCCAACCCAGCCGCTGCAGCACGCCGAGCGTGGCCACCGACTGGTTCATCGTGTAGAAATGCAGCGCCGGTGCGCCGCCGGCGCACAGCCGCTCGCACAGCGCCGCGACCACGTCGAGGCCGAAGGCCTTGATCGACGCCGTGTCGTCGCCGAAGCCCTGCAGCCGCAGCCGGATCCAGCGCGGGATCTCGGCGCCGCAGGCGTCCGAGAAGCGCATCAGCTGGGTCGAGCTGGTGATCGGCATGATGCCCGGCACGATCGGCGTGTCGAGCCCCAGGGCACGCGCGTCGTCGACGAAGCGCCAGTAGGCCTCGGGGCTGAAGAAGTACTGCGTGATGGCCGAGTCGGCCCCCGCGCGCACCTTGGCCGCGAAGGCCTGCAGGTCGGCGTCGGGCGAACGGGCCTGCGGATGCACCTCGGGATAGCAGGCCACCTCGATATGGAAATCGCGGCCGGTCTCCGCGCGGATGAAGGCCACCAGGTCGCTCGCATAGAGGAACTCGCCGCCCACGCCATAGCCGCTCGGCAGGTCGCCGCGCAGCGCGACCAGGCGCTTGACGCCCATCGCCTTGAGTTCGCCGAGCTGCTCGCGCACCGTCGCCTTGGTGGCGCCAATGCAGGAGAAGTGGCAGGCCGCGGCCACGCCTTCGGCGAGGATCTCGCGCACCGCCCCGAAGGTGCCGTCGTGGGTCGAGCCACCGGCGCCGTAGGTGACGGAGCAGAACTCGGGCGACTGCGCGTAGAGCTGCTGGCGCACCGCGCGCAGCTTGACCGCGCCCTCGGGCGTCTTGGTCGGAAAGAACTCAAAGCTCAGCGGAAGGCGCACGGCCGGCTCCTGGTTGGCCGTCCGCAGGAACAGCATGGATGAAGAATTCGCGGTTGCCGTCGCCGCCCTCGATCGGGCTGTCGAGCCAGCGCACGACGCGCAGTCCGAGCGCCGCGCAGCTGTCGCGCAGGCGCTGCTCGACCAGCGCGTAGAGCGCCGGGTCGCGCACGATGCCGCCCTTGCCGACCTGGCCCGGCTGCAGCTCGAACTGCGGCTTGACCAGCATCAGCAGGTCGCCATCGGCCGCCAGCAGCGGCACCAGCGCGGGCAGCACCAGCGTCTGCGAGATGAAGGACAGGTCGCCGACGATCAGGCCGAAGCTGTCGTCGACCGGCGCCTCGTCGGCGTCGGATTCGGCGGCCCAGGCCTCGGCCGTCAAGGTGCGCGCGTTGACGCCCTCGACCGCGGTCACGCGCGCATCCTCGCGGATGCGGGCGTGCAGCTGGCCATGACCGACGTCGACGCCGACCACATGCGCAGCGCCGCGCTGCAGCAGGCAGTCGGTGAAGCCGCCGGTCGACTGGCCGACGTCGAGACAACGCCTGCCCGTCGGGTCGATGCCGGTGGCGGTGAGCGCGCCCTCCAGCTTGAGGCCGCCGCGCGACACGTAGCGGGCCTCGGCGGCATCGAGCAGTTCGAGCTCGGCCGCTTCGGGGATTTCGTCGCGGTTCTTGCCCACGACGCGCCAGTCGGCGCCATCACGCCAGCGCAAGCCGCCGGCGATCAGGCGAACCGCCTGCGAGCGCGAAGCGGCCAGGCCGCGTTCGACGAGCAACTGATCGGCACGCAAGGCGCGGCGCTCAGTAACGGTAGGTGTCCGGCTTGTACGGACCGTTCTTGTCGACGCCGATGTAGGCGGCCTGGGTGTCCGTCAGCGTGGTCAGCATCGCGCCGACCTTCTTCAGGTGCAGGCGCGCGACCTTCTCGTCCAGGTGCTTGGGCAGCACGTAGACCTTGCCGGCCTGGTAGGCGTCGGGCTTGGTGAAGAGCTCGATCTGGGCGATGGTCTGGTTGGCGAACGAGGACGACATCACGAAGCTCGGGTGGCCCGTGCCGCAGCCCAGGTTCACGAGGCGGCCCTTGGCCAGCAGGATGATCTTCTTGCCGTCGGGGAAAGTGATGTGGTCGACCTGCGGCTTGATCTCTTCCCACTCGTACTTCTCGATCGAGGCGACGTCGATCTCGTTGTCGAAGTGGCCGATGTTGCAGACGATCGCCTGGTCCTTCATGGCGGCCATGTGCTCGTGGCGGATCACGTCGCGGTTGCCGGTGGTGGTGACGAAGATGTCGGCCTTGTCGGCGGCGTATTCCATCGTGACGACCTTGTAGCCTTCCATCGCGGCCTGCAGGGCGTTGATCGGGTCGATCTCGGTCACCCAGACCTGGGCGCTGAGGGCGCGCAGGGCCTGGGCCGAGCCCTTGCCGACGTCGCCGTAGCCGGCCACGCAGGCGACCTTGCCGGCGATCATCACGTCGGTGGCGCGCTTGATGCCGTCGACCAGCGATTCGCGGCAGCCATAGAGGTTGTCGAACTTGCTCTTGGTGACCGAGTCGTTGACGTTGATGGCGCGGAACTGCAGCGTGCCCTTGGCCGACATCTCGTTCAGGCGGTGCACGCCGGTGGTGGTTTCTTCGGTCACGCCGATGATCTGGGCCGACTTGCGGGTGTACCAGGTGGCATCGACCGCCAGCTTGGCCTTGATCGCGGCGAACAGGATGCGTTCTTCTTCGCTGGTCGGGTTGGCCAGCACGCCGAGGTCCTTCTCGGCCTTCTGGCCCAGGTGCATCAGCATGGTGGCGTCACCGCCGTCGTCGAGGATCATGTTCGGGCCTTCGTCCTTCGAGCCCTTGGGGCCGAATTCGAAGATCGCGTGGGTGTAGTCCCAGTAGTCGGTCAGCGACTCGCCCTTGATCGCGAACACCGGCGTGCCGGCGGCGGCGATGGCGGCGGCGGCGTGGTCCTGGGTCGAGAAGATGTTGCACGAGGCCCAGCGCACGGTGGCACCGAGGGCCTGCAGCGTCTCGATCAGCACGGCGGTCTGGATCGTCATGTGCAGCGAGCCGGTGATGCGCGCGCCCTTGAGCGCCTGGCCCTTGGCGAATTCCTCGCGGATCGCCATCAGGCCGGGCATCTCGGTTTCGGCGATGCGGATTTCCTTGCGGCCCCAGGCGGCCAGGGACAGGTCGGCGATCGCCTGGTCGGCGGTCGAGACGGGGGTGGTTTTGAGAACAGCGCTCATTGTGGGCTCCAAAGCGGGTTTGACAGTGGCCACTGCATTCGGGGAACGGACTCACCGCGAGAACAGCGGGTGAGCGTGGTTGCGATGATGGTCCGAGCCTCACGCCTGACGGCGCTGCAACGCTCCTCGGAACGGCGCATTTTAACGCCAGCCGCCGGACCGCCGCCAGCAAGGCGCGCCGGATCGGCCTAGACTGCGCTTCCCCTCCACTGCCGCACCGAATTCCGCCATGTCCAAAGCCAGCGTCCTCGCCCTGTCACTTGCAGCCGCCGCAGCGGCCGTTCTGTCCACCGCGGCTTGGGCCCAGGGGGGCGCGGCCCAGCCTCCGGTGCGCGTGCGCGGCGTGATCGCCCATGTCGACGCCACCTCGCTGACCGTCAAGGACCGCAGCGGCGAGGTCGTCACGATGGTGCGTCCGCCCGACATGCGGGTGGTCGAGGTGCTGCCGGTCACGCTGGACGCGATCAAGCCCAACAGTTTCGTCGGCGCCGGCTCGCTGCCCCAGCCCGACGGCACCCAGCGCGCGGTCGAGGTGCTGGTCTTTCCGGAGGCCATGCGCGGCACCGGCGAGGGTTTCCGGCCCTGGGACTACATGCCCAACGGCACGATGACCAACGCCACCGTCTCGGCCCTCGCCGCCGCGCCGTCCTCGGTGCCGGGCGGCCGCAAGCTGGTGCTGCGCTACAAGGACGGCGAAAAGACCGTGATCGTGCCCCGCGGCACGCCCATCGTCACCTTCAAGCCGGCCCAGGACGACCAGCAGGCGCTGGTGGTGCAGGGCGCGAAAGTCGTCGTCACGGCGCAGCTGAAGGACGGCAAGCCGACGGCCTCCAGCTTGCTGGTGGGCCGCAACGGCTTCACGCCGCCGATGTGAACGGTAAAATTGCGGGCTTTGCCTTCAGCAGACCGCGCCCGTGAGCGCGCACCGCGTTCACCATGACCTTCGCCTCCGAAACCAAACGCCGCCGCACCTTTGCGATCATTTCCCACCCGGACGCCGGCAAGACCACGCTGACCGAGAAGCTGCTGCTGTTCTCGGGCGCGATCCAGATCGCCGGCTCGGTCAAGGCCCGCAAGGCCTCGCGCCATGCGACGTCCGACTGGATGGAGATCGAGAAGCAGCGCGGCATCTCGGTGGCCTCGTCGGTGATGCAGATGGTCTATCGCGACCACGTCATCAACCTGCTCGACACGCCCGGCCACAAGGACTTCTCCGAAGACACCTACCGGGTGCTGACCGCAGTCGACTCGGCACTGATGGTGATCGACGCCGCCAACGGCGTCGAAGCCCAGACCCGCCGGCTGATCGAGGTCTGCCGCCAGCGCGACACGCCGATCATCACCTTCGTCAACAAGATGGACCGCGAGGTGCGCGAGCCGCTCGAGCTGCTCGACGAGATCGAGCGCGAACTCGGCATGCCCTGCGTGCCGATGACCTGGCCAGTGGGCCAGGGCAAGACCTTCGGCGGCATCATCAACCTGCGCACGCAGGCGATGACGGTGTTCGAGTCGGGCCAGGAAAAGCTGCCGCAGGACTTCGAGACGATTCCCCTGACCGACCGCGAGGCGCTCCACAAGCGCTTCGGCCGCGAGTTCGACCACGCGACGGAAAGCATGGAGCTCGCCACCGGCGCCTCGCCGAGCTGGGACCGCGAGGCCTTCCTGGCCGGCAAGCAGACGCCGGTGTTCTTCGGCTCGGGCGTCAACAACTTCGGCGTCATGGAAGTGCTCGATGCGCTGGTCGACCTGGCGCCGCAGCCGCAGTCGCGCACCAGCACCACGATGGTCAACCGCCAGCCGGTGGTGAAGGAGATCCAGCCCGAGGACAAAGATTTCGCGGGCGTGGTCTTCAAGGTGCAGGCCAACATGGACGCCAACCACCGCGACCGCATCGCCTTCGTGCGCATGGCCTCCGGACGCTACACGCCGGGCATGAAGCTGCGCGTGCAGCGCACCGCCAAGGAACTGCGCCCGACCAGCGTCGTGACCTTCATGAGCCAGCGCCGCGAAGCGGTCGAGGAAGCCTACGCCGGCGACATCGTCGGCTTCACGACCCATGGCGGCGTGCAGTTGGGCGACACCATCACGGACGGCGCCTCGCTGCAGTTCACCGGCCTGCCCTTCTTCGCGCCCGAGCTCTTCATGACCGTGATCCTGAAGAACCCGCTGCGGACCAAGCAGCTGCAGCAGGGCCTGGCGCAGCTTGGCGAGGAAGGCGCGATCCAGGTGTTCCGGCCCGAAGTCGGCGGCCCGATGCTGCTCGGCGCCGTCGGACAGCTGCAGTTCGAAGTGGTGCAGCACCGGCTCAAGACCGAGTACGACGCCGACATCCGGCTCGAGGGCTGCCAGTACACGGGCGCCCGCTGGATCACGGCCGACACGCCGGCCGAACTGCGCGCCTTCGTCGATGCCTATCCGCAGCGCATGGCGCTCGACGCGGCGAACACGCTCGCCTACCTGTGCACCTCGCCCTACGACGTCCGGCTGGCACAGGAGCGCTTCCCGAAGATCCACTTCCACCCGCTGCGCGAGCACGCCGGCCTGGCGCTGCAGACCGCCTCCTGATGATTCCCCTTGGCGAGTGGCCGCTGGCGGCGCGGCGGGCGCTGGTCGGCGTCTTCACCGACATCGACGACACGCTGACCACCGAAGGCGCGATCAGCGCCGATGCGCTGGCGGCGCTGGCCGACCTGCGCGCGGCCGGCCTGCACCGGGTGGCGATCACCGGCCGCCCGGTGGGCTGGAGCGAGCCCTTCGCGAACGTCTGGCCAGTGGACGCGATCGTGGCCGAGAACGGCGCCGTCGCCCTGCTGCCGCTGCCCGGCGGCGGCCTCGAGAAGCGCTACCAGCAGGACGCGCCCACGCGCGAACGCAACTTCGCCCGCATGCAGGCCGTGCTGGACCGCCTCGAGCGCGAGATCCCGGGTGCCCGGCGCGCCACCGACTCGGCCGGCCGCGAATGCGACATCGCGATCGACCACAGCGAGTTCACGCAGCTCGGCGATGCGCAGATCGCCGCCGTGGTGGCGCTGATGCAGAGCGAGGGCATGCATGCGACCGTCAGCAGCATCCACGTCAACGGCTGGTACGGCAGCCACAACAAGCTCGAAGGCGCGCGCTGGATCGTGCGCGAGCTGTGGGGCCGCCGGCTCGACGAGGAGATGCCGCGCTGGGCCTACGTCGGCGATTCGACCAACGATGCGCTGATGTTCCAGCACTTCGACAACAGCATCGGCGTCGCCAACGTCCGCCGCTTCGAGGCCGCGCTGTCCCACCTGCCGCGCTATGTCGCCAGCCGGGAGCGCGGCGCCGGCTTCGCCGAAGCCGCGGCGGCGGTGCTCAGGGCACGGTGAAGGCGACCGGCCTGGCCCGTGCGACCACGTTGCCGGCCGCCGTGTTGCTCATCAGTTCGAGCCGCGCGTTGTAGCTGCCCTTGGGCGGATTGAGCCACAGCTCGGTCTGCCCGCCCTCCAGCTCGATGATCTCGGCCTTCTGCCCGGGGCGTTCGAGCACCAGCCGGAAGTGCCCGGTGTCGGGCACCTTGGGGGCTGCGTTCGAGACATTCAGTCCGCTGGCATGGAACTGCACCCGCAGCGGCAATTGCACCGTGCTGCGGTCGGCCGGGCTCAGCAGCTCGACGCGCGGCGTCCCCAGCAGGCTGGCCGGCGTGACGCCCTTGTTCTGCTTGCTGACCGTGAACTTGAGCGGCTTGCTGTAGACGAAATACGGGATGTGGCCCTGGTCGGCCAGCACCAGCCGCATCGTGTAGGTGCCCGGCGGCAGGTCGACCACGGTCTCCATCTGGCCCTTGCCGAAGTGGATGTAGTGCTCGGTGAAGGGCAGCGGCTTGGTGAAATCGAGCGGCAGCGGCTGATCGATCAGCAGGTGGTGATGGCCGGCCGAGCCCGCAGTCTTGCCGGCCGGCACGATGCCCCGCATCGAGAGGCCGAAGCGGGCGACGAACGGCGCCTCCGTCGTGGCGCCGTCCTTCAGGTTGGTGAAGTAGGCTTCGGGCGACCAGTTCGGCGGCGGCACCACCCAGGGGTGGACCACGACGTCCGTGCCGTCGGCTGCCGGCGCCGCGGCTGCGGGCGGCGCATCAGCGGCCTGGGCGGCGACGCCACCCGCCCCCAGCATCAGCGCGGCCACCGCCGCAGCCTCGATCGCCCGCCTCCCTCGACGCTCTGGATGCCGCATATCTACTCCTTAAGTATTGATCTGATTGTGTATCAAAGAGTACTAAACGGTGAACGCACATGACTGGTGGAAGCGTGAAAAAGGTCTTCAGTAGTGCGGCGGCAACTCGTCGCGCAGGTTGCGGGCGCCGCCGGTGCCTGGATCGGGGCTTTGCTGCCGCAGCAGCGCCACCTGCCGCAGCAGGCTGTCGATCTGTTCCTGCTGCCGGTAGATCGTCAGGTTCAACTGGTCCAGCAGGTCTTCGGTGAAGCTCGCCTTGATCTCGAGTTCGGTCAGGCGGCGGTGCGCGTCTTGCGAGGTGTCCATGCCGCTATTGGACAGGAAGCCGGCACGGCGCCGGTCCAGAATGCGGAAATGGACCCGACGATTCGAACGCTCGGCCTCGCCGAGATGCCGCTCGTCATCGAGATGGCCGCCCGCGAAGGCTGGAACCCCGGCCTGCACGATGGCGCCTGCTTTCACGCCGCCGACCCCGGCGGCTTCCTGGTCGCCGAGCATCGCGGGGAAGCGATCGGCTGCATCGGCGCGGTCTCGTACGCGGGCCGCTTCGGCTTCATCGGCCTCTACATCGTCGCGCCGGCCTGGCGCGGCAAGGGCGTCGGGCTCAGGCTCTGGCGTGCCGGCATGGCGCGGCTGGCCGGCCATGTGGTGGGACTGGATGGCGTCCCGGCGCAGCAGGACAACTATCGCCGCAGCGGTTTTGCCCTGGCCTGGAACAACGCCCGCTTTGCCGGTGTTGCCCGAGGGGGCGGCAGCGCGCCGCCGCAGATCGTCCCGCTGGCCACTGTCGACCCCCGCCTCCTGGCGGCCGACGATCGCCGCGTGTTCCCGGCGCCGCGCGACGCATTTCTGCGCGCCTGGGTCGGCATGCCCGATGCGACCGGCCTGGCCTGGCTCCAGGACGGGCGGCTCGCCGGCTGGGGGCTGATCCGCCGCTGTCGCGAAGGCCACAAGATCGCGCCGCTGCTGGCCGACGACCCGCAGGTGGCACGCGCGCTGTTCGCCTCATTGTGTGCGGCGGTGCCGGCCGGTGACTCGGTCTACATCGACGTCCCGCTGCCGAACGCCGACGCGGTGGCGATGGCGCGGGCCGAAGGGATGCGCAGCGTCTTCGAGACCGCCCGCATGTATGCCGGCGCCGCGCCGCCCTGCGACCTGCAGCGGGTCCATGGGCTCACGAGCTTCGAGCTCGGATAGCCCCGCTCACTGCGGCTTGGCCAGCCCCAGCTTCTCGATCAGCGCCTTCTCGCGGGTGAAGGTGGTCTGCGCGAACTTCGTGTAGTCGGCCGAGCTCATGTAGATCGGCAGCATGTCGTAGCGGCCGAGCGCCGCCAGGTAGCTGGGCTCTTCCATGGCCTGCTTGAAGGCGTCGTGCAGCTTCTTCACGACCTCGGGCGGCGTGCCCTTGGGCGCCCCGATGCCGAAAGGCGAGTTCTGCACGATGTCGAGTCCGAGTTCCTTCAGGGTCGGCGCGTCCGGGAACTTGGCGAGGCGCTTCTCGCCCCAGGTATTGAGCACGCGCAGCTTGCCCGACTCGACCAGCGGCGCGAAGCCGGTCGAATCGGCGATCGCCATCAGGTGGTTGCCGAGCACCGCCTGCGCCAGGTCGGCGCTGCCCTTGTAGGGCACGTGCTGCAGCTGGATGCCGAGCTGCTGGGCGATGCGCTCGGTCGTCAGGTGCGGACTGGTGAGATTGCCGGTCGAGCCGTAGGTGAGCTTGCCGGGATTGGCCTTGGCGTAGGCGACGAAATCGTTCCAGGTCTTGAACGGGCTGTCGGCCGGCACCGCGATGCCGAAGGCGTAGCCGGTGACGTTGATGACGTAGCTGATGTCCTTGACCGGGTCCCAGTTGATCTTGGTCGTGTAGGGCAGGCGGAACACGCCGAGCGGAATCTGGCCGATGGTGTAGCCGTCGGGCGGCGCGGTCTGCAGGGCCTGCGCCGGCAGCGTGCCGCCGGCACCCGGCTTGTTGTCGACCACGATCGGCTGGCCGAGGATCTTGGACGCGTTGTCGGCCAGTTGCCGCATCGTGATGTCGGTCGGGCCGCCGGCCGGGAAGGCGATGACCAGCTTGATCGGCCGGGTCGGGAAGGTCTGCGCGTGGACGGCGGTGGCGGCGACGCCGAGCAGCGCGGCGCACAGGAGGGAACGACGAAACATGGGGCAACTCCGCAACGGATTCGAAAGGCCGCATTGGGCCGCAGGGACATTCGCGCGGCAAGCGGGTATGTCCCCGGGTGGCGTCGCCGCCGCGTCAGCCGGATCGCTGCATGAAGCCTTCGAGCACGTTGACCGCGTTGGCACCGACCTCGGCCACGGCATAGCCGCCCTCGAAGACGAACACGGTCGGCAGGCCCGCCCGGGCGAGGTCTTCGCCGACGCGCAGGTAGTCGGCCGTGGCGAGCGTGAAGCCGGCGATCGGATCGCCCGCGAAGGTGTCGAGCCCGAGCGAGACCACCAGTGCGCCCGGCTTGAATGCGGCGATGCCGCGCAGCGCCGTCGCCAGCGCCTCGCGCCAGAGCGCGAAGCCGCTGCCGCGCGCCAGCGGCAGGTTGTGGTTGAAGCCCAGGCCCTCGCCGGCACCGCGCTCGTCGGCGTAGCCGAGGTAGTACGGATACTCGGTGTGCGGATCGCCGTGCAGGCTGGTGAACTGGACGTCGGCGCGTTCGTAGAAGATCGCTTGCGTGCCGTTGCCGTGGTGGTAGTCGATGTCGAGCACCGCGACGCGCTCCACGCCGGCATCGCGCAGCGACTGCGCCGCGACGGCCGCGTTGTTGAGGAAGCAGTAGCCGCCGAAGAAGTCCGCGCCCGCATGATGACCGGGCGGGCGCGTGAGCGCAAAGGCCGCACGATCGCCCTGCAGCACGCGCGCCGCGGCGGTCAACGCGCAGCAGGCGCCGGCGCGGGCCGCGGTCCAGGTGCCCGATGTCAGCGGCGTGCCGGCGTCGTACGAGAACAAACCCATGCGCGCTGGGAAGCTCGCCGGCAGCACGTCCGAGCGGAAGGTGCGGATCGGCCAATAGGAAGGCAGCGCATCGCGTGTGGCGTTGGCCGGGTCCAGGGCGACCCATTCATCCCAGGCCGTCGACAGGAAGTCGAGGTAGCGCTTCGCATGGACGCGTGCGATCGCTGCGTCGTCGAATGCAGCGGGTTCTTCGATGGGGCCGAGCCGGCGCTGCTGCAATTCCTGCAGGACGTAGTCGGCGCGGGCAGGGACCTCGAAGCATGGCACGAGTGCGCCGCGGAACATCTCGAGCTTGCCGTGATGAAGCGCGTGGCGGTGGTTGTAGATCGTGAGCATGGCGGTAGGGTAACGCTGAAGTTTCGGGACGGCGATGGCGGGCGGTATGCCCTGGACCGGCCGACGTCACCGGCCGCTTCGCGGCTGCCCTGCGCTGCTCGCGGTACGCGGGGTCCGCGCAAACTCGCTTCGCTCAAACA
>NZ_JASZYN010000008.1:0-321924 GCF_030316965.1 Variovorax sp. J31P207
GTACCGCTCCGGCCCCGGGGCTGGGTGGCGGGCGCGCCGGCAACGCAGCGCAACGACAACTACTCAATGATCTTGCTCGACCGCACCGCACAAGATAATTGACGCCCGGCGCTCAGAATAGTTGACGCCGGGCATTTGGGGCGACCCCGGCCTGGGGAAGACTGCCTACGCCAATGATCTGGCGAAGGCCATCGGAGCTCCTTTGCGGCAGCAGTCGATGGAAAACGCCCAGACCACGTCTCTGCTGCTTGGTACGGAGCGCCACTGGAGTACGGCTACGCCCGGGCTCGTATTCGAGGAGATCTGCCTGGGAGGATTTGCGAACCCGGTGTTTTTGATCGATGAGTTGGACAAGGCCTCTAGAAAATCCAACTACGATCCCCTCGCGCCGTTGCACTCATTGCTTGAACCTCTTACAGCTAAGAGGGCACGCGATGCTGCTTTGGACATTGAGTTCGATGCGAGTCTTGCAACCTTTGTCGCCACCTCCAACGATCCGGAACGGGTACCCCTGTCTTTGCGCTCGCGGTTTCGTGAGTTTCATATCTTGGCGCCGACTGGCGCCCACGCGCTGCAGGTTGCTCGTGCGGTGGCTACCGCGGCGGCGGCGGACCTGGAGATTCCGGGATTCGCTTCACCGACGCATGCGCTTTGTCACCAGCTCGCTCATCTGACTGCTCGCGAGATCTACCAAACAGTGCAGGATGCAGTTGCGCAAGCGTTGAGTGTGGGTAGGCGATACCTCATCATGGGTGACCTATCTGCTGAGGTTCTGGACTCTGATTCAGATAGACGGACGTTGCACTAGGGATAGAAGGCGGACAGGAACTGCGGAGACACCGAACGAAGTCCTAATCCATTTGGCCCAAACTTCTGGTTCTGAAGATTTCCCGCGTCTAAGGCTATGTTGTACAGAGGGGGCGGGTGCTCCTGGTGGTCGCGTGGATCGCCGGCGTCTGGGCGCGGCTGGCTAGGCGGTTACCCCATGCGGCGTCTACAAGGGCTGCACACGCCAGTTCGCTCGAGCGCCACTGCAGCGAACTCCACAGTACCAGGAAGAGTACGGGATGCAACTTCCTACTCGGGTCCAAGCATTGCGAAATCCACGTGCCTTGAGCAAGGTTTGATAGCCATGCTGGGCATGCGTTGAGGAACTTCGATGTTTCGGTCGTGCGAAACCACTCATCCAATGAGGCGTCCCGAACGACCGATGAAAGGCATCGCACGCCTAGTTTGAGCAGTCTCTCGGCCGCCCTCGATTGAGCAAGCGAGAGATCCACAGCGGCTCCGTCGGACGACAGGACCACATGGCCTAGGCTGGCAAGCAGATTCCCTAGTTGCGCACAGTCGTCACCCAACGACCTTCGCTTCGCTCGACACAGAACATCTGTCGGCAAGAGCCAGCGCATGTACCTGGTCGGAACCCAGAAAAGTGCACGGCGATGTTGCACGCAAAGCCACGTCGTCGGCAACTGATGGGAAACATGCCAGTAGGGGCGTCCGAGGCGCGCTATGTCCTCCGAGACGCAATCGGGGCACCATTTCAAAGGATGCTGGGGCCAGAATGAGCCTGGCATCCGATAGTTAAGCGACCGAGTTGGCTCACGCGCGGTCCAGGCCGCTGTCGCGACGTGTCGGGCAGACGGCGTCATGAAAGGAATGTAGAGGCCGGCGACGGTGTGGCGAGCCGCCCATCGGAAGGCCCCCTCTGGTGTATCCGTTTCCGGCAAAGGTAGGCGCGGCAGCGAGTGAGGCTGGGCGTGACGCCACGCACCAGAACGAATGCCGAACAGGTTCAGTGAGGTCGTCTCACCATTGGCGCTCCCGCTGAGTCGATGGGTTGTCGAGCAGAAGCTGTACGCAGTTTCATCGTCCTCGATCCAGGGAAGAAATGTCAGCGAGCGATTCTGAGTATGTTGCGAACACAGTTTGTACCATACAGCATGGTGCATAAAAAAGCAAATGAGATCAGGCACGAGGTGACCGCGCCGTCGCAACCAAAGTCCGTTGCGTTGTCGTGGCGCTGAGGGCCTTGCCGGCGGCTACCTTCAGTGCTTAGGCGCCGCGGCCAAAGACGTGCTGGACAGTCAGACCAAACGTGGCGATCACCCTTGATGCGAGCTTGGCGATTTTACGTAGCGACCTCCAACGATCCGGGCAGGGCTTCGGAGTCAGGCGCTCAAGATTGCGAGAGTTTCAGATCTCGGCCCAATGGGAGAACAGGCATTGCAGGCGGCACGCGTGGTCGTGAAGGACGCAATAGAGCAACTCGGAGTGAGGGGTTCTTCGATCTGGAAGCAAAGTTCGCGCATGCACTTGCCCATCTGACGGCGCGAGAGATCACCCACGCGGTGCGGTCTCCCAGGCGCTGCAGGATATGCGCATGCACTTGGTCGAGGCGGATGCTTCCACGGACCCGTCGGACGCCGGGTGCTTCGCAGCGACAGCTTTGCTGACGGTCAGACGTCAGTGGTCGCCCTACCCCGCGTGAGGAAGCGCTTAGTCGGGCGGAGGGGTTTCGAAGACTCCGCACCGCTCGGAGGCTGCTGTGGGCTTCCGGCAGCGAGGCCGGCTGGTCGAGCTTCTGGCAGAGGGCGTGCGTGCGCCGATCGTGTCACGCAAACTCGCGAGCGAACCTTCAGCGATCAAATTCCGTAACGGACTACTTACGCGGAGAATTTCCAGATGTTGCTTCGCTTACGCAGTTGGTGTCCGCTTTGAGGACCACGCCGCGTCATGGCTCAGGCTAGCGCCGCAACGAAATATCGCTGGCGGGGCGAAACGCAGATCGACGAGGCGTCCGCCAGGCAACTAGGCCTGAGCCTTCAGTTTTACTTTTCGCTTGCCAGTCTGCTTTTCCGCGTAATAGCGCTCTGCCACGGAACGAACCAGCTCATCGGGCTCGAGGCCGAGGCCTTCGGCGATCCGGAACAAGGAGGTCAAGGAAGGGCTTGTCGTGCCGACCTCAAGCTTTGCGACGAAAGACCTGTTCAGCGAAGCTGCGAACGCCAACGTGTCCTGGTTGACCTCAAGCGCTGCCCGCCGAACTTTGAGTTCGGCTGCAAACGCTTGCAGCAACACAGGATCTTGGTTCGACCGCATGCGACGAATCTCGCCGCCTGCGCTTGTTTATGCACCCGCTTGTATGATACAAATCGACATTTGGGGCAAACTTTTTGATGCGGGTGTTGCGGTGCAGCACCACTTTTCGCTTGCAGATCAGCCATGTGGACTTCGACCTTCGAGAGCGCTGGTAGTCAGCGCTCCGGAGTTCGAGGCCTTCAAACCTGGGTTGGCAATTCACCTGAAGGTTCTGGTCCAGGGCGCCCCCGGATGAGTCGGTTTGTCCCCGAGCCGTGCCGTCGAGCGGGCTTCGCTGCGTGCGGAGCTTCTGAATGCTCTGCAGACGGGTTGAGGTCGCCATGGTCCGGCGGGAGAACCGCGACGAGTGGCGTTGTGAAAAGGAGCTAACAGTGAGGATCGACACGCCCAAGGCCCTTGCAGACCGCTTCCCATGTATTTTCCCGCTCGAAGGGGAGGAGCGGCGACGCGCGTACATGTTCTTCCGAGGGTGGATGGCGCTCTTGGCGAAGCCCTGCGAAGACACTGACGAACTCCTCGAGGCAGACAAGCGCGCCTTCCACTGCTTGCGGTTGCGAGGGAACTTCACCTCGCCGAGCTTTGCCTATCGGATTGAGCGGAAGGCGCGCGTCGCCATCAACATCCATCGCCCGACCGAGGTGCATCGGCACGAATGTGGGCCCGCCGAGGGCTGCGATCCGGTGGCGTTGGTTGACGAGCGCGTGCTCCAGCTCGAGGTGGAACTGAGATCTCGGTGCATGGTCTGCGGCGGCCTTCGGAGATCTGCAACGATCGGGGGCCGTGGGCGTCGCTACGCCTTGTGCACCGTGCAGAAGGCGATCGACCCCATGGCCACATGGGTTCAGTTTGGGAAGCCGCTCAGGTGAAGCCATGAAGGCGCTGATCCTTTCCGATCTGCACCTCGAGTTCGAGCCCTTCGAGCCGCTTCCGAAAGGAGAGTTCGACGTGGTGATCCTCGCAGGGGACATCCACACGCCCGGTCGGCGCGGCGTCGAATGGGCTGAGGCGCACTTCGCCGGCAAGCCGGCGATCTACGTTCCCGGGAATCACGAGTACTACGGCAGCCGGATGGACCTGGCCCAGTCGGAGGCCCGAACCGTGGCGACTGGCGGCCAGGTGCATCTGCTGGATGGCGGCGAGGTCGTGATCGACGGTGTGCGCTTCCTCGGCTGCACGCTCTGGACGGACTTCGAGTTGGCGATCGAAACACCCGAAGGTCGACGACGAGACGCTGGGCTGGCCATGAGGAGGGCGACCAATCTCATGAACGACTACACCCTGATCCGGACTGCCGACGAACTCGCAGAGCCAGATACTTGGCGCAGCCGTCAAGGGCGAAGGCTGAGGGCGGAAGACACGCTCAAGATCCATCAATGCCAGCGAGCTTGGTTGAGCGAGAAACTCGCGGAACCGTTCGCAGGGACCACCGTGGTCGTCACGCACCATCCACCGCATCGTGGTTCGCTCGCGAAGCGCTACGAAGACGACTGGGTGTCGGGCGCCTTCGTCAATGAACTGCCTGAGATGTTCTTCGACGTACCAGTGCTCTGGGTTCACGGGCACACACACCAGAGCTTCGACTACCGCGTCCGCTCATGCCGCGTCGTATGCAACCCCCGTGGCTACGTCAATTGGAGCGGCAGGACGGAGAACCAGACGTTTGATCCCGGTCTGGTGCTCCAATTGTCAGACTGTAGTGTTGGGCTGACATGACCAGGGTTCTCTACGCGACGGTCGAAGAGACAGCGATTTTGCTTCGCGAGGGGAAAAAGTACCGTCACGAACGCTTGCGATCGGCCGACATGTTCACCGTCACAGAAGCCGCCTCGCTCCTGAACGTAGATGCTTCGACGATCGTCACGTGGATCAGTGGCGGCCGGTGCATTGGGCTTGCCGGCCCAGACGGAACGCTGAGGATTCCTCGTTGGCAGTTCGAGCCGTCTGCCTGGTCAGCGATTCAGCCCATCGCCCGATCTCTGGGCACGCGGGATCCCTGGCAAGTCCTCGTCTTCCTTGAGACGCCGGCGCCTGCGCTGGAAGGCTTGACGCCACGAGTAGCTCTCGAAAGAGGTATCTCGATCGACCGCGTGTTGGACGCAGCCATCGCCGACGCGCATTGATCAAAGATGAAGCTTCTGATTCTTTCTGATCTTCACGCTGAATTCGAGACCTTCGAGGTGCCGAAGGACCTGGACTACGACGTGGCCGTCCTGGCGGGCGATATCGTTGCGCCCGGTCGCGTGGTCGCGCGCTGGCTGCGAGACCCGACGCGATTTGCTGACAAACCCGTGGTGCAGATCGCCGGCAATCATGAGTATTACGAATCCGTGCTCGATGAGGAAAAGCCGGAGATGCGTCGCCAGGCGCAAGAGCAGGGCGTTCACTTCCTCGATTGCGACGAGGTGGTGATCGCTGGCGTCCGCTTCCTGGGCTGCACGTTGTGGACGGACTTTGCGTTGCGCATCGACAACCCGGGCTTCCCGGGGCAACCAGTGCGGTTGCTTTCCGATCGGTACCGCTCGATGACCGAGAGCTCGCGCTACCTTGCCGACTACTCAGCCATCCGAGTCGACGACCCGCACACAGCAGACTCGCATGGGTCCCGGCGCCTGGTCCCGACGGATACCTTGCTGATTCACCGACGACAACGCTCTTGGCTTCGCAGGAAGCTTGCCGAACCGTTCAACGGGCCAACGGTGGTGGTGACTCACCATGCACCCCATCGCAACTCGCTGGCAGCGCGGTATGCCGAGGATTGGTCCTCTGGCGGCTTCGTCAACGAGATGCGGCCCGAGTTTTTCGAGGTCCCTGTGCTCTGGGTCCATGGGCACACGCACGACAGCTTCGACTACGAAGTGGGGAACTGCCGGGTGATCTCCAATCCGCGTGGCTATCTGAACTGGCACGGGTCATTCGAGAACAAGGCCTTCAATCCTGGACTTGTGGTCGAGGTCGACGCTTCACCGTGTGTGGATCGAGTTCATGACGAAAAGGAACTACTCAGTCTCGCTAGACAGGTCTTCGGGAACGAGGCCGACGCATGGTTACGCAAGCCGCATGCCCTCCTGGGAAGCCAAACGCCAGCAGAGATCGTCGCTGCTGGCGGTCAAGAGCGAGTGCAGATCCTTCTTCGAAGGATCCAGCACGGGATTGTTGTATGACGCGGCCAGCCGCTGTACAGCTGGGCACGGATTCCTGGGGAACAACGGACGATCTCGTGCGCGCCGTACGTGAATTTAGCCCTGGGATGCCGCCGTCTCTGCCGGGGTGGGGGTCGACACAGGCGTCGCAATGGTCGTGGACGCACGCGGGCGGCGGGTCTTGGCGGCGGCTTCCGACTTCGCGGTCTTGGCGACGGCTTGCTTGGGAGCCTTCGCTGCAGGCTTTGGAGCCTTGGCAGCTTTGGCTGCCTTGGGGGCGGCAGCCGCCTTCTTTGCCGCCGTGGCTTTCTTCGAAGGAGCGCCCTTCTTCGGGGCAGCCTTCCTTGCAACCGGCTTTTCTGCTTTCGCTTCGGGAACTGCGACGGAAGCGGAAGCAACCCTCTTGGCGCGAATCGACTTCTTCACTGGTGCTGCAACACTGCGGGCCTTGCGAGTAGCCTTTTTTGCCACGGCAGCGACAGGCACGTCGGATCTCTCGACCGAAGGTGTCGTGATGACGCCAGATTGGTCGATGAGGAACTTGTCACGGTTGCGCGCGGAGGCAATCCACCCGGGAGCCTTGCCGAACCCAGTCCACGTCTTGCCCGTTTTGGGGTGGCGGTACTTGGGAATGCCTGCGCCCTTGCGCGTTGCCTTGCCACCGCCGAGGGCCTTACCTGCGACTGTCTTCAAGGCTTTGGCGCCACGGCCAAAGAGGTGCTCGACGGTCAGGCCAAAGGTGGCGATCGACTCTCTGATCTGCGCAACCACCTTTGTCGTTTCAGCTTCTCGGAGCGCAGCGGCTTCCTTTTCAAGTTTGGCGATGGCAGATTTAATTTGCGCGTAGGACTTCGTCATTGAGTCTGGAACCTTTGAAGTTGAAGGAATTCGTCGCTTGGCGCCGTGAACGTTTGCGACAAAGGCGTCCTTGATAAGTCGATGAATGAACGTCGGCTATTCAAATACGCGCCGGAGTAGATTTTACGCACGAGCGAGCAGGAGGTCACTTTCACGCTTGCATGACGAACGAGGAGCCACTGGAGGACCGTGTGAGCGGTGTCACCTTTGCCGCTCGAGCCGCCTTTGCTCGGGCTGATTCCCAATGGAGGGGAGTCTATCGGGGGCTACGAGATCATGCGCCTTGTGGAATCAGAAATTCCATCCCCTTGGGCGCTGTCGATTGCAAGGACGTCGTGCACTGCGCACGCGTGTACAAAGCTGGGGTCGACCTCAATTCGCCTACAACACTTGCCCAACCATGGGTCGCCTCTATGTCTGCACCTGATTTGTGCTTAGGTTGGGACGCCGGTTTTGCCTCATGCAGACTGTTCCGCCGACGGGTAGCCAAGCCTCCAGGAATCTCCCGACTTGCGCCCATTGCCGCCCGAGGCGAGTGCCAGTAGCTGGAGGTGGCGGGAGAGGCGTTGAGATGAGGCGGATTTTGAGAAGCGCTGTCAAGAGGTCACCCGCAGGGGCTACCAGAGCTTCCACCACGGCCGACGCTCGCGCATGTGCAGGGGCCGAAGGTCAAGGCGATCGACGATGTTGGCCGCGGCGCCGAAGCGGTTGGCAGGTTCGGGTTCCTGATCGGACGATTCGCGACCGTACCTGATCGCGTCTTGCATCGGAGACCGATCTTGTCGATTCAGCGGCGAGGAGGCGGTGTCCGGGGAGAGCATGCGAGCATTCTGGCAGGAGCTTTCCAGCTCGGGTGTGATTAACTTCGCGCGCCTGCTGCCTATTGCGGACCCACCCTTTGGTGGTGATGCAGGGTCGAACAACAGCCGACGCTTTCTCTACGCCGGCGTGCATTTTCAGAGGCGGATGGCGTTGCCGTCGATGCTACGATCGCGCCCATTTTCCCTCCGTCCGCAGCCTGGCAACATCGTGATGAACATGGATAGCGCGCTCTCACCAGCGTCTACACGGCCTTGCCCATCGTCTCCAATCGCCGCGACACCGAGTAGCTCACTCACCAGCGCAACGTAGTGATCATTTCGGCTCGAATCGACCTTTCGTCGCCTCGCGACGCCACGGCAACTCGGCTGCGACGCGTGTTCGGGCCGCCCGTCGAGACTTTGGTGGCGCACAGGCCCGACCAGGTGCGGCCTGTGCTCGAGGCGGTGCACTCACGGTCAATACAAGGGCAATGGTGCGTCGGCTATCTGCGATACGAGGCGGCACCTGCGTTTGACCCGGCGCTGGTCGCGCACCCAGCTGACGGCCCACTCGCCTGGTTTGGGATCCACGATTCAGCACATCCTTGGTCTGAAGCGAGTGAGGACGACGTAGATCCGGACCCGGTCTCGGTGGCCTGGCGCGGGCCGCTGTCGCGCCGCGCCTTTGATTCGGCCCTGGCAGAGCTGCATCGAGCCATCGCCGCAGGCGAGGTCTACCAGGTGAACTACACGGCGAGCCTGCGAGGTACCCTGGACAAAGGGGCAGAGGACCAACAGGCCCAGGCCTTGTTCGAAGCCCTCCAGCGGGCCCAGCCCGGCGGCTATGCGACCTATATCGACGCTGGGAGCGAGCGGGTGTTGTCGGTGTCGCCGGAGTTGTTCTTCGAGTGGCGGGATGGACGATTGCTGACGAGGCCGATGAAGGGTACGGCCGCGCGTGGTATCGATGCGACCGACGACGCCGCCGCAGCCGAGCGGCTTCGCAGTTCGGCAAAGGAGCGGGCGGAGAACGTGATGGTCGTCGACCTCCTGCGCAACGACATGTCCCGAATCGCCGAACCGTTCTCGGTGCGCGTGCCGAGGCTCTTCCACACGGAGGCCTTGTCAACGGTGTGGCAGCTGACCTCAGACATCGAAGCAACTACGCGCGTGGGGACCACGTTGGCTGACGTGTTTGCGGCGCTGTTTCCCTGCGGATCCGTGACTGGAGCGCCAAAGGTCGCGGCGATGCAGTTGATCCGCCACCTCGAACCTGAGCCCCGCGGCGTCTACTGCGGGGCAGTGGGTGTGGTGCAGCCGGGTGGTGTGGCGACCTTCAATGTGCCCATCCGGACCGTCACGCTGAGTGCCGACGGTGCGCGCTGTGGCATCGGTAGTGGCATCACGGCTGATGCCAAGCAGGACGGTGAGTGGGACGAGTGGCGTCACAAGAGGGCGTTCCTCGAGCGTGCCAGCACGCCCTTCGAATTGCTGGAGACCCTTGCGCTGGTCAATGGTCGCCTGAACAACGTCGACGCACATCTGGCAAGGATGGCGGCCGCGGCCAGCCACTTCGGCTTTCGGTGGAACGCACAGTCTGTGACTCAGGGCCTGGACGCACTGCGTATTTCGCATCCCGATGGAGCATGGCGCGTTCGATTGCTGTGCGACTTTCGCGGTCGCCACCAGGTTCAGGTCTTCGCTCTGGATGCTTCGCCTACGCAGGTGCGCCTGGCGCTGGCCGATCGGGCCTTTGAGGCCGCAAAAAATGAGTTCGTGCGATTCAAGACCACCCGGCGTGGCCACTACGAAGCCTTTGCGCCGAGCGGCCCTCATGTGTTCGACACCCTGTTGTGGAACGAACGCGGAGAAATCACTGAGTGCACCCGGGGAAATGTGGCGTTGCTGCTCGATGATCGATGGGTTACGCCGCCGCTGCACTGCGGGCTCCTGGGGGGCATCGGCAGATCAAACTGCCTTCGCGAAGGCAGGGTTGTGGAATCGGTCGTGCATTCTGATGACCTGCCTCGCGTGCGAGGGTTGGCCTTCGTCAACAGCCTGCGGGGCTGGATCGACGCGGTGCTTGAGGAGCCTGTATAGACATGAAAAGCTGCGTTGTGCATGACGCACAGTCTGAAGCACCTACATCCGGAGGATCCACGCAGCTCTGGTCGACGTCCCTAGATTTCGGATGGCTCGACATCCCGTATGCGGCCGGGGCATCCAGACTTCGATGAGGTCTGGGCCTTCGAGGAAGACCCGAGCATGCTGACCGTTGCGGCCATCGGCAAAGTCGGCGACTAGGCTGCCGGCAAGGCCTCCTCGACCGAACCTATCGGCTCGTTGCGCAAACCGATTGCAGCGCCGCAACTCCTGACGGACTCGTACTGTCAACGGGAAGCCCGGATGCGATCCAAGCATCCAGTCCGCCAGCAAGAGGCCTAACAGTGAGGAAGCCTGAGCGTCGGAGTTGACGAGCGACATGGGCAGCTGAAACTTCATTGGGACACTCGCAAAAGACAACAATTTCAGCATGGCGAGGTATGTGCTGTTGATCCTCGTCGACACGGTCCAATGGGAGGTGCACTGCGCCTGGAATCGTGCCGGTCTGTGCACGGCGTGACGCGGGACGAACGTCAACAAGAGTGGGGCGCCTTCCCGCACTGAATAGCTGCTGCAGCTCGTGCACGGTGATCCGGGAGCCCTGATGTTCGCGAAGCAGACGCCGACGTTGCCACCACTTTGCTGCCAGGAAGATGGCCAGTGCGACCACGAACAGCATCAATCCCCAATGCCCGAGGCGCCCGAAAGTGGCGAGAACCTCGTGAACCGTCTCGTGAAAGTGGACCCCAAGCCAAAGTCCGATGCCTATGTACAGCGCCGAGCCAAGGGCATCGACGGCGACGAAGGTGGAAAGGCGCAGTTGGCTGCTTCCAGACAATGCGGTTGCCAGGGTGCCGAAGCCAGGCACAAACTTAGCGACAAGCAACGACCAGACCCCCCAACGCTCGAAAAGCGACTGCGTCTGACGCACACAAGTGTCCGGATTGATGGAGATGCGACAGATCGTGCCAAGAACTCGGGCACCGTGGCTGCGTCCAGCAACGTACCAAGTGACGTCTGCCAACAGGCATGCCGCTACCGTTGCCGCGTAGAGCGAAACAGCAGAGTGGTGACCGTCCACGCTGAGTGCGGCTGCGACAACGAGCACTGGATACGCGGGAAGCGGCACGCCCAATTGCTCGATCAACATCGAGAAGAACGCGATCGCTACGCCGTACGTTGCCAGCAGTGAGAACAATGTATCCATGATGAATTTCCGTTCGAAGGAATAGTTGAAACAACGGTCAGTTCGCTCGGCACTAACGCCAAACTGATTGGCTCCCGGGGCCGTGCGAGCATCTGGGGAACCACGTGGCTCCTCCAGGACACGCGCTGAGATCCGGCTGATTCATGAGGTCTCCCATTGGACGTACTCCTTCAGGTTTTCAGACCATCGTGGTGTGAGCAATCCGATCACTGCGCCGTGTAGCCGCCGTCGACTGCGAGGCTTTGCCTCGTGAGGTAGCGCGGCTTTGTCGCGCCGGCCGCTGACGGCGATGCGATGGCCTTCACGGGCGAAGGCAAGAGCGTGGCGCGGCCGATGCCAGTGAGTGCGCCGGTGATGAGCACGACGGGTGGGTTCATGGTGAAGTTCCTTTGAAGGTTCTCGCGTTTGCCTTTGGATGTGACCGCAATGTTCACGACCACGGAGTGAGGATGCCGGGCACTGCGGTTGGGGTGTATTGCGCTGTGGTCGAGCAGTTCGACCTCTTGGCATGGACGCGCAAGCTTGGCGGGCAAAAAAACGCGGTCGGCGTCCAACCAACGGGCCTAGAGCCTGCGCACATGGTTGAACGCTTCTGAACCTTGGTTCAGGGAGGGGTTGGCAGCGTGAATCCGAAGGGGCGCAGCGAGGGGATGGGTGTCCACGCCACCTTCCGCCGTGCGCATCGATGAGATGGAGCGTCAGAGTGCACGGCATGGGAACCTACAAGGCCGAGCACCCCGCAGATCAGGGTTCGAGCTAAGTCGACGCTCAAGGAGATGTACGAAAGCGGCGTACCGCCTTCGTGCTTTCTCGCGAGACCCATCGAGCTCCCATCGAGCGCCTGCACAAAATGACTCGGCTCATGGCGCTGGGCGTGATGGCGAGCCCGACTCCCGGAAACCCGGACGGTCGAGACGCCAGTGCGGAAGGGGAGGAGGCCAGACGGGGGCAGGCTCGCAAAGTGGGTGCGCTCCTCGTCGACCACGCTGGACACCAGCGACAGCTTCACCTGCGGGAACCAACTCGAGTTCGGCTCAACGCCGAGCGCCTCTTGCTTCTGACCCGCCACTTGCGCGACCCATTGAGTGCCTTGCCGATCCCCGCTGCTGCAGACTTGCTAGCTCTTAGGCAGCCGTTCGATGCTCAGCAGGTCCGCCACCCGTTGAAAAAGCCGACCAGGACTTGAGTGGCGAGCGCCACCACGCGCGATCTCAACAGCAGGCTTTCCACTTGCGGGCTGCGAGCGGTCCCGCTCAGGCACCAGGAGCAGAAGTGCTCGCAGTTGTTGCGCAGCACGTCGTAGGCGTCTTCGCCCAGGCGAGAGCAGGCACGGGCTGCGACTTCGATGCCAGAGTACGCCACGTCCGCCTCACTGTGCAGGTGCACCGGCTGGCCATGGCTGAATTCGGCGAGGCTAACCCTCGCGACGGGACCTCGGCGCAGCGACGAAGACAGGCCCTGGTAGTGGACGACCTGGCCTGCTCCGACATAGATTCCGTGATGTGTGTACCAGCGGCGAGGCGTCACGATGTGCGCGCCGAGAGGAAATTGCATGTCTCGCGCAGCGCTCAGTTCAGTCGTCGTATTCGTCATGTCGGCCTCGTATGCGTTCTCAACCCGGGACTGAGAATGCAACGCGCGGCCGTTGGTTTGTATTGCGTCCTGGTCGACCGTTTCGACCTCTTGGTGTCGATGCGCACGGTTGTCGCGCGCAAATCGCAGGCTGCCGTCAACCAGAACGCCCGGGGCCTAGGCGAACAGTTGGGTGCTCTGAACCTTGGTTCAGGCGAGGGCTGGCAGTGTGAACTTGAAGGCGGCGCCGCGAGGACTGTGGGAGTCTGCCCATAGATTTCCGCCGTGGGCATCGATGATCGACCGGCAGATGGACAGGCCAATTCCCAGGCCACTGGACTTCGTGGTGTAGAAGGAATCGAAAACCCGCTCGCGATGCTCCTGTTCGATGCCAGGACCTGTGTCGCTGACCGTGACGAGCAGGTCTCGCGACGGACTCGATTCAGTGCTGATCAGCAGGTTTCGCGCGTTGGCGTCGACGCCGAGCATCGCCTCGATCGCGTTGAGCATGAGGTTCAACATTACCTGCTGCAGTTGAACCCGATCTCCGTGAACGGGCGGTAGTCCATGCGCGAGTTGCGTGTGGACTGTTACGCAATTCTTTGACAACTCACCCTGCACGAGTGCAATCACGTTGCTGATGGCAACGTTCAGGTCGATGCTCTCCTTGCGAGGAGGCGCTCTTCTGACCTGGTCTCGGATCCGGCTGATGATATCGCCAGCCCTGTAGGTATCGGTGACCACGCACTCGAGCGCCTCATTGACTTCAGCCAGTTCTGGTGGATCCCTGGCAAGAAAGCGCAATGCCGCGTGTGCGTTGTTGCGTGCCGCACCGATCGGCTGGTTGACTTCGTGCGCGATGGACGCCGCGAGTTGTCCCATGGTGGCCAAGCGGTTGGCGTGCGCCAGTTCCATCTGCACCTCGCGCATCGCGTCCGCAGCGTTCTTGCGCTCAGTCAGGTCGAGCACGAACGCGACGCCTTGGTAAGCATCCTCCTCGAACGTTGCCGCGCCGATCAGGACAGGGACGCGGCCGCCGTCCTTACGGGAGAACTCCTTCTCATAGGGCCGGACTCGGCCGGTGGCCTTCAGTGCTGGCACGGACGTCTGATCGTCAAAATCGCGCCATTCCAGCGGCGTCAGGTCCGTCCAGCGGACACGCCCGGAGGTGAGATCCTCGCGCTCGTATCCCACCATGAGAAGAAATGCATCGTTCGCTTCGAGAATCCTGCCCTTAAGATCCCAGAAGAAGATGCCGATAATGTTCGCATCCACCAGGCGTCGGATCCGAGCCTCGCGCTCGGCAAGATCCCGGTACAAGTAGGCATTCTCCATCGAGATTGCGGCCTCCGACGCCAGCAGCTTGAGCACTGTCATCCGGGCGGGAGTGAAGACACCGATCGTCAAATTGTTCTCGAGGTACAGCATGCCCAGTAGCCTGGTTTGCTTGAGTATCGGCAAGCACAGGACCGATCGGGCGTGGTGCTCACGTATGTAGTCATCGTCCGCACCGAACGGGTTCTCGCTCGAGGCGTCATGCAGCAACACGCTTTCCTTGGTGCGCAGGACGTAGCGGAAGACGGGCGCAGGCAGATCTGCTGCAGTGACGCTCGCTTGTCGGAGTTGCACCTCCATCCTGCCAGATCTGCTCGTGACTTCTGCTTCTATCCGATATTCATTCCCTCTGCCAAGAATCAGCAGGCCCCGCTCGGCGCCCGCGTGCTCGATCGCCGTACGCATGATCGTGTCGATCAGCTTCTCCAACACAATCTCACCTGACAGTCTTTCGGAGACCTTCATCACGGTCGCCAGATCGAGGCGCTCGACAGATGTCTGAATCGTCGTGCTGGGCTCCGAGACGAGCTTGTCCCCCCTGAGGCTTGGAAACGACTCCTCGAGCTGTCGGACCTTGGCTCCAGCGCCCCAGCGGAGGTAACAGTTGCGCGCATCCTGAAGATAGGCCGTTGCGATCTTCTCGAAGCCGCGCCCGGCGTAGAAGCGTGCGGCCTGCTCGTTGGCGATTGCTTCGATGTGGACAAAGCCATGGGTGCTCGCCGAACGCATCGCCTTTTCATAGAGATCTTGAGCGTCGAGCACCCGGTCTTCCATCCTGGCGATCTCCGCGCCAACTATTGCTGCGCGGCATTCAAAGGTGACGGGGTTGTGCTGGGCCCACACCTCGAGTTGCCTGTGGTGGCCGATTGAAGCCTCCAAGTGTTGACGCTTCTGGGCGCCAGAAGCGAATCCATGGGCTGCAGCATGCGCGAGCGCCCCGTAGAGTTGGAACTCGGCGGCCTCGAAGTTCGCCGCCGCGTTCCAGAGGAGACGTTGCGCGTTCAGCGTGGCGCCAATCGCTGATGAGTGGTCCCCGGCAAGAAATCGCGCCTGCAACTTGCGTACCCAATAGAAAAATTCGACGAGCCCGAGATTGTGGTCGCTGGCCAGATATTGCTCGGTATCGTGCTCGTTATATCCTTCGTGATCCAGCCGCCCAAATGTCGCGGTGAATCCGCGCAAAGTTAGTGCCAGCCCAAGCTGAGCGCGGCAGATGCCGTTCACAAGACCCAATTGAGCCTTGCTGGAAAAGGCAAGACCATTCTCGGCTTCCTTTTGTACTTCCGTGAGAGGAGTGCCTGTCGCAAAACTGATCGTGATCGATGTGTTGCAGCTATAGCCCGCAAAAGCCATGTCGCCTACCCGATACGCGGCGTCAAACGCTCTGTGTATCAACTCCAGCCCGCTGGCAGGATGTCTTGTCCACGGCACCACGAGTGCACCCATGCACAAGTAGGTTCGCGCTTGATAGCGCGTCAGGCCGCGCTTTTCAACCAAGTCATATCCGAGCTGGCCGAACCGATAGCCGTCTCTGTAGTTCCCAAAGCGCGGTCCGGCGAAAAAGGCTAACCAGACATAGCCGAAGCACGACGCATCGCAGTTGCCGTATTCGAGGCTGAGGCTGACCAAGCGGCAGACGACGAGTGATGAGAGGTGTTCATCGGAGAAGAAAGACGGTGTAACAGCTTCCGAGAGGACGTCCAGGGTGTCGAGGACTTCGGGGTCTGTGATCAGTGGTAACTCCACGAGGTCTTCAATTTGCCGTGTGCCGAGCAGCGTCCAGATCCGCGTGTACTCGCGCATCGCATCCTCGCGGGTTGGACTTCTCGACCAGTCGGTGCCATCGCGGCGCAACCACTCGAGGAAAACGTCGAGTCCGTGGTCGCCTTTGTCCCAATTGGTGTAAAGCGTGAGCCGTAGACGGGTCACGATGCTGTAGTCATGCCGACTCCTTGCGCGTTCGGTGAGCTGCGAAAGACGGACTTCAGCGGCCGGCATGTCTCCAGTCAGCAACTCACACTCGGCAATCAGATACTCGAAGGAAAACATGAGTTCGTAGTTGCGCTCCCATGTTTCCTCGGTGAGCAGGGCGCGCCCGCATCTGAGGTAGTTGAGTGCCGATCCGAACGCTGTCGAGACCTTCGCGCGCCGGCCCGCGATCAGATTCAGATTTGCGACACGCTCCAACTCCTCGACTGAGTTGATGAGATGGGCGCCCCGGTTCAGTTGATAGACGATCTGGAAAACGGCGTCCTCCCGTTTCCCGGCGGGCGTTTGCTCCGCCAACAGGGTGCCAAGGCGAAGATGCGTAGCGGCGCGCAGTTCCTGGGGGACCAATGAATACGCCGCTTCCTGTACCCGGTCGTGCAGGAAGCGATACCCGTCGTTCGAGCGGAAGATCAAGCCAGCACGCACCGCCTCCCACAAGTGGTCGTGCACTTCCTCGACCGATTCCTGACAGGCCATCCGCAACACTTCGAACTCGGCGTTGTCTCCTAGGCACGCAAACTGATTCAGCGTCTTCTGCGTTGCCAACGGGAGGCGGTTCAATTTCCCGAGCAATAGCTCCACCACATTGTCGGTGTAGCCCCTGGCATGGATGAGGCCCGGATCCCATGACCAACGGCCTTCATCGTAGTCGAAGGCCAGTAAACCCTCATCTGCCAGGCCGGATATGAACTGGATCGCAAAAAATGGATTGCCGTTCGTCTTCTCGTGAATCAATTGCGCCAACGGTCCGACGCGCTCAAGTTCGCAGCGGAACGAGTCCGCCAGTAGATGCGCCAAATTTTCTCGATCCAGCGGAGCAAGGACGATTTCCTCCAAATCGGTCCCCGCTTGGCGGATTGCGTCCAGCTTGCGCACCAAGGGGTGTGCGGCGTTGACTTCGTTGTTCCGATACGCGCCGATCAGCAGAAGGTGCTTCAGATCAGAGCGTGTCAGCAGGTTCTCGAGTAGGTCGAGCGTGGCCGCGTCCAGCCATTGAAGATCGTCCAGGAAGAGGGCAAGCGGATGTTCGGGCCGGGCGAATACGCCGATGAATCGGCGAAATACCAGCTGAAATCGTTTCTGCGCATCCTGCACGGGAAGTTCGAGCACGGGCGGCTGTTCACCGATGATGTACTTGAGTTCTGGGACGAGTTCGACCATGAGTAGGCCGTTCGGCTCCAGCGCGTCGCGAAGCGCGTCACGCCAACTGCGCAACTCTTCCTCGTTCTTGCTCAAGAGCGTACGGACCAGTCCTTGGAGCGCCTGAGCCATCGTGGCATACGGAATATCGCGCTTGTACTGATCGAATTTGCCTGATGCGAACAACCCGCGAGTCGGAACGAGCGCTTTCTGGAGTTCGTTGACGACAGCGGATTTGCCGATGCCTGAGTAGCCGGAGATGAGCAACAACTCGGGCCCGGCTCCGACGACGATGCGATCGAATGCGGCAAGAAGGGTATAGACCTCCGATCCGCGCCCGTAGAGTTTCTCAGGGATCATGAGGCGGTCTGGCGTGTCGTGATCTCCCAGTGAAAAATCGTGAATGCGCCCGTCCGCATTCCATTGCGCAAGGCAGCGCCGAAGATCGCTCTCGATACCCGCCGCCGTCTGATATCGCTCCTCGACGGTCTTGGAGAGCATCTTCATCGTGATGGCGGAGACAGCGGTCGGAATGCTCGTCAATCGTTCGCTAGGGTTTGCCGGCTGTCTCGCGATATGACAATGCACCCATTCCATCGGCTCGGATGCCGTGAACGGAAGGGACCCTGTCAGCATCTCATAGAAGGTGACTCCGAGCGAGTACAGGTCGCTTCGGGAATCGACGGAGCGGTTCACCCGTCCGGTCTGCTCAGGTGCCATGTAGGCGAGGGTTCCTGCGATGAATTCGGGGGGGTCTAGCGCCTGGCGCTCACGCGGGAGGCGTGACGCAATGCCGAAGCCGGTGAGCCAGACAAGGTCCGTCGCCGAATCCACGATCAAGTTGGAAGGCTTGATGTTCTTGTGTATGAGGCCGCTTCCGTGGAGGCGGCCGAGGGCGGACGCCATGGCCGCTGCCAGGCGCAAGAATTGTCCGATTTCCATGGGCTGGCGGATCAGGCGATCGAGTGGTGTGCCTGTTGAGTACTCGACGAACAACGTCGTCTGCCCATGCTCACGCACGAGTTCAACGGGGCGCAACGCCCACGCAGCGTCGAGGCAATCCTTGAGTTCGTATTCATGCGCTAGGTAACGGGTGCCTTGAAGCATCTGGTGTTCGCCGCCTGAACGCGTTGGCATGAAAGCGTGCCGGTCACCTCCTGAATCAATGCCCCCGAGTCTGCAGAACACTCGTTCGGCGTCCTCCCAAAGCACCTCTGGTGAATCCTGGCCCGAATCGCCGTCGAGCGCGTTCATGGCGCGACTCGAGGTGTCCGGTCGCACGCGAACGCGCGATTCAGACAGTCGATCAGGATCGCCTCGTCCAATGGCTTGTGAAGATAGCAGTCGACTCCCAGGCTCAACATGCGTTGACGAACGCGGTCTTCCGGATGTGCCGTGATCAGGATCGTCGGGATGGTGTGCCCTGTCGCGATCAGATGCTGGTACAACTCGGCCCCTGTCATGGAGGGCATGTGAATATCGGCGACCAGGCAGGCCGTAGCAGCAAGTTGAGTGGACGCGAGAAAATCCGCCGCGGACGGGAACGCAGAGACCGTGTAGCCATGCGACTTGAGCAGTCTTCGCAGCGAGTCGCGAAAGGCCTGGTCGTCATCGACGATGGAGATCAAGTGTGGCGAGGACATGACTTGCAAAGGGTACTGCCGTAGCGCGGCTGGAGCTCTAAGCCTTGGTTTAGATGTGAGCGGGTGAGCGCCTACGAGCGCTCGATTTTCTTCGGCAGTAGGTTGAGCTTGTCCGCCATCTTGCAGAGCTCCGGGAGCGACGCGGCCTCGATCTTGCGCATCATGTTGCTGCGATGAACCTTGACCGTGGTTTCGGTGATGTTCAATTCACCGGCGATCTGCTTGTTCAATCGGCCCTGCACAACCTGGACGAGGATGGCCTTCTCACGCGACGTCAATTCTTCGTACCGGGCCTTGAGTGAGCTCACCGATTCGTCGTTCTCGCGGCGTGCGCGGTCCCGGGCGAGCCCCATGTTCACGGCGTCCAGCAGTTCCTGATCCCGGAACGGCTTCGTCAGAAATTCGATGGCGCCCGCCTTCATCGCCTGCACGGTCATCGGGATGTCTCCGTGTCCAGTGATGAAGATGATCGGGAGCGTTGCGCCCGCCGCGGCAAGATCGCGCTGAAACTCCAGCCCGCTCCTGCCTGGCATTCTCACGTCGAGAATCAGGCATGTAGGGCAGTCGGGCAGATCGGATCCCGCAAACTCGGCTACCGACGCAAATGCTCGCGCGCGCAGTCCGGCCGACCGTAACAGTCTTTCGAGGGATTCGCGAAACTCCGTGTCGTCGTCGATGACCACAACGCAGGCATCTGGGTCCGGCACCACTTTCGCTGGCGATTTGAGTTCCACTGGGAGCTCTCCACGTTGCAAGTTGTCACATATTTATACTTGTCGACCCTCTATCGTCCGCGCATCCGGGTTGGCAGGCAAGCCATCTCAGGAAGCTTCCATTCCGGGCGGACGTAGTGGCAGATGTATCCGTTCGGATTGCGCTCGAGGTAATCCTGGTGTTCTGGCTCCGCCTCCCAAAACGGTCCTGCGGGGACGATCTCGGTCGCTACCTTGCCGGGCCAGAGCCCGGAAGCGTCGACCTCGGCCACGGTTTCTTCAGCCGCCTGCTTCTGCGCGTCGCCGAGATGGAAGATGGCCGAGCGATAGCTCGAGCCGACGTCGTTGCCCTGGCGGTTCTTCGATGTCGGGTCGTGGATCTGGAAGAAGAATTCCAGGATCTGTCGAAAGGAAAGTTGGCGCGGGTCGAACACGATCTCGAGCGCTTCGGCGTGCGCGCCATGGTGGAGGTAGGTGGCGTTGGGCACGTCGCCCCCCGTGTAGCCCACGCGCGTGGACAGGACGCCAGGGAGGCGTCTCAGCAGAGCCTCCATGCCCCAGAAGCATCCGCCGGCCACGATGGCGGTTTCGGTTTGTGTACTCATTTCAATTCTTTCAGGGAAAGCTCGATTGGCGAGGCGACCGAGGGTCACCTCGCCGACCAAGAACAGAGTGCTCAGGGCGCGCAGTGCATCACGCTGCCACGGGATCCGTGACGATGACGTTCGTTGCGATGTCGATGTTGCCGTGAACGGCCTTCGAGTACGGGCACGCCTCGTGCGCCGCCTGCGCGATGGCCTCAGCCACGTCGTGCGCGACTCCCGGCATGCGAACTTCGATCCGGGCCTGGATGAAGTAGGCGTTCCCGGTCTTGCCGAGGTCCACTTCGATGTCGACAGACATGTCCGAGGGCAGCGCCACCTTCTTCGTCTTGGCCGCGAGGCCAAGCGCGCCGGTGTAGCAGGCCGACCAAGCGCCGGCGAAGAGTTGCTCCGCGGTCGGATGCAGCTGGATCGCCTTGAGGGAGATCTCGTTGCCAGCGTTGCCGGGGGTGGAGAGCTGGATGTCGACGAGTTCCTCGCCGGCGGGGGCACCTTCACGACGGCTGGCCGTCGTATGGGTCTTGCCGGTGAGCAATACGGTTTGGATCTTGGTGGTCATTTGAGGGTCCTTTTTCATGGCAGCCAGTGGCAGCGTTCGGGTGTGACTGCAAACGTTCACAACCCGGCAGCAAGGATGCCCGGCGGGGCGGTTGGCTTGTATTGCGCAGTGGTGGAGCGGTTCGACCTCTTGGTGTCGACGAGCACGGCTGCCGCGCGCGAAATGCAAGCCGTCTAGGGCGCGCGGGTCGAACGTGCGCCCACATGGTTGGGATCTCTAAACCTTTGTTTAGGCGATGGCAGCGAGAGGCCGGCTGCCATGGACACACACGTCACGATCGCCTCGACTCTGGGGGTGGAGCCTGATCACGAAATCAAGCCGAGTGTCCATGCGCCATGCAACGTAGAGAGAAAACTACACCGAGCCGCATAGGAAAACGTCACTTGTCGGTCCGGAAACACTCGGTGTCGCTTACGGAAATGCACTCGAGTCCGAGCGTCGAAACAATGGATATGGCTAACCGACGGTACGCAGTTCGCCGACCACCGCTGAGCGCTTCAACAAACAGGGGTACGCATGGAAATGAATCGACGCGAATTCGTGGCATCCACCGGGGCCATGGTTACCGGAGCCGCGTTGTTGGGGCAGGGAGGTACCGCTTATGCCGCCACGGATCACTTGCGCATTGCGATCACGGCTGCTGAGATTCCCACGACGACTGGGATGCCGAACAACGGCTATGAAGGCTTGCGCTTCACCGGCTACCCATCCTTCGAGCCATTGGTGGATTGGGACCAAAGCAATCCTGATCGCCGGCCCGGCATCCGACCGGGGCTTGCGACCGAATGGTCCGTGGATGACGCGACCAAGACTGTCTGGACACTAAAACTACGCGAAAACGTGGTGTTTCATGATGGCTCGAAGCTCGATTCAGACCTCGTGATCTGGAACCTCGATCGAATGTTCCGTACCGATGCGCCACATTTCGACCAGGCCGGCGGAGCGATTCTGCGATCCTACGTGCCCTGGGTAAAGAGCTACCGCGCGGTCGACAAGATGACGGTGGAGATCACGACCGACCGCCCCCTGGCCTATTTCCCATGGCGGCTCACCTTGTTCTTGATGGTCGGCAGGGCAGGCTACGACCAGGCCGGCAGTTGGCCGGCCTTCGCAAAGAAACCGGCGGGCTCGGGGCCATTCAGGGTCACGCGGGTAACGACGAACGGTGGGGTGGAGTTGGCGCCCTTCAAGGAGCATTGGGACCGCCGGCGCGTACCCCGCGTTTCCAAGGTGACGCTGATACCGATGCCCGAGGCAACCACGCGGTTGGCCGCACTCCGATCGGGGCAGGTGGATTGGATCGAAGTGCCGCCGCCTGACACCATCCCCGGGCTTAAGAAGGCGGGCTTCAATATCGTACTGAAGCCATACCCCCACGTGTGGCCTTGGGTGTTCAGCTTCGAGGAAGGCTCGCCATTCACGGACAAACGCGTGCGGCAGGCGCTGAACTATGCGATCAATCGCGACGGGCTGGTCACACTGTTGAACGGCACGGCATTTCCGGCCAGCGGCTATGTCTACCCGGACGATGTCTGGTACGGAAAGCCGGCGGTCTCCTATCGTTACGACGTCAACCGTGCCAAGGCACTTCTGCGGGAGGCCGGCTACAACGAATCGAATCCGCTTCGCTTCAAGGTCATGATCTCGACCAGCGGGTCCGGGCAGATGCTGCCGTTACCCATGAATGAGTTTTTGCAGCAGAACCTCGCGGCCATCGGCGTAGAGGTCAAGTACGAAGTCGTCGAGTGGGGCACGATGCTGGTGGCGCTCCGCGCGCCTCCCGGTGACCCAAAGCGCCTCGGTTGCCATGCGCTGAATCTGTCCGTCCACTTCCAGGACCCTGCCATGTGGTGGCGATTGCTGCACAAGGATGCGGCGGCGCCGGTATCGATCAACTGGGGCGTGTGGAAGAACGCGCAGGTCAGCGCCATCATCGACCAAGCCAACCGTACGGTCGACGAGAAGCAGCTCAACGCCCTGCTAGCGAGGGCCCACGAGATCGTCGTGGACGAGGCGCCCTGGCTGTTTGTCGTTCATGACCTGAACCCGCGGGCGATGTCCCCAAAGGTCAAGGGCTTTGTCCAGGCCAGGAGCTGGTTTCAGGATTTCAGCGGCGTTTCCGTCGATTGAACAGCCTCGCTCACTATTTTTAAGGAGACATCCCATGACGGAGAACGAGGCGGTCACCCCTGGTGGACTGCGTGTTGCTCTTATTGCCGACCAAGGCATCGAAGTATTGCCCAACGACGCGATCCGCGTGGGTGTCGTCGCGGCGAAGGTGAAGGAGGTGTTGGCTTCGACGCTGTGCTTCAGCCTGTTCGATACGGAACCGTCGAACTACCAACGAATGGTCTGCCGCCGCCGCGAAAAGGGGGACGCATGAATTCGCGACCCTCTCATCTGGCGGACTGGTCGCTGTGCGAGGTCGTCGACGGCACGAAGCGCGGCGAAATCTCGGCCGTGGAAGTAGCGCAGGCGACGCTTGAGCGGATTCGGCAGCGTCAACCCATTTTGAATTGCTTCATCCGGGTCGATGAGGAGGCGGCGTTGCGTGCCGCTCGCGAGTCCGACCGCAAGCGTAGCCGCAAGGAAGCCCTTGGTCTCTTGCACGGCGTCGCTCTGGCCCACAAGGACATGTTCTACCGGGCCGGGTCCGTGACGACCTGCGGGTCGGAGATCCGGCGCAACTTCACGCCAGACGTGACTGCCACGGTGCTGACGCGGCTGGACGCCGCCGGCGCGACCCACGTGGGCTCGCTCAACATGGTGGAATTCGCCGGGGGCCCGACCGGCCACAACCCTCATTGGGGCAACTGCCGCAATCCCTGGCACCCCGAGCACGTCACGGGAGGCTCATCCTCAGGCTCGGGCTCCGCTGTGGGTGGCCGCCTGGTGCACGGGTCCCTCGGCTCGGACACCGGCGGATCCATCCGGCTTCCCGGCGCCTTCTGCGGAGTATTCGGCTTAAAGCCCACCCTTGGCCGCGTGTCACGCTACGGTTCTATGGGCTTGTCGTTTTCGCTGGACACGGTCGGTCCGCTCGCCCGCACCGCGCGCGATTGCGCGCGTCTCATGTCGGTGCTGGCCGGCCCCGATCCGATGGATGTCACCACCGTCCCCGGCAGGGCAGACAACTATGAAGCGGACCTCGAATGCGGGGTGAAAGGTCTGCGGATCGCTGTGCCACGGAACCACTACTTCGACGATGTCAGCCCCGAGATCCAGCAGATCCTGGAACGCGCACTGGACACGTACCGGCGGTTGGGCGCCACCATCGTGCCAGTGGAACTTCCGCACCACGAGCTAATTTCCGCACTCTACCTTGTGGTGGTGGGCGCCGAGCAGTGCGTCTTGCACGACCACTGGATCAAGACGATGCCTGAACGCTACTCCGCCGCCGTGCGCGCGCGGATGAAGAACGGCTTTGCATTTTCTGCAGTCGAGTACCTGAAGGCCTTGCAGGTGCGCGAGCGCGTCGCATCCGAAGTGGCGCGCTCTTTCGATGCCGACGTGCTGTTCACGCCCATGCTCCGCTTTCCCGTGCCGACGATTGCGGAGTCCGACGTCGACAGCCGCGAGGACGAAAAGCTGAGCGATTTCATCGCGTCCTTCACCCATTGCACAAGACCGATCAGCTACTTGGGCTTCCCAGCGCTGAGCGTTCCGGCCGGGTTCACCGCCAGCGGCCTGCCGGCCGCCTTTCAATTGGTGGGACGCCCGCTGGACGAGAAACTGCTCCTGCGCCTGGGCGCCGCATACGAGCGCGAATCGGCAATCGCGGACCGTTGGCCCGCGCTACCGTGAGGACGGAGGCAGTCTCATGACCATGCTGCACTACGCGGTCCAGCGCCTGCTGCACGCGATTCCGATCCTGGCCGGCGTATCGGTGCTGGTGTTTGTGCTCGTACACATGATGCCCGGCAATGCCATCGACATGCTCGTACCTCCCGATGCGCCGCAGGAACTGGTGAAGCGCCTCATGGCCGCGTACGGGCTGGACAAACCCCTCCACGTTCAATATCTCCACTGGCTCGCCATGCTGGTGAAGGGGGACCTGGGCTACTCCATCGCCACCTCGGAGTCCGTGGCGCGGGAGTTGGGACGGGCACTGGCCAATACGTTCCTGCTTGCCATTCCCGCAGCCGCTCTTGGCTTCTCGGTGGGAACCTTGCTGGGCACCGCGGCCGCCTTTCGGCAGGGAAAGTTGACCGACAAGCTGCTGTCCGCCATTGCCATCACCGGCGTGAGCCTCCCGCACTACTGGATCGCAATCGTGTTGGTGGCCATCTTTTCCGTTTCGCTGAACTGGCTTCCGGCGCAGGGAATGGGGTTCGAGGGCTTGCCTGGCGATCTGCAGCAACTTGGTTCGCTGGTGCTGCCCGTTGTCGCGCTGTCGCTCATTCCGTTGGGCGTGGTGGGTCGGGTGGTCCGCGCATCAGTCTTGGATGTACTGAACCAAGAGTTCGTCAGTACGCTTCACGCAAAGGGCCTCGGTGGCGGCCGGATTGTTGTTCACATCCTGAAAAACACCCTTCCGTCCGTATTTGCCGTGATGGGCATGCAATTGGGCTATCTGTTGGGCGGCTCCATCATGGTCGAGACGGTCTTCAACTGGCCGGGCTCCGGCAACCTGCTCTATCAGGCCATCCTGCGGCGCGACGTGCCGGTGATTCAAGCAACCATCGTGGTGCTTGCATTCTTCTTCGTACTCATGAACCTGCTGGTCGACATCGCGCAAGCGCTTGTCGATCCGCGAATTCGCCGCTGAGAGACAGACCGTGAATCAAGCCGAAAGTATCGACGGTGCACTGCCACTGAGCAGCTCGCCCGCAAGGGCCACCAACAAGAACCCGACCTACTGGGAGCATGTGCGGCGCCGGCTCTCGCGTGATCCCATTGCTCTCATCTCCGCGGGCGTCCTCCTTGTCATTGTGCTGGGCGCCATCTTCGCGCCACTGCTGGCTCCGTATGCTCCGCAGCAAGGGCAGATCATGAGCCGTCTGCGCCCCATCGCTTCCGCCGGCCACTTGCTAGGGACGGACGAAACTGGCCGCGACATGCTCTCCCGCTTGCTGTACGGCGGTCGCATCTCGCTGCTGTCCGGCGTGCTGCCTGTCGCCATCGCACTGGTGATCGGCGGTGGGCTCGGCATTCTGGCTGGTTTCCGCGGGGGGCTCGTGAACAAGCTGATCATGCGTACGATGGATGTCTTCTTCGCCTTCCCCTCCACGCTGCTGGCGATCGCGATCGTGGGAACGCTGGGAATGGGCCTGTTCAACACGCTGCTGTCGCTCACGCTCGTTTTCATTCCACAGATCACTCGTATCTCCGAAACCGTGACGACGCAGGTGCGCAACATGGATTTCATCGAGGCGGCACGGGCCACTGGCGCGTCCTCTGCCATGATCATCCGGCATCACGTGCTTGCCAACGTACTCGGTCCGATCCTCGTATATGCGACGAGCCTGGTCAGCTTGTCCATCATCATCGCCGCCGGCCTCAGCTTTCTCGGCCTCGGCGTCTCGCCCCCCACGGCCGAATGGGGCCTGATGCTCAATTCCCTCCGGCAGGCGATCTATGTCGACCCTGCGCTGGCGGCGCTACCAGGCGCCATGATTTTCATCACCTCGATGTGCTTCAACTTGATCAGTGACGGCCTGCGGACTGCCATGGATATCCGCATCAACGTCGAGACCGCGCGATGACCTTGCCAGCCGACGCTTCAACTCCCCTGCTGGCGGTGCAGGGATTTCGCAAACACTACGCAGTTCGCCGAGGCTTCTTTGGCCGGCGGGCAGGCGCGGTCCAGGCAGTCGACGGCGTGTCACTGACCGTGCGCCAGGGCGAGGTGCTGGGCATCGTCGGCGAGAGCGGGTGTGGAAAGTCCACGCTTGCGCGGCTGCTCATGCGGCTGATCGAGCCGGACGGGGGACGTATGCTGCTGGACGGTCACGAGGTGGCCGCGGATGGAGGCGTGTCGCTTGCGGCACTACGGAGCAGCGTACAGATGGTCTTCCAGGATAGCTATTCGTCGCTCAACCCCCGGATGTCTGTCTGCGAAAGCATTGCCTTCACGCCGCGAGTGGGCGGGACCTCGGCGGCTTCGGCGACGGCGCAGGCGCGCGCTCTGCTCGACCAGGTTGGGCTGTCGCCCTTGCTCTTCGCCCACCGCTACCCGCATGAGCTTTCCGGTGGGCAACGCCAGCGCGTCAACATTGCGCGTGCGCTGGCGGTGTCGCCACGGGTAGTCGTCCTCGACGAGCCGGTCTCCGCCCTCGATAAGTCGGTCGAAGCCCAGGTGCTGAACCTGCTCGTAGCGCTGCAGGAGTCGCAGCACCTCACGTACGTGCTGATCAGCCATGACCTCAATGTGGTGCGATACATCTCAGACCACGTAGCGGTGATGTACCTCGGGCGCATCGTGGAGACCGGCGCTGTCGAGGACATTTTCGACGCGCCGAGGCATCCTTACACGAGGGCGCTGCTCGCATCTGCGCCCAGCCTGGACCCCCGCAAGCGCACGCGCGAGGCCCCCCTGAGCGGCGATCCACCCAATCCCATCGACCCCCCCAGCGGTTGCCGCTTCCGGACTCGCTGCCCCTTCGCTGAGGAAGTCTGCGCGGCGCACGATCCGCAAGCGGTAGTCGTCCATCGCGCGCACAGCGTGTGCTGCCATATGTCTGACGCGGGCTCTGGCCATAGCCGTGCAAGTTCCTCGCCAATGGAGAAGGTTTCGTGAAGCCGCTACTGCAGCAAGTTGCCGCGGACGATTCCGCGATTCAAGTCAGGAACCTCTCGGTCGAGTTCGGCCGGGGCTCTGGCGCAGTCAGGGCGGTCAACGGCATTGACTTCGACCTGCGCAGGGGTGAAGTGCTGGGTATCGTCGGCGAGTCCGGCTCAGGCAAGAGCGTCATGCTGCGTTCCCTGATGGGCCTTCTGCCAGAGCGCGCACGGGTGGAGGGCAACGTCAGCCTGCTCGGACGCGAAGTCGTAGGTCTCGGGCGCGGGGCATGGGGGGAGCTTCGCGGGCCCGTCATTGCGATGATCTTCCAGGAGCCCATGACCGCCTTCGATCCCGTCTATACCATTGGCGCGCAGATCGTCGAGACCATCATGTGCCATATGCGCTGCAGCCACGCAACGGCCGAGCGCAGGGCGCTCGAGCTGATGGACTTGGTCGCGATTCCCTCGGCGCGCAACCGGCTGGCCAACTATCCCCACGAACTGTCTGGGGGCATGCGGCAGCGGGCGATGATCGCCATGGCGCTGGCGTGCAACCCGCGTATTCTTCTGGCCGACGAGCCGACCACGGCGCTGGACGTTACGGTGCAGATCCAGATCCTGCTAATGCTGCGGCGCCTGCAGGCGGAGCTGGACATGTCGGTCGTGTTCGTCACGCACGACATCGGGGTTGCCACCGAGGTCTCCGACCACATTGCGGTGATGTATGCCGGGCGCTTCGTGGAACGCGGCCCGACAGAGATTCTGATTGGCGAAAGCCTGCATCCGTACGCTCAGGGCCTGTTGGCCTCCACGCTTCGTGGTCAGCGGCGGGGCACGCCGCTCGAGACCATCGCCGGAGCGCCACCGAACCTTGCGGCCTTGCCTGTCGGGTGCGCCTTCGCGCCGCGTTGCAAACACATGGACTCTGCGCTTTGCATGGGCGATCGGCCCGGCCTTCGCGCCGCACAACCTGGACACCTGGTCGAATGCGTACGTGTTCCGCATTTCTCTTCCTGCGCGCCAGGGGGCACGACATGAGGGAAGAAACTTCGGGTGAGTCGCACAGATGATCTCTTGGAGCGGCATCGCGCTGGTCTTCGCAGACATGCGCTCGAGCTTGATTGCCGCGCTGCAGGACGAACGGGAGCCTCAGGCATGAGCCGCAAAGTGCTTTCCAATCTCACGTTGGTCGAAGCCGCAGAAGACGTGGCGCGGGGGCGGGCGGCTTCGGTGGAGCTCACCCGCGCTGCTTGCGGTCGCATTCCAGCGCGAGACGCACTAGCACCGGAAGGGGCCCCGCCTGCTCAAGAGCAGCCCGAATCCAGTCGTTGGCGGACGAGTCGAATGCTCTTTCAGATCGTCCTTGGCCAAGCCTGGGCAGCTCGACTGCGCTGTCGCCTAGCGCGCCTCAGTCGCCCCGGTCTCTAGCGAGAAGCGAGTTCACGAGGCGTGACGCCATATGCCTTGCGGAAGGCGCTGCTGAAGTGAGAGAAGTTCACAAACCCGCAGTCGAGCGCGACATCGGCAATCTTCACTTGGCCCCCTCGGCTGAGGATCGCGAAGCCGCTCTTAAGCCGCTGCTTCTGCAGCCACTTCATCACGGTCTCACCCTCCTGCGCGAAAAGCCGATTGAGGGTGCGCGCAGACATGTCGAGGGCGGAAGCGGCGTCCTCTACCGTCAGCTCGGCATCCCCGAGGCGGCTGCGCAGATAGTTCTTGGCATGGTCAACGTGGCGCGCCCGGCGCTCTCCTTCGACTGAGCTGCACTCATCGGCAGCCAGGCCGGCGCGCAGGATGTCCAGAATGCATTGGCTGGTGGTGTTGGCGAGGCGCGAGTTGGCAGACACGTCCCGCATGGTGATGACTTCGTCCACCAGATTGTTCAGGAGGGCCGCCGCGGGGCTTGCGGCGCGTAGCAGGCGCGGGCGCTGGTGGCACGCGCCCGCAATTTCTGATTCGGCCAAGTTGCCGGAGATCTTGAGGACGATGCTGCGTATCTGGTGGTTGGGGTGCCCCCAGATGGTCGCCGGCGTGCGCTGCCATATGACGATATCACGGGGCATTTGGACGAGACTGATGTTGTCACGCTTCAACTCCGTACGGCCGCGGCGGAGCAGAGACACGAACACGTTCGACTCGACAGCGGCGGGCGTACAAGACCTGCCCTTGCTCACCGAGACGGGATCGACGTTCAGTTCGAACAGGTCCAGTGCGCCAAGCCGCATTTCGCCGATGCGGGCGGAGAAGTTCGTCAGCGCTTGAGGCTTGAGATCGATCGGATAGAGCTTCTGACCGAGCCTCTCGCACCACTCCGGTACCTGCATCCGTTGCTGAACGGTGGCTGTGTCAAAGTAGGTTTTCATGGATCCCCCGCGAGTGGCAGCCACACCGTTTCGCAGTCCTCGGGCCAGGCTGCTTGGCAACACCGACTTGATTCGGACCTAACCGAGGCTCCTTCAATGTGATGCGTAGCCCGGAGCCGGCGATGAGCGCGCGAAGCCGTCCTTGGATCCTGGCCGGCGTTGCGCGCTTACCGTGTCGTGTCTATCAGGCCAATTCGAACCAAAAATCCAGCACATCTCCGGTGCGCTTTTCGGCGAATTTCGTAGTCACCTTGGTGCCGATCGCCAGCTTCTTCGCGGCAGCGGCACTATCAGTGAGGTCAATGCCCTTGAAGTAGCCACCGATTGCGGTGTCGGCGCCCTCGAGGTGAACGTATCCGAACGCATAGGGCGGATCGGGCAGGTTGTTGAATGCGGCGTACACGATGGTGAAACACTCGACCGTACCTGCGGGGCCAACGGCAACCCACTCGTCGGTCGGCTCCAAGGTTTCATCGGAGAAGGCCCGTGGCGGCACGAGCACGCGACCCGATTTCGGATCGCGACGGCCAAAAATTTGCTGATTGTCGCGTAGCTGCTGGAAGAAGTAGCTCGCGGTCTCGCCCAGGGCGTGCTTGTAAGTAATGTTCCACTGTTCGGTGCGCGTCATGAGTTCCATGTCAATTCCTTGAGTTCGTAGCATAGGTGAGCTGATGTGGCGGCAGACGGCGTCTACGACTCGACAACCATCGCCCCAAAAAACTGGTGATCGCCTCCGTTGCCGGTTCCGATCGCTTTCTTCGCGCCCTTGACTTGGTGTCCGCCAGCGCGGCCCCAGACTTGGAGCGCGGCTTCGGCCACGCGGACCATTGCGGTCACCGCAATCGCATTGCTACATAGCGTGCCCCCCGAAGGATTGACGGGGTTCTGCCCGCCGATCTTGAAGTGCCCGTCGCGCAGCAGCATGGGCGACTCGCCGAGCGGCGCCAGCCCGGCGGCCTCAATCGCATGGAACTCGGTGTTGCTGAACGGCGCGTACAGTTCCGCGGCGTCAATCTGCTTGACCGGGTCGGTGATGCCGGCCATCTTGTAGGCGCGCTGACACGCTTCACCCAGCGCCTGCGCATCGGCATGGTCGGCGGTGAAGTGATTGCCCATCCGGTCTCCGATGAAGTAGCTTTCCGAGCTGTGCGCGACGCCGGTGATCCAAACAGCCTCCAGCTTGTTCTTCTTGATGTAGTCCTCTGATGCCAGGATCATGGCGCAACCGCCGCTCGATTGGGGGCAGCAGTCAAACAGCTTCACGGGCCACGAGATCATGCGTGAGCTCATTACTTGCTCGACGGTGGTGAGCTCGCGCAGATGCGCATGGGGATTGAGCGATGCGTGTTCACGGTTCTTGACCACGATCCGCGCCATGTCTTCCTCGGTCATGCCGTACTTGTGCATGTAGCGAGTTGCAGACATCGCGAGCATCGTGATGGTTCCGAGTGGGAGCGAACGCTCGTACGTCGGATCCCAGATCTTGTTCAAGATGGTCTGCGAATCGCCGCATTCCCCAACCTTGTCGGCGCCGGCCACCAAAGCGATCTCGCAGGCGCCCGCGAGAATATGCGAGTGCGCGGCCGCGAGCGCCGAGAGGCCGGTGGAGCCACCGGTATTGATGCGCATGAAGCGCTTGTTGCGCGCGCCGACGGCATCAACACCCAGCCGCTCTGCATTACCGATGCCAAGCAGTGCGTCGGGGGCCAGCGAATAGACGACCGCCTCGATGTCCTTGAGCTCTCGCTTTGCGTCCGCCATAGCGAGGCCGACCGCTTCGCGCACGAGTTCCGGATAGTTGGCGTCTTCACGCCGGGCCTTGAAATCAGATTGGCCGATTCCAACAATGCCAACGCGAGGAATCTTTTTCATTTTGAGCTCCTGCGATCTCGTCCGAAGACGACCACCGTGTTGTATTGCATGGCGAAGCCGCTTGCACCGTGTGCCACGGTCTTTGCCACATTTGTCTGTTGATGCAGGCCAGCTTGTCCGCGGGCCTGATTGGCTGCTTCGGCAATACGCATCAATCCTGAGCAAAAAACAGGATTGAACGACAGCGCGCCGCCAGAGAGGTTGACTGGCAACTTGCCGCCTTTTGCGAACTGACCGTCAGCTTCGGAGGTGACCCATTGCTCGCGAGGACACAGGCCGAGGCCCTCCAACGCAACCAGTTGTTGATAGGGCGTGGCATCTGCGACTTCGGCCAAGTCAAAATCGGGCTTCTCGAAGTCGGTACCGGACTCTGCATATGCTTGCTGTGCCGCTGCGCGGAGTGAGGGCAGAGTGGCGAGATCGCGGTCGCCCAAGAAGCCTGGCTCGGTTGCCCAGCCCATGCCGTGCACCCAGGCGACCTTTGCATCTTCCCGCTCGGCGATCCAATCATCGCTGGCGAGCACCAATGCGACGACGCCAAACTCGGGCTGCGAAACCATACCTTCAGTGAGAGGGAAGCGCAGCATTTTGCTGCGCTCGATCAGCACCTTCTCGCGCGGAGCTGGCGCATAGTCGGGATAGGCCACGGCGCCCTGGATCCTGTTTGTCTGTACCACGCCCAAGGCGGCATCGCGCAGGCCTTCGACCTGCGCTTCCAGCGCGTTGGCTTGCAGCGCATGCGAAGCCAGGTCGTCCAGAGGCAACGCACGGTGGTAGTAGGGGTCGGTGCTGAGGTGCTGGGTTTCGTTGATGTCGTCCGTTTCCATCCCATTCCAGGACACCACCAGTTGCGTTCGATACATGCCCGATCGAACGCGCAGCGCTGCCAACACAAAAGCGTGTTCACCGCTGGAAGGTGTCGAGAGAATGTCGCGGCCAACGCCGCCTACAGAACCCGAGGCCATCATGATCGAGATGGCCCGACCATCGATCTGATCGCAGCTTGCCACGACCATACCGTCGAGGTCTTCGACGGTAAGGCCGGCATTGCGCAACGCAGCGTGCGTGACCGCGTGCAGTGCTTCCTCGAGCGAGGTGCGGTCTGGGTAGCGGGGCGCGAACACCGCGCTGCCTATCACCCCTACCTGGATTTGAGAGCCCATTGTGGAACCTTCCATAGAGGCGCCTGGAGAAGAAAACTTCGCCGAAGAGCGCCAGATGTTGTTTCGAAAACACGAAGAAAGATTCGTGTTGCCGAAAATCATAGCGTGAAGCTCATTCAGTTGGCAAGCGCTTTCTTTGCCGCTATCTGGCCGGAAGCCCGTAGCGGAGGACGCGAAGAAGGTGAAGCTGGGACACTTCCATGCAGGAGAACTGGCTGCCTGGTTGCTTGCGCCGGGTCTCGGCGAGGGCTCTGCCACACTCGCAGCGCTGCGAGATGCGTTGTGTCGGCACAGACGCGCGCTTGAGCTCGAACAGCGCGACAACTTCACCAACGCCAACACGATGGTCGCGAAGCGAGGTTGAAGGGGCTATTGATCTGCTGACTTCTGATCGTCGTAAGGGATCACCACGACAGAGATGGAACTCGGCGCAGAGGTAAGGCCCCGTGCATCTGGAGCGTCTTGGCTCTTGTGCTGGCCGGAGCGCGTTGCTCAGCCGCCGCGGTCTATGCGGCTGGGTGAGCCTCCAAGCACGACCGCCTGATCTCGCCGTCCGCGCCGGAGGACGTGCGGGCCTCTTGTCACCGGGCGACCATCATGGCCGAATCTAGGCAACGGGTAGGTCGCGGCCGGCTGAACGCATGGACCGGGTCCTCGTGGGGATCCGGCGCAGGCATGATGCCGAGAGACGTGATCCCAGTACCTCGGGCAGGCTGCTGGGCTTACGCCAGCATCGATGAGGCGCGTCACGGTATCCCCACGGCAACGGCACAGTGAGCGTTCGAGAGTTTTGCTCAGGGATCAGAAAGGGTTCCCTTGGCAGCACATTCTGGCTATACTTCAATTCGAAAACGCGAAACATATTTCGTGTTTGAAAAATGACTCTGGTCGTCCGCGAACCTGACGTGGCCCAGGTGACCGACAGAACTATCCGAGCCTGGAGGCAACCATGTGCAAAAGCGATGGCAAAGTGCGCGTCCTCTCCACGAGCGGCGTGTGGGTTTGTCAGCCGCTGGGATCGCAACGTACCAATGGGTGGCACAACCAGCAACCTGGTTGCGGGCAAATGAGCCCATTTCTACTCGCTGGCACCGACGCAACTGCGATGAGTCGAATGGGCTGTACACCGCGTTAAGGAGGAACCAATGACCACCATGCCAACGAGCCGAACGATCCCGGCACTTCTCGACGAGCAGGCAGTGAGGTACGGCGAGCGCGAAGCTTTCGTCGCAGGCTCAATTCGCCTGACGTATCGAAGGTTGCGCGAAGAGGTACGGCGTACGGCAAAGGGCCTGAAGGCGCTAGGCGTTAAGCGAGGCGACCACGTCGCGATCTTGATGGGGAATCGAATCGAGTGGGTTCTCTCATTTTTCGCATTGCAGCAACTCGGCGCAATCTCGGTCGGTTTGAATACGTGGAGCACACCTCGAGAAATGGAGTATGCGCTTTCGCACTCCGAAGTCAGTTGCCTGATTGCCGTTGATTGGTTCCGCCGCAACAACTACCGTGCCATGATCAATGGAATGCAGCCGCGGTCCGGTGCTCTATCCAAGCTTCAACGCATGATCTGGATATCGGCGGGGACTCAGCCCACGATTGCTGCGTCTGACGAGGGAGATCTCGACTGGGAAGCGATGATGGCTCTAGGAGAGGGAGTGTCTGACTTCCTTATTGACGAGACTGCCGGCGAGATCGGTGCAGACGACGTCGCAATGTTGCTCTACACCTCAGGCTCGACCGCCGCGCCCAAAGGAATGCTGCTGCAGCATGCCAATTGGATACAGAACGCGTTCAACATCGGCGAGCGCCAGCACAGTTCTGAAGCTGACAGGCTATGGCTGGCGGTGTCGCTGTTCTGGAGCTTCGGGAGCGTGAACGCCATGCCCAATGTCATGACGCACGGTGGATGCGTGATATTGCAAGAGCACTTCGATGCGCCTGAAGCTCTCTCACTTATCGAACGCGAGCGATGTACTCTCATGTACGGTACGCCCAACATGGTCCAAGCGCTGATCGAGCATCCCGATCGCGCCAGGCGAGACCTGTCGTCGCTACGCAGCGGCGCGATGATCGGTACGCCCGAGCAATTGATGGGGGCTGTCGAGCTGGGTGCGAGGAAGATCTGCAACGTCTACGGCCTGAGCGAGACCTATGGCAACTGCGCCGTGACGGATGCCAACGACACGCTTGAGGTCCGGCTGCACTCGGTGGGTCGGCCGCTCGATGGGGTTGTCGCGAAGATCAGTCACGTAGAGTCCGGTGCCACACTATGCCCCGGCGAAGTGGGCGAAATCCGGGTTCAGGGGCCGCTCTTTGCCGCCTATTTCAAGGACGCGCAAAAGACTCGGGAAGCATTTGACGAAGACGGGTACTTCCGCACGGGCGACCTGGGTAGCATGGACGGGGAGGGCCGGCTGTACTACCGTGGCCGCCTCAAGGAGATGGTCAAGAGCGGCGGCATCAACATTGCGCCCATTGAGGTCGAGGAGACGCTGTTGGGTCATGCAGGCGTGCAAAGCGCCTACGTCATTGGTGTTCCTGATCCCTCGCTGGATGAAATCCTGGTCGCCTTCATCGTACCCGCTGCCGATTGCTCAGTGACTGCAGAAGAGTTGAAGCAATTTTGCAAGAAGGAGCTTGCCGCCTACAAGGTGCCAAGCCAGTTCCGCTTCATCACAGATGCCGAACTGCCGCTCACAAGCACAGGCAAACTGCAAAAGATGAGACTGGTCGAGCTGCTAAAGAGCGGTGAAACTGCGTAGAAGGGGACGTATCAATGGAAGACAAAACGAGCGTCAACTCGCCGAACAACGCATGGGGCCGTTGGGGTCCGGAGGATGAAGCGGGAGCTCTCAACTTGATAGGTGCTGCGCAGGTGAAGCGCGCCGCTGGTCTTGTGCGGACTGGTGAAGTGATCCGGCTTGCGCAGCCACTGTCGCACAAGACACCGGTGCCGCGACATCGTTCCGGACTTCAACATTTCATGGGACGCGACGGAGGCGACTATGCTGCCGGTGCCAGGCGACCGGGAGGGTTTCAGTTCGCCGAGGATACCGTCATCATGCCGCTGCACATTGGCACTCACATCGACGCGCTATGCCACGCGTGGTGCGAAGAGAAGATGTTCAATGGATATAGGGAGACGACGATGCGCAGCACGTCGGGTGCCACCCGATTGGGGGTTGAGAAGATGCCGCCAGCGTTCACTCGCGGCTTGCTGATCGACCTGGTCGAGTTGCGAGGCCGGCCTATGCAACCTGGTGAGGTCATCTCCAGGGAGGATTTGCAGGCGTGCCTGGCAGTCGCTGGGCTTGGCATTGAGCCAGGGGACGCGGTCCTGCTGCACACTGGCTGGTTGCAAGCGCAAGCGGGGAACACAGACATCGACTTCAACAGCGAGCCTGGCATCGACCATGCTGCTGGGTTCTGGCTGGCGCAGCAAGATGTCGCGATCATCGGTGCTGACAACTTCGCCGTTGAGGTTCTGCCTTTCGCCGAAGGTACCGTCTTTCCTGTCCATCAGTGTGTGATCCGCGACTTTGGCATTCCTTTGTTGGAGGGCTTGATGCTCGAGCCCTTGGTTCGAACCGGTCGCAAGGAATTTCTCTTCGTGGGAGCGGCTCTGCCGATTGTCGGAGCTACTGGAAGTCCGTTGACACCGCTGGCGGTCCTTTGAGCGCGGTTCCATTTTTGAAGGAAACGGTCTCTTGAGCGCGTCCGGGGTGTTCGCGATTGCCTCGATGACCTTTGGAACAATTGGCTGGGCAGTACTTGGGCGACATGGCCCCCGACGTGATCAAGCCGGAGTCCCCGGGGGAGCTCGAAGGCTAGTACCTATAGACAGCTTATCGTTGATCCATTGCCCTCGTCTCGAGCGACGGAGCCGATCGCCTGAATCTCTCTCTTCCCAACGGATGTTCGCGGATCGTTGCATGGATTTGCACGTGCATGCCCAGTTCGGTCCGGTCGACACAGCGTCGTGCAAGGTGGTCACGGACACCTGCAGCTTAAGGTAAAGGACCAGTGTTTGCAGTTCTTCGCCGGCTGCGGATACGTGTGGATGCCCAATCGCACGCGCCTTTCCTCGGAGGCCCACACGAGCTTCGGACCTTCCCTCATTCATCCCCGACTTGAGAGACATCTATGACCCAGGTTCTGCGCACCCTTACCCAGTCAGCCTTTCTATTGGTTGCCGAGCTCGCATTGGGAACTTCACTCTATGCCCAGGAGACGTGGCCTGCCGGGAGTGCTGTCAAAGTCATCGTTCCTTTTTCCGCGGGCGGCGGTTCGGACGTTCTCACTCGTCAGCTTTCCGAGCGTCTGCAGTCCAAGCTTGGCGGGAACTGGATTGTCGAGAACCGAACCGGCGCTGGGGGTAACATTGGCATGGAAGCGATCAGGACCGCGGCGCCAGACGGCAGCACCATCGGCTCTGCCACCATCGGAACCCTGACGATCAATCAGTTCTTGTTCTCAAAGCTCCCCTATGATCCCGTCGCGGACTTTGTCTACGTGTCAAAAGTCTGGGAGAACTGCAACGTCTTCGTGGTGCCGCCTGACAACCCGTCAAAGAACATCACGGAATTCCTGGATTGGGCCAAGAAGCGCCCGAAAGGCGTCAGTTACGGTTCGGCTGGTGTTGGAACCACACCGCACCTGGCCGGTGAGTTGTTCCGGCTGCGAACCGGCATCGATGCAGTTCATGTTCCATTCCGCGGCGCTGCTCAGTCGATGCCCGCCCTGATGGCCGGCGACACTGACTTCGCGATTGATAACATCGCGAGCTACACGCCACTCATCAAGACTGGAAAAGTAAAGGCGTTGGCAGTCACTTGCCCCGAACGCTGGCCGACCATGGTCGACGTGCCGACCATGGCCGAAGCTGGGGTAGAGGACTTCATTGTCACTGCGTGGGGTGCTTTTGTATTGCCCAAGGGCGCCGCTCCTGCACTCGTCAACAAACTGTCATCTGCCATCGCAGAGATCGCCAGAGATCCGGCCGTGCAGGACAAATATCTGCAGATCGGCGCTTTGCTGAGGCCCACCACACCGAGGCAGACGGAGTTGTTCGCGGAGCAGGAGCGCGCGAAGTGGAAAGAAGCGGTCCGCATGTCGGGCGCCAAGCTTGAGTGAGATGCGTGGGCACCGCATCTGCGTGGGTCTTTGCATGCATCTTGGTCGATCTTCGCCTTGACCTCTTTCTGTGTGTGCCGTACGTCGAGAAGCGGGGCCTGTGCTTCACCTCAATGTGGCGAGGGGTGGCCTAACTCGATGCGCGCTCGCAGATGCGGGAGACGGCGCAGCAGATGAACGTGTTGCTCGTTCCGTTTCGGCTAAGGGACCACGGCCCGCAATTTGGAAGTGCCGCGAGATGAAGCGAGTCTTGCGCTCACTTTTCTAATTGGTTATACAATAATCCAGGACTTAGCTCCTGCGGCATCGAGTGGCTTTGCGTCGGAGACGCGCCAGGCGTCAGAGGCGGCTGAGCTCAGCCTAAGAGTTCCGAGACGGAATCATTTGGTCAAAAGGCAATCGTTAGTTCTCCCGACTGTTTAGGAGTGAATCGAGTGAAGATCCTTGTTCCCGTCAAGCGGGTCGTCGACTACAACGTCAAGGTGCGCGTCAAGTCCGACGGCACCGGTGTAGCCATCGCCGACGTGAAGATGAGCATGAACCCCTTCGACGAGATCGCCGTCGAAGAGGCGGTGCGCCTGAAGGAGAAGGGCGCGGCCACCGAGATCATCGCGGTCTCGTGCGGCGACGCGAAGTGCCAGGAGACCCTGCGCACCGCGATGGCGATCGGCGCCGACCGCGGCATCCTGGTCGAGACCACCGAAGAACTGCAGCCGCTGGCCGTGGCCAAGCTGCTGAAGGCGCTGGTCGACAAGGAGCAGCCCGGCCTGGTCATCCTGGGCAAGCAGGCGATCGACGACGACGCCAACCAGACCGGCCAGATGCTGGCGGCGCTGGCGGACCTGCCGCAGGCCACCTTCGCCAGCAAGGTCGAAGTGGCTGGGGACAAGGTCAACGTGACGCGTGAAGTGGACGGCGGGCTGGAGACCATCTCTCTTTCCGTGCCCGCGGTCATCACCACCGACCTGCGCCTGAACGAGCCGCGCTACGTGACGCTGCCGAACATCATGAAGGCCAAGAAGAAGCAGCTGGACACCTTCAAGCCGGAAGACCTGGGCGTGGACGTCAAGCCGCGCCTGAAGACCCTGAAGGTCAGCGAGCCGCCGAAGCGCGGCGCCGGCATCAAGGTGCCCGATGTCGCGACGCTGGTGGACAAGCTGAAGAACGAAGCCAAGGTGATCTGATCATGACCGTACTTGTTATTGCCGAACACGACCACGCCACGCTCAAGCCGGCGACCCTCAACACCGTGACCGCTGGCATCGCCTGCGCCAGCGGCGACGTCCACGTGCTGGTGGCCGGCGCCAACGCCGCCGAAGCCGGCAAGGCCGCTTCTCAAGTCGCAGGCGTGGCCAAGGTGATCGTCGCCGACAGCCCGTCCCTGGCCGAGAACCTGGCCGAGAACGTTGCCGCCCAGGTCCTGGCTATTGCCAAGAACTACAGCCACATCCTGTTCCCCTCGACCGCCAACGGCAAGAACGTCGCCCCGCGCGTGGCGGCTTTGCTGGATGTCGCCCAGATCAGCGACATCACCAAGGTCGACAGCCCCGACACCTTCGAGCGGCCGATCTATGCGGGCAATGCGATTGCGATCGTGCAGAGCAGCGACGCGATCAAGGTCGTCACGGTGCGCACCACGGGCTTCGATGCCGCAGCCGCCACCGGTGGCAGCGCCGCAGTGGAAACGGTCGCAGGCGTCGCCGACAGCGGCAAGTCCAGCTTCGTCGGCCGCGAAGTCACCAAGAGCGAGCGCCCCGAACTGACCGCCGCCAAGATCATCGTCTCGGGCGGCCGGGCCCTGGGCAGCGCCGAGAAGTTCCAGGAAGTGATGGCGCCGCTGGCCGACAAGCTCAACGCCGGCCTGGGCGCCAGCCGCGCGGCGGTGGACGCGGGCTACGCCCCGAACGACTGGCAGGTCGGCCAGACCGGCAAGATCGTCGCGCCGCAGCTGTACATCGCCTGCGGCATCTCGGGCGCGATCCAGCATCTGGCGGGCATGAAGGACTCCAAGGTGATCGTGGCGATCAACAAGGACGAAGAGGCGCCGATCTTCTCGGTCGCCGACTACGGCCTGGTGGCCGACCTGTTCACGGCCGTGCCGGAACTCGTCAAGTCGGCAGTGTGACGGCGGAGCGCCAGCGGACGGCAGCCTGGCAAGCTAGCAGCCGCATCGAACTACTTGGCAAGCCTCGAAATCTGCTCTCCAAACGCGATGATGCTGTACTGTTCTCAGTCTGGAGTCGCTCGATGCGCAGCCAATTTTTCGTGCTTTTGACTTGAATCTCCAGTATTCCTTGTATTCAAGGTATGTCCGAACTTCAGTCGAGTCCACTTTTCGCGGACCTGCGCCAAGCGGCCAGCATGGTGATAGTCCGCGCCGCATCCTGCAGATTCGAAGTCTTGCTCATGCGTCGCGCCGACAAGGGCGATCAGAACAGTGGGGCTTGGGTTTTTCCAGGTGGCTTGGTAGACAATGGAGATCGCCTCTGTCATCCCTATTGTGCAGGCCTGGACGATGCCACTGCAAGCCATCGGCTTGGTGTTCCAAGTAACGGCTTGGACTTTTACGTCGCAGCTATCCGCGAGACTTTCGAAGAAGCCGGTCGTCTATTCGCAATCGGAGAGCGGGGGGAGCACTTGGCAACGGACAGTGTGAGCAAGGCATGTCTATCCTCGATGCGAGGTCCACTGAGTCGAGGAAAGATTGAGCTCGCCGCGCTGTGCCAAGGGCAGCGGCTCCGTCTGGACGTGAATAGGCTGCATTACATCGCTCACTGGATCACTCCAGTGGGGATGCCGAAGCGGTTCGACACAAGGTTTTTCTTGGGTGTCCATGAGGGTGAGCACTTGGTAGAGCATGACAACGTCGAGGTCTTGGAGCATGGATGGTTCGACCCGGCTACCCTCTTGGCGCAGCCTGGAGGTCGAAAACTTCTAGACGTCACGCGCTCGACGCTAGGACTCTTGTCAGAGTTCGACACGTTGGAGGCGCTGATGCAATGGGCGGCTTCTCCACGCATCGTTAAGACGATGCTCCGACGACGTAGCAGAGACGCGGCCGGCGCTCAGACGGTGCTTCCCGATCACCCGGCATGGGCTGAGATCGGCTTGCTCGATCCCCGAGGCGATGGCTCAGCATGGTGCGAGTTGCGGATCGGCGAATGGGTGCGGCTTTCGCGGTCTGTTCAGCGGCTGACGCATGCCTGTGGGAATACCTACCTTGTTGGAAATCTACAAAGTGGGTGGATTGTGATAGATCCTTGTTCCCCAGAACAGATGCGCAAGGCCCTGGCAGAGGTTTGTGATGGTCAATCGCCAAGAGCAGTGTGGACCGATCAGGCGATCTTCCATCACGCCATTCGCCTCGGAGATTGCAACACCCTCGTGCCGAAATGCACTCCAGGCGGAACGGTGTGGCTGCTTGAGGAGGAGCGATTGGCATTTACGGGCCGCTGGCGTCCTGCGCCGTCGGCGCATCCGGATCCGTTGCTTGCGTCGGCCGATTGGATCGCTCCGAGTGAAGGCTTCCTCGTTCAGGTGGCCTGACATCGGGCACGCGGTGATAATGGCAGATATGCCTTTACCTTTGTCACCTCGCTCGGCGACCGCGTCCGCAAGCAATAAACGTCCAAAGGCCGCAGAGGTGGTGGCGTCCGAGTTGCGGCGGCAGATTGTTACCGGGCGCCTGAAGCCAGGCGACCAGTTGCAGCCCGAGCATGTATTGAGATCTGAATTTGAAATCTCTCGCCCGACCATGCGCGAGGCGTTGCGTCTACTGGAATCGGAGTCGCTGATCACCATAAGCCGTGGCAAACACGGAGGCGCCCGCGTCAGCTCCGTCGACCTGGGAGCAGTCGCCAGACAGGTCGGCGTGTTCCTGCAACTGGAAGGGACGACGTTGGCGGACGTATGGCTCGCCCGTACCCTCATCGAGCCGCCGGCGGCCGGCCTCATTGCAGCGCGACCCGATCCCGAGATTCTGGCGAGCTTAGAGTCCAACATCGACGAAGCACGCCAAGCCGCGAAAGTCGACCTCATTCGGTATGCTGAACTCAGCGCGGAGTTTTCGATGCTGATAACGCGTCACTGCGGCAGCAACACCATCCATTTGCTGTCCGCACTGATCTCGGACATCATTCGCCGTCAGCATGAGCATGTGACAGAGCAGACGCGCGAACGTGGCAGCGTCGATCGGCTAAGAGAGGAAAGCCTCCGTGCTCGCGAAAAGGCGGTCGAACTGATGCGCAAGGGAAAGGTCGTAGAGATCGAGAAATTCTGGCGAATGCACCTCGAGCATATGCGAGACCTGGTACTGGCTGCCTACGACGGACGGGCCACCATCGATGTGTTGACCAAGCCCGTGGGCAAGCTGCGATCCATTGGAAAGGTACGCCGGCAAGAGCAGCCTGTCTCCACGTCTCCGGCTGCTGTGAAGGCAGGAGGTAGAGGGGCTCTCCGTGCATAGCTTCCACCCAGCCTCATGCCGAACTGCGTCGCCTGCTCTCTGCGTTGATTGCCGATTCACGCTCCGCTGCATGGATAGCTCGCGCGCGGCCACGGCGGGTCGGTCGCTACTTTGACGCTCACACGTGCCAAACAATGTCTCGTATTACTCTACTCAATCTCGAGACGCTTTGCTGCATCGCGAATGTAGGTACCTTTGCTGCGGCAGCGGAAAAAATGCATGCTTCGCAGCCAGCCATCTCCGCGCGCATCCGCGACATGGAAGCGACGATGGGCGTAGCGCTGTTTCGCCGGCAGGGCCGGCGCATGGAGCTCACCTCGCATGGCCGGGAATTGGTGGCAATGGTAGAGCCGTTGCTGCATCGCCTGCAAGGTGCTGTCGGTTCGATCGACAACCCGGCTTCAATGACTGGCACCGTACGCTTCGGCGCGGGGGAATATGCTGCCCTCAGTTGGTTTCCAACGTTCATGTCAAGGTTGCACGAACGCATGCCTCGAGTGAACTATCAGGTGGATGTGGATCTTACGGCTTCGTTGACGGAGAAACTCAAAGCCGGCAAGCTGGATGTGGCGCTCCTTGCCGGCCCGATCGTAGGCTCTGACATCCGCTCGGTATCGGTCGGCAGAGTGCGCATGATTTGGGCGGCTGCACCCGGGCTGGTGCACTCTCTGCCGGCTTCGATGCCGCCGAAAGAAAGACTGATGACCCAATCCATTTGGTCGCTGTCGAGTCCGTCGGCCAGCCACACGATGACGCAGTCAATCTTGCACGAGCTCGAAGTGACGCCGGATGGGATTTCCACCTGCAACCATACCATGGCGCTAATAGAATTGATTCTGGCAGGCGCGGGCATCGCGCTCCTGCCGGAAATCCTCGCGCGTGGCTATCTAGCCAAGTCAGAGCTGGTGCCGGTGCTGCCGGGCTTGCCTTCGCCCGAGATTGAATTCGTAATCGCTTGGCAAGGCGCGCTTGACCAGCCGCTGATCCGCACTGTCGTCGAGCTCGCTCGTTCGGCGACTTCGTTTGATTTGGCGGCAATCCGTTAGCGTCGCAACGGCTGTCCATATGCTGGGCAATCGGGTCTGAATGCGATCATGGCGCGTTGATCGGCGAACTCGCTGTCGGCGAGCAACTATGCCCGACGCCCCATCGCCCTCCGGTGGTTGAGGCCGTATGCAATCGCGATAGCTCTGTCGCTGCCGCGGGGACCTTGAAATTGCTCCGTAGAATCGGGGGATGGATCCTGATCGCTATCTTCGCACCTTTGATCTCCTGGACCTTCTTGTGCGCCACAGGCAGGGGATGCGGCTGACCGAAATCAAGGATGCGCTCAACCTGCCCGCAAGCAGCGTACACAACATGCTCCAAACCATGGTGACGGCGGAGGTCGCAACCGTGACGGAGGACTTGCGCTACATGGTTGGGCCTAGGGCTGTGTCCCTGGCTCTTGCGACTATCCAGTCTCTCGACATCCGATCTATCTCTCGTCGCTATGTGCAAGATCTGGCGCGCGAGATTGGCGACGACATCTACCTGGCGCTTCAGGTGGGTAGCCGCGTGTTCTACGCGGACCGCGCCATGGGCAACAACCAAATTTCACTTGACATTCGCCTGGGCGAGGCGCTGTATCTGCACAGCACTGCCACGGGCAAGCTGTTCGCTGCCCATGATCCCAAACTGGCAGCGAAGGCCTTGTCGGGGCGCCTGCCAAAGCTTACTCCCTCGACCATCACGAGCGCTGAAGAACTGGAGCGCGAATACCAGCGGATCCGAGAGGCAGGCTACGCGTCAAGCAGAGAAGAATCCGTGGATGGTGTCGTTGGCTATGCAATACCGGTTCGCCATGCGGACGGCTCGTTGGCCGCGGCCTTGCATGCTTCCGTCATCGCAAAGCTAGCGACGAAGAACCACGAGCGCAAGCTGCTCGCGGCGGCGCGAGAGTGTGCCACTCAGATCGAACGCCAACTTGGTCACGGGGGTAATGGTCAGTTCGCATCTGGGCTTCGGCCGGCCGCAGGCGTGGTGCTACCCGCGGTGACCGAGCGCGCGGTGCGGCCCGCTCGGAAGCGGGCCTCAAATTGACCGGTGGCCCAAGCGGTCAGTCGCTCCACCTGGAATTTTGAGGCCAAGCCGGAGACCGTCCGTCCATCCGTCCTCCGTCTGTTCGGCTGGTCTCCTATGGACGTCATTCCGAAGCAACGCCGCCGTCACAGCGCAGCGTTCGAGGCGAAGGCGTCATATGGCTTGTCTCGGCGCCGGCTGATTGCGTGGCCTGGCTGCGCGAGCTGTTGCAATGATTCGTATCGATGCCCCGTGGCTGTGCAGTCCGCCACTGGACATGCGCGCCTCCCGCTCCACGCCGCCCACTGCGTCGCTGAGGAAGCCTCTGCGGTTCCAAAGCCTGGAGCTATCGGAGCGAGCAGGAAGGCGAAGGCTGACCTTCGGTGACTCCGGCATTTCAGCGTGACTTCCCTAAGGATGCGAGAGACGGCAGACGAAAGGCCAGCGACATTGCGGTGCGCGTGAGGGGTTCCCCTATTTCCTATCCATGGAGCCCGAGGGACCATTCCAACCCGCCGTGCACTGTCGTAGGGCAGCTGCCGGGTACGCTTCTTGCACGAAGCGGTTCTGAAGGAAGAGCGGAAATTGCGAACTATTTATTCGACCGAAGATGTCGACGATCGGCAGAGAATCGCTTATTGGACCGACGCAATCAATCGGACGCATTGCGAATCAGTGAATGAGCCCCTCGCTGCGCTGGGATTCCGCGCGCTCATGTCTACTACCAGGGTCGGCGATCTGTCGCTCAGCGAGATCGAGTCGGATGCTCTCACGGCCAGGAGAGGATCTGAAGAGGTCTTGCATTCGCCTTCCGATGACTTCGTCGTGATGGCGCTATCGAGTGGCCGCGCCTGCCTGGAACAAGGCGGAAGGCAAGTCGTCCAGAAGGCAAATCAGATGGTCATCTACGACACCGCACGGCCCTTCGCCTATGTGTTTCCGGAACGCTATAAATCAACGTCGGCTCGCATACCGCGCAAGGCCATGCTCTCTCGAGTTCCTATGGCGGAGCGGCTGACGGCAAGGGTCGTCGATTGCTCATCGCCACTGGCTGGACTCGCGATGAGCCTGGTTCGACAGGCGTCATCGCTCGAACCTGAAGAAGGCCGAGGGTGGGGTCCCCGCGTCGGTGCTTCGATCACTGATATCCTAGGTGCTGCCCTCGAAGCATCTCTCGCTCCTGGATTGACACCTGGGGGGCGTCATCAGGAATTGCTTCGGCGCGTGAAGGCAGACCTGCGGCTCCGGCTGGACGATCCCGATCTCGATCTGGAGTCCATTGCTTCGGCACACAATGTGTCGAGTCGAACGATCAATCGTCTCTTCGCCGCAGACGGCACAACTGCGATCCGCTGGCTTTGGCAAGAGCGCCTTGAGTTCGCATACCGTCAACTCAGCGAGGGGTGCGCCCGCTCGGTGACTGATGCGGCCCTGGCGTCCGGGTTCAGTGACTTCTCCCACTTCAGCCGAAGCTTCGCGAAGCGCTTTGGCGTCTGCCCGGGTTCGCTTCTGCGCAAAGTTGCATGACGTTGTCGCGCGCAGTCCAGTAGGTTGACGCGCCGGGCATAGTTCGCAGTCGACTGGTCTTCTAAATTTGGCGGTAGGCCCTTGGCCCCCGCTGCCGAGGCATCCCGTGCTCGGCAGTTCGATCCCCGCCATTGGAAACCAAACATGACTGTCCAAACTCCGACGCCCCAACAACTGCAAACCGTCGCGAAAGAATGCGGGCTCGACTTGAGCTCCGCCGAGATCGCATCGTTCATCTGTCTGATGTCACCTGCCATCGCAAGCTACCAGGCGCTGGATGCAATGGCGGATGAGATCCCAATCGTGGACTACCCGCGAACGCCAGGCTACAGGCCGAGTCGCGAAGAAGATCCACGCAACGTCTGGCATCGCAAGACCAACGTTGTGGGTGCAAAGGCTGGAAAGCTTCAGGGAAAGCGAGTGGCGCTCAAGGACAACGTCCAGTTGGCCGGAGTGTCGATGATGAACGGCAACACGGCGCTAGAGGGCTTTGTCCCTGAATTTGATGCCACCATCGTGACGCGCATCCTGGACGCTGGCGGGGTGATCGTCGGCAAAGCGCACTGTGAGAACCTGTGTCTCTCCGGGGGCAGCCACACCAATGCCACCGGCCCCACACACAACCCATTCAAGATGGGGTATTCAGCGGGCGGATCGTCCTCCGGAAGTTCGGTGGCCGTCGCACTTGGTGAGGCGGATATGGCGATTTCCTGCGATCAGGGCGGATCGATTCGAATTCCCGCCTCGTTCTGCGGCGTGTACGGCATGAAGCCCACTTTCGGATTGGTGCCCTATACCGGGATCATGCCCAACGAGGTCATGGTCGACCATGCAGGGCCCTGCACCGCCACCGTGGCTGACAACGCCTTGATGCTGGAGGTGATTGCCGGCGACGACGGTTATGACTCGCGGATCAAGTCCCCTACTATTCACGCCTACACCGAAGCGCTAGGGCAGGGTGTCCGTGGTCTTCGAATCGGTATCGTGAAGGAAGGATTCCAACATCCCGGCTCTGAGGAAGCAGTCAACGCCTCTGTGCGTGCTGCGGCCGAAAGATTTCGCGTTCTGGGGGCGGAGGTGAAAGAGGTCTCGATTCCAATGCATTTCGAGGCGCCTGCAATCTTCTCGCCCATATGCGGCGAGGGTACAGTTCAGACCACGTTTCGTGGCGATGGCTATGGACTCAGCCGCGGCGATCTCTATTCGGTGGCGCTGATGGACAAATTTCGCGGTTGGCGACAACGCGCCAATGATCTGTCCACGACTGGCAAGCTGTTCTTGATGACGAGCACCTACATCCACAAGCTGTACGGCCCGCGATACTACGGAAAGGCCATGAACGTCAGCCGCCGCCTGCGTGCCGCGTACGATACCGTCCTTTCCGAATTTGACCTGCTTCTGATGCCGACGACTCCGATGAAGGCCACTCCCTTGCCAGAAGTCGACGCGAGCCGCGAAGACGTCGTCGCGAGGGCGTTGGAGATGATCAGCAACACATCGCCGTTCAACATCACGCACCATCCGGCGATGACCGTGCCGTGTGGAATGGTCGACGGCCTGCCTGTCGGATTGATGCTGATCGGCAAGCACTTCGACGAACCAACGATCTACCGCGCTGCACACGCCTTCGAACAAGCAGGCGATTGGAAGTCAATGTAGTTCCGATACCGTGGGCGACGTCTGCATGACAGCCAGGAAAGGCTCGGACGAGCGAGAGCCGATGGTTCATCGTCTTCTCTGACGCTTGCAGACAAGCCGCTGTCGCTGCCAGCATGGCGGCGCAATTGGATCGCCGTTAGATTCGACCGAAGCGGCTCCTCAAACCGCATCGCTTCAACAAGCCCCCCTTCTCGGCTTATGGACTACTCATGTCAAGTGTTTTGCAGGCGCTCTTCGAGATACTCAGTTTTGCCTCCATTGTCGTGCTGGTAGTGCTCGGCCTTGGTGTTATCGCCAGCATGATGGGCATCTTCAATTTCGCCCAAGGCGAGTTCGTCTTGCTGGGTGCATACACCGCGTATCTATGCTACTCACACGGCCTCCCGCTCTGGTCAGGAATTCTCGCCGCGCCTGTCGTCGTAGGCCTTATCGGCCTCGTACTGGAGCGGCTCGTCATACGTCGGCTGTATTCGGCGCCGATTGTCGCGATGTTGGCAACTTACGCCTTGGGTCTTGTCATACGTGAGTCAGTGCGCGCACTGACGGGCGGACTCTATATCGCAGTACCAGAACCCATTGAGGGATCCGTAGATATCGCTGGCATAGGTCTTTCCGCTTGGCGATTGGTCGTCGTGATTGTCACGATCTCCGTCATAGCAGCGTGCCACCTGCTGCTGACTCGGACCTCTTTTGGATTGCGCGTCCGAGCCTCGTTGGAGAACGCCCCGTTGGCGCGTGCATCTGGCATATCAACCAGTTTCATCTATGCGGTGACGTTCGCGTTCGGGGCAGCGCTCGCCGGCCTCGCTGGAGCGATGATCGTTCCGCTGTTCTCCCTGTTTGCCGACCTTGGTCTCCGCTTTCTGATCCAGGGCTTCGTGGCGGTGATGGTCGGCGGCGCGGGATCCTTCGCAGGACCAGTGCTTGGAGGGGGTGTGATCGGGTTGCTCAGCGCACTCCTGCCTTGGGCCATCTCCCCCGCATTTGCGGACGTCCTTGTCTTCGCAATAGCCATCGTCTTCGTCAAATTTCGGCCTAAAGGCCTGCTTTCGTTCAAAGGAGCTAAATCGTGAACAAGGTGAATTCGCAGAACAGAAGGAGCTTTCTCAAGCGCGGTCTGGGCCTAGGCGGCTTGCTCGCCACTGGCGCCGGCAGTTGGGTAGTGCTCCCCGAATGGGCAAACGCCGCGGAAGGACCTATCAAGGTGGGCATGCCTGTCGACCTAACCGGCGGCCTGGGGGTGGTAGGCGCTCCAATGGTCAACACTGCGAAGCTTGTAGTCAAGCAGATCAACGACGCAGGCGGCCTCTTGGGCCGACCAGTGCAACTGTTCATCGAGGATACCGCCACCAACGAGAACGCCGGAGTTACGGCAGCCCGAAAGTTGGTGCAGCGGGACAGAGTTGACCTAGTAGTTGGAGGCGTTGCGAGCTCGATGCGCAATGCGATCAAGGATTCAATCGTCTCGCGTGGCAAGACGCTCTATATGTATCCATCGCCCTACGAGGGTGGCGAATGCACAGCCGACCTCTTTTGCACAGGTCCAACGCCTGCCCAGCAATGCGACGAGTTCATTCCTTGGCTGATCAAGGCGCGTGGCAAGCGAATCGCGATTGTTGGATCCAACTATATTTGGCCTCACAAAGTGGGCGCCTACGCCAAAAATCTGATTCAAAAGAGCGGAGGTGAGGTTGTCTATGAAGAATTCTTCCCGCTCGACCAGATCGAGTTCAGTTCAGCGGTCAATAAGATCAGGTCGACCAAGACGGAAGTTGTCTTCAACATGATCATCGCCCCTGGTGGGGGGCCATTCTTCAAGCAGCTCTATTCGGCCGGCTTCAGCAAAGAGGGTGGCCACCTGGCTTGCCTCTACTACGACGAGAATGCGCTGCTGTCCAGCCAGCCCGCCGAGTTTGAGGGCCTCGCCAACTGTCTGGACTACTTTCGCGTCGTCGACGCTATAGACCCCACCAGTGCGCGCATCCAAGCTGCATATGAAGCCATGCATGGCAAGAGCACGCGCTTTGCCGCCGGCAATCAATCTACTGGTGTGTATCGCGCGTTGAAGCTCTGGGAGACCGCAGTGAAGGAATGCGGTAGCGTAGACCGAGCCGTCGTCGCAAGCGCGCTTGATCATGCCAAGCTCACCGAGGGACCAGGCGGCCCGTGCGCGATGGTGCCTGGCAAGCGTCATGTGAAAATGAACATGTACATCGCTGCTGCAAGGAACGGCCAGTTCGAGTTGATTGAACGTAGCAAGGGACTTGTGGATCCCCGGGAATGCTGATGTCAACGCCCAATCTAAGTGCCTCGAAGCCGCTTGGCAGAAGCTGGGCCCGTCGTCCTGGCCATCCAGCCCCGCAACCCCGAATTCCGTTCATCGAGGCGATCGTGTTCGCAATGATGCTCGTGATGCCGGTCTTCCTGCCCGACTACCTCATGTCGCTGGGAACCCGCGTGCTTCTCTTGTCTCTCCTCGCGTTGAGCTTTGATCTCGTGTGGGGTTTTGCGGGGATCATGAGCTTCGGTCAGTCGGTCTTCTTCGGCGTCGCTGGCTATGTCGTTGCGATCTTGGCCAGAGACCTCGGAATCAGCGACTTGGCTCTACTTGCTCCGGCGGGGATCCTGGTAAGTCTCTGCCTATCCCTATTGGTGGGCGCATTCCTGCTTCTCGGACGAAATCCGACGAGCATGATCTTCGTGTCCCTCGGGACACTGACCATCTCATATGCGGCTGAGCGTCTCGCGCGCGGCTCGTACTCCCTGGGCGGGCAAAACGGAATCCCCTCGCTGCCTGTGCTGCAACTCTATGGATACGAGTTCTCGGAGGGACCAAGATTCTATTACCTCGCCTTCGTGGCTCTCCTGCTCTCCTATGCGTTGTGCCGCTGGCTCGTCAGATCCCAACTTGGCTTGGCGCTCACCGGTTTGCGTGAGAACGAGGCGCGAATAGTGTTCTTCGGGTACAAGGTGCAGCATCTCAAAGCACTCATTTTTGCTGTCAGCGGTGCAATTGCCGGCTTGGCCGGGAGCCTTTCCGCCTTCAACGATGGGTTCGTCGGACCGAACATGCTGGGCGTAGTGATGTCTACGCAGATCGTTCTCTATGTCCTTCTCGGGGGCACCGGAACACTCATCGGCGCCTTGATAGGAGTGGTAGCCATCGAATCGGCCAGTTTCTGGCTCGCGGACAGCTATCCGCAAATCTGGCCTGTGATACTCGGAATGATGCTGCTCATTGTCGTGCTCTTCCGCCCTGCAGGCCTGATCAGCTTCATGGCGTCCAAACGCGAACGCACCGGGAGTTTCAAGCCGACCATCAAGAAAGGACCGCAACGTGTCGCTCCTCGAGGCTAGGGAAATAAAGAAAAACTTTGGAAAGCTCACAGCTTTGAAGGGCGCATCGCTGTCGGTGGAGTCCAATGAGTTCCATGGACTTATCGGTCCAAATGGCTCTGGCAAGAGCACATTCATGAAGTGCCTGGTTGGTGCCGAATCGCCTAGCTCAGGAAGCGTCTGGTTCGACGGCGTCGACATCAGCCGATCTTCCTCCCAAGCTCGAGCCCGCCGAGGAATGAGCCTGAAGTTCCAGATTACAAGCGTCTTGCCCGCATTGTCACTGTATGACAATCTGCTGCTGGCGCTTCAGGGGCATTCGTCTCTCACAGAGCTTCTCTTCTCAAGGACGCGTCACAGGCTGCATGACGAGGTCATGACGGCGTTGGAGAAGTTCAAGCTGGCAGATCGCGCCACTGACTCGGCCTCGGAACTTTCGCATGGACAGCAGCAATGGCTCGAGATTGCCATGGCTCTTGCATCTCATCCGAAGGTCTTGCTACTGGACGAACCTACTGGCGGCATGAGCCTCGAAGAGCGGCGCATCACAGGGGAACTCCTGATGCCAATAAAAAAGGTCTGCTCTCTCGTGATTGTCGAGCACGATCTGGACTTTATTCGCGATTTCTGCGACAGACTGACAGTGCTCGATCAAGGCGCGGTGCTTGACACAGGCACGGTCGCCGAGATTCAAAACAGTTCAAAAGTACAAGAGGTATATCTCCGCCGTGTCTGATATATCTCTCCTAGAAGTTCGAGAACTTTGCGCCTATTACGGGCGGTCCCAGGTCCTCTTCGACTTGTCAATCGACATCCCGCAACGTGGCGGCGTAGCCATTTTGGGAAGAAACGGGGCTGGCAAGACGACGCTGATGAAGAGCATCATGGGTGAGCTGTCTCCGAAGGGGCGAGTTCGATTTGAGGGCTGCGACATCACTGGCTTTCCAGCCCAGAAGAGGGTTCTTGCAGGTATCGCGTATGTGCCGCAAGAGCACGCGGTCTTCTCGCAGTTGTCCGTGCGTGACAATCTGCGCGTCGGCGCGCTTGCCAATCGAGACAAGCAAGGCGTCGATCGAGTCGTCGCGATGTTTCCGAAGCTCGGCTCGCGATTTGAACAGGCAGCAGGCACGCTGTCTGGCGGAGAGCGGAAGATGCTCGCCATCGCGCGTGCCCTCCTTTCGAACCCGCGACTACTGTTGCTGGATGAACCTACCGAAGGCGTCTGGATCGGTGTGATCGAAGAGATTGCTGATAGGCTGGCTGAACTCGCGAAGGAGATCGCCGTGGTTATCGTCGAACAACACCTCGATCTTGCCTTTCGCGTGGCTGATGCCGCATACGTCTTAGACCGTGGTCGCGTAGGACTTTGTGGCGCCTCGGCAGAAGTCCGGCATCACCCCACCTTGACGACTCTGTTGGCTCCCTAATGAGACAGGGCCGAGAGCGCGCCAGCTTCGATGGGCTGACAGCGAAGAGCTACAAGCAGCAAGCTGCCGGGAGTGCGAGATAGGGCGCCACCCCGCTCAAGGGCCAACTTGGTCACGCGGCTAGGGTCAATTGGTATCTGGTCTTCGGCCCGAGGCAAGCGTGTCCGTGGTTGGAATCGAAATCATCAGGATTGTTGGCCAGTCTCCGTCAGAACTTCTGAGCCAAGACAGGCCCGCTCAGCGCTATCCTTTCGACAGCAATGCGTTGGCAATGTCGACCGGATCGGAGCGGGTTTCGCCGTTCAATAAGTGTTGGAACTGCGTCGACGAGATCATCGCGGAAAACAGGTTCGTGTGCAGCAAGGCACGATGGGCGGATAGAGCAGGGCACGACGCGCCACTGCAAGACCGCACCGTCGCGAGCAGCGCGGACCAGCAGATAGCGGAAATACAGGGAAGCATGAACGAGCACGGAAGACCAGAAACCTCTCAGCGGCGCATTGTGAGTTTGTGTCTCATTTGGATGAGACGGAGCTTTCGATGACCAGACTAAGCTAGGCGGAGCCATGGCAATCTTGCGCTGCTGCCTCGCGATCTCGCGACTTGAAAGAGGGGAATGGGATGAGTCAGATCTGGAAGATCTTGAGCTAAGCCGATCTTTCGCTGAAGTGCTGCTTTGCAGCAGTTCGCCATTGCCTGATCGTTCCAACGCTCGAATAGTGGGTGATCCTTCCATCTTCGTCCACTCTGAGCTAGGAAGAGAGTCATTGCTGTTCCGACAAAAGTCAGCGTCTGGTTTGGAGATCGGCTCGTTTCGACGCGAAAAGCCTTGAGGACTCATGTAGATGGGAGGCGCGATCGACGGGCAGCGCCCGATGCGGGCCGCCCTAATTGCCGTGTGCCCAAGACTTCGGACCGACGGGGCAGCCGCCTATTGAAACCACAATGAGGTGTGCTGTCGCCCACTCTCGTGTCTAGGCTGCACGCGCATCGGACGTCGCGGAGCGGCTGGCGACGATCAGGCGAAGCAGTTCGCTGAATGCTTGCCAGGGTTTGCCAGCAACCCCTTCCCCGTACGTTCGAGCACCGCGTACAGGTTGATGTAGCTTTTCGGAAGCGCGCTCATGGGGCCGCCGTGACGCTGAGCCGCGAAGGTTTACCGGCGGGTGCCAATCTGATTAAATGGTTAGACATTTAACAACGCTTCACGAGTATGTCTACTTGCGCCAACGATGGTGAATCCCGCCTCCTCGCTCTTGAGGGCGTGCGCGTCATTGAGATCGGAACGTTTATCTCTGGTCCATTCGCAGCGACACTGCTAGCTGACTTCGGCGCCAATGTCATCAAGCTTGAGTTGCCGGAAGGCGGTGACCCGATGCGTACCCTTGGCGCCTACCCGGCAGGCGGAGACAGCAGTTATTGGTGGTCTGCGATGGGGCGTAACAAGCGGTCCGTCGCGCTGGATGTTCGCACTTCGGAAGGTCGCCAGATCCTTGGCCGGTTGCTGGAGAAGGCCGACGTGCTCGTGGAGAATTTCCGGCCAGGAACACTTGATCGATGGGGCATCACCCTGGAGTGGATGAAGGAGAGACGGCCCGATTTGATCGTTGCTCGCATTAGTGGCTACGGCCAAGATGGGCCCTGGCGCGACATGCCGGGATTCGATCGGAATGCGCAAGCGTTTGCCGGCCTTGTTCACGTTACCGGCGAACCGGATATGCCTCCGCAGCAGTGCGGTCTGCCCGTGTGCGACTTTACCGCAGGCCTCTGGGCTGCATTCGGGATCGTCGTCGCGTTGCTGGGAAGGAACGGGCATGGCGCTTCAAACGGCAACGAGATCGATCTCGCCCTGTATGAGTCCATCATCCCCTTCCTAAAGGACATGCCACAGCGTTGGCGCCACCAGGGGCGCGTCACTGAGCGCACGGGCAACATGCCTGACTACGTCGCGCCTGGTGGGGCCTATCGCACTGGCAGCGGTGACTGGATCTTCATCAGCGGCACCGGCGATCGCGTCTTCGAGCGGCTTTTGACCGCCGTCGGCCGGCCCGACGTGGCGACGGCCGACGCGTTTCGGCACAACCGGGACCGCGTCGCGCACCGCCCCGTGCTCGATGCCGCGATCAACGAATGGCTTTCTATTCGCACCACCGACGAAGCTATCGCTGCCTTACAGGCAGCAGACGTGCCTGCCGTCAAGATCAACAGCATCGCTGACCTTATGGCTCATCCGCAGGTCGCCGCGCGTGGAAACTTCGTCGAAGTGCCGGACCACGACCGAGGCGATCTCTGTATGCCGGCACCCGTCCCACGGATGACGCAATTCGGGCCGACCGTGCGGTGGGCCGGGGAGCGCCTCGGCGAGTCCACCCGTGAAGTGCTGCAGGAAGAGCTATCGTTGGACGAATGTCAGTTGGCCGAACTACGCAGCCGCGGCGTCATTCTCTACTGACGCCGTCGTCTTGCGAGACACATGTGGCGACGCAGAATTCCAGATCCTAATTGGTTGACTATTTGGAAAGCTCCGCCATAATAGGTAGACAATTAGAAGTGACCTAGAACGGAGACGAACGTGAACTGGCCCAGCGTCATCTATAGCGAAGAAGTGATGCGCGAAGGATTCGGCATCGCTGACGCGCGCATCCCGCTCTCTGCCCGCATCGAGCTGCTTGAGGCGCTGTCTGAGACAGGACTTAAGCGCATAGCCGTCGGGGCATTCGTCAGCCCGCGGTTTGTGCCGCAAATGGAGTGCTTCGAGGAGCTGTTGACGTCGTTCCGTCCGCGCCCCGGGGTGGACTACGTCACCTTTATCCACAACCAGAAGGCACGCAGCCTGGCTGAGAAGTTCTCGCCGCCTCTGGCCCTAGAGGATGAGGTCTGCACGCTCTTTCAAGACATATGCGATGTCCATCAGCGCCGCAACGTGAATCGCTCCATCGAGGAGTCCATGCAGGGGTGGCCGAAGCTGATCGAAGACGCGCGTAGACGGGGTGTGAAGCGCGCGCGCGCGGGTATCGCTTCCGCCTGGGGTTCCAACTTCCTCGGCAAGTTCTCGCAGGACTATCGCCTGTGGTCCCTCGCGCAGCAGATTGACGCGCTGCGTGCCGCAGGGATGGAAGTGTTTGAGATCGGACTGCACGACTCCCAGAGCTTCTGCCTGCCTCACGAAATGGAGGCTGATCTCCGTGAGATCAAGCGTCGTTGGCCGGAGGTAAAGAATTTTCATTTGCACATGCATGACGCGCGTGGAATGGCGTTGCCATGTCTATACACGGCACTGAGGGCGCTCGATGCGTCCCATACTGTGCTGGTCGAAGGCACGCTGGGCGGCGTTGGTGGGGGGCAGTACTGCGGCAATGGAATTGCGTCGGGCATGGTGCCCACGGAAGATCTGTTGCACATGCTGCATGGCATGGGCATCGAGACAGGCGTGGATCTCGACAAGATCATTGAGTGCGTCTGGATGTTGGATCGGGTGCTTGGTCACCCAACGTTCGGCCACGTCTCGAAGGCAGGGCCGCGCCCTTCTGAGCCGCACCTGTATGACCCCAATCTCCCCGCTATCGAGAGTCTCAACGCCGCCAGACATTTCAAGCTCGGCTCTGCTGCCTACGAGGGCGAGGCGTATTCACCGTGGAAGCAACCTATCCATGGACCTTGGTTCCATATCCCCGGACAACCTGCGACGAAACAAAAGGACGAACTGCGATGAACTTCAGCCTGAGCGACAACCAGATCATGATCCGCGACTCGGTGCGCGCCTTTGCCGAGAAGGAGCTGTTGCCCAAGTACCAGCATTGGGACCGCAGTGGTGAGTTTCTCACTCCGGAATTCGTTCAGAAGATCGTGGATATGGGTCTGCTGCGCTTGCGCCTTCCCGAGAAGTTTGGTGGGGAGGGTTACTCCTTCGTCGATTGCGGCATCGTGTGCGAGGAGATTGGTCGTTGCGACCACCAGATCCGCTACATCATTTCTAACGCGATCCATCTTGGTGAAATGGCACACGCCATGCATCCTGACCTTCAGGAAGAGTGGATCCCGCGCATCGCGAAAGGCGAGATGATGTCGCTGGCCTTCACGGAACCGCGCGGCGGCGCGGATGCTGGCAACATCGTGACGAAGGCCGTGCGGGACGGTGATCACTGGGTTCTTAACGGTGAGAAGACCAGTATTACCTTCACCGGCGTGTCCAAGGTGGTATTCGTCTCCGCTCGCACCGGAGGGCCGGGCCCCCGCGGGTTGTCCTTCTTCCTGGTTCCTACCGAAACGCCTGGCGTGAAGGCTATGAACTTCGAGCGTATGGGCCAGAAGCTGGACCGTGGTGGCAGCTTTTTCTTCGACAACGTGCGCATCCCCGCGCGGAACATGATCGGTAGGGAGAACGAAGGTTTCATCTGGGCGATGACCATCATCGGCTACAACCGCAACTTCGTGCCGCTCGCCTGTATCGGGGCCGCACAGAAGTCGCTCGAAGAGACGACGGAATACCTGAAGCAGCGCCAGATCATGGGCCGTTCGGCCACCAAGTGGCAAGGTGTTGCCCAAGAACTGGCGATCTGCGCGACGAACCTTGAGGCTGCGCGCATGCTCTGCTTCAAGGCCCTGTCGCAGAAGGACAAGGGCCTGCGCCACGATACGGAGTCGTCGATGGCGAAGTGGTTTGGCGTCAAGGTCGCCAACGAAGTTCTATACACGTGCATGCGCCTGAATGGCCATTACGGCTGGGCCAAGGACCTGCCGCATGAGCAGCGGCTGCGCGACTGTCTGGGCATGGAGTCGGCGGACGGCCCGCGCGAGGTGCACTTGGGCATCATTGCCCGCGACCTCGTCGGCAAGGAGTTTGCCCCCTTCTAGGGCGAGCATGACCGATCCGCGTTTGGTCGGCTGGGGTGCCACACGACGCGGTGGAGGTCCTCGGCGCCTGGACGATGCCCTTGTGGTTCCCGGCAAGGTCAATGGACACAACAGTGATCGGGCTACTTGCCGATCTTTGTAACGGGTGTTCTGCGCTGCGGCTCACAAAAGGGGCAGCCGATTCGGGTGTACGGAAGTCTTGATAAGGAGCGCCTGACGTGGGACCGCTAAATGGGCTGAAGGTGATCGAGCTGGCAGGCATTGGACCTGGCCCAATGGCCGCCATGCTGTTGGCAGACCTGGGCGCGACAGTCTTGAGGGTGGAGCGCACGGAGCCCGCCTCACTTGGAGTACCACGGCCGCAGAAATATGACTTGTTGTTGCGAAACCGCCGTTCGGTGCCTCTGGACCTCAAGGATCCGCGTGCTGTCCACCTCGTTCTGGACATGGTTGATGGAGCCGATGTGTTGATGGAGGGGTTCCGGCCTGGTGTGACAGAGCGTCTCGGGTTGGGCCCGGACGTATGCCTTGAGCGCAATCCCCGACTCATTTACGGCCGTATCACCGGGTGGGGACAAGACGGACCGCTTGCCCAGGCCGTCGGCCACGATCTGAACTACATCGCGCTTGCTGGCGCGTTACACGCGATCGGGCGGGCGGGGCAGGCACCTGCAATTCCGATCAATCTGGTCGGCGACTTCGGCGGCGGAACGCTCTATCTCATGATGGGCATACTGGCCGCACTGTTCGAAAGATCTTCCTCGGGTAAGGGCCAGATCGTTGACGCAGCGATGGTGGATGGCGTCGCTTCGCTGATGACGCAGCCTCACGGAACGTTTGCCGCTGGCATGATGAGCAACGAGCGCGGGACGAACGTTACCGACTCGGGAGCGCCCTTCTACGACGTGTACCAATGTTCCGACGAGAGGTGGATTTCCATCGCAGCCGTGGAAAAGAAATTCTACGCCGAGGCGCTGCGAATTTTGCGGCTGGATGCCTTGCTGGCCGATCAGTGGAACAGGGAAAAGTGGCCTTGCGCCAAGGCGCAAATCGCGGAAGTCGTCCGGGGCCGTACGCGCGATGAATGGAGCAGAGCATTCAACGGGGTTGAAGCCTGCTTCGCGCCGGTTCTGACGCTTGACGAAGCCCCTGCGCATGCTCACCTGGTTGAGCGAGGCACCTACGTGAATATCGATGGCGTGACTCAGCCTGCACCCGCTCCACGGTTCAGCCGCACTCCCCCTGTACTGCCCAAGGCCTACCAACCCTGGGACGCCAGCCAGCGGGAGCAAATCCTGGGGAACTGGCTGAGTCCCACGCAGCTTGAACTCGCGCGGAAAGCCGGTCTGGTCGGCTGACTGCATGCAGCATTGAGCAGGTGGGCTTGGCGCTCCAGCGTTGGCCCGAGCCGGATGCTGAACATTTCGCGAGTGGACTGAGCGCGTCCCTTTGAGCATTGCCAAGCCAACACACCTAGGAGACAACGATGAAGTTTCAAGCCCCAAACGTGGGAACTCCGGATCCTTCCATTGTGGCTCGCCGTCAACTGGCCGTCTTGGCAGTCGCGGTATGCGTCCTGTCTGCCTCTGGCCTACCTGCGCGCGCCGAGGGTGAGGCTGACTTCCCCTCCAGGCCGATCAAGATTCTGGTGCCCTATTCGGCCGGAACGGGCAGTGACGCCATCGCTCGCACTGTCGCCCAAGTGATCTCCGAAAGGACTGGCAAGGCCATCATCGTCGAGAACCGAGAGGGTGGCGGAAGCCTCATCGGAACAATGGCCCTCGTGAAGGCGCCCGCCGATGGTTACACCCTCCTCATGGCCGCCAATCCCACGGCCATCCTTCCTAGTCAGAGCACCCAACCCCCGTACGATCCCATCAGGGACTTAGTCCCCGTCGCCAAAGTTGGAGTCATCCCGCTGGTGCTCGCAGTCTCGCCGGCTCTCGGAATCAATTCGGTCAAGGACTTCATCGCGTATGCAAGGGCAAACCCTGGAAAGTTGAGCTACGGCTCCTCCGGGCCGGGCACGATCAGTCAGCAGGAGATGGAGATCTTCAAGCAGGCGGTGGGCATCGAAGTCATAGAGATCCCCTACAAGAGTACCTCGCAGGCGATGACGGACCTCATTGGCGGGATCTTGCCTGTCTTTCCTGTCGTCATACCGCTCGTGTCACAGCACCTCCAGAACGGGCGCGCAACTGCCTTGGCTGTCCTGGACAGCCGTCGTTCCGAACTCCTGCCGAACGTGCCGGCCATCACCGAGGAGGTGAAGGTCCCCGGATATTCACCAACGCCGGTTTGGTACGGCTTCGTAGCTCCCGCAAGAACGCCTGCGCATGTGGTGAGCACGCTGGAGAAGCTGATCAACATGGCGATGGAATCGCCGGATGTGCGCACACGCATGACCGCATTGGGAGCGCAGCGGATCAACGTGAGTAACGAGCAGTTCGGCCGTGACCTTCGGTCCGAGTATGAAAAGGCCGGGGCTCTCGCGAAGAAGATGGGTACCTACAAGTGACTTGCGGGCGCGGTGAATGCGCGCAGAACGTGGAGTTCGGCACCTGACACAGGTCCGGCCACGCGAGAAAATCGCCATCTTCAGTGCGGCGGGGCCTCCCGGATGGGGTCGAGAGTACGCTGGAAGACCACTTCAGAACTGCTAGCTAAGGAGGCTGGACGCCATGTCCTATGAGCCTCCCACAGAGGGGCGTCTAGTACCTGGAAATTCGGCCGTTCGCTGTTCTCGTACCCCGTCTTGTCTTCGGCGGCAGCTGCCGTCCGTGTGCATCGTGAGCGATCGCTATGCATGGAAAACAGAGCCGCTTTTCGGGTGTGCATCGTGACTGAGGTCCAAACCCGGGCGATGCATATGGTCCTGCGCCATGCATCAAAGTTTCTTATGCTTTCCCATCGGAACTTGTTCGTTGTAGATCGCAGGTCTGCATGGCCAAATCTCATGCGGCAAGGCGGGACTAGGAGACACGCGAACGGACGCATCACTAGCGTATGCCGGAGGACGTCGACTTCTGTCTCCGACGCCAATTTCAACCGAGGACTAGCGATGCAAAGGTGTACCGATGGGGCGATTGATCCAAGGCGCGAGAGCCGGCTGGTCTTCGAGGCCGACTTCGACGGCGGGGACATCGATTCGGATGGTGGAGTTCCGCAATCGCCGCGTGTACATGAACCCATCAGCTTGAGTCGCATGGCTGCGGCTGTGCCGGTGTTCGCCATCGCACGCTGAGCACTGTCCCATGGGAAGCGATCAATGAAACTCAATGACTGTGCGCTCCCCCACAGATCTCAATGATGCGGATCGTTGTGCCATGACCACGAAAGGTGAACTCGTAGTTCCGTTTGCCCATCCGATCTACGCGCGCTGCGTCTTGGATTTCCTGAACAGTCGAGGCATCCCATCGTCGATGGTGCTCGCAAGCGCAGGACTGGGCTGGCAGGATCTTTGCGACGGGCGGCGCGCCGATTTTTCGGTGTTCTGTCGATTCGTTGCCCAGGCTGTTCACTTCAGCGGGGAATCGGCATTGGGACTATTGGCAGGATCAATGTTCCAGCCGTACCACAGTCCGATGGGAATAGGGGCAGTGACGAGCAAGAATCTGGGGCAGAGCCTCCAGTTTGTATGTCGGCACGCCAAACTCATATTCGGTAGCATTGACTTTCGCATGCACATCGGTGTTCAGTGGAGCATCGTCGAGGTCAAGCCGATGCGACCTCTATACGAGATCCACATCTTCGTCATTCAGTTCATCGTTGGAGCGTACTGCCGCCTTCTGGAAGCGATCATGGGGCGTTCTGTCGAGGAACTCGTCGTGGGTTTGCCATACTCTCGCCCATCTGGTAGCGATGTGCCGTGCAACCGCTACGTGCGACGGGTGGAGTTTGGGCAAGAACATCTGACATTCCAATTGCCGGTGGGGCTACTGGATGAGCCTTGTGCGTCTGGCAATGCCAGCGAGTTTTTTTCCGCTTCGCAGGCGTGTCTCCGAATGGAGTCGGAACTGGGACATGGTGATTTTGAGAAACGCGTGCGGCGCGCGCTCTTCGAACAGCTTACGACAGATCCTGGCACGAGCGATATGGCTTCTGAACTCGGCGTCTCCGCGCGAACTCTGGTCAACAGGTTGGCGGAGGTCGGACTTACCTATTCGGAGATAAAAGACGAAGTGCGTATGACTCAGGCCGATTGGTATCTTCGGCATACCGAAATGCCGATCGAAGCTATTGCTTCGCAACTCGGCTATGCCAAACCGGCGAACTTCAGTCGCGCATTCAAGCGATGGCACGAAATAACCCCCAGAACGATGCGGCAGAATGTACGCGTTGGCGTTCCGGCAGGGTAACCGACGTCAGGCGCAGACTTCGAATCGAGCGCCACTGGATGCAGCACGGGCTACGCCCCGTATTCCCCGAATGGCGCTGCCTTGAAGCTGTGGACGTAGCCGATTGTGTCGCTTACATTTGCGAGCAATTCTACGCAACGCTCGTTCAACGCTATTCCGGGTCGAGTGAGTAGTACCTTGCGAGTGGTTCGCTGGATCAGGGGAGCACCAAATGCCATCTCGAGTCTGGCGATGCTTCTGCTTACGCTGGATTTGTGCATTCCCAATGCGTTTGCCGCAAGCGAGAAGTTCGTGAGCGCGGCGACGTAGGCGAAAACACGCAGATCATTGAGATCGAGCATTTCTACGGAAGGTCGACTTGATTTTGCGACTTGGATTGATTCAATGAAGTCACTGCCGCTACGCAGCTCGGTCGAGCTCATCCAGTTCTCCATGCACTTGACCGATCAGGGCAAAGCGCGATGGGAGGCGGCCTGCGGCCGCAACATGTGGTGAAGGTCGTTTGGCGACATCGAGGGAGAACTGCCCGATTCTGGGCACCAGGCAGTTTCCATCAGCATTCGAAGATTCGATTGGCTATCAACTCAAAAGACGTGGCGAATGCCAAAGTCATATCCCGTAGAACTTGATGGGGTCAAGGGTGCGGGTCCGAACGTGCGAACGTAGTTCGGTCCCCCTACCGTGAGGTCGGCACCGTTCTTGTTGTTCACGCGGGCGACAGTCGCGTACAGGGCGGTTCGTTTCGAAAGGTTGTGAACATAGCCGAACGACCACTTGTCAGCCTTGGGCGCGTCGGCCACTCCAAATACCTGATTCAAAGGGGTGACGTTGTTGTACTTGACGGCTGAGTAGAGAAAGCGAAAAAGTCCGGGTCCGACGGGCACAGTCGCACCAAGCAGCCAACCGTTGGCACCCGGTTCCGCAAAGCCGAATGGATTGACCAAGGGGTTCGAACTGTCAACCTTTAGCTTGTTGTTCGAGTATTCAGTGAAGAGCTTCACGATTCCAAAGTCGTACGAAGCGCCGATGTTCCAGATGTCCAGAGTTGTTGTGGTGCCGAGAAAATAGTTGGACGCGATGGTGCTTGACGCGGCTCCGAAGGCGACATCGAGCGGCCCAGTGGTGTATCCGATACGACCACCGAGGTAGCGGCCTACACGAGCGTTGTTGCCGCTGTTTGCGAGTGTCGGGTTGGCAACGATGGCGCTGGCCGTGGGGGGGGTCAGATTGCCTGGATCGTAGCTGGTCTGTTCGTTCATGGCGTACATGAATTGTCCGAAGAAGCCACCCAGGTTCGGCGGAAGGAGGTAGCCGATCGAATTGCTGGCACGTACCTGTTGAGGATTCGCGCCGAAGCCGTTGGTGGTGGCGCCTTGCGTCGTGAAGCCGCTCGCCGAGAAGATTAGGTTGGTGCCGACACCGTTGCAGCCGAACGGGTCGAACACGCAGTCGTTCCAGAACGAAGGGACATAGTCACGGCCCAGGCGGAGTTCGCCGAACACGCCCGATAGACTCAGCGTCGAACGGCGGTTGAAGAACTGATTGTTGATAGCAGTGGGGTTGTTGAAGCCAGCACCGGCGGTTCCATCATCGTTCCCTATGGCTGTTTCCAGCCAGAAGCTTGCCGCCAGGCCACCGCCAAGATCTTCGGTACCGCGAAATCCGAGACGACTTGAGTTGTAGGCAGAGTTTTGAAGAATGATCTTGTTGACCGTCGCACTGTTGCCCAACGCATTGTCAGATTTGTTCGAAAAGTTGGTGACTCCTGCATCCATCACGCCGAACAGGGTGACGGACGACTGAGCTGACGCGACTCCAGCAACGGCCAATGCGGCCAAAGCGACGAGAGATTGTTTCACTGCAAGATTCTCCATGGGTTAAACATGGGGCTCCGGTGCGGATGGCGCAGTGCAACTGCACTGTTCTGCCTCCACCGGCCCCCGGCCACTTCCCTTTCTGGGAAGTTGCAGTTATTTCATCGGAGCGCTTGCAGGAGGGGGATGCGATCATTCAAGGGCATGCAAGAATCATTCAGCATCGACTGGCAGACTAATTCCTGCGTTGCTAAATCGCGACGAGACGGCGGGTCAACCTTGCGGCAAGAATGGCCAGCCGGCGCATGCTTCGCAAAGTCTGAGAGTCGTGATTGGTTTGTGCTCAGTCTGTGAGTGCTTCAACCGTCAATCGGACTTCATCGCCAGCACGCGAATGGCTCGTCGGTCGCGGCAGGTGAGTTTCGCCAAGCGATTTGACGATGCCTTATTGCCCAAGCCTGTGGGAAGAGACGGAAGATCCCAAGGTCCTGGAGCAGTGCATGCTGCCGCCGATCGGCGTGGGCGCGGTGCACCGGATCAATACCGACTTGGCCGTGACGGATGTCACACCTGAGGGCCTGAAGGTGATCCAGAGGTCGACGACGTCGCCTTGGAGGTGTTGCTGACTAAAGCCGGAGTGAAGCGTGATAGCTGAATGCGGCGTACGCCATCCCTACGTGAGCCTGCCATTTCGAAAGGCAACATCCGTCATGCAGATCTTCGCTTGGTAGCCTTCGTTGCCTTCTCGGCTCTGCAGGAGTTGTCGGGAGCGCCTTCCGTCCCCTGACACCAAATGCCTGAAAATGTAATGACGGTTGTGCGTACCAGTTTCTCGATAGGGCTGGTATTCGAATCGAACCAGCCCACTGTCCTGTTAAGGGTCCCGAGAATGAGGGGGCGGAGCATGCGGGGTTCAAGCCCAGCTTGCAGGCATCCTGCCGCAGCGGCAGCGTCTAGCAAATCGCGCCAAAAAGCGCTGTAACGCTCGCGCATTGGTTGGATGACCGCGTTTACTTCTTCTGGCAGCGTCATGCGAGACTGCGCGTTCGTCGATGTGAATGGCTTGTTCGCGTGCAGTGCCAGCAGGTGGCCGGCAATAGCAGCCTCGATCCGCATGCGCGGTGTGGCGTGCCTGGGCAGTGCGGCCAACTGCGCCATGACTGACTCAATGGTCGCGTCGATCGCGAGACGAATGATTTCTTCGTAGATGCGATCCTTGGATGCGAAGTAGTAGTAGACCGTCGAGGACCGGATTCCGGCCATTTCCGCAATCTCGCGCAGGCCGGACTCGGCGTAGCCCTTCGTCGAGAAGAGAATGGCGGCTTCACGGAGGATGACCTCACGAGCATTTGAAGGTCGCTCGGCATCCTCCACCTCTGGTGTCCTTGCAGGTGCGTCTGGTGCGTGCTTCCGCTTTGTTACATCTCGTTCCATGCGTGTATTGTCCTTGAAGGCCGATCAAGCGACCACACCGCGCATGAACCATTGCTCGATCCGCTGGTGATCATGACCCTGCTCCTGAAGGATTTCGCGGGTGTGCTGGCCGGGCAGCGGCGGCGGGCGCCGGATGGAGGGGGTGCTGCGGCTGAAGCGAGGCGCAGGCGCCGGTTGGAGCACGCCGTGGGCTTCCACCAGCACCCCCCTCGCTTTCATGTGGTCGTGCGACGCTGCCTCGTGGGCGCCCATCACGGGAGCGAAACAGGCATTGGTGCCTTTCATCGCTTCCTCCCACTCAGCCCTAGTGCGCGTGCGAAAGACAGCGGCGAGGCGGGCCCGCAGGACGGGATACATGGCGGGGTCGTCCCGGTCGCGGAGCGCCGGATCTCCTGCAAGTCCGGTTCGCTCGAGGAGTTCGCGATAAAAGCGGTTCTCGATCGCACCCACGGTCACAAACAGGCCGTCGCTGGTCTCGTACACGCCATACCAGGGCCGGCTGCCGTCCAGGAGGTTTTCGCCGCGCCGCGGCGCCCAGTCGCCGGTGGCCAGGCGAGCAAAGACGCTAGTCAGCAGATGCGCCGTCCCGTCGATGATGGCCCCATCGACCACTTGTCCCATGCCGCTGCTACGCGCCTCATGAAGCGCACACAGGATTCCGAAAGCTAGATAGAGCGCTCCACCGCCGAAATCGCCGACGAGGTTCAGGGGGGGCACCGGAGGGCCATGCCGCTCGCCGATGGCGTCGAGTGCGCCAGTCAGCGCGATGTAGTTGATGTCGTGTCCGGCTGCCTGCGCCAGGGGGCCTTCCTGGCCCCAGCCCGTCATACGTCCGTAGACCAGGCGCGGGTTCACCGCCTGGCAGTCCGTCGGTCCGAGGCCCAGTCGCTCAGTCACTCCAGGGCGAAAGCCCTCGACCAAAACATCGGAATCGGCAACCAGCTCCATGACGAGGGCCACACCCTCCGGTTTCTTCAGGTCCACAGCAATCGAGCGTCGACCGCGGTTGAGCAACTGAAATGCGGGGTCCGTCGCAACGCCTATGTCGGCCGGCTCGGTGCGGTCGACGCGCAGCACGTCTGCGCCCATGTCTGCCAATAGCATGCAGCAGAACGGTGATGGACCGATACCTGCCAACTCGAGCACCTTCACGCCTGTAAGCGGTCCGGTTGAAGATTTCACGTTCATGCAGTTCCTCCTGTCTTGCGTCTCGAACACTCGTTCGGTATGATACGTCTATCGAACGATCGATAGAGAACTTTATATGATGACGGAACTTGAATCGAAATCCTGGTCTGCCGAACTTCAGGGGTATGTCGGCGGGCGTGGCGGCTCCGTGTACGCCTGGGATTCCGTAAACGAAGCCATGATTCGCCAATGGTGCGAGGTTTTCGACGTGGACTTTCCGCCGTTCACCGACGAACAGGAAGCAGCCCAGAGCGTTCATGGCGGCTTGATCGCACCTGCCACCCTCCTGCCAATTTGGTTGATGCCCGGTCTGCGCAACCGGCGACCATCTGGTTCGGATGGGGCTGATCCCCGGGCCGTGATGAAGGTCCTCGAGCGGGAGGGCTACATCGGCATCCTTGGGACAAATTGCGATCAGGAATACGAGCGCCCATTGCGGCCAGGTGAGAGGATCTCCTGCATCCACTCCGTGGAAGCGATCAGCGAGGAAAAGCAGACTCGCATGGGACCAGGTCACTTCGTCACATTCCTTCAGGAGTTCTTTGACGAGGCCGGTGCAAAGGTGGGCGCCATGCGCCTGCGAATCCTGCGCTTTAAGCCGAAACAGAAAACATCCACCCGCCCGTCGCCGCCGCAGCCGGCGATCAACCAAGATAGCGCGTTCTTTTGGCAGGGACTGAAGTCCGGTCAACTGCTTATTCAAAGGTGCAAAGCTTGTGGCTTGTTGCGACATCCGCCGGGGCCTGCGTGCACCGAGTGTCATAGCCTGGAGTGGGATGCCGTTGCGTCCACCGGCCGAGGCAGCCTGTTCTCGTTCGTGGTGGTGCATCAGCCTAAGAATCCGGCCTTCGACTACCCGTTGCCGGTTGGGCTGATCGAGTTGGAAGAGGGTACGCGCTTGGTTGCACCTATCAAGTGCGCTGACACCGTGACGCTTCGAACCGGCATGCGAATGGAAGCAATCATTGAACCGGTCGAAGGCGAGGACCGCCTACCCTGGTTTCGGCCGGTGAGCGGGAGCTAAACCCATGGATTTCAAACTCACTGACGACCAGGTGGCCATCTCCGATCTGGCCACCTCATTGTTTCGCGAACATGGCTCGGACGAACATGCCCGTTCTCTGCAGGACGCCGGTCAAGCCATTGACCGGGCGCTGTGGCAGAAGCTTGTGGACACCGGGTTGCTCGCGGTGGCGCTGCCGGAATCCTGTGGCGGCTCCGGCATGGGCATGCTTGAGCTTGGGCTGGTCCTTCAACAGCAGGGGCGGTTCCTCGCGGCTGCACCGATGTCTACGCATGCCTTGGTGACCCTTGCTGTGGCTACCCAAGGCTCGTCCGTGCTAAGGGACCGCGTCATGCCATCCCTGCTTTCCGGAGAACGGCCCGCAGCCCTCGCAACGGAACTGGATGTGACGACTGCCTTGATCGCGGAGCCAGGCGAACTTGGCTGGATCTTGGAAGGCCAACTGTCGAACATCTTGCTCGAGCCCTGGCATGAATTCCTCCTAGCCCCTGCGCAGACCCCGCAAGGCACTCGTCTGTTCCTGCTGGACCTGAAACACGTCGCGCCCAAGCGAACGACCGGAAAGCTAACGGACATGCAGACCGTATGCGAACTGTATTTCACTCGCGCTATCGTGTCGGTGGATTCCGAGCTTGGAACTTCGGCACTCGAATGGCTGAAACCCCGCATGGCTTGTTGCATCTCGGCATATCAGTTGGGCGTGTTGGAGGAGGCGTTGCACCGAGCGGCTGCCTACGTCAGCGAGCGCCAACAATTCGGCCGTCCGCTTGGCAGCTTCCAAGCTCTGGCCGTGCGTGCGGCGGACGCGTACATCCAGGTGGAACTGCTGCGCTCGGCGCAACTGCAGCTGGCATGGCGTATCGACCAGGGACTTCCCACCGAAGCCGCCGCAAGGGTGTCCAAGCACCAAGCAAGCCAAGCTGGACACATGGTCGGGCACACAGCCCAGCACTTTCATGGTGGAGTGGGTGCGGACCTGCAGTACCCGATTCACCGCTTCTATCTCAAGAGCCAGGCGTTCTCGCACATCGGTGGCGGAGCCGAGGCGCAGCTTGCGCGCATCGGGCGAGCGCTGGCTGACAACAGCTTTGCGGAGTACATCCATGAATGATCGATCTGTGCGACTCGCGGACGTGAAGTTGGGCGATGAGTTGCCTGCCTTGAGCATCCCGTTCAATGTGACTTCGGTGATGGCTGCTGCCATCGCAACGCGCGACTACCAGCCTGTACACCACGACGTGGAGCGCGCCCGAGAACTGGGCAGCGAGACTGTCTTTACGAGCACGCATACGGCTACCGCGTATCTGGAACGGCTGGTGCTGGCCTGGGCTGGACCTGGTGCGTTCCTCCGGAGCCTGAAACTTCGTTTGGGCGTTCCCAACTACGCGGGCGACACGCTGCTCCTTAGTGGCCGGGTCACCGCTGTTGATCTCGCATCCCGTTGCGTGAGCGTCGAGGCTGTCGGCACCAATTCCCGCGGGGAGCATGTGCATGCAGAACTCGTTGCTGTTTTGAAAGAGAGTCACGATGAATGAAATCCTGAGCGGCAAGGTCGCAGTTGCCGGGATCGGTGCGACGGAGTTCTCGAAGGACTCAGGCCGTACCGAGATGCGCCTGGCGGTCGAGGCGTGCTTGGCGGCGCTGAACGACGCCGGCATCGAACCGGCGGAGGTGGACGGGATGTGTACGTTCACGATGGATCACAACCCTGAGATGGACGTGCACCGCCTGATCGGGGGCAGGGACATGACCTTCTTCTCGCGCATTGACTACGGGGGCGGTGGTGCGTGCGCTCCGGTGATGCAGGCGGCGATGGCCATTGCCAGCGGTGCCGCAAACGTGGTGCTTTGCTACCGTGCCATGAACGAACGTTCCTGGTACCGTTTCGGGGCCGGCACCCCGCTGGCCAATGCGTCGACGGCCCCGACCTTCATCGCCGCCAATCACTACGCCTGGTACCTGCCGGCTGCACTGAGTACACCTGCGTCTTTCGTGGCCATGGCGGCTCGCGTATACATGGAAAAGTACGGCGTGACCAGCGAGGATTTCGGCCGGGTCTCCGTTGCTGCCCGTGACTTCGCCGCCACCAATCCCAAAGCCTTCTTCCATGGGAAGCCGATCACCCTTGACGATCACCAAGCTTCGCGCTTTGTTGCCGAGCCGCTGCACCTTCTGGACTGTTGCCAGGAGAGCGATGGCGCGGTGGCCCTCGTCATCACTTCGCTCGAGCGGGCACGGAGGTTGCGCAACAAGCCGGCGGTCGTGCGCGCGGCGGCGCAGGCCAGTGCGCAGGGCCAACACCGGCTGACCAGCTTCTACCGCAAGGATCTTGCGCAACTGCCAGAAATGGGACTCATCGCCAAGCAGTTGTATGCCCAGAGCGGACTGGGGCCGCGCGACTTCCAGTCTGCCATCCTCTACGACCACTTCACGCCCTATGTGCTGGAGCAACTCGAAGAATTCGGCTTCTGCGGACGAGGCGAGGCTAAGGACTTCGTGCGATCGGGCCAGCATGCCAGTGGGGGGGCGCTGCCGATCAATCCGAACGGCGGCCAGCTCGGGGAGGCCTACATCCACGGCATGAACGGCATTGCGGAGGCGGTGCGACAGATCCGTGGCTCTGCGTGCAACCAGATTTCCGGAATTGAGAACGTCCTGGTAACTGCTGGCTCGGGGGTGCCTACCAGCGGGATCATCCTGGGCCGCGACTGAGGAGTTTCGAATGCGATTTCAACTGACCGATACGCAACAGGCCTTGCGCGAGGAAATTCGGGGCTACTTCACCGCCCTCATCACGCCGGACCTCAAGGAGGCGTTGCGGGTACACGCCGCCACACCCATCTACAAGCAAGTCATTCGTCAGGTGGGCCGCGACGGCTACCTGGCCGTCGGATGGCCTCGCGAATATGGAGGCCGGGGCTATGGACCCATGGAGCAGTTGATCTTCGTTCAGGAAGCGCTGCGAGCGGGCGCTCCGATTCCGTTCGTCACGCTCAGTACGCTGGGGCCTACGCTTATGGTCCATGGCTCGCCGGCGCAGAAGGCCAAGCTGCTGCCGGGAATAGCGTCGGGGGAACTGCACTTCGCCATTGGCTACACCGAGGCCAGTTCGGGCACGGATCTCGCCAGCCTGAAGACGCGCGCCGTCGTATCCGACGATGGCTTCCGCGTCAGCGGCAGCAAGATATACACGAGCCACGCAGAGGGTGCCGATCTGATCTGGCTGGCTGCACGCACTGACCCGGAATCGAAGGCACACAAGGGGATCTCGATCCTGTTGGTGGACACAAAGGCTCAGGGCTTCTCCATGACGCCGATCGAGACCGTCGCCGACATGCACACCAACGTGACGTACTACGACAACGTCTTCGTGCCGCGCGACATGCTGGTCGGTGAGCTGAACGGCGGCTGGAAGCTGATCACCTCCCAACTGAACTACGAGCGCATTGGTATCGCGGCGCGCGGGATCCATGGAGAGCAACTTTACCGGCGTACGCTGGCCTGGGCCCGTGAGGGTGGGGCGGGTCGTCGCCCAATCGACGACCCGTGCGTCCAACGCCTGCTCGCCAGTGTGTACGCCCGGATGGAAACCTTGCGCATCATGAACATGCGGCTTGCCTGGAGCCTGGAGGGCGCCCAACCCGACCCTGCCTATGCCTGCGCGGCGAAAGTGCATGGCGTCGAAACCCTGGTAGAGACGTGTCGTGACCTGCTGCAAGTTCTCGGCATCGGCGGATTGGTCCGCCACGGGAGCGAGGCAGCGCTGATTGCGGGCGACGTCGAGGCACAGTACCGCCGGTGTCAGATCAACACCTACGGAGGAGGCAGCGGTGAGGTGATGCGCGAGATGGTGGCGACCCGGGGTTTGAACATGCCCCGCACCGTTCGCTGAGGCCCGCAGAACATGAACTCTGCGTGCACGCCCCGCTTCGGCTTCAGTGATGAGGAACTGGTGGCGTTGCCGACGGACTTCCGCGACGGTCTGTTCGATGATCAGGTGGTACTGGTGTCGGGTGCCGGAAGCGGGTTGGGCAAGGCGATCGCCGTGTTGTATGCGCGACTGGGTGCCAAACTTGTCATATGCGGCCGCAATGCAGACCGGCTCGAAAAATCGGCCCGGTTGCTGCGTTCGCTAGGGGCCGACACCCTGGAGGTTCCCATGACGATCCGGGATCCCGAGCAGGCGGACAGGCTGATGGACCAAACCTTCAAGCGCTTTGGCCGCCTCGATGTCCTGGTCAACAACGCGGGTGGCCAGTTTGCCGCCCCTGCGATTGACTTCACGCATCGCGGCTGGCAGGCCGTGATCGACACCAACCTCAATGGCACCTGGTACATGATTCAGGCTGCCGCCAAGCGTTGGGTTGCGCGCGATGTGTCTGGCCGAGTCGTCAATATCGTCTCGACGGTGTGGCGCGGACGGCCAACCACCGCGCACAGCTGCGCCGCCCGCGCCGGCGTCATCTACCTTTCCAAGACGCTCGCCGTCGAGTGGGCGCCGCACCGGATACAGCTCAATTGCGTGGCGCCAGGCGTGGTCGAGACTACGGGATTCGAGCACTATCCGCCCGATGGCCTCGCCACCTACTACGGGCAGCCCAACGTCATGCGCCGTCCGGGCGACGCGCAGGACATCGCGCAAGCCTGTGTGTACCTCACTGGCTCGAGCGCCAAGTTCATAACCGGGGAGGTAGTGACGGTGGATGGTGGCCAACAACTGTGGGGCGACCCGTGGCCTGCGGGTCGACCCGACTATTTTCGGCCTGATGCGCCCTCTAGGAGTGCCACTGATGAACTCTGAGGAATCCCTTTTCTCTCACTTGCGCGTTGTAGAAGTCGGCAGCTTCGTCGCTGGACCGGCGGCCGCGACCATTTTGGGTGACCTTGGTGCTGATGTCGTCAAGATCGAGCAGCCAGGTCAAGGCGACTTGTGGCGCCACCAGCATCGCCGACCCGAGTTGCCGCAGGCGACAACCAACTATCTTTGGCTGTTGACCGGCCGCGGCAAACGAAGCGTAGCGATGGACCTGAAGACCCCTGAGGGCCGGCAACTGCTACATCGTCTCTGCCGGGACGCCGACGTCTTCATCACCAACCTGCCGCTCCCAGTGCGCGGAGCGTTAGGTGCGGATCATCAGACTCTCTCCACCATCAACCCACGCTTGGTGTATGCCTCCTTTACTGGTTACGGAGAGGTCGGGGAGGAACGCGACGAAGCTGGCTTCGACACCACCGGATGGTGGGCGCGCTCCGGACTGATGGACCAGGCCCGCTCGGATCCAGACATGCCGCCGGCCAAGGCCCCGGCTGCCTCTGGCGACCACCTCTCCGCGTTGTCACTGTTTGGAGCCATCGTCAGTGCCCTGTACCGGCGCGAGCGCACTGGCGCAGGCGGCTACGTGGGTTCCTCCTTGCTGGCCAACGGCGCCTGGCAAAACGCCGTCTATATCCAGGCAGCGCTCGCGGGCGCGGAGTTTCGGCCGATTCGCCGCCGGTCGGAGAGCTGGAATCCGCTGAACATTCACTATCTTTGCAGCGACGACCGCTGGTTCATGATCACTCTCAACCCGGCGCACCAAGCACTGCACTGGACGAAGTTTGCCACCATCGTCGAGTGCCCTGACTTGCTGAGCGACAAGCGCTTCAATAGTTATGACGCACGGCTGCAGCACAACGTCGAGCTGATTCGACGGCTGGATGAGGCGTTCTCGCGCCGAACTGCCGCCGATTGGAAGCTGCACTTCAAGGGGTCTGGGATAGTCACGAGCATCGTCGCGCGCGCGGAAGACGCACCACATGACGAGCAGATGAAGGCCAATGGCATCTTGGTCGAACTTGATGGGGTGCCGGACGTGACAATGACAGTAGCAAGTCCTTTCTTCATCCAGGGCGAGAGCAAGCGACGTGCAAGCCGTGCCCCCGATGTAGGCGAGCACACGAACGCAGTACTGCGAGAGCTGGGCCTTCGCGACTCGGAGATAGCCCGCCTGAAGCTAGCCGGCGTCGTGCAGTCGCCGGAGATCTGACGTACTGCCGAATCCCTAGGAATGAAGGACACATACATGGCCAAACACCCTTTTCGCCGCCGGGCGGTCCTGAGCCTGCTGCTCGCACCCCTACTTGCAATCACAGAGGCATCGGCAGACGAGTTTCCGTCACGCCCGGCCCGCATCGTGGTTGGATTTGCGCCGGGCACTGGCATGGAAGTCAGCACCCGGCTATTGGCTGATCTGATGGCAAAGGAACTCGGACAGCCCGTGATCGTCGAGACCAAGCCCGGTGCCTCGACGATGATCGCTGCGGCGCAGGTGGCTTCAGCGCCGAAGGACGGCTATACGCTCCTTATGATGAACAATCAAACGGCTAACAACGTCCTCATCTATAAGAAGGTGCCGTACAAGAACAGCGACTTCACGGCCATCGCGGGTGGCGGGATTGTTTCAATGGTCATGGCGGTCTCCAAGACCGTACCGATTACCACCGGCCGTGAGTTCTTGAAGTACGCGAAGGAAAATGACGGAAAGCTGTTCTACGGCTATTGGGGGGCGGGCGGCAGCCCGCACCTGCTGGCCGCACGCCTCGCCTCTTCGGCCGGCTTGAATCTGCAGGGTGTCGGCTACAAGGATCCAGGGCAAGCGACTGCAGATCTGGTCACGGGCCGTATTCACCTTTTCTTCACTTCCGTCACTCACGGACTGTCGTTGCTGAGAGCGGGCACCGCGAATATCGTGGCGGTCGGCACGCCGCAGCGCCTGCCCAGCCTGCCCGACGTTCCGACGTTCGCCGAATCGGGCATCGAGGGAATGCCGAATCCTTGGTGGGGCTATGGCGTACCGACGGGCACGCCCCCGGCCGTTGTCCAGAAACTTGAGCGAGTCATCAAGGCCGCGGTGAACTCTCCCCGCTACCAGGCCATGCTGGCCAGTACTGGATCCATACCCATGCCGGTGGACAGCCCGACCAAGTTCCAAGAGTTCATCGACCAGGATCAGAAGAAGTGGGCCGCGGCCATTCGTCCGCTGAAATTGGAGCTCGATTGAGCGACATGCCGGCTGACCAACGTAGGAAAAAAAAATGAAACGAAGAACCTTGCTCAAGTTGACTCTTGCCCTGCCAGCGGCCTTGGCGATTTCAGTCAACGCCCACGCGCAGGATTGGCCCAGCCAACCGATCCGGCTCATATCCCCTTCTCCTTCGGGAGGGGCCGCCGATGTCGCAACCCGATTGATCGCAAAGCACTTGTCCGAGCTGGTTGGGCAACCTGTGATCGTGGACAATAGGCCAGGTGGCAATGGGGTGGTAGCCGGCCTGGAGGCGTTGCGCGGCGGCAAGGACGGATATTCAGTATTCATGGGCAGCACTACGACGCTCGTGGCGAATCCGTATCTGATGAAGCATGTCCCATTTGACCCTGCGACCGACTTTGTTCCCGTGGCAATGGTGGCATCGCTGCCGTTCGTCCTCGTAGTAAATCCGTCGTTGCCGGTCAAATCGGTAAAGGAGTTCATCGCGTATGCGAAGGACCGGCCAGGCAAGGTGACCTTTGGAAGCGCCAACGCGACCAGTTTGGTCGCGGCGTCCACGTTCAACCAGATGGCCGGCATCGAAATGTTCAATGTTCCCTACAAGGGCGCCCCGGCTTCGTTGACCGATGTCGTAGGCGGGGAGATCGACTCCGCCTTTGTCGACTATTCGACGGCGCGCGCATTGATCCAGTCGAATCGTCTGCGATTGCTGGCGGTTACATCCGCAAAGCGTTCACCACTGATGCCACAGACTCCCACCCTTTCGGAGTCAGGTCTACCTGGATACGAAGTGATCGGTTGGACCGCCATGTCCGTCCCTGCTGGCGTACATCCTTCAATCGTTCAGCGCTTGAACCGAGAGATGCAGAAAATCCTGTCCCGCAAGGATGTGCAGGAGCAATTGGCTACGTTGGGGCAGGACTACATCCTGAAATCCCCGGAGGAGTTCGCCTCCTTCCTGCGCACTGAACGGCCGCGCTGGGCCCGGATGATCCGTAATGCTGGCATAAAGCCCGATTGAACCGCCGGAGTATGCATGCACTTGTCTACGTTAGAAGAACTCCTCTCTGAGCGCCACAGTTGTCGAGGATTCCTGCAGGAGTCAGTTCCGCGATCGCTGATCGAAAACATCTTCGCAATGGCCCAGCGTGCCGCGTCCTGGTGCAATGCGCAGCCCTGGCATGCTACGTTGGCGTCTGAGCGCGCGATCGAGAGGTTGCGGGCCTTGCTGCTGCGTCGCTTCGATGAGCGAAACCCGGGACGGGCTGATTTCGAATTTCCATCGGCGTACTCAGGAACTTACCTGCAGCGCCGACGGGACTGCGGTTTGCAGTTGTACCAATCCGTCGGCGTAGAGCGCCACGACAAGGATGCGGCGCGGCGGCAATCTAGGGAAAACTTCCAATTCTTTGGTGCTCCGCACGTCGCAATCATGACGACCGATGCGCAGTTGGGCGTTTATGGAGCTGTAGACGTGGGCGGGTACGTCCAGATCCTCATGCTCGCAATGCAGGTTCATGGAATTTCTTCTATCTGCCAAGCGGCGCCGGCCGTCTACAGTGGTGACGTAAAAGCCGCGCTCGGCATCGATGAGAGCCGTCGGATGGTTTGCGCGGTTTCATTTGGCTACGAAGCGCAGACCCATCCCGCAAACTCATTCAGAACGCAACGCGCCGAACTTGCAGAGGCGATAGCCTGGGTCGACGAATGAAGGCAAGCGCGGCCGCGTTCTCAAGGGGCTCTGGCGCGAACATGGGCTCGTGATCAGCATCGTCTGATCAGACCCGCTGTCTCCGAGCAACTGGAGCACGAATCTGGCCGAAGGGCCCGGCTCGCCTTGCGGCTATATGTCGACTCGAGCGCCCCACGGGTGGCGTCAATATCGATAGAGACCGAGTAGGGACTTGGTACTAGAGGTCGACGCAGCCCGAGTGACTGTATGGGCGCGGCTGTCAATTGTGACGGCGCCGGCCCCGACTTGCTCGCGAAGTAGACGAATGAGTCGGTGAGGGGTGGCTGGCGACTCCGATGTTGCTGTATGTGAGAACCGCGCCCTAAGGCGCCGCGCGGCTAGAGCGAGGGCCCTAACGTGCTCGGCGTAGCACACGGGACAGCCAAGGCGATCCTCTGGCTGCTGCCCAACCCCTGCCTAAACAAAGGTTCAGTCAACCCAACTATGTGTGCAGGGCTCTCGGCCTGTTGGTTGGGAATGTTTGCGTTCTCTTGCGCCACGATCGTGCGCATCCAAACTCGAACGTTGATTCCATCGACGATGGTGCAATACAAGTCAACTGCGGCGCCTGCCATCCTCTGGGCCGGGGTGTGAGGGTTCGCAGTCACACCCGAGGCCCCCACCACCATTTTTCAACGGATCTCGCCATGCAAGCTTTCATTCTTTGCCCGCCTACCGTGTCACCGCCCGAGGAGAACGAGGTGAGAAAGTACCGCAAAAATCCCCATACCATCTCGAAGCTTTCGCGGGAGCAGTACCGCGTGACGCAGCTCGGTGCGACCGAATACCCCGGGACAGGAGAGCATCTCTACAACGACAAACCAGGCATCTATGTGGACATCGTGTCCGGAGCGCCAGTTTTCGCCTCATCTGACAAGTTCGACTCCAGAAGCGGCTGGCCCAGCTTCACCAAGCCCATTGTCGCCGCCAACGTACGTGAACGCCCGGATCCCAGACAAGGTGGGATCGAGGTTCGATCTACACACGGCGATAGTCATCTGGGTCACGTCTTTCGTGACGGCCCGGTCGAACAGGGCGGCTTGCGCTACTGCATCAACTCTGCAGCTCTGCGATTTGTTCATCGCGACGATATGGAGGCCGAGGGCTATGAAGGCTACTTCGATCATGTTCGTGAATGACCGGCCGTGCAAATTCGATGATTACTCGAAGCGCTGGAGCTCTCTCTGTTAATCCAAACTCGAAAGGAAGTTTTATGAAATCAACTCAACTTGTCGTGGCGGCGGTCCTATTCGGAGCGAGTTTCGCAACGTTCGCCGATTCCCAGTCACCCGAGATCGGGCGCACGGAGCTCATGCGCCGCGATCTTGGCGATCCCGGCCGCGAGGTCATTCAGGTTCGCGTGGATTTTTCTCGTGGGGCGGCATTTCCCCGGCACTCCCACCCAGGTGTGGAAGTTGCCTTTGTACTGGAAGGCTCACTGGAGTATCAGTTTGACGGGAAGCCGCCGGTGACGCTCAAAGCTGGAGAGTCCCTGTTCATCCCGGCCGGGGCAATCCACTCGGCCAAGAATGTCGACGAGGGCAGGTCGTCCGAACTCGCCACATACATCGTGGAAAAGGCACGGCCACTCGTCAAGACAGCCCCTTGAAGCGCGTGTGAGAACCTGTGGTGGGCAAACCTGGCGTCATACGTGCAACGCCTTCGCCAGGCAAAGCATGGCCGAATCATTGACAGGCTCCCAAGGAGCCCGCGCACAGGCCGTTCGATCGACCTGGTGCGCGGGAGGACCTGCACAGAATCTCATGCGCCCTGGCATCGCGGCTTGCTCAAGCACAGGGCGACCACGGACAACGGTCGATCGTGACGCGTGTCTTCCCACGTGATCTGGCTCGGGCTCGACATCGAGCGTTGGTCCTTCGCAGAGTCGCAGACGCCAACAGCTCAAGAGGGCCGTGAGCCCGCATGTACGAACGAGGGGGCGACTACTAGCGTCGGGTCGAAGAACACCATTCAGCAATCAAATTGAAGGTTTGACATCGAAACAAGTGTCTGGTCGCGCGCCGCATCGGTGCCTAGACTCCGAGCATCGACACCGCACTGCAACGACAAGGAATGACTCCCATGAAACTCGGTTTCTTCACCATGCCCATGCATCCGATCGGCAAGGACTGGCAGCAGTCGCTACGTGAGGACCGAGAGGCATTTATCCTCGCTGACGAGTTGGGCTTCACGGAAGCGTACTGCGGGGAGCACGCCACCGATCCGGAAGAAAATATCACGTCTTCGGCGATGTTCATCGCAAGCTTGGCGAACGCAACGAAGCAAATCCGTCTTGGCACTGGCACGATCAACATGCCGAACCATCACCCTGCTGCCACTGCAAGTGAGATCGCCATGCTGGATCATCTGCTGGGCGGCCGCTTTATTCTCGGCATCAGCCCCGGGGCGCTGCCGTCGGATGCAGAGATCTTTGGGAACATGGATCTTCCGCGACCAGCCATGTTCCTCGAGGCCATCAACCAGGTTCTCCAACTCTGGACGACTAAGCCTCCGTACAACATCAAGGGGCAGTTCTGGAATCTTTCCACAGAACGGACGTACATCCCGGAAACGCAAATGGGCACGATCCCGCTGCCGCTGCAGCGGCCGCATCCTCCGATCGTCGTCACCGCGGTGGCGCCGTTCTCCCAGGGCATTGCTGAAGCGGCCGCGCGCGGTTGGGACCCAATCTCGGCCAACTTCCTGCTGCCCAAGTGGGTGAAGACGCACTGGACCAAGTACGTTGAGGGTTGCGAGCGTGCAGGCCGCCTCCCCGAGCTTTCCAACTGGCGCGTTGCGAAGACCGTGTTCGTGGCAAAGGATGATGCGACCGCGGAGGCGTACGCCATGGGCAGGGATGGCCCGTACTACTACTACTATCAATCGCTGTTCTCAAAGCTCAAGCGACGCAGCGCGCTTGGCGTGTTCAAGCACGATCCGAAACAGCCGGACGACGAGGTGACACTGGATGACGTGATGAGGCAACTCGTGATTCACGGATCGCCAGCGAAGGTGGCTGATCAACTGGGAGGCCTGCGATCCGAGATCGGTGAGTTCGGCACCCTGCTGTACGCCGGCGTGGATTGGAAAGATCCGCAACTGGCGCGCGACTCGATGCGGCTTTTGGCAGAGAAGGTCCTGCCCGCGATTCGTTGAAGCACCACTATGGAACTGCGCCACTTCACGCTCGACGGAAGCCACGACGCGCGCCAGCTTCGTAACGCGCTCGGCCGATTCCCTACCGGAGTCACGGTGATTACCACGCGTGCACCGAATGGAAAGCGCGAAGGCCTCACGGCCAATTCTTTCGCAGCGCTGTCGTTGGAGCCGCCCTTGGTGCTTTGGAGCATCGGCCGCAAATCGCCGTCGTTGGAAGGCTTCTTAGCCTCGGGTCATTTCGCGATCAATGTACTGTCGGCAGGACAGTCTGACGTCTCGCACCGGTTCGCCATGCCGAGCCCGGACAAGTTTGCCGGAATCGAGGTGGAGAGCGGCCTCGGCGGTTCTCCGTTGCTGCCTGGGGTGTTGGCGCGCTTCGAGTGCGAGACGGAACAGACCATCGACGGCGGGGACCACGTGCTGTTCGTTGGCCGCGTGCGCAATCTCGCCTTTGGCGACGGTGAGCCACTGATCTTCAGCTCGGGCCGCTACTGTACGGCGCTGACTCTGTTGACCGGCACGGCAGCCGCGGATCTCGACCGAGTTTGGGGCGGCCTCGGTTGATCGCTCGCTTCGAGCACCGACAACTAATTTCCTTTGTCTACCATGACCCAGAACTCCAACAAGCCAGGCGCGCTGCACGGGACGCGCGTCCTGGACCTCGCTACGATGATCGTCGGGCCAATGGCCGCACAAATGCTAGGCGACATGGGCGCCGACGTTATCAAGGTCGAGCCTCCCGAGGGCGACATGACACGACGCATCGGGCCACGTCACTCCAGCGACATGGGCGCCTTCTTCCTGTGCAGCAACCGGAACAAGCGGAGCGTGGTACTTGATCTGAAGAGTGCTGAGGGCAAGGAAGTGCTGGAGGCTCTGGTAAGCACGGCTGACGTGGTCCTTCATTCGATCCGCACCGATGCAGCTTCCCGCTTGGGACTTACCTGGGACAGACTGAGCCGTATCAATCCCTCCTTGGTTCTCTGCCACGTCAAGGGCTTTGCCGACGATGGCGCGTACGCTGGAAAGCCTGCATATGACGATGTCGCTCAAGCCACCTCAGGGTTGGCAGTGCTGCAGTCAGCCATTGCCGGCGAGCCACGATACGTGCCCTCGATCATGGGCGACAAGATCACTGCGGTGCATGCGGCCTTTGCGGTTGTCTCGGCACTCTGTCATCGGCATCGCACTGGCGAAGGTCAGGAGGTCAGCGTGCCGATGTTCGAGCAGATGGTCGCGTTCAACATGATCGAGCATCTATGGGGTGAGAGCTTCGTTCCTTCGCTGGGTACCATGGGCTACCCACCGGTGAGCACGGCTTCTCGTCGGCCGTTTCGCACCAGCGATGGTGAGTACTTGTGCGTTCTCCCGTACACGGATCAGCACTGGTCCCGGTTCTGCCAGATTGTCGGCGATCCGGAACTCACGGCCGACGCCCGGTTCAACACGCACGTGGCGCGGCAGGCCGATCAGCCTGGCTTCTGGAACGAAGTGGGTCGACTCGTGGCACAAAGGACGAAAGCGGAGTGGACGGAACTCCTGACGAAGGCCGACGTTCCCTTCGGCAACGTCAACTCGCTCCCTGACCTGCTGGAGGATCCGCACCTGAACAGCGTTGGCTTCTGGGGCACGCGAGAGCATCCAACCGAGGGCACCCTTCGCGTCTTGGCAAATCCCATCGCGATGGAAGCCTCACCTACATCGCTGGGCCGTTTGCCGCCGAGGCTTGGCGAGCATTCAGTAGAGGTGCTCCGCGACCTCGGATTTGACGCGGCCGTCATCGAGTCCCTGATCACACAGGGCGTGACCGGCGTACCTCCCGTCCGTTGAGACATGTGGGCACGACAGCGCTTCACCAGAAGTCGGACAGCCGGACTCGCGACGAGACCGCACTCGGCGAAGCGCGTACCCACGCAAGCTACTTGCCCTTGAAGGACTGACTTATGTCTTCCCTGGATCCCGAAGTCGAGCACATGCTTGAACTGGCTAAGCAGGCCGATCGGCCGCCTTTGGAGGCCTTGACGCCGGCAGAGGCGCGTGATGCATATGCAGCCAGCTGGGATGTCTTGCAGCCGCCGCGCACCGAAGTCGGTAGCGTTCGCAACGAAGCGATCTCCGGGCCGGGTGGGCCGCTGCAACTGCGCATTTATCGCGGAGCTGCGACGCAGTCGGGCGAGCGGTTGCCCTGCCTGCTGTACCTGCATGGCGGCGGCTGGGTCATCGGCAATCTGGAAAGCCACGACCGGTTGTGCCGGCAATTGGCGAATCTAGCGGGCATTTGCGTCGTGGCGGTCGACTACCGCCTCGCGCCGGAGCATCGCTATCCCGCAGCGGTGGACGACGCAGTAGCCGCACTGCATTGGGTGGAGAGGAACGCTGCTGCCTTGAGCATCGCGCCTGACCGGATCGCAGTGGGTGGTGATAGCGCGGGCGGCAACTTAGCCGCCGTGCTCGCGCTTATGGCCCGCGACGGAAGCGTTCCCCCGGTGAGCTACCAGGCGTTGCTATATCCGGCACTGGACCTCGCCGCCGACAGCGAATCCTATCGGAAGGTCACCGCCGGCGTCTCGTTGACGGCGGCGACCATGCGTTATTTCATCGACCATTACACGCCATCGCTCTTGCTCCGAAAGGACTGGCGGGCCTCGCCCCTCCAGGCAGCAAGCCTAGCTGGCACGGCCGCTGCGCTAGTCCTCACCGTGGCCCACGATCCGCTATGCGACGAGGGCCGGGCCTACGCCGCCCGGCTGGAAGCCGAAGGCGTACGGGTCACAGCGCTGCACCTGAGCGACCACATGCACGGCATGCTTCTTACCGGAAAGCTGGTACGCGCCAGCAACACCATCCTCAGCTTCGTCGCCGCAGCCATTGGGCTGGCGTTGCATTCACCCACACCCGCCCGGCCTTGAACCCCGCCGCGCAATGATTACGCAGGAAGATAAATGACTTCACCTCTATCGAGCCACCCCGTCCGCACCGTGGACGCTGTCGTCATCGGCGCCGGCTTTGCCGGCCTCTATATGCTGTATCGTCTGCGCCAGCTCAAGCTGAGCGCGCAGGTGTTCGAGGCGGGCGCCGGTGTGGGCGGAACCTGGTACTGGAACCGATACCCCGGCGCGCGCTGCGACGTCGAGAGCATGCAGTATTCATACTCGTTCTCGCCGGAGCTGCAGCAGGAGTGGGAGTGGACCGAGCGTTACCCCCAGCAAGCCGAGATCCTGCGCTATATCAATCACGTGGCGGACCGCTTCGACTTGCGGAGCGACATCCAGCTGGAGACGCGCGTAACCGCCGCTCACTATGACGAGGCGAAGCACCTCTGGACCGTCAAGACCGATCGTGGTGAAGAGTTGGTCGCGCGCTTCCTGATATCCGCGGCGGGATGTCTTTCGGCTGGCCGCGTGCCAACCATACCCGGCCTCGACAGCTTCGAGGGCAAGTGGTACCACACCGGCAACTGGCCGCACGACACGGTCGATTTCACGCGGCAACGTGTCGGTGTCATCGGCACCGGCTCGTCGGGCATCCAGGCGATTCCCGCCATTGCACAGCAGGCGGGCGAGGTGGTGGTATTCCAGCGAACGCCGAATTTCAGCATCCCGGCATGGAACCGGCCGCTCTCGGCAGTGGAGCAGCAGGAGTGGAAGGCCAAGTACCCTGAGTACCGCGAGCAGGCGCGCAAGACGCGCTCGGGCATCCTGTACGACTACAGTCAGCGCGGCACATTCGATGTCAGCGAGGCAGAGCGGCAGCAGGAATACGAGAGCCGTTGGCGCCGTGGCGGCGCCAACTACACGCACGCATTCAATGACATCTTTTTCAAGCGCGAGGCGAACGACCAGGCAGCCGAATTCGTTCGCAACAAGATACGAAGCATCGTAAAGAACTCCGAGGTTGCAGCCAAGCTCGCTCCAACCGACCATGCCATCGGCACCAAGCGCATCTGCGTCGACACCGACTACTACGACACCTTTAACCTGCCGCATGTCAGCTTGGTCGACCTGAAGGCAACACCGATCAAGGAGATCGTGGCGACGGGCATTCGCACCACGGACACGACCTACGAGCTGGACAGTATTGTGTTCGCTACCGGCTACGACGCGGTGACGGGCGCGCTGGACCGAATTGATATCCGCGGCCGCGATGGCCGAGCGCTCAAGGAGAAATGGACCGAGGGGCCGCGTACCTACCTAGGCATCATGACGGCCGGCTTCCCCAATTTGTTCTTCATCACCGGACCCGGAAGTCCGTCAGTGTTGACTAACGTGGTCGTGGCGATCGAGCAGCACGTCGACTGGATTGCGCGCTGCCTGCGCAACATGCAGGAGCGGGCCCTGAACGTTGCGGAAGCGAAAGCCGAGGCCGAGAACGAGTGGGTCGCGCACGTGAACGAAGTCGCCGACAAGACGCTGTTTCCAACCACCGCGTCGTGGTACACGGGCGCCAATATCCCTGGCAAACCCCGCGTGTTTCTGCCGTACGTCGGCGGCCTGGGCACCTATACCGTGATCTGCGATCAGGTGGCGGAGGACGGTTACCGCGGCTTCCTCCTGCAATCGCCGCTCGCCCCCGAGAACGCCGACGCAGCCAACCGACCTTGAGAGCGTAAACGGCGCAGGGGACTTACGCCAGCGCCACTGCGTGACAGCCGCTTCGCAAATGAAGAAACCGTGTCGACATTGCGACGGTATTGCCGTAATTCGGCCCATCCAGGAGACAAAATGAATCGATTGCAAGACAGGGTTTTTATTATCTCGGGCGGTGCCCGTGGGCTCGGCGCCGCGCAGGCCCGACTCCTGGTGGAAGCGGGCGCCAAGGTGGTGATTGGCGATCTGCTGGTGACGGAGGGCGAGGCGCTGGCGGCTGAACTCGGTGAGGCTTGTGCTTTTCTGCCGCTCGATGTGACCAGCGAAACGCAGTGGAGCGATGCCGTTGCGCTGGCGGAAACGCTCGGCAGGCTTCACGGCCTGGTCAACAATGCCGGCGTCTACAAGCCCCTGCCACTGGCCGAGACCGACACCGCCGAATTCGAACGCCACACCCGCGTCAATCAGCTCGGCACCTTTCTAGGGATCAGGGCGGTGCTGCCCGCCATGGAACGGACGGGTACAGGCGCCATCGTCAACATGTCATCGACGGTGGCCTTGCGCAGTGCTCCGAACGCCATCGCGTACACCGCCAGCAAATGGGCTGTTCGGGGAATGACCAAGGCGGCGGCCCTGGAGTTGGCGCCCAAGAATATCCGCGTCAACTCCGTGCATCCGGGGCCGATCGACACCGACATGCTGAATGTCAGAACGCGCGAAGAGAACCTTCGCCGTGTGCAGCAGGTGCCGATCAGGCGGCTGGGCACCGCGCGCGAGATCGCCGGACTCGTATTGTTTCTCTTGTCCGATGACAGCGTCTACATGACCGGCTCTGAGATCGCGATGGACGGCGGCGCGGCTTTGTAGGGCACTTCACGCGGGGATTCGTCCTTGCACATCTTCGTAGATTCAATCGCCTGTTTGGGCGAGATCTCGGTTAGCAACGCACACCGTCATCCGGGTGCATATATTGGAGACACAACAATGAACGCGACAAGCAATTCAGCGCCATCCGCCGCAAACGCAGCATCGACCCGGGTCGCGAGCTCGACCAGAACGGTGGCAAGTGCACTGATGCTGGCTGGCATGGCCCTCGCCGCCAGCGCGTTCGAGGCGCCTGGCGATGGCGTCTACAACGACCGCATCGACTGGGGCGTCATGATGGACCTGAGCGGCCCGACCTCGGCGTCGCAAGCCATCTGGGTCAATGGCTTCCTGGACTACATGCGGCGGACCACCGAAAGTGGGGGCATTAACGGGCGCAGGATCAACGTGCTGGCCGAAGACAGTCGCTACAACGCTGCTCAGGACAAGGTCAACTATGAGAAGCTGGTGACTCAAACGCCGGTTCTAGGCATCTCCGGCCTCGGCACAGCGGGTGCCCAGGTCGCGCTGGCGCCCACCATTCGCAGCGGAAAGGTTCCGATCGTCGGAACCTACACCAGCACCAAGGCGCTGTCCGAGCCGACGTCGCCCATGGTCTACGGCGGCTTCTGCGGCTACCGCGAGATGGCTCAAACCGGCGTGCGCTACTTCACCGAGAACCTCAAGCTGAAGAACCCCAAGGTAATGGTGGTCTCGGTCGAGAGTGCTGGTGGTGTCGAGTATGCTGAATTCGTGGCTGACGCTGCCAAGAAGCTAGGGGGCACCTCGAGCATCATCACCATGAAGGTCACCGCAGCCGACGTCACACCGCAAGTGCAGGCCATCATCGCTGCCAAGCCGGATTTCATCACGATCTACGGTGTCGCCAACACAGCGATCCTGACGATGAAGGCGATGCAGCAGTACGGTTTGAAGATTCCCACGTTCGGCATCTCCTACCTTGGGGCGCCGAACATCTTCAGCTCGATTGGGGCGGAGGCAGGCGGCAACTACACATTCGTCAGCTGCTTCACACCCGGTGGTGCCGACAACACCCCAGGCAACAAGGAACTTTCCGCCTACGCGGACAAGATTGGCCGCGGAGGGATGAAGGAGGACATCAACTACGTGGCCGGCTGGACCACGGCGCAGATGGCCGCGGAAGCGATTGCTCGTGCAGGCGCCGAACCGACGCGCGCGAAGCTGATGGACACCATGAACAAGGGTTTCACGGTCGACACGAAAGGCCTGTCCGCCCCGATTGCGTTCACAAAAGACGACCATATCGGGCCGCAGGTTCTGAAGTTCTTCGGCTATGACTATGTAGCGAAGAAGTTCAAGGCCTATGGCGAATACGACGACTACGTGAAGTACACCAAGTAACCGGGCAGGCAACATCATGCTTGCACAAGTACTCTTCAGTGGTCTGGCCCTGGGCAGCATCTATGGTCTGGTTGCGCTCGGCTTCGCCGTCGTCTTCAAGGCGACCGAGGTGTTCAATTTCGCCCAGGGCATGTTTGTCGTGTGCGGCGCGTTCTTCGCCGTGACGACGATCACCCTGATGCAGCTACCGTTCCCGCTCGCCGTTTCGGCGGTGATCGGCGCTGCGGCGGGGCTGGGCATCGTCATTCACGTGCTACTGATTCAGCCGCTGTCGGGCCGGCCAATGCTGTCGGTGATCATGGTGACGATCGCACTGTCGATCGTGATGCGCGCCATCATCGAAATCAGCTACGGGCCCCAAGGCCGCCCGCTGGTGACGCCGTTGCCCGCGGGAATCTTCATTGTGGGTGACGTCCGCATCTCGCAGCTTCACCTTACCGCGGCGGCGGTGAGTTGGGCCTGCATGGCCAGCTTTGGCGCCTTCTTCCAGTTCACGTCAGTCGGGCTACTGATGCGGGCGACCGCAGACAGCCATGAGGCAGCCCTCGTATCGGGCATCAACGTGAACATGATGAACCGGATGGCCTGGGCCATCGGTGCGAGCCTGGCCGCGATTGGGGGTCTTTTCATGGGCCAGTTGCAACTCGCTTCGACCGAACTTGAGGGCATCGGCCTGCTCGCGCTCCCTGCAGTGGTGATCGGCGGCATGCAAAGCATTCCGGGCGCCATTGTGGGGGGCCTGCTGGTGGGCGTAGTCGAGCAACTCGCTGCCACCTACATCTCGCCCAAGTCCAGCGACATCGTGATCTATGCCTTGCTGCTGCTCATCCTGATGGTCCGCCCGTGGGGGCTGTTCGGCCAGCGCGAGCTTGGCCGCGTCTGATATTCCACCCGAAGGCTGTTCTTATGGCGAACCAGGAAATCACACTGTCCCTGCCGGCACGAGCCCGTCCGTTTCCATGGCGCTGGCTGGGCGCCGCCGTCTGCTTCACGGCACTTTGCTATCTTCCGGTTCTGTTGACGGATCGGTCGATTCTCGGCGTGCGGCTGTCTAACATGCAGTTGCTGAACATCGGGCTCACCCAAGTGAATCTGATGATGATCACCATGATCGGAGCGCTGTCGCTGAACTACCTGACCGGCAGCGCAGGCTTGATCTCGATTGGCCACGCCGCCTTTTACGCCGTTGGCGCGATGACCGCCGCGGTGACCGGGACGCAGTGGGGTTGGCCCTTCCCATTGGTGCTGCTGGCCGCTGGGTTTGCGGGCTCGTTGGCGGGACTGCTGGCTGGATTGCCATCCCTGCGGGTGCGAGGACTGTACTTTGTGCTGTCCACTTTCGCGGTGCACTACATTGTCGTTTTTGCCTATGCGGAGTACCAGTACAAGTTCTTCGACGTCGTCGGGGTACCGTACAAGGAAGCCGCGCTCGGTCCGATCGCACTGAACACGCCGCTGCGCTGGTACTTCTTCCTTCTGCCGGTCGTGGCGCTGGTATATCTGGGACTGCGCAATTCGCTCTGCACGCGAGAAGGCCGCGCCATGATGGCGATGCGCGATCACGAGCTGGCTGTCACCTCAGTTGGCGCCGACGTTCGGATTCTCCGGCTCAAGGCCTTCGGCCTGAGTTCGGCAATCACCGCGATGGCCGGAGCTCTGTTCGCGTACTACTTGACCAACGTCACCTCTGAAACTTTCGGAATTCAGTTCGCCATCCAGTTCATCGCGATGATCATCATCGGCGGAATGGGCTCGTTGCCGGGTGCGCTCGTTGGAGCGGCAGTGTGGTTGCTGCTGCCCTCGATCATCACTGGCTTCGCAAGCCAAGCCGGTGCCACCACCGGACTCGCGCATCGCATCCTGGTAGAGAACAAATCGCAGACCGTGCAACTGATTTTTGGGACGCTCGTCATTCTGCTACTGCTGTTCGCGCCCACCGGCATCGCCGGCATGGGACGGAGGCTACGAAACCACTTCGTGGTGGGACGGGACAAGCGATGAACGCGCTGCTCGAAGTTAAGGGCCTGTCGGTCGGCTATGCGAGTAAGGGACTGGCGCTGGAAGACATCAATCTGACCGTGCCGAGCGGTGGCATAGTCGCGCTGCTGGGAGCCAACGGCGCCGGCAAGACCACCCTGATCCGCGCGGTAACCGGCCTGCTTGACTTGCACCATGGCCACGTGACACGGGGCGAGGTGACATTCGATGGTGCTCAGGTACTGGGCCTGCCTTCGCACCGATTGGTGCGGCTTGGTATGGCGCAGGTGCCCGAGGGTCGGTTGATATTTAAGCAGCTCACGGTTGAAGAAAACCTGGGGGTTGGTGCTGCCGCCGTTCCGCGCTCCGCGCTGAAAGGACGGCTGGAGGGCGTCTATGAATTGTTTCCGCGGCTGCGCGAGCGGCGCAAGCAGTTAGCAGGGTGGATGTCGGGTGGTGAGCAGCAAATGCTGGCGCTCGGCCGCGCGCTGGTGTCCGGCCCCAAGGTGCTGCTGATTGACGAGCTCTCGCTGGGCCTCGCACCACTCATTGTTCAATCTATCTACAAACAACTAAGGTTCGTCGGCGAGACCCTCGGCACATCGATGCTAGTCGTCGAGCAGAATGCCCGGCTTGCACTCGAATTCGCTGCGACGGCCTACCTTCTCGAGCGTGGCCGCATTGTGCTGTCGGGGCCGGCCGCGGCGATGGCAGCCTCAGAACTAGTGAAGGAGTCCTATCTCGGCTCAGCCCGCACGTCTGCGCCCGTGACAAGCCAGGCAGAGGAGGTACAGCGATGAACGCCGCGATGCTCGACATCAAGGACTTGCTGATGCGCTTTCAGGGCATTGTCGCACTGGACACTGTGTCATTCACGATGGACGCCGGTTCGATCACATCGCTGATCGGCCCGAACGGCGCCGGCAAGACCACCTTGTTCAACTGCATCACCGGCATGTACCGTCCGACCTCCGGTCAGGTAGCCTTCGAAGGTCAGGACATCACCGGTCAAGCGGCGCATCTGGTCTCGAGACACGGCATTGCACGCACCTTCCAGAACCTCGCGCTGTTCGGCGGCCTTTCCGTGCTCGACAACTTGGTTGTCGGCGCCTACCGCCAGGGCTCCTCAGGTTTGCTGCAGGGTGCGTTGCGCACCGGCCAGGCACGCGCGGAGCAGCGTGCGGCCAAGGCTGCGGCCATGGAGGTGCTTGAATTCCTGGGTATGAGTGAAACCGCTGGCCAGCTGCCGGGGGAGCTCTCGTATGGACGCCAGAAGCAAGTTGAGTTCGGTCGCGCGCTGATGCAAAAGTCCCGGCTCGTGCTCTTGGATGAGCCAATGGCGGGCATGAGCGGGTCGGAAAAGATTGCCATGACTGATCTGATTCAACGCGTGCGCATGAAATACGGCATGAGTTTCCTCATCGTGGAGCACGATATTCCGGTGATCATGGACATTTCGAACAAGATCATCGTGCTCGACTTCGGCCGCAAGATCGCCGAAGGCACGCCTCCCGAAGTACAAGCCAATGAAGCGGTGATCGCTGCTTACCTGGGTTCTGGCTAACCGGCGACAAATGCAATGAGTATCACACTGGGTCGAAGGAGTAACTCCTGCAGATTCCCACTCGAGTGCTCCCGCACGAGGCGCTGCCACTCGCCAACGTAGAACCAATTTTCACGAAGACGAAATTGCCGGATCTATGGCGACGCGCCGTCGCCGGCATCTGACCAAGCAAAGGACACAATGAGCAACAAGACACTACCGGCCTACCAAGCACTGGCACTGGACATCAAGGCCATGGGGATTGAGGTCGTGTTCGGTCTCATGAGCGATGACACCGCGCTGTTCGTAACCACATTGGACTCGATTGGCGTGAAGTTTCACGGCGCCCGCCACGAGAATACCGCTGTATGCATGGCCGAGGGCTTCGCGGCCGCCAGCGGCAAGCTCGGCATTGCGATTATCGGCCGCGGCCCCGCTACGGCCAACGCGATGCACGGCGCCACATACGCGCAACGTTCCGGATCGCGCGTTCTGCTGATCTTCGGCGACCAGCCCACCCACACGTCGACCGACGACCACGGCCCCGACAACAAACGCTTCAACGCCAGCCTTGCAATTCAGGCCGCAGGTTTTGCGCCCTTTATTGCCACGAGTTCACACAGCGCTCGGCAGGCGTTGGCCGATGCCGTCGCAGCGACCGAGCACGGTGCCGTGGCGTTGCTGCTACCGGCCGACGTGCAACTGGGACTGGTCGACGTGGAGCAAACCGCGCCTGTGGACAAGCCCGCCGTGCCCCCGAAGCCGATGGCGCCGCGCGCCGCCGCCGTTGCCGCCGCTGGAGCGCTACTGGAGAATAGCCGCCGACCTCTGATCATCGCGGGGCAGGGCGCTTTTCAGGCCGGCGCGAAGGAGGCGCTGATCGCTCTTGCTGATCATCTGGGCGCCGCGCTGGCCACCACCATGAAGGCCAAGGACATGTTCGGCGGCCACCCCATGGATTGCGGCATCGTCGGGTCCTTCTCGAATGCCGGCGGCCGCCGGTTGATCGAGCAGGCGGACTCCGTGCTGGCCTTTGGCGCCAGCATGAACCGGCGCACCACTAGCAATGGCGCCTCCATTCCCAAGGACGCGCCATTGATTCATGTGGACTCTTCGAGAAGCAACATCGGCCGTTACACCTATGCAGACGTCGCAATGGTTGGCGATGCGAGGCTGGCTGCGCAAGCGCTGATGGAAGCACTGCCGCCCCGCACTGCAGCGCACAAAGAGTTCCACGCACCGGCTTTCCGCCAGTGGCTGGACAACTGGGACTTGTCAAACGACTTCAAACCGGCTCACACGCCGCGCACGCTGGACACCCGCTCGGCGGGGCTGGTGCTGAGCAACCTGCTGCCGAAAGACCGCAATGTGGTGTACGACGCCGGCAATTTCCTGCAAGTGGTGCCGTATATCTCGGTGCCGGCTCCATCCCACTACAAGCAGGCCGGCGACTTCGCATCCATCGGCATGGGCTTCGGCGTCGCGATGGGTTTTGCACGCGCCAACCTGGAGCGCACCACGCTGTTCGTGGTCGGTGACGGCGCCTTCCTGATGACACTGGGCGAGTTGGAGACGGTGGCGCGAGAGAACATCCCGCTCGTGATTGTCGTGCTGAATGATCGCGCCTACGGAGCGGAGACGCACTTCCTGGCGATGAGAGACATGCCCGTAGGCATGTCTCTCTTCCCGGACGTGGACTTCGCCCCGGTCGCCGAAGCCTTCGGCTTCCAGACGGCGACAGTGCGTACGATGGACGAACTGAATGCGTTGGCGCCGATGCTGGCCAATCCGGAGGGCCCGATCCTGATCGACATCAAGATCAACGGCGCCATTGCCGCGCCGTTTCACCACGACGGCGCGACGCAGATCAGTACCGCTGTTTGAGGTCGCCCAGCGTCCGCGCAGCGGCGAACTTGCCCCGCGTCTCCGCCGATGCGCGCAGACTCAGTGTCCAGTTCGTTCCTCAGCGCGCGCTGCCAGCAACCAGATGAGTGTGATTTACAAGCCGCACAAAGCGGCTATTCATTGATCGTCGGGCCGACAGGTTCACGCATTTGTTCACCCCGAACGGACATGCGGTCAACCGCAGATTCTAGATTCGCCCACCTAGGTAGCCCACGCGCAAGCTGTCAGCCAGATGCTACCGACCTGCGATGTCTTCCGTCAGATAGTCAAGGTGCGAAGGCTTGACTTCGAACCTTGCCGTGGTAACCTGTTCCTAATATCGATATAAAGTTCGAAATCACGAATCACATAGTCCAAGTCTTGCACATGGCCTGTTGGTCGCGCCGGCTTCGTTGACAGCGACACCCGACAACGGCCGATCTACGTGGGGTTCGCGATACGCGCTCCTGCTTGCATGGCGTGACCAGAGCGAACGTGAGGCTACGCAAGTTTTGCAAGAACGCTGGGCCCGTGGAATAACCGATAAGACTAGGAGACCTTTCAAATGGATTCGACCAAACGTCGGGCGGTCACCCTCGCCCTCTTCGCCGCTCCCTTTGTCGGTCTGGCTCCGGCGCTTGCCGAACGGGAATTTCCCAGCCGGCCGATCAAGATCGTCACAGGATTTGGTCCGGGCGTTGGCATCGAGGTGAGCACACGTATCTTGGCTGACCAGCTCTCCAAGGAGTTGGGCCAACCAGTGATAGTGGAAAACAAGCCCGGAGCGGCGACGATGATTGCGGCCAATCAGGTTGCGCAGGCGCCAAAGGATGGCTATACGCTGCTGTTGTTGAATGTTCAGCAGTACAACAATCCTCTGTTATTCCGCAACGTCAACTACAAGCCTTCGGACTTTGTCCCCATCGCGCTGGGTGGCACTCTGTCGCTGGTTATGGTCGTCAGCAAGGCGTTGCCGGTCAAGAACGCGCATGAATTCATTGAACTGGCGCGCGCGAATCCCGGTAAGTTCAACTATGGATACTGGGGCGTCGGAGGTAGTCCGCATCTGATGGCAACACGCCTGCAAGCCGTTGCTGGTATCAAGATGGAGGGCGTGGCATATAGGGATCCAGGCCAAGCGAGCACTGACCTGGCTGCGGGCCGCATTCACTTGTTCATCACTTCGGCCACTCACGGGGTATCCATGATGCAGGCGGGCCAAGCCAATATCATCGCGGTCGGCACACAGCGACGCATGGCCAAACTCCCTGAAACGCCTACCTTCGCGGAGTCGGGCGTGCAGGGCATGCCAAGCCCGTGGTGGGGATACGGCGCGCCAGCCGGAACGCCACCTGAGGTTGTCGCCAAGCTCGAGCGCGCATTCCGCGCTGCCATTGCGACGCCGCGCTATCAGCAGATGCTTGCGGATACGGCGTCCGAGCCTCTGTCATTCGACACGCTGGACAGCCTCAATGAATTCATCGTCCAGGAGACCGAGCGCTGGGCCTCCGCGATCCGTCCGCTGAATCTCAAGCTCGAGTGAAGGGATGCACAAAGCCCCGTGAACACGTCCTGGCCTTCGAGCCGACTGCTGCCGCCGCTGCCAAGGCGTCGGTCTGATGCTCGATCTAGTGGCGCACTAGCTTGAGAGGTTTGGGACTGCGTGTCGACGTCTTCGATTTCAACTGTAGGGTAACTTTGCATGCTCGATTTTGGTGGCCGATTGGTCGTCGTCACTGGTGGTACAGGCGCATTGGGATCGGTAGTCACAGGCGCTCTGCTCGACGCTGGTGCCCGAGTTCGAGTGCCTGTCTTTGATTCATCTGAGATGGGTAACTTTGAATACCGCAATCGTGTGGAACTCATGGAGGGCTGTGACCTGACGAAGGAACCGGACGTTGCCCGCATCTATAAGGGGACCAAGGACCTCTGGGCATCGATCCACATTGCCGGCGGCTTCTCCATGTGTCCACTGATGGATACAGACAAGGCAACGTTGATGCGGATGATCGAAGTCAATTACGTGAGTGCCTACTTGTGCAGCCGTGCCGCCGCGCGAGTGTTCGGCAACGATGGCGGGCGGATCGTCAACGTCGCCGCTCGTGCTGCGTTGGAGCCAAGAATGGGCAGCGGCATGAGTGCCTATGCTGCCAGCAAGGCTGCAGTTGTCGCCTTGACTATTGCTGCGGGCGAAGAACTCAAGCACAGCGGCATCCTCGTGAATGCTGTAGCACCGTCGATCATAGACACGCCCGCCAACCGAACGGCCATGCCGAGCGCCAACCATCGTTCATGGCCGAGCGCCAATCATTGTTCATGGCCTAGTGCCAAAGACATCGCAGCGGCGATTCTATTCCTCGCCTCGTCTGCAAATTGTGTGACGACCGGTGCAATCGTTCCAGTTTACGGTCGCTCCTGAAGCCGCGTTGCTTGAGTGGCCGCCAATAGTTGAAATTCATTGGAGTTTGTATGTTCAAGAACGCGAATCACGATCTGATCATCCGTGGCGGCACGGTTGCCGACGGACTTGGCGGCTCATTGCGTGAAGCAGACGTCGCTATCACCGGCGACAAGATCACTGCTGTCGGCTCCGTGCCGGGGAAGGGTGTCGAAGAGATCGACGCCAGAGGTTTGCTGGTCACACCTGGTTTCGTCGACGTGCATACGCACTACGACGGGCAGTCTGTATGGGATTCGTATCTCACGCCTTCGTCGTTGCATGGGGTAACCACTGCCGTGATGGGCAATTGCGGGGTCGGTTTTGCACCCGTCAAGGCAGAGGACCGCGAGACCCTCATCAATCTCATGGAAGGAGTGGAGGACATTCCGGGCGCGGCTTTGCACGAAGGCCTCGATTTCAACTGGCATTCGTTCAAAGACTACATTGAGGTGCTCGGCAAGCGGCCTCGTGACGTTGATCTCGCCGCACAGTTGCCGCACGCTGCGCTACGCGTATATGTGATGGGCAATCGCGCGCTGCAACATGAGAGGGCAACTTCGGAGGACATAGCGGCCATGAGGACGCTCGCCGCCGAAGCAATACGGGCAGGTGCCGTCGGATTCTCCACATCGCGCACGATTCACCACCGTTCGATCGACGGCAATGTGACGCCCACCCTTCGCGCAACGGAAGACGAGTTGCTCGGCATTGCGATGGGCTTGAAGGATGCGGGAAGAGGCGTCCTGCAGTACGTGTCGGATTGGGATACGCCTGATCGCAAGAGCGAGTTTGACATGGTGCGTCGCCTGGTCGTTGCTTCGGGCCGACCGCTTTCGTTCACCCTCTCGCAGCGCCACAACGATCCAGATGGTTGGAAGGAAGGATTGGCGCTGCTGGAACAGGCGCATCGTGACGGATTGCCTATCAGGGCTCAGGTGGCGCCGAGGCCCGCGGGTGTCTTGATGGGCCTCCAAGGTAGCCAGAATCCATTTTCGGATCACCCTTCGTTCAAGCCTATTGCGCATCTACCGCTTGCTCAAAAGCTCACTGTGCTGCGAAATCCCGAGTTCCGGCGTCAGTTGCTATCGGAGAACAGCGGGGTTGACGAACGGTTGGCCGCTTCGCGTCCGCTGACTCAGTTCAATCTCATGTTTCCCTTCGACACGGTGCCCAACTACGAACCCGGATGGCAAGATTCGGTGGCGGCGATCGCAAAACGAGAGGGTCGCTGCAACTACGAGGTGGCACTCGACCTGTTGTTGCGGGACGATGGTTTGTCGTTCTTGTTCGTGGCCATGACGAACTACGCCGGGTTCAGCCTCGACGCATGTCGAGCGATGATCGCCCACCCTCTGACTGTGCCTGGTCTTGGTGATGGAGGTGCCCATGTGAGTTATATCTCCGACGCCAACTTCCCCACGTTTCTGCTTAGCTACTGGGGACGCGACCGCGGAGCTGACAAGTTTGAGCTGAGCGAACTTGTCAAGAGGCAGAGTTCTGACACAGCGCGCATGGTGGGATTGAATGATCGTGGGGTGATCATGCCCGGCATGAAAGGCGACTTGAACATCATCGACTTTGATCGGCTAAGTCTGCGCCGACCAAGCATGCTAGAGGACCTTCCTGCAGGCGGAAAACGCCTTATGCAAGGGGCCCACGGCTATGTCGCGACCATTCTCTCCGGGGAGGTCGTCCGGCGCAATGGAGAGTCCACCGGCAAGTTGCCTGGCCGCGTGGTCAAGTCCACCTAACGTCTTCATGACGAAAGAAGTTGAATCCCGTTGCACCAGCGGCTCCGGCCGCTCGTGTATCCAGGCCTCATGAGTCGCACTGTCCGCACGTCGATGCTGTTTCACGGCATGCATATGCCCGTTGGCGTCGACGACTCTTGGCAGCAACGCAGCCTGCGCTCCGTCTGGCATCCCTGCACGCAGATGCAGCGCGCGGCGGTCGTGCCGCCGCTGCCGATTGCGCGCGGTGAAGGCCCGTGGCTCTTCGACTATGAGGGTCAGCGCTACCTCGACGCCACGAGCTCCTGGTGGGTCAACCTGTTCGGCCATGCCGATGCGCGGATCAACGCAGCTCTAAAGGACCAGCTTGACAGACTGCCTCACGTGATGCTGGCCGGCTGTACCCATGCACCTGCCGTGGAGCTGGCCGAGCGCCTGTCGGCCCTGACCGGCGGCGTGCTCGGCCATTGCTTCTTCGCCAGTGATGGCGCTTCGGCGGTCGAGATCGCGCTGAAGATGAGTTTTCATCACTGGCGCAACCGGGGACGTCCGAACAAGCGGGAGTTCGTCTGCTTGCGCCAGGGCTACCACGGCGAGACGCTGGGAGCGCTTGCGGTCACTGACGTTGCGGTATTTCGCGACGCGTACGACCCACTGCTGATGCGCGCTCACCAAGTGATGTCACCTGACTCGCGACAAGCCGCGCCCGGTGAGAGCGCAGCGGACGTGGCAGCGCGGGCCGCGGCCGAGCTGCAGGCGCTCTTCGACGCTCGTCATGGGAGCATCGCGGCGCTGATCGTCGAGCCGCTGGTACAGGGCGCCGCCGGTATGGCGATGCACGACGCGGCCTACCTTCGCGCGGCGCGTAGCTTGTGCGACCGTTACCAGGTGAGCCTGATCGCCGACGAAATCGCGGTCGGCTGCGGACGCACCGGCACCTTCTTCGCATGCGAGCAGGCCGCGATCTGGCCCGACTTCGTCTGCCTGTCCAAGGGCATCAGCGGCGGCACACTGCCGCTGTCGCTAGTGATGACTCGCTCCGCGATCTACGAGGCCTTCCTCGATGACGACGTCGCGCGGGGCTTCCTGCATTCGCATTCCTACACTGGCAATGCGCTGGCCTGCCGTGCGGCTCTCGCGGTGCTCGACCGCTTCGAACAGGACGACGTTCTGCAGCGGAACCGCCAACGGGCCGAAGTGCTGAGTTCTGCGCTCGCGCCCCTGCAGGACGATCCGCGTGTGGAGCACTTTCGGCAGTGCGGGATGATATGGGCTTTCGACGTGCGCGAGGCCTTCGTGGGCGATCGCTTCGCCGAGCGCTTTCATCTCGCCGGTCGCGAGCGCGAACTGCTCATTCGACCCATTGGTCGCACCGTCTACCTAATGCCGCCCTATGTGCTGGACGATCAGCTCGCCGCCTGGCTGGCGCAGCGCGTGGCGCAAACGCTGGATGCTGTGACCCCCGTAGAAAACGCTCATGCTCATCGAACACCTGAACCACCGACTGCGTGAAGTGGAGTCGCAGGTGCTGTGCCGAGAGCGTCGCACCGCCGAGTCGCCCTGCGCGCCACGCCAGCAGGTGACCGTGGCTGGCATGGGGCAGGGTGCAGCTACGCGCAGTATGCTGGCCTTCTGCAGCAACGATTACCTGGGACTGGCGAACCATCCGGCGCTGATCGAAGCGATCGCGGAGGGCGCTCGGCGCTTCGGTGTCGGCAGCGGCGCGTCGCATCTGATCAGCGGTCATTCTCGCGCCCATGCCCTGCTCGAGGACGAACTCGCGCGATGGATGTCGCGCTCCATTCCACAGGCTCGCGTGCTGACCTTTTGTACCGGCTACATGGCCAACCTCGCGCTGCTCACCGCGCTAGGAGACGGGAACGCGACGATCATTGCGGATAGGCTCAACCATGCATCGCTGGTCGATGGCGCGTTGCTGGCGAGGGCGCGGCTGCAGCGCTACCCTCACGGCCGACTCGACCTGCTCAAGAGCCACCTCTCGCGCTGTGATACGCCGATCAAATTGATCGTGAGTGATGCCGTCTTCAGCATGGACGGCGACCTGGCCGATCTTCCGGCGCTGCTGGCGCTGGCCGACGCGCACGACGCTTGGCTCGTGATCGATGATGCCCATGGTTTCGGCGTACTCGGCGAACGAGGCGGTGGCAGCCTGTCGCACTTTGGCCTGCGCAGCGAGCGGCTGATCTACATGGGGACCCTCGGAAAGGCCGCGGGCTTGGGTGGGGCATTCGTGGCGGCCCACCCGACAGTGATCGACTGGCTGGTGCAGTCAGCGCGCAGCTATATCTACACCACCGCCGCGCCGCCAGCGATCGCACATGCCTTGTGCGCCAGCCTTCGGCTGATCGAAGGTGAAGAGGGAGAGGCGCGGCGCGCGCGGTTGCGCCAACTGATCGGCATGCTTCGAGATCGTCTTACGACGTTGATACAACGGTTCTCCCATCTTGGGTGGCGTCTGACCGATTCGGCCACCGCGATCCAGTCGCTGATCGTCGGCGACAATGCCGCTGCGCTGGCCCTCGCGTCGTCGCTCGATGCGCAGGACCTGTGGGTGCCAGCGATTCGTCCACCGACGGTGCCCACAGGCACGGCGCGTTTGCGCATCACGCTCAGTGCGGCGCACACGTCGCAAGACGTGCAGATCCTGGCCGATGCACTGTCGCGAGCGGCGGCGGGGGGCCGGCAATGACTGCCGTGGCGCTGCGCGGTTGCTTCGTCACCGGTACCGACACCGAAGTCGGCAAGACACGCATCAGTGCCGCGCTGTTGCACTGGCTTGGCATGCGCGGACAGCGCTGTGCCGGCTACAAGCCCGTGGCCGCTGGTACCCAATTGATCGAAGGAAAGCAGGCTAACGAGGACGTGGGCGCACTTCGCGATGCGAGTTCGGTGGCGTTGACCGACGCCGCGGTCGGCCCCTTCCAGTTCAAGGCCGCCTGTGCTCCGCACATTGCGGCAGCGCTCGAGGGCCGCGGCATAGAACGTGCTGCATTGCTGCAGGGAGCGAATGCACTCGCGGCACGCGCCGAGTGTCTGATCGTCGAGGGCGTCGGCGGTTTCTGCGTGCCGCTGGGCCTCCATTTCGACAGTGCCGACGTCGCAATGGACCTAGGGCTTTCGGTTGTGCTGGTCGTCGGGCTACGACTAGGGTGCATAAACCATGCGCTGCTCAGCGCCGAGGCGATCCGATCACGCGGGCTGCGGCTGGCGGGCTGGGTAGCGAACACTGTCGATCCCGCAATGCTTCACCGCGACGACAACCTCGCCACCCTCCGCCATGAGCTGGGTCGGCGCCACCAGGCCCCGTGCCTGGGCGTCGTTTCACGGCTGACGAGCCCCCACCCTGCCGCCGTGGCAGCCCAGCTCGACGATGCCGCGCTGCAGCTCTTGTTCGGCTTGTCCTGAGGAACCGTTTCGATCCGATGTCTCCCAGCGCCCTCGGCGCGGTTTGTATCCAGAGTTGGCCACTCACTCTTGTGACGGGTGGCTGGCTACCTGCCCCTGACATGAGCACCACCGCAACCACCTTCCTGTCTTCGCTCCGTACTTCGGCCTCAAGTCTCGAACCGTGTCCGAACCCTCGCTGGCGCGTCTCGGAGGTCCGGGCCTTGCGCGAGTTGCCGTTCATCGACACGCTGTTTGGCGCCCAGCATGTGTATCGCGCGCACGTCGACTCCTCCGAAGCGCAGATTTCGACGCTGCTGTCGATCAAGACGGGTGGATGCGCTGAAGAGTGCGACTGCTGTCCACAATCCGCGCACTTCGCCGGCACGAACTCGATCTTCTACGGTGACGAGCTGCTCATCACGAGCAATCCTCAGGCCGAGCGCAACTGCGCGTTCTTCAAGCGCCCGCGCCTGAAGACGCGAGGCAGGCCGTGAGCGCGGTATGGGCGAAGGTGCCCGGCCCGCTCGGGCGGCCGATGGTCGACGCGGCGTTTCGCGCCGATCCCTATGCCACCTATGCCGCGCTGCGCGAGGCCGGCCCGATACACTGGAGCGAAGAGTTCTTCGGCGGCGCATGGCTTTTGACCCGCCATGCCGACGTGGAGGCCGTACTGCGCGATGCTCAACGCTTTTCTGCGCAGCGCACCGGCGGCTGGGTGATGCAGGATGAGGCGGCGCGCGCCGAGCTGAAGGACTTCCAGCAACTCTTTGCGCGGGCGATGCTGTTTCTCGATGCGCCGGACCACACGTGCATCCGCGGCGTGCTCAATGCGGGCTTTCGAAACGAAGTGCTGCGCCAATTCGTTCCGGCCATCGAGCTTCGCGTCGATGACTTGCTCGATGCCGTGGATATGCACGCAGGCTTCGATTTCATGCAGGCACTGGCGCGCCCGTTGCCGGCCGAAGTGATGGCGTTGCTGATGGGCATCCCCGCGGACGACCGAGGCGAGTTCATTACTTGGTCCGACGATCTGGCCGCCTTCATCGGCGCGCCCGTGCCCTCGCTTGAGCTCGCGCGGCGCGCGCGCACCAGCTTGCTAGCGATGAGCGCCTACTTCGAGCAGCTCCTGCCGCAGCGCCGTCGCGCGCCGGGCGACGACCTGGTGAGCCGGCTGCTGCGAGCAGAAGAGGCGGGCACCATTCAGCCCGGTTCCGAGTTGCTCTCCCAATGCGCGATGCTGTTGTTTGCCGGGCACGAGACCACGCGCAACCTGCTTGGCAATGGCCTTCAGGCGCTGCTGTCCGATCGTAAAGGTTGGCAGCGCCTGCAGCAGGAGCCCGCCCTGTTGCCAGGTGCCTTGCGCGAACTGCTCCGCTTCGACAGTCCGGTGCAGTACACCGGCCGCCGGGTGGCGGTTGATCTCGTGCTGCATGGCCGGCAACTGCGCCGCGGCGACCTGGTCATAGCGCTCATCGCCTCCGCCAACCGCGACCCGGCGCGATATGAACAGGCCGATCGCTTGGACCTGGCGCGCCGCCCTGGGGGCCTGCTGTCTTTCGGTGCTGGAGCGCACGTGTGCATTGGCGCCAGCTTGACCCTGTTGGAGGCAGAAATCGTGTTCGCCCGCCTGCTGTGGCGCTTTCCCCAACTGGAACTCGTCGACGCCCAACCGAACTGGAGCGGCAATCTGGTGTATCGCGGCCTGAACGCGCTGCCGGTTCGCCAGGCCCCCTGAGGGGGCTCTTTTTCGGCATGCTGCGGCGAAGGGTCTTGGTGAGCACGATGCGTGGCCTCGGGAGTCCGGACGCGCTCAAGCGCAATTCCGGGTCCTGGGTGGAGGCGTCTCGGCGAGGCGACGCCTCAAGTCGATGGGCTTCGCTTTTGCTCATGGAGCTCATCACACTATGTGGATGGATCCGGCTGAGAAGGAGGCCTCGGCGGACGAGGCATCTTTCATCAGCAGCAGAACGGGGCCGTACTGCTAAACCTGATGAGGGAAATCGGGACCTTTGGCTATCTCGATCGGCTCCGAGCCATATCGTTTCGGCTCATGCCGCAGCGCCTCCGTTGACGTCGAGCGTGATGCCTGTGATGAAGCTGGCATCGGGACCGGCCAGAAAGGCCACCGACGCCGCGACTTCTTCCGGCAGGCCGAAGCGGCCCAGCGGGATCGCGGCCCTCTGCACGGCGGCGAAGTCGCCGTCCAGCGGGTTCAACTCAGTATCGATCGAGCCCGGCTGTACCGTGTTGACGGTGATGCCGCGCGACGCGAGATCGCGCGCCCAGCCGCGGCTGTAAGCGGCTACTGCCGCCTTGGTGGCCGAGTAGTCGGCTACGCCCGGCCAGGTCGAGCGGTCGCCGGCGCCGGAGCCGATCGAGATGATGCGACCGTTGTCGCTGATCAGCGGAACCGCTGCGCGCACGGCGGCAGCTACGCCGCCGACGTTGATCGCGAACTGGCGGTCGAAGGCCGCGATGTCGCTGTCGGGCGCGCCGACTTGGCCGACCACCAACACGCCTGCGTTGTTCACCAGGATGTCGAGCCGGCCGAAGTGCTCGGCCGTCTTGTTCACCAATGCCTCGACCTGCAGGGGATCGGCCTGGTCGGCCTGGAATGCCGCTGCGCGAACGCCAAGGTTCTCCAGCGCCTTGACCAGCGCGTCGGCGCGTGCTGCTGAGTTCGAGTAGCTGATGGCGACGTCGGCGCCGTCTTGCGCCAAGCGGCGGGCAATGGCGGCGCCAATGCCGCGCGTTCCGCCGGTGACGAGGGCGACTTTTTTGTTGAGGGGTTTGCTCATGGGATGCTCCAGAAGGTTGTGTTGCGATGGCATGAAGTGTGGGAGCAGACCCTTCGTCGACCAAGACGGTGATCAAGACATATCTATTTCCTGTTCGTTAATAATCCGGTCATGGACCAGATCGCAGCCATGCGCGTTTTTGCCCGGGTCGTCGAAGCCGGCACGTTCACCCGCGCGGCCGATTTGTTGCAGCTTCCCAAGCCCAGCGTGACCAAGCTGGTCCAGCAACTCGAGAGCCACTTGCGCGTGAAGCTGCTGCAGCGAACGACGCGGCGGGTAACGGTGACCCCGGAGGGCGCGGCCTACTACGAGCGCACCTCGCGGGTGCTGGCGGAGATCGACGACATCGAGGCCGATCTGACGAACGCACAGACCAGCCCCAGGGGCCGCCTGCGCGTGGACATCGGCTCCTCGCTGGCCAACCGGATCCTGATCCCGAGGCTGCCGGCGTTCCACGCGCGCTATCCGGGCATCCTGCTCGAGCTCGGCGTGAGCGACCGGTCTGTCCACCTGATTGGCGAAGGGGTGGATTGCGTACTCCGCGGCGGCGTGCTAAGTGACCCGTCGCTGGTAGCGCGCCGCGTCGCGCAGATGCCCTACATGACCTGTGCGACGCCCGACTACCTCAAACGCCACGGCACTCCTGAGACGCCGGCCGATCTGCTGGACGGGCACCAAGTCGTGAGCTATTTCTCCTCGCGAACCGGGCGCCACGTTCCGCCGTGCTACGAGCGCGGCGACGAACGAATCGAAATCAATGGCCAAACCGTCCTCGCGGTCAACGAGAGCACGGCTCACCTGACGGCCGTACTGACCGGGCTCGGCGTTGCGCAGACCTTCGCATTCATGGCGCAACCGCACGTCGAGAGCGGGGCCCTGGTCGAGTTGCTGGCCGACTGGGAACCACCGCCGCTTCCCGTGTCGGTGGCCTACCCGTCGAGCCGGCACCCGAGCGCTAAGCTGCGCGCCTTCGTCGATTGGACGGTGGAGGTGTTGGCGCCCTTAGGTCGCCGGCGCTGAGGAACCAAGCATCTGCGGAGTCTCGGCAGTGCAAATTCGCCATTTCCGGCCGATCCCGCTTCAAGACATTCAGATCGATCAGGGTCGTTCTGCGCCGTCGGCCGCTTTTTGTTCTCGTGACCGTGAAGAGAACGGACGCGGACGCGTCGCTGCGTGACGGGCGACGCGCCTTTCGAGAACCCTGTCACTAGGTGGACTCTCTGCGACTTCGCTTGCTCATTGGTGGTGTGGCGGTCGGGCTCGACGAACGGGACTACGGCAGTAAGGAGAGGCGTTGGCCGCGCTGACACAAGGTTTACTGTTACTCCCTCACGCGCATCCGGGCGATGCTGCTCTTGGCGTTCTGCAGTGCGAGATAGGCACCCAGCGCGTGTTCGGAGCGCGCGAACGTCGCATACAGATGAGGCACTTTACCGAAGGTCTTCTTGAGCTGGTCAAGGACCGCCTGGTTGGCGGCCGACTGCTCGGTGGTTGGGCCGGCCTGCCCCTCGGCGCCGGCGATATTCACCGCCACGTCGAGACGGCCGAAGCGCTCGACGACCTGTTCGACCAAGCTGCGCACTTCACCTTCGAAGCGCACGTCGGCGCGGATGAACTCGGCTTCGGCGCCGAGCGCGCGCAGCTCGGCTGCGAGCGCCTGGCCGGCTTCGTCGCGTCGGCCGCTGACGGCGATGCGATGGCCTTCACGGGCGAAGGCAAGAGCAGTGGCGCGGCTGATGCCGGTCAGCGCGCCGGTGATGAGGACGACAGGCAGGTAGTTCACGGCTGGGACCCCTTTGGCAACTAGTGGCTGCATTCGGGCGTGACCGCAAATGTTCACACCTCGGGAGCAAGAATGCCGGGCACTGCAGTTGGGGTGTATTGCCCTGCGGTCGAGCGATTCGACCTCTGGGGATTGGCGCGCACGGTTGCCCGAATGCGAAACGCAAGCGGTCTAGAGCTTTCGGGTCGAGGGCCTCCCCAGATGGTTGGGCGTGTTGAACCTTTGTTTAGGGGAGGCGGGAGGGCGAACTGGACGCGGCGGTGTGCCTGTATCCCAACTTCTTGGTTCCGAAAACCTTCGACTGGTCGCTGTTGCGGAAGGAACCGCTCGTGCTGTTGGCACCGAACCGGATGGCGCGGCGCGATCCGCACGAACTCCTGCGCACCTCGCCCCTGATCCGCTATGACCGCAACCTCGGCGGTGGCGAGCAGGCGGATCGCTACCTGCGCGCCGCCGGCATCGTGCCGCAGGAGCGCTTCGAACTGAGCTCCCTGTTGGCCACCGCCATGATGGTGGGCCGTGGCCTCGGCGTATCGATCGTGCCGGACATCGCGTCGCCGCTGCTGGACGGGCAGCGCATCGCGAAGATTCCGTTGCCGATTCCTTCGGAAGCTCGTCGGTTCGGGATCACGTGGCTGCGGTCGTCGGCGCGGCTGCGGCTGATTCAAGGACTGGTTGCAAGCGCAAGCACCGTTGCCCCTTGCGTGAGTTAACGGCCAAGCGACCGGCGAAACGCTCGCCAGGTGAGCAATCCACGACTCATCAACATCCGCAATTTCGCTTGAAGCTGAGCGGGCGCGCGATCAAAGGTTGGCGAACCGTTCTCATCAGGCGAGTGCCCCATGACCCCATCCCGCGTCCATGCGGTGCGCGCCATCTCCAGCAAACGAGTGGGCATCACGGTCCTGTCGGGAGCTGAACGAATGGGGGCACCCGCCCGCCGGCACCAGTCTCGACCGCTTGTAGCAATCGATGTGGCGGTTCAGGAGCGATCTGCAGCGCCGCTCGTCGAGCCATTCCTGCGCGCTAGTGGGACCTGAGTCCGGGGTTCGCACTGGCCGCTATCCTGATCGAGGCCGCATCAATGCCGGCGAGCATCGTCTGTTTGCCTCGGAAGATCCCATCGTGCATCGCTAGCATCGTCAGGTTGTGGAATTGCTGCGCGAACCGTTCGGTCTGTTGCTCAGAATCGGGGCGAGGCACTCCTTGGTCGTTCAGGCCGACGCGAGCGCGCTTCTCGGTCAGACCAAGGACCAGCTGCCGAACACGGAATGAAACGGTGGTCGTCACGGTTGCCCACCACTTCGTGATGAAGTTCTTCGAGGAGAACCCCAAGCAAGCAACGTGGCCATCATGCGCGCCAAAAGCATGGCTCGCCCCGGCCCGCGGCCTACAACCGACGGCATCAGGCGTCGCGAAGCCCCGTGGATTCAGTTCGGCACTCTATTTGTCGACTCCAGGGGAAATGAGACCAGAGTTTAGGCACTCTATTTCACGTTCTTGCACTCTATTTGCTCGCACCACTCGAAGTACTTCAAGTCCCGAAGGTGGATGTCCATTCATAACTCCGAAGAATCGGTGGATGAACATTATCGAATGGACGGAATGAATTGAAGTTTCCAGAATGCGTCCATCCACAGGAGACAACAACCACCATGAACATGACCCGTCGACCCCATTGGCTGGCAGGCGCCGCCCTCGCGCTGCTCGCCTGCAGCAGCTTTGCCCAGACCGCCTGGCCCGCCAAGCCGATCAAGCTGGTGGTGCCTTTCCCGCCCGGCGGCGGCACCGATTTCGTGGCCCGCCTCGTGGCCGAGAAGCTCTCGACCCAGGCCGGCTGGGTGATCGTGATCGACAACAAGCCCGGCGCGGGCGGCAACATCGGGCTCGACGCCGTCGCCAAGTCGGCACCCGACGGTTACACGCTCGGCCTCGGCCAGACCGCCAACCTGGCGATCAACCCGGCGCTGTACGCCAAGATGCCCTTCGACCCGCTGAAGGACTTCGCGCCGATCGCGGCGGTCGCATCGCAGCCGGTGGTGCTGCTGGTGAACGCGTCGTCGCCGTACAAGACCCTGGCCGACGTTGTCGCGGCGTCGAAGGCCAAGCCGGAGTCGCTGCGCATCGGCCTGGCCGGCAACGGCACCGTGGGCCACCTGGCCGGCGAGATGCTGGAGCGCCGGGCGGACATCCGGATCCTGAACGTGCCGTACAAGGGCGCCGGCCCGGCGATGACCGACCTGCTCGGCAACCAGGTGGAACTGAACTTCGCCAACACGCCGGTCGCGATCCCGCAGCTGGCGGGCGGCAAGGTGCGCGCGCTGGCCATCAGCTCGCCGCAGCGGCTGAAGAGCGTGCCGCAGCTGGCGGCGGTGCCGACGGTCGCCGAGCTGGGCTATCCGGGCTTCGACGCGATCACATGGACCGGCCTGGTCGCGCCGGCCGGCACGCCGCAAGCGGTGGTCGAGCGCATCAACAGCGAGGTGCAGAAGATCCTCAAGCGCCCGGACGTGATCGAGAAGCTGGCGCTCGAAGGCAGCACGGCGGCGGCCGAAGGCACGCCGAAGCAGTTCGCCGACTACATCCGCAGCGAGCACCAGAAATGGGGCGCGCTGATCCGCGAAGCCAACATCAAGCTGGATTGACATGAACTTCACCATCCTGGTCACGGCGCCCAAGCTGGCGCCGGCCGGCGCCGAGCTGCTGGCGCAGGGCGGCGCGCGCGTCATCTACCTCGCCGACCCCGACAGCGCCGAGGAAGTCGAACGCATCATGGCGACCGAGCCGGTCGATGCGGTGATTTCGCGCACGGTGCGGCTCTCGGCCCGCGCGATCGCGGCCTGTCCGAGCTTGAAGGTCATCTCCAAGCATGGTGTCGGCGTCAGCAACATCGAGGTCGACGCGGCCACGGCGCGCGGCATCCCGGTCTACGTGACGCCGGGCGCCAATGCGCAGTCGGTGGCCGAGATGACCCTGGGCCTGATGTTCGCGGCCGCGCGCCGCATCGGCTGGATGGACGCCGAGCTGCACGCGGGCCGCTGGTCGCGGGCGCAGGATGGCGTCGAGCTGCATGGCAAGACGCTCGGGCTGGTCGGCTTCGGCCAGGTCGGCCAGCGCGTGGCCACGGTCTGCCTGGCGCTCGGCATGGAAGTCATGGCCTTCGACCCGGCGCTGGCGGGCGGCCAGTGTCCGGTCGACGGCGTGCGGCTGATGCCGTCGCTGGCCGCGATGCTGCCGCAGGTCGACGTGCTCAGCCTGCACGTGCCGCTCAACCCGCACACCCGCAACCTGCTCGGCGCAGCGCAGTTCGAAGCCATGCGGCGCGGCGCCATGCTGGTCAACACGGCGCGCGGCGAAGTGATCGACGAGCCGGCGCTGGTCGCCGCGCTGCGAAGCGGCCAGCTGCGTGCGGCGGGCCTCGACACCATGGCGGTCGAGCCCCTGCCGGCCGGCAGCCCGCTGGCCGCGCTGCCCAACGTCGTGCTGACACCGCATGTGGGCGGCTCCACCCCGGCCGCGCTCGCGGGCATGGCGAGCGGCGCCGCGCGCAACGTGCTCGGCTGGCTTCAAGGCGCGCCGGTCGATCCATCCGCCTGCGTCAACCCCCAGGTCTTTGCCTGATCCCTGTCCGCCCTCGGAGATTCCATTCCATGAGCAACGAAACCGTCCAGTGGCCTGCCGGCTACCGCATCCACCCCCGCGCCGAGGGGCCGTCGGCCGACGTCGTCGCCGCCTTTCGCGATATTCCGGTCGCGGCGATCGGTGACGCGATGAGCCGCAATGTCGGCACCATCGGCCTGCGCCAGTACCACGCCCGGCTCGACACCGTGCTGTGCGGCCCGGCCGTCACGGTGCGCGTGCGGCCCGGCGACAACCTGATGATCCACAAGGCGCTCATGATGGTGCAGCCCGGCGACGTGCTGGTGATCGATGGCGGCGGCGACGTGTCGCAGGCGCTGGTCGGCGGACTGATCCGCACCACCTGCCTCTTCAAGCGGCTCGGCGGCCTGGTGATCGACGGCGCCGTGCGCGACCTGTGCGAATGGGCGCAGGAGGGCATGCCGATCTTCGCGCGCGGCCACACGCATCGCGGTCCGAGCAAGGACGGCCCCGGCGAGATCAACGTGCCGGTCTCCTGCGCGGGCCTGGCCGTGCTGCCCGGCGACCTGGTGGTCGGCGATGCCGATGGCGTCATCGCCATTCCCGCGGCGGAGTGCGCCGACATCCTGGCGCGCAGCCGCGCGCATCTGGTGAAGGAAGCGAAGATCCGTGCCGACAACCAGGCCGGCAAGTCCGACCCGGAGCGATTCGACGCCACGCTGCGCGCCAAGGGCCTGCCGGTGTGAGTGCCGCCATGACCACGACATCGCCCGGGCTGGAGCGCTTCGCGGCGCCGAGTTCATCGGCGCCCGCCGGCAGCGGCGCACCGAAGCTGCCGCGCCGGCTGCGCCGCGTGCTGTCGCTGGACGACTTCGAGCAGGCCGCACGGCGCTTCCTGCCCGCGCCGATCTTTGCCTACGTCAGCGGCGGCTGCGAATCGAATCGCTCGCTGCGAGCGAACCGCAGTGCCTTCGACGGCTTCTCGTGGTTGCCCCGCATCCTGACCGACACCTCCGGCCGCACGCTCGCCACGCACCTGTTCGACCGGACTTACGCGGCGCCGTTCGGCATCGCGCCGATGGGCATCAGCGCGTTGTCGGCCTACCGCGGCGACCTGGTGCAGGCGCGGGCCGCGGCGGCGGCAGATGTGCCGATGATCCTCAGCGGCACGTCGCTGATACCGATGGAGGAGGTCGCGCGTGCCAACCCGGCCGCCTGGTTCCAGGCCTATGTGCCCGGCGAGCCGGAGCGCATCCTCAAGTTGCTGGACCGGGTCGAGCAGGCGGGCTTCGGCACGCTGGTGGTCACGGTCGATACACCGGTGTCGGGCAACCGCGAGAACAACATCCGCGCCCGCTTCTCCACGCCGCTGCGTCCGAGCCTGCGGCTGGCGCTGGACGGGCTCACGCATCCGGGCTGGCTGTGCGGGACGGCGTTGCGCACGCTGCTGCTGCATGGCATGCCGCATTTCGAGAACTCGCAGTCCACGCGCGGCGCGCCGATTCTCTCGTCGCGCGTGCTGCGCGACTTCGGCGCCCGCGACCACCTGAACTGGGAGCACCTCGCATTGATACGGCGTCGCTGGCGGGGGCGGCTGGTGGTCAAGGGCATTCTCGCAACCGGCGATGCGCTGCAGGCGCGCGAGCACGGTGCCGACGGCATCATCCTGTCGAACCATGGCGGGCGGCAGCTCGATGGCGCGGTGTCGCCGATGCAAGTGCTGCCCGCGGTCGTGGAGGCGCTGGGCAACGACTATCCCGTGATGATCGACAGCGGCTTCCGGCGCGGCAACGACGTACTGCTGGCGCTGGCGCTGGGCGCGAAGTTCGTCTTCGTCGGCCGGCCCTTCAACTACGCGGGCGCGGTGGCGGGGCAGCCCGGCGTGGCGCACGCCATCGGCATCCTGGCGTCCGAGATCATGCGCAACATGGCGCTGATCGGGGTTCGCAGCCCGGCGGAGGTGGGGCGCCGGAATCTGTTCGCGCCCACATAGATCGCCAGGCGGCCGCGATGCGGCCGGAATTTCCTGTGGCGGACGGGACGGGTTTCGCGTACGCTTTCGCCTCCACCCGAAAGCGGAGGCGCCAGGGGCGGGCGCGTCCGCATGTGAAAACGCTCCATCGAATCCATCGAGGAGAAGGTCGTGAGCACTCAAGCCAAGCCGAACAAGCAGGATTTGAATGAAGCGCGAATTCGTACGCATCTGCCGATGCGCAACACGTCCAGGCCCGGCCTGATCACCTACGACGCGCGCGACCCCGACACCCGCTTTCCGCCGATCGATCAACTGCGCCCACCCCGGGGCGCACCCAACGTGCTGATCATCCTGATCGACGATGCCGGCTTCGGCTCGTCCAGTGCCTTCGGCGGCCCTTGCCAGACGCCGAATGCGGAAAAGCTGGCCGCCCGCGGGCTGAAGTTCAATCGCTTCCACACCACCGCGCTGTGTTCGCCCACGCGACAGGCCTTGCTGACCGGGCGCAACCACCACTCCTGCGGCATGGGCGGCATCACCGAAATCGCCACCGGGGCCCCGGGCTACAGCTCGGTGCTTCCCAACTCCATGTCCCCCTTGGCCCGTACGCTCAAGCTCAACGGCTACTCGACGGCGCAGTTCGGCAAATGCCATGAGGTGCCGGTGTGGGAGACGAGTTCGGTCGGCCCGTTCGACGCCTGGCCCACCGGCGGTGGCGGCTTCGAGTATTTCTACGGATTCGTCGGCGGCGAAGCCAACCAGTGGTATCCGAGCTTGTATGAAGGCACCAATCCGGTCGAGCCGAAGAAGACCCCCGAGGAGGGCTATCACCTGATGGAGGACATGACCGACAAGGCCATGTCATGGATCGGGCAGCAGAAGGTGCTGGCGCCCGACAAGCCGTTCTTCGCCTACTTCGCGCCCGGCGCCACGCACGCACCCCATCACGTACCCAAGGAGTGGGCCGACAGGTACAAGGGCAAGTTCGACCAGGGGTGGGACCGGCTGCGCGAGGAAACCATCGCCCGGCAGAAAGCCCTGGGCGTGATCCCGGCCGATTGCGAACTCACTGCACGGCACGAGGAAATTCCCGCATGGGACGCGATGCCGGAAGCGCTCAAGCCGATCCTGCGCCGGCAGATGGAGGTCTACGCGGGCTTCATGGAGTTCACCGACCATCATGTGGGCCGCCTGCTCGACAGCCTCGAGAGGCTCGGCATCCTCGACGACACGCTCGTCTACTACATCGTCGGTGACAACGGGGCCTCCGCCGAGGGCACATTGAACGGTGCCTACAACGAGATGGCCAATTTCAACGGACTGGCCGCACTCGAAACGCCCGAGTTCCTGATGGCCCGCTACGACAAGCTGGGTGGCCCGGAGTCGTACAACCACTATGCCGTGGGCTGGGCCCACGCCATGAATACGCCCTACCAATGGACCAAGCAGGTGGCTTCCCATTGGGGCGGCACACGCAACGGGACGATCGTCCATTGGCCGAAGGGCATCCAGGCCAAGGGCGAGCTGCGCTCGCAGTTCCATCACGTGATCGACATCGCGCCGACGATCCTCGAGGCGGCAGGCCTGCCCGAGCCGGTCGAGGTCAACGGCGTGCCGCAAGACCCGCTCGAGGGCGTCAGCATGCTGTACACCTTCAACGACGCGAATGCGGCGGAACGGCACGAGACGCAGTACTTCGAGATGTTCGGCAACCGGGGCATCTATCACAAGGGCTGGACGGCCGTCACCAAGCACGGGACGCCGTGGGTCCTCGTGGGTCGCAAGACCGTGCCGCTCGACGACGACGTCTGGGAGCTCTACGACACGACAAAGGACTGGAGCCAGGCCCGCGACCTGTCCAAGCAGATGCCCGGCAAGCTGCACGATCTGCAGCGCCTGTGGCTGATCGAGGCCTCGCGCTACAAGGTGTTGCCCATCGACGACCGGGTGGTCGAAAAGTTGAATCCCGACACCGCGGGCCGGCCCGTCCTGATCAGGGGAAAGACGCAGCTGCTGCTCGGCGGGATGAGCCGGCTGTCGGAGAACTGCGTGCTCAACATCAAGAACAAATCGCACTCCGTCACGGCCCAGATCGAGGTCCCGGGCTCCGGCGCGCACGGCGTGATCGTTGCCCAGGGCGCGAACATCGGGGGCTGGAGCCTCTACGTGCACCAGGGCAAGCTCAAGTACTGCTACAACCTGGCGGGGGTGAACCACTATTTCGTGGAGGCCGCAGCGCCGCTGCCGGCCGGCGAGCACCAGGTGCGCATGGAGTTCGCCTACGCCGGCGGCGGTCTCGGCAAGGGCGGTGAGGTGACCTTGTTCGTCGACGGCAAGAAGGCCGGCGAGGGTTCCGTTCCGATGACCCAGGCGATGGTCTTCTCGGCGGACGACGGTTGCGATGTGGGCGAAGACAGCGGCGCGCCGGTGTCCCCCGACTACGGACCGAAGGACAACGCGTTCAACGGGCGGGTCAAGGGCGTGCAGCTCGCCATCGCCGATGCCGCAGAGAGCGTGGACCATCTGATCGCGCCGGAGGATGCCCTGCACATGGCGATGGCCCGGCAATAGAGGGCTGATCGCCCGACCAGGATGGCAGACCTTCCAAGCAGCCCGGCCGCCGACCGCAACAAGCAGCCCATCCTCGACGTCTTGCGCCGCGTCCTCGGCGAGCGCGGTGCCGCCCTCGAGATCGCCTCCGGCACCGGCCAGCATGCTGCGTGGTTCGCCGCGGCACTCGGCCAATGGGACTGGCAGCCCAGCGACGCGGACGCGGCGATGCTGCCCGCGATCGCCGAGCGGGTGGCCCAGTCGGGGCTGGCCAACCTCAGGCCGCCGCTGCTGCTGGACGTGATGTCGCCCCGCTGGCTGTCGCTCGACGCGGGCCAGCGCTTCGACGCCATCTACTGCGCCAACATGCTGCACATCTCACCGGCTGCGGCATGCGCCGCCCTCATGGATGGCGCCGCGCGGCACCTGGTTCCCGGCGGCCTGCTGATCACCTACGGCCCCTATTTCGAAGCGGATGTTCCGCCGGCGCCGAGCAATCTGGCCTTCGACCGGAGCCTGCGGGCCCGCGACGCCTCCTGGGGCATCCGCCAACTGGACGAGGTGGCGGCAGAGGCGCGGCGGGCCGGACTGGTCCTGCGGGAGCGCCATGGCATGCCCGCGAACAACTTGCTGCTGGTCTTCCGCTCCTAGCGGGCGAGGAGGGTCGAACATGCAGCACGCCCTTCGTTGCGCCGCCGCATGGGCATGCTGCGTCCTGCTCGCGCTGCTGACCGGCTGCGCCGGCCTCCCGCCGCTGCAGGACCGCCCAGACACCCACGCGCTGGCGCCGTCCGAACAGACGCCGCTGGGCCGCGCGATCATGCCGCAGTCCCGCCAGCATCCGGGCAAGACCGGCGTGGTCGCCGTCCAGGACGGCCGCGTCGCCTTCGGCGCACGGGTCGCGCTGGTGCGCAACGCGGCGCGCTCGATCGACATCCAGACCTTCATCTGGCACGACGATGCCGCCGGCACCCTGCTCTACGAGGAGGTGCTGCGGGCGGCCGAGCGCGGCGTGCGCGTGCGCATCCTGCTGGACGATGCCAACACCACCCGCAGCATCGATTCGATCCTGGCCCTGCTGGCCTCGCAGCCCAACGTCGAGGTGCGCCTCTACAACCCCTTCGTGAGCCGCGGCTCGAAGGCGCTCGGCTTCATCACCGATTTCAGCCGCGTCAACCACCGCATGCACAACAAGTCCTTCACGGTCGACAACCTGGTGGCCGTGGTGGGTGGGCGCAACATCGCCGACGAGTACTTCGAGACCGGCGATCGGACCGGGCTGGTGGACCTCGACGTCATCGCTATCGGGGCGGTGGTGGGCCAGGTGTCGAACGAGTTCGACCTGTTCTGGAACAGTGCGTCGGCCTATCCGGCGAAGCTGATCCTGGCGGGCGTTCAGCCGCAGGCGCGCGACGCCCTCGCGCAGCGGGCGCGGGCGATCCGCGAGGACCCCGCGGCGGCGAAGATCGTCGGCGCGATCGCCAACACCGAGATGGTGCGCAACCTCATGGCTGGCCGCCTGGACACCGAATGGACCACGGCCGCCGTGATCAACGACGATCCGAGCAAGACGCTCGACCCGCCGGACCTGCGGGGGGTCGAGCTGTTGCCCCGGCTCCGGGCCGCCTTCGGCCGGCCGACCGCCTCGCTGGCGCTGATCTCACCCTACTTCGTGCCGGGCGACCCGGGCACCGAGCTCCTCGCCGAGCTCGCGCGCAGTGGGGTGCAGGTCGAGGTGTTGACCAACTCGCTGGCGGCGACCGACGAGATGTCTGTGCAGTCGGGCTACAGCAAGCACCGCAAGGCCCTGCTGCGGGCCGGCGTGCAGCTTTACGAACTCAGGCCCGAGGCCGCCGTCATCACGAAGCGGGCCCGGGAGACCGGCCGCAGTTCCAGCGCCGGACTGCATGCCAAGACCTATGCGGTGGACGGCCGCGCCATCTTCGTCGGCTCGTTCAACCTCGATCCCCGCTCGGCCAAGCTGAACACCGAGATGGGCCTGGTCATCGACAGCGAGACCATGGCCAGGAATCTGGCGGCGGTGGTCCAGGGCTCATCGCCTGACCTGGCCTACCGCCTCAGCCTGGACGACGACGGCCGCATCCTCTGGCACGAGGGCGACCGGGTCTATACCGTGGACCCCGAGACCGGCGCCTTCAAGCGCACCCTGGTGCTGATCGGCTCCTGGCTGCCGATCGACTGGTTGCTTTGAGCGTCGGCAGCGTGCGGTTGGCGGGTCAGTTCAGCTTGATGCCGAAGGCCTTCACGATCTCCCCGTTGCGCTCGTATTCCGTGCGCACGTCCTCCGCGGCCTGTTCCAGCGTGCGCGATTCCGTGATGGGCTCGAAGCCGGTGCTGGCGTAGCGCGCCCGCACGACGGGCGAGGCGTTGATCTTGGTGAGTGTCGCGTGGATCTTTGCCAGTAGCGCCGGGGGCGTCTGCGACGAGGCGAACACGCCGCTCCAGTTGCTGAAGTTCACTTCCGGGTAGCCGAGCTCCGCCATGGTGGGCACGTTCGGGTATTCGGGCATGCGGCTCTTGTAGGCCACGGCCAGCAGCTTGACCTTGCCCGCCGCGATCATCGGCTTGGAGGTGACCGAGCCATCGAACATCAGCGGGATCTGGTTGCCCATGACCTGGGCCAGCGCAGGGGCCGAGCCGGCGAACGCCACGTGCTCCATGTCCAGCCCGGCCTTCCTGTTCAGGATGGCGCTGGCGTACTGCGACGAGGTGCCGGGGCTGTAGGAGGCCACTGAAACCTTGCCGGGGTTGGCCTTCACGTAGGCGATGGCTTCCTTCGCGTCATTGGCCGGGAACTGCGGCGCGGCAATGAACAGCATGTACGAGCGCGCCATCTCCGCGATGGGCTTCACGTCCTTGAGCGGGTCGAAGCCGCTCTTGACCACGTGCGGCGATTCGGTCAGCACGTTGGTCACGCTGACCAGCAGCACCTGGCCGTCGGCAGGCTGCGAGAGCATGTACTTGATGGCCACCGCGCCGCCCGCGCCCGGCTTGTTTTCCACGATCACGGGCTGGTTGATCTCTTGCGAGAGCTGGTCGCTGATGATGCGGGCGAACACGTCGATGGTGCCGCCCGGCGGGGCGGGGACCACGAGCTTGACGGGCTTGTCGGTGAAGGCCATCGCGGCGCTCGTGCACAAAAGGGCAGCGGCGGCGACAACAAGGGAAAAACGGCGTTGCATGGCTTGTCTCCTCGGGGTGTGTTTTTATGCGGCCTTGCGCAGGAAGCCCTGCTGGCGGCCAGCGGCGTTGGGTGCGAAGCCGTTGGCTGCCAGCGCTTCTTCCGCCGTGTCGTAGAACACGCCGATGCGGCAGATGTCACGTGCCTGCTTCGCCGTCGCGATCGGGCGGCCCAGCTCACCCGAGATGCGCACCAGCTGCTCGATCTGCTTGGCGGTGCCGATCTTGGCGGTGCGCGTCTGGTTCCACAGGTTGTCTTCGGTGCCGGTGCGCACGTGCAGGCCCGCGGCGATGCCCCACATGTTCACGGGCAGCGTGTTGAGCACCGAGCTTTCGACCGTCAGCACCGCGCCATCGGGCACGCCGCGCACGAAGTTGGCCAGGGTGTAGAGGTTGGGCGAATCCATGCCGCCGCCGATCGCCACCCAGTTCAGCACCAGCGGGCCCTTGTAGATGCCGCGGCGGATGAGACGCTCCACGGATTCGAGGCTGTTCTGGTTGTAGCACTGGAACTCGCTCTGGATGCCCGCGGCAGTGAGGCGGCGGATGTGCTCCTCGGCCCAGCCGGGCTGCGCGGGCACGGTCATTTCCTTGTAGGCGTTGAAGACAGCCGGGTCTTCCAGGGAGCTGCCTTGCACGTCGCGGTGGTCGAACTGCTCCAGGAAGTTCATCTGCGCGGTGTTGATGGTCACCGTCACCTGGTCGGGCTTGGGGTCCAGGTCGGCCAGCATGTGCCGCGTGTCGTCGCTGAGCCACTTGGCCGCTGCGCCATCCGTCTCGGGAGCGAAGCTGATGGATCCGCCGACCTGGATGATCATGTCCGGCACCCGGGCGCGCACGCCGGCAATCAGTTCGTTGAACTTGGACAGCCGCTTGCTGCCCTTGCCGTCCAGTTCGCGCACGTGCAGGTGCAGCACCGTGGCGCCGGCGTTGTAGCAGTCCACCGCCATCTGGATCTGTTCTTCCATCGTCACCGCGATTTCGCCGGGGAAATCCGAGGGCACGTAGGAAGGCGCATAGGGCGCGGCGGTGATGATCAGGGGTTGCATGTTCTCGGGGAACAGGTGGCCGTCGAGGAAGTTCATGGTGGTTTCTCTTTGGGGGCTAAGGGTCAGGCGGTGGGGGTGCCGATGATTCCGGCGCGTTCCATCTTGCGATGGCAGGGGGGGTAGTCCATCACCGCGTAGTGCTGCGTGGCGCGGTTGTCCCAGATGGCGACATCGTCGGGCTTCCAGCGCCAGCGCACCTGGTACTCCGGAATCGCGGCCTGGCTGATGAGGTACTGGAGCAGCTGCGCCGAGCCCGGCGCGAAATCCTGTCCGACGCGCACATTGGCGGCAGTGTGGAAGTTGGTGAGGTGGGTGGCGAAGCCGCACACGAACAGCACTTTCTCGCCCGTCTCGGGGTGGGTGCGCACCACGGGGTGCTCGGCGTCCGGGTACTGGGCGCGCAGCGCGTGGCGCTTCTCGATCGGCATCGCCGCGCCGAAGGTGCATTCGATGCTGTGGCGCGCGCGCAGCGGGGCGATCAGGTCCTTGATGGACGCAGGCAGCCTCTCGTAGGCCAGCGCCATGTTGGACCACATGGTGTCGCCGCCCACGGGCGGGCACTCGATGCAGCGCAGCACCGCGCCCATGGACGGGGCCTCGCGCCAGGTGCCGTCGGCGTGCCAGGAATTTTCGTAGCGTTCGGCCGGGCTCTCGGGCGACTTGTAGATGCGCACCAGGCCGGGGTGGTCGGGGTCGCTGCCGACGACCGGGTGGTCTTCCAGGTCGCCGAAGCGGCGCGCGAAGGCCACATGGTCGGCGCGGGCGATGTCCTGGCCGCGCAGGAACACCACCTTGTGCTGGAGCAGCGCGGCCCTGATCTCGGCAAACAGGTCGGCGTCATGGGCCGCGTCGGCCAGGCTGACGCCGGAGACTTCGGCGCCAATGGCGCAAGTCAGTGGTTCGATACGCATCGTTGTCTCCATCGGGAAGATCGGGATTGGATCTGTCGTCCAGTGGCGCAACTGTAGGAACGAGGGGGCTTCCACGCTTTGCATTTCGTGCCACCGGCTGTACTCTTCGTGCCAGTACGGGTTTCCCCAGGAGCGGCCGCAGATGGTGACTTTGGTGCGAGCAGCGGCCCTGACCGGCTTTGCCGAGGTCATGCACGCCCTGGGCGGCGACGCGGACCGGGCCCTGCGCCGCGCCGGCCTGCGGCGAGCGCTGGTTCGCGAGCCGGACCAGCTGATCGAGGCCGCGGTGGCCGCGCAACTGGTGGAAGACGCTGCCGAGGCCACGCAGTGCGACACCTTCGGCCTGCGCATGGCCGAATCGCGCCAGTTGTCGCACTTCGGCGTGCTGAGCCTCCTGTTGCTGCACCAGGCGACCCTGCGCCAGGCGCTGGCCACGCTGATCGCCTATTCGCACCTGCTCAACGAATCGCTGGCCATCCAGATGGAGGACGCGGGCAGCCTGGTCATCCTGCGCGAAGACATCGTGGCCCCGGGGCCCATGCCGCAGTCGGTGGACCTGGCGATCGGCGTGCTCTATCGCACCTGCGCGGCCTTGCTGCACGAGCGCTGGCGGCCTCAACGCGTGTGTTTCGGCCACTCGGCGCCGAGGGACCTGGCCGTGCACAAGCGCCTGTTCGCCTGCCGCGTGGAGTTCGATGCGGAGTTCAACGGCATCGTCTGCAAGGCGGCCGACTTGAACGAGCCCAACCTGCTGGCCGACCCCGCGCTGGCGCGCTACGCCCAGACGCTGGTGGACACCCAGTTCGGCAACCGCGACGCCAGCAGCGCCCAGCAGGTGCGCCGTGCCATCTACCTGCTGCTGCCCTCGGGTCGCGCCACCTGCGCCGGCGTGGCGCAGGGACTGGGCCGCAGCATACGCACCCTGCAACGCACGCTGGATGCCGAGGGGCTGTCGTTCACGGCGCTGCTCGACCAGGTGCGCCGCGAGCTCGCGCAACGCTACCTGGCCAACCCGCACTACGACATGGGCCAGATCGCCGCCATGCTGGGCTACGGCAGCCATAGCGCCTTCTCGCGCTGGTTCGGCGCCCAGTTCGGCTGTGCGCCGCAGGCGTGGCGCAACAGGCATCGCAGGCCATGACGAAGGCGTCCGGCATCCTCGCCGACCTGGTGGCCGGCACTTCGATCGCAGGCCTGCTGCTGCCCGAGGCCGTGGCCTACTCGGGCCTGGCCGGGCTGCCGCCGCAGGCGGGCGTGATCGCGCTGCTGGTGGGCCTGTTCGTCTACGCGCTGCTCGGCAGCAGCCGCTTCGCGATCGTGTCGGCCACCTCGTCCTCGGCCACCGTGCTGCTGGCGGCCACCCACTCCATGGGCGCGGCGGATCCGGCGACCCGCGCCGCCCTGAGCGTCGGCGTCGTGCTGCTGGCCGGCCTGTTCTTCGTGGCGGCGGCGCTGGCGCAGCTGGGGGCGGTCTCGAGCCTGATCGCCAAGCCGGTGCTGCGCGGCTTCGCCCTCGGCCTGGCCTTGACGATCGTCGTCAAGCAGTTGCCCAAGGTGCTGGTGGTCCATCCGGGGCATGGCGATTTCTTCCCGCTGGTCGCGGAGCTGGCGGCGGGCTGGCGGCAGTGGAACCTGGCCGGCGCCGCGATGGCGGCCATGGCGCTGGTGCTGATGCGGGTGCTGGCGCGCTGGCGCGCCGTGCCGGCGGCGCTGCTCGTGATCGTCGCGGGCATCCTGCTCGACCGCGCCGGCTGGTGCCAGGCCTGGGGCGTGTCGCCGGTGGGGCCGATCGTGATCGGGCTCGGCGAGCCGGCGCTGCCGACGCTGGACCGGGCGCACTGGCTCCGCCTGGGCGAGCTGGCCTTCGCCGTGGCGCTGATCCTCTATGCCGAGTCCTATGGCTCGATCCGCACCTTCGCGCTGCGGCACGGCGACAACGTGTCGATCAACCGCGACCTGCTGGCGCTGGGCGTCGCGAACATCGGCGCCGGTTTGCTGCAGGGGATGCCGGTGGGCGCCGGCTACTCGGCGACCTCGGCCAACGAGTCCTCCGGGGCGCAGAGCCGTGCGGCCGGCGCGATCGCCGGGTTGGTGGTGCTGATCGCGGTGCTGACCCTGCTGCCATGGATCGCGCACATACCGGAGCCGCTACTGGCCGCGATCGTGATCCACGCCGTCAGCCACAGCCTGAGCCCGACCGTGCTCAAGCCGTACTTCAGGTGGCGGCGCGACCGGCTGATCTCGGTCGTGGCGGTGGTCGCGGTGCTGCTGCTCGGGGTGCTCGACGGCTTGCTGGCGGCCATCGGCGTGAGCCTGCTGCTGCTGCTGCGGGGCTTCGCCCGCACGACGGTCAGCTGGCTCGGCCGGCTCGGCCAGAGCCACGACTACGTCGACACGGCGCGCCACCCCGAGGCGGTGGTGCCGCCCGCCACCCTGATCGCGCGGCCCGAGGTGCCGCTCTTCTTCGGCAACGCCGAGGCGGTGTTCGCGAGCATCCGCAACCGCATCGACGCCACGCCCGGCCTGCACCGCTTCGTGCTGAGTCTGGAGGAGTCGCCCGACCTGGACGCCACCACCATCGAGGCCCTGTGCGACTTCGCCGCCTTCGTCCGCGCGCGCCGGGCCGAGCTGGTGCTGGCGCGGGTCAAGGACCGGGTGCGCGACCTGCTCGCGCAGGTGGGCTCGCCGGACCTTCCGGCGGCGGTCTATGCGAACTGGAGCGTCGACGACGCGGTGCGCTGAAGGCATCGGAGCGAGGGCTTCAGTTCAATGCCCGCACCTCGATGCGCTTCAGGTTGCGCACGTGCCGCGGGCCGGTCTTCAGGTCGGCCGCGGAGATAAGCGCGATGCGGCCCTCGCGCTCGTCGAGCGGCTTGCCGTCGCGCTCGAACAGCACCAGCACGCCTTCGCCGACCGGCGTGTTCATGATCTCCGGCCACGAGAACACGGCGCGATAGCCATCGGTCGCGGTCGCGATGACGGCCAGCGACTTCCATGCGTTGCGGTCGGCCGAGTCCAGCCCGGCCCGCTCGATCAGCGCCGCCAGCCTGACGCCGCGCACGGTGCTCCGGGAGTCCGCGCCGGAGCCGCTGCGCGACTGCGTGAACTGTCCGATCGCCGCCGCCGGAAAGGCCGCGAGCGCGGCGGCATCGAGGTCGAGGCTCTTCTGCACCGCGCCCGATACTTCCACGCTGGCGCTCGCCTGGGCAAAGGCGGGCGAGGCGTTCGCGAACGACAGCAGCAGCCAGAAGGCCCATCGGATCAGCGGCATGTCAAACAGCTCCTGGAAGGGGGTCGCAATCGACGATGCGACCATCGTCGATACAGATCACGTCCTGCGCCAGCGCTTCCACGTCCTGCGGATCGTGCGTCACCAGCAGCGTCGGCACCTGCACGCGCTCGAGCATCTCGGCCAACTCGTGTCGAAGCCGCTTGCGCAACGGCGAATCCAGCGCCGACAACGGCTCGTCCAGCAACAGCAGGCGGGGCTCGATGGCGAGCGCCCGGGCCAGCGCCACGCGCTGCCGCTGGCCGCCGGACAGGTTGCGTGGCAGGCCGCCGCGAACGCTCGCGAGATCGAACTGCCGGATCAGCGCGTCGACGCGCCGTGTGTGCCCGGCATCCACACGCTGGCCGAGGCGGCGCAGGCCGAACTGCAGGTTCTGCTCCACCGTCATGTGCGGGAACAGCGCATAGTCCTGGAACACCACGCCCACCCGGCGCTCGCGTGCCGGCAGGTCGATGCCGCGCGGCGTGTCCAGCAGAACGTGCCCGCCGACCCGCACCCGGCCGCGCGCCTGCGGCAGCAGGCCGGCGATGGCCTGCAGCACGGTCGACTTGCCGGAACCCGACGGCCCGATCAATGCGGTGCGCTGCGACGCGGCGCTGAAATCGACGTCCAGTTCGAAGCTGCGGTCGGGCGAATGCAAGGTGAGTTGCAGCTGGACTTCGAGCGCGGCCATCTCAGTGCCTCGCCTGCAGCAACCGGCCCGAGGCCACGAGCACCACGATACAGACCAGCGAGATCACCAGGGTCAGCCACAGGGCCTGGCTGTCGTTGCCCGCCTGGACCGCCTCGTAGACGGCGATCGACAGGGTCTGCGTCTTTCCGGGCAGGTTGCCGGCGATCATCAGCGTGGCGCCGAACTCGCCCATGGCGCGCGCGAAGGCCAGCATCACGCCGGCCGCGATGCCGCGGATGGCCAGCGGCAGCGACACCCGCAGGAAGACTTCGAGCTCGCCGGCACCGAGGGTCCGCGCGGCGTTGGCGAAACGGCCGTCGACTTCCTCGAAGGCGGCCCGCGCCCCCTTGTAGACCAGCGGCAGCGAGACCACCGAGGCCGCGATCACCGCGCCTTGCCAGGTGAAGATCAGGTTGATGCCGAACCAGCGGTCGAGGTACTGGCCGAGGATGCCGTTGCGGCCGATCAGCACGATCAGGTAGTAGCCGATCACGGTCGGCGGCAGCACCATCGGCAGCATCAGCAGCGAGTCGACGATGCTGCGGCCGGGAAAGGGCCGGCGCGCCAGCCACCACCCCAGCGCGATGCCGATGGCCGCGGCGATCAGCGTGGCGAACAGTGCGACCTTGAGCGTCAGCCAGAGCGGGACGAACAAGGCGTGCACGTGCTGCCTGGCGTCGCGTCAGGGCTTTGAGAAGCCGTAGCGCTGGAGGATCTCCTGGCCCGGGGCGCTGCGCACGAAGGCGATGAACTCGCCGGCCAGGGCGGCGTTCTTGCTGCTGGCGATCTGCGCGATCGGATAGGTCACGGGCGTGGTGGTCGGGATCGTCAGCACGATGCGGGTCTTCTCGGGCTCGATCAGCGCGTCGGTGCGGTAGACGAAGCCGGCATCAACCTCGCCGCGTGCCACGTAGTTGAGCACCTGGCGCACGCTCTCGCCATAGATCCAGCGCGATTGCAGCTGCGCCGTGAGGCCGGCCTTGTCTATCGCCTCCATGGTGTAGCGCCCGACCGGGACCGTCGCCGGCGTGCCGGTCGAGATGCGCTGGAACGACGGGTTCGCGAGGTCGCCCAGCTGCTTCGGAGCCTGGGTCGAGGCCGCGGGCACGATCAGCACCAGCGTGTTGGCCGCGAAGTCGACCCGCGTCGCCGGCGCGATCAGATTGGCGCCGGCCGCGCGGTTCATGGTCTCCTGGTCGGCGGAAGCGAACACGTCGACCGGCGCGCCTTGCTGGATCTGGGCCAGCAACGGACCCGATGCCGCGAAATTGAAAGTGACTTTCGCGCCCGGCCGGGCTTGCTCGAAGGCCTTGCCGGCCGCCTGGAAGGCGTTCGTCAGGCTGGCGGCCGCGGAGACGATCAATTCCTGCGCGCTGCAGGCGGCGCTGCCCAGCAACAGCGTCGCGACCAGGGCTGCGCTGCGGAGCCTCGGGAAAATCGTCATGGCCGGTTCCTCTCGATCGCTATTCAATTTGGGAATAGCGATGATAGCAACACCGTCAGGCCATGCGTTCATCGGCCCTGCGGCCCGGCAGCGCGTCCGGCATCACGGCGCGTTCTCGGTCGAAGAGGCTGCGGCATGCTGCATCGGATACCAGCAGCTCCAGGCGTCCTGCGCCAGCGGACGCGTCGCCTCGGGTGGCGTCTGCAGCACGCTGCCGATGCTGACGAAGCCGGCCAGGAATTCGCCGTCGGCCAGCCGTAGTTCGGCAGCGACCTGGGGGTCGAAGCAGCGGTCGCCGCTCAGCACGATCGCGCCGAAGCCCAGCGCCTGGGCGGCATTCAGGAGGTTGCCGAGGGCGGCGCCGGCGGCCAGCAGCTGCTCGCGTTCGGGCACGCGCTTGCGCGGGCGGGCGCAGACCACGAAGCCGAGCAGGCAGGGCGGCTGCAGCGCATGTTCGCGCGCCTTGCGCAGGTCCGCGGCGCTGGCCAGCGGGTCGCGCCGACGCTTCTCGCGCTCGAAGAGGTCGGCCAATGCCGCGCGGCAGTCGGCCCCGAACTCGATGACGCGCCAGGGCCGCAGCCGTCCGTGGTCGGGGGCGGCCAGGGCGGCCTGCACCATCAGGTCGATCTGGTCGGCGGCCGGCGCCGGCGCGCCGAGCCGCCGGGGCGCCACGGAGCGCCGCTCCAGCAGCAGCGGCAAGGACGGCACGGGCTCGGCCGCCTGGCGCAGCATCTCGACGTCGCCGAAGGCCAGGTGGCGCAGCGTGCGGTCGGCCAGCGGGTGGGTCAGCAGCGCCCAGTAGGTGGCCGGCATGGCGGGCGAGCGCGCCGCCTCGATCCAGCAGGCCCGGAGACTGTCGCAGTCAGATTCGCCTTCGAGGCGACGGATTGCCGCCTGGTGGCGCGCATTCAGGGCCGCGTCCAGGGCGTCGGCCCGGGGCCCGGCCGCCGCGGCGGCCGCGCTGGCGGCGGCGATCAGGGTGGAGCGCCCGCTGCCGGCGCAAGGCACCAGCGCCTCGAGCGTCTCGGCGGGCAGGCAGGTCGCCAGCACCGAGCGCTGCAGATGGCGCCCCAGGCGCGACAGGTGGTTGCGCCGGCTGGCGGCGGTGGGCAGGTCGATGGGCACGACAACACTCCTTGGCCCTTGCGGATGCGGTCATCCGGAAGCGCTATGCATGGATGGAATAGCGGAGTGTAGGGCCCGCCGCGCCTGTCCGAAATGCACCCCGCCCCATGCGACGACGCGGCACAATGGCACGCCCGAGCCGCCGCCCCTGGCTCGCTCCTTAGGACTTCGACATGCACCGTCTTGCCTGGATGCTCTTCCTGCTGCCCGTCCTGCTGTCGGCCTGCGCCTCGGGATCGACTCAAGGTGCCAGTTCGGTGCAGCCCACGCTGCCGGCGGCCGAAGTCCCGAAAGCCAAGGCGGAGATCCTCGCCATGCGCGACAGGACGCTCGAAGAACTCTTTGCGCAAAAGCCGGAGGCCCGCGATGAAGTGGCCAAGGCGGTCGGCTACGCGGTGTTCGACTCCTCGCAGATCAACGTCCTTCTCTTCGTCGGGGCGCGCGGCACCGGCGTGCTGGTCGACAACGCGACGCGGGCGAACACCTTCATGATCGCAACCCGCGCCGGTACCGGGCCGGGCATCGGCTACAAAGATTTCCGGCAGGTGATGGTGTTCAAGAACCGCGAAGTGTTCGACCAGTTCCGCAAGCTAGGCGCCGACGTCGCCGCGTCGGCCGACGCCACCATGAAGCTGAACACCGCGGGCGCGTCGGCCGACATGTCGACCTCCTTCAACCCCTTCGTCTCCACCTACCAGTTCACCGACAAGGGCGTCCTGCTGCAGGCCAACTGGGGCGGCGCCGCCTTCGTGCCCTACGCGCAGTTGAATCAGCCCTAGCGCGGCAGCCGCCCTCAGGCGTCGACCTTGACCTTGCCGTCGCGCACCACGCGCGCCCACTTGTCGATCTCGCTCGAGATGAACTTCGCGAACTTGTCGCGCGAGCCGCCGCCGTCCTCGGCGCCGTAGGTGTCGAGGCGTTCCTGCACGTCGGGCATCGCCAGCACCGTGTTGACGTCGCGGTTGATCTTGTCGGCGATGGCCGACGGCAGCTTGCCGGGGCCGGCGAGTCCGTACCAGGTGGTGGCTTCGAAGCCCTCGAAGCCCTGTTCCTGCATGGTCGGGATACCGGGATGGCCCTTGGCGCGCTTGAGCCGCGTCTGCGCCACGCCGATCACCTTGCCGCTCTTCACGTGCGGGGTCGCGGCGGTCATGGTCTCGAAGCTGTACTGGATCTGGCTGCCCATCAGGTCGGCCAGCAGCGGCCCGCTGCCCTTGTAGGGCACGTGCAGCGCATCGACCTTGGCTTGGAGCTTGAACATCTCCAGCGCCAGATGCTGCGCCGACCCGGCGCCGGCCGAGCCGAAGCTCACCTTGCCGGGCTCGGCGGCGCAGAGGGCGACGATGTCCTTCACCGTCACGGCCTTCTGCGTCGGGCTGGCGATCAGCAGGTTGGGCGTGACGCCGACCAGCACGATCGGCACGAAGTCACGCTGCACGTCGTAGCGCAGCTTCGGCTGCAGGCTGGGCGCCAGCGCGTGGCTGTTGATGTGCGCCATCAGCAGCGTGCTGCCGTCGCTCGGCTGCGTCGACACGTATTCGGCGGCCAGCACGCCCGCGACACCGCCCTTGTTCTCGACGATGACCGTCTGGTTCCACATCACGGACAGCTTCTGCGCGACCACGCGGGCCAGCGCGTCGGTGCCGCCGCCCGGCGGGAAGCCGACCACGATGCGCACCGGGCCGGTGGGCCATTCCTGCGCGAACACGCTGGGCACGCCCAGGGCGGCCGCAGCGGCGCCCGCGGCCTGGATGAAGGAACGTCTTTGCATGTTGTCTCCGTTGTTTTGAATGACGTGCCGGCGCTCAGGCCGCCTTCTGCAGCGCGGCCGGCGCCGCGTGGCCGGCGAAGTAGTCCATCGAGGCCTGCACGCCGCTGCCGGCGAGCTTCACGCCGGAGAGCTTCAGGCCCATCTCGACGCCGGCGACCATCGCGACCAGCGTCAGGTCGTTGCTGTCGCCGAGGTGGCCCATGCGGAACATCCGGCCCTTGAGCTTGCCCAGCCCGGTGCCGAGCGACAGATCGAAGCGCTGGTGGATGAGGCGGCGCAATGCATCGGCGTCGATGCCCTCGGGCGTGATCACGCCGGTGAGCACCGGCGAGTACACGGCCGGGTCGGCGCACTGGATCGGCAGGCCCCAGGCGTTCACCGCGGCGCGCACCCCCGCGCCCCAGCGCTGGTGGCGCGCGAAGACGTTGTCCAGCCCTTCGCCGAGAAGCATGTCCAGCGATTCCGACAGGCCGTAGAGCAGGTTGGTGTTGGGCGTGTAGGGCCAGTAGCCGTCCTTGTTCATCTCGACGATCTCGTCCCAGGCCCAGAAAGACCGGGGCAGCTTCGCGCTCTTCATTGTGTCGAGCGCCCGCGGCGAGATGGCGTTGAAGCTGATGCCCGGCGGCAGCATGAGCCCCTTCTGCGAGCCGCTGATGGTCACGTCGACGCCCCATTCGTCGTGGCGGAAGTCGGCGCTCGCCAGGCCGGAGATGCTGTCGACCATCAGCAGGGCGGGGTGGCCCGCCGCATCGATGGCGCGGCGCACCGCGGCGATGTCGGAGGTGACGCCGGTCGAGGTCTCGTTGTGCACCACGCAGACGGCCTTGATCTTCTTCTCGGTGTCCTTGCGCAGGCGGGCCTCGATCAGGTCGGCCTGCACGCCGTGGCGCCAGCCCGCCGCCTGCGGCAGCTGCGCGTCCGTGCCGCCATAGGCGAGGAACTCGGTCGAGATGCCCAGGCGTGTGGCCATCTTCTGCCAGAGAGAGGCGAAGTGGCCGGTCTCGAACATCAGCACGTGGTCGCCGGGGCTCAGCGTGTTCGACAGCGCCGCCTCCCACGCCCCGGTGCCCGAGGCCGGATAGATGACCACCGGATGCTGCGTCTTGAAGACCTGCCGGATGCCGGCCAGCACCTTGCGGCCGAGCGCGCCGAACTCGGGCCCGCGATGGTCGATGGTGGGCAGGCTCATCGCGCGCAGGATGCGGTCGGGCACCGGGCTCGGACCGGGGATCTGCAGGAAGTGCCTGCCGGTGGGATGGGAGTCGAGTTGAAGCATGGGGCCGTCCTTTCTCTTTCAGTTTTGCATTCAAAACACAAAAAATCATGATCGTTATCCCCTACGCACAATGATTGATGCATGGTGAATTTGCATTCAAAATGCATCTCAGAGGAAACGAAGCCATGGCCGAAGTGATAGAAATCTCGCGCCTCGCGCTGCATGACCAGGTCGCGTCGCGCTTGCGAACCATGCTGATCGAAGGGCAGATCGCGCCCGGCGCCAAGCTCAACGAGCGCGCGTTGTGCGAGCAGTTGCGGGTCTCGCGCACGCCGCTGCGCGAAGCCATCAAGCTGCTCGCGGCGGAGGGGCTGGTCGACCTGCTGCCCAACCGCGGCGCGGTGGCCGTCAAGCTGACCGAGGCCGACGTGGTCAACACCTTCGAGCTGCTGTCGATGCTCGAGGCCATGTCCGGCGAACTGGCGGCGCAGCGCATCACCGACGGCGAGCTGGCCGAAGTGCGCGCGCTGCACTACGAGATGATGGCCTGCTTCGCGCGCCGCGACCTCTCCGGCTACTACCGGATCAACGCCCGCATCCATGCGGCGATCAACGACGCTGCCAAGAACCCGGTCCTGACCAGCACCTACCGCGCGGTCAATGCGCGCGTGCAGTCGCTGCGCTTTCGCACCAACCAGAACGAAGCCAAGTGGGCCGGCGCGGTGGCCGAGCACGAGCGAATGATCGAAGCCTTGAGCGCCCGCGACCCCGCCGCGATGCGGCAGGTGCTGGTCGAGCACCTGAACCGCAAGCGCGACACCGTGCTGGAGCTCCTGCGCGCCGGCGAAATCTATCCACGGGCCCCAGCGGCCAAGACCTGAAGCCCACCCCATGCGCATCGAGCCCGCCAGCCATCTGCAGCCAGCCGGTACAGTCCTTCCCCCCAACGAAACCTGCGAGGCGCTGGCCAGGCGGCTGGCGGCCGAGACCCAAGGCGAGGTGCTCTTCGACGACGCATCGCGCGGCCGCTATGCGACCGATGCGTCGATCTACCAGATCGTGCCGGTCGGCGTCCTGGTGCCGAAGTCCGAGCGCGACATCGCGACCGCCATCGACGTGGCGCGCGATCTCAAGGTGCCGGTGCTGGCACGCGGCGGCGGCACCAGCCAGTGCGGCCAGACCACCGGCGCAGCGCTGGTGATCGACAACAGCAAGCACTTCCGGCGCGTGCTGGATCTCGATCTCGACCGCCGCACCGCCACGGTCGAGCCGGGCATCGTGCTCGACCACCTCAACGCGCGGCTCAAGCCGCACGGGCTGTGGTATCCGGTCGACGTGTCGACCAGCGCGCAAGCCACGCTCGGCGGCATGGCGGGCAACAACTCCTGCGGCTCGCGCTCCATCGCCTACGGCAACATGGTGCACAACGTGGCCGGTGCGAGCGCCTGGTTGTCCGACGGCGAACTGGTCGATTTCGGCCCGGTCTCGGACCTGGGTGCGAGGGCCAGCGACATCGCGCTGCATGTGCGGCAGCTGGTGCTCCAGCACCGCGGCGAGATCCACGCGCGCTGGCCCAAGGTGATGCGCCGGGTCGCCGGCTACAACCTCGACATCTTCGACAACCAGAGCGAGAAGCCCTACACGGCGGACGGCAGCGTCAACCTGGCGCACCTGCTCATCGGCGCCGAAGGCACGCTGGCCTACACCCGCAGCCTGACGCTCAAGCTCTCGGAACTGCCGCGCGCGAAGGTGCTGGGCGTCGTCAACTTCCCGAGCTTTCGAGCGGCCATGGATTCGGCGCAGCACATCGTCAAGCTGGGCCCCACGGCGGTCGAGCTGGTCGATCGCACGATGATCGAGTTGAGCCTCGCCAACCCCGCCTTCAGGCCGACGGTCGAGACCGCGCTCATCGGCCGGCCCGCCGCCATCCTGCTGGTCGAGTTCTCAGGCGGCGACAAGGCCTCGCTGCTGCCCAGGCTGAAGGATCTGGTGGACCTGATGGGCGAGCTCGGCCTGCCCGGCAGCGTGGTCGAGATGCGTGACGACGCGCCGCAGAAGAACCTGTGGGAAGTCCGCAAGGCCGGCCTCAACATCATGATGAGCCTCAAGGGCGACGGCAAGCCGGTGAGCTTCATCGAGGACTGCGCGGTGCCGCTCGAGCATCTGGCCGACTACACCGACGGCCTCACCGAAGTGTTCGCCAGGCACGGCAGCCGCGGCACCTGGTATGCCCACGCCTCGGTCGGCACGCTGCACGTGCGGCCCATTCTGGACATGCGCACCGATGGCGGGTCCAAGATGCGCGCCATCGCCGAGGAAGCGGGCGCGCTGGTGCGCAAGTACAAGGGCGCCTTCAGCGGCGAGCACGGCGACGGCCTGTGCCGCGGCGAGTGGATCGAATGGCAGTTCGGCCCGGCGATCAACGAGGCCTTCCGGTCCATCAAGCAGAAGCTCGACCCGATCAATCTCTTCAACCCCGGCAAGATCATCGATCCGCCGAAGATGGACGACGGCGCGCTGTTCCGCTTCGCGCCGGCGACGGCACCGAAGCCCTACCGGCGCATCCCGCTCACGCCGGTGCTCGACTGGTCCGCATGGAACGTGCAGGCCGACCCGGTGACGGAAGCGACCACGGCGCCGGGCACCGGCGGCGACCTCACGGGCGGTTTCGCCAAGGCCGTCGAGATGTGCAACAACAACGGCCATTGCCGCAAGTTCGACGCCGGCACGATGTGCCCGAGCTACCGCGTGACGCGCGACGAGCAGCACCTGACACGCGGCCGCGCCAACACGCTGCGCCTCGCCATCTCCGGCCAGCTCGGCCCCGATGCCTTCACCAGCGAGGCCATGCACGAGACGATGGACCTGTGCGTCGGCTGCAAGGGCTGCAAGCGCGACTGCCCGACGGGCGTCGACATGGCGAAGATGAAGATCGAGTTCCTGGCGCACTACAAGAAGAAGCACGGCCACACGCTCAAGGACCGGCTCATCGCCCGCTTGCCGGACTATGCCCACCTGGCCAGCCGGATGCCGTGGCTGCTCAATCTGCGCAACAGCGTGCCGGCTGCACGCTGGCTCGGTGAAAAGGTGCTGGGCCTTTCCGCCCGGCGATCGCTGCCCGTGTGGCGCAGCGACACCTTCTGGCGCGCTGCCGACGCTTCGACGTTCGCCAGCCGCGAGCAGGCCATTGCCGCGGCGCGAGAAGGCCGCAAGGTGGCGGTGCTGTTCGTCGACACCTTCAATGGCAACTTCGAAAGCCAGAACGCCTGGGCCGCTGCCCGCGTGCTCAAGTCCGCCGGTTACCTGCTGCACACGGTGCAGAAGGACGGCGGTCATCACTGCTGCGGCCGCACCTACCTCGCCAATGGCATGGTGGACGAGGCCAGGGCCAGGGCCGGTGCGTTGATCGATGCGCTGATGCCGTTGGCGGAAGCCGGCATCGCGATCGTCGGCCTCGAGCCCTCGTGCCTGCTGACCTTGCGCGACGAGACGCTGGTCATGGGGCTCGGGGCCAAGGCCGACACGGTGGCGGGTCAGGCGCTGCTGTTCGAGGAATTCATCGCGCGTGAAGTGAAGGCGGGCCGGTTCCAGCTGGCGCTCAAGGCGGTGGACCAGCCGATCCTGCTGCATGGCCATTGCCACCAGAAGGCTTTCGGCGCGGTGAGCCCGATCCTCGATGTCCTCAAACTGATTCCCGGCGCCAAGCCGGAGCTCATCGAAAGCTCATGCTGCGGCATGGCCGGAAGCTTCGGCTACGAGGCGGCCCACTACGACGTCTCGATGCAGATGGCGGAAGCCAGCCTGCTGCCGGCGGTGCGGTGTCGGCCCGACGCGATCGTGGTGGCCGATGGCACCAGCTGCCGTCACCAGATCGCCGACGGCGCGCAGCGCGAGGCGGTCCACGTCGCGGTGCTGCTCGACCGGCAGCTTGCGACACCCGCATCTTCCTAGTCGATCCAGGGGCCGCCGAGCATCGCCTGGATGTAGGCCGCGACCTTGACCAGGTCTTCATCGGACAAGGGAATCGGCGGCGCGTCGACCAGGTGCTCGGCGACCATGTGCAGCTTCGCCGATGCGTTGGGCTGCTCCTGGAGCAGGACCGCGAGGGCCGCGGTCTGGGCGACAGCCCTCAGCTCGAGCGATCGGAGCCGTGCGTTGAGTTCTTCCGCATCCATTTCGTCCATCCTTCGAGAGTCCAAGCGTGAGGCCCGATTCTGCTTCGGATTGGACGGGCGGGTGATGGCCCGTGCTACGCTGCGCGCGGAGGACCCAGCCCGTGCACACGCCGATTCCGCTCGACGAACCGACCGATCCGCCGCTGGTTTCCACCGGCCACCTGCCGCCGCCCGAGCGCGTGAAGGCGCTGGTCGACGAAGCCTATGACCGCTACCGATCGATCGACGAAGGCGCGGTCGCCGACTACATCCCGGCGCTGGCCAAGGTGCCGCGCGACCTGTTCGGCGTCTGCCTCGTCGGCGTCGACGGCTCGGTCAATGCCGTCGGCGATGCCGGGCACGCGTTCTCGATCCAGAGCGTGTCGAAGCCTTTCGTCTTCGCCCTGGTCTGCCAGGCCATCGGCGCCGAAGAGGCGCGCCGGAAGCTGGGTGTGAACGCCACCGGGCTGCCTTTCAACTCCGTCATCGCCCTGGAGCTGAACCAGGACCGGACCATGAACCCGATGGTGAACGCAGGCGCCATCGCGGCCACCAGCCTGGCGCCGGGCGAGACCGCCGACGAGAAATGGCGCTTCATCCAGGATGGACTGTCGCGCTTCGCCGGCCGCAGGCTCGAGGTCGACGAAGAGATCTACCAGTCCGAGGCGGCCACCAACCTGCGCAACCGAGGCATCGCCAAGCTGCTCGAGGGCTATGGCCGCATGTACTTCGACGCGCTGGAGGCCACCGACATCTACACCCGGCAGTGCGCGCTGAAGGTGACCGCGAAGGACCTCGCCGTGATGGGCGCCACGCTGGCCGACGGCGGGGTCAATCCGGTCACCGAGGAGCGGGTGGTCGACGCCTCGATCTGCAAACGGGTGCTCGCGGTGCTCGCCACGGCCGGGCTCTACGAGCTCTCGGGCGACTGGCTCTACGAGATCGGCCTGCCGGGCAAGAGCGGCGTCAGTGGCGGCATCGTCACGGTGATACCGGGCAAGGGCGGCCTGGGCACCTTCGCACCGGCGCTGGACGAGGCCGGCAACAGCATCAAGGGCCAGCGGGTGTCCAAGTACCTCTCGGAGCGGATGGGCCTGAACCTGTTCGCGTCGAAGCCCGACCACTGAAGATTCAGGGTCGAAAGGCCTTGCACCCGCCATTGTTGCGAGGAAGAATGCAAGCGGGAAGTCCTCAAGGAGATGCAATGAAAGCACTGACCCCTCCGGGACGCGCGGCCCTGATCGCCAGCTTTGCACTCGCCATCGGCATGGCCTGGAGCACGGTCCGCGCAGCCGAAGTCGCCGTGGTCACCGGCGAGCAATGGACCACCTCCAGCGATGCCGTCAAGAAGGCCTACCTGGTCGGTGTCGCCAACATGGTCCAGGTCGAGCGCGCCTACAACGGCGCGACGCCACCCTCGGACGCCCAGAGCATCGTGCCGCGGATGGCCAGGGGGATGCAGGGCCAGACCCTCGACAGCGTGCGCGAAGGCGTCGACCGCTGGTATGCCGCGAACCCGACCAAGCTGAAGCGCCCGGTGCTGGACATCATCTGGTTCGAGATGGCCGTGCCCGGAATGCAAAAGAAATGACGGAGGCCCTCATGAAATCGCTTGCTTGGATGGCGGGCATCGCCAGCGTGACGCTCCTCGTGGGCTGCACCAACATGACCCCGCAGCAACAGGGAACGATGAGCGGCGCGGCCATTGGCGCCGCGGCGGGCGCCGGGATCGCGGCGATCGCCGGCGGCGACGGTTGGACGGGTGCAGCGATCGGCGGCATCGCCGGCGGCATTGCCGGCAACATCAAGGGCGGCCGCCAGCAGCAGCAGGGGTGGTGACCGCGCACCGGGCGCGAGCTGCGCGGCCCGACATGGCGCGCGCCCGATGATCGTCAGGCCCCGACCCCATTGGCTGCGCCTGTTGTTCGTCTGGCGCGGATCGGTACTGCCCGACATCCTGCCGCAGCTGCTGGCGACCACGGCCTTCGCGATCCTCGTGACCGTGCTTCACGGGCGGCTGTTCCAGTGGAAGATCCCGCTGAACTTCGTGCCCTTCTCGCTGATCGGCCTGACCCTGGCGATCTTCCTGGGCTTTCGCAACGGCACCAGCTACGCGCGCTACTGGGAGGCGCGAACGCTCTGGGGCACGGTGCTCAACGACACGCGGGCGCTGGTGCGGCAGGCGCTCACCCTGGCGGACGCGCCGTCGGAGGCGTCCTTGCTGGCGGTGCGGCTGATCGCATTCGTGCATGCACTGCGCCACCAGCTGCGCCGGACCGATCCGGCGGCGGACTTCGAGCGCCTGCTTTGCGCCGAAGACCGCGACCGCCTGCGCCCGGCACGCTACAAGCCCGCGCTGCTGCTGCTCATGGCCGGCGAGTGGCTGCGCGACCGGCGGCAGGCCGGGCGGATCGCACCGGCGCTGGTCCAGGCCATGGAAGGGCCGCTCGGGCGGCTCACCGACGCACTGGGCGGATGCGAGCGCATCGCCGGCACGCCGATCCCGTTCACCTACACCGTGATCATCCACCGCACCATCTACCTCTACTGCGTGCTGCTCCCGTTCGGACTGGTCGATGCCATCGGCCCCATGACGCCGGTGATCGTGGCCTTCATCGCCTACACCTTCTTCGCGCTCGAGGCCCTGGGCGCCCAGATCGAGGAGCCCTTCGGCACCGACCCCAACGACCTGGCCCTCGACGCCATGTCGCACATGATCGAGTCCTCGCTGCGCGAGATGATGGGCGAGCCGCTGGCGCCGCAGGACGCCGGGCCGGGCGCGTTCATCCAGACCTGAGCCCTCAGGGCAGCGTCGGCCTGGCGAGCGATTCGAGCACCGAGGGCATCGCATCCTCCGGCAGGTCGATCACCTGTTCGCCCCCGGCCGCGTCCTCGACGCGAAGGCGATAGCTGAAGCGGTCGGCACCAGGCGCCGGGCCGGGCGGCGCACCGCGCGACCTGGCCGGCCGGTCCGACGCCGCCGCTTCGATCACCCGTCCCAATGCCTGCTGCTGGGCTGCGCTGAGCGCCGCGAAGTCGTGCTCGGCGCTCACGGCCAGCCCGGCCAGGCCGCCGCGGCGCTCGATGCGCACGCGGCGCACCGCGGGCCGGGCGGGATCGGCGGGCTCGGTCATGGGCTCGCGGGCGTGACGCCCACCCCGGTCCAGGCGCTGGTGCACTGGGCCTGCAGCGCGGCGCCGCCGATCTTCAGCGCCGAGGCGATGGTCAGTGCCGCGAACTCGCTGAAGGTGGCGTCGCTGCGCAGCGCCCGGTTGATGCAGGTGTCGTACCAGGCCTTGATGGCATTGCCCCAGGCCTGCCCGCCGGCCGCCCGCGCGAAGGTGGCGAAGGCCTTGTTCGGCACGCCGCTGTTCTCGTGCACGTCGGCCGTCGGGTCGATCTCGCTGTAGAGCTCGGGCTGCGGCGACAGGCAATGCTTGGCCGAGGGCTGCACCATGTCGCGCAGGCAGGTGAAGCCCTTGGCCAGTGCCGTCGGCGCCATGATGCCGGCACCGACCAGCCAGCCGCGCGGCTCGGTCACGGCCCAGTTGTTCAGCCACTGGTTGAACACGGTGCCGAAGACGTCGCTGATGCTCTCGTTGAGCGCACCCGACTCGCCTTCGTAGCGCAGGGCGCTGAGGTTCTGCGTCACGCCGTGGGTCAGCTCGTGGCCGATGACGTCGGGCGACAGGTACATCTCGCCGAACAGCTTGCCGTCGCCGTCGCCGTACACCATCTGCGAACCGTTCCAGAACGCGTTGTCGTAGTTCCTGGCGTAGTGCAGGCTGGACGCCAGGTCGAAGCCCTTGTTGTCGACCGAATTGCGGCCGATCACGGTCTTGTAGAACTCCACCACCTTGGCGGTGGTGTCGAACACGGTCTTGAAGGCGCCGGCAGGCGCCGCCACCGCCTTGCCCGGCAGTCCCTTGCGATGCATGCAGTCGAACAGATGCTGGGCCGGCACATGGACCGCCGCGCCGGCCAGGAAGCGGTCCGCGTCGCGCAGTGTCGCGATGCGATGGGCTTCTCGCAGTCCGCGCAGGCGTTCGGTTTCCACATAGGTGTCCTGCAGGGACTTGCGCGTGGCGGCGTCGATCGCGCCATCGCGCGCGTATTTTTTCAGCACCCCGGGCGGGACGATGAAGCAGCACATCGATCGATAGGGCAGGACCGGCGCATCGGATGGTCGGCCGCATGCATTGGCAAATGACATGGCGTTCTCCTTGAAAATCCCCGGTCCTTCGGCGTGCGAACTGGCGCCGGGCCGGAACGCAATTAGGAACCGGGTGCTCGCGGAATGCGACCTCCACGCGAAGGAGCCATGCGCGCATGCAGTCAGTGCGAAGTCAGCTCGGTTATCCTTGCGTCGACCCGTTCGCTGCCGCAGGCAGGCGTCATGGAGGCTCATGCGAATCCCGAGCGCTGTTCCCGCCAGAGCACTTTTCGCGGCCGCACTTTGCGCGCTGTGTTCGTCCGGCCTGCGCGCGCAGGAGTTTTCAATGCTCGCCGGGCCGCTGGTCAGCAGGGACGAAGACACCTACTCCTGGGAAGCCACGTACCGGGAGGGCCTGGGGCGTCATGCGGCCTGGAGCTTCTCCTGGCTCAACGAAGGCCACATTCCGAACCACCATCGCGACGGGCAGTTGATCCAGCTCTGGGGCCGCCTGCCGCTGCGCGAGAACCGGCTCGAGTTGTCGGCCGGTGCGGGTCCGTACCGCTATTTCGATACGGTTGCGGCCGAGGCCGGCGGCAACTATTCGGACACCCATGGCTGGGGCCTGGTGCTGAGCCTTCGCGCCGCCTACTACTTCGACAACCGCTGGATCGCGCAGATGCAGTTGAATCACGTGCAGGCCTATCACGGACCGGACACGACCGCGATCGTCGTCGGCCTCGGCTATCAGCTCGAAGCCCCGAGCGGCCCGGGTCCGCGCGAGCGCGCCGAGGTGCGCAGCTCGAACGTCACCGGCGATGAACTCACGCTGATGCTCGGCAGGTCGATCCTGAACAGCTTCGATTCGGAAACGGCGAGCGCCCAAGGCCTGGAGTATCGGCACGGGCTCGACCGCTACCTGGACATTAGCGCGAGCTACCTGCATGAAGGCGGGCGCACCCAGTCCCGTCGCGATGGCCTTGCAGTGCAGCTGTGGCTGACGCGCGCCTTCTTTGACGACCGGCTGGCGCTGTCGGCAGGGATCGGACCCTATGTCGCGATCTCCCAGAACGACGAGCTCGCGGCCAACCGCACCGGAGACGGCCGCGTGTCGGGCCTGGTCTCGGTGTCCGCGAGCTACCGCTTCGATGCGCGATGGCTGCTGCGGCTCACGTGGAACCGCGTGGCCACGCGCTACGACCGCGACGCCGACCTGCTGATGGCCGGCGTCGGCATGCGCTTCTAGACGACGGCGCACCGTATGCTCCTCCCCCTCGCAGCCTATGGTCCGACCTTCGTGGTCGTGAGTTCGGCGCTGCTCTACATCTCGCGCGGCGCGATGATGCGTCCACGCTCGCACGGCTTCTACCGCTTCTTCGCCTGGGAGTGCATCCTCGGGCTCATCTGGATCAACCTGCCGGTCTGGGGCGCAGACCCGCGCGCGCTGCCTCAGCGGGTGGCGATGGTGCTGTTCATGGCCTCGGTCTGGTTGCCGCTGCATGCATTCCGACTGTTGCGGCGCGACGGCCATCCGGGCGAGGCGCGCCAGGACGAAGCGCTGATCGGATTCGAGAAGACGACCACGCTCGTGACGGCCGGCGCTTTCCGCTACATCCGCCATCCGATGTACACCGCGCTGATCTGCCTGGCCTGGGGCATCTTTCTGCAGCAGTTCACCTGGCTGGGGCTGGCGCTGGTGGTGGCGGCGACAGTGCTGCTGTTCGTCACTGCGTTGCGCGAAGAGCAGGAATGCCTCGCGCATTTCGGCCAGGCGTACCGGGACTACATGCGGCGCACGCGTCGCTTCGTGCCCTTCCTGCTGTAGCTGCCGCCTATGCGCCCTCGGTCTGCTCGTCCGGCCCGGCGTCCTGCAGACAGGCATCGCGCAGCAGTCCCGGACACTGTTCGCGGAAGTCCGCGAAACCGAAGGCGCTCGCCGCGATCGTGGCTGCGAGCAGCAGCAGCCAGGCGGTCGTCGCGAGGCCGCTGCGCGCCCTGGGACGCTGTCGCTCGAGGTAGGCCTGCCAACGTTCCTCGCCAGGGGACGCGTGGCCTTCGAGCTTCGCCAGGTAGTCGGCCACAAGGGCCAGGCGGGCGCGGACGGCCCTGGTTTTCAGGATGCCGTAGGCCGGGACGACGATCGGCAGGAACCACACGAGGCCCTGGTAGCCGACATAGTCGCCCGCGCCCCGGACCAGCCAGACGAACAGGGCCGCCACGCCCAACACGCAGGCCAGCTCGAGGCGTGCGAGTTGCGCCTCGCCGCTGCGCACTTCCTGCTGCAGGGCGACGTACTCTTCTCTTGGTAGCCATGGGTCGGCCATGCACGCTTCTCCGTCATCGCCGGCTGGGGCGCCGGCGGGGTGAGGAGCTTACCAGCGCCGGTCTCGCGGTCAGGGCTTGCGCGCCAACGGGATCTGCAGGTGAGTCGGCCGGTTGGCCTCGGTGTCGAAGCCCCGGCCGTCGATGTTGCGCGCGCCCCAGAACAGCAGGCCGTGCGAGAGGTGGACGAGGTCGTACTCCATGAAGTGCTGGCCTTCGACCAGGCCGAAGGGCACGAAGGCCTTGCCGAACACGCTCTGCGCTCCGCCTGCTTCCCACCGCGCGTAGCCCTGGCTCGCCACCTGGTTCAGCAGGTCGACGAAGCCCTGGTGCATCGGCGTCACCTCGTAGCCTTCGTCGGCCACGAAATCCACCTTCTGGGCACCGGGCGCGACCGGATGCTCGCCGCGCCAGCGCATGTGGCCACGGATCAGGATGCGCGCCAGCGGCACCTTGCCGTAGGGATCGGCCGAATTGACGACGGCGAGTTCGAAGCGGTCGCCGTCGAGTGCCTTGAAGTCGCGCGTCAGGTAGAAGGGCTTGAGCGTGCCGTCGGGGTTCTTGGCGGCGCTGGGCCGGATCTCGGGCGCGATGCTGGCCCATTCGCCGATCAGCGCCTGCCGGATTGAGTCCACGTTCATGGGAAAGGCTCCTTGACTTCGAATCGACTATGACGATCGTCATAGTCGGCGTGATTATGATGGGCGTCATAGTCCAGGTCAACACTTCTTCGAAAAGGCAGCCGGTGCGTCATGGCAGGTGAAGTTCGCGATCGCATGGTCGAGGGGGCGATGGCGCTGCTGGCGCGGCGGGGCCTGCACGCGACGTCGTTCTCGGAGGTCCTCGCGGCCACCGGCGCGCCGCGCGGATCGCTCTACCACCACTTCCCGGAGGGCAAGGAGCAGTTGATGGCCGCGGCGGTCGATCGCGCCGGCGAGGTGCTGCTCGGCGTGCTCGAGCGCGGTTCGGCCGGCAGCGCGGAGGAGGTGGTGCGGAACTTCCTCGCCGTCTGGCGCGCGGTGCTGACGCGCTCGAATTGCGAAGCGGGCTGTGCGGTGCTGGCGGTGACGGTGGCGACCGATTCGGCCGACCTTCTGGCGCACGCCACGGCCGTGTTCCGCGCCTGGCGCGAGCGGCTGGCCGCCCGGCTGAAGCAGGCCGGGCTGGCGCCCTCGGTGGCGCGCCGGTTCGCGATGGTGCTGCTGGCCTCGACCGAAGGCGCCGTCGTGCTCAGCCGCGCCGACCAGAGCCTGGAGCCTTTCGAGGCGGTGGCCCAGCAACTTCTCGACGAGGCGCGGCGACTGCAGGCCTGAGCGCCATGTTTCGCATCCTCCGGAGACCTGGGGCGCCGCCCGGCGATTCAGGCCAGCAGCAGCCCGAGCACGTGCTCGTCGACGTAGTGCGATTCGTCGCCTCGCTTGTAGAAGTCGCGCAGCGTGCCTTCGTGCACGAAGCCGAGTTTTTCGTAGAAGCGCAACGCCTGCGTGTTGTCGCTCTCGGCGTAAAGCTCGACCCGCCGGATGCCTTCTGCGCGCAGCCGCGCGATCGCGTCCTCCATCATGGCGCGGCCGATGCCCGCGCCGTGCCGGCGCGGGTCGACCGCCAGCGTGCCGAGCAGGGCCACGTGGCGCACCCGGCCCGGGTAGCGCGTGGTCTTGTAGAAGCCGGCGATCTCGCCGTCGACTTCCCAGACGAAGAAGCTGCCGCTCACCAGCAACTGGGCATAGACGTCTTCGAAGTCTGCGAAGGGCATCGGGTCGTAGGTCAGGAACGGAACCACCTTCTCGTGGCTGTAGATCGAGAAGACTTGGCGGATGTCGTCGGGTCGGGCGAGGCGTCGCATGGTGGTGTGGAGGCGTCGGAGGGGCGGCCGAGTGTAGTCGCGCACCGGGGCTATGCTCGGGTCCGAATGTCTCTTCATTTCGTGCCGCGGCGCCTTCTTCCGGTCGCCGTTTCTCTCTTGGCCATGGCCGCGCCGTTCGCTGCCGGGGCCGCTTCGCTGTGCCTCGATACCGCCACGCGATCCCCCCCGCCGCCCCGTGCGCTGGCCATGGCGGCCGCGGCCGAGCGCGAACACCGGGCCTTCGGCGGACAGGCCATGGATGCCGAAGGCCGGCTCACCGAATCGGGCCTGTCGGAGGCCGAGGACGTGCGCGCCGGTGTGTGGGCCCGCGCACCCTGGGAGCGGGTGCTCGGCTATTGGGGCGCCGTCGATCCGCAGCAAGGCCGCCTGCCCTACCTCGTGCGCTTCGGCGCGCTGCGCCCGGCCGATCGGCAACTCCTGCTGCAGGCGCTGAACCAGGCCACGGCCGCCCATCTGCAAGGCCTGGGCGTCGGCCCGGACCAGGGCCTGGAATCGCACGAGCTGCGCGCCGCGCAGGCCGCGATCGACCGGGTCGCCGTGATCGACACCCCCTGGTCCGCGGCTTTCGTGAGCTGGCTCGCGCGCCAGGCCGGGCTCGGCGCGGACGAGTTCCAGTTCTCCGAGGCCCATGCCGACTATGCGGGCGCGGCCTGGCAGGCCGGCAGCGCCGAGGCGGCCGGCCGTCCGACCGCCTACGCGATGCGCGCCTGCGACATCACGCGCACCCCGCCGCGCGTCGGCGACCTGGTCTGCCAGGCGCGCGGCACCGGTGCCGGGTTCGACAGCTTCGAGAAGATCGGCGAGGCGCTGGCGGCCCGCCGCACCGGCGGCGGCGCCTTGCCGATGCACTGCGATGTCGTGGTGGCGGTCGATGCCCTGGGCTTCGATGCCATCGGCGGCAACGTGCTGCAGTCCGTCACCTTGCGCCGGCTGGCCTTTGCGCCGGGGACCCGGCGGCTCGACCCCAGCTACTTGAGCGACGGCTGCACTGCAGGCACGGCCGACTGCGTCGATCGCCACATGAGCCGGCAGCCCTGGTCGCTGCTGCTGCAGTGGCGCTGAGCCACGCCGGGCTCAGCGCCAGACCGTCTCGTGCTTCAGGACCAGCGGGTCCAGGCGCTCATCGATCTGCCGCGCGACCGATTCGCGATCGCCCGTGGCCACGCCGGTGACCGCGACCGTGACCAGGCTGCCGTGCAGCGCGTGGGCGCCGACCTCGACAGTCAGTTCTCGATCGGGTTGCTGCAAGTCCGACAGCAGGCGCAACGCCACGCGCTGCGCCGCCTGCCATCGCAACGCGGGCTTGAAGACCTTGCCCACCGCGGTCAGCGGCAGGGCCTCGACGAACAGCACCTCGACCGGCAGCGCTGCGCGTTCCGGCGTGCCGGCGGCAACGAAGGCGAGCAGGTCGGCCGCCTCGACCGCCGCGCCCGGCTTGAGCTGCACGAACGCGATCGGCAGCTCGCCCGCATAGACGTCCGGCTGCCCGACGACGCTGGCCTGCGCCACGGCGGGATGCTGGAAGAAGACCTCTTCGATCGCCATCGGGTCGATGTTGTGGCCGCCGCGGATGATCAGGTCCTTGGCGCGGCCGGTGATCCAGAGGTAGCCTTCGGCGTCGAGGCGGCCGAGGTCACCGGAGTTCACCCAGCCGGGCGCGACGAAGGCCTCGCGGTTGTGGCTGTCGCTCAGGTAGCCGCTGAACACGCCGGGCCCGCTCATCGCCACGACCCCGCTCTCGCCCACCGCGCAGTCGCGCGTGGCGCGCCCCTCGGCATCGACCTCGACGATCCGCACCCGGCTGTACGGCACCGGATGGCCGACCGAGCCCAGGCGGATGGGCCGGTCGAGGTAGGCCAGGGTGTGGACGCTCGAGGTCTCGGTCATGCCATAGACCTCGACCACCGGCACCTCGAAGCGCTGCGCGTAGGCCCTGCCGATCGGCACCGGGATCGCCGAGCCGCCGCCCGAGCAGATGCGGATGCTCGAGACGTCGGCGCCGTCGACCGGCACGTTGAGCGCCGCGCCGAGCACGGTCGGAACACCGCCGAACACTTCGGGCCGAAAGCGTTCGACCAGCCGCCAGACATTGCGCACCGCCACCGGGTTGCGCCAGCCCGACGGCGACAGCACCACGATCGTGCCGCCCGCGCTCAGTTGCGCCAGGCCCTGCGTCAGCGCACCGCCCACGTGGAAGAGGGGCAAGCCGAACAGCAGCGGTGCGCCGGCGCGCACGTGCAGCATCAGGCTCACGGCCCAGGCCTGGTACACCTGGTTGCCGTGCGTATGGCGCACCAGCTTCGGCATGCCGGTGGTGCCGCCGGTGTGGAAGTAGGCGGCGGTGTCGCTGGCCGCGATCTGGCGGCCGCCGAGCAGCCGGTCGGCGGGCTGCCGGTCCACCAGCGCGTCGAAGCCGTGCACGGCGCGTGCCGGGTCGCTCTCGCCGCCGACCACGACGATCGCCTTCAGGCCCGGCAGCTGGTCGCGGATGCGTTCGACCTTGGCCCAGATGTCGGTTCCGGGCACCGGGCCGAGCGCTACCAGCACCTTGGTGTTGGCGGCGCGCAGGATCTCGGCGATCTGGCCCGCCTCGAGCAGCGGATTGACCGGATTGGCGATGCCGGCCGCTTCGGCGCCGAACAGGCAGAAGAAGCTCTGGGGAACCAGCGGCAGCAGCAGGCTGACGACGTCGCCGGGGCCGACGCCGAGTTCGGTGAACAGGTTCGCGGCCTGCGTCACGCGGCCGACGAACTGCCGATGGCTGATGCGCAGCGGCGTTTCGTCGGGCTCCGCCTGCGGCAGGAACAAGATGGCATCGGCGTCCGGGTCGCAGGCGGCGCCGCGCTGCAGGGCCTCGTAGGTGCTCTGCGCTGCGATGCGCTCGGCATAGGGCGTGGCTTCGAAGGCCCGCAGCTGGGCGTCGGTCGCGAAGGCCGGCCATTCGTCGCCGATCAGCCGGTCCAGGGGGTGTGTCATGGGTTCTCCTCCTCGCGCCGGCCGTCGCGAGGCGCGGCGGCTACGGCATTGACATGGTCGGGTTGCAGCACCTTGGCCGGATGCGACGCCGTGACGTGGCCCATGAAGGGCGGCATGATCTCGTAGCCGAGCAGCGTCTGCAGGCGCGGCGACATGCCGCGCACCAGCGCCGGCGGGATGCCGAGGTAGAAGTTCTCCTGGGTTCGCGCCCAGGGTTCGCAGTACTGGTTAGAGAACGCCAGCCGCGGCGCCGCACTGCGATTGGCGCCGCCGCGGTGCATCAGGGTGCCATGGAAGAAGATGCAGGCCCCGGCTGGCACGACCATCGGCACCAGCATGCGCTCCAGCGAGGAGGGCATCGGCGCGTCGGCATCGCGGCCGTCGTAGGCCCCGATGATCTGGGCGTCACTCCAGCGGTGGCTGCCGGGAATGACCTCGGTGCCGCCGTTCTCGGCCGTGAACGCATCGACCGCGACGATCGTGCTGAAGCTGATGGAGGGCCGCGGGCGCGGCACCGGGTAGAACGAGTCGTCGTAGTGGATCGGCTGCGGCGTCTCGCCCGGATGGATGCAGATCGCCTGGCTCGCCGTCAGCAGGCAGCCCGGCGCCAGCAGCCGGTCGAGCAGGGCCAGCACGCGCGCGTCTTCGGCGATGTCCTCGAAGCAGCGGCCCCGGCCGACCAGCGTGTAGACCCGCTCGGTGCGCACGCCCTCGAAGTTGTTGCGTCCGGTGTGGCTGCCCAGGTGCGGTGCGAGGCCCGCGCGGACCCGCTGGAGATCGTCCGGCCGCAGGAAGTCGGGGATGACCGTGTAGCCCTGGGCGTCGAGCTCGGCGAGATGGCGCTGCACACCGATGGCGCTGTCCTGGTGGTCTGGCGCCGTGTCCGTCAATGTGGTCATGAAGATCCTCGGTCGCGCGCAGCGTAGCCCGGAACGCCGGCCCGGACAACCAAGAGGAACCCCGAGGCCGGCGGCCGCAGCCTTCACAATCGGCGGGCCGAATCTCATTTGCCGCGACCCATGTTCACCCTGACCCGAATGACGATCCAGCGCGCCCGGAAAGAGCGCTTGCCCCAGGTCGCCGGGAGCCTGACCTTCACGACCCTGCTGTCCATCGTGCCCTTGCTGGCGGCGAGCTTCGCGCTCTTCACGCACTTCCCGGTCTTCAGGCGATTCAAGGATGCGATCCAGGAGTTCCTGCTGAGCCCGCTGCTGCCGGCCGATATCGCGCGCACGGTCCTGCAGTACCTGAACCGGTTCGCCGCCAACGCCAGCGGCTTGACCTGGGTCGGCTCGCTGCTGCTGCTTTGCACGGCGGTGGCGATGCTGCTCACCGTGGAGAACGCCCTGAACCAGATGTGGGAGGTGCGGCGCAACCGGCCGTTCTTCAGGCGGGTCGGCCTGTACCTGCTGATGCTGGCGGTCGGGCCGCCGGTCCTCGGCCTGAGCCTGTGGGCGAGCTCCCATGTGCTCGGCGCCTCGCTGGGCTGGATCGGCGCGCTGCCCGCTTCGCTCGCCTTCGTGTTCGATCTCGGCCCGCTGCTGCTCGTCCTGACGGCGCTGACCAGCATGTTCTACCTCGTCCCGAACACCCAGGTGCGCCTGCGCGATGCCCTCGCCGGTGGCCTGGTCGCCAGCCTGGCCTTCGAGTTCGGCAAGCGCGGCTTTGCCGGCTACCTCGCCAAGGTGCCGACCTACAAGGCGGTCTACGGGACCTTCGCGGCGTTCCCGATGTTCCTGCTCTGGGTGTATTTCTCGTGGCTGGTCACGTTGGTCGCGGCCATGATCGCGGCCAACCTGGGGCGTGCCAGGAAGGAAAATCGACGATCCTCGAGTCGAGCGGCATGACCTGGTGGCGCGCGGCCGAGGTGCCTAGGACGGCGGGCGCTTTCGCCGAAGTTCCATCGACACCGCCTTGCCCATGGTGTCGAGGTCGAAAGGCTTGGCGAGCACCGAGTGCGGGCCGATCAGGCGCTCGACGGCGTTCATGTCCGCGTAGCCGGTCGCCATGAGAATCGGCAGATCGACGTACATCTCGCGTGCATGGGCGATCAGTTCCGCGCCGTTCATGCGCGGCATCAGATAGTCGACCAGCAGCAGGTCCGGTCGCGCCTTCTTCAACTCGGTCAGGCCCGCAGCGCCATCCGCGGCCTGACGGACGTGGAAGCCAAGCACCTGAAGGCATTCGACCATGCTCCGGCGAACGGCGGGGTCGTCTTCGACGACCAGGATCTCGGCCTGCAACGCCATCGCGGCGTTCTGTCCGCGCAGCATGGCTTCGGCCGCTTCCTTCGGCGCCGGGGCCAGCGGGAAGCAGAGCTTGATCGTCGTGCCTGCGCCGACCTCGCTCTGCACTTCCACATTGCCGCCCGACTGCCGCGTGAATCCGTAGACCTGACTCAGGCCGAGCCCGGTACCGGCGTGCTGCTTGGTCGTGAAGAACGGATCGAACACCTTGCCCAGCAGGTTGTCCGGGATCCCTTCGCCCGTATCGCGCACGGCGACGCTGACCGAGCCCAGTGGATACGCGGTGGCGACGGCGCCGCCGGGACTGGCGTCGGCTTCGGTGCCGGAGGCCGCCATCTGCGTGTGGATTTCCAGCATCCCGCCCAGGGGCATGGCGTCGCGCGAGTTCACCGAGAGATTGAGGATGGCCATCTCCATCTGGGCGGCGTCGACGACGACGTAGGCGGGCCCGGGACAAAGCGTCAGCGACAGCTTGACATGGGCGCCCACGGATATCGAAATCAATTCGGCCATGTTGCGGATGAGATCGTTCACGTCATGCAGCTTGGGCACCAGGCTCTGCGTGCGCGCAAAAGACAGCAGTTGACCGGTCAGGCGCGAGCCGCGGTCCACGGCCTCCTTGGCCCGGCGCGCGTAGTGGCGAACGCGGTCGTCCTTGACAGTCAGCCGCTCGATCAACTGCAAGTTCAGGTTGACGGCATGCAGCAGGTTGTTGAAGTCGTGGGCGATGCCGCCGGTCAGGCGGCCCAGTGCCTCCATCTTCTGGTTCTGGACCCGCGAACTCTCGACGCGTTCGCGCTCCAGGATCTCGCGCATCAATCGATCGTTCGCGCTCGCGAGGTCGGCGGTCCGCTCGGCGATCCGGGTTTCGAGCTTGTCGTTGAGCTGCTCGACGCTCAACTTGGATGCCTCCAACTCGGCAAGATGCTTGCGCGTGAGGTATTGGCGCTGCCGGGCCCGCAATGCGGACTCGGCAGCACTCGCCAGGGTGTCGGGGTTGACCGGCCGCTCGAGCAGCACCAGATTGCTGAGCTCCTGCAGCGCAGACCGGGCACGATCGGTCCGGTGCAGCGTTTGCCGCGCCGCCAAGACGACGAACGGATAGTCGGACCATGGCGGCTGGCTCGCGAGCATCTCGCGCAGCGCATCGACGATGCCGTCGCCCAGCGCTTCTTCGGTGAGGATCGTCGCCGCCGAGTCCTGGCACATTTCACGGACCAGCGCGTCGCCGCTTTCGCAGATGTGTGCAACGACCCGCCGTGCCGCGAGTACTTCAGTGATGACCCGGGCGTCGCGCCCGAACGGCGCCAGGACGAGTATTCGATTCTCCACGCCGTCACGCCTGTTCGGCGCCGCCGAGCAGCGAGGTCTGTCCGCGATAGCGCGGAACGCCAGCCATGACACCTTCGAAATCCGTGAGCGCCTCACCTATCTCGAGGCCGCTCGGGCTGAGCCTGAATTGATGGATCGTGGAGGCGTGCGCGCTGGTGCGGCTCTTGATCACCGACACCGCCTTGAGGAGTTGCCCACGGGCCTCGAAGTACCGGAACTGCAGCATCGAATCGCTCAGATAGCTCAGGTCGACATCGTTGGGAACCTCGCCGGAAAGGCCGTGCTGGGACAGGACCAGGATGGTCGTCACCCCCTGCAGATTGAGGTACGTCAGCAGCTCGTGCATCTGCAGCAGCAGGAAGTTGCTGCCGGGCATCGCGACCAGGTAGGCGTTCAGCGTATCGATCACGACCGTGCCGACACCCCGCCGCTCGACCGCATCGCGCACGCGATGCGAAAACTCGCCGGCGGAAATCGCCGCCGGGTCGATCGTGTGCAGATCCAGCTGTCCCGACGCGTTGTACTCTTCGATGTCCAGTCCCAGGGCCCGCGAGCGCATCAGGAGTGTCTTGATTCCTTCGTCGAAAAGGAAGAATGCCGCCTTGCCCCCGCGCTGCATGGCGGCAGCCGCACAGCACACGGCAGTGGTCGTCTTGCCGACGCCGGCGGGGCCGGCGAACAGCAAGTTGCTGCCCGGGACCAGCCCGCCGCCCAGGAGCCGGTCCAGCTCGGCATTGCCGGAGCTCACGGCTTCGCTCGCATGCTCGCGGCCGTGCTCGTTGGCCACCAGGCGCGAGAACACCTGCAGTCCGCCCCGATCCAGATTGAAGTCGTGCTCGCCTTCCCGGAACCTCACGCCGCGCATTTTCACTACGCGGAGGCGACGCTTGTCGGGGCCGTAGGTGCCGGTGTTCTGCTCGAGATGGATCACGCCGTGTGCAATGCTGTGCAGATGCATGTCGCCGGCACCAGCCGATTTGTCATCGAGCAAGAGCACGGTGCAGCGCTGCGTCAGGAAGAAGCGCTTGAGCGCCAGGATCTGCCGCCGATAGCGCAGCGGGTTCTGGGACAGCAAGCGCAGCTCCGAGAGGCTGTCGAATACGACCCGCTCCGGCCGCACGCGTTCCACCAGGGCCATGACGTTGCGGATCGTCTCGCCCAACTCGAAATCGGAGGGGTTGAGGATGCTCTGCTCGGCGTCTGCGCTGAGGCCCTCGTCGCTCACGAGATCGAAGATTTCTATGCCGTCGAGTCCCCACCCGTGCGACATCGCACCCTGCGCAAGCTCGTCGGAAGTCTCCGACAACGTGACGTACAAGCCCTTTCGGCCGAGTGCCCGACCTTCGAGAAGGAACTGCAGGCCCAGCGTCGTCTTGCCGGCGCCCGGGGTCCCTTCGACAAGGTAGAGGTGTCCCGCGGGCAGTCCTCCGGCCAGCACCTCGTCGAGGCCTGGCACCCCGGTGGGCTCGAAGAGCGACGGCTGCGAGGCAGTGCGTTGATTCGTCATGGCGAAAGCATCCGGTTTGTTCTTTTCACTATCAATGGCGCGCAGCCTGAATCTAGTGTGATGAAGGATGTCGTCTCGAGCGATGCAGCGCGCGCCCGCATGTAGGCGCTTTTCCTGAACGCGTGTGGGTACGGGCTGCAGGCGCTCAGGCTCTGGCACAGTGGACCCTTCGACACTGAACGTCTCATCCAAGGAGGTGCCATGGATCTTCAATTGAGCGGCAAGCACGTGCTGGTCACGGGCGGCAGCCGCGGTATCGGGCTGGCCTGCGCCCGCGAGTTCCTGCGCGAAGGCGCGCGGGTCAGCCTGGCCGGGCGCACGGCCGCGCACCTGGAGGCCGCTGTGGCGGCATTGCGCGCCGAGGGCTACGCGGCGCACGGCCAGCTCGCCGACCTCGGTGATGCGGGTGCGGCGCTCGCGATGGTGGATGCCGCCGAAGCCGAGGGTGGCCCGATCGACGTGCTCGTCAACTCGGCCGGGGCCGCGCGCCGCACGCCCTTCGACGAGTTGCAGCCGCAAGCGTGGCAGGACGCCATGCAGGCCAAGTTCTTCACCTACGTCAACGTCATGGACCCGGTGATCAAGCGCATGGGGGCGCGCGGCACGGGGGCGATCGTCAACGTCATCGGCATGGGCGGCAAGGTCGCCACCACCACCCACCTGGCGGGCGGTGCCGCCAATGCGGCGCTGATGCTCGCGACCGCCGGCCTGGCCGCGGCCTACGGGCCGCGCGGCGTGCGCGTGAATGCGGTCAACCCGGCGCTGACGCTGACCGACCGCATGGCCGAGGGCCTGGCCGCCGAGGCCCGGCTGCACAAGACCAGCGCCGAGGCGGTGCTGCGCGACGCGCAGGCCCGCATGCCCCTTGGGCGGGTCGCCGCACCCGAGGACATCGCGCGCGCGGTCGTGTTCCTGGCATCGGGTGCGGCCGGCTACATCTCCGGGGCAATTGTCTCGATGGACGGCGCCGCGGTGCCGATGGTGGTCTGAGGCCGTGAAGGCTCAGCCCCGGGGACAGCATGCACCGCAAGCTCAGGCCGGAAAGCCGAGGAGCCGCGCGAATTCGTGCCTGTGTTCCCTGGGCATGCCGGCTCGATTCACCGGGGCCTCGAGATCGCCGTATCCCATGGCCATGCCGAAGGCGGTCTGCTCGTGCGGCGGCATCTGCAGATGGGCCGCGATCGGGTCATGGAAGGGCGCGAAGGCGACCTGCGGGCAGGTGTCGATGCCACGCGCCTTGGCGGCGATCATCAGGTTCTGCGCGAAAAGACCGAGGTCGATCCAGCTGTGCGGCTTCAATCGGCGGTCGATGCTGAAGATAAGGCCGACCGGGGCGCCGAAGAATGAGTAGTTCTTCTCGGTCTGGCGCATGCGCGCCGCAGCGTCGCCGCGATCGATCTCCAACGAAGCGTAGTAGCGGGCCCCGAAGTCGAGCAGCCTCGCGCGGAACAGGTCCGGCAACGGCTCGGGGAAGTGGGTCGGCGCGGGTACGGTTCCGGCGCGGGACGCGGCGACCAGGGTCTCGGCCAGCGCATCCTTCACCTCGCCGCTGACCACATAGACCCGCCAGGGCTGGATGTTGGCACCGCTCGGGGCTGCCGCCGCATCCTCGAGGATCTCCTCGACGATGTCACGCCGCAGAGGCTGCGGCTTGAATGCGCGAACCGACCGGCGCGAACGCACGACGGCCGACACGCATTTCGCGATGGTCTCCTGCGACCATTCGGTCGTTGCCGTGTCGACCATGGATCACTCCTGCGGGGCGTCGTGATAGGAAATCCGGCCCGAGGGCAGGAAGAACAGCGCGATCACCGCGCCGCCTTTCGCTTCCGGGTAGTGGTGGCTGCCCGGTGCCGGTGCGGTCCAACCGCCGAAGCACCAGCCGTTCGGTCCGTTCAGCGCGGCGCCCGGCGTCAGCGGAACGACCATGTTGAATTCGCCGTAGGGATGGCCGTGGTATTGCCCGCGCATCCGATGGTCCGGGTGGCCTTGCCGGTTGCCGGTGCTGTCCATGTAGACCGCCGTGATGCTGAAGTGGAGCGTGCGCCCGGAAGGCTCGGCGATGCGGCTGCGGCGGTAGGCCGGCCCGTCGATCGGGGCGTTCGCCGCCCAGCCGTCCTCCACGCCCTTCCTCACCAGGCGGGCCAGGGTCTGGTAGAGCTCGCTGTCGGGCCCGTACTTGTGATTCAACCAGCGTTCGATCGCGGCGCCGGTGGTCAGGTCCTTCACTTCATCGAGGAAGGGAATGCAGCGCGCGATCAGCGCTTCCCGATCGTCGATGAGGGTGTCTTGCGTCATGGTTTTCGCTCTCCGTCAATTGGATGGACCGGATCATGGGCGAACACCGAATTGAATGGAACTGATGTCTCTGCAATTCCATAATGCATGGAATTCAAGTGATGGAGCGACGTCATGAGCATCGGCCGCACGGACCTCAACCTGCTGAAGGTGTTCGAGGCCGTCTACGAGGAGCACAACCTGCTGCTGGCGGGAAAGCGCCTGCATCTGACCCAATCGGCGGTCAGCCATGCGCTGCGCAGGCTGCGTGAGCTGGTCGGTGACGAGCTTTTCATGCGCACGGGCAAGGGCATGGTGCCGACCGGCCGTGCGACCGCGATGGCGCCGGCCCTGCGGGACGCGTTGCGCCGCATCGAGGACAGCCTCGGCGTCGAGCCTTTTTCTCCCGACAGCTCCCGGCGGCGCTTCGTCATCGCGGCCAACGATCACGTCACCGCGGTGATCGTTGCGCCCTTGTCCCGCGATCTGCAACAGGCAGCGCCGGGCATCGATCTCGTCATCCGGCCCTCCACGCGGCTGGACCTGGCCGAGCAGATCGACCTGGGACGCATCGACCTCGCCATCGGCATCTTTTCCCAGATTCCGCCCCGCCTGAATTCGCGAACGCTGATGTCCCAGGGAGAGTCCATCCTCATGCGAAAGGGCCATCCCGCCGCGCGCCGGAAGCTCACGCTGCGCGACCTGACGAAGTACCCGCTCGTGACCCTGTCCGTCGGCGGGCAGGAGGAAGGCGCGGTAGGAGGCTTCATCGTCGAGCGCGGTCTCGCGCGCCAGTCGGAGATGTTCGACCGTCGCGCGCTGGAGGAGGCGCTGCGCGAGTCCAAGCAGGAGCCCCGGTCCAGGGTCACCGTGCCGCATTCGCTCGCCATTCCGGCGCTGCTGCGTGACACGCAGATGCTGGCCATCGTGCCGGCGTCCCTGGCCGTGGCGCTGGCGAAGAGCGGCGATCTGGTTCGCCGGGCGCCGCCGTACAAGGCCGGAACCGAGACCCTGCGCGCGGTCTGGCATGGCCGCGACGCGCACGATGCGGGTCACGCCTGGCTGCTCGAGAGGGTCGCGGCGGCGGCTCGGGCCGCCGAAGAGGCGCTCGGGTAGCAGGCCCGGGCGCCCGGGACGGGCTCAGAGGGACCAGGTGGCCTGCAGCGAGGGCCGCTGCGAGAACCCGGCGTACCAGGCCGCCACGGCGGGATGGCGATCGCGCCAGCCCAGGTCGGCGAAGCGCAGATCCAGATACCACAGTGCGCAGGCCACCGTCAGCGTGCCGATGTCCACCCGGTCGGGCGCCATGAGGGCAGGGTGGGCCGACAGGTGGGCGAGCGAGGTCTCGGCCTTGTCCAGCTGCGCGGCCCGCCACTCGGGCCAGCGCAGCGGCTCGGGGCGAGCGACGTCCTCGTAGCGCGCGAGCAGCGCGCCGTCGAGGATGCCATCGCCAAGAGCCTGCAGTGTCAACGTGTTCCAGCGCGCGTCGCCGCTGCGCGGGAACAGCGCGCCGTTGCCCAGTTCGTTCAGGTACTCGCAGATCACGCGGCTGTCGTACAGCACGGTGCCGTCGTCGGTGAGGAAGGTCGGCACCTTGCCCAGCGGGTTGCTGGCGATGATCTCCTGGTCGCGCTCGACCGGGTTGGCGTTCGACGGCAGCAGTTGCACGCGGCCATGGAGACCCAGCTCGTGGGCTGCCACCAGGCACTTGCGGACGTAGGGCGAGAAGGGGGAGAAGTAGATCTTCATGGGTGTCCAGACGTTGATCGATCGTTGTTGACGGCGGCCTGTGCCAGCTGGCGGCCGGCGATCCAGCCGAAGGTCAGCGCCGGGCCCAGCGTGATGCCGGGCGCGGGGTACTCGCCGCCCATCACCGAATGCATGTCGTTGCCGGCCATGTACAGGCCCGGAATGGGGCGGCCGGCCGCATCGAGCGCCTGGGCCTGCTCGTTGCAGGCGATTCCCACGGCCGTGCCGATGTCGCCGGCATAGACTTTCACGGCATAGAAGGGCGCCTTGCGCAGCGCGCCCAGGCAGGCGTTGGGCGCGTGCTCGGCATCGCCCAGGTAGCGGTTGTATTCGGTGCTGCCCTTGCCGAAGTCGTCGTCGCGGCCTTGCTCGGCCTGGGCGTTGAAACGCGCGGCCGAGGCTTCGAGCGCGGCGCCGTCGATGCCCAGGGCATCGCCCAGCGCACGCAGCGTTTCTGCCTTGTGCAGGTAGCCGGCCTTCAGCAGGTGGTCGCGCGGCCGCCCGCCCGGCAGCGCCAGGCCCATGCCCCACTTCTCCATGAAGTCGTGGTCGCACACCAGATAGGCGGGCAGCGTGGGCACGGTCTCGTGGGAGCGGTACATGCCGCGGACGAACTCGTGGTACGAAGTGGATTCGTTGACGAAGCGGCGGCCGGCACCGTTGACGGCCATCAGGCCCGGCTTGGCGCGGTCCCACACGAGGTGAGGGTAGCGAACCACCGTGCCATCGGCCCGCTCCAGGATCGACACCGGCGCCCAGAAGGCCGGGTTGGTGTGGCCTTGGCCCATCACGGCGCCGGCGTCGCGGGCCAGCGCGATGCCCTCGCCGCGATTGTCCTGCGGCGACATGGACCACGGCCCGGTGGGCTGGGGGTATTGCTCGCCGCGGAGGGCCTCGCTCCAGGGGAAGCCGCCCGTCGCCACGACGACGCCGCGCCGTGCCTTCACGTTGGTCGCCTTGCCCTCGTGCAACAGCGCCACGCCGGCCACGGCGCCGTCGACCAAGTGCAGCTTCTGCAGCGGCGTGTCGAGCCAGTACGGAATGCCGCGGTCGATCACGCTCTTGAACAAGCGTGCCGCCAGCGCGTTGCCCAGCACGACCCGGGTGCCGCGATGGTAGCCGCGCAGCCGGTCGGAGAAGTAGCGCAGCACGAGCTTCACGCCTTCGCGCCAGGATGTGAACGAGCGGGTGACGGCCAGCAGGTGCTTGGCGTCGGTCATGGTGATCATCATGCCGCCGAGCACCATGAACTCGGGCAGCGGATCGCGAAGCTCCTTGAATTTCGGGCCGAGTTCTCGTCCATCGAACATGGCCGGGTCGAGCGAGCGGCCACCCAGGGCCGCGCCGTCGCGGTCCGGGTAGTAGTCGGGCGAGTAGCTGCGCGCGACCAGGCGCACCGCCGTGTTCTTCTCGAAGTAGTCGACCATCCCGGCGCCCTGGCGCAGGAAGGCCTGCTGCATCCCGGCGGGCGCGGCATCGCCCACCGTGTTGCGCATGTAGGTCCAGGCCTTCTCGAAGGTGTCGGGGTGGCCGACCCGGGCCGACTGCGCGTTCAGCGGCGCCCACACGGCGCCGCCGGAGACGGCGGTCGAGCCGCCGACGCGGTCGGTCTTCTCGACCAGCAGCACGCTGCAACCCTCGATCTTCGCCGTCAGCGCCGCGGCCATGCCGCCGGCACCGGCACCGACGACGACGACGTCGTACTCCGCGTCCCAGGCGGGGGTCGTCATGCGCCGGACCCGCCCAGCGACTTGCCGCCGTCCACGAACAGCACCTGTCCGGTGATGAAGCCGGTCTGCGGCGACACCAGGAAGGCGACGGCCTGCGCGATGTCCTCGGGCCGACCGGCCTTGCCGGTGGGCTGCAGCGCGAGCTGCGCGGCCAGCCGCTCGGGCGTCAGGGCGCGCAGGATCGGCGTGTCGATCAGCCCCGGAGCAATGGCGTTGACCAGGATGCCGCGCGCCGCCAGTTCCATGGCGCTGGCCCGCGTGTAGCCCACCACAGCGGCCTTGGAGGCGACATAGTGCGGGTGGTTCTTCGCGCCCAGATAGGCGCGCGAGGCGATGTTCACGATGCGGCCGCCCTCGGGCATCGTCCTGGCGACCTCCTGGGTGAGGGTGGCGACGGCGATCAGGTTGACCTCGTAGGCCCGGCGGAAGTCCGCGCTGCTCACTTCCAGGAACTTGCGTTCGTCGAAGATGCCGGCGTTGTTGACCAGCGCGTTCAGGGGCGGCAGCGACTGAACCAGGGCGCGCACCGCGGCTTCGTCCGTCAGGTCCAGGACGCGGCACTGCACGGCCAGGCCCAGGTCCTGGAGTCGTTGCGTCTCGCGCTGCGCCAGGGCTTCGTCGCGGTCCACCATCACCACCGAGAAGCCGTCCCGCGCCAGGCGCTCCACGGTGGCCAGGCCCATTCCGCCGGCGCCGCCGGTGACGAGGGCCATCGGTTGCTTGCTGTTGCTCATGTTCAGATGACTCCGTTCAGGCCGAGAGGAAGCCGCCGTCGACCGGCAGCACGACGCCATTGACATAGCTGGCCATGGGCGAGCAGAGGAAGACCACCGGCCCGACGATCTCCTCGACCTCTCCGCCGCGCGCCATGGGCACGCGCTTCATGTACCAGTCGGTGCCGCCCGGGACGGCCAGCTGGGGCGCGACCATCTCGGTCAGCATCAGGCCTGGCGCGACCGCGTTGGCACGCACGCCGAAGGGCGCGAGGTCGCGCGCCAGCACCTGCGTGAACGAGCGCACGGCGCCCTTCGATGCCACGTAGCCCGCCGACGAGATGCCGCTCACGAAGGCGACGATCGACGACAGGTTGACGATGCAGCCCCGGGTCTTCTTCAGCGCCGGCACGAAGGCGTGCGTGACGTTGAACAGACCCTGCAGGTTGACGTTGATGAGGCGGTCCCAGACCTCGGTGGCCTGCGGGTCGTCGATGCGTGCGCGGCCGGAGATGCCGGCGTTGTTGACCAGCAGGTCGATGGGCCCGATGCGGCCCTCGAGGTCGGCGGCGCAGGCCTGCACGGCCGCGCGGTCGCAGACGTCCACCGCGATGCTCCAGGCCTCGCCGCCGGCCGCGCCGATCCGGGCGGCGGTGGCGTCGGCGCGCGTCTTGTCGATGTCCGCGACGATGACGCGGGCGCCTTCCCTTGCGAAACCCAGCGAGATGGCCGAACCCAGCCCGCCGCCGGCGCCGGTCACCAGCGCGAGCTTGCCTTCCAAAAGATCCATCCGAGTGCTCCTGAAGTTGGCGCGTCTACACGCCGAGGTAGGCCCGGCGCACCGCCGGGTCGTTCATGAGTTGGGCCGAGGCCCCCTGCAGCGAGATCTCGCCGTTCTCCAGGATGTAGGCGTGGCTGGCCACGGTCAGCGCCAGGCGCACGTCCTGTTCCACCAGCAGGATCGTGAGGCCCTGCTCGCGGTTGAGGCGCTGGATCGCCTCGAAGATCTGCTCCACCAGCAGTGGCGACAGGCCCATCGACGGCTCGTCGAACATGATCATGCGCGGCCGCGACATCAGGGCGCGGCCGATGGCGAGCATCTGCTGCTCGCCGCCCGACAGCGTGGCGGCGCGTTGGTCGGCGCGTTCCTTGAGCCGCGGGAACATGGCGTACACCTTGTCGAGGTCCTCGGCCATGGCGCCGCGGTCGCGCCGCAGGAAGGCGCCGAGTTCGAGGTTCTCGCGAACGCTCATCTCCTTGAACACTTCGCGGCCTTCCGGCACCTGCACCAGGCCCCTGCCGACAATCTCGTCGGAAGGCAGGCGATGGATGGCCTCGCCCGCGAAGTGCACCTCGCCGGCCGAAGGATTGATGAGGTGGGAGATGGCGTTGAGCGTGCTGCTCTTGCCGGCGCCGTTGCTGCCCAGCAGCGCCACGATCGCGCCCTGCGGCACGCTCAGGCTGACCTTCGACAAGGCCTGGATGGCGCCGTAGGCGGCGCTGACGCCGCGGACCTCCAGCAGCGGTCCCTTGCCGGGTTCAGACATGCGCGGCTCCTTTGCCCAGATAGGCCTCGATCACGGTCGGGTTCTCGCTGATCTCCTTCGGCGTGCCTTCGGCGATCTTCTGGCCGAAGGACATGACGGTGATGCGGTCCGAAATCGACATCACGAGCTGCATCACGTGCTCCACCAGCAGCACGGTGATGCCGTCCTTCTGGGCCAGCTCGGTCAGCAGGTGGTCGAGGTTCTCGATGTCGCGGTTGCGCAGGCCGGCCGCCGGCTCGTCGAGCAGCAGCAGCCGCGGCTTGAGGGCCAGGGCGCGTGCGATCTCCAGCAGCTTCTGGTGGCCGAAGTCGAGCTCCTTGGCGCGGGTCTCGCGGTCGTGGGTCAGGCCCACGCGTTCGATCAGGCTGTCCACCAGGTCGCGGATCTCGCCGCTGGGGCGGCGCAGCAGGCGGCCGAGCGTCCCCGCGCTGTGCGAGTGGCAGCCCAGCAGCACGTTCTCGTAGACGCTGAGGTCGCTGAACAGCTCCAGGTTCTGGAAGGTCCGGGCGATGCCCATGCCGGCCATCCGCGTCGGTGCGTGGTGCGTCACGTCCTCGCCGTCGACCACGATGCGGCCTTCGGTCGGCTGGTAGTAGCGCGAGATGCAGTTGAAGGTGGTCGACTTGCCGGCGCCGTTGGGACCGATCAGCGCGTGGATGGAACCGCGCGCGACCTCGAACGACAGGCTGTTGACCGCCACCAGGCCGCCGAAGCGGACCGTGATGCCCGAGACCTCGAGGAAGGGGCGCGTGCTCACTGGGCAAGCTCCTTCGCTGCCTTGCGCGCTACCCGGCGGTTGCGGTCGGCGAAAAGGCCCTTGGGCTTGAACATCATGAAGCCCATGAGGATCACGCCGTAGATGATCTCCTGCACCGACATCAGCTGGCGCAGCAGTTCGGAGATGAGGCCGAAGGCGATGGCGCCGGCGACCGCGCCGCGCACCGAGCCGATACCGCCCACCACGACCATCGTGAGGATCAGGATGGTGGTCTGGAAACCCAGGCTCTCCGGGTGGATGAAGGACGTGAAGAGCGTGTACATGCCGCCCGCGATGCCCGCGAAGGCGGCAGAGATCGCGAAGGCGCTCTGCTTCATGGCCTTGACATTGATGCCCATCGCCATGGCGGCCACGTCGCTCTCGCGCACCGCGCGCAGCGAGGAGCCGTACTGCGAGCGCGCCAGCGCCACGGTCAGCCACAGCATCAGGGCCGTCAGGACGATGACGAAGGGATAGGCCTGCAGGTCGTTGGTCAGCTTGTAGCCGAACAGCTCGGCGGGGTCCATCTTCATGCCGTTGGAGCCGCCCGTGACCTTCTCCCAGCTCAGGAAGACCCACTGCATCGCCTCGCCGAAGGCGAAAGTGGCCAGCGCCAGGTAGATGTCGCGCATGCGCAGCGCGAGGTAGCCGATCAGGTAGCCGAGCACCGCCGACAGCAGGCCGCCGGCCAGGATGGACACGATGAAGGGCGGATGCCAGGCGGTGTTGATGATGCCCGCCGTGTAGATGCCGATGCCGAAGAAGGCGGCATGGGCCAGGGCGAACTGCCCGGTCTCGCCGATCACCACGTGCAGGCCGAGCGCCAGCACGACGAAGACCATCAGCAGGTTGACGACATAGAGAACGTAGCCGGACACCGTGAACGGCAGCAGCATCAGCAGCGCGGCGCCTGCCAGCAACGCCCAGTGATCGCGGGTGATGGTTTTCATACTTTCTTCACCTGGGGCTTGCCGCCCAGGATGCCTTGCGGACGCACGATCAGCGTCACGAGAATGGCCAGGAAGGGCGCCACCACGATGGCGTTGGTCGAGATGAAGAGCCCGACCAGGTTCTCGACGATGCCGATGATCAGGCCGCCGAGGACCGCGCCGGGCAGGCTGGTGAAGCCGCCCACGATCGCCGCGGCGTACGCCAGGATGGCGATGTGCGCGATGTCGGGCGTGATGAGGATCTTGGGCGTGATCAGCAGCGCGGCCAGCGCCGAGATGACGCCCGACATGGCCCACACCAGCATGCGGATGCGCGACAGGCGGATGCCCACGATCTGGGCGGCGCGCGGGTTCATGCCGACGGCACGCATCGCCTTGCCGATGCGGGTGTGGCTGAACATGAGGTAGATCAGCACCATGACGACGATGGCGCAGAGAAAGATCGCGACGTCGAGCCGGGTGAGGAAGGCGTCGCCGATGATCACCGGGTCGTTGGACACCAGCGAGGGCAGCGAGCGCGGCGTGTCGCCCAGGCCGGTCTGCCGCACCAGGCCCTTGAGCGTGTAGGCCAGGCCGAGCGTGGCGATGACCAGCTGCGGGCCGACGCCTTTCGAATGGGTGACGCGCTCCATGACCACGCGCTGGAACAGGGCCGCGCCGACCGCCAGCGCCACCACGGTCAGCGGAATCACCATGGCATACGAGAAGCCGGCGATCAGCAACAGGGACAGCGCCACGTAGCCACCGATCATGAACATCTCACCCTGGGCGAAGTTCGGCACGTCGGTGGTCTTGAAGATGGCGACGATCGCGATCGCCAGCAGCGCATACACGCTGCCCGTCACCAGTCCTGAAAGGATGCCCTGCTGCAGGAACAGCCAGATCTCACTGAAGTTCATCGCGGTCCCTGGTGCGGGTTGCTTACTTGGGCTGGTAGGTCCAGAGGCTGCGGTATGCGCCTGGCACCGGGGTCATCGTCGTGCCGTCGAACTTCAGGTAGATGGCCGACTTCTGGCCCGCATGGTCGACCGGCGTCAGCTCGATCGGGCCGGCCATCACGTTGGATTCGAACTTGGTCTGCGACAGGGCGGTGAGGAACTTCTCGCGCGTCGGCTGCGGGCCAGCGGCCTTTAGCGCATTGACCACCGTCATCGCCGACGGGATGCCGTAGGGCATGTAGGTCTGCGGGTAGCCCGGCTTGCTGGCCAGCTCGGGGTAGTAGGACTTGTACATGTCGTACACCCACTTGAGCTTGGGGCCGCCGGCCACGTCGGCCATGACTTCCTGCAGGTAGACGTTCTTGAAGGCGTCCATGTTGCCGACGTTCTCGACCAGCTGCTTCAGGTCGGCCGTGCCGTTGACTGCGATGACGATCGGCTTGGTCCAGCCCAGCTCCTGCGCCTTCTTGACCAGCAGGCTGACCGGGCGGGCATAGGTCGTGATCAGCAGCACGTCGGGGTTCGCGGCGCGGATCTTGAGCATCGGCGCCGTGACGTCGGTGAGGTTCGGCGCCACCGACTGCACCTGCAGGTCCACGCCCAGCTTCTTGGCCTGGAATTCCGCCGCCTCGAGGTTCCAGCCGCCGTAGGCGTCGTCGTGGTTGATGTAGCCGATCTTCTTGCCCTTGAGGTATTCGGAGGCGAACTGCACCATCGAACCGCCCACTGCGCGCTGCGAGATGGAGAACGCGCCGTAGATGTACTTGGACGGCGGGTACAGCGCGCCGTCGCCCGATGCGTTGAGCATCACCAGGGGGATCTGCGAGCGCTCGACGTATTCGCGCGCGCCCACCACCGCGGCCGAGCAGGAGCCGCCGTTGAGGGCGAACACCTTGTCCTGCTCGGTCAGCTTCTTGACCGCCGCCAGCAGGTCGTTGGCGTTGCAGCGGTCGTCCTCGATCACCAGCTCGATCTTGCGCCCGTGGATGCCGCCCTCCTTGTTGACCTTGTCGTAGTACATCTTGGCGGCGTTCATGACGTCGAAGCCGTAGGCCATCGAGTTGCCCGACAGGGGACCGAACATGCCGATCTTGATGGTCTTGTCGGTCAAGCCGGGGTCGGTCTGGGCATTCGCACACAGCGTGGACAGCGCGGCCGCGGCGGCCACGAGCAAGGACTTGGCAGATTTCAAGGGAGTCTCCTTTGTGAGGTGCGGGGTCGGAACGGGGGATTGGGGGGCGGGCAGGGTCTCAGGGGGCCGGTTCCACGGCCGCGTCGTCCTTCTCGAAGCCGGGGCGGGGAATCAGGCCCAGCCAGGCCTGGGTCAGGCCGCCGTCGACGAGGAACTCCTGGCCGCTGATGTAGCTGGCGCGATCGCTGGCCAGGAACAGCACGGCGCCGGCGATGTCGGACGGCGTGCTGATGCGACCCGCGGGCACGATCTGCTCGCGGCGACGGCGAACGGCGGCGTCCTGGTAGATGCCCTCGCTCATCGGCGTGCGGATCATGGCGGGGCTGACCACGTTGCTGCGCACGCCGTGCTCGCCCAGTTCGACCGCGAGCAGTTGCGACAGCATCTTCACGCCCGCCTTGCTCACGCTGTAGGCGCCGCTGTAGGGCTGCGGGATGCTGGCCGAGATGGACGCGATGTGGACCATCGAGCCCCCGCCGTTCGCCGTCATCCGGCGACCGAAGGCCTGCGCGCACAGCAGGTAGCCGGTGAGGTTGACCGACAGCAGCTGGTTCCATTTGTCGACGGCGATGTCCATCAGCGCGCCGGCGTAGAGCGCCGCGGCGTTGTTCACCAGCAGCGCGGCGGGCCCCCAGGCCTGCTCGACCTGCGACGCCGCGGCTTCCACGCTCTGCGGCTGGGTCACGTCGCAGGCGATGGTCAGCACCCGGTCCGCGTGGTCGCTCAGCCCCGCGGCGATCTCGGCCAGCCGCGGCGCGTCGCGGTCCAGCAGTGCGACGCGGGCGCCGACCGCCAGCAGCTGCAAGGCCAGCTCCGAACCGATGCCCCCGCCCGCGCCGGTCACGACGCAGACGCGGTTCGTCAGACCCAACCAGCCTCCGCCGGCCTCTTGCGCGGCCTTTGCCATGTGCATGTCGTCCTTCATGATCTGAATCGCGTGAATCTCTTGAAGCGGCGATTATGTATACATGAGATCGAGTAAATCTCAGTATTTACCCCTAAAGTCGTCAGAATGAGCGCAATATGTATACTTGATGGGCACCCCACACAAGAAGGAGCAGGGATGAGAACGCTGTCTCAAGACGTCACGGAGACGCTGCGCAACTGGATCCTTCATGGCCAGATCCAGCCGGGCGAACGGCTGGAGGAAATTCCCCTGGCGGAAAGGCTGGGCGTCTCGCGCACGCCCGTGCGGGCCGCGTTGAGCACGCTGGCGAGCGAGGGGCTCATCAATCACCAGCCCAAGCGCGGCTACCTGGTTCGCGGCTTCGACGTCGACGAGATCGCGGCGGCCTACGACGTGCGCGCCGTGCTGGAAGGACTGGCGTGCCGCAATGCGGCCACCCGCGGCCTGACCGAAGAGCAGTCGCGGCGGCTGCTGGACGCTTTGGCCGAGGGCGACCGCATCCTCGCGCGCGGGGAACTGCGGCCCGAGGACCACGAGCCCTACCAGCAGATGAACGTGACCATCCACGACACGCTGCTGCATGCCGCAGGCAACCCATGGGTCACGCGCTTTGCAGAGCAGGCGCAGAACATTCCCTTCGCGTCCGACCGGATCATTCTCTGGGACGACCACGCCATCATCCTGCGCTCGCACGGCGACCACCATCGCATCATCGAGGCCATCCTCGCCCGCGACTGCGTGCGCGCCGAGCAACTCATGCGCGAACACGTCTACTACGCGGGACTGATCCTGCGGCGCAACTACGAGAAGCTGCTGTCGGAGGGTGACGCGGCGCCGGGGGCGAAGCCGCCGACGCGGCACGGCGTGTAGCCGCTGCTGCGAAGCATCGGCGGGGCGGGGCCCAGTCCTGGAAATCATTCCGCTCGCCCACCCAGGCAAGCTTCGGCCGGGCGACGCGCTGCCGTTCGAGGTCCGCTGCGAAGGCAGGCCGATCGTGCGCGCGAACTACATCGGGTACTCGCAGCGCGAAGAATATCCATGGAGCAGCGAACTCGACGACAAGGGCCGAGGCCTTCTGCCGTTGCGGGCGCGACCGCGCCGGACGCGCCGCTCCTTGATCCCCTGGCCCTGCGAGCCCGCTTCGCCGCCCTGTATCCCGATGCGGAGGTCTGGAATGCGCCGACGCCGGGGGCCGACCACGATGGTCATCGGCCATAGGCCTTGTCGATGAAGGTCCGATTAACCGGAAGACCAGGAATCGTTCAGAGTCGCTCGCTCGCGCGCGCTGGCGCATCGACCGACGTCGATTCTTTGCTCGGGTGAGGGATTACCCGGTTCGGCCATCCGGTCCGCCTTGCATACGATGAAAAAAACATTTGGATACATTATGAAAAGAAGCAGTGACCGGCATGTGCCCACTTCGACCCCCGTCGCGGAAGGCGCCACGTTGCGGCGTCGAGACTTCGCGACCTGGATGGCTGTAGCGTCGGCGGGCCTGGCTCTGGCTGAACCTGCGCGGTCCCAGGCAGCGCAGTCCAATGCCGCGGGCAATGCGCCCATTGAGCGGCTGCGGATCGTCATTCCCGCCAACGAAGGTGGCGGCTGGGACCAGACGGGCCGGGCACTGGGCGCTGCAATGCTCGGCGGGGGCGTTGTGAGCGCCGTTGACTACGAGAACATCGGAGGCAAGGGTGGGACGATTGGATTGGCCAAGTATGTGGAAAAGTACGATGCCGATCCGAATGCGCTGCTCATCGGTGGGATGGTCATGGTGGGCGCGGTCGCGCTTCAGAAGCCGGCCATCGACATGAGCCGCATTCATGCGCTCGCGCGCCTCACGAGCGACTACGAGGTGGTCGCCGTGAAGGCCGATTCGCCTGTTGTCACTGTCAAGGACCTGATCGGCAGGCTTCGCACCCAGCCGGAGTCAACGGCGATCGCAGGCGGTTCCTCAGGCGGGGTCGACCACATGTTCGCGGGCATGCTTGCACGACTTGCCGGTAGCACCTCCAAGCTGGTCTACCTGCCGAATGCCGGCGGTGCGCAGGTGGTGGAAGCGCTGGAGTCCGGCAAGGCCGTGGCCGGTATCTCGGGCTACAGCGAGTTCAGCGAAGGCATCGCGAGCGGCAAGCTGCGCGCCATCGGCGTCTCCGCGAAGCGACCATTCCTCGGGATTCCATCAGCGCGTGAGCAGGGGGTCGATGCCGACCTCGCGAATTGGCGCGGTGTCTTCACCGGCAAGGCCGTGCCGCCGAAGCGGCAACAGGAACTGGTCGCTCTCGCGCGGCGTGCGGTTCAGACCGACGCCTGGCAGAAGACCCTCAAGCGGCAGAACTGGGATTCCTCCTGGATGGAGGGCAAAGACTTCCAGGGATATCTGGAACTCGACTCCGCCATGGCCGGTGTGATGACGGTGCTGCTGAAGCTGAAGACGGGCTGAGTCGTTGATATTTTCGTTAGGTGGCACTCTACCCATCGGAGGACAGTACCGTAGCCGCTCGGCCTTCAGCCACTTTTTCTTGACTCCGTCATTCGCGAAGCACGACGACCCCATCGGCGGCACGCACGCCGGCGCCTCGGGGCAGCACGAACAGCGGATTGATCTCGGCCTCAACCAGCCGATCGCCCAATTGCGCCGCCATGCGGGAGAAGGCCACGATGGCATCGGCCAGCGCGTCGACGTCGGCCTTAGGGCGCCCGCGAAAGCCGTCGAGCAACGGCCAGGTCTTGAGTTCGCGCGCCATCGCCTGGGCCTCGTCGCGGCCCAGGCCGCCTTGCGCCGGCAGCAGGCGGATCGTCGTGTCCTTGAACAGTTCCGCGGTCACGCCGCCCATGCCGAGCAGGATGGCCGTGCCGAGCGCGTCGCGGTGCATGCCGAGGATCAGTTCGCATCCGCCGTCCACCATCTCCTGCACCAGGAATCGTTCCGGGCGTAGCCCGGTGGCACGTTCGACCCCGGTCGCCATCGCGACCAGCCGGGCGGCAACCTGCTCGGGCGCGACGTTGACGGCGACGCCGCCGACGTCGCTCTTGTGGGTGATCTCGCTCGACAGGATCTTCAGCACGACCCTTCCGCCCAGTTCGCGCGCTGCGCGCTCGGCTTCCTCGCCGCTGCAGACGATCGCCTCGCGGGCGCAGGGCACGCCGAAGCGGGCGAACAAGCGCTTGGCTTGCGCCTCGTCCAGCGAGCCCGCGGGGAACTCGTGCAGTTGCACGCGGGCGGCGCCGTCCGGCGCACTGGCCGGCGCCCGCCATCGGCTCGCCTGCAGCATGCCCGCCAGTGCCGCGGTGCAGCTCTCGGCGGCAACGAAGGCGGGCACGCCGCGCTGCGTCAGGAGCGCGGCGGCCTCGGGCGCATGCGGGCTCACGTAGGCCAGCACCGGCTTGTCGGACAGCGGCAGGCAGTCCGCGATCGCGCCGGCCATCAGCTCGGGCCTGCCGACGCCCGACGAGCCGATGATGACGGCCAAGGCGTCATAGGTCGGACTGGCCAGCAGCGCCCTGATGGCGCCGCGCAGCAGATCCGGCTGCAGGCCGGCCAGCGTGACGTCGATCGGATTGCGGTCCAGCGCGGCATGGTCGCCGGTCTGCAAGGCCCGCAAGGCCGCTGCCGTGACTTCGTCCGGCGCCGGGGTCTCGAAGCCGGACACGCCCAGGCTGTCGGACACCAGCGTGCCGGCGCCGCCGGTCGAAGTCAGGATGGCGACCCGCTTGCCGCGCAGGACCCGCCCTGTCGCGAGGGCGGCCGGGATGTCGAGCAGGTCGCCGAAGGTCTGCGCCCGGATCACGCCGGTCCGCTGGAACAGCGCGTCGTACATGCGGTCCGCGCCGGCCAGCGCCCCCGTGTGCGACACCGCGGCCTTGGCGCCCGCTTCGGAGCGCCCGATCTTGAAGGCGACGATGGGCTTGCCGGCGCGCGCCGCCTTGAGCGCGGCGGCGCGGAATTTCTCCGGGTGCCGGATCGCCTCGATGTACAGCGCGATGACCCGCGTCGCCGGGTCGTCGACCAGTGCGTCGACGAAATCCGCGAGCTCGAGATCCACTTCGTTGCTGGTCGACACCAGCTTCGACAAGCCGATGCCCCGGGCGGCGGCGCGCGACAGCAGCGCGCCGAGGATGCCGCCGCTCTGCGACACCACGCCGATGGCGCCGGCGTGGAAATGATCCATCTCCAGCGCGCCGCTGGCCGAGAGCACGATGTGGTCGGTCAGGTTCACGAGGCCGATGGTGTTCGGGCCCAGGATGCGCATGCTGCCGGCGGCCTCCAGCAGCTGCTGCTGGCGCCGTGCGCCTTCTTCGCCGGTCTCGGTGTAGCCGCTCGCCAGCACGATGGCCGCGGCCGCGCCGCGTTGGGCGAGTTCCTTCACGGCGATGTGGGCCCGCTCCGCGCCCAGCAGCACGATGCCCACGTCGGGGACCGCCGGCAGCGAGGTCACGTCGCGGTAGCAAGGCAGCTCGCCGATGCGATCGAGCTTCGGGTTCACGGGGTAGATCGTGCCGGCGAAGCCATGCTTCTGCAGGTACGACACCGGCCGGCCGGCGGTCTTGGCCGGGTCGCCCGAGGCGCCGATCACGGCAACGCTTCGGGGCTGGAGCAATCGGGACAGCGCTTCCATGGCGATCATTCCCCGGCCGTGCCGTGGGTCTTCGCCAGGAAGGCCCGGACCGACTCGCGGTGCTCGGTGCTCGTGTAGCAGATGCCCTGCGCCTGGCTGCCCTGGGCGAAGACCTGCTGGGCCGGCAGTTCGAAGGCCTGGTTCAGGATCGTCTTGGACAGCGCCAGCGCGGTCGCGGAACCCCGGCCCAGTTCGGCGGCCCACGCCTGGGCATCGGCCAGCAGCCGGTCCGCCGTGGTCTTGCGGTCCACGATGCCCAAGGCGAGCGCTTCGTCGGCCTCCACCTTGCGTCCGGTGAAGATCAGGTCCTTGGCCTTGGCCAGGCCGACGCGGCGCGGGAGGAAGTACATGCCGCCGCCGTCGGGGATGATGCCCCGGTGGATGTAGGACCAGGTGAAGCTGGCCCACTCGCTGGCGATGATGAAGTCGCACGCGAGCGCGGTGTCCGCGCCAAGGCCGGAGGCAGCGCCGTTCACTGCGGCGATCACCGGCTTGGGCATCGTGTGCAGCAGCGCTTGCGTGTGGTGCACGCGTTGCTGCCGATGCCAGCCGTTGAATGCGACCTCGCCGGCCGGCGCGTTCATGCGGCGCTCCATGCCCGCGATGTCGCCGCCGGCGCAGAAGCCCTTGCCGGCGCCCGTGAGCACCAGCGCTCGAATCTCCTTGTCGGCGGCGACGCGCTCCAGGGCGTGGCTGAATTCGGCGCGCAGTTCATCGCTCATCGCGTTGCGCTTCTCGGGGCGGTTGAAGGTCAGCGTGGCAATGCCGCGCTCGACCTGCAGCTGGATCAGGGTGTAGTCCATGGGGTTCATCCTTCCTCGGCCTCAGTCGGCCTTGACGTTGTTTTCTTTCACGATCCGCGACCAGCGGACGGCCTCGGACCTGACGAAGTCGTCCAGTTCGGCCGGGGTGCCGCCGCTGACCGTGAGGCCCTCGGGCTCGAGCATCTTGCGGAACTCGGCGCTTTCGGTCGCCTTCCTTGCGGCCGCGTTCAGCTTGGCGACCACATCGGCCGGCGTGCCGGCCGCGACGAACAGGCCGTACCAGCTCTCCACGGCGTAGCCGGGAACGGTCTCCGCAATCGCGGGCACATCCTTCAGGGCCGGCGCACGGCGCGGCGTGGTGACCCCGACGGCGCGCAGCTTGCCGGCGGCCAGCTGGGACGAGACCGCCGCGGCGGTGGCGAACATCATGTCGACCTGGCCCCCGAGCAGATCGGTCAGGGCCGGGCCGGCGCCCTTGTAGGGGATGTGCGTCATCTGCACCTTCGCGAGGTTCGTGAACTGCTCGCCCGCGAGGTGCGCCGAAGTGCCGTTGCCCTGCGAGGCAAAGGTGAGCTTTCCTGGGTTGGCATGCGCGGCTGCCACCACGTCCGACACCGACCGGTAGGGGCTGTCCGCACGCACCACGAGGACGTTCGGGCCGCGGGCCAGCAGCACCACCGGCGCGAAGGCCTTCTGCGTGTCGTAGGGGAGCTTGGCCATCAGGCTGGGATTGACCGCATGGGCGAACGTGGACACCAGCACCGAGTAGCCGTCGGGCGCGCTCTTGGCCACGGCATCGCTGCCGATGATGGTGCCTGCGCCGGGCTTGTTGTCGACGATGACCGGCTGGCCGAGCGCCTGCGACATGCCGAGGCCCAGCGCACGCGCGATGGCGTCGGTCCCGCCGCCCGGGGCGAAGGGAACGACCAGCTTCACGGGCCTGTCCGGGAAGGCGGCGAAGGCCGCGGAGGCTGCCAGTGCGGTCGCGGCCAGACAGCCGGCCACGCGGCACAGAAAGGAACGAAAGGGTCGGGTCATCGGTTGTCTCCTGCTACGCGGGGCAAAGGTCTTTGTTGTCGCTGGGGCTTCCGGGTGAAGTCGCCATGGGAGGTAGCTTAGGAAGCCGGTGCCGGTTTGGCATCCCTTCGATTCCAACCAGTGGAACCCAATACACTGGCGTTCCGCCGTCGTCCGGTCCGGCATGGAGGTGCTGAATCTCATGAATTCGTCAACGCCTGCGCAGTCTCTGGGGGCGGAGAAGCCCGGGGTTTCGCCCGCGAACAGGTCGCTGGAGCGGGGCATCGAGATCCTTCGATCGTTCCGCCCCGGCTCGGAGCTGCTGGGCAACGCCGAGATCGCCGAGCGAACGGGCCTTTCCCGTTCGACGGTGAGCCGCCTGACGCAAACGCTGGTGGGGTCGGGTTATCTGCAGGTGGAAGCACGCACCCGGGCGTATCGCCTGGCGCCCGCGGTCCTGAGCCTGGCGCACGCCATGCGTTCGGGTTCCACCGCGCTCGCCATCGCCGCGCCGCACATGCGCGATGCATCCCAGGCGGAACGGCTCAACGTGGGCCTGGCCGCTCCCGATCGGGACGAGATGGTCTACCTGGAGTCAATCCGATACAACCGCCGGCCCTCCCTGCGCCGGGTGGTGTCAGGCCAGCGTGTGCCGATGGAGCTGACCTCCCTCGGTCGCGCCTACCTGGCCGTCGCGCCGGAGGGCCAGCGCAAGGCCTTGCTCGCGCACTTTCGCCGGACCCGGCGCACCCAGTGGGCGGCGCTCGGGCCGGCGCTCGCGGCCGCGATCCGGGACGTCGAGGAGAAGGGCTTCTGCGCCGCCGCCTGGCAGCCTGAAGTCGTGGCGCTGGCGGCTCCGCTGCTGTTCAAGGGCTCGCGATACGCCTTGAACGTGAGCCTGTCGACGGCCGAACCCTTGGCGTCGGCGGTGCGCGAACTCGCTCCGACGCTGCTCGCGCTGAGCGCGCGCATTCAGCACGACTTGGACGTCGCGACGGACGCATGGTGAGCATCGGTGGGCTGCGACCGCTTGGCCGGCGGTGCGTCACTGCTGCCGCGTCAGCCCGAGCTCGCGGATGATGCCGCCCCACTGCTGGTAGGTCGAGCGCGTGAGCTCGTCGAGTTGCTGCGGTGTCGACGCCTCGGCCTCGTAGGCGCCCTGGCGGAAGAAGTCGCGCGTGGCCGGCATTGCCAGCACCTGCGCGAGCGCGGCGTTGAGCCTGGCGACGACCGGGGCCGGCATGCGTGCCGGGCCGTAGAAGGCGAGCCAGCTCGGCATGTCGACACCGCTCACGCCCTGCTCGGTCATCGTCGGCAGGTCGGGCAGCATCGGGCTGCGGCGGGGCGCGGCCACGGCCAGCATGCGGACCTTGCCGGTCGCGGTGTTCGTGATGGCGTTCGGCGCGGCGTCGAAGTAGTACTGCACGCGGCCGGCGAGGAAATCCTTGGCGGCGTCCGCGCCGCCCTTGTAGGGCACGTGCACCACGTCGAGCCCGGCCTTGCGCGCGAAGGCCTCGCCGTAGATGTGCGAGGAGGTGCCGGTGCCGAACGAGGCATAGCTGAGCTTGCCGGGGTTGGCCTTGATGTACGCGATCAGTTCCTGCACGGTCTTCGCGGGCACGCTGACGTGGACGGTGAGCACGAGCGGACCTCGTGCGCCGAGCGAGATCGGCGTCAGGTCCTTGAACGGGTCGTAGCGCACCTGGGCGAGCGTCTGCGGGTTCTGCGCCACGACCGAGGAGGGCGCGTACATGATCGTGTAGCCGTCGGGCGCCGATCGGATGACTTCCTCGGTCGCGAGGATGAAGCTGGCGCCGGGGCGGTTCTCGACGATCACCGGTGTCTGCAGCACGTCGCCGAGCTTGTTGGCGACGAAGCGCGCCTGCGCGTCCGAGGCGCCGCCGGCGGCCAGGCCCAGGATGATCCGGATCGGCCGGCCCTTGTCGGGGAACGCAGGCGGCGCCGCCGGTGCGCCGGTTGCGAGCACGGGCGCGAGGGACAGGACCAGCGCGCCGAGTGCGCGGCGGCGGTCGATGCGACATACGGAAAGACGATGCGGTTTCATTCCTTGGCCAATCCAACTTGTTTCACCATCGCGCCCCAGCGGTCGTAGGTCGACCGCGTGATGCGCGCGAATTCATCCGGCGAGCTGCCACCGGCTTCGTAGCCGCCACTGCGATAGAAGTCCTGCACCGCGGGCATCTCTAGCACCTGGCCGAGCGCCTTGTTGAGGCGCGCCACCACCGGTGCCGGCATGTTCGCGGGGCCATAGAAACCGAGCCAGCTCGGCAGGTCCAGGCCTTCCACGCCTTGCTCAGCGAAGGTCGGGACCTCCGGCAAGGCGGGGATGCGCGCGGCCGAGGCCACGGCAAGAATCCTGACCTTGCCGGAGCCGACCGTGATGATCGCGGAAGAGGCGGAGTCGAACATGTACTGGACGCGGCCGGCGATCAGGTCCTTGGCGGCGTCCGAGCCGCCCTTGTAGGGGATGTGCACTGCATCGATGCCGGTCTTCTTGACGAAGGCCTCGCCGTAGATGTGCGAGGAGGTGCCCGTACCGAAGGACGCGTAGCTGACCGTGCCCGGATGCGCCTTCACGTAGCGCACGAGCTCGCCGACCGACTTCGCCGGCACGCTGTCGTTGACTGTCAGCACCAGCGGCCCGCGGCCGCCCATCGACAGCGCGGTGAAGTCCTTGAAGGGGTCGTACGGAACCTGGGACAGCGTGTGCGGGTTCTGCGCCATGGTCGACGAGGGCGCATACATCAGCGTGTAGCCATCCGCCGGCGCACGCGCGACTTCGCTGGCCGCCAGCATGGTGCTGGCGCCTGGACGGTTGTCGACGATCACGGGGGTGCCGAGCACCTCGCCGAGCTTTTGCGCCACCAGGCGTGCCTGGCCGTCGGTGCCGCCGCCGGCGGTGAATCCGACCACGATGCGGATCGGCTTTCCCTTGGCCGGAAAGTCCTGCGCGCCGGCCCAGGGCGTGAGTGCCAGCAGCATGCTGCCGAGCAGGAGGCTCAATCGCCGCCGCGCGTTCCGCCCTGCTTGCCGGTGAATGTCCATTTTTCGTCTCCGTCTTGAAAATGGATTGTCAAACCATAAAAGACGAACAAAGCCAAGGGAATACCCGGATTTCAGGCCAAGTGATATAAATAAAATGGACATCGAAATCAAAATAGTCGAATCAACCCGCCTTTGACCCAAGTTATGAAAACCATCGTCCGCACCGACGAGCGCATCCTCAGTTCCGACATCTTCGATCGCGACGGTCGCGTGGCACGGCCCGACCACGGGGTCTGGTCCGAGCCGGGCCGTGACGTACCGGTCTATCACCGGTGCGGCGTGCTGGTGGTCGGCGGTGGGCCGTCGGGCACCGCCGCCGCGGCGTCGGCGGCGCGGGCCGGCGCCGACGTGGCCTTGCTGGAGCGCTACAACCACCTGGGCGGGCTGTCCACCGGCGGCCTCGTGATCTGGATCGACCGCATGACCGACTGGGAGGGCCAGCTCGTGATCCGCGGCTTCGCCGAGGAGCTGTTCGATCGGCTGCCGGCCGACGCGGTGGCCGGGCCGTCGCGGGAAGACTGGGGCTCCCAGGACTCGGCCAAGGCCAGCCACTGGGCGCAGCGCACCGCGGCCTACCACGGCATCGTCACGTGGTCGCCGACCATCGATCCCGAGCGCCTCAAGCTGCTGTCGCAGCAGATCGTGCTGGAGCGCAAGGTCAAGCTCATCTACCACTCGTGGGCCGCGGTGCCGATCGTGCAGGACGGCGCGGTCAAGGGCGTGGTGTTCGAGAGCAAGGAGGGGCGCATGGCGATCATGGCCGACGTGGTGGTCGACGCCACCGGCGACGGCGATCTCTTCGCGCGCGCCGGCGCCGCCTTCGTCAACGACATCGAGGAGGCCGACGTGCACCACTGCATGAACACCTCGTGGCTGTTCGGCGGCGTCGACATGGGCCGCTGGATCGACTTCAAGGCCGGCCGCCCCGACGCGTTCAGCGCCTTCATGGCGCGCGGCCGCGAGCAGCTGGGCCTGTTCGAGCGCCCCTTCGTCTCCTGGCGCAACGACGTCGCCTTGTTCATGGGGCCGCGCCAGTCGGGCTACTCGGCGCTCGACGTCGACGATCTCACCGCGGTGGAGGTGCGCTCGCACCGGGCGATGGCCGCGCACCTCGACTTCTTCCGCGCCCATGCGCCCGGCTTCGAGGACGCCTACCTGATGCTGAGCGCACCGCAGATCGGCGTGCGCCATGCGCGGCGCCTGAGCGGCGTCGGCGCGGTGCTGCGCAGCCAGTGGCCCGAAGGCCGGGCGCTGGCCGACGAGATCGGCGTGTCTCCGGCCGTGTCGCCCAAATTCCCGAACATCTCGATCCCCTACGGCGCGCTGGTGCCGCAGCGGCTCGACGGCCTGCTGGCCTGCGGCCGCCACATCTCGTGCGACCGCAACTCGCACGGCTTCATGCGCGAGATCCCGCAATGCTGGATCACCGGACAGGCGGCGGGCACGGCAGCGGCACTGGCCTCGCAGGGACGGATCGCACCGAGGGCGGTCGAGGTGAACGCGCTGCAGACGGCGCTGCAGGCCCAGGGCGTGTACCTGCGCGCCGGTGCCGCCGGCGCCGGGCCGGTGGCCGAGCGGCCGTCGCTCGAAACCGCGAACAGCTGAGCCGCTCACGATGATCGCGACGCCCGGACCCTCGCCGGCAGGCTCTACATTGGCGGATCTCCCAAAGGACTTCCGCATGGCCGCCGAACACAACCCGCTCCCCGTTCCCTCCGCCGACACCACCGATGCGCGCGTGGACCGTTCCGACACCGTGAGCGCGCTCGAGCGCGGCATCTCGGTGCTGCGCAGCTTCTCCGAAGACCGACCGCTGCTGAGCCCCGCCGAACTCGCGCGCATCACCGGCATCCCGAGGCCGACGGTCAACCGCCTGGTCTCGACGCTGGTGGCGATGGGCATGCTCAAGGCATCGCCGGCCGGCGACCGCCTGGCGCTCGGCCCGGGCGTGGTGTCGCTGTCGCGCGTCTTCCTCGGCAGCCTCGACGTCCGCGCCGTTGCGCGGCCGGTGATGCAGGCGCTGGCGGAGGAAAGCGGCGCCTCGGTCTATCTGGCGGTGCGCGACGGGATGGAGATGGTGCTGATCGAGGCCTGCCGGCCGCGCTCGACCATGCTGTCGGCCCGCCTCGATGTCGGATCGCGTGCGCCGCTGCCGAACTCGGCGCTGGGCCGCGCCTACCTGTCGGCGCTCGACGACGCCACGCGCGCGCAGCTGTTCGATTCGATGCGCCTCATGCGCGGCCCCGAGTGGGACAGCCTGGCGCCGGCCATGCTGCGCGCGATCGACGAGGCCCAGCGCCTCGGCTATTGCCTGTCGCTCGGCGAATTCCATCGCGAGATCAACTCGGTGTCGGTGCCGCTGGTCGGGCCGGGCAACGAGATCATGGCCTTGAACGGCGGCGGCGCGGGCTTCGTGTTTCCCGAGGAGCGGCTGCGCGACGAACTCGCGCCGCGGCTGCGCGCGGTGGCCGGGCGCATCGCGAGCGAGATCGGCGGCCATGTGCCGGGCCCGCGCCTGCAAGAGCGCTGACCTTTTTTCTTCGAACCCTCCAGCGAGACAACAGGCGATGTACCTGACCGACGACGAGAAAGCGATGCGAGACGGCAGCGGTGGCGCCGCGGTGCAGAAGGCGATGGACCTTCTGGTGCGCTATGGCGAGGCACTGGGCGCCGAGCGGCTCGTGGAGACGCGCAACGTCTGCGCCACCATCACGTCGACGACGCCGTTCCAACGCGATTTCGCGTTGAAGCAGGGGGGCATGGACGCGGTGTTTTCAGAGTTCAGCCTGGACAGCCAGGAGGTGGTGCCGATCCCGAAGTTCAAGGTCTTCACGAGCCACCTGCAGCTCGGCTTCGATCCGGGGCAGCCCGAGCGCATGGGCGTGAGCGAGGACATCGTGCGCTTCTACGAGAAGAGCGAGCGCCACGCGGCCGGACTCGGCGCCCAGATCATGAACACCTGCACGCCCTACCAGGTCGGCAACATCCCGACCCGCGGCGAACACTGCGCCTGGATGGAGTCGTCGGCGGTGATCTACTGCAACTCGGTGCTCGGCGCGCGCACCAATGCCGAAGGCCGGGAGAGCACCGGCGCCGCGATGCTCACCGGCCGCATCCCCTACTGGGGCTACCACCTCGACGCGCACCGGCTCGGGACCCACGTCGTCGAGCTCGACATCGAGATCGAGTCGGTGCAGGACTGGGGCCTGCTCGGCTACTTCATCGGCGAGCAGGTGCAGGACCGGGTGCCGGTGGTCCACAGCCGGCGCGGCATCGGCCGGGTGCCGAACCTGCCGCGGCTCAAGCACTTCGGCGCCGCGGCCTCGTCGTCGGGCGGCGTCGAGATGTACCACGTGGTCGGCGTGACGCCCGAAGCGCTCAGCCTGGAGCAGGCCCTGGGCGGCCGCAAGCCGGCACAGGTGCTGCGCTATGGCGAGGCCGAGCGCCGCGCCACCTACGAGACCATCAACGCCACCGCCCGCAGCGCGGACATCCAGTACGTGATGCTCGGCTGCCCGCACTACACGATCGAGCAGATCTGGGAGGCGGCGCAACTGATCGAGGGGCGCAAGGTGCATCCCGGTTGCGAACTGTGGATATTCACGCCGCGCGCCATCAAGTCGCTGGCCGATCGCAACGGCTACACCAAGATCATCGAGGACGCGGGAGGCATCCTCATGACCGACAGCTGCTCGGCCATGAGCCGCGCGGTGCCGAAGGGCACGCAGACCGTGGCCCTGGATTCGGCCAAGCAGGCGCACTACCTGCCCGCCATCCTCGGCGTGCAGGCCTGGTTCGGCAGCACGGCCGAATGCATCGATGCGGCCTGTACGGGGCGCTGGAACGGGAGCCTGGCATGAGCGGACAGACACTGGGCGCACAGACCCTGGTGATCCGGGGACGCAAGGTGGTCGGCGGCGTCGCCGAGGGCGAGGCGATGGTCACGCGGGACCAGATCTCGGGCTGGGGCGGCATCGATCCGCGCACCGGCACGGTCGTCGAGACGCGCCACTCGCTGCGCGGCCAGAGCTTCGCGGGCAAGGTGCTGGTGTTCCCGGGGGCCAAGGGGTCGTCGGGCTGGTCCGCGATGTTCCACGTCGCGCGGCTCATGAACACGGTGCCGGCGGCCTTCCTGTTCAACGAGATGACCACCAAGGTGGCGCTCGGCACCGTGGTCTCGCATTCGCCGTCGATGACCGACTTCGACCGCGACCCGCTCGAATGCATCGAGACCGGCGACTGGGTGCGGGTCGATGCCGACCGCGGCATCGTCGAAGTCACGAAGAAGAACAAGCACAACCCGGAGGCCGCACCATGACACGTCCGCTGCGCAGCAATTTCCCGCGCGGTTCCTACCTCTGGTCGGTGCGCAATGCCCATTGGCGCGCGCTCGGCATCCCCGAGGAAGACTGCGAGAAGCCCAAGATCGCGGTCGTCAACAGTTCCTCGGAGCTCGCCGCCTGCTTCAGCCATCTGGACCAGGTCGCGGTGCAGGTCAAGGACGCGATCCGCGCCGCCGGCGGGGTTCCGTTCGAGATCCGCACCGCCGCGCCGAGCGACTTCATCACCGGCGCCGGAGCGCGCGGCGCCTACATGCTGGCGGCGCGGGACCTCGTGACCAACGACATCGAGGTCGCGGTCGAGGGCGCGCAGCTCGACGGCATGGTCTGCCTCACGTCTTGCGACAAGACGGTGCCCGGGCAGTTGATGGCGGCGGCGCGGCTCAACGTTCCGACCCTGCTGGTGCCTTGCGGCTACCAGCCCAGCGGCGAGTTCAGGGGGCGCCACATGGACATCGAGGAGGTCTTCATCGGCGCGATGCATGCCGTCACCGGCACGCTGCCGGTCGGCGAGCTGATCGAGATGAGCCGCGAGGCGATCCGCGGCCCCGGCGTGTGCTCCGGCCTGGGAACCGCCAACACGATGCACGTCGTCTGCGAAGCGCTCGGCCTGGCGCTGCCGGGCAGCGCGCCGGTCGCGGCCATGAGCCCGAAGATGATGGCCGATGCGCGTGCGGCCGGGGCCCGCATCGTGCAGATGGTGCGGGACGACCTGAAGCCGCGCGACATCCTCACGCCTGGCGCGTTCGCGAACGCCGTGCGCGCGGTGCTCGCGATCGGCGGCTCGCTCAACGCGGCCAAGCACCTCCAGGCCGTGGCCACCGAAGGCGAATGCGGCGTCGACGTGTATGGCCTGTTCGAGCGGCTCGGGCCCGAGACGCCGGTGCTCGCCGGCGTGCGCCCGATCGGCGGGCACAGCATCGAGGAATTCGAGGCGGCCGGCGGCTGCCGGGCGCTGATGAAGCAGCTCGAACCGCTGCTCGACACCGGCGCGCGCACGGTCAGCGGCGACTCGGTCGCAGGCAACCTGCGGGGCATCGAGGTGGCGGATGCGGAAGTCATCCGGCCGATCGCCCGACCGGTCGCGCCGCGGCCCGCGATCATCCTGCTGCGCGGCAACCTGGCGCCCGAATCGGGCCTGATCAAGACCGGCATCGTCGAGCGGAAGGTGCGCCGCTTCAGCGGTCCGGCGTTGTGCTTCTGGAGTTCCGACGAAGCGATTGCGGCGCTGAAGCAAGGTCGCATCCGTGCCGGCCAGGTGGTGGTCATGCGCGGTGCCGGAGCCTGCGGCGGTCCTGCGATGGGCGGTGGCGCCTCGCGCGTCGTCTTCGCGATCGACGGCGCAGGCCTCGGCGACGAGGTCGCGCTGTTGACCGACGGCCATCTCTCCGGCCTGGTGTGCAAGGGCCTGGTGGTTGCCGAAGTCTCGCCCGAGGCCGCGCTCGGCGGACCGTTGGGACTGCTCGAGGACGGCGATATCGTGACCATCGATCTCGACGCCCGCCGTCTCGACGTCGCCCTCGACGAGGCCCAGCTGCAGGCCCGCCGCGCGGACTGGCGCGCGCCGCCGCTGGCGCATCACACCGGCTGGCTGCAGCAGTACCGGCGCAACGTCGGTCCACTGTCGCAGGGCGCGGTGCTGGTACAGGCGCAGGAACCCGTGCCGCCCGGCTAGGCCCTTTGCGGAGAGCCGTCCGGCTCTCCCGTTCCGCGACCCATCGGCCCGACTCGGCGGCGCCAGGTTTGTCAATCGCAAGGAGACAGAGATGCAACGCAGGACGATCCTCCGGTGGGCTGCGCCCATCGCCGCAGCGCTGGCGCTGCCCCACGGCGCGAGCTGGGGCGCGGAAGCCTATCCCGAGAAGCCGGTCCGGTTGATCGTCGGCTTCGCGTCCGGTGGGGGCGCCGACACCATCACGCGGATCATGGCCGAGGGCCTGTCGCGGCAGCTGGGCCAGCAGGTGGTGGTGGAGAACCGGCCGGGTGCCGATGGCGTGCTGGCGGCGCAAGCCGTGAGCGGCGCACGGCCCGATGGCTACACGCTGCTGATGGGCACCAACACCGCGATGGTGGCGGCGCCGACCTTGCGGCCGAATCCGCCCTACGACCCCTTCAAGGCCTTTGCGCCGATCAGCAGCGCAGGCCAGTTCTCGATGTTCCTCGTGGTGCCGGCTTCATTGCCGGTGAAGAGCGTCGGCGATCTGCTGGACATGGTCGCGGCCCGGCCCGGCGCCTACAACTCGGCGTCCAGCAACAGCGCTTCGGAGCTCGCGATGCTGCAGCTGCTCGGCGGGCGCAAGGTCGTGAACGCACGCTACAAGGGCGACATGCAGGCGATGACCGATCTGCTGGGCGGGCAGGTGCAGATGATGTTCACCACCGGAACACTGGCGCCCGCCTTCGTGCGCGACGGCCGCATCCGAGCGCTCGTCACGCTGCAGCCGCAGCGCAGTGCGCTGCTGCCCGACGTGCCGAGCGCGGGCGAGCTCGGACTCGGCAAGCTGACCATCACGCCCTGGGCCGGTTTCTTCGGACCGCCCGGGCTGCCGGCCGGGATCACCGAGAAGCTGTCGGCCGCGCTGCAGCAGACGCTGAAGGACCCCGCGGTGCACGAGCGGCTGACGCAGCAGGGCTTCGAAGGCTATGGCATGAGCCCGGCGAAGTTCGCCGAGTTCTTCCGCGCGCAGCACGACGCTTTCGTCTCGACGGTGCGCGAGCACGGCGTCAGCTTCGAATAGGGCGCGTTCGCCCTGCGGCGGTCAGGGCCGGCGCTTGCGCAGCGGCGCCCGGCTGCGTTCGTTGTTGAGGCTGACGAACTTTCGCAGCAGGCGCAGCAGCTCGCTGCTTTCGTTCTCGGTCAGGCCTTCGAGCAGGGTGTCCTGCAGTGTCTGGATCGGCACCGAGAGATCCTGGATCAGGCTGCGGCCGTCGTCTGTCAGGTGCAGGCTGCGCTGTCCCCTTGCGCCCACGTCGCGGGTGATCAGTCCCTTGGCCTCGAGTCGGGCGGCGATGTCGGCGCAGGACGAGGTGTCGATCGCGACCTCTTGCGCCACGGTCAGCTGGTCGAGCCCGGGCCGCTGGCCCAGCAGCATCAGCATGGCGTACTGGATCGGCGTCACCTCTCGGCCGACGACGTCCAGGAAGACCGACACGGAGATCTGGTGCGCCCGCCGTATGAGGTGGCCGGGCTGCTGGTCGAGGTCGATGAAGGCGTGAGCGTCGGTGGGGGTCGACATGGGCGAAGGAGAGGGAAGAGAGGGCGCCGCCGCTGGCGAGCGGCGCCCGATTGTCCCACCAACCCGCGCGCTAGATATCGAGCACCAGCACCGGCGAGCGCGAGCGCGAGCAGCAGGGCGTGAACTGGTCGTTCGCGGCCTGCTCTTCGGGCGTCAGGTACAGGTCCTTGTGCTCGGGTTCGCCATCGAGCACGCGCGTGAGGCAGGTGCCGCACACGCCCTGTTCGCAGGAGACCTGGATCTCGACCCCGGCTTGTGAAAGCGCCTGGACGACGGTGCGGTCCGCCGGCACGTGGATCACGCGGCCCGAACTCGCGAGCTTGACGTCGAATGCGCCGTCGGTCGCGGACGGCGCGACCTCGGCCCCGAAGAACTCGAAGTGCAGCCTCGATTCGGTCCAGCCCGCGCCGCGCGCACGTGCGAGCACCCAGTCGATGAAGCCCTTCGGTCCGCAGACGTAGAGATGGGTGTCGGCCGGCGCGGCCGCGAGCGTGCGGTCGATGTCGAGCTTCTGCGCGTCGAGGCCGTCGTCGAAATGGAAGCGGACCTGCCCGGCGAACGCGGCCGCGGCGATGCGGTGGCGGAACGCCGCGCGCTCGGGCGAGCGGGTGCAGTAGTGCATGTCGAACGACCGGCCCGCCGCGGCCAGCTTGTCCGCCATGCTCAGCAGCGGCGTGATGCCGATGCCGCCGGCCAGCAGCAGGCTGTGCGGCGCCTCTTCGTCGAGCGCGAAGTGATTCCGCGGCACCGCGATGCGGAGCAGGTCGCCCTCGTTGACCTGCTCGTGCATGGCGCGGGATCCGCCGCGCGAGGCCGGATCGCGCAGCACGCCGATCAGGTAGCGATGGGTCTCGCTGGCGTCGTTGCACAGCGAATACTGGCGCGTGATGCCGGTCGGCAGGCGGACGTCGATGTGCGAGCCCGCCGAGAACGCCGGCAGGGCGCTGCCGTCGGGCTGCACCAGTTCGAAGGCGCAGATGTCGAGCGCCTCGGCGGTCTTGCGCGCCACGCGCACGTCCAGTTCGATGGCTTGCATGGCTCAGGCGCCGGCAGCGGCGCTGCTTGCCGGTTCTTCCTGCGCGATGAGCCGCTCGATCACGCGCCGCGACTGCACGCCGCCGGCGTCGATGTTGAGCTTGAGCAATGAGCGGGCCGGGTGCGCCAGCAGGTTGCGCTGCTGCCGCTCCAGCATCTCGAGGTCTTCGCCGAAGATCTTGCCCTGACCTTCGCGGATCGTGGCGGTGAGCTCGGCATCCCCGGGCTTGAAGTTGCGCGCCATGCCCCAGAAGTACCAGATCGAGGTGTCGGTCTCGGGCGTGATGAAGTCGACCACGATGCTCGATACCTTGTGTGCCGGATCGGCCTCGTAGCCGCCCTTGCCGGCATGCGCCACGCCGACCTCGATCATCACGTGGCTCGGCGGCGTGAAGCGGCAGATCTGCCAGCGGTCGACCGGCACGTCGTCGGCCAGGCCGTTGCCGCGCAGGGCCATGCGCCAGAAAGGCGGCGCCGACACCTTCTCCATGAAGCGGCTCGTGATGACCTCGTCCCCCTCGACGCGGGTCTGGGTCGGTGTCTCGTCGATCTCCTTCTGGCCGATGCTCGATGCATGGACGTAGGTCTCGTGCGTGAGGTCCATCAGGTTGTCGATCATCAGGCGGTAGTCGCACTGGATGTGGTACAGGCCGCCGCCATAGGCCCAGTCGGGGCTTTCGGCCCATTCGAGGTGGTGCAGCTTGGAGGCATCCGCCTCGCTGGCCTGGCCCGGCCAGATCCAGACGAAGCCGTAGCGCTCGATCAGCGGAAACTTCCTGATCGGTGGGAAGCCGCGCACGCGCTGGCCCGGCATCGCGACCGTCTTGCCGTCGCAGCCCATTTCGAGCCCGTGGTAGCCGCAGACCAGCTTGCCGTCGACGACGCGGCCGAGCGACAGCGGGGCGCCTCGGTGCGGGCAGAAGTCCTCGAGCGCGACTGCGCTTCCGGCGCTGTCGCGGTAGATCACCAGGCGCTCGTTGCAGATCGTTCGACCGAGCGGCGCATCGGTCACTTCGTCGCTCGAACAGGCGACGTACCAGGCATTTTTCGGGAACATCGTGGGTACTCCTTCAAGGTATCGAATCGGGGGAGGCGGGGCCTCGCCCTCGGCGAGACCGGCACCTGTGTCGCGCTTCATCGTCTTCGCTTCGATCGCCTCTGGTTTGTCGATCAGTATACTGATTGTGAATCAAGCGAAGGCATCGGGGATCAGGGTTTTCCCTTTGAGGAAGAGCGCTTCGGGGAGGGGCAGGGCGCAGAATTCGACGCGGCTCGCACTTCCTCCGCCCGCGAATCGCGCCTATCATCGCGACCCCGGCGGCCGCTCGGCTGCCCTCGATCTCCATCGAGCACGCAAGAAGGGGGACACCATGGCCGCCAAGAAACCCAAGCCGGGCAACGCTGCCACCGCGCTGTCGCTGCACATCGGGCTCAATGCCGTGAGCGCGGCCGCCTACGAGGGCTGGGATGGCCCCCTGGCGGCATGCGAATTCGATGCCTCGGACATGGCGGCGATCGCCAAGGCCAAAGGCATGACGTCCACCGTGCTGCTGACCAAGAAGGCCACGCGAGCGAATGTCCTCGCGGCGATCCGCGGCGCGGCCAAGGCGCTCAGGTCCGGCGACCTGTTCTTCATGAGCTACTCCGGCCATGGCGGCCAGGTCCCGGACATCGACCATGACGAGAAAGACCGCAAGGACGAGACCTGGTGCCTGTTCGACGGACAGCTGATCGACGACGAGCTCTACTTCGAGCTCAGCAAGTTCGGCGCCGGCGTCCGGATCCTGGTGCTTTCCGACAGTTGCCACAGCGGCACCGTGACGCGCGACCGGCCGCCGATACCGCCGCCCGGAACGCGGGCGCGCCTGATGCCCGCCGGCGTGGCGATGCGCGTCTACGAGGCGCACAAGGCCTTCTACGACAAGCTCCAGAACGACGTGGCGAAGGCGGCCGGCGGCCAGGTGACCGACCCCGACGCGGCCTTGTCCCAGGTGGGCACGGCCGGCCAGGCGTCGACCGTGATCGGCGCGTTCAAGCCCTCGGTGATCCTGATTTCCGGCTGCCAGGACAACCAGGTCTCGCTGGACGGCGACCACAACGGCGCCTTCACCGAGCAGCTCCTGAAGATCTGGAACCACGGGGCCTTCCAAGGCACCTACGGCAGCTTCCATGCCCGCATCCGGGCCGGCATGCCCGCCAGCCAGTCCCCCAACCTCTTCGTGCTGGGCCCGGCGGCCGCCTTCCTCAAGCAGGCACCCTTCGCGACCTGAGCGACAACTCCGGGCACCGGCTCGCGCCTGCCGCGAGAATGCGTGCTGCCGCCGCTGGTTGGCGGCGAATCACGAACGCATGACCTACCCCGATGCCTCCACGCTCGCGCAGATCGATGCCTGCGCCGAAGCCTCGCTCGACCTCCTGCAGCGCAACCTGACGCCGCACGGCATCCTCGCGGCCAGCCGCACCGAGGCGGCGGTGGCCCGGCGCTACACGCGGATCTTCGGACGCGATGCCGCCATCTGCGTGATGGCGATGTGCGGCAGCGGCGTGCCGGCGCTGGAGCAGGGCGCGGTGGCCAGCCTCGACGCGCTGGCGGCGCAGCAGGCCGGCAACGGCCAGATTCCCAAGTACGTCGATCCCGAAGGCCGCGACGCCGACTTCTGGTACCTGGGGTGCATCGACGCCACCCTGTGGTGGCTGATCGCGGTGGACCATGTGCGGCGCCACGGCCAGGTCGGCGCCTCGCACTGGCAGCCGGAGGTGGATCGCGCGCTCGGCTGGCTGCTGGCGCAGGAGCACCAGCACTTCCGGCTGCTGCAGCAGAACGAGGCCAGCGACTGGGCCGACATCATGCCGCGCTCCGGCTATGTGCTGTACACCAACGCCCTGTGGTACGAGGTCAAGCGCCGCTTTGCGCTCGACCATGCCGAGGCCACGCTGCATCACTTCAACCACCTGTTCAATCCGTTCCAGCGCGACCTGCCCGAGTACCACCGGGCGCGCCTGCTGCGGCACTATGCGCGTCGTGGCCGGCGCGATCCCGGCCTCTACCTCAGCTTCGTGAATCTCGCGGTCGTCGGCGACGAGGGCGACGTGTTCGGCAACGTGCTCGCGATCCAGAGCGGGTTGGCCGACGCCTCGATGGCGCGCCGCATCGTGGACACCATCGCCGCCGCCGGCGCCGACGATCCCTATCCGGTGCGCGTGGTGCTGCATCCGTTGTCGCGCCAGCATGAGCTCTGGCGGCCCTACATGGCGCGCCATCAGCAGAACATGGTCCACCAGTACCACAACGGCGGCATCTGGCCCTTCGTGGGCGGCTTTTGGGTCATGGCGCTGGCCGGCCTGGGGCTGGAAGCGCAAGCCTGGTCCGATCTGGCCCGGCTGGCGCAGGTGAACGCGCTCGACGACTGGCGCTTCACCGAGTGGTTCCACGGCCGGACGCTGGCGCCCATGGGCATGGCCGGCCAGAGCTGGAACGCGGCCACCTTCCTGCTCGCCCGGCGCGCCCTGGCGGGCGGCGCGGCGGCCTGGTGAGTCAGCCTGGCGCTTCGCCCGTTGTCATCTGGGCCTCGATCTGGGCGAGCTCCAGCTGCTCGAAGTCGTGGGAGATCCATTCGAACAGGCGGGACGGCGGCATGCGGTCGAGTGGGTCCTGGTCGCTCCAGCCCTGCAGCCGCCGCGGCGCGCTTTCGAGCAGCAGGCGGAGGAACCGGGCACGGGCCAGCATGACCTCGGAGCGCTCCTTGTCGGCCAGCCCGGCGAACAGTCTCAGCGCCAGGCGTTCCCGGGCCAAGATGCGCGCAGGCACCTCCAGCTCCTTCGGTCGGCCGCCGGCAACGCCCGACAGCTGGCTGCAGCTGAAACGGATCCTGGCTTGCGACAGCTGCTGGAGCAGCTGCAGCAATTGCAGCGCGGTGGGCGTCATGGCGCCGATTTCAGTTCCGGCCTGCCGGGGCGCCCGTAGGACTCGGCCTCAGTGACAGACGCCGACGTCCGACGTCTCGAAGTCGGCCGTCTCCAGCCGCACCGGCCGGCCCTGGGTCTCGCGGTGGCGCGCCAGGGCCAGCGCGTTGATCACGTCGGCGTTCATCAAGTAGGCGTCGACCAGGCTGTCGCCGCCGCCGCAGGCGCCGAACAGGTCTCGCAGCGGGTCTTCGGCGATCTCGACGATGCAGCGCTCGCCGTCCGGGCCCTCGGGATGGATGGCGAAGCGAACGCTCGCCGTGTCGAAACAGTAGATGGCTTGGGTCATGTGCCTTGTCTCCGCGTCGGTGCGTGAGAGCACCCTGGAAGGTTTATCCGATCGATAGCGATGCGGGAGCGGCACCGCACGCATTGCAATGTAGGGCGGCGCCTACAGTGGCTGCACCAGCGTCAACAGAGCGCCGGGAAAGGACTGCAGCACGCTGGCCAGCGAGAGCTGCGGGCCGCCCGCCGGATGCCGCAGGCCCGTCACTTCGTCGTCCATCGCGACGGATCCGAGGCCGGCGGGCAGCTGTACGCAGGTGTCGCCCCAACCTGCGTCGCCGAGCCGCGCGAACAGGCGCACCACGATCACCACCAGCGCCCGGTCGTCGTGGCGGCGGGCAAAGGCGATGACGTGGCCGGCGCGTTCGCCGCGCACCTCGAGCGGTTCGTAGCTGCCATGCCGGAACAGCGCGGGCCAGCGCTGGCGCAAGGCGAGCAGCCGCCAGGTCAGCCACAGCTTCGCCCGGCCGTCGGACGGCGTGGCCGCGAATCCGCTGACGGCCTGCGCGAGCGCGCTGCCGGAGGCGGCGGCCGCCAGTGCCTGCATGGCTTCCAGGAGGCGCTCGCGCTCGCCGTAGTCCACCGGCCGACGGTTGTCCGGATCGACCAGGCTGCGATCGATGAGTTCGCAGCCCTGGTACAGGTCGGGCACCCCGGGCGAGCTGTACTTGAGCAGCGTGAGGCTGACGCCGTTGAGCGCACCGAAGCGGTCCAGCGTGCCCACCACGCGTCCCAGGTCGGCCAGGAACGCATTGTCGGGCCAAGGCGCCAGCACACCGCGCACGAAGCGTTCCAGCGCCTCTTCGTAGGCGGCATCAGGCCGGGTCCAGCTGGTGCCCGTCTTGCCTTCCCGGGCAGCCTTGTGCATGTAGCGCACGATGCGGTCCGCATAGCCGTCCTGTGCCTCGGTGTCGGGGGGCGCCACCGGCATCGTGCCCAACAGCGTCTGGTAGAGCAGGTACTCGTGCACGGCCAGGACCGGGCCGCACAGCGGCGCATTGAAGCGCGACCAGCGCCGCAGCGCCAGCCGCCACAGGCCGGGCATCTCGGACAGCACGTCGATGCGCAGCCGCACGTCCTCGGCACGCTTGTTGTCGTGGGTCGAGGTGGCCAGCATGGTCTGAGGCCAGCGCCGCTGGCGATCGCTGCCGGCTTCGTGGAAGGCCGCCACCGAAACGCCGAGCCGGTCGGGCTCGCCGCCGACCTCGTTGGCCGAGGCGAGCGGAAAGTAGCGGTAGAACGCCGTGTCCTCGACCCCCTTGGCCGCCACCGGCGCGCTGAACTGCTGGAAGCGGCGGGCGAAGCGCAGCGCCTGCCGCCGCGCCGCGCGGCCCGGCGCAGGGGCCCGGCCCAGCAGGGCTTCGCGCACGAACTCGAACACCGAGGGGTCGGGCAGCGCGAGGCGTTCGCGGGCCGCGGCGATCGCCTGGTCGATGAAATGCCGATCCTGCTCGCTGACCTGCTCGTCGTTGTAGGTGCGATAGACCGTGAGGCTCGCCGCCACGGTCGCCAGCACCTCGCGCAGCGTGTTGAGCGTGTGGTCGCGGGTGCTGCGATGGGCCTTGCCGATGGCCAGCAGCGCGATCGAGAGCACCTCGAGGTCGGAGGCCAGCGTCACGCCGGCCACCTCGCGCTTCGCCTGGTAGACGATCTCCTCGAACGGTGCGCACTGCCCGGTGAAATTGCGCCAGATCCGCTTCAGCCGGTCGGCGGCGCGCTCGTCCACCAGCACCGCGTTGGCCAGGTTGGCGAAGCGGTAGCCGGTGGTGCCGTGGACCGCCCACGACTCCGGCACCTCCTCGTTCGGCGCCGCGATCTTCTCGGCCACCACGTAGAGCGGCCGGTCGGGGCGGCCGTCGGCATCGACGCCGCGCGATGGCAGGCCGGCGCGGGCGACGAAGCCGTCCTGCAGCCGCTCGAAATAGCGCGCCGGGTCCTGCAGCCCGTCGGGATGGTCGATGCGCAGGCCGTCGACCCAGCCGCGAGCGGCCAGGTCGAGCGCCATCGCGTGCGTCGCCTCGAAGACCGAACGGCGCTCGTTGCGCAGCGCCGCGAGCTCGTTGACGTCGAAGAAGCGCCGGTAGTTGATCTCGTCGGCCGCCGCCCGCCAGTGGGCCAGCCGCCAGGCCTGCGCCTCCAGCAGCCGATGCAGGCGGTCGCGTTGCTGCGGTCCGTTGAGCGCCTCGACCACGGCCGAGATCGCCTGCGCCACCGCGGGTCGGGCGGCCGCGAGCAGCGCCAGCTGGGCCTTGAGCAGCTGGCTGTCGCGCGCGCGCTCGGCCACGGCCTTGGGCTTCGTGCGGTGCATGCCGGGCAGATGGCGCAGCGCGGTGGCGATGCCGGCCAGCGGGGCGCTGGCGTCGCCCGCGCCGAGATGGGCGCAGGCGCGCTCGAGCACGGCGGCGGTGCTTTCCGGGGCCAGCGGAAAGCGGTGCTCGAAGTAGCCGATGCCGAACTCGCCGGTCTCGGCGTCCCACAGCAGCGCCAGCTCGCCGCGCTCGAGGACCCAGCCGTAGGCGTCGCCGAGCACCGGCAGCATCACCTTGCCCGCCAGCTTCGGTGTCAGCGGCTGCCAGTCGATGTCGAAGTGGCGCGCGTAGCGCGAGGCCATGCCGTGCGCGAGCACGTCGGACCACCAGGCGTTGTCGTTGCCGAGCACCCCCATGTGGTTGGGCACCAGGTCGATCAGCTGGCCCATGTCATGGGCCTTCAGCGTCTTCGTCAGGCGCTCGAACGCGGCCAGGCCGCCGAGCTCGGGATTGATCTCGTCGTGGGCCACGACGTCGTAGCCGTGCATGCTGCCGGGGCGGGCCCGATGGATCGGCGAGCAGTAGACGTGGCTGATGCCGAGCCGCGCGAGGTAGGGCACGATGCGCGCGGCATGGTCGAAAGTGAAGCCGCTGTGCAGCTGCAGCCGGTAGGTGGCGCGCGGCACGCGGGTGCCGGTCGGCGGGCTGGCCGCTTCGCGCGGCCGGCTGCGGGCGATGGCGGCGCACAGCCGCAGCACCGGCGTCCGGGCCCACAGGTCCTTCGGACCGCCGCCGTACTTGCGCTGCCAGTTGGGATGCTGGAAGGTGGTGCCGGGCAGGTTGGCCTGCTCGATCTCGCCGAGCGCGTCCTCGAGCTGCGCCATCATCACGCACGAGGGCGCCGCCGCCAGGAAGGCATGCACGGCCGCCACGGCATCGGCATCCAGCGTGCCGGCCTCGGCCGCGGCCACGCTGTCTTGCGACAGCGCCTGCTGCTGCCGCACGGCGTCGAGCAGGCCCGCGCGATCGCGCTTGCGCTGTTCCACCTGCTGCTCGCAGGCCGCGGCGTCGGGAATCAGCCCGAGCTCGAAGCGCAGGCGCAGGTCATGGGCCGACCACCAGCCCGCGAGCGTCGGCAGGTCGTGGGTGCTGACCGCCACCACCGCTTCGCGCGGCCAGGACGCCGGCGCCCGGAAGGCACCGTCGGCCTCGCGCTCGAAGTACAGCAGCCGGTACGACTGCACGCCGCGGCTGCGCATCGCATCGCGCATGGCGTCCGGCACGGTGCCGAGGTCCTCGCCGATCACCAGGCAGCGGTGGCGCTGGCTTTCCAGGGCCAGGATGGCCATCAGTTCGTCGACCGGATAGGCCACGTAGCTGCCGTCGCGCGGCGTGCCGGCGGCCGGGATCCAGAACAGGCGCATCAGCATCATCACGTGGTCGATGCGGATCGCGCCGGCGCCGCGCATGTTGGCGCGCAGGGCCTCGATGAAGACGGCGTACCGGCCTTCGCGCAGCCGGTCCGGGCGCAGCGGCGGCAGGCCCCAGTCCTGGCCCTGGGTGTTGAAGGCGTCGGGCGGTGCGCCGACCCGCACGTCGAGCGCGAAGCTGTGGCGATGGCGCCAGGCGTCCGAGCCGCCGCGGTCGACCGAGACTGCGAGGTCGAGGTAGAGGCCGACCGTCATGCCGAGTTCGGCGCAGCGCGCCGCCGCGGCTTCGAGCTGCCGGGCGGCCTGCCATTGCAGGTAGGCCTGATAGCCGATGCGCTCGGCATGTTCGGCGGCAAAGGCGGCGACGGCGGCATGGCCCGGATCGCGATAGGCCTCGGGCCAGGCCGGCCAGCCCCAGACGCTGGCATCGGCCGCATGCAGGTGCGCCTGCAGTGCCTCGAACAGCGCGTGCTGCTGCAAGGCGACGCCACCGCGCTGCCGGAACAGCGCCAGCGCGGCGACTTCCGCATCGTCCGGCGCGCGCTCGAGGAAGCGCCGGTAGAGCAGCTCCAGCACCTCGTGCTTGGCGGTCGAGACGCCTTCGTGGTCGATCAACGGCGCCGCGCGCAGGCCGGCCAGCCGGGCCTGGAAGGCCGGCGAGCGCACGCGCCGCTGCGCCGCGGGCGAGGCCCGGAAATCCGGCACCGCCTCGACATCGATGTAGAGCGGGTTGAGCTGGGCCCGCGACGAGGGGCTGTACGGGCTCTGGTGCGCGGGGTTGTGCGCGAACAGCGCGTGCAGGGGATTCAGCCCGACCACATCCGCGCCCGCGCGGGCGGCGCCGACGACGAAGTCGGCCAGATCGCCGAAGTCGCCGAAGCCCCAGTTGCGCTCCGAGCGCAGCGAATGCAATTGCAGCGTGAAGCCCCAGGGCCGGCCGCCGCGCTCCAGCCAGGCCGGCTGGTGGCAGCGGGCGGGGGCGCAGACCAGCAGCGTATCGCCGGGCTGGTCGACGATGCGCAGGCGGTGGTAGCCCGCGGGCAGCGCCAACGCGATCGAAAGCCGGAAACGGCGGTAGCCGGCGCCCTCGATCTCGGCCTGCGCATCGACTTCGAGGGCGGCGGAGTCGACGGCGCCCTGGTGGCAGGCGCCGCTCTCGTCGTCCACCCGCCATTCGATCCGCGTGGTGGACGCCGGCAGTTGCAGCATCACGCTGAAGTGGTCGCTGCCGGCCGCGACCGATTGAACCGGCGGCAGTGCGTGCTGCCACGAGCGGCGCTCGGCGGCGGCCTCCGCGGCGGCGGGATCGACATCCGCCGGCAGGAAGCCGGCATCGCGCAGCAGTGCCGCGAGCGCCTCGGGCGCGACCCGATGCCAATGGCCAACGACGTCGTGGTAGCCGGTCGCCACGCCGTGGCGTTCGCAGAGACGCTGCAGCGCCTCCGCCTCATCCATCGCCGGGCTCCTCGAGGCTTGCACAGACGCCGCCCCTGGGCAGACGCAGCAGGCCGCCGGGGGGCGCCGCATCGTCGACCCGCAGCCGGTGGATCACGCGGCCGGGTGGCCAGGCCAGCTCGGCGTCGTCGGCGCCGAAATTGGCGACCAGGTGCAAAAGGACGCCAGGGCCGTCATCGGCGCCGAGCCGCCACGCCAGCCGCAAGGCATCGCCTTCGCAGGACCACTGGTGCGCGCGCGCGCCGCCGGCCAGGCGGGGCATCAGTTCGGCGCGCCGGACCCGCAGCAGCTCCCGCGTGATGGCCAGCGCGGCGGCGTGCGGCGGCTGCGCCGCTTGCTTCGCATCGAGGCGCGAATCGGCGAAGGTGGCGGGGTCGTTGGGATCGGGAATGCGGGCCTGCGCGGCCTCGCCGGCAAAGGCGGCGAAGCGGCCGAACTCGGCGCGCCGGCCGGCCGTGACCGCGGCCGCCAGCTCGGGTCCGAAGTCGCAGAAGAACTGGAACGGCGTGGTCGCCGCGTATTCCTCGCCCATGAACAGCATCGGCGTGTGCGGCGACAGCAGCACGCAGCTGCGGGCGGCCATCACCAGCAGCGGGTCGGCGAGGGCATCGATGCGCTCGCCCATGGCGCGGTTGCCGACCTGGTCGTGGGTCTGCAGGAACGAGACGAAGGCGCCCAGCGGCAGGTGGGTGCAGGGTTCGCCCCGGGCCTCGCCGCCGCGAAACGCGGAGGGCTGCCCGCTGTAGATGAAGCCCTGCGCCAGCGCCAGCCCGAACTGTTCGAGCGGCCGCGACGCATAGTCGGCGTAGTAGCCGTCGGTCTCGCCGGTCAGCAGCACATGCGCCGCATGGTGCAGGTCGTCGTTCCATTGGGCGGTGGCGGCCAGCGGCGCACCGTCGTCGCCGCGTTCGAGCCGATGCGCCTGGTTGAGGTCGTTCTCGAGCACCACGTGGACCTGCCGGCGGCGGCCCGGGCCCTGTCGCAGTGCGTTGCAGATCTCCTCGACGATCGGCGGCGTCGAATCGTCGCGGATGGCATGCACCGCGTCCATCCGCAGGCCGTCGAAGCCGTACTCCTCGGTCCAGTAGAGCGCGTTGTGGACGAAGAAGTCGCGCACGGTGCGGGCCCCGGCGCCATCGAAGTTGATCGCCGCGCCCCACGGCGTCTGGTGGGCCGGGTTGAAGAATTCCGGGCAGTAGGCCGGCAGGTAGTTGCCTTCGGGGCCGAGGTGGTTGTAGACCACGTCGAGCAGCACCATCAGCCCCAGCGCGTGGGCGCTCTCGACGAAGCGCTTGAGGTCGTCGGGCGTGCCGTAGCTGGCGTCCTGCGCGAAGGGCAGCACGCCGTCGTAGCCCCAGTTGCGGCGCCCCGGGAAATCGGCGAGGGGCATCAGTTCGAGCGCCGTGATGCCGAGTTCGGCGAGGCCGGTGAGCCGGTCCCGGGCCGCCGCCAGCGTGCCTTCGGGCGTGAAGGTGCCGAGGTGCAGTTCGTAGACCACGGCCTCGTGCCAGGGCCGGCCGGTCCAGTCCGCGTCGCGCCATGCGTAGGCCCCCGGGTCGACCACCTCGCTCGGGCCGTGGACGTCGTCGGGGTTCAGCCGCGAGGCCGGGTCGGGCACGCGCAGGCCGTCGGGCAGGCGGTAGCGATAGCGGTCGCCCGCCGCCGCCTGCGCCAGCCGGGCCTCGTGCCAGCCGCCTTCGGCGCGCTGCATCGCGTGGTCCTGCCAGCCGGCGCCGCGCGCTCGTTCGAGCACCACCCGCTCGATCGAGGGTGCCCAGAGCCGGAAGCGCACGCCGCCCTCCGCCAGCACCTCGGCGCCGAAGGGCATCGCGTGGCGGCGCTTCATGAGGCGGCCAGGCTGCGGCGCAGCAGCGCCAGCGACCGGCCCTGCAGCGGATAGGTGGTCTCGGCCAGCAGCAGCGACAACGCGCTCTCGCGGGCGGTATCGACCATCCGGGTCCAGCGGTCGCCCGGGCGCGTCGGCATCGTGAAGGGCACGGGGTCGTGGTAGGCGTTGAGCAGCAGCAGGAAGTCGTCGTCGCGCTGCGGCTCGCCGCGCGGGCCGACGTCGGTGATGCCGGTGCCCGAGAACAGCATGCCGAGGCAGCGCACGTGCTCGCCGTCCCAGTCGGGCGGCGTCATCTCCTGGCCGTCGGGCCGCAGCCAGACGACGTCCTTGGTCTCGCTGTCGCCCGCCGGCTGGCCGCGGAAGAAGCTGCGCCGCCGGAACGACGGGTGCTCGCGCCGAACGCGGATCAGGCGGGCGACGAAATCGCGCAGCGAGTCGGCCTCGGGCCGCGGCGTCCAGTCGAGCCAGCCGAGGGCGTTGTCCTGGCAGTAGACGTTGTTGTTGCCCTTTTGCGTGTGGCCGCGCTCGTCGCCCGCGAGCAGCATCGGCACCCCTTGCGACAGCAGCAGGGTGGCCAGGAAGTTGCGCTTCTGGCGTTCGCGCAGGGCGTTGATCTCGGGGTCGTCGGTGGGTCCCTCGGCGCCGCAGTTCCAGGACCGGTTGTTGCTGTTGCCGTCGCGGTTGTCCTCGCCGTTCGCCTCGTTGTGCTTGTCGTTGTAGGAGACCAGATCGTGCAAGGTGAAGCCGTCGTGGGCGGTGATGAAATTGATGCTCGCGTGCGGCCCCTTGCCCGACCAGCCGTACAGGTCCTGCGAGCCCGCCAGCCGGTGGGCGACGTCGCCCACCACGCCGGCGTCGCCCTTCCACCAGCCGCGCAGGCCGTCGCGGTAGCGGTCGTTCCACTCGGCCCAGCCGGGCGGGAAGTTGCCCACCTGGTAGCCGCCATGGCCCAGGTCCCAGGGTTCGGCGATCAGCTTGACCTGGTTCAGCGTCGGGTCCTGGCGGATGGCGTCGAAGAAGCCGCCGAGGTTCTCGACCTTGCCGGCCTCGCGCGCCAGCGCCGAGGCGAGGTCGAAGCGGAAGCCGTCGACATGCATTTCCTCGGCCCAGTAGCGCAGCGAGTCCATCACCAGCTGCAGCGCGCGCGGCTGCTCCAGGTTGACCGTGTTGCCGCAGCCGGTGAAGTCGTCGTAGTAGCGCGGCTGCTCGGCATTGGCGATGTAGTAGGAGGCGTTGTCGACGCCCCGCATCGACAAGGTGGGCCCGAGATGGTTGCCCTCGCAGGTGTGGTTGTAGACCACGTCGAGGATCACCTCGATGCCGGCCGAGTGCAGGGTCTTGACCAGGGTCTTGAACTCCTTCACCTTGCCCGAGGCGCTGTAGCGCACTTCGGGCGCGAAATAGCCGAGCGTGTTGTAGCCCCAGTAGTTCTGCAGGCCCTGTTCGGCCAGGTGGCGGTCGTTCAGGAAGGCATGCACCGGCAGCAGCTCGACGGTGGTCACGCCGAGGCGCTGAAGGTAGTCGATGACCGGCGCGCAGCCGAGCGCCGCGTAGGTGCCGCGCAGCGGCTCGGGCACGGCCGGGTGCTGCATGGTGAAGCCGCGCACGTGCAGTTCGTAGATCACCATGTCCTGCCACGGCACCTCGGGCCGGCGGTCGTCGCCCCAGGTGAAGGCGGTCTCGAGCACCCGGCCCTTGGGCATGAAGGCGGCGCTGTCGCGGCGGTCGTAGGACAGGTCCTGGCGCTTGCTGCCGACCGAATAGCCGTACAGCGCGTCGCCCCACCGCAGTTCGCCGACCAGGTCCTTGGCATAGGGGTCGAGCAGCAGCTTGTTCGGGTTGAAGCGATGGCCCTGCTCGGGCTTGTAGGGGCCGTGGATGCGCAGGCCATAGGCCATGCCGGGGCGTGCCTCGGGCAGGTAGCAGTGCCAGACGTCGTTGGTGCGCTCGCGCAGCACGATGCGCTGCCGCTCGTGGCGGCCCTTGTCGTCGAAGATGCAGAGCTCGGCTTTTTCGCCGTGCTTCGAGAACACCGCGAAGTTCACACCCTGGCCGTCCCAGGTGGCGCCCAGTGGGTAGGGCTTGCCGGGCCAGACGGCGGACAGCAGGGTGTGCGGGTGCTTGGTCATGGATGCGGGCGGTCGTCGTGCAAGTTCTGCGCCGGGCGGGCCGGCCATGCACTGGCGGCCGGCGTCGCGCGCGGCGCCGGGCGGTCGGGCGGGCGCTTCTTCTTGGGCCACCAGTCCTCGATCCGGTCGGCCGCCCAGTCCTTGCCGGCCAGGCCGAAGGCCAGCGCCAGCGCGAAGACCACGCCGCCGAGGATGATCAGGAAGCTCTGGCGCACGATGTCGCCGCCGATCTTGACCTGGTCGAGCGCGATCAGAACCACGAACAGCAAAATTGCGTACTGCGCCACCTTGCCCAGCAGCATGGCGTCCTGGATGCCCGCATGGCGGCCGTAGGTGGTCACGGCGTCGCCCACGAACTTGGCGAAGTAGGCGCCGAAGGCCAGCACCAGCATGGCCACGAAGACATTCGGCACGAACCACATCACGCGGCCGAGCAGGTCGGCGACGTAGCTCAGTCCCAGTCCGTTGGAGGCCACCACCAGCGAGGCCAGGATCACCATCCAGTAGGCCAGGGCGCCGAAGACCACGGTCGAGTCCGTCACCATGCCGCCCTGGCGCAGGAAGGTGTCGATGCCGGCGCGCTCGGTCAGGACGGGGAAATTGATCGCATGCAGCCCGCGGATCACCGCGAAGCGCACCACCTTCGCGATCAGCCAGCCCGCGATCACGACCAGGGTGGCGAACACCAGCCGCGGCACGAAGGCACCGATCTGGAACAGGAAGGCGCGCAGCGGCTCGAGGTAGAACGTCAGGGTGTCCATGGAAGCTCTCCGGGAGATGGGGGGGTCGGTCGCTCAGACGGCCGTCGGGCCATGGCCTTCGAGCAGTGCCAGGATGCCCTGCAGCGGCACGGGCACCCAGTCGACCCGATTGCCGAGTTCGTAGCGCAGTTCGTAGAAGGCTTTCTCGAGCTCGAACAGGCGCAGCAGCTGCGGGTCTACCGGTCCGGCGTCGGGCGCCAGCGCCGCGGCGTAGCCGTCCAGGAAGGCCGCGCGGGTCTCGCGTTCCCAGTCGCGGGCGTCGGCGTCGAGCCGGGCCAGTTCGACCGCGTTCTGCGCCGCGCGCCGCAATGCGCTCCAGCGCGCGTAGTTGAACGAGCGCAGCATGCCGGCGACGTCGCGCAGCGGCGGCTGCTTGGCGCGGCGCTCCTCGATCGAACGCGCCGGTTCGCCCTCGAAGTCGATGATCACGAAGTCGTTGCGGGCCAGCAGCACCTGGCCCAGGTGGTAGTCGCCGTGGAAGCGCGAGCGCCGGCCCGCACCGCCTTCGAGCGGCAGGGCGTCGACGAAGGCATCGATCGCGCCGGAGCGCTCCAGCAGCCGGCGCGCATCCTCTTGCGTCGCCTGGGGCAGCCCGGCCAGATGTTCGCGCAACTGGACCAGCGTCGCCTGGCCCTGCGCGCGCACGCTGTCGCGCATCGCGCGCCGGTCGGCCGCGGTCATCGGTTCGGGGTCGAAGGCCGGATTGCCGGTGCGCCGGCCGAGCGCGTTGTGCAGCTCCGCGGTGCGGCGGCCCAGGATCGCGATCAGGGCCAGGAAGGCCCCGTGCGGCGCGTCGGGCCGAGGGCCATCGGCGTCGCGCAGCTCGGTCAGCACGCGCTCCAGGTAGTCCAGCGTCCAGCTCCAGCCATCGCCCTGGTTCGGCACGTAGGCCTGCAGCAGCGCGAGGGTGAAGACGGTGCCGTTGTCGCCCAGGTATTCGAGCGCGCCGGCCACCGGCACGCCGTGCAGGAAGCCGGCCTCCTCGGTCAGGAAGCGCCCCATCTCGAGTTCGGGGTTGATGCCGCGGCGCAGCTGTCGGTAGCCCTTGAGGAACAGGGTCTCGCCGAGGGTCACGACGGTGTTGCTGCTCATCGCGGTCGGCCGGCTGACCGGCAGGTCCTGGATCGCGGAGATCACCAGTTCGCGGCCCAGCGAGGTGGGCCGGAAATGCAGCCGGCCGTGCGCGGTTCGCATCTCGGCGTCGCCGACGATGCCGCGCACCAGCGCGCGGCAGAAGGCCTCGTCGAAGAAGGCGTCGCCCATCACCCCCACGTTGGCCTTCTGGCGGACCTTGGCGATGGCGGCCGGCTGCAGGCACTTCATGCGCTCTTCGTCGCGGTCTTCCCAGGCCAGCGCGAGCGGCATGAAATAGGTCGCAGCCTCGGGCAGTCCCTCGAGTTCGAGCAGCGGCAGCATCCAGCTCAGCCCGTCGATGTCCCAGATCGCCGAGTCCGCCAGCCGGGCCCGTGCGATGCGGCTGCCCTTGGACGCGTACCAGCGCTGGGCTTCGATGTGCGGTGGCAGCGTGTCGGTCTCGAACTGCTTGATCAGCCGGTCCGCGAAGCCGATGCGCCAGGGCATCACGCGGTCCTTGAGCAGGCTGGTCCAGCCGTCGAAGAGCACGATGACCGGGCGGTCGAGCAGCGCCACGCCCTCCTGGTGCCAGCTCGGCATCGGTGCCTCGTCGGCCAGCTTGAACCAGTAGAAGCCATGCGAGGGCAGGGTCAGCAGGTAGGGCAGTTCGCCGATCGGCGGGAACGAGGTGCGTCCGAGCATCTCGACCGGCACCCGGCCCTTGAAGGCCGAGAGGTCGAGTTCGACCGGCTGCGCCGCGCGCGACAGGTTGAACACCGACAGGATCGCGTCGTCGTCGTGCTCGCTGATGTAGGCGAGGATCTTCCGGTTGCCGGGCTTCAGGAAGGTGCGCTTGCCGCGGCCGAAGGCGCGGCTGGTCTTGCGCACCGCGAGCATCCGGCGGGTCCAGTGCAGCAGCGAGCTCTTGTCGCGCAGCTGGGCCTCGACGTTGACCGCCTCGTAGCCGTACATCGCATCCATGATCGGCTGCAGGTAGAGCCGCTGCGGGTCGGCGCGCGAGAAGCCGGCGTTGCGGTCGGGGCTCCATTGCATCGGCGTCCGCACCCCGTTGCGGTCGCCGACGAAGACGTTGTCGCCCATGCCGATCTCGTCGCCGTAGTAGATGATCGGCGAGCCCGGCATCGACAGCAGCATGCTGTTCATGAGCTTGATGCGGTCCTTGTCGTTGTCCATGAGCGGCGCCAGCCGGCGCCGGATGCCGAGGTTGATGCGCGCCTGCATGTCGGCCGCGTAGGTGGTGTACATGTAGTCGCGTTCGCGGTTGGTCACCATCTCCAGGGTCAGCTCGTCGTGGTTGCGCAGGAAGATCGCCCATTGGCAGCCCTCGGGAATCTCCGGCGTCTGCTGCAGGATCTCGACGATCGGGTCCCGGTCTTCCTGCGCGATCGCCATGTACATGCGCGGCATCAGGGGGAAGTGATAGGCCATGTGGCACTCGTCGCCATCGCCGAAATACTCGCGCACGTCTTCCGGCCACATGTTGGCCTCGGCCAGCAGGAAGCGGTCCTTGTAGTTGGCGTCGATCGCCGCGCGCAGGGCCTTGATGACCACGTGGGTCTCGGGCAGGTTCTCGTTCGAGGTGCCGTCGCGCTCGATCAGGTAGGGAATGGCGTCGAGCCGGAAGCCGTCGACCCCCATGTCGAGCCAGAAGCGCATGGTGCGGAAGACCGCCTCGAGCACCTGCGGGTTGTCGAAGTTGAGGTCCGGCTGGTGGCTGAAGAAGCGATGCCAGAAGTAGGCCTTGGCGACCGGGTCCCAGGTCCAGTTCGACTTCTCGGTGTCGGTGAAGATGATGCGCGTGCCCTGGTAGAGCTGGTCGGTGTCGCTCCAGACGTAGAAGTCGCGCTCGGGCGACCCTGGCGGCGCCATGCGCGCCGCCTGGAACCACGGATGGGCGTCCGAGGTGTGGTTGATGACCAGTTCGATCACCACGCGCAGCTCGCGCTTGTGCGCCTCCTCGAGCATGTCCTTGAAATCCTGCAAGGTGCCGTACTGCGGATGCACGTCCTCGTAGGCCGCGATGTCGTAGCCGTCGTCGCGCAGCGGCGACGGATAGAAGGGCATCAGCCACAGCGTGTTGACGCCCAGGTCCTTCACGTAGTCGAGCTTGCTCGTCAGGCCCTGGAAGTCGCCGACGCCGTCGCCGTTGGAGTCGACGAAGGCCTTGACGTTGCACTGGTAGATCACCGCGTCGCGGTACCAGGTCGGGTCGCCCGAGGTGTCGATCTCGGTGGTTTCGAGCGCCAGTTTCGGCACGGGAGCATTCATGCGGCTTCCTGTTGCTCAGATGTAGTAGTCGAAGTCGCGCTCGTCGCGCAGCCGGCGGCGCACCACCAGCACGTGTGCCGGCACGCGCTCGGGCTCGAGCCGGATGAAGTGCCGTCCGCCCTGCCAGCTGAAGCGCTGGTCGGTCAGCAGGTCGTGCATCTGGAACGGCTGGTCGCGCGGCACGTCGACCTCCGAGGGGTCCAGCGAGAGGAAGCCCCACTGGGCGTTGTGCGGGTCGAGGTTGACGATCGTCACCACCACATTGCGGCCGTCGTCGGAGGCCTTCAGGTAGGCGATCAGCTGGTCGTTGTCGATGTCCAGGAAGCGCAGACTGCGGTCGGACTGCAGGGCCGCGTTGCCCTGCCGGATGCGGTTGACCCGCGCGATGAAGGGCCGCAGGCCGCTGTCGGGATCCCAGTCCCAGTGGCGCAGCTGGTACTTCTCCGAGTCGAGATACTCCTCGCTCGAGGGACCGCGCGGCAGGTGCTCGAGCAGTTCGAAGGCCGGGCCGTAGATGCCGTAGCTGGCGGCCAGCGTGGCGGCCAGCACCAGCCGCAGCCTGAACATCGCCTCCTCGCCGCCCTGCAGCGCGGCGTGCAGGATGTCGGGCGTGTTGGGCCAGACGTTGGGCCGGAAGTAGTCCGCGCCCGGGCCGTGTGCGAGCTCGGTGAAATAGTCCGTGAGTTCGGCCTTGGTGTTGCGCCAGGTGAAGTAGGTGTAGGACTGCGTGAAGCCCAGCTTGGCGAGGCGATGCATGACCTTCGGCCGGGTGAAGGCCTCGGCCAGGAAGATCAGTTCGGGGTGCGCCCGCTTGCATTCGGTGATCGCCCATTCCCAGAACGCGAACGACTTGGTGTGCGGGTTGTCGACCCGGAAGATCGTCACGCCCTCGGCGATCCAGTGGTCGAGCACGCTCTTGAGTTCGCACCAGAGGCCCTGCCAGTCTTCGCTCTCGAAGTTGAAGGGATAGATGTCCTGGTACTTCTTCGGCGGGTTCTCGGCGTATTGCACGCTGCCGTCGGGCCGCCAGCGGAACCACTGGGGATGCGCCTTGACGTAGGGATGGTCGGGTGCGCACTGGAAGGCGATGTCCATCGCGATCTCGAGCCCCCGGGCCCGGGCGGCGGCGACCAGGTGGCGGAAGTCCTCCGGCGTGCCGAGGGCGGGCAGGATGGCCTTGTGGCCGCCCTCGGCGGCGCCGATCGCCCAGGGGCTGCCGACGTCGCCCGGTTCGGTGTCGAGCGCGTTGTTGCGACCCTTGCGCTGCAGGCGGCCGACCGGATGGATCGGCGGAAAGTACAGCACGTCGAAGCCCATGGCCGCGACCAGCGGCAGCCGCGCTTCGACATCGCGCAGGGTGCCGTGGGCGCCGGGCGCGTCGCCGGCCGAGCGCGGGAACAGTTCGTACCAGGTGCTGAAGCGGGCCCGCTCGCGATCGGCGACCAGGGGCAGGTCGGCGCCGTAGCGGGTCTCCAGCCGGCGGTCCGGATAGCGGCCCGCGGTGACGGCCAGGTCCTCGTCGAGCGCCAGCGCCTTCAGCGCCGCCACCTCCAGCGACGGGTCCTGGGCGCCCTGTTCGAGCGCGAGGGCCCAATCCGCGAGCGCCTCCCGTTCGGTGCCCGCCGCGCGTGCGGCGGCGGCCCGGATTTCCAGTGCGCCGACCCGCGCCGCCAGCCGGATGTCGTCGGCATCGACCCGCCGCTCCAGTTCGTGGCGCCACGACTCGAAGGCGTCGACCCAGGCCACCACCGTATAGCGGTAGCGCCCGGCCATGGGCGGCACGAAGTCCGCATGCCACTCGTCGTTGTAGCGAAGCTTCATCGGCAACTCGCGGCGGCGGGCCTCGCCGTCCTTCCACCACTGAAGCATCACGCGCGGCGCGTCGTGGCCGTCGGTGAACACATGGGCCGTGACCCGGAAGTGCTCGCCCGCCACGCACTTGGCGGCGAAGCGGCCGCCGTCCACCGCGGGCAGCACCGCATCGACGACGGCGCGGCTGCGGCCGTCGGGCGTGTCGATCGCGAAGGGAGGCTGGGGCTCGGCCGGCGTTGAGGGCGGCAGCAGTCCATCAGGCATCGGCAACCGCCTTCAGATAGAGGGTGGACAACGGCGGCAGGGTCAGGCTGAGCGCCTGCCTGTGGCCATGCGAAGGCACGGGTGCGGCCTCGACCTCGCCGAGATTTCCCCAACCCGCGCCGCCGAAGGCGAGCGTATCGCTGTTGAGCAGTTCGCGCCAGATGCCGCCGCTGGGCACGCCCAGCCGGTAGTTGCGCCGCGGCACCGGCGTCAGGTTGCAGACCACCAGCACGGCCTCGCCGTTGCGGGCCCGGCGCAGGAACGCGATCACGCTGTGCGACGGGTCGTCGGCCTCGATCCACTCGAAGCCGTCGGACGAGGCATCGAGCTCGTGCAGCGCCCGCTCGCTGCGATAGAGCCGGTTGAGCTCGCCCACCAGGTGCTGGACGCCGCGGTGCGCCGGCAGCTCGGCCTGCTGCCACTCCAGCTGGCCCTCGTGCGTCCACTCGCGCCGCTGGGCGAATTCGCCACCCATGAACAGCAGCTTCTTGCCGGGATGCGCCCACATGTAGCCGTACAGCAGGCGCAGGTTGGCGAACTGCTGCCAGGCGTCGCCGGGCATCTTGCCGATCAGCGAGCCCTTGCCGTACACCACCTCGTCGTGCGACAGCGGCAGCACGAAATTCTCGCTGAAGGCGTAGACCATCGAGAAGGTCAGGCGGTGGTGGTGGAAGCGGCGATGCACCGGGTCTTCCTTCATGAAGGCCAGGGTGTCGTGCATCCAGCCCATGTTCCATTTCATGCCGAAGCCGAGGCCGCCCATCTCGATCGGCCGCGACACGCGGGGCCAGGCGGTCGATTCTTCGGCCACCGTGAAGGCGTCGGGGTGTTCGCGGTAGACGGCCCGGTTGAGTTCATTCAGGAAGGCGATGGCCTCTAGGTTCTCGCGCCCGCCGTGCCGGTTGGGGATCCACTCGCCTTCCTTGCGCGCGTAGTCCAGGTACAGCATCGAGGCGACCGCGTCCACGCGCAGGCCGTCGATGTGGTAGCGGTCGAGCCAGAACAGGGCCGACGAGACCAGGAAGCTGCGGACCTCGTTGCGCCCGTAGTTGAAGATCGCCGAGTGCCACTCGGGATGGAAGCCCTGGCGAGGATCGGCGTGTTCGTAGAGGTGGGTGCCGTCGAAGACGGACAGTCCGTGGGCGTCGTCGGGGAAGTGCGACGGCACCCAGTCGAGCACCACGCCGATGCCGCGCTGGTGCAGGTGGTCGACGAAGTCCATGAAGTCCTGCGGCGTGCCGTAGCGAGCGGTGGGCGCGAAATAGCCGGTCGTCTGGTAGCCCCACGAGCCGTAGAACGGATGCTCGGTGACCGGCATCAATTCGACATGGGTGAAGCCCAGCGACACCACGTGCTCGGCGAGCGGGCGCGCGAGCTCGCGATAGTTGGGCAGTGCGCCATCCGGACGCCGCCAGGAGCCCGGATGGACCTCGTAGATGGAAATTGGCGCATCGAGGCGGTTGCGCTCGGCGCGCGTCCGCATCCAGTCGTGGTCGCCCCAGTCATGCGCGAGCGACCAGAGCCGCGAGGCGGTGGCCGGCGGCGCCTCGCTCAGGAGGGCCAGCGGGTCGGCCTTTTCCAGCACGCGGCCGCCCTCGGCGACGATCCTGAACTTGTAGGCCTGGCCGTGGCGGGCAAGCGCGCTGCGGCCTTCCCAGACGCCGGTGCTGTCGGCGCGAACGATCAGCGGGTCGGCCCGCGGGTCCCAGCCGTTCCAGTCGCCGATCACCGACACCGAACGCGCGTTGGGCGCCCAGACCGCAAAGGTGGCGCCGAGGCCGTCGGCGACCAGGCGGCCGCCCAGGTGCTCGTGGAGACGGGCGTGCGTGCCTTCCCCGAGCAGGTAGGCGTCCGTGTCGCCGAAGGTGGAATCGGGGGATCGAGACATGGATCTCGGGTTTAGGCGATGCGGCCGGAGGCGAAATGCGTCAAAGCACCCATCCTCCTGTCGGACAGTGACTCGATGACGAAGAAAGGCCTGCGGCAGCCCGGGAAACTGAAACGCAACGTTGCAAACGGCCCGGCTGCCGATCGATGGCGGTAAATTGGAGCGCCAAGGAGGAAGTGCCATGGCATATCCGACGAGCCCCCATCTCGCCTCGTCTGCGCCCGACCCGGTGATGCAGCCGGTCCTGGCCTTTCAGCAGGCCTTTTTCACCGGGCTGCTGCAACTCCAGCAAATGCAGCTCCAGATGATGACCGCATGGCAGCGGCCGTTCAGTACCGCTTCACAGGAAGTGTGGGATGTGTGGGTGGCGCATTACGGAGGCGGCGTGCCCATCGACGCCTGAGGCGTGTCGCCGGTCCGCGGATGACGAAGTATTGCAGTTCCTGCCATACCCCAAGCCCGGATCGCGCGCGTCGTTGCCGCGGATGTGGCGGCAGGTTTTCCGGCATTCGCACGCCCGCCTTCGGCTTCGACAGCACGCGCCTGGAAGCGGCCGAGACCACCTGGACGCCACCAGGGCGGCACGAACCGCCGCTGAAGCCTCCGGGTCATGCAGCGGCGGCGCCCGGCGCGCGCAAGCCGAGGACCAGGCGCTCGACCACTGCCGCGGCCGTCGCCGCCAAGGCGGCTGTGCTCGCCGCACTGGCCGGGGCGGCCGTGCTGGTGGCGCAGGTCGTCCCTGCGGACCGATGGGGCCAGGCGATCGCCCGATGGATCGAGCCGGCGGTGAGAGCGCCGGCAGCGCCTGCACGGCAGGCGGCGCGGTCGACGCCGCCACCGGCCGCCGAGGCCCCCGCGACCTCGGCGGCCGCCGTGCTCGACGCACTCGGCATCGATCCCGCCCGCATCCCTGGCCGCCCTCCGGTCGATGCGCCCGGCATCGGGCCGGTCGACGCGGATGCGGCGAGCCGCTCGCGTTGACGCTCAGGTGCCTTCCTGCCCCTGGGCCTCACCGGTTCGACGCAAGCCCTGCGAGATCGCGTGTGCCAGCTGCGCCATGTCGAACGGCTTCGAGAGCTTGACGGTGGAGGGATGCAGGTCGCCTGGTTGCTCGGCGAAGCCCGAGGCGAGGATCATCGGCAGGGAGGGGTTGTTCTTGCGCAAGGCCTCGACGAGGTGCGCGCCGCTCATGCCCGGCATCACCTGGTCTGAAATGACCAGGTCGATGTGCGGCGCCGCCCGGGCCATGGCCAACGCCTCTTCGGCGCTCGAGGCCGCGAGCACCGAATGGCCCAGGTCCTCCAGCATGGAGGCCGTCCCGGCGAGAACCAGGGGGTCGTCGTCGACGGCCAGGACCACCATGGGCGCCAGGGGCGCGGCTTCCGTCGGCACCGAGGCCATCGGGGCGGCAGCGGGCAGGGCCTGCGAATTCGCCGAAGCCACGGGAAGCCACAGGGTGGCGGTCGTCCCCACGCCCTCGGTGCTCTCGAGAACGAACTTGCCGCCCGACTGGACCGCGAGTCCGTGCACCATGGCCAGGCCCAGGCCGGTGCCCTTGCCGACGCCCTTGGTCGTGAAGAACGGTTCGAGCGCGCGCGCCAGCGTCGCGGCGTCCATGCCGCTGCCGCTGTCGGTCATCGAGAGTCGCAGGTAGGCGCCCGGCGCCAGGTGGTCGGTCAACGTGCACGCCACCTCGGATGCCGCGAAGCGGAGCCGTCCCCCTTCGGGCATCGCGTCGCGTGCATTCACCGCCAGGTTGAGCAGGGCCAGCTCCAGCTGGTGCGCATCCACCAGCACCGGTCGCAGTGCCGGCTCGAACGCCTCCTCGATGTGGATGGTGGCCCCGAGCGTGCGCTCGAGCATGTCCTTCATGCCGTCGACCAGCGCCGGGATGTCGACCGCGGCGGGCTGCAGGTCCTGGCGGCGCGCGAAGGCCAGCATCCGCTGGGTGAGCGAGGCGCCTCGCTTGGCCGCCGACACCGCGTTCTCGACCAGGCGCAGCAGCTTGTCGTCGCCTGCGACCCGGCGCCGCAGCAGTTCGAGGCTGGTGAGCACGACCATCAGGAGGTTGTTGAAGTCGTGCGCGACACCGCCCGTGAGCTGGCCGATCGCGTCGAGCTTCTGCGACTGGAACAGCGCTTCGCGCGCCTGTTCGAGCGCCAGCTGCGCGTTGCGCTTTTCGGTGATGTCGCGCGTCACCTTGGCGAAGCCGATCACCTGGCCGTGCGGGCCGTAGATCGGGTCGATGACCACGTTGGCCCAGAACGTCGAGCCGTCCTTGCGCACCCGCCATCCCTCGCCTTCGAAGCGGCCTTCGGCTGCTGCCGTCGCCAGCGCCTGGGCGGGAATGCCGCGCTCACGGTCTTCGGGGCGGTAGAAGCGCGAGAAGTGGGTGCCGATGATCTCGCGCGGCGCGTAGCCCTTGATGCGCTGCGCGCCGGCATTCCAGTTGGTGACGATGCCGTCGGCGTCGAGCATGAAGATCGCGTAGTCGGTCACTGCCTGCACCAGCAGGCTGAACTGCTCTTCGCTCTTCATCAGGGCGTCTTCGGCCGCCTTGCGTTCGCTGAGGTCGCGGGTCACCTTGGCGTAGCCGATGAGCTCGCCCCCCGGCGCGCGGATCGGGCGGACCACGACTTGGGCCCAGAAGCGATGGCCGTCCTTGCAGACGCGCCAGCCCTGGGATTCGAAGCGGCCCTCCTGCCGGGCCATCGTCAGCGCATGGTCCGGCATCCCGTTGCGCACGTCTTCCGGGAGATAGAAGGTCGAAAAGTGCTTGCCGATGATCTCGGACGCGGTAAAGCCCTTGAGCCGTTCGGCACCCGAGTTCCAGCTGACGACGATGCCGTCCGGGTTCAGCATGTAGATCGCGTAGTCGACGACCGCATCCACCAACAGCCGATACCGCTCCTCGGTCTGGATGCTCGAACCGGCATTTGAAAGGTAATCCACTGGCGCCCTTCGCTTTCACCGGATTATCGCGGGCTGTCCTCGACGGCGCGGTTATGTAACATTTCGTGCTGTTCCGTGAAATCGGCACGCTGCGATTCGGGCGAATGCTTTCAAGCTCGCGCAATGTCCGTGATCTGTCCCAAGTGCCATACCGAGAATCGCGCGATCGCGAAGTTCTGCATCGAGTGCATCAGCACGCTGCCGACCCCGCGCGCCGACGACGGCTTTGCGCCGACGCTGCAGTTGCGCTGGCCCGGGGAGGCGTCGACGGGCCACGCCCAGGCCCCGTTCGCCAAGGGGCTGCGGGTCAGCGTGGCGGCGCTGAGCGTGGCCCTGCTCGTCGGCGCCGCGGGCTGGCTCGTGGCCGGCGCGGGTGGCTGGTATCCCCACAGCGCCGGCAAGGCGCAGGCGAACCCGGTCGGCGAGGCGGAGCGCGTCGCCGCGCCGGCGCCCGCTCCTCAGCCGATCGCGCCGGTCTCGCCCGCGGGCACTGCCGCGGCCGTGGAGCGCCCGGCGGCGCCGCCCGCCGCTCCGAGCGCACGTCAGGCGGTGGCCGGCGCGCCGCGGGCGGCGTGCGCCGGCCTGGGCTTCATCGCCGAAGCCAGGTGCATGGCCGCCCAGTGCCTGAAGCCGCAATTCACGCAGCATCCGCAGTGCGACGACGTGCGCCGCCGCCAGCGGCTCGAGGAGGCGAAGCGCAATCCTGTCGCGCCTTAGCAGGGGGCCGGCTCAGAGCGTCATCTTGAGGATCGTGAAGTCGTCCTCGAGCACGCCCGGGCCATGGGCGTCGCGCGCGCATTCCAGCAGCCGGTCCAGCTCCGACGCCCCGCCGGCGACCGGCTGCGAAAGCGCCTCGGCGAGGGCTGAGAACTCGAGCATGGAGCCGTCCGGCCGGCCGACCTCGTAGGTGCCGTCGCTGAAGACGTAGAGCCGCGCCGGCGATGGCAGGACGCAGCGCTCCTCCTGGTAGCGGGCGGCCGGCGAGATGCCGATGCAGGGGCCGTTGGCCGGCAGCGGCCGGCCCTCGCCGGCGGCTTCGCAGGGGCCGCTCACCAGCAGGGCCGGCGGATGGCCGGCCGAGGCATAGCGCAGCTCGCCCGTGGCCCGGTGATAGACGCCGTACCAGACGGTGGAGAACAGCTCGCCGTGGCGCTCCATCTGGTAGGCCTGGTTGAGCGCGGTCAGCACCGCGGCGGGACTGCGGAAGTCGGTTCGCTGCAGCGCTTCCGAGCGCAGCGTGTCGGCGACCGCCACCGACAGCAGGGCCGAACCCACGCCATGGCCGCAGACGTCGATCAGGTAGAGCGCGAAGTGCTCGTCGTCGAGCCAGTGGTAGCCGAACGAGTCGCCGCCCAGCTCGGTCGAAGGCACGAAGCGCCAATCGACCGCAAGCGGCTCCGCGAGCGGCGGCGGCAGGATCGCGCGAACGTAGCGCTCGGCCTCGCGCAGCTCGTCCTGCAGCCGGTCGTGCGTGACCTGCAGCGCCTCGCGCGAGGCGGCCAACTCGCGGTGGGCCAGGGTCAGCTCCTGGTTGGCCGCCTCGAGCTGCGCGATCAGCCGGGCCTCGCGCTGGCTGAGCAGGGTCATGTCGTAGGCCTTCTGCTGCACCAGCCGGGCTTCCTCGTATTCCGCGGTCACGTCGAGCAGCAGGATCCAGACCGTGCCGTCGTCGGCGAAGAAATGGACGTCGGCCACGCGCCCGCTGGGCATTTCCATCGAACGGATCAGGAACGGCGTCTCGACCAGCGGCAGCAGCCCTTCGAGGAACGGGATCTGGTCGCTCGCCAGGCCGCCGGACTGCAGGCCGGTCAGCCCGTAGTGGTCCAGGTGCCCGCCCGCCTGCACGAGGTTCTGGGCGTCGTCGACGACCAGGTGCGCCAGCACGCGCTGCGCGTGCAGCAGCGTCAGGAGCGAGTCGGAGATCCGCGCCGGCAGGTCGAGCATGGCTATCGGGCGAGCAGCGCCGCCAGTTCCTGGAAGGTCTCCTCGACCGCGGCCCCGGTCTTGGCGCTGGTGCGGCGAAACTGCCATCCGGCGGCTTCCAGCTGCGCGATCCGCTCCATCGAGATGGTCCAGTCTTCCTCGAGGTCGGCCTTGTTGAGCAGGGCGACGAAAGGAACGCTGCCGATCTCGGCATCGACACGGCCCTGGATCGAGACCGCGGTGTCCAGCGTCTCGGGCCGCGTGCCGTCGATCACCAGCAGGTAGCCCGCCGCGCCGCGCAGGTAGCTCACCCGCACGGCCGCGATGTCGTCCTCGCCGGCGATGTCCCACAGGATCAGCGCCATCTGCTCGCTGCCGACGGTGAGCAGCTTCTTGTCGATCTTCACCCCGACCGTGGTCAGGTAGGCGTCCGAGAAAATGGTGTCGACGAAGCGGCGCACCAGGCTGGTCTTTCCGACGCCGAAGGCACCGAGCAGGCAGATCTTCTTTTGCAGCATGTGTGTAAGTGCCTCAATCTCCGGTGCTGACGCCGAACGAAACGCGCCGGTTCATCGACAGCTCGTCCTCGCTGGCGCCGGGGCGCAGCGGTTCGAGCGGGCCGGCACCGCGCACCGCGAGCACGGAAGGATCGACGCCGCGGGCGCGCAGCATCGAGCGCACGACCTCGGCGCGGCCCACGCTGAGGGCCAGATTCGAGGTGTCCTTGCCGGTGGCGTCGGCGTGGCCGACGATCGTCACCTTGACCGGGAAGCCCTGGTCGCGCGCCACCTGGACCAGTTCGCGCATGTAGCCGGCGACGGCGTCGAGCTTGGCCTCCTGGTCGGCCGCGGGCCGCGGCACGCTGAAGTCGAAGTGGATGAGCTGGGCCTGGATCGCATCGCGCAGGCGAAGGTAATCTGGGTCTTGCACATCCTTCAGGGCGCTGAGGTCGACCTTGGGCGCGCCGGCAGGCAGGGTCTGCGCGAAAGCCCGCGCCTTCTCCATCCAGCGCTGGGGCGCGTTGCCGGTGGCGCGGATGCCGCTCGCGTCCTGCGTCAGGATGACCGTCGGCGGCGGGTCGAGCGTCGCCTGCAGCCGCTTCAGCACGATGGCCGGATGCAGCGCCTGGTAGGGTTCCCAGCGGCCGACGATGCGCGCCGGATCGAGGTCGGTCTTTGCCAGCAGGGCTTCCGGCTGCGCCGCCAGCGGGTCGCGCAGCCCGGACACCAGCCACTTGCCGTCGCGCCGTTCGGCGTTCATCACGACGATGCCGGGCTGGTCCTGCAGGCTCGACACATAGGCGTCGACGTGGCGGCGCTCGATGATCCGCTGGCCGACCCACCAGCCCAGCGCCCCCAGCAGCAGCAAGGGGATCAGCCACATCAGCGGCGAGACCTTCTTGTGGGTCTCCGCGGCCTGGGACAGCAGGCACAGGCGCAGCAGCGGCTGTGCTGCTTCGAAAGGCGCCGTGTCGCCGGAGAATTCATCCAGCGCGCCGCGCCACTGGTCGTGCACCGAGCCCAGCGTCTCGCCGAGCCGCGTGCGCACCATGGCCGGCGGCGTGCCGTGGATCACGGCGGCGAGGAAGGCCGACGGGCCTTCCTCGCACCACAGCAGCAGGTCGCCCAGGCGCAGGCTGTCGATGCCGCCGCTGCTGGCGCCGCCGCTGGCGGATTCGTCGAACGAGTCGCGCACGAAATCCTGGATCGCCGAGAGCATCGCCGACACCAGCTGCGGATCGCGCGTCGTCGCGTCGTCGCGCGCCACGTGCGCCAGCAGCAGGCCGGTCTTGCGATGGATCAGGAAGACGTGGTCGACCCGGAACACGGCCGTGTGCTTGAGCACCACCTCGGCGAAGCTGCTGCCGGTGCGCCAGGCTTCGATGCGCCACTTGAGGCCGCGCCACGACAAGCTGTGCTTGAGCGCCTGGTTCAGCGATTGCAGCGAGCCCTCGAGGGTCTCGGCGATGGCCTTGCGGATCGCCGGCCCCATGACGGGGTACAGGATGTCGACCATCCGGCCCGGGTTCTTCTGGATCGACGCCTGGGTGGCGCGCTCGACCGTGGGCGAGATCGCGAGACCGAGGCGGTCGTCCTGTGCCGCCGCCAGCGCGAAGGCCGCGGGCAGCACCGAGCCCACCGCATCGGCGAGCTCTTTGGGATCGTCGAACTTCTGCTGCAGCCGCGCCAGCGCCACCCGCTCGCGTTCGAGCAGCACGCGGCGCATCGCGTCCAGCCGCGGATCGGCCTCCAGGCGGCTCGGCAGGGTGGCCGCGACGCTGGGATCGACGCAGCGCGCCAGTTCCAGAAGCAGGGCGGCGAGCCGCGCCTTCTGCTCCTCGTCGGAAGCCTCGCCTGGCGCGTGCGTCGCGGCCAGCGACAGGCGTGCGTTCACCGCGCCTCCGCTCGGGCGCGCGCCCGTGCCCCTGGCGCTGCGGTCATTCGAGTCAGCCGCCGTGGCCGTTGCTGGCCTTGGGCGCGACGTCCTGGTTCAGGCATTTGGCGATCTCGACGAACAGCCCGGCGAGCAGGTTGCGGTCGGTCTTGACGTTGCTGAGCTCGGCGAACATCCGCTCGGTGGTGGCCCGGGCGTCATCCTGGCGCTTGCGCATCTCGTCGCGCAGCACCTGGACCTCGTGGCTCAGTCGATCGGTGAACTCGCGCTCCTGCCGCGCCAGCTGGTCGGACAGCTGGGCCAGCCGCTTCTCGAGCGTCTGGGTGTGGTCGCGCAGGCTGCGCTCCAGCTCCTTGTCGGCGTCGGCGCGCAGGTCCTTTTCCTCGCGGAACTGGCCGGCGACCGATTCGAGCTGCTTCTTCATCGTCGATTCGAGGCTGCTCAGCCCGCGCGACGACTCGGTCTCCATGTCGCGCATCCGCTGCTGGAAGCGGTCCTCGAGGATCGAGAAGCGCTTGTCGTAGTCCTGCATCTGGTTGCCGAACAGCAACTCGCGCATCTTGTCGACGCCGGAACTCTCGCCGGCGCCGTTGGGTTGGCCGGCGGCCAGGGCCGCCTGCGCCGCCAGCGCGCTCTGGGTGTCGATGCTCATGGAAGGCTTGGCTGCAGTTGCCATGGAGAATGCTCCTCGTGGTGGGTTGACGATGGGTGGTGAAATCAAAGGCGCTCAGGGCGGCGCCGACGCCCGGAACAGGAGGGTCAGGCAGTTGCGGCCGTCGTGGTGGCTGTAGCGCAGCCCGTCGGAGAAGCGCCGCACGATCGGAATGCCCCAGCCGCCGATTCGGGCATCGTCGATGCTGGTCGCACGCGCCGGTTCAGGCACCTGCCGCGGATCGAACTCGCTGCCCTCGTCCTCGACTTCCAGGGCCACGTCCTGGCCCTGCCAGCCCAGCCGCAGGAAGATGTTCTGCGCGCCCTGGCTGCAGGCATGGGTCATGATGTTCGTCACCACCTCGGTCGAGCAGAGGTCGAGGTTCAGCGCGACGCGCGGCGGCAGCCGCTGGCCTTCGGCCCAGTCGTGCACCCAGGCACTCACGCGCGCGAGTTCGCGCAACTCGCTGCCGACGGTGAGGGAGGCTTGGGGCTCCCCGCCGGTGGCGGCCATCAGCGGCTCCCGGCTCCCGCCATCAGCGCGCTGCAGGCGGTGTCGACGTCGGGGTACACCGGGATGATCGTGTCGATGCCTGCCATCTTGAGTACCTCCGCCACGAGCGGTTGCGGACTTGCCAACGCCATGACGCCGCCGCGCATCGACTGCGCCCTCGCGTTGACGACCAGGGTGCGGATGCCGATCGACGCCAGGAACGAGACCTCGGACAGATCGACCACCGCGAGCAGCTTGCGGTTGGCCACCAGCGCCGACAGGCGCACGTTGATGTCATGCCCGCCGATGCTGTCCATGCGCCCGACCAGACTGATCTTCTCGACACCGTCGGCCAGTTGCTCGCTTCTCAGATCCATACGCTCTCCGCAGTCGATTTCGATAGGGGGCTGTTCGGGTCCGTCGTATGCCTGCCTCTCACGCAAGTTCTTGTTTTTAAAAGAAAACAAGATGCTGTTTTGAGCAACAAATAGAACCTTTTTCTAGCTTACGCCCAAATTGCAGCCTCGTCGACAAGGGGGCCTCATCAAGCCGATGGACGCCCTCGGGTTCTCAACGATCCTTGCGCGGCGGCACGTTGTGCAGGGCCTCGACCAGCCGATCGACCCTGATCGGCTTGGTCAGGTAGTCGTCCATGCCGGCGCCGATGCACATTTCCTGGTCGCCCTGCATGGCGTTGGCGGTCATGGCGACGATGCGGGGCCGGCGGCCGGCCTCGAACAGCGTGCAGATCTGCCGGGTGGCGTCGAGCCCGTCGAGTTCGGGCATCTGGACATCCATCAGCACCACGTCGTAGGTCTGGCGCTGCACCGACTCGACCGCCTCGATGCCGTTGGAGGCCAGGTCGGCCCGGTAGCCCATCTGCTGCAGCAGGCGCAGCGCGAGCTTCTGGTTCACCACGTTGTCCTCGGCCAGCAGGATCCGCAGCGGATGCCGCGCCGCCATCGTCGGGTCGATCTGCGGCTTGGCGCCGGCGCTGTCCGCGGGCCGGGCGGCGACCGTTTCGTGCGCCAGCAGGCTCACCAGGGTGTCGAACAGCGCCGACTGGTGGATCGGCTTGGACAGGTAGGCGTTGAACAGCGACTCGGCGTCGCCTGCCTCGCGCCGGCCGAGCGAGCTGAAGAGCACCAGCGGCAGGCTGGCGTGGTTGGCGCGGATGCGGCGCGCGAGATCGACGCCGTCCATCTCCGGCATGTGCATGTCGAGAATCGCGAGGTCGAAGCGCTCGCCCTGGGCCAGCCAGCGCAGGGCCTCGGCCGGCGATTCGGTGGCGCGCGAATCCATGCCCCAGCGGGCGGTCTGGAGCGCCAGCACGCGCCGGTTGGTCGCGTTGTCGTCGACGATCAGCAGGTGCTTGCCCTGCAGTTCGATCTGCACGCCGCTGACGATGCGGCGCTTGCTCGGCGGCGCATCGGAGGTCGCCACCTCGAGGGTGAAGAAGAAGGTCGAGCCCATGCCCGGCCCGTCGCTCTCGACCCACATGGTGCCGCCCATCAGCTCGGCCAGCCGCTTGCTGATGGCCAGCCCGAGGCCGGTGCCGCCGTACTTGCGGGTGGTGCTGGAGTCGGCCTGCGAGAACGACTGGAACAGCCGGCTCTTGCCCTGCGCCGACAGGCCGATGCCGGTGTCGCGCACCGCGAAGGTCAGCTCGACCCGGCCGCCCGGCCTCGTGTCGGCGCTGACCGTCAGCACCACCTCGCCGGCCTCGGTGAACTTCACCGCGTTGCTCAGCAGGTTCAGCAGGATCTGCCGCAGCCGCGTGAGGTCGCCGCTCACGCCCACCGGCACGTCGCCCTCGAACACGTAGGCGATGTCGAGCTTCTTCTCGGTCGCCCGTGTGCTGACCAGGTCGAGCGCCGACTCCACGCAATCGCGCAGGTCGAAGGGATGGGCCTCGATGTCCATCCGGCCGGCCTCGATCTTCGAGTAGTCGAGGATGTCGTTGATGATGGTCAGCAGCGCATCGCCCGAATCGCGGATGGTCGAGACGTAGTCCTGCTGCTCGGCGTCGAGCGCGGTGTCGAGCAGCAGCCCGCTCATGCCGATGACGGCATTCATGGGGGTGCGGATCTCGTGGCTCATGGTCGCCAGGAAGGCGCTCTTGGCCTCGTTCGTGGCCTCGGCGGCGGCACGCGCCTCCTTGGTCTCGTTGAACAGGCGCGCGTTCTGGATCGCGATCACGGCCTGGTCGGCGAAGGTCTCGAGCAGCCGGATCTCCTTGTCGGCGAAGGCCCCGGGGGGCTGGCGCGCGACGTGGATCGAGCCGATGTAGCGGCCCTCCCAGATCAGCGGCGCCAGCATGATCGCGTAGCTGCCGATCTTTTCGCCGAGCTCGCGCATGAAGACCGGCAGGTTCGGCTCGGCCAGCGCGTCGGGGATGTGCAGGACCTCTGGCCCGGCCATGGCCTCGCCCATGGGCGAATGGTCGATGGGCCGCGGATAGTAGCGCTCGAGCGCCTCGCGGGCCGAGCCGCGATGGGCGCCCAGGTGCATCATCCCGTCGTCGCCGACCAGGGAGATGCCGAGCTGCGTGCCGGAGAACAGGCGCTGGCAGCTCTCGAGGATCTTGTCGAACACGGGGCGCGCGTCCTCCATCGATTCACTGATGACCTGCAGCACGTCGGCGGTCGCGGTCTGGCGCTCGAGCGCCTCGCGGGTCTCGGTGGTCAGGCGGACGTTGTCGATCGCGATCACCGCCTGCTCGGCGAACAGGTTGAGCAGGTCGACCTGCCGCTGCGGCGTCGGGCCGGGGTCCGGCCAGGCCATGGTGATGGCGCCGATCGGCTCGCCGTCCTTGAGCATCGGGGCGGCGATCACGCGGCGCCGGTTGCCGGAGTTGGCCAGCCGGCGGTCGTAGTCGGGGTCCGACCACGCGTCCTCGATGCTCAGTGCCTGGCGCTCGAGGATCACGCGCCCGTTCATCTGGCGCCGGTCGGGCGGCGCCGGCCACACCGTGCGCGCCGCCTCGAGCGCCTGCTCGGACCAGTTGCGGGCCGCCGCCAGGTGGACCTGCCGGCCGTCGAAGCTGAAGATCGCGGCGGTCGGGCCTTCGAACAGCCACATGGTGCAGTCCAGGATCGCCTCGAACACCGGCATCACGTCGTCGGGCGATTCGCTGATGGCGCGCAGCACGTCGCTGACGGCGGTCTGGTATTCGAGCGACTCGGTCAGCTCGGCGGTGCGCTCCTCGACCTTGTGCAGCGCCACCTGCGTTTCATTGAACAGCCGGGCGTTCTGGATCGCGATGACCGCCTGGTCGGCGAAGGTCTTGAGCAGCGCCCGCTCGCTCGGGCGGAACGGGCCGGTCTCGGTGCGCTGCATGCTCAGGATGCCGATGCCGCGGCCCTCCCAGATCAGCGGCGCCGCCAGGTTGGCGTAGCTGTAGCCGATCAGCTCGGCATTGCGGCGCAGCACCACCGGCGCCGCCGGGTCGCCCAGCACGTCGGCGAACTCCACCAGGTCGCCGGTGCGGAACGAGACTTCGGCCGAGGTGCCGGCCAGCGGCATCGGGTAGTTCGCCTCCATCGAGGCGGCGAGCTGCGCCAGCCGCGCTTCGCCGACCGCGGCGCGGCCGGCGGCCGTCATCTGCCAGCGGGTCAGTGCCAGCTTGCCCTGGGCATCGACCATCAGCAGGGCGAAGGAGCTGCCGTCGAACAGGTGCTCGCAGCACTCCAGGATCTTGTCGAACACCGGGCCGGGGTCGGCCAGCGAGCTGCCGATGACCTGCAGCACCTCGGCCGCCGCGCTCTGGTGGGCCAGCGCCTCCTGCATCTCGCGGGCGTGGCGCCGCGTTTCGTCGAACAGGCGCGCGCTCTCCAGGGCCAGGCCCAGGCTGGCGGCCACGGTTTCCAGCAGGTGGAGCTCGTGGGCGCCGAAAGCGTATTCGCGTTCGTGGTTCTGCAGCGAGATGATGCCGAGCGCGCGGTCGTTGCCGATGATCGGGACGGCCGCCATCGACAGGGCCCAGTCGGTGCCCGGCGCGGGATGCAGCCCCATCCGGGTCTGCTCCTCGCGCGTGTTGAGCACGCCGACCTCGCGCGTGCGCATCAGGCGCGCCATCGGCTCGTCCGGGTCCAGCGGCCGCGCCGGCGGCCGGGGCAGGGGCCGGTTGTGCTCGTAGCGGTACATCGCCTGCACCAGGTTGGTCCGGTCGTCCCACCACACGATGTTCAGGTTGCCGGAATCGAAGATCTCGCGCAGCCGGTCGCCCACCAGGTCGACGATGGCCTGGAAGCCCAGCTTGGCCGCGATCCCGCGCTGGATGCCGTTGATCAGCGCCAGTCCGTCGTTGCGCTGCTGGAGCTCGTCCTGGCGCGCGGCCAGCTCGCGCTGGAGGTTCTCGCGTTCGCGGCAGCGGGCCAGGGCCGCCGCCGCCTGGCGCGCCAGCGCGGCCAGCAGGTCGCGGTGGATTCGGTCGAACCGGCCCAGCCGGCCTTCGATGTCGGCGTAGAGGTAACCGAGCAGGTCGCGCTGGACGACGAGCGGCGCGATCAGGCAGGAGCGCTGCTCGCCCGGCGCGGCGTGCTCGGGCCCGTGGCGCAGGCTGGGCTTGCGGCTCTGGCGGGCCTCGGCGAGCCACGGTGCGATGGCGCCGAGCAGGGCAGCGGCATCTTCGGCCGGCGGCAGCAGGGCGCCGGCGCTGTGCGGGCCGGCCTCGGTGTCGAGCACCAGCAGCACCCGCTGTGCCCCGAGGAGCCGGGCGGCTTCGTCGACCAGCGCCGCGTGCAGCGCGCCGGCGTCGGCCAGCGCGTTGAGCCGCAGCCCGGCCTCGACCAGGCGCTCGAACGGGTCGCGCAGCGTCCGGCCCGCGCGCGGCGGGTTCTTCGACAGGGGGCGAGACCGGGACTCAGCCATGGGGAGGTGCCTTCAGCGATCAGCAGCTCGGTGCGCGGGCGGCGCACCACGGCGCCAGTCTAGCGCCTGACTTGTACAACAAAGGGTATATCCGATTCGTGACTTTTGGGAGGCGCTGCGGAACAATCGCTGGGGCTCGAATTCGCTGACTAGGAAGAACCAAAATGCGCAGATTGAAGAGGTGGGCCGCTGCCGTGGCCGCGGTGGCGGGGATGGCGCTGGCGGGTTGCACCACCACCGGCACGGGGGGTGGCGAGATCGTGCAGAAGGGCCAGCCCGACAAGCCGGTGCTGTTCTCCTGGAAGAGCACCGACGGCGGCATCACCGGCACCATGACGGCCACGCTGCCGACCGCCACCTTCCAGGGACCCTTCCTGCAGATCACGCAGCAGACCCGGAGCGAGGCCATGGCGCCGATGTGGGGCGGCGGCTGGCCGGTGGGCTGGTCCGACTGGTCCTACTGGGGCTATGGCAGCGTCGCGGGCATGGGCGGCGGGGGCATGATGCCGGGCTTCGACCCGGTGCAGTTCGCCACCGTCTACAGCGGCAAGGTGATCGCCAACCTGAAGAGCCCGCAAGGGGGCCTGATGCGCTGCCGGCTGCACATGCTGCGGCCCCAGCAGGGCATGTCGGGCGGCGGCACCGGCGAATGCCAGATCCAGGGCGGCGCCACCATCCAGGCCAACTTTTGAAGACGGGGGCGCCCGTGCGGGTCCGGCAAACCCTCAGCGCAGTCCAGATGAAGCTGGTGCTCGAGCTGCACGAGCTTCGCCTGGTTTCGTGCGCCGAGTCGACCCAGCTGCTCGATGCCTGGACCCGCCTGGGCACGTTTTCGAACGAGCAGCGCTGCGCCGTCGAGGCCCTGTTCGCGCTCTGCTACGACGACATGATGCGCGGCCTTCACGATGCCGCCGACGGGCCCGAATCGCGTGCCGTGGTCCGCGCGGAACTGATCCGCAAGCTCGGCTGAGCCGGCGCCGCGCCAGGAGTCCCTCGGCGTCCCCTGACGAACGGTATTGACCTTCATCAAGGCAGTGGAGCATCCGGCGCTTTCCTGGTGCGAAATCCGCCTTAGTATGCAGACGCCTATTCTTGCGTCCATGCCAAAGGTCCCGTGCACCCATGCAGCAGAAAAGAAATGACAGCGGCGAACTCAATTTCTATCTCCTGAAGTGCCTGGTCGCGCTGGTCGACCACTCGCATGTCTCGCGCGCCGCGGAGGCGCTGTCGGTCAGCCAGCCCGCCATGAGCCGGGCGATGAGCCAGTTGCGCGCCGTCACCGCCGATCCGATCCTCGTGAAGGGCGGCACCGGGCTCATCCCCACCGCCAAGGCGCTCCAGCTGCGCGAGTTCGCCGAGCGGATCCTGGGCGAAATGAGCGAGCTGCTGGGCAACGCGGTGGCCTTCGACCCCGGCAGCACGCCGTACTTGTTCCGGATGGTCGCCACCGACTACCTCGAATGCCTGTTCATGGAAGGCTTGGTGCAGCACATGGGCAGCCGCTATCCGGGCATCTCGATGTCGGTGCGGCACCCAGTCCATCCGTCGCAGTTCAACAAGGTGCTGGAAGCCGGCGAGGTCGACTTCGCGGTCGGCATGCTGCCGGCCAGCCTGCGCGAACTGCGCCACCGGCTGCTGTTTCGCGATCGCATCATCTGCGTGGCGCGCGCCGGCCACTGGGCGATCGGCCGGACGTTGTCGGCGGCCGAATTCGCGGCGCTCGGGCACGTCGTGATCATGCCCAACACGGTCAACTGCTTCGGCGAGGTGGTCGACCAGGCGCTGGCGGCCCAGGGCCTGGCGCGCAACCGCCGCTTCGTCACCCCGAATTACCTCACGGCGCCGCACCTGCTCGAAAGGACCGACATGGTGGCGCTGCTGCCACAGTCGCTGGCGGCCCGCTTCCAGGAGCGCTTCGGGCTGGCCGAGCTGGCGCTGCCGGTGGAGGTGCCGGAATTCGAGGTCTACATCTCCTGGCACGACCGCACCCACCGCCACGCCGCTCACATCTGGTTTCGCAACCAGGTCATGCAGAGCCTTGACCTGAACGGCCAGGGGCCGGATTGGGCTTACGCATTGATGCCTGCATTCAATAAGTGAATAGTGTTCATCCATTCCTGGCATGGACAAGGGCTGGCGGAGTCCCAATACTGGGACATCGCCCGTTGATTCGGCAAGCAACCACGGTCCATCGGGACCGGCACCTGTATCGATAGCGACTGCGTTTATGTCTTGCACGATCCGAACCGTTGATGACCTCGCCCAACTGCCTGATGCTCAATTGCTCGCCTGTTTCGGCGCCCTCCGGACCGCCATCCACGAGGCCAAGCGCCAGCATGCGGATGCGCTGCGCGACAGCCTGATCCCCTCCGGCTCGACCTTCGAGTTCCGCTCCTTCGACTGGCGCCCCCGGGGTTCCCAGCGTTTCAACATGCCGGCTCAGCTGAGCCCCGAGACGCCGATCGACGAGATCTCCATGCGTTCCGGGGCCCGCGACGCGCTGCGCAACCTCAGCATCTTCTGCATCGACGACCTGTCGGCGATCAGCGAACAGGAACTGCTCAACGAAGAGGCGATCGGCGCCAAGACCGTGGGCCGGCTGCGCGAGGCGCTGATCCGCGTGGGGCTCGACTTTCTTCCCAACGCCGGCGTGGAGGGTTCCGGCCAGGGGCGTCGCGCGGAGGACCCCGTCCCGGCCGGCGCCGAGCCTGAGGAATCGATGGGGGGCCCGGGCCCGGGTCGGCCGCGCTTCGTGGAGGTCCGCAAGCTGCTGAGCGAGCAGGCGCGCCAGTCGCGCGACACCAGCGTCGGCGAGAGCATGGACTGGATGGGCCTGTACGCCTACCCCTCGCAGCTGCTGCGGCTTCGTCCGGGCGATTCCGGCGTCTTCGTCTGCCCGCCGGCCTGGCGCGGGCGCCTCGGCACGGTCTGCGGTGTCTGGGTCAAGGGCAACACCGATTGGGCCGCGCGCTTCCCGGCCGGCACGTCGTGGAAGGACGTGTTCTGGACCGAGGCCCATGTCGACGGCCTGAAGGTGGTGCGTGCCGCGCTGCCGGGCCAGTCCGCCAGGGAGCTCCCGCGGCACTTCGTGTTCGCGCCCCGGTCCACCGTCTCCATGCCGGAGCCCGGACTGCCCAAGCTCGATCAGGTGGTCTCGCTGTGGCGAAGCCCCTACACGGCGAACGAAGGGCGGCGGGTCGAGCCGCCCAGGGACCTGGCCTTGGACGACCAGGCGGCGTCCGGCTGACCGGGGCCGACGCGGCAAGTCCTGCGACTTCACGGCCGGCCCTCGCGGGGCGGTTCGCGACCCCGGCACAATGCGGGCCGCGTCAAGTGAATTCAATGGAGAGCCGGAGTCATGGAGACAAGTCAGGAATGCGATGTGCTGGTGGTCGGCGGTGGGCCGGCCGGCTCGACCATCGCCACGCTGCTCGCGCGCCAGGGGCGGCGGGTGGTGCTGCTCGAAAAGGAGCATCACCCGCGCTTCCACATCGGCGAGTCCCTGCTGCCGGGCAATGTCGAGCTGTTCGACAAGCTGGGCGTGCGCGACCAGGTCGAGAAGATCGGCATGCCCAAGTTCGGCATCGAGTTCGTGCCGCCGGACCTCGACTACCGCAGCTACGTCGATTTCTCCGAGGGCTGGGACCCGACCAAGGATTCGGCCTGGCAGGTGCGCCGATCCGAACTCGACGAACTGCTGTTCCGCCACGCCGGCAAGGAGGGCGCGCTGACCCTTGAAGGCGCCCGGGTCCGGCAGGTGGATTTCGACGCCGAGGGCGCCACGGTGCAGGCCGTGCTCGACGATGGCGGCACCCGCAGCTGGCGGGCACGCTTCGTGGTCGATGCCAGCGGCCGCGACACGCTGCTGGCCACCAAGTTCAAGTGCAAGAACAAGAACCCCGACCACAACAGCACGGCGCTGTTCGGCCACTTCCGCAATGCGCGGCGCCTCGAGGGCCGGCGCGAGGGCAACATCAGCATCTGCTGGTTCGAGCACGGCTGGTTCTGGTTCATTCCGCTCGCCGACGGCACCACCAGTGTCGGCGCGGTGTGCTGGGCCTACTACCTGAAGGCGCGCGACAAGCCGCTGAAGGACTATTTCCTCGACACCATCGCGATGTGCCCGGAACTGCACGACCGGCTCGCGAACGCCACGCTGGTCGACGACGCGGTGCACGCCACCGGTAACTTCTCGTACGCGAGCACGCATGCCACCGGCGAGCGCTACCTGATGGTGGGCGACGCCTTCACCTTCATCGACCCGATGTTCTCCTCGGGCGTGTTCCTGGCGATGCAGAGCGCCTTCGATGGCGCCGCGCTGGTGGCGACCGCCCTCGACCGGCCGGCGGAGCTGGCGGCGGCGCGCCAGGCGCTCGAGAAGCGCATGCGGGTGGGGCCGCGCGACTACTCGTGGTTCATCTACCGGGTCACCAACCCGACGATCCGCGACATGTTCATGCACCCCAACAACGTCTTCAAGGCCAAGCAGGGCCTGATGTCGCTGCTGGCGGCCGACATCCACCACGGGCCGGCGTACCGCCGTTCGCTGTGGATGTTCAAGGTGCTCTACTACTTCATCTCGGTGGTGAACTGGCGGCGCACCTATGGCGGCTGGAAGCGCCGGCGCGACAACATCCGCGACTGGGGTCCGCTCAAGGGCGAGACCATCCTGAAGGCGGATTGAACAGCAGCGACCCGGCGATCGTTGCCATCAGCAGGGCCACCAGGGTGTCGAGCACGCGCCAGGCCAGGGGGCGCGTGAACAGCGGGCCGAGCAGCCGGGCACCGTAGCCCAGCGCGACGAACCAGGCCACGCTGGCGCACGCCGCGCCAATGCCGAAGATCCAGCGCCCGCCCGCGGGCTGCTGGGCCGAGACGGCGCCCAGCAGCACCACGGTGTCGAGCCAGCAGTGCGGATTGAGGTAGGTGAAGCCCAGGCAGGCGGCCAGGGCCGAGCGCCGGCTCATCGGCGCGGTCGAGGGCAGCGACATCCGCTCGCCGGCCCAGGCACGGCGGGCTGCCAGCGCGCCGTAGGCCAGCAGGAAGGCGGCACCGCCCCAACGTGCGAACGCCAGCAGCGGGGCGTTGGCCTGCACCAGCAGCCCCAGCCCGGCCACGCCGAGGGCGATCAAAAGCGCGTCGGACAAGGCGCAGACCAGCATCACCTCGCGCACGTGTTCGCGCTTCAGGCCCTGGCGCAGCACGAAGGCGTTCTGCGCCCCGATGGCGACGATCAGCGCGGCCGATGTGAGGAAACCCTTGGCAAAGATCAGGAACATGGCCGCACGGTAGCGGCCCCGGGCGGATCAATCAAACTCATCTTTCTGACACCAGATTAGAATTTTTGACATGCAGATCGACTCGCGCCAGCTCGCCGCCTTCGATGCCGTGCTGCGCGAAGGCAGCTTCGATGGCGCGGCGCGCGCGCTGCACGTCACGCCGTCGGCCATCAGCCAACGCATCAAGGGCCTCGAGGAGCGGATGGGCCGGGTGCTGATCCAGCGGGCCTCGCCCTGCGTGGCGACGCCGGCCGGCCAGGCGCTGCAGCGGCATGCGCAGCAGGTGCGCTTGCTGGAGGCCGACGCCCTGCGGCCCTTCGGCCTCGGCGCGCCGGATGCCGTGCTGCCGCTGGCGCTGGCGGTCAACGCCGATTCGCTGGCCACCTGGTTCGTGCCGGCGCTGGCCGCGGTGCAGGCCGCCGGCCCGGTGAGCTTCGAACTGCACGTCGAGGACCAGGACCATTCGGCGCTGCTGCTGCGCGAGGGCCGCGTGATGGCGGCCGTCACCGCCGAGCCCCAGGCGGTGCAGGGCTGCGTGGTCGAGCCCCTGGGCGCGATGCGCTACCTGGCGGTCGCCAGCCCGGCCTTCATGGCCCGGCACTTCGCGCGCGGTGTCGATGCCGCGGCGCTGGCTGCGGCGCCCTGCAACGTGTTCAATGCCAAGGACGCGCTGCAGGCGCGGTTCATGCGCCGGCTCACGCGCAAGCAGCTGGCGCCGCCGCTGCACCGGGTGCCCGGCACCCACGGATTCGTGCATGCGGCGGTGCAGGGCCTGGGGTGGGGCATGAACCCGCAGGTGCTGGTGGCCGGCTTGCTCGCGCGCGGCGATCTGGTCGAACTGGTGCCGGGGCAGTCGCTCGACGTGGCCTTGTACTGGCAGCACTGGCGTGTCGAATCGCAGGCGCTGCGTTTGTTGACGGGGGCGGTGCATGCGGCCGCCGCCGCCATGCTCGAGCAGGGGTAGCAGCCGCGCTACTGCCCGATCACCGACCAGCCGGCCTGCTGGTTGGTCTTGTCGTTCTCGTATTCCCAGCGCGTGCCGCAGGCGTCGCAGCGGTAGCTGGTGACGTTGACCGTGTGGCCGTCGCGCTCTTCCTTGCGGCTCGATTGCTGCACCAGTTCGGCATGCCCTGGCGCGCGCCGCCAGTTGCGCTGGATGCCGGCGCATGACGTGCACAGCACCATCTTCTTCAGTTCGGCTTGTCGGTTGGATTCGTTCGCCATGGCGCTGCTGCTCTCTCGGGATGGGTGGCTCGGTCGGGCATGTTAACTGGCCGATCGGGGCGGGGAATGGGCCGCCTCGCCCAAGGGACTCTGTCCGTTGCCGGTTCCGGGCGCTGCCAGAATCCGCCGGCCATGAGGGTCCCCCCACCGCCTGCCTCCGCGCCAGCGACCGCCACACGGCATATCCGCCCACTGAAGGCCTGCGCCGCCATGGGAGCCATGCTGCTGGCGCTGGTGGTGCTGGGACATGACGGCCGGCGCGTGGCCCAGCTGTTCGCGCTCGGCCTGCCCTTGCTGGCCTGGATGCTGTGGCCGGTGCGCAGCCGCCGGATCCATCGGCTGCGCACCGCCCTGCTGTGGCTGGGCGCCATGGCCTTCGCCTTCGACGGCGTGGCGCGCGGCTACCTGCTGGAGGCCTACCAGGCGGCACCGAACAGCGCGCTGGTGCTGGCGTCGGCAGCCAATACCAACGGCCGGGAGGGCGCGGAGTACCTCTCGATGCACTGGCGCGCGCTGGTGGTCTGGGCGGCGCCGCTGATGGTTGCAGGATGGGTTTTCGGACGCTGCGTGCGGCAAGGCGCTCGGGCCACCGCACCCTGGCCGCCCTGGGCGATCGGGCTCCTGTGCGCGGCGCTCCTGCTGGCCGCCGCCGCCCATGCCAGCAAGCCCTGGCGCCGCCTGCATCCAGTGGCGTTCTGGACCGACTGGGCCCATTCGGTCCAGGCGCTGCGCCTCGCCTGGTCGGATCAGCAGCGTGCGCGCGACCAGGCCTTGCAGCGGGCCCGGGAAGCCGCGCCGGTGGCGACCCGGCCGGGGCCGTCCACCGTGGTGCTGGTCATCACCGACAGCATCAACCGCGACAACCTGGCGCTCTACGGCTACGGCCGGGCGACGACGCCGCGCCTGCTGGCGCACCGGCAACTGCTCGGCGACGACATGCTGGTGATCCGCAACGCCTGGTCGGTCGATGCCAGCACCCTGCCGGCACTGCGCAGCCTGTTCAACTTCGGCGTGCCGGCCGGCGAGTCGCCGCAGCACCTGCTGGCGCTGGCCCGCACGGCCGGCTACAAGGTCTGGTGGATGAGCAACCATGACGACATCGCGGTCGAGCAGGCGCATGCGCGCCTGGCCGACGTGGTCGAGATGGTCAATCGCACGCCGGGCCGGGCCGGCGCTTCGCTGGACGGCGAACTGCTCGACTGCCTGCAGGAGGCCCTGGAAGACCCGGCCGAGCGCAAGCTCATCGTGGTCCACCTGATGGGCGCGCATCCGCACTACAGCCTGAGATTCCCCGCCGGCGAGAACCCGTTCGACGACCAGGTCGATGCGGTCGAGACCGGCCTGGTCGAGCGCGGCCGTTCGAGCTGGGTGCGGCGCTACCGCCAGACCTACGACGCCGCGCTGCTTTATCACGACTTCGTGGTGTCCGAGACGCTGCAGCTGACGCGCCGGGCGGGCCGGCCGGGCGACTACCGGGCCTGGATGTACCTGTCCGACCACGGGCAGGAGGTCGGCCATGTGAGCGACCGGGCCGGCCACAGCCCGACCACCGCGTCGGGCTATCGGATTCCCGCCGTCATCTGGCAGGACCCGCCCGATGCCTCGCGCGCAGCCGGGGCTGCGCTCACGCCTCTCAGGGCGGACTGGGCCGGCTGGACGATCGCGGACCTGCTCGACATCCAATGGCCTGGCGCGCCGCCGGACCGCAACGCGCTGAGCGCGACCTATCGCTGGCAGGCGCCGGTGCTGCCGGTCGAGGTGAAATCCTTCTCGGAGTGAAGCGGAGCCCGGCACAATGGATGCGCCATGTGCCGGACCGCTCTGACCTTCGCGATGCTCCTGCTACTCGGCCCGGTTGCCGGTGCCGAGGTGGTGCGTTGCGCGGACGCGGCCGGCAACATGAGCTACACCGACGGCGCCTGCCCCGCGGGTGCCCGCGCGGTGGGGCGGGTCACGATCCTTGAGGCGCCGCCACCCGCCGCGGACGGCGGCGACCGGCCGGTGGCCGTGCCGCGCGAGCCGCCGGCGCCCATCGTGCATGCGCCGCCGGCGCCTTCCGGCCCGGGCGTGATCGGCAGCGGCGCGAACAGCAACCAGCAGGCCGGCGATTCGCGCTGGAGCGACCGCGGCAGCGACCCGATGCTGGTCGACGACGGTTCCGGCTATGCCTATCCCGGCTATGCCGGCGCCTATGGCCGGCCTGCGCCTCCACGCGACATGCGGCCGCGGATCCGCAGCTGCGACGCGGGCGGCTGCGACGACCGCCAGGGCAACCGGTACAACCGCTCAGGCCAGCTGGAGCGCTACCGGAGCATCGACGGCAAGAACTGCCAGCCGGTCGGGACGACGACGGTCTGCCGCTGAGCCGCTATCGGGGGCAATCGCCGCCGACCGAGACCGTGCCGTTCTTGCACTCCGTGAGGATCGGCTCGCCGCGCGCTCGCGCAGGGGCCGCCCCGGCCCCGCTGGCCGGTTCGCGCTGGTAGACGATCTTCTTGCTGCCGAGCTCGCAGCTGCCCACCACCTGGCCGGCCGCCACCGCAGCCGCGTCCACCGTGGTGACGGTGAAGCGCGTCACGCCGGCGGCGGCGATCTTGGCTTCGATCTGTGCCCGCAGGGCTTCGCAGGGTTCGGCGGCCGCGGCCGCGCCGGCGAACGCACAAGCGATGGGGAGCAGCCAGGTTCTGGTCATGACGGATGTCAGTCGAAGTTCAGAATCACCTTCATCGCCTGCGAGCGATCGGCCGCCAGCGCGAAGGCGCGGGCCGAATCCCGGTACGACAGCGTGGCCGAGATCAGCGGCTTGACGTCGACCAGGCCCTTGTTCAGCAGTTCGACGGCCACCGCGAACTCTTCGTGGAAGCGGAAGGCGCCGCGCAGGTCGAATTCCTTGGCCACGATGGTGTTGATCGGCAGCGTCATTTCGCCGCCCAGGCCGAGCTGGACGATCACGGCGCGCGGGCGCAGCGCGTCGAAGGCGCCGACCAGCGCGCGCGCGTTGCCGCTGGCCTCGAACAGCACGTCGAAGCTGCCCTTGTCGGCCGTGAAGCGCTGCAGGCCCTCGGGGTCGTCGGCCACGTTGACCACCTCGTCGGCGCCCACCTTGAGCGCCTTGCCCAGCGTGTGCGCGCCGACGTCGGTGGCCACGATGTGGACCGCGCCCGCGCGCCGCGCCGCGATGATCGCCAGCGCGCCGATCGGGCCGCAGCCCGTCACCAGCACCCGCTTGCCCAGCAGCGATCCGGCCCGGCGCACCGCATGCAGCGCCACCGACAGCGGCTCGGCCATCGACCCCTCGCCGTCGCTGACCGAATCGGCCAGTTTGTGGGCCTGGTGGGTCTCGACCACGATCTGCTGGCGGAAGGCGCCCTGCACGTGCGGGGTGCGCATCGCGCTGCCGTAGTAGCGCATGTCGAGGCAGTGGTTCTGCAGGCCCTGCTGGCAGTAGGTGCACAGGCCGCAGGGCCGGCTGGGGCTGATCGCGACGCGCTCGCCGACGGCGAAGCCGCGCACGTCGGCGCCCACCGCCTCGATCATGCCGGCCACCTCGTGGCCGAGCACCATCGGTTCCTTGATGCGCACGGTGCCGAAGCCGCCATGCTGGTAGTAGTGCAGGTCGGAGCCGCAGATGCCGCCGCAGCGCACCCGCACCTGCAGCTGGTCGGGCCCGAGCGGGGCGGTGTCGAACTGTTCGACCCGCAGGTCGCCGGGGGCGTGGATGACGAGCGCTTCCATGGGGGTCCTCAGAGGGTTGCGGTCACGCCGCCATCCACGTAGAGGATGTGGCCGTTGACGAAATTGGAGGCGTCGCTGGACAGGAAGACGGCCGCGCCGACCAGGTCCTCGACATCGCCCCAGCGGCGCGAAGGGGTGCGGCCCACCAGCCACTGGGTGAACTCCTCGTTCTTGACCAGGGCGTCGGTCAGCTCGGTCTTGAAGTAGCCCGGCCCCAGGCCGTTGACCTGGATGCCGTGCTGGCCCCAGTCGATCGCCATGCCCTTGGTGAGCATCTTGACCGCGCCCTTGCTGGCCGTGTAGGGCGCGATGCCGGGGCGGCCCAGTTCGCTCTGGACCGAGCAGATGTTGACGATCTTGCCGCGCCGGCGCCCGATCATGTGCCGCGCCACGGCTTGCCCGACGAGGAAGACGCTGTCGACGTTGGTCTTCATGAGCTCGTGCCAGTCGGCTTCGGCGAACTGGTCCAGCGGCGCGCGGCGCTGCATGCCGGCGTTGTTGACCAGGATGTCGATGGCGCCGACCTCGGCCTCGATGCGCGAAATGGCGGCCGTGACCGCCTCTCCCGAGGTGACGTCGAAGGCGGCGGTCAGCGCCTGCAGGCCTTCGCCGCGCAGCACGTCGGCGGCGGCCTCGAGCTTGGCCGCGTTGCGCGCGTTCAGGATCACGCGGGCGCCGGCGCCGGCCAGGCCGCGGGCCAGCGCAAAGCCGATGCCGGCGCTGGAGCCGGTGACAAGGGCGGTGCGCCCCGTGAGGTCGAAGGACTTGAGTACGTTGTTCGTCATGCGGTGTCCGAGGGAGTCATGGGAGGAACGGCCGGGCCAGCGCCATTGTCGGTCGGCCAGCGGCGCGCGGACGGCCGGGGTTTCCCCCTGGCTCAGTTCGCGCAGCGGGCCTCGAGCGCATCGATGAAGGACCGGTCCCAGCGTCCTTCCTTCATGGCGCGCATGGTGTTGGCCTCGACCTCGAGATGGGCGCGCGCCTTGGCGATCAGCGCCTCGGCTTCGGCCGGCGCGAAGGCCATCAGGCCGTCCTGGTCGCCGACCACGATGTCGCCGGGGTTCACCACCATGCCGCCGACCGAGACCGGCACGTTGATCTCGCCCGGGCCGTCCTTGTAGGGGCCGCGGTGGTTCACGCCGCGCGCATACACCGGGAAGTCGCGCGCCCGGATCTCCGCCAGGTCGCGGATCGCACCGTCGAGCACCACGCCGGCGGTGCCGATGGTGGCGGCGTAGAAGGACAGGATGCCGCCGATCACCGCATTCGAGAGGTCGCCGTCGGCATCGATCACGATCACGTCGCCCGGGCGGCAGAACTCGAAGGCCCGCAGCAGCGTGAGGTTGTCGCCGCCGCGCGACTTGAGGGTCACGGCCGTGCCCGCCATGGTGGCCGGGCCGGGCCGGTGGTAGGGCGTGAGGCCGACGCTGCCGATGTTGCGGTGCATGTTGTCGCTCAGTGCCGCGACCGGGATGTCGCGCAGCGCGGCGAGGATCGCTGCGTCGACCTGCGGCGCGGACGGGTTCTTGCGGATGCCTTTGAATGTCATGGTGGTGTCCTGGACTGCCGTGTTCGGGGTGGGGGGTCAGCGCAGCTCGGCCACGGCCCGGGCGATCCGGGCGCAGCCTTCTTCAAGCGTTTCGATCGAGGTCGCGATGGAGAGGCGGAAGTAGGGCGAGAGCCCGTAGGCGGTGCCCGCGACCACGGCCACGCCCTGGCTCTCGAGCAGGTACATCACCACGTCGCCGTCCTCCGCCAGCGTCTTGCCCGCCGGCGTGGTCTTGCCGATCAGGCCGGCGCAGTTGATGTAGAGGTAGAACGCGCCCGGCGGCGTCGCGCAACTCAGGCCCTCGATCGCGTTGACCAGCGCGAGCGTGCGGTCGCGGCGCTGCTTGTAGATGGCGACGCTCTCGGTCACGAAACTCTGCTCGCCGTTCATCGCCGCCGCCGCCGCGGCCTGGCTGACCGAGCAGCAGTTGCCAGCCGACTGCGACAGCAGCGTGTCCAGCGCGCGCACCAGGTCCACCGGCCCGGCCACGTAGCCGATGCGCCAGCCGGTCATGGCGTAGGTCTTCGACACGCCGTTGACGACCAGTGTGCGGTCGCGCAGGGCCGGGGCGACCGCGAGGATATGCGGCGTCTTCTGGCCGTCGAAGCGGATGTGCTCGTAGATGTCGTCGGTCATCAGCAGCACCTGCGGATGACGCAGCAGCACCTCGGCCAGGGCCCGGTACTCGTCGGCGGTGTAGCTCGCGCCGGTGGGGTTGCTGGGGGAGTTGATCAGCAGCCAGCGGGTGCGCGGCGTGATGGCCGCCTCGAGCTGCGCCGGCTGCAGCTTGAAGCCGCTGGATTCGGGGCAGGCGACGGTCACCGGCACGCCTTCGCAGGCGATCACCATGTCCGGGTAGGACACCCAGTAGGGGGCGGGCACGATCACCTCGTCCCCGGGCTCCAGCGTGACCGCCAGGGCGTTGTAGATGGCGCTCTTGGCGCCGTTGGTGGCGATGATCTCGTCCATCGCGTAGTGCAGGCCGTTCTCGCGTTCGAGCTTGGCGACGATCGCCTGGCGCAGCTCCACGGTGCCCGCCATCAGGGTGTAGCGCGTGGCGCCCTTCTCGATCGCGGCGGCGGCGGCCTGGCGGATGTGGGCCGGCGTGTCGAAGTCGGGCTCGCCGACCACGAGGTTCACGATCGACTTGCCCTGGCGGCGCAGTTCGTTGGCACGGTCGGCGGCGGAGGTGCTGGGCGAGGGCTTGATCCGCCGCACGCGGGCGGCAATTCGGGAGGTGGTCACATGTCTTCCTGGTTGAGGGATTGCACGGACCGAACGGTACGCAAATCCCGCTCGCGAGGCCAAGACGAGTTCGCTCTGGTCGTATAGGAAGAGCTTATGGTGGGTTGGGAAAGGTCTCCCGAAGGACTTCTGCCCGCGTGGGCATCGACGCCTGGGCGCCGACGCGCGTCACGCAAATTGCCGCAGCGCGTATGGCATGGCGAATGGCCTCGGCCATCCCGCGGCCTTCCGCCCGCAGGGCCGCAAGCGCCCCGATGAACGTGTCCCCCGCCGCCGTGGTGTCGACCGCGACAACCGGCTGCGCCTCGAAGTGCTGCGTTCCGGCACCCGAGCACCACACGACGCCTTGCTCGCCCAGGGTCACCAGCACGTCGTCCGGTCCGTTCCGGCGCAGGAGGTTCGCAGCTTCCCCGGCGTTCGAGCGCGTGACCAAGGGCATGCCGGAGAGGAGGCTGGCCTCGGATTCGTTGACGACCAGGATGTCGGTCGATCGCCACAGGTCGGGCGGCAGCAATTGCGCAGGCGCTGGGTTCAACAGGACGGTGCAGCCGGCCTGGCGCGATACCGCGGCGGCACGCACCACCGAGTCCAGCGGCACCTCGAGTTGCAGCAGCAGCATCGCCGCCCGTTCGAGGTGCGTCTGCAGGAGGTCCGCATCGGCGACAGTCACCGATGCATTGGCGCCGGGAATCACGGTGATGCAGTTCTGTCCGCTGCTGTCGACCATGATCATCGCCACGCCGGTGCTCTGGCCCGGTGTGCTGCCGACGCCGGTGTGGTCGACCTGACGGCTGTCCAGGGCTGCTCGCAGCTGGTCCGCAAAGTCATCGTCGCCGACCCGACCCACCATCCGGACGGAAGCACCCTGGAGCGCACAGGCCACCGCCTGGTTGGCCCCCTTGCCGCCGGGATTGACGAGCAGGCTCTCGCCGGTGAGGGTCTCGCCGGGCCCGGGCATGCGCGGCACGCGTGCCACCAGGTCCATGTTCAGGCTGCCGAAGACGACGACGCCTTGCCGCAACGCCGGGGCGTTCACTTGAGGTCTCGCTCCATGTCGTGCAGCTTCCGGACCCGACGGCGATAGTCTTCGTTGTCGTCGAACCTGGCATCGAGGAATGCCGTCACCAGGTCGTTGGCCAGCCAGGGTCCGACGATCTGGGCACCGATGCACATGACGTTGACGTCGTCGTGCTCGACGCTCTGGTGCGACGAATGCACGTCGTGGCAGACGGCGGCGCGGATGCCGCGCACCTTGTTCGCCGCGATCGCCGCGCCGACGCCGGTGCCGCACACCATGATGCCGCGCTCGACCTCGCCGGACAGCACCTGGGCCGTCAATGCCTGGGCAATGTCCGGAAAGTCCACCGGGTTGGCGTCATGGCTTCCGACGTCGACCACCTGGTGGCCGAGCGCCTCGAGATGGGCGATCACGCCGCCCTTGAGTGCCCAACCTGCGTGGTCCGAGCCGATGGCGAGTTTCATGGTGCAGCGTTCTTTCAGGTTTCAGTGGGTCATCGAATCGGGCAGGCCGACACCATAGAACTTCTTGTAGATGTCGCTCAGCTTGCCGTTCTTGAGGTTGGCGGCGACCCATTCGTTTAGCTTCGCCAACAACCTCGGCTCGCCTTGCTTGACGCCGATCGCGAGGTCGAAGTTGCGGATGACGAACTTCGGCTCCCAGGGCTTCTGCGGATTCTTGGCCGAGATCTGGTTCACCAGCGCCACCGACGTCGCGACCACCTCCGCCTGGCCGGTTGCGCCTGCGGCGACCACGGTGGCGTCGTCGTCGTAGCGCGCGACCTTGAAGCCCTTGTCGTTCGCCATGGCGCTCAGTTCGGTGTCCTGCGTCGTGCCGCGGGAGACCGTGACGTTCTTTCCCTTCAGGTCGCCCCAATCCTTGATCGACGCATTCTTCGGCGCGCCCACGACCGATTGAAGGACCGCGTAGGGCTTCGAGAAGTCGATGATCTTGGCCCGCTCGGGCGTGACCGACAGGGTCGAGATGACGATGTCGGCCTTGCCGGTGTTGAGGTTCGGGATGCGGGTCGCGCCGGTGGTCGGCACCCACTCGATCTGCAGGCCCCAATCCTGGGCCAGCAGCTTCGCGGTCTCGACGTCGGAGCCGGTGGGCTGCATGTTGGCATCCATCATGCCCGCCGGAGGAATCGCGACGTCGGTGGAGATGCGTATCTTCTTCGCCGCCATGATGTCGTCCAGCAGGTCGGCGTGCGCGGTCAATGCCAACAGGCTGAGGCAGGCTGCTGCGAGGGAAGCACGAATCGGTGTCATGTTGTCTCCTTGGTTTTTCGCTTGGGATCGGTGAAGCTACAAGTCGCTGTGCACGAATTGTTGGAGTTCCGGCGTTTGCGGATCGGTCAGGATGCTTGCATCGCCGTGCTCCCAGACGCGCCCGGAATGCATGAAGACCACCTTGTCGGCCACCCGGCGCGCAAAGGCCATCTCGTGGGTGACCATGACCATGGTCATGCCGGCGGCAGCGAGTTCCTCGATGACCTTGAGGACCTCGCCGGTCAACTGGGGGTCCAGCGCGGAGGTGACCTCGTCGAAGAGCATGACCTTCGGCTGCATCGCCAGCGACCGCGCGATCGCAACCCGCTGCTGCTGGCCACCGGAGAGCTGCTCCGGATAGGCCTTCGCCTTCTCCGACAAGCCGACCTTGGCGAGGACGGATTGCGCGAGTTCGCGCGCCTGTGCCTTGTCGACGCCCTTGGCGGCGCGCGGGGCCAGCATGATGTTCTCTTCGATCGTCAGATGCGGGAAGAGGTTGTAACTCTGGAAGACGATGCCGACGTCGAGGCGCAAGGCCTTGAGGTCGACGTTCGGGTCGTCCACGCGGCGGCCGCAGACCGAGATCTGGCCGCTGTCGACCACCTCGAGGCGATCGATGCAGCGCAGCGCCGTGCTCTTGCCGGAGCCGCTGCGGCCGATGATGGCCGTGACTTCGCCGCGATGCGCCTCCATGTCGACGCCGGCCAGCACCAGGTGGTTGCCGAAGCTCTTGCGCACGTCGCGCAGCATCACGATGGGATCGCCGCTGTTCATATCGATGTCGCTCATGTCAGTGAGAGTTGGCCCGGCGGGGTGGACAAGCTCCGGGCTTCCTGCGCCCGGGCGCTGCGGCTCTCGAGCCGGCGACTCCAGCGCGACAGGGGATAGCACAGCGCGAAGTAGACCGCCGCGATGATCAGGTAGACCAGGAAGGGCTCGAACAGCGAGTTGTTGATGATCTGGCCGGCACGCGCCAGCTCGACGAAGCCGACCACCGATGCCAGCGAGGTGTTCTTGACGATCTGCACCATGAAGCCGACGGTGGGCGGCGTGGCGATGCGGATCGCCTGCGGCAACACGACCTTCCGCATGCGTTGCGCGCGCGTCAACGCCAGGCATTCGGCCGCCTCCCACTGCGCGCGCGGCACCGAAAGAATGCAGCCGCGCCAGATTTCGCCGAGGTAGGCCGATACATAGACCAGCAGCGACGCGCTCGCTGCCGTCAGCGGCGAGATCTTCAAGCCCAGGGCGGGCAGGCCGAAGAAGGTCATGAACAGGATCACCATGAGCGGGGTGCCCTGCACCAGTTGCACGTAGGTGCCGGTGGCCAGGCGCACCGACTTGAGCGGCGACACCCGGCACAGCGCGACGACCATGCCGAGCAGGCCGCCGCCGATGAAGGCGATCAACGACAGGCCGATGGTCCAGGCTGCTCCCTGCAGCAGGAACAGCAGGTGATTGGCGTTCAGGCCGGTGGTCACAGGGCGGTCCCCAGGCGACGCCGGCGCGGAAAGAGCCACATGCCCAGCCCCCAGAACGCTGCGCGCATGGCGAGAGAGAGCAGCACGTAGAGCACGCCGACCAGCACGTAGGTCTCGAACGGCCGGTAGGTGTCGGACTGGACGAAGTTCGCCACGGCCGTGAGCTCCTCGGCGGAGATCTGCGAGCAGACCGAGGTCGCCAGCATCAGCAGCACGAACTGGCTGGTCAGCGCCGGGTAGACCCGCTCCATCGCCGGCAGCAGGACCACGTGCCAGTAGATCTGCCGGCGGCTGAGCGCCAGGCATTCGGCGGCCTCGACCTGGCCCTTGTGGATGGAGTCGAAGCCGGCCCGCATGATCTCGGTCGCATAGGCGCCGACGTTGATGATCAGCGCCGCGATCGCCACCGTGATGGCGGGCAGCTTGAGGCCGATGCTGCTGAGGCCGAAGTAGACCAGGAAGATCTGCACCAGCAGCGGTGTGTTGCGGATCGCCTCGACATAGGCGCTTGCCACGCGCTGCGCCCACACCACGTTGCTTCGCTTGGCGATCGCGAACAGCGTCCCGATGGCAAAGCCGATGACGGTGGCACCGGTCGCGAGTTTCACGGTCACGATCGCGCCGTCGAGAAACATCGGCCAGCGCGACAGCACCGCCGCGAAATCGAGCGTCATGCCGGCGCCTGTCCGCTCATGCGGTCGTAGACGCGAAACAGGGCCTGGTTGCCGTTGGATCCTTCGCCGTGGGCCCGTGCATCGAGGTATTGCGTCGTGACCAGCGAAGTGGCCGGCAGCGGCACGTTGGTTTCCGCGGCCTGCTGTGCCACCAGGCGCAGGTCCTTGAGCATCAGGTCGATCCGGAAGCCGGCCGAAGCGTCGCCGTCGATCATCTGGGGGCCCAGCTTGTCGAGCATCCAGGAAGCGGCCGATCCCCCCATGAGCACCTGGCGCAGCCGAGGCAGGTCGACGCCGGCGGCACGGCCGAGGGCCAGTGCTTCGCAGATCGCCTGCAAGTTGATGCCGCAGATCAGTTGGTTGCACAGCTTGACCGTCTGGCCGGAACCGCTTTCGCCGACGTGCGTGATCGTCGTTCCCATCGCCGAAAAGAAGCGCCGGGCCTTTTCGAAGGCTGCCGCGTCGCCTCCGGCCATGATGGACAGCGCCGCGTTCCGGGCGCCGATCGGACCCCCCGAAACGGGCGCGTCGAGGAATCCGACGCCGATGCGGGCCAGGTCGGCGGACATGCGGCGCACGGCGCCGGGCGCGATGGTGCTCATGTCGATGACCAGTCGACCCGCCGGCGGATGGGCAAGCAGTCCGCCGTCGCCATAGACGACAGCCTCGACGTCGGGCGTGTCCGGCAGCATCGTGACCACGGCGTCGGCCCCGGTGCTTGCATCGGCAATGCTGGCCGCTGCGTCGATGCCGAAAGGCGCGAGTGTGTCGACGGCCTCTCGCCGCACGTCGTAGGCCTTGACGCGATGGCCGGCTTTCGCGAGGTTGATCGCCATCTCGCGCCCCATCGTCCCGATGCCGATGAAGCCGACGACGCCCTTGCTTGTTTCATCGCTCATGGGGTTGCCTTGGCCTTCCTGGGTTTCTTGACGGTTGGCGGGGCCGCCGGCGTGGCGGGCGCCTTGCGGGGAGCGATTGCCTTCTGCCGCCTCAATTCGTCGCCGATGCGGAAGTGCTTGCGAAGGGCCTGGTCGGCGGCGTCTTCGTCGCCGGCGATCACCATTTCCAGCAGCAGGTGATGGTCTTCGACCACGGTGCGCTTGATCGACTCGTCCTTGTGCTCGCCCACCAGATGGCGGCGGTCCCGGTGCGAGCGGGTCAGCATCGCGGCCATCGCGCCATGCAGCTGGATCAGCGTGTCGGATTTGCTCGACCGCACGATCGCCTGGTGGAATTCGAAGTCGGCCAGTGCCCCTCCGGCAGCGTCGTCCACCGTGGCCTCGATGACGTCCAGTGCTGCGCGCATGCGCTCGATGTCGGCGGTCGTGGCGCGTTGGCAGGCGAGGCGGATGGCCTGGCATTCGAGTGCGATGCGGGCCTGCATGACGTCGTCCAGCGCATCCGGTGCCTGCGCCAGCGAAAAGGCGAACACGTCGCCGAGCACCGAAACGTCAGGCTGTCGCACCACTGTGCCGACGCGTTCGCGGATCTCGACCACGCCCATCATGGACAAGGCCCGAAGGCCTTCGCGCACGATCGGACGGCTGACGCCCAGCTGGAGCGCCAGTTCGCGTTCGGGAAGCAGCCGGTCGCCGGTGCGGATGCGGCTTTCAAGCAGCTGTTCGCGCAGGAACCCGAACACCTTGGCGAAGCCGGTCGTCTGGTTTTCGGACTCGGCGCGGGTGATGTTCGGAATCCGGGACTTTGTTGTCATGCCGTGGTTTTACCAGCGGCTGACCAACGTGCGAATTCGGGTAGTCCCGTAGCCTGGAAATGGCAGCGTGCTTAAGATGGGAACCCGACAGCCGAACGCCAGGCTTGTCTTTTGCATGTGGACCGGTCGTGAACCTCCGCCGCCTCAAATACTTCGTCAAGATCGTGGACATCGGCAGCCTGACCCAGGCGGCCGAGCACCTGTTCATCGCCCAGCCGGCGCTGAGCCAGCAACTGGCCACGCTCGAAGGCGAAGTCCGCCAGCAATTGCTCGTGCGCACCGGGCGCGGCGTCACGCCGACCGAGGCCGGCAAGGTGCTGTACCGGCATGCCCAGATCATCCTGCGTCAGTGCGAGCAGGCGACGGTCGACATGGAGGCGGCCGGGCAGGGCGTGTCGGGGCCGGTGTCGGTCGGGCTGGCGCCGGGGACGGCGGCCTCGGCGCTGTCGCTGCCGCTGCTGCGCACCGTGCGGGCGCGCCATCCCGGCATCCTGCTGTACCTCAACGAGAACTACGGCACCACCCTGAGCGAGCTGATCATGAACGGCCGCATGGACCTGGCGGTGCTGTACGGCGACAAGGCCATCCACGGACTGACCTTCCTGCCGCTGCTCAAGGAGCCCCTGTTCCTGGTCGGGCCGGCGTCGCTGCCGGCGCCGGCGCAGCCGGTGAGGCTGGCCGACCTGCACGAGATCGAACTGTTCCTGCCGCGCCCCTACAACGTGGTGCGCAAGCTGGTCGATGCCGCCTGCATGCGGCTGGGCATCGCGCCCCGGATCGTGGCCGAGATCGAATCCGCCTTCACCCTGACGGCCGCGATCGCCGACGGCCTGGGCGCCACCATCCTGCCGGCCTCGATGGCGCGCGAGGTGGTCGCGGCCTGCGGCGCCTGGCAGTTCCAGATCGTCGACCCCGTGATCGAAGCGCCGCTCGCGCTCTGCCAGTCCGACCACCTGCCGCTGTCGGAGCCGGCGCAGGCGGTCAAGGACATCCTGCTCGAACTGGTCACCGACCTGGACGGCGGCGCCGCCACCCGCTGAGCCCCGGGCCGCGGCCGGCGTCATAAGGCGCCCTTATCCCGCCACAGCCAAACCGTCTTTGGCATCGGCGCGCGCGCCAGTTACCTTTCATGCCAGCCGTCACGCGTTCGTGGAGCGCGTCGGTCCTTCAGGAGCCTGCCCCCAGCGGCGGACCCGGGTATGAACCAGGAACAGATCAAGCTACTCATCGATTCTCTGGCGGCGTCGGACCTTGCGGAACTCAGCTTCAGCGAGAACGGCAGCACGCTGAGGCTGGTGAAGAAGGCGACGCCCGCCGAAGACGGATCGCCGTCCACGGCGCGGGTCGCCGAGCCGGTGGCGCCATCGACTGCCGCCGACGCCTCGACCCTGTGCGTGGCGCCGCTCTACGGCGTGGTCCACCTGCAGCCGACGCCCGGCGAGCCTCCCTACGTGCGGGTCGGCCAAGGTATCGCAGCGGGCCAGACCCTTTGCGTGATCGAAGCCATGAAAGTCTTCAACGAGGTGCGCGCCGACGCCGACGGCATGATCGAAGCCGTGCTGGTGGCCTCGGGCGACGAAGTCGAAGGCGGGCAGGCGCTCTTTCGCATCCACCGGGGGCAGCCCGATGTTTGACACCGTCCTGATCGCGAACCGCGGGGAAATCGCCCTGCGCATCCAGCGCGCCTGCCGCGGGCTGGGCCTCAAGACCGTGGCGGTCCACTCGGAAGCTGACCGCGACGCGGTCTATGTGGGGCAGGCCGACCAGGCCCTGTGCATCGGCCCGGCGAGCCCGTCGCAAAGCTACCTCGACCCGTCGGCGCTGCTGTTCGCCGCCGAGGTCAGCGGCGCGCAGGCGGTCCATCCGGGCTATGGCTTCCTGTCGGAGAACGCGGGCTTCGCGCAGCAGGTCGAGGACGCCGGACTGGTCTTCATCGGCCCCAGCGCGGCCTGCATCCGCACCATGGGCGACAAGGTCGCGGCCAAGCGTGCGATGCGCAGGGCCGGCGTGCCCTGCGTTCCCGGGCCCGACGAAGGACTGCCTTCGGCGCCGGCCGAGGTGCTGGCCCTGGCGCGCGAGGTCGGCTTTCCGGTCATCGTCAAGGCCGCCGGCGGCGGCGGCGGGCGCGGCATGCGCGTGGTCCACGAAGAAAGCGCCCTGCTCGAGGCCATCGCCCTGACCCGCGAGGAGGCGCGCCGCGCCTTCGGCAACGCCGAGGTCTACATCGAGAAGTTCCTGCTGCATCCGCGGCATGTGGAGATCCAGGTGCTGGCCGACAGCCATGGCCATGCGATCTGGCTTGGCAGCCGGGATTGCTCGCTGCAGCGGCGCCACCAGAAGGTGGTCGAGGAAGCGCCGGCGCCGGGCATCGACGAGGCGCTGGTGGCGGAGGTGGGCGAGCGCTGCGCGGCCGCCTGCCGGCAGCTCGGCTACAGCGGCGTGGGCACCTTCGAATTCCTGTACGAGAAGGGCGCCTTCTACTTCATCGAGATGAACACGCGGCTCCAGGTCGAGCACACGGTGACCGAAATGACCACCGGCATCGACATCGTGCAGCAGCAGCTGCGCGCCGCACGCGGCGAACGGCTGGTGCTGACCCAGGCCGACATCGCCTGCCAGGGCCACGCGATCGAATGCCGCATCAACGCCGAAGATCCGGACAGCTTCGCCCCCTCGCCGGGCCGCATCACGGGCTGGCACATGCCGGGCGGCTTCGGCGTGCGGGTCGACTCGCATGCCGGCGCGGGCTACCGCGTGCCGCCGTACTACGACTCGATGATCGCCAAGCTGATCGTCCACGGCAGCTCGCGCGCCGATGCGCTCGATCGCATGCGCCTGGCGCTGGCCGAGATGCAGATCGAGGGCATCGCGACCAACGTGCCGCTGCATCGGGCCATCATGCGGGACGAGGGCTTCGCCGCCGGCGGCGTCGACATCCACCATCTGGAGCGCTGGCTGGCGCAGCGGAGCGCGGCATGAACGCGCTGCCCGCGACGCCGGCATTCAGCCTGCTCGGCACCACGGCGCTGCTGTTCGAGGCGCCGGGCGCGTTCGACCTGGAAGCCCAGCAGCGCATCTGGGCGCTGGCGAAGGAGGCCGAGGCCTGGCCCGAGATCCGCGAAGCGGTGCCGGGCATGAAGAACCTGATGCTGACCTTCGTCGAGCCGCCGCAGACGCTCGATGCGCTGCAGGAGCGGCTGATGGCCGCATGGCAGGCCGCAGTACCGCTCGCCCGCAGCGGTCGGGTGGTCGAGCTGCCGGTGGTCTACGGCGGCGCCGGCGGGCCGCACATGGCGGACGTGGTCGCGCACACCGGGCTCTCGGTCGACCAGATCGTCGAGCTCCACAGCGCGCCGCTCTACCCGGTGTATGCGCTGGGCAGCCATCCCGGCTACTGCTACCTGGGCGGCATGGACCCGCGCCTGGCCACGCCGCGGCGCAAGGTGCCGGTCATGAGCATCCCGGGCGGTGCGGTGTCGATCGGCGGTGCGCAGACCGGCGTCTCCGCGTCCGCCGGGCCGAGCGGCTGGAACACCATCGGGAGCACCACGATGTCCTTCTTCGACCCGGCGGCCGAGCCGCCGGCCGCCCTGCAGCCGGGCGACATGATCCGGTTCCGCGTGGAGGCCGTCTTGCGATGATCGAAATCCTTTCCAACGCGGCGCTGGCGACGGTCCAGGACCTCGGCCGCAACGGCAGCCTGCGCTGGGGCGTCGGCACCTCGGGCGCCATGGACGACCTGGCGCTGGCGGCCGGCAACCTGATGCTCGGCAACGCGGTGGGGGCGGCCGGCATCGAGATCCCGGTGTTTCCCTTCAAGCTGCGCTTCGGCGCGGACTGCGCCTTTGCCCTGACCGGCGCCGACTGCGACGCGCGGCTGGACGAGCGGCCCCTGCTGCCCTGGTGGACGCATCGCGCACGAGCCGGCGAGGTGCTGGCGCTGGGCGTCCCGAAGGGTCCGATGCGGGCCAGCCGGGCCTTGCTGTGCCTGTCCGGCGGCGTCGACGTGCCGGAGGTGCTGGGCTCGCGCAGCACCCAGCTGCGCGGCGCCTTCGGCGGCTTCGAGGGGCGGGCGCTGAAGCGCGGCGACGTGCTGCGCTGCGGCCATGACGGCCACGGCCGGCCCACCGGCTTCGGTCTGGTGCCGCCGGCGCTGGCCATGCCCCTGCAGCGCGACGGCATCGCGGCCGTGCGGGTCCTGCCGGCGGCCGAATACCTGGCCTTCGAACCCGCGTCGCGCGAAGCCTTCTGGAACCGGGACTGGAAGATCACCGCCCAGAGCGATCGCTATGGCTATCGGCTCGACGGCGAAGCGCTGCGGCCGATCGCACCCATGGAGCTGCTGTCGCACGGCATCGTGCCGGGCGTGATCCAGGTGCCCCACAGCGGCCAGCCGATCGTCCAGATGCGCGACGCCCAGCCTTCCGGCGGCTATCCCAAGTTCGGCACCGTGATCGAGGCTGACCTGTGGCGGCTCGGGCAGGCGCCGATCGGCAGCCGCATCCGTTTCATCGAGACCACCTGGGCGCAGGCCGTCGCGGCGCGCGACGAAGCCCGCCAATGGCTGGCGAAGGTCGAACGGATGGTGGCGCTGCATTGCAGCGCGCGGGGCGCCCGGTGAAGAAGACCGACGCACAACGCGAGGACATCGCGCGCTGGCTGGCCGCCACCGACATCGGCTATTTCGAGCTGCGCACGCCCTTCGAGACCCTGCGCTTCGGCGCGCCGCAGGCCCACTGCGCGACAACGACGCTGCGGGCCGCCTCGGTCGGCGTCTTCAGGCATGCGCACCCGCTCCATGCCGCAGCGCTGGCGCCCATCGGCGAGCCGGTGTCGGCGGGGCAGGCCGTGGGCGTGCTGCAGATCGGCCCACTCCTGCTGCCGGTGCTTGCGCCGGTGGCCGGTCGGGTGGCCCGGTGGCTCGCGGACGATGGGGCGGCGGTCGGCTTCGGCGCCGCCCTGATCGAGTTTCAAACGACCTGACGGCGAAGAGACCTCACCATGGACATCGATCTGAACGCCGACCTCGGCGAGGGGCTGGGCCCTTGGCGCATGGGCGACGACGAGGCCCTGCTCGGCATCGTCTCGTCGGCCAACGTCGCCTGCGGCTTCCATGCCGGCGACCCGCTCATCATGGACCGCACCGTGCGCACGGCGCTCAGGCACGGCGTCGACGTCGGCGCCCACGTGGGCTTTCCGGACCTGGTCGGCTTCGGCCGGCGACAGATGCAGATGGACCCGGCCGAGCTCGCTGCCTGCGTGCTCTACCAGCTCGCCGCGCTGTCCGGCATGGCCCGTGCCGCCGGCCACCGCATGACGCACATGAGCTTCCACGGCGCCCTCGGCAACATGGCGGCGGCCGATCCGGCGCTGGCCGGGCCGCTGGTCCGCACGGTCGCCGATTTCGATCCGTCGCTCACGATCAGCTCGTCGGCCAGCCGCGCCATCGAGGAGGCCGCGGCGCGCTGCGGGCTGCGCGTGCGAACCACCTTCCTGGCCGACCGCGCCTGCGACGAGGAGGGCCTGCTGATCCCGCGCAAGATGCCGGACGCCGTGATCCACGAGCCGGCGCGCGTGCTGGCCCGGGTCCGTCAGTTGCTGGAGGAGGGCACGGTCACCAGCTATGGCGGCCGGCAGATCCCGATGCGCGTCCACTCGATCCTGGTCCATGGCGACACGCCGGGGGCGGTGGCGCTGGCGCGCGGGGTGCGCGCGCTGGTCGAGGCGCACGGACGGGTCGTCCCGATCTCCAGGCAAGCGGCTTGAGAGGCACGGACATGGTGCTAACCCTGAGCCGCCGCGCACCCTTCCCGGGCGACATAAGGGCCCCTTATCGCTCCACAGACAAACCGTCTTGGCGCGTTGCCGGAGCGCTCGATACAGTGAATCCATCGCATCGTTCTTCGTCCCATTGAAAGCCATCGCCATGCCGTTCTCCGACTACAAGACAGCCCTCGTGACGGGCGCCTCCTCCGGCATCGGTGCCGCGGTGGTCGAGCGCCTTTGCAAGGAGGGCCTGCAGGTCCACGCGCTGGCGCGCAGCGGCGGCAAGCTCGAGGAGCTGGCGGCGCGCACCGGCTGCATCCCGCACGCGATCGACGTCAGCGACCTGCGCGGCATCACGGCGCTGGCGAAGGAGGTCGACTTCGACGTGCTGGTCAACAACGCCGGCGTCGACCGGCCCGGCTCGATCCTCGCGGCCGATGCCGAAGGGATCGACCTGCTGGTGGACGTCAACCTGCGCGCCGTGCTGCACCTCTGCCGGCTCGTCGTCCCCGGCATGGCCGCGCGCGACCGCGGGCACGTGGTCAACATCAGCTCGATCGCGGCGGCCTACAACTTCGGCGGCAACAGCACCTACCACGCGACCAAGGCCGCCGTGAGCATGCTGTCGCGGCAGCTGCGCATCGACTGCTTCGGCAAGCGGGTGCGGGTCACCGAGATCTGTCCGGGCCGCGTCGCGACCGACATCTTCGCCCACGTGCACGGCGATTCCGAGGCCACCTACCAGCGCTTCGTCGAAGGCTTCGAACTGCCGCAGGCGGAGGACATCGCGAATGCGATCGCCTTCGCGATCGCGGCGCCCATCGCGGTCAATGTCGGCCACATGGAAATCACGCCCACCATGCAGGTTCCGGGCGGACTGTCGACCACGCGTCCCGGCGCGGCACAGGCCTGAGTCCGGGCCTCGCATCCCTCCGCACGGCGCCTGCCACACCAAGGACCGGCAATGAAGGAATTCGATCTCCTCGCGATCCTGCTCAAGCCTGAGTTCGGCCTGATGCTGCTGCACGGCATCGAGGCCACCTTGCAGATCGCCGCCGGCTCCTGGCTGCTGGCCATGACCATCGCGATCGTGCTGCTGGTGGTGCGGCTGACGGGCCAGCCGATCGCCGAGCGGGCCGTGGCGGCCTATGTGTCCTACCACCGCAACGTGCCGACCCTGGTGCAGCTGATGCTCTGGTACTTCGGCATCTTCAGCCTGCTGCCCGACGCCCTGCAGGCCTGGCTGTCGGAGCACAACGCCGAGACCCTGCTGTCGATCGTCGCGCTGGGCCTGTGCCAGGCGGCGTATTTCAGCGAGGACATGCGCTCCGGCCTGCGCTCCATTCCCGCCGGGCAGGCCGAGGCCGCCCGGGCGCTGGGCCACGGCTACATCGGATCGATGCGTCACGTGATGCTGCCGCAGGCGATCCGCAACGCGGTGCCGGCGCTGGTGAACCACAGTGTGTCGCTGTTCAAGAACAGCAGCCTGGCGATGGCGATCGGCGTCGCCGAGCTGACGCATGCGGTCAAGGAGATCGAGAGCCAGAGCTTCCGCACCTTCGAGGCCTACAGCGCCGCCACCGTGCTGTACCTGGCGTTCTCCCTGCTCATCATGGCCGTCGGCGCCTGGGTGGCGCGGCGCTATCGAATCGTCGGTGCGAGGTAGCCCATGTTCAGCATCTTCGAGATCCTCAGGGACAACTGGCTGCTGCTGCTGGTGGGCCAGTATCCGAACGGGCCCCTGGGCGGGATCGTCGCCACCCTGATCCTGTCGGTGCTCGGCATCGTGTTGGCCTTCCCGCTGTCGGTGCTGCTCGCGCTGGCGCGCCTGTCGCCGTGGAAGCTGCTGCGCGTGCCCGCCACGGTGCTGGTCTACATCGTGCGCGGCGTGCCGCTGCTGATGGTGATCCTGTGGGTCTATTTCCTGGTGCCGATCCTGATCGGTCACGACGTGTCGGGCTTCACGACGATGCTCTGCACGCTGGTCATCTACGAGGGCGCCTACCTGTCGGAGGTGGTGCGTGCGGGCATCCAGTCCCTTCCCAAGGGGCAGAGCGAGGCGGCGCGCGCGCTCGGCCACAGCCACCTCGGGACGATGTTCTACGTGATCCTGCCGCAGGCGCTCTACAACATGCTGCCGAGCATGCTGAGCCAGTTCATCTCGACCATCAAGGAAACGACGCTGGGCTACGTGATCAATGTCCAGGAGCTCACCTTTGCCGCCAACCAGATCAACAACCAGCTGTTGACCAAGCCCTTCCAGGTGTTCTTCATCCTGGCGATGACCTACTACGTGGTCTGCTTCAGCCTGACCCGGCTGGCGCTCTGGCTCGAGCGGCGCATCGCCCTCAAGCGGCTCGGCAGCGCCGTCCGCCAGGACCCCGGCGGCAGCGAGCTGCCGCCCGCCGTGGCCACCCATCCCTGAGGTCGCGCAGACGGCCCACCACAGAAACCGACGGAGACAGACCATGAACCCCCCATCGCTCCTCCAGGACGACACCATGATTCTGTTCAACAACATCAACAAGTGGTACGGCGACTATCAAGCGCTGACCGACGTCTGTGCCGAAGTGAAGAAGGGCGAGGTCGTGGTGGTCTGCGGGCCGTCCGGCTCCGGCAAGTCGACCTTGATCCGCACCGTGAACCGGCTCGAGGAGATCAAGTCGGGCCAGCTGCTGTTCGACGGCCACGACATCCACGCGCCGATGAGCAGCGTGGCGCTCAACCGGTTGCGCAGCCGCATCGGCTTCGTGTTCCAGAGCTTCAACCTTTTTCCGCACCTCTCGGTGATGGACAACATCATGCTGTCCCCGATGCGGGTGCTCGGCGTGAAGAAGGCCCAGGCCCGCGAGAAGGCAGGCCAACTGCTGGAGCGGGTCGGCCTGTCGGGCAAGGCCGGCGCTTTTCCTGCGCAGCTCTCGGGCGGGCAGCAGCAGCGCGTGGCGATTGCGCGCGCGCTCGCCATGGAGCCGCCCGCGATGCTGTTCGACGAGCCGACCAGCGCGCTCGACCCCGAGATGGTGGGCGAGGTCCTGTCGGTGATGCGTGGCCTGGCCAGCGACGGCATGACCATGATGTGCGTCACGCACGAGATGAACTTCGCCCGCGAAGTCGCCGACCGCGTGTGGTTCATGGATGCCGGCCGGATCCTCGAGAAGGCCGAGCCCGAGACCTTCTTTCGTCACCCGCAGCATCCGCGTGCGCAGCGCTTCCTGTCCGACCTGCGCGCCCATTGACCCGTCCCCCGTCCTCTCACCCCTTCAGGAGATCTCCATGTCGAAACCGACCGCTCTTCAACTCGGCGCCCTGGGCGTCTGCCTGTCCGCGCTCTCGATGCTGGCGCATGCCGACCAGTGGGCCGACATCGCCGCGCGCAAGGAACTCAGGTGCGGCACCTTCGCCGACGTGCCGCCGTTCGCCGCGCCGGACCCGAAGACGCGCGAGATGGTCGGGCACGACGTCGACCTGTGCAACGCGCTGGCCAAGGAGCTGGGATTGACGGCCAAGGTCACGCCGCTGTCGGTGGAGGCGCGGGTGCCTGAAGTCAAGCTGGGCCGGGTCGACGTGACGATCGCCAACCTGGCCTACACCAAGAGCCGCGGCGAGCAGATCCAGTTCAGCGATCCCTACTACGTCGCCAAGGAGATGCTCGCGGTCAAGGCCTCGGACCCCGGCACCACCAAGGCCGACTTCAAGGGCAAGCGCCTGAGTTCGACCAAGGGCTCGACCTCCGAGCTGTCGATCAAGATGAACGGCTCCGAGCCCGTGACTTTCCAGGACACCGGATCGGCCTTCATGGCGGTGCAGCAGAACAAGTCGATGGGGATGGTGGCCAACACCATGACCATCACCAAGCTGGTCAACCAGTCGAAGACCGAAGGCGTGCCGCTCAAGATGATCAAGGAGCCGATGGTGCTGCAGCCGATCGGCATCGGCATGAAGAAGGACGAACCGCAGCTGCTGGCGAAGGTGAACGGCGCGCTGTATGCGCTCGAGAAGTCGGGCGAACTCGACCGCCTCTGGGCCAAGTGGCTGGGCCCGAACACCGAATACAAGCTGGTGCGCGAGGAGAAGGTGATGCCGCTGGCGGACCTGAAGTTCGAACTGCTGCCCTGAGCGGAGCTGCACCGGGCGCAAATGCGCCAAAAAAAAACGGGCCGCACAGCGGCCCGTTCGTCTGGTTCCTTCGGCCGAAGGAGGCAGACTGCGATGTCAGTTTGCGGATGCGGTCGTCTCTGCCGGGGCGACAGCTGAAACAGGCGCCGAAGCTTTCGAGGACGCGCGCGGTCGGCGGGTCTTGGCGGCGGCTTGCGACGCGGGTGCCTTTGCTGCGGCCTTTGGAGCCTTGGGCGCAGCAGCTGCCTTGCGTGCCGGCGCAGCCTTCTTCAAAGGAGCGCTCTTCCTTGGTGCGGCCTTCTTGGCGCGAACCGACTTTTTCGCCGGTGCGACAAGGCGGGCCTTGCGGGTGGTTTTTGCGACGGCCGCGACAGGGGCGTCGACTTCGTCAACCGAAGGTGCTGCAGCGACGCCAGATGGGGCGATGAGGAACTTGTCACGGTTGCGGGCCGTGGCAATCCATCCGGGAGCTTTACCGAAGCCCGTCCAGGTCTTGCCCGTCTTGGGATGGCGGTACTTGGGAATGCCTGCGCCCTTGCGAGGTGCCTTGCCATCGCCGAGGGCCTTGCCGGCGACCACCTTCAACGCTTTGGCCCCACGGCCAAAGAGGTGCTCGACAGTCAGGCCAAACGTGGCAATCGACTCCTTGATTTGTGCAATCACCTTCGTCATTTCAGCTTCACGGAGCGCAGTCGCTTCCTTTTCGAGTTTGGCGATGGCGGATTTGAGTTGCGCGTAGGACTTCGTCATTGAGTCTGAAACCTTTGAAGTTGAGGGAGTTCGTCGCATGGCGTCATGAACGTTTGCGACAAAGGCGTCTTTGATGAATCGATGAATGAACTTCGCTTATTCAAATCGACGCCAGTGCGGATTTTACGGGCTGCACGACGTCGAACTGGCGCCTTCGCCGACGCAGTCGACGACCAGGTCCAGGAATGCGCGCAGCCGTGCCAGTCCACGCAGGTCCTGGTGATAGGCGAACCAAACGTCCCTGCCTGGAGGGGACGGGTGGACGTCGTGTCTCTCGATACCGGGAAACTGGTCACCCAGCAGAGTTGGCAACACGGCGAAACCCGCCCCCAAGGCGCATGTGCGAGCCTGCACATCGCGATTGTTGCTGCCCAGCGCGAAGGTCGCCGCCGGAAACGTGTTTCGCAGCCAGTGCACATCCGGGAGATCCTCGAACGCCACATCCAGCGTGATGAGCCGGCTGCCCGCGCCATCGCCTGCCGTCGGCGGAGGCATCCCGGCCGGGCCGTACAGGGCATAGGTCATGTGCATCAACTGCCGCTGGACGACGTCCGGACTTTCCGAAGGCCGGATTCGAAACACCAGCTCCGCCTCCCGTCGGGCAAGGTCGCGAAAGCGCGAGTCCGTGATGAGGTCGACGCGCACCCCCGGGTGGAGCGCAACGAACCGGGCGACTACCGGCGAGAGGACATGCAGTCCGAACCAGTCCGAAGACGACACCCGAAGAAGGCCTTGGAGCTCGGCGCCCCGTCCTGCAAGTTGTCGCTCGATGGCGAGCGCCTCTTCTTCCATCCGCTCGGCGTGCAATAGCACCGACGCGCCTTCATCCGTGAGTTGAAACCCCTCGCGCCCGCGTTGGAACAGCCTCTGACCGGTCGAGTCTTCCAAGGCTCGCAGGCGACGTCCCATGGTTGGCTGGGACATCCCCAAGCGCTGCGCTGCGCCACTCAGCGAGCCCGAGCGAGCGACCGCCAGAAAGATGCGGACATCACTCCAGTCCATAGGCGCATTCAAATATGAATGAGAGAAGTTCAGATTCGTGAATTTACATGCAAAGACGAACACTCCAAACTGAAGTCCTGGATTCACATGCATATCAAAAGGACGTCTTCCATGCCCCGCTCACTTGTTCCCGCCACCATGCAGGCTGCTGTCGTTCGCGAGACCGACGGCCCCTTCGAAGTTCTAGCCCGCCCGGTTCCGGATGTCCCTCGGGGGCATGTCCTGGTGCGTATCGGAGCCAGCGGCGTCAACCCGCTCGACACCAAGATTCGCGCCGGCGTCGCGGCGCATGCAGAGCACCCCCTGCCGGCGGTTCTTGGAATGGACATGGCAGGGGTTGTCGTCCAGGTCGGTGTCGGCGTCTCTCGCTTCCAGGTGGGTGACGAGGTTTTCGGTCTCGTCGGTGGCGTGGGCGGCCTGCAAGGGACCTTGGCCGAATACGCTGCGGTAGACGCGGACCTCCTTGCGCACAAGCCGAAGCGCTTGTCCATGCGGGAGTCCGCCGCACTCCCGCTGGTCTCGATCACCGCCTGGGAAGGCTTGATCGACCGCGCACGCGCCAGTACCGGTCACAAGGTCCTCGTTCATGGCGGAGCGGGTGGTGTCGGGCATGTGGCGATACAAATTGCGCGCGCATTCGGCGCCGACGTCTACGCGACTGCAAAGCCCTCGCAGTTCGATGTCGTCCGTTCGCTTGGCGCGACGCCCATCGATTACGCGGCCTCGACCCCTGCGGACTATGTCCACGAGCACACAGCGGATGAGGGATTCGATGTGGTGTACGACACCGTGGGTGGCGCCACGCTCGATGCATCATTTGTTTCTGTACGCCGCTACACCGGCCACGTCGTGAGCGCTCTGGGTTGGGGCACCCACTCGCTGGCGCCGCTGTCCTTCCGCGGGGCCACCTATTCCGGCGTCTTCACGCTGATGCCCATGCTCAGTGGCAAGGGCCGCGCCCACCACGGACACATCCTGGCCCGGATCGCCGAACTGGTCGATGCGGGTCGGCTTCGCCCTCTCGTGGACACTCAGAGATTCACGCTCGGTGAGGCCGCAGACGCACACGCTCGCGCGACCAGCGGTCGGGCTGTTGGCAGGGTGGTTGTCGACGTCGCCTAGTCCCCTCGGATTCCGCTTCGCAATGCGCGCCCCGTGCAGGTCACCCGCAGCCCACCACCCATCGTCCGTAGAGCCGCCCCAGCAACGCGTGCATTCCCTGCGTGCGCTTCGGCAGATCGTTCAGCAGGTCGCCGCTGGCGCTCGCCGCCGGATTCGCGAGCGCGTTCTGCCGAACCAACTGCTGGCCGTTGCGCGCCATCGACAGCTCGATCAGGGCAGGCGTCATCTCGAGGTGCGACTGCAGCAGCAGATGCCGGTCGCGCAGCACGAAGGCCTGGTTGGCGCAATAGGCGCCGCGCGCCAGCGGAACGGCGCCGGGCGGCGGCGCGAAGGTGTCGGCGTGCCACTGGAAGGTCTGAAGCACCTTGCCCGCGTGCGCCTCGCCCCACCACGCACGCGCCGTGTCGCTGGCTTCCGCGGTGATCTCGCACCAGCCGATCTCGGGCCGGTCGTGCGGATGGACTTCGCCGCCCAGCGCGAGCGCCACCAGCTGGCTTCCCAGGCAATGGCCGGCCACCGGGATGCCGCGCGCATCGGCGTCGCGGATCAGTGCGAGCTCCTGTGCGATCCATGGCAGCGGGTCGTGCGCGCCCATGTAGCCACCCATGAACACCAGGCCGCCGAAGCCCGAAGCGTCCGCAGGGACCGCGTCGCCGTCGACGATGCGCACCAATTCCACCTCGCGACCCAGGGCCTCGAGTATCGGCAGCACCGCGCCCGGTGCCCCCACCTCGGTGTGCTGGAAGACCGCGATCGGCTTCATCGGCGCCGACCCTTCAGGCCGGCACGTCGGCCATGCCGACGCCGAGCAGGCCCTCGAGCAGCGAGGCGTCGCCGGCCAGCGTCGCGCTCGGGCCGGCATGCACCACCGTGCCGCGTTCGAGCACGATGGCCTGGTGCGTCATCTCGAGCGCCAGCACCGGATGCTGCTCGACCACGATCGACGCCAGCCCCTCGCTCTCGCAAAGGTGGCGGATCGAGCGGGCCAGCTCCTCGACGATGATCGGCGCCAGGCCTTCCATCGGCTCGTCGAGCAGCAGCAGTTTCGGGTTGGTCATGAGCGCGCGGCCGATGGCCAGCATCTGCTGCTCGCCGCCGGACAGCTGATTGCCGTAGTTGCCGCGCCGCTCGCGCAGCCGCGGGAAGAACTGGTAGACCCGCTGCAGGTTCCAGGGACCGGGCCGGCCGATCACGGTCAGGTTCTCCTCGACGGTCAGCGACGGGAACACCTCGCGCTCCTGCGGCACCCAGCCCAGGCCGGCCCGCACGCGCCGGTGGGCCGGCCAGCGCGTGATGTCCTCGCCGCACCATCGCAGCGCACCGCGCATCACGCGGGTGTTGCCCATCAGCGTCTCGAGCAGGGTGGTCTTGCCGACGCCGTTGCGTCCGAGGATGGCGAGGCTCTGGCCCTGCGCGAGCGCGAAGCTCAAGCGGTCGAGCACCACGGCGTTGCCGTAGCCGGCGACCACCTGGTCGAAGGCGAGCATTTCAGACATGCGCAGCTCCGTGGCCGAGATAGACCTCGCGCACCCGCGGGTCGCGGCCGATTTCCGCCGGGCTGCCCTCGGTGAGGATCCGGCCGGCGACCAGCACCGAGATCCGGCGCGAAAAACGGAAGACGAGGTTCATGTCGTGTTCGATGAACAGCACGCTGATGTCCTGCGGCAGTTCGGCGATGGCTTCGAAGAGTTCGCCGCTCTCGTCCTCGGGCACGCCGGCCGCGGGCTCGTCGAGCAGCAGGATGCGGGGTTTGGCGGCCATGGCGAGCGCGATCTCTAGCAGCCGCTGCTTGCCGTAGGCCAGCTCGGCCACCGGCACGTCGGCCAGCGCGTCGAGCTTGAGTCGGCCGAGCAGCGCATGGGCTTCGTCGAACGCCGCCTTGTGGCGCATCAGCGGGCGCCACCAGACCGCGCCCAGGCCTTCGCGTTCGCTGATCGCCAGCACCACCGACAGCAGCGGCGTGAGGCTCGGGAACAGCGTGTTGATCTGGAAGGTGCGCGCCAGCCCGAGGCGGGCGCGCTTGTCGGCGCTGAGCGCGGTGAGCTCGCGCTCGCCCATGTGGATCGTTCCGTGAGTTGGCTTGAAGACGCCCGTCAGCAGGTTGATCAGGGTCGTCTTGCCGGCGCCGTTGGGGCCGATCAGGGCCTGGCGGGCGCCCGGTTCGAGCGTCAGGTTGACGTCGTCGACCGCGCGGAAGGCACCGAAGGAGATGCCAAGCCCGCGCGTGCGGAGTGCGGCGCTCATGAAGGCCTCCCGGTCTTCACGAGCCGAGACAGCGCGCCCATGATCCCGCCGCGGCCCAGCATGACGGCGGCGATCAGGAAGATGCCGAGCCAGAACATCCAGTACTGCGGGTTGAGATCGGCGAACCAGTCGTGCACCAGCATGTAGACGATCGCGCCGATCATGCCGCCGTACAGCCGGCCGGTGCCGCCGAGCACGAGGATGATCAGCACCTCGGCCGAGCGGTTGAAGCCGATCGATTCGATGCCGACGAACTGCGTGGTCTGGGCCAGCAGCGCGCCGGCGATGCCGGCCACGCCGGCCGACAGCGCATAGGCCAGGCGCAGGCGGGCCTCGACCGGCGAGCCGATCGCCAGCATGCGCTTGCGGCTGTCGTGGATGCCGCGCAGCGTGAGCCCGAAGGGCGAGCGCAGCACCAGCCGTACGCCGAGAAAGACCACCAGCACCACGCCGTAGGCATAGGCGAAGGCCGTCTTGCCGTACAGGTCGAACTCGAACAGTCCGAGGACCGGCGCGATCACCACGCCCTGCAGCCCGTCGGTGCCGCCGGTGATCGACGACAGCCGGTTGGCCAGTTCGGCCAGCAGCATGCACACGCCGATGGTGATCATGAGCCGCGTGAGGTCGGCGCCCCGCACCACCAGGTAGCTCAGCACATAGCCGAGCGCGACGCACAGCAGCAGGGCGAACAGCAGGCCGCTGAAGGGCTCGCTCCAGCCATGCTTGGCCAGCAGCCCGGCGGCATAGGCGCCGGCGCCGAAGAAGGCCGCATGGCCCACCGTGAGGATGCCGGCGTAGCCGAGCGCCATGTCCAGCGAGACCGCGAACAGGCCGAAGATCACGATCTGGCTCATCAGCGTGAGCTTGTCGGGCAGCAGGAAGAAGCTCGAAGCCAGTGCGAGCCAGAAGAAGACCTCGACGCCTCGCAGGCGGGCGGGGGACAGTGCGAGCGGCTTCATGCCAGGCCCTTGCGCGGGATGATGCCGTTGGGCCGTGCCAGCAACATGATGATCATGACGACGTAGATGAGGAATGCGCCGGCTTCCGGCAGGTAGTACTTGCCTGCGACATCGACGATGCCGACCAGCAGCGCGGCCACGAAGGGGCCGGTGATGGTGCCGGCGCCGCCGACGCAGACGACGATCAGGAAGTACACGAGGTACTTGAGCGGGAACGAGGGCTCGAGCCCGAGCATGCCGAGGCTCAGCGCCCCGCCGAGGCCCGCCAGCCCGCAGCCCAGCGAGAAGGTCAGGAAGAACAGCCGCTGCACGTGGATGCCGGTGCCGCCGGCGACGCGCTGGTTGTCGACCGCGGCCCGCACCATCGCGCCGTAGCGGGTCTTGCCGAGCACCAGAAGCAGGGCCGCCAGAACCGCCACGCCGCAGAGGATCAGGAACAGGCGGTAGCGTCCCACCTCCAGCCCGAGCAGCGACACCCGGCCGTCCAGCAGCGGCGGCAGCTGGAAGGCCTGCATGGTCGGGCCGAAGAAATACGTGAACACCGCGACCGAGACGAACACGATGCCGATCGACAGCAGCACCTGGTCGAGCGGATGGGCGCGGTAGAGCCGGCGGTAGAAGCAGATTTCGAGCACCGCGCCGACCAGCGCGGCGGCGACGAAGGCCGCCGCCAGCGACGGGAAGAAGCCGACGCCGAAGTGGTTCATCAGAACACTCGCGGCGTAGCCGCCGACCATCGCGAACGTGCCGTGCGCGAGGTTGACGAAGTTCATGAGGCCCATCGTGATGGACAGGCCCACCCCGATGAGGAACAGGAGCATGCCGTAGGCCACTCCGTCGAAGATCACGATTCCCATGGATTTCCCGTTGCTGCTGGCGTCCGGCTGGTGCCGGTTACTGGCTTTCCTTGGCCGGGTCCTTGACGCGCTCGAACTTGTCGAACTCGACGTTCACCAGCTCGCCCTTGACGCGTTCGGTCTTGCGGATGTAGACCGTCTGCACGATGTCGCGGGTGGCTGGGTCGATCTCGATCGGGCCGCGCGGGCTCTCGAACTTCAGCCCCTTGAGCGCGTCCATGAACTTGTCACCCGAGAGGTCGCCTTTGGTCTTGGCGAGCGCCAGGTCGATGGCGGCCATGGTGTCGTAGGCGGTGACCGCGAAGTAGCTCGGGCGTAGCTTGGTGCCGAACTCGGCCGCGAAGTCCTTGACGAACTTCTGGTTCTTCGGCGACGCATGGGCGTACGAATAGTGGTGGCTCGTGACCAGGCCCAGCGCCACGTCGCCGGTGGCGTCGAGGTAGCTGTCGTCGGTGGCTTCGCCGGTGGCGTAGAGCTTGATGCCGGCTTCTTCCATGCCGCGCTCCTTCCAGACCTTGAGGAAGGCCGGCGGCATCACGCCCGACGGAAAGAAGAAGAACACCGCCTGCGGCTTGGCGTCCTTGATGCGCTGCACGTAGGCCGAGAAGTCGGGGTTGTTCATCGGCGTGCGGACTTCGCCGACCACCTTGCCGCCTTCGGCCGTGAAGGCCTTCTTGAACGCGGTCTCGGCATCGGTGCCCGATGCGTAGTCGGCCACCACGGTATAGGCCTCCTTCACGCCCTGCTTGACCATCCAGCGCGCCATCGGGTCGGTGACCTGCTGCACGGTGAACGACAGGCGCGCCACGTAGGGCGAGCTGGCCGTGATCGCGGAGGAGGCCGCGTTCATCACGAGGGTCGGGATCTTGGCCTGGGTGGCGATCGCCGCGACTGCGTAGGCGTTGGGGCTGAAGTCGAGGCCGGTGAGCACGCTCACCTTGTCGCGCACCACCAGTTCCTGGGCGATCCGCTTGGCGGCATCGGGCGCCGGGCCGGCGGTGTCCTTCTTGATGACCTCGACCGTGCGGCCGGCGATCTTGCCGCCGTGTTCCTTGAGGTAGAGCGCGACGCCGGCGTCGAACTGGCGGCCGTAGTCGGCATAGGGGCCGGAGTAGGTCGCGATCAGGCCGATGCGCAACGGCTCGTCGGCCGCCTGCGCGGACATGGCACCGAAGGCGCCGAGGCAGGCCAGGGTCAGGGTGGCGAGCGCGTTTCTCTTGTTCATCATCATCGGGGAAGCTCCGTTCAGGGAAGCCGGCGAGCCGGCGGGCAAAGGGTGATCAGGCGACCGTCTTGAGGTCGAAGGAGGGGTCGGCGAGCTGGTCCGCACCGAGGCGGGCTCGGGCGCCGATCAGCTTGCGGCTTTGCATGTGCTCGGCCGGCTTGTTCACCGAGTGGGCGGCCACGAGTGTGCCTTGCCGCAGGTAGAACACGCTGAAGCGGTCGCTGCCCATGTCGCCGCGCAGCACGACTTCGTCGCCGGGCGCGGCCAGGCCGGTCATCTGCAGCTTGAGGTCGAACTGGTCGCTCCAGAACCAGGGCACCGCGGTGCAGGGCGCCTCGCGGCCGACCACCAGGGAGGCCAGCGCGCGGGCGCCGTCATTGGCCGACTGGATCGACTCGAGCCGCATGCGCGCCGGCACGCCGGGTGCGGGCGGCAGCGCCATGCTGGCGACGTCGCCCGCGGCCAGCACCCGCGGCGCTGACGTACGGCCCAGCATGTCGACGACGATGCCGTTGTCGACCGCGATGCCGGCCTGCTGCGCCAGCTCGGCGTTGGGCAGCACGCCGATGCCGAGGACGACCAGGTCGCAGTCGATGCGGGTGCCGTCGTCGAGTTCGACCGCGGCCACCCGGCCCTGCGCGCCGTGCAGCGCCCGCACGCCGCGGCCGGTCAGGAGCGCGACGCCGCGGCGGCGATGCGCGTTCTCGACATAGGCCGACATCAGCGGCGGAAATGCGCGTGTCAGCAGGTGCGGCTGGGCCTCGACCACTGTGACCTCGGCGCCGCGCGCGCGCAGCGCCGACGCCACCTCCAGGCCGATGAAGCCGCCGCCGATCACGCAGGCGCGCTCGCTGCGCCCGGCGGCGTCGGCGATCCGCAGCGCATCGTCGAGCGTGCGCAGGTCGAGCACGCCTTCGAGCGTCGAGCCCGGCAGCGCGAAGGGGCGGCAGCGCGCGCCGGTCGCCAGCGCGAGCCAGCCGTAGTCGAGCACGGCGCCATCGTCGAGCCGCACGCTGCGCGCGCCGGGGTCGAGCGCGGTGGCGCGCCGGCCGAGCATCAGCTCGATGCCGTTCTGGGCGAAGAAATCGGGGCCGCGCAATGCCAGGTTGTCGACGCTGGTCTTGCCGGTCAGCAGGCCCTTGGACAAGGGCGGGCGCTGGTAGGGCGCGTGGACCTCGTCGCCGACGATGACGATGCGCTCCTCGAAGCCGAGCTCGCGCGCGCTGGCGGCCAGCTGGACGCCGGCATAGGACGCGCCGACGATCACCAGGGGGTGGGCGGCGGCCATCAGCTCTGGGTCTCGGGGATGCGCACGGTCAGGCCGTCCAGCTCGGCGGTCACCGTGAGCTGGCAGCTCAGGCGGCTGCCCGGGCGGCGCTCGGAGGCGACGCCGTCGAGCAGCTCGCTTTCCATCTCGTCGGCCGGCGGCAGGCGGTCGGTGAAGGCCTCATCGACATAGACGTGGCAGGTGGCGCAGGAGCAGGAGCCGCCGCACTCGGCGTCGATGCCGCGCACGTTGCCGCGGATGGCGTTCTCCATCACGCTGGAGCCGGGCTTGGCGTCGACGCTGCGGCTGCTGCCGTCTTTCAGGATGTAGTGGATCGTGGGCATGGCGGGCAGCGTCAGAACATGTCGAAGTACTCGCGGTGTTCCCACTCGCTGACTTCGAGGTTGAAGCGGGCGATCTCCGCTTCCTTGATGTGGCACAGGTAGTCGACGAAGGCCTTGCCCATCTGGGCGTTGAGCATCTCGTCGCCGCGCAGGCAGGCGAGCGCATCGCCGAGCGAGCGCGGCAGCTGCTCGGCCGGCGTTTCGTAGGGCGCGTCGGCCGACGGGCCGGGGTCGGTCTTGTTGCGCATGCCATCCAGGCCCGAGAACAGCTGCGACGCGAGGTAGAGGTAGGGGTTGGCCGTCGGCTCGCCGACCCGGTTCTCGATCCGGGTCGCGTTCTGCCCGGCGCCGCCCAGCACGCGCAGCATCGCGCCGCGGTTGTCGCGGGCCCAGATGGCACGGTCCGGCGCCAGCGAGAAGGGCCGGTAGCGGCGGTAGCCGTTGATGGTCGGGCTGGCCAGGGCCGCCGCGCCGCAGGCATGCTGCTTCAGGCCGCCGAGGTAGTGCAGGCCGATCTCGCTCAGGTCCTGGCCCGGTTCGGCCGGCATGAAGGCGTTGACCCCGTCGCTCTTGCGGCGCAGCGACTGGTGCAGGTGCCAGCCGCTGGACATCACGTTCGGAATCTTCGGCCGGCACATGAAGGTCGCGTGGTAGCCGGCGCGCTGGCAGATCTGCTTGATGGCGCTGCGCAGCAGCACCATGGTGTCGGCCGGCAGCACGCCGGCGGTCGGGCCGAAGGTCAGCTCGAACTGGCTCGGGCCGAACTCGATCTCGAGCGAGCGCAGCGGCAGGCCGAGCGCGACCAGCTGCGAGCGCAGCAGCTCCATCACGGCGTCGACCCGGTCGTAGCGCAGCTCGGTCAGGTACTGGTGGCCGTGCGACAGCAGCGACACCCGCGGCGGCTCGCCGGGCTGGCCCGAATCGGCCAGGCCCATGCGCGGGTCTTCGAGCTTGAAGACGTGGAACTCGACCTCGAGGCCGGCGATGAAGTCCATGCCGAGTGCGTCGAGCTGCTTCACCGCGCGCTGCAGGATCTGGCGCGTGGCATAGGGACAAGGCCTGCCGTCGGCCATGTAGGCATCGCACAGGACCCAGCCCGAGCGCGGCGCCCAGGGCAGCACCTTGAAGGTGGCGGGGTCGGCCACGACCGTGAAGTCGGCGCCGCCCTGGAAGCCTTCGATGGCGAAGCCGCCGCCGGCCGCGAACACCGGGAACACGGTCTTGTGCGAGGTGTCCTTGGCGAGCAGGGTGGAGGTGAGGTTGACGCCGTCCCACAGCGCGGAGCGGGCTTCGCTGGCGACCAGGGTCTTGCCGCGCAGCAAGCCGTGCTGGTCGGGCCAGGCGAAGCGCACGACGTCGACTTCGCCGGCGTCGATGCGGCGCACCAGTTCCTGGGCCTGCTTCTGCTGGTCGTCGGACCAGAGGCCGTGGCGGTCTACAAAGGAGCTCATGGCGTGCGCGTGCTCAGGCTGCGGCCAGGCGGGCCGAGGCCCAGTCCGACTTGAGGCGGCGTTCGCGGTCGGCGCTCTGCCAGTAGCCGTCGGTGTTGCCGGCTTCGCCGATGCCGTCGATCGACGGTGGTCCCGTGAGCGCGCTGGCCTGCGCGGCGTCGATCAGCATCGGCGCCGTTTCGCCGGCCTGCGTGCTCTCGATGGCCCGCACCAGCATCCGGCGGTAGGTGATGATGCCCTTGTCGGTGCTGCCCAGGTGCTCGCGCGTGCGGTCCTGGATCGGGCCCTGCGACTCGACCGCCCACTGGTCGTGCACATTGATGTCGTCGCCCATGCCGGTGTAGGTCTGGCTCAGCTGCTCGTCGATGCTGTAGCCGTAGTTGTTGCGCTTGTTCTTGCGCGAGGTGTAGTCGGGCAGCTCGTAGAGCTTCAGGCGTTGGTCGCGCATCTGCTGCTTGTCGACCGGGCCGGTGAAGCTGGTGAAGATCGCATACCAGTAGCAGTGCGTGTCGTCGACCGGCACGTGCCACTGCGAGATCGTCATCTCGGCGCTCATCGGGATCACGAAGGCCTGCGGGAACACCACGTTGGTCACCCGCACGTGGGTCTGGGTTTCGGACAGCTGGCGCAGTGCGGTCAGCCGCATGCCGTAGTCGGTCGGCTCAACGCTGATGTCGGGGCGGTCGTACTCGCGCAGCACCTGGGTGATCGGCATGTCGGAGTCGGCCGAGGCGCCGCGGAACTGCTTGCCGTAGCTCTCCGAGGTGTCGGCATCTTCGAAGAAGCGGTGCAGGTACGAGGCATGCGCCGGGTCGATGCCGACCTCGAGCGCCTGCAGCCAGTTGCATTCGAACAGGCCCTTGAAGGCGAAGGTGTGCGAGTCGGGCGCCACGAAGCAGTCGAAATCGGGGAACGCGGGCGGTTCGCCTTCGCCGATGTAGGCGAACACGGTGCCGGCGCGCTCGACCACCGGATAGGCGGCCTGCTTGATGCGGGTGCAGAGCTTGCTGCCCACGGGCTCGGCGGGGGTTTCGAGGCAGTTGCCCTTGGCGTCGAACAGCCAGCCATGGAAGGGGCAGCGCAGGCCGCCGTGCTCGAGGCGGCCGAAAGCCAGGTCGGCGCCGCGGTGCGGACAGTCGCGGTCGAGCATGCCCAGCTGGCCCTGCTCGTCGCGGAACAGGACGAAGTGCTGGCCCATCAGCTGCACCGCCTTGACCGGGCGCGGACCGGCGAGTTCGTCGGCCAGCGCCACCGGCTGCCAGTAGCGGCGCAACAGCGTGCCGGCGGGGGTGCCCCGGCCGACCCGGGTGATGAAATCATTCTGTTCTGCACTGATCATGGGGGTGCTCCATCGTGGGGGTGACTGTCGAAAACATGCGCTGCATGCAATTGCATACATTGTCTGGGCGGTTTCTGATCCAGGTCAATCTATTTTGATTCGCCTGGGGTCATTCAGGCGCTGAAACGAGGGTTAGTACTTATAAATTGACGCATCTTCGAGGTGCATTTCTGCTTTCTGAATGCACTGCTCACGACATGTATGCAACAACCGGACCAAGTTGGCCTGACTGTGTGCAGTGACGGCCGATCTCCTTAGAATCGAGGCATTCTTCGTTCCGCTGCCCCAGATGGACTCCCAACAAAACCGTGTGCTGGTTCAACTTCGCGACCTGATCCTCAAGGGCGAATTCGTGCCCGGCGAGCGGCTGGCCGAGATCCCGCTGGCGGAGAAGCTCGGCGCCTCGCGCACGCCCGTGCGGCTGGCGCTCACCAGCCTGGAGCACGAGGGCCTGATCGAGCAGTCGCCGAGCGGCGGCTACCAGATGCGCCGCTTCACGTCGCAGGAGATCGCCGACGCGATCCGCGTGCGCGGGGTGATCGAAGGCTTCGCGGCCCGCCTGCTGGCCGAGGACGGCGCCTCGCGCCAGCTGCTGCGCGACTTGCACGACTGCCTCGACGAGGGCGACAAGGCGGTCAACAAGCCCGAGATGGGCCTGGACGACTACGCGGCCTATGTCCAGATGAACGACCGCTTCCACCAGCTGATCATGCAGGGCTGCGGCAATGTCGCGCTCCAGCGCGTGATGGACATGCTCGACGGCCAGCCCTTCGCATCGCCGAGCGCCATGCTGCCGATGCAGTCGTCGATGGAGGAGGGGCACCAGTGGATGAAGCAGGCCCACCGCACGCACCACGCGATGGTGCAGGCGATCGAGCGCGGGCAGGGCTCGCGCGCGCAGGCGCTGGGCGAGGAGCACGTCGAGATCGCACGCATGAACCTCGACTACGCGCTCGAGCGGCCGGAGCTCGCGGCCGAGCTGATGCCGGGGATGCGGCTGGTGGCTGGGAAGACGCGGCCCTGACAGGGGCGCTGCGGTCGACAGGCGCCTGAGCCCGCCATGACAGCCTGGACCATCATCGAAGCGACGCAAGAGGAGGTGCGGTCCGGCGAGCTCGGTCGACGGCTGCGCCACTTCAACTACGGATTCGTGGGCGAGTATCCCGAATCTCAACCGGTATGGCTCAGCGCAAGGGATGCGCAAGGTCGAATGGTCGGAGGGCTTCGCGGCTACGTCTTCCTTTACTGGCTCCACATCGACGTGCTTTGGGTCGACGAGGCGGCCAGGGCAGCCGGGCTTGGCAGCGAGCTGCTTGGGCAGGCCGAGACGAAGGCGAAGCGCCTGGGCGCGCACAGCGCCAAACTCGATACGTTCGAATGGCAGGCCCGCGACTTCTATGCGAAGCGCGGCTACAAAGAGTTCGGGCGCATCGACAACCACACCGATGGGTTCTACCTGGCGTTCATGATGAAGAAGCTCTGAGGTCCAAGGGCAGGGTGCGGGCCAGGAGCGGACGTCCGCCACCGACCCTCACATTTGCGCTGCATCGCGCTACGCGAAGCCTACTTGCTGAGCGCTGACTGACTTCCGCCGCTGGTTCGCATCAGGGCCGTGACACTCTTCACCCATTTTCTGAAATCGATTGATTTCGCATATCGACACGCAGATGATGCCTGGGCGCTGCCTGAGGTAATCCTTTGGGCATTTGGAATCCGCTTTGACGCGCGGCGCTCGTATGGCCAGGACATGTGAAGGAGCCGTTGATGAAGATATTGCTATTGCCCGCTCTTGTCGTGTTGGCGTTTTCAGCCCTTGCGCAACCGAGAGTGGTAGATGGCGTTCTCACCGATGCCAAAGGTATGACCCTATATGTCTGGGACAACGACCTTACGGTTCCCGGGAAGATTCAGTGCGTGGGCGCCTGCAGTCTAAGCTGGCCGCCCATGTTGGCGGGGGCTGGCGACAAGCCCTCAGGCGACTACTCGCTCATGGTCCGTGAGGACGGCAGTAAACAGTGGGCATACAAGGACAGGCCGCTATACCTCTGGGTGAATGACAGCAAGCCTGGCGACCGAACAGGCGACGGCTTTCGTGGCGGGACGTGGCATCTGGTACGACCGTAGCCACATCGTTGCATCGACCGGTTGAATCGGCAGCCAACGCGAGGCCGCGCTACAGCCCTTCATCCATCACTACAACTGGCATCGGCCACACTCAGCCCTCAACCATCAGCCGCCCATGAGCCGGATTCCGGCCATGAACAACCTGCTGAAACTCGACAGCTAGGTCGGATGTCAGTGAGGAAAAGGTTCGCGCCAGGCTGGCAGCTCGTTCAGCCGTGCGCGCCACCGCTGAATAGCCGGAAACTCATCAAGTGGAAGATGAATACGCTCGGCGTATGGCAACGCCACGGCGGTTGCAAAGTCTGCCACGGTCAGCGCGGCCCCTACCAAGTAGCTGTTCTGGGCCAAATGGGCATCAAGCACCGCGGCCGCGGTTCGGAAATGGCAGGTGGCGAGTTCGACTGCAGCCGCGTCGGGAGCCCCCAGCCCAATGGCCGGTTTGATGAGGTTCTCGAAGTAGAGAGTTCCGGCGTGGCGCGTAAAGTGTTGAGCGTCCCAGCTGAACCATCGAAGCACGTCGATTTGCCGTTCATCATGCGGCCAGAAGTCCGCGCCCGCCTCGTCCGACAGGCGGCACATTATCGCGTTGGCCTCCCACAGCGTCGCTTTTCCGTCCTGCAACACGGGGACGCGCCCATTCGGATTGAGCTTCAAGAAATCCGCCTTCTTGTGCTCACCTGCTTGAAGGTCCACTCGAACGAACTCAACTGGGGAGTCAAGGTATCGCGCAGCAGCGCACGCCTTTCTCGGGTTCATGGTCTCGCTGTAGTAAAGCCTCATGGCGTCACCCCCTCGGCAAGGTAGTCGACGAGCCGGTCGAAGCTTTGCGACCAACCCTGTGAATGCCCATCGCGTGATGCGGAGCTCTCGAAGAGCGCTTGATGGAATTTCATCAGCGTCCGGCCATCGCAGTCTGTCAGCGTCACCGTGATGAGGGTCTCCGGCCCCGTGGGGTTACCTGCTGCGTCGGTCCAGCAATGTGTCATGACAAGGCGCTCGGGCGCTCTGATTTCGCGATAGACGCCCTTGACCCAGTGGTCCACGCCGTCCGGCGCACGCAAACAAGCACGATAGGTGCCGCCGACGCGGAGGTCCATCTCGTGGTGCGGCGTCGTGAATCCCTGCGGCCCGGACCACCGCGCCAAGTGCGCGGGCTCGGTCCAGGCCTTGAACACGAGGCTACGCGGAGCTTTGAATGTGCGCGACATCGATAGTTCTCTCTCGGAACTTGTGTCAGCGGCGCTTTGCTGTGTGAGGTGCATCTAGCTTCTCCTGTTGCTGAAGTTCGTCCAAATATTCGTCGAGACGCCCAAAGCTCTTGTCCCAAAGCTCTCTGTAGCCGTCCAGCCAATCGGCCATCTGCCTGAGCGGCTCTGGAGCGAGTCGGCATGGACGCGACTGCGCAACTCGGCCGCGCGTTATCAGCCCCGCCTCCTCCAGAACCTTGAGATGCCTCGAAACCGCGGGCTGGCTTAACTTGAAAGGCCTGACGAGTTCCGTCACATTGGCTTCGCCCAGGGCAAGGCGCGAAAGGATTGCCCTACGGGTGGGGTCCGCCAGCGCTGCGAACGCTGCGGTAAGTGCTTGTTCTTGCATAACGTTGTGGTTATATAACTGATAGATTATTCTCGAAGAGCCCAGGTGTCAATGGTTTTCCTCGCGAAACCGTCGGCCACAATCGGCGCCCTCGGAAGGTGAGCCCTTGCGCCTCCAGAGTCCGACGCGGCTGGCTGTCGAGATGTGGATTGCGACTTGGTCTGGACAACGCAACGTACGGCACGCACTCCATGCGCAGGGCGAAGGCTTCGCTGATTTACCGACGGACGAAGAATCTCCGCGCAGTGCAGCTCTTGCTCGGCCACAGCAAGCTGGAAGGACGCATGAGGCGGCCGGGCGCCCGGTCGCGCTGGCCCGGGCGGCTCTCCGGCAGAATGCGGCTAGAACCAGTCGTTCGACAATGGCATCCAACTGGTCTTGTAGGGGACGTTCGAGACGTTAGGCAGAAGGAGTAGTCAATGTTGCCGGTCAACGTCGTTCAGCGCCAGTTCGAGGCTTACAACGCACATGACCTCCGTGCGTTTTTGGAGACGTATGCGGAGCACGCAGAGCTATATAGAGCACCATCGGCGCAGCCTTTCGCATCCGGCAAGGCCGCCATTGCGGAGCTCTATGCGACCAAGGTCTTCGCCGTCGAGAACCATCGGGCCGACCTTCTCGGTCGCATGGAGTGCGGAACCAAGGTTGTTGACCACGAGCGCGTGTTCGGCTTGCGAGCGCAGCCGTTCGACATCGTCGCGGTCTACCACGTTGAAAGCGGGCTCATCGAGCGTGTTTGGCTATTTCCCGCGGAATGAGTGGCACAGTTAGGCCAACAGCGGGCCCTCATCGCGGCGGCAGAATTTGGCCAGTGGCATCGGCTTGGCGGTATGGCACCGACGCGCACGAACAGGAGCAAGCGATATGAAGGCCGAGCAAAGCGAAGTCCTCATCGATACATTGAAGTTGCGGTTCACGCAGAACGTGCACAGGCACACCAGAGTCAACTGGGCCGACGTCCATGGTCGATTGCAAGCCAGCCCTGACAAGCTGAGGTCGCTTCTCGAGATGGAGAGGACCGGAGGCGAACCCGATGTGATCGGGGCAGCGGACGATGGCGGCGCCTACCTTTTCTGCGATTGCGCCGCTGAAAGTCCGCAGGGGCGCAGGAGCTTGTGCTACGACGCAGAGGCCTTGAACTCCCGCAAGCAGAACAAGCCGCAGAACAACGCCATCGACATGGCTGCGGTCATGGGCGTTTCGCTGTTGACGGAGGCGCAGTACCGCGAACTACAGCAGTTCGGGGAGTTCGACATGAAAACGTCCAGTTGGGTGGCAACACCACCTGACGTCAGAAAGCTCGGTGGCGCGCTGTTTTGCGACAGGCGTTTCGGCAAGGTCTTCGTGTATCACAACGGGGCTGAGTCTTACTACTCCGCGCGAGGATTCAGAGGCTCAGTGAGCGTCTGAACCTGAACGCCCCATTCGGCCAAGACCGGTCGCTCGGGCGCCCAAGCAAGGAATGAAATTCAACTACACAGTGACTGACGGTGGGCGCGCTGCTGCTGGCTTTGCAGAGAGGTCCGACTGCGCAGTCCGTTCGCTCGCGTTGGGCACTGGTATGCCATACGCACGCGCTCACAAGATTTGTGCCGACGCTGGTCGGCGTCCTCGTGGCGTCATGCGCCCCAAGGCCGTGAGCGTCGTGTTCGCCAACTATGAGGTGGCCCCCTGGGTCTCTTTCCTCGACCGGCCCGCGATTCATCGACCCACGGTAGCCCAACTGGCCAGCAAGCTGCCTGCTGGCAGCTACATATTCAAGCTGCGAGGCCATGTATTTGCCGTCGTCGATGGGGTCTGCATGGACTGCATTCCGAAGCCTGCACCACGCCGACGAGTCGAAGGGTTCTGGACCATGATGCACGCATCAGCCCGCGTGGGTTGCTCGACAAACCAACAGCTGCCGCTCTTCGCAGACCAAAGCGAGAAGCCGCCAACACACGGCCTCGGCCAAATGTAGTCGGTGGCGGCCGCGGATTAGACGGCATTCTTGACTTCCCTGGACGCGACAGCAGTGTGACTGCCATACTATTTTGGAAGTGGAGTGCGAAAGCACCACTGTGCCCAACCTAGCATAGTGAGTACGAGGAACGGGTACGCAAAGAACGGAAGAGGTTCGGACAGCGGCGTAAGGTTTCGGCCCGCAAATGCCTGAAGGGCGGTAGCTGCGAGAAGCAACGCGGCGACACATCCGAGCACGCGCACAGGCAACGGCATGATTTTGGGTGCGCTGATAAGTACCAATGCAGCGGCCCACAGCGCTGCACCCGCAGAAAAGGATGGGCCACTAGCTTCGAGTGACATGGCTGAACCAGAGACGACCAGAGCCTGGCCCGCAATGAAGACGAGAAACCCTGCGGCGAGGGAATCTTGGTTGCACCGGATGAAGTGAACTGCAAGCAGGGCCGCAGCCACAACAAGAGCAGTGCCATCGATTCCCCACGCCAAGCCCCGCAATGGAACAGAAGGGACGAAGCTACCCGCTAGGCCAAAGAGGGCGCCGATGATGAGGCAAATGGGCGCGACGGATGATGGACGTTCGTTTTGCAAAACTTCCTCCGTAGTCTGGCCGAATTTAACCGCCGCGGCGCCTATGCCAGTGCATCAATCGCCGGCCACTCGCTTCACTTTTCGAACTCGACGAGAGTAGCGCTAGCTGCTGCCTCTGCCGTTGGTTCAAGTGTGCGCTTGAGCTTGTCGCCATCCCAGAAATAGAAGTGGCATTGACCGGGGCTGTTGTCGCGCCATTTGACGCACATGGCGCCATCGTCTCGCGTCTCCCACGTTCCCGGAAAACCGCCGCCGCCGCCGCTGGTACCGGTTCCGTACCGTCGTCCCACCATGTTCGCGAATACGTCGCCCTTGCGCATATCCCACCGCACAGCCGCTCCGTCGCTTGGACGATTGAACAGCAGAACCTTGCCAGTGAGCGCCTTGTCAACTTCCGACTTGGACAAGTACTTTGGGGCTTCCTGCGCAGCGGTGAGTCCCCCGTAGGCGACACATGCAAGCGTCGCTAGCCGAGTGAAATTGTTCATTGTGTGTTTCCTCAAGCCTGAAGCCACTCTAGTTCAATTTGCGGGGACGCGCGAGCCGCAAATGCGCGCCGATTCAAACCTAAAGGCTGGGAGGGGGGCGCACTGACAGTCCTGGAAGCCTTCGCCGATGAAGCGCATCGTGGTCGACTCGCCCGACCTCATGATGTGTGCATTGGAGCAACGCATTGCAGCACGCCATGTTGGTGCACCCCCTTCTGCCTTGTCCACAGAATGAGCGAGCGGCAACTCACTTGTCGCGGCCCTCTGGACGGGGAACGCGCGACGCCGGTGGTGGCTTCGCGCTGAAGAAGGAGCAGGCCTACGGCCGTCCTCGGCCAGCGAGCTGAACTCAGGGCCTACGTGCCGGGATGGAAGTCATACTTCCGTCTGGCACAGACGCCGAGGGTCGTGCGCGAACTCGACGAGAGGCTGCGGCACCGGCTGCGCTCCGTACAGCTCAAGCAGTGGCGGCGCGGGGTCACGGTATGCCGGGAGCTACGCAGGTTGGGCGCGAGCGTCGAGGTGGCCGTGCGTGTCGCCGGCAACGTACGAAGCTGGTGGCTTACCAGCCGTCTTGGTTTGAACAAGGTGCTCTCTGTGAGTTCTTTTCGTGACCACGGTTAAGCTGCGGGGCGCTCAGAGGAGCCCCTCCAACCCTCGGCCAGACCCCCATGGACAGCTTGCAGACACTAGAGTCGCTCGGGATTTCGCTCCCGACGCCGGCCTACATCATCGGTGCCGTTCTGTTCGGCCTCATTGGCATCGCGGTCTATCGCTTCGGAAAGCGCGCCGGTCGTCCGCGAAGCAAATGGCTCGGCGTTGCCTTGATGCTGTATCCCTACGCGATTCCGCAGACCTGGTTGCTGTACGTCGTGGGCGCCGCACTCTGTGTAGCTGTCTTCATTGACCGCGACTGAGTTGTCGGCTCCGGGCACTCAGGCCTTGTCGGCCTTGCCCGCCGCGTTGGCGAACTTGCTCAGCATGGTGTCGACGAACCAGGGGCGGCGATTCTCATCTTCCGCGCGTTCCTTGCGGCGGATCGCGTTGCGAACCACGATCGATCCGGCATAGCGCACTGGCTCCGGCGGAAAACGCCCCAACGGGCCCTGTGTGAGAGGGCTGCGCGTCCACGCATTGTCGAGATCCAGCAGCATCGAAGACAGGATCTGACCGCCCATGTAGCTCGGTCCTACGCCATTGCCCGAGTAGCCGAAGCCGTAGCTGATGTGTGGCGCACCATCGAGCCGGCCGAAGAAGGGAAAGCCGGTCACCGATCGGTCGGAGGGGCCATTCCAGCTTGCCGTGATCGGCGTGTCGCGCAGCGCCGGAAAGAACGAATGCAGCGCTTGCGTGAGTTGCGCCTCGTAGGGAGAGCGCTGGTCGAAGACCGGCGCGATGCGCCCGCCCCGCGCGAAGGTGTTGCCGCCCTTGCCCAGCATGATTCGACCGTCCACGGTGCTGCGGTAGTAGTAGACGAAGGTGCGCGAATCCAGCACGGACACGCCGTCGATCAAGCCGATCTCGCGCAGCAATTCAGGGCACTTTTCGGTGATGACCATGTCACTCGACACGATCGCGATGGTTCGCTCAAACTGCGCGAAGGTACTGGCCATCCAGGCGTTCATGGCCAGCACGACTTTCTTTGCTTCGACGGTCCCGCAAGGCGTGCGGACGACCGCCGGATTGCCAGTGCTGAAATCGAGCATCGGGCTGCGCTCGTGGATGCGCACGCCCATTGCGAGCGCCACGCGACGAAGCCCACGCACCAGCTTGCCGGGATGCACCGTCGCGGCCGCGGGCGAATAGACGCCCGCCAAGTTGCGAGCCGAGCCGGAGCGTCGCACCACCTCGTCGGGCGGCAACGGGAAATAGCTGTGGATGCCGCACTCTTCGAGTGCTCGCATGACCGGGTCCAGGACGCCGATCTGGGCCTGCGACGTGGCGGTGTAGAGCGTGCCGTCCATGCGCAATTCGGCATCGATGTCGTGTGCACGGCAGAACTCCGCGATATGCGCTACAGCCGCTTCGGATGCCTTGACCAGCCTGATGGCCTCGGCCTCGCCGAAGAGCCGTCGCAGCGTGAAGAACTTTGCCGACCAGGTGAGCAGGCAACCGCCGTTGCGCCCGCTCGCGCCGGCCCCGCAGAGATCGCTTTCAAGAATCACAATATCCAATGATGGATCTTGCCGCTTGGCCTGGATGGCCGTCCACAGGCCTGTGAAGCCGCCGCCGACGATGCAGACGTCGGCTCGCTGGCTGCCCTGCAGAGCGGGTGACAGTTCGCCGTCGTTGAACAACGCTTGCTCGATCCAGAAGGGTCGCATGTCTTCTCCTATGCCGTCTGCGCGGTGCGACGATCTGCTGCGCAGACCTGCATGTGGCGCACGAAATGCGAGAGCGACGGCACGAGGGCTTCCGCGGACTTGGCGGCATCGTCCCAGCGCCGCACGCGCACGGCATCTTCGGCAAACGGCAGCACCGCGAACGCCTGCGCCTGCACCTCGTCGAAGACACCGCCCTGCAGCACGAGGCTGCGCCGCGAGTCGGCCGACAAGGTCTCGAGATAACCAGGCTCGCGCGCGCAGAGGAAGCGCTTGGCATCGACGTGCAGGCGTATGGGTTCCAGCGTCTCCGGTCCGAAGAGCGCACGCAAGAACGGCAGGCACCGGTACTGGTGCAGGTCATCGAGACCCTGTTGCGTCGGCGTCTTGCCGAAGTCGTGCAGCAGATGGCCAAGGTCATGCAGCAACGCGGCCGTGATGAGCGCACTTCCTGCGCCATCCTGTTCGGCCAGATGCGCGGATTGCAGCGCATGGTCAAGCTGGGTCACCGGTTCGCCGTCGTACTGCTCATGGCCCTTGGCCTCGAACACGCGGACGATGTCTTCGATCGTGAGGCTCATGGCTACCAAGGCAACGAGTAGGTCTTGCTGTTGGTGAAGCTCTTCATCGCCTCCAGCACGCCTTCCTTGTAGCCGAGCCCCGAGTCCTTGATCCCGCCGAATGGCGTGAGTTCAAGACGGTAGCCAGGCACCTCGCGCACGTTCACGCTGCCGACATTGAGCTCGCGGATGAACTGCGTGATGTAGTCGAGGCGGTTGGTGCACACCGCCGAGGACAGCCCGTAGGCCGTGCCGTTGGAAATGCGGATGGCATCGTCGATGTCCTTGAAGCGAATGACGGGCGATACCGGCCCGAAGGTCTCGTGCTTGGCGACCGTCATTCCGGGATCGACCCGATCCAGCACGGTCGGCGAATACAGCGCGCCGCGGCGGACATTGCCGCACTTCAGTTCGGCACCGGCCGCGATGGCCTCGTTGACGACCTTCTCGAACTGGATCGCTGCAGCTTCGTCGATCACGGTGCCCATGTCGACGCTCTTGTCCATCGGGTCGCCGTACTTCAGTGCGCGCGTCTTTTGCACCAGCAATTCGACGAACTCATCCGCCACGGCTTCATGCACCAGCATCCGCTTGATGGCGGTGCAACGCTGGCCGGAGTTCTTGTAGGAGCCACTGGCCGCCAGTGTTGCCGCTTCCTCGATGTCGGCGTCTTCCATCACGATGATGGGATCGTTGCCTCCGAGTTCCAGTATCTGACGCTTGTAGGTGGCCTTGCCGGCGATGTACTTGCCGATGGCCACGCCGCCCGTGAAGGTGACAAGGTCCACGTCGGGATGCGTGAGCATCTCGTCGGCGATCTCGCGCGGGTCGCCAGTGATCACCGACAGCATTTGCGGCGGAAGCCCCGCCTCGTACAGGATGTCCGCAAGGATGAATGCGGTCAACGGCGTCTTCTCGCTGGGCTTGAGCACCATCCGGTTGTTGGTTGCGATCGAAGGCGCCACCTTGTGGATCACCTGGTTCAGCGGATGGTTGAACGGCGTGATGGCGGTGATGACGCCCAGCAAGGGCTCGCGCATCGTGTAGACCTTGCGGCTCTTGCCGTGATGCGTCAAGTCGCAGGAGAACACCTGGCCGTCGTCCACCAGCGCCTGGTTGGCCGCGAACAGAAGCACGTCGGAAGCGCGTCCCACTTCGTACAAGGAGTCCTTGCGGCACAGTCCCGACTCCAGCGTGATCGTGCGGGAGATCTCGTCCAGCCTGGAGCTGATGATCTCGCCGGCGCGCATGAGGATCTTGTATCGCTCGTAGCGCGTGAGCGTCGGCTTGTAGTCGCGGGCGACCTGGTAGGCGCGCCGCACGTCTTCGAGTGTGGCCTTCGGCACGGTGGCGATCACCTCGCCGGTGTAGGGGTAGGTGACCTCGATCACGTCGTCGCGATAGACGTGTTCGCCCGCAATGCGCAGTGCTTCGCAGTGGATCTCGGCTGGCTTCGGCATGGGCTGGCTCATTTGGGTTGTCTCTTCCCGGTGTTAAATGGGTGCTATTGGGCGTGATTGAGGGCGATGTCGAGCGCGTCGAAGTTGCGCAACCGGCGGCTGCTTTCGACACCATCGACAGGGCGGTTGCAGATCAATGGCACACGCTGCTCCGACACCCCGCCGTGCGAGCGCAGCGGCACTTCGAGTGCAGACAGATCGTGGCGGCTGGCCGAAGTGCCGATCACCGTGTTGCGCTCGCTGACGACGACGATGTCACCGATACGGTCGGGCGGCAACTCGAAGCGCCTTGCGGCCTCGGAGCGCGTCAGAACCGATTCCATTCCGGGCAGTTCCTTGATGCGTTCGATCCACTGCGCGGCGATCTCCCCGTCCGGTGCGTAGACGGTGGCGAACGAGCCCAGGGCACCATGATGCACGACGTAGGGGTCGGTGATCGGAAGAATGACGCGCGCGGCCTCGGCACCGTACCAGCCGTCCAGCACATCCTGCAGGTAGATGACGTTGGGCTTGCCGTCGCTATCGTGCTTGTCGTTCATGCCATGGTCGGCGGTCAGAACGATGGTGGCGCCGAGCGCGTCGAGTTCGGCCAGGTAGCGGTCCATCATCGCGTAGAACGCATTCGCGGCCGGACTGCCCGGCGCCGCCTTGTGCTGCACGTAGTCGGTCGTCGAGAGATACATCAGGTCGGGGCGGCGCGTCTCCATCAGCTTGACGCCGGAAGCGAACACGAACTCGGAGAGTTCCGCGCTGTAGACCGAGGGCACGGGCAGGCGCACGAGGTCCAGCACGTTGTCGATGCCGTTCTCTTCCTGCGTGGCCTCGTCGGCTTTCTCGGAAGAGAAGCAGATGCCCTTCATGTGGTTGCCCAGCAGCTTGCGCAGCTTGTCCTTGGCGGTGACCACGGCCACCTTGGCACCTCCGTCCGCGAAGGCCGCCAGCACGGTGCCTGCGCGCAGGTACTTGGGGTCGTTCATCATCACTTCCTTGCCGAGTTCACGGTCGAAGAAGTAGTTGCCGCAGATGCCGTGGACCGCAGGTGGCGCCCCGGTGACGATCGACAGGTTGTTGGGATTGGTGAAAGACGGAACCACGCAGTCGGCCAGCAGGTTGGCGCCGGTACGCATCATCTTCTCGAGGTAGGGAGCGACGCCAGCTTCCACCGCGGCATCGAGGTAGGCCGGCTCGCAACCGTCCACGCAGACCACGACCACCGGCCGCTTCATCCAGCGGTAGCTTCTGGCGTTGACTTCGATCGACTGGGGATTCATTTCATGCTCCTTGTTGATTGGAAGAGTTGGACCTCGGCGAGTCGGCGTCAGGCCGGCCCATGGCCGCGTGCATTCGGTTGCGGCTGTCGGCAACGTGTTGCCGCATGACGCGCCCTGCGCGCTCGGCTTCGCCGGAGGCGATGGCGTCGACGATCTCGCGATGCTCGTCGACGGACACGCGCAGGCCGCCGCCGTTGTCGAGCGCGCGCATACGAAACAGAAGCAGCTCCTTGATCAGGCGCCGGTAGGTTTCGATCAGCTTCTGGCTGCCGGCCGTTTCCAGCAGCACCTCGTGGAACTGCAGATTCAATTGCGCGTATTGCTCCACGTCCTTGGCCTTTGCCGCGGACCCCATGGCCTTGAGCATGCCCTTGAGGCGCTCGATGCCGTCGGGCGCAATGGCGCGCGTCACACGGCGTCCGATGATTTCCTCGAGCGCTTCGCGCAACTCGTAGATCTCGTCGGCTTCCTCGAAGGAGATCTCCCGCACGAACACGCCGCGATTCTTCTCGTTGCGCACGAGCCCGGCTTCCTCGAGCGCCCTCAGGGCCTCGCGGATGGGGCCGCGGCTGGTGTTGAAGCGCTGTGCGAGCTCGCTTTCGTTCACGCGTGTGCCCACGGCCAGCTCGCCGGTCATGATGAGCCGTTCGATTTCTTCCTGCACCAGCATCGGCAGCGAATTGGACTGGAAGAAGGCCAGGGCAGCGGCTGGTTTGCTTGAGTTCATGAAATCGATTCTGCGTGCCGAATCGCCAACTGTCAACAATTTAATATTGACAGTGGCCAGTTGACGTTTTACATTGAACGTACCGAAGCGGCCGTCAAGACGCGCTTGGGCACGAGTCAGCAATCCAATTCCTACCCACACAGGACGAACCGATGAACTCAAGCAAAGGCATCCGCCGACTCTCTACGGCACTGTGCGCGACGGCCCTGGCCTTCGCCCTCACCGGCGCTTCCGCGCAACAGAAAACCACCTTGCTCGTGTACACCGCGCTCGAAACCGACGCGATGAAGCTCTACAAGGACGGCTTCGAGAAAGCGAACCCGGACATCGAGATCCGCTGGGTGCGCGATTCGACCGGCATCGTCACGGCCAAGCTGCTGGCAGAAAAGGCAAACCCCCAGGCGGATGTGGTCGCTGGTCTCGCGGCCAGCAGCCTCGCGCTGCTCGACCAGGAAGGCATGCTCGCCGCCTATGAGCCCAAGGGCTTCAAGGAACTCACGCCCGCGTACTCGGACAGCGCGCGGCCGCCAGCCTGGGTGGGCATGGACGTGTGGGCCGCGACGATCTGCTTCAACACCGTCGAAGCGCAAAAGCGCGGCCTGCCGAAGCCGGAGACCTGGAAGGACCTCGCCAAGCCGGTCTACAAGGGCGCGATCGTGATGCCGCATCCCGCCTCCAGCGGCACCGGCTATCTCGACGTGGCCGCATGGCTCCAGATGTGGGGCGAGAACGACGGCTGGAAGTACATGGACGCGCTGCACGAAAACATCGCCCAGTACGTGCACTCCGGCTCCAAGCCCTGCAAGCAGGCAGGCGCCGGCGAGTTCCCGATCGGCATCTCGTTCGAATTTCGCGCACACCAGGTCAAGAAATCCGGCGCTCCGGTCGAACTGGTTTTCCCCAAGGAGGGGCTGGGCTGGGACATCGAGGCCACGAGCATCATGAAAGGCACCAAGAAGATGGAGCAGGCCAAACGCCTGGCCGACTGGATGGCCAGCAAGGAGGCCAACCAGGTCACGTCCAACTGGTGGGCCGTGGTGGCCTATCCCGGCGTCGCGAAGAAGCTCGAAGGCATCCCCGAGAACTACGAGAAGCTGCTGTCGAAGAACGACCTGAACTGGTCGGCCAAGAACCGGGACCGCATCCTGAAGGAGTGGAGCAAGCGCTACGACGGCAAGTCGGAAGCCAAGTCCAACTGATCGCTGCCCGACCCGTTCTTCAACCCGCGACGAGAGCAAGAAGATGGACATGACTGACACCAGGTTTCTCGGCAGCGAGCCGACCACCGCCGGCGCACTCGAGGTCATCGGCATCCGCAAGGATTTCGAATCCTTCAGTGCCCTGCGCGACGTGCACCTGCGCGTCAATCCAGGGGAGATGCTCTGCTTCCTGGGTCCCTCGGGGTGCGGCAAGACCACGCTGCTGCGAATCATCGCGGGGCTCGAGACGCAAACCGCCGGTCAGATCCTGCAGAACGGCAAGGATGTGTCCTGGCTGCCCCCCGATCAGCGCGACTACGGCATCGTGTTCCAGTCGTACGCGCTCTTTCCGAACCTCACGATCGCCGACAACATCGCCTACGGCCTGGTCAATGGCAAGGTGAAGAAGGGGGAAGCCAAGGCACGGGTCGAGGAACTGCTGAAGCTGGTCGGCCTGCCGACCTCGGGCAGCAAGTACCCGAGCCAGCTGTCCGGCGGGCAACAGCAGCGCGTCGCGTTGGCGCGCGCGCTGGCCACACGTCCTGGGCTCCTCCTGCTGGACGAACCCCTGTCGGCGCTCGATGCGCTGGAACGCATCCGTCTGCGCGGTGAGATCCGCCGCCTGCAGCGCCAGGTGGGCATCACGACCATCATGGTGACGCACGACCAGGAAGAGGCCCTGTCGATGGCCGATCGGATCGTCGTCATGAACCATGGCGTGATCGAGCAGGTGGGAACGCCGATGGACATCTACGAAAGGCCGGCGACTCCCTTCGTGGCCGATTTCGTGGGCAAGGTCAACGTCCTGCACGGCTACGCGCTGGGCGGAAACCTCTTTCGCGTCGGCGACATGGAGCTGCAGTGCGATGCCTGCGACATCGGCTTCGAGCCGGGCGACGAGGTGAATCTCTACCTGCGGCCGGAAGACCGCCTGGTCGAGAACCTTGCCCACGACACGCCCAACCGGATGAGCGCACTGGTGAGCAAGGTCGAGTTCCTCGGCGGGCTGTGCATTGCCGAAGTCACTGCCGATGCGCTTCATGGCCAGAGCCTGGGCCTGCACTTCTCGCTCAACCAGTTGCATGATCTCGACATTCGCGAGGGCAATCGCATCGAGATCGCACTGCGCGCCAACCGTATCCGGGCCTTCTGCAGCAGGACTGCCAGGCCATGAACGCGCTGGCACGTCCCTACCCGTCCGCCCCGATGGTTACCGCCCGCCCTGGAATGCGCTGGAGCCGTGACGACCTGATCGCGCGAGGGGTGCTGCTCGCCATCATGGCGATGCTGTTCACGTTCCTGATCGCGCCGCTCTTCATGATCCTCGTGAGTGCGGTGCAGGACAGGGACGGCGCTTTCGTGGGATTGGCGCACTTCGTCACCTACTTCCAGACACCCAGCCTGCTGCGCGCCGCATGGAATTCGATCTGGGTGGCCTCGGTCGTCGTGATGATCTCGGTGCCGACGGCCTTCGTCTGCGCGTATGCGCTGACGCGTACCTGCCTGCCGGCTTGGTTCAAGGGCACGTTCAAGCTGGTCGCGCTGATCCCGCTGCTTGCGCCCTCGCTCCTGGCGGCCATTTCGTTCGTGCAGTGGTTCGGCAACCAGGGCGCGTTCAAGGCGCTCCTGATGGGCGCTTCGATCTACGGTGCGCCGGGCATCATCCTGGCCGAGGTCTACAACACCTTTCCGCACGCGCTGATGATCCTGGTCACCGCGTTGTCGCTTGCCGATGGCCGCCTCTACGAAGCGGCCACTGCTTTGCGCACGCCCCCGTGGCGCCAGTTCACGACGATCACCTTGCCCTCCTGCAAGTACGGCCTGATCAGCGCCGCGACGGTCGTGTTCACCTACGTGGTCAGCGACTTCGGCGCGCCGAAGGTCATCGGCGGCAACTTCAACGTGCTGTCGGTGGACGTTTTCAAGCAGGTGGTGGGGCAGCACAACTTCTCGATGGGTGCGGTGGTCGGCATGCTGCTGCTCGTTCCGTCCATCCTGTCGTTCGTCATCGACTACACGGTGCGCCGCAAGCTGAAGGCGCAGTTGACCGCGCGCTCGGTCCCGCACATTCCGAAGCCGCGTCGCCTGGCCGATTCCCTCCTGGCTGCGACCTGCGTCCTCGTGTGCACGCTGCTGCTCGGCACCATCGGCATGGCCTTCTACACGTCGTTCATCACGCTCTGGCCGTATGACCTGTCGCTGACGCTCAAGCACTATCACTTCGCCCTGATCGAAAGCGACATGGCCGCGGCCTACGGCAACAGCCTGATCGTGGCGATCTCGACGGCCATCGGCGGATCGCTGATCGTGTTCGTTGGCGCCTACCTGATCGAGAAGTCGCGCGGCCTCGTCGCGATGAAACGCGCCATGCACCTCATGGCGGTGCTGTCGATGGCCGTGCCGGGCCTGGTGCTGGGCCTGGGCTACGTGATGTTCTTCAACCATCCGGCCAATCCGCTGAACGGGCTCTACCAGACGATGGCGATCCTGATCCTCTCGATGATCGTCCACTACTACACATCGAGCCACCTCACCGCCGTGACTGCGCTCAAGCAGATCGACAACGAGTTCGAAGCCGTCTCGGCCTCGCTGAAGGTGCCGTTCTACAAGACCTTCCTGCGCGTCACGGTGCCGGTCTGCCTGCCGGCCATCCTGGACATCGGTCGCTACTTCTTCGTCGTCTCGATGGCCAGCCTCTCGTGCGCGATCTTTTTGTATTCGCCCGAAACGATCCTGGCGTCGGTCGCGATCATGCATCTCGACGACGCCGGCGACATCGGTCCGGCGGCCGCACTCGCCAGCCTGATCGTCGTGACATCGATCGTCGTGTGCATCGCCTATTCGCTGCTGACGCGCGTGCTGCTCGTTCGAACGCAGGCTTGGCGCAACCTTCGCCGTGGCTGACCATCACTGCATTTCCTCACACCATCGCCCTTCCCACAGGAGACACCATGAGCCAAGTTCGTTCGCCGATCCTTCTCACTCCCGGTCCGCTGACCACATCGGACAAGACCCGCGCGGCCATGCTGCGCGACTGGGGCTCGTGGGATTCTGACTTCAACCAGATCACCGCGAGGATCCGCCAGCAGGTGCTGCGCATCGTGCATGGCGAGGCCTCGCACGAGTGCGTGCCGCTCCAGGGCAGCGGCACCTTCTCGGTGGAGGCTGCCATCGGGACGATCGTCCCGCGCGACGGCCACGTGCTGGTGCCGAACAACGGCGCCTATTGCCAGCGCATCGCCAAGATCTGCAAGGTGCTCGGCCGTCGCGTGACCACGATCGACTACAGGGAAGACCAGCAGGTCCTGGCCGCGGACGTCGACCGTGCCCTCGCAGCAGACCCTTCGATCACGCATGTGGCGCTGGTCCATTGCGAGACCGGAACCGGTGTGCTCAACCCGCTCCACGACGTCGCGCTGGTCGTCGAAAAGCACGGCCGCGGTTTGATCGTCGATGCGATGAGTTCATTCGGCGCGATTGATATCGACGCCCGAATCACGCCTTTCGACGCGGTTGTCGCCGCCTCGGGCAAGTGCCTCGAAGGCGTGCCCGGCATGGGCTTCGTCATTGTCAGGCGCAGCACCCTGGAAAAGTGCGAGGGCAACAGCCACTCGCTCGCCATGGATCTTTACGACCAGTGGATATACATGGGCAAGACGACGCAATGGCGGTTCACGCCCCCCACCCACGTGGTCGCGGCACTGGATGAAGCCATCACGCAATACGTCGAGGAAGGCGGGCTCGACGCGCGCGGCGGGCGCTACGCGCGCAACTGCAAGGCCTTGATCGATGGCATGGCCGCGCTGGGATTCCGCAGCTATCTCGATCCTGCCATCCAGGCGCCGATCATCGTCACTTTTCATGCGCCCGACGATCCGAAATACGACTTCAAGACGTTCTACCAGGAAGTCAAGAAGCGCGGCTACATCCTCTACCCCGGCAAGCTCACGCAGGTCGAGACATTTCGCGTCGGATGCATGGGCCACTTCGGTGAAGCAGGGATACCGGGAGCGGTCGCTGCGGTGGCAGACACACTCGAGGCCATGGGCATTCGGCAAGGTGTTGCCGCTGCCGCAGTCACCTGATGCGGCACAGGTGGGGTGGGGCCCTCTGGCCGAACCGGCCAGCGCCCGCCTCAGACCACCTTGTAGACCCGTATCACGACCGCCTCGCGCTGCGGGCGAAGGCTGTTCAGCGTGCCCACGTACACGAAGTCGTTGAGCCAGCCGTAGCGGCCGTCGGGCGCGACGATCTCCAGGGACGAGAACACGTAGGGCGGCGCATCCTTCGGCCGCCGCGAGAGCACCCGGTTGCGCACCGAGATGACGACGCCGTCCTCGGTCTTCAGCTCATAGACCGCGTCCAGGTTCTTGGCCCCGTCGCGGCGCAGCAGCTGCCGGTCGGCGCCGCCGGCGATGACCGTTCCGCGCAGTCCCGGCCCTTCGAAGCTGCCGCCGACGATCGGCACCATGAAGCGCTCGCCGAAGGGCGAGGCGCCCAAGGTCAGCGCCGGCGAGAGATCGACGATCGCCTCGTAGACGAACTCGGTGCGCGGCAGCACCATGGGGATGGCCTGGGTGGTCGGCGTGGCGGGGGCATCGGCCGCGAGGGCAGGGCCCGCGGCGGTCGCGCAGGCCAAGCCGGCAAGCAGCATGCCGCGGCGGGAAGTCGAGTTCATCGAGGTGTCCTTGGGGCGGGGTCCTGGCCTCATTATGGTTATATTAAATAACTAAACAAGGGGCACCTGACGCTTTCTTCCAGGGGTTATCCCTGGCGTTGGCCTGGTTCGAGTCTCGAGGCCCGGCCGCTCTACACCGGCAATCCGTGGTTTCTCGCGCCTTCCGTGCGGTACTGCCGCTGGCGCGACCGGCGCGGCTGAAGGGCGCGTCGGCTTGGGTGGACAATCGGCGGTCCCGACCCCGCCACCGTCCCCAGGAAGCCAGCAGCCATGTCCGCGTCTACCGACCTCGAGTCGATGTTCGATCTGTCGCCCGTCTCTCTCTGGCTCGAAGACTACAGCGGCCTCAAGGACCTGTTCGACCAATGGCGGCTGGCCGGCGTCACCGACCTGGCCGCGCACCTGGCGGCCGACCCCGCGCGCATCCGCGACTGCATGGCCTGTTACAAGGTCCTGCGGGTCAACCAGCACACGCTGACGCTGTTCGGTGCGCGCAGCCAGGACCACCTGCTGGCCGCCCTCGACCAGGTCTTCCGCGACGACATGGCGGACTGCGTCATGCACGAACTCGAACAGCTCTGGCAGGGAGCGCTGAGCGTGGAGAACCAGACGGTCAACTACACGCTCGACGGCCGCCGCCTGGACGTGCAGGTGCGCCTGCGCATCCTGCCGGGCCACGAAGACCGCTGGGACCGCGTGCTGGTGTCGCTCGACGACATCACGGCCCGCGTCGCGGCCTATCGCGAGCGCACCGAGGCCGAGCGCTATGCCCGCGGCCTCTTCAACCATTCGCCGGTCTCGCTCTGGGTCGAGGATTTCAGCGCCGTCAAGAAGCTGCTCGACGAGATCCGGCAGCGCGGCATCACCGATTTCACGACCTTCATCAAGGTGCACCCGGAATTCGTCACGCGCTGCATGCAGGAGATTCGCGTGATCGACGTCAATCGCGAGACCCTGCGGATGTTCGGCGCCGCCGACACCGCCGACCTGCTGCGCAACATCCCCAGGGTGTTTCGCGACGAAATGCAGGATTCGTTCGCCGACCAGCTGCAGGACCTGTGGAACAACAAGACCTCCCAGCAGCGCGAAGTCGTGAACTACTCGCTCGCGGGCGACCTGATCAACATCCACATGCAGTTCACCGTGCTGCAGCACCACCTCCAGACCTGGGACCTGGTGCTGGTGTCGCTGGTCGACATCACGGCGCGCAAGAAAGCCGAGGCCTACCTCGAATACCTCGGCCGGCACGACGTGCTGACGCAGCTGTGCAACCGCGCCTTCTACACCGAGGAGCTGCACCGGCTGGCGCGCAAGGGCCCGTGGCCGGTGTCCGTCATCGCGATCGACCTCAACGGCCTCAAGCGCGTCAACGACGAGGACGGCCACGCCGCGGGCGACGCCCTGCTCAGGCGGGTCGGCGAGGTGCTGACCCAGGCGGTCGACGCGCCCGGCTGGCCGGCGCGCATCGGCGGCGACGAGTTCGCCGTGCTGTTGCCGGCCACCGACGAGCGCGGCGCTGCCGGCATGCGGGATCGCATCGTTTCGCTGCTCGACCTGAACAACCAGTTCCACGCCGGGCAGAGCGGCCACGTGGTGCACCTGGCGATCGGCGTGGCGACCTGCGGGTCCGGCGACCAGCTGGAAGCCGCCTTGCAGCGGGCCGACCGGGCCATGTACGAGGACAAGGCCCGGCACTACGCGAGCAGCGTCGCCTGAGCCGCCGTCGGCGGCCGCGGGCTTTCGCTGCGGCAACCGGAGTGACATGGCACGCATCGTGCAAAGCGGTGGCATGCTCGCATTCGTGATCGAGACATTTCCGCAACGGCTGCGCCGATGGGGCGCCGGGCAGGCACAGGCGCTGCGGGTGCTGCTCACCCTCGGAAGCCTGATGGCGGTGTGCGGCGCCAGCGACCGGATGGACGCCGTGACGCCGCTGTTCCTGGGCGCCATCGCGAGCGCGCTGGCCGAAACCGACGACAGCGCGCGGGGACGCTACCGGGCCCAGGTCGTCACGCTGCTCTGCTTCGCGGCGGCGGCTTTCGCGGTGTCGGCTCTGATCGACCGCCCGGCGCTGTTCATCACCAGCCTCGCGCTCGCCGCCTTCTGGCTCACGATGCTCGGGGCGGTCGAGGCGCGCTACAAGGCGATCGCCTACGCGACGCTGATCCTGGCGATGTACACCACCCTCGGCATCGGCAACCACCCGCTCGCGGGCCCGGACGAACGCCTGCACGAGCTCTTGCTGCTGCTCGCGGGCGCCGCCTGGTACGGCGTCTTCTCGGTCGCCTGGTGCCTGGCCTTGCCGGCCCAGCCGGTGCAGGCGCGGCTCGCCCGGCTGTATTCGGTGCTCGGCCACTACGTGCGCTTCAAGGCCTCGCTGTTCGAGCCGCTGCGCGGCATCGATATCGAGCGCAAGCGGCTGTCGCTGGCGCAGCTCAATGCCGACGTGGTGGCCGAGCTCAACGCTGCCAAGGAGAGCATCTTCCGCCGCATCGGTGCGCGGGCGCCGACCGGCCGGATCGCGCGCTACCGTGGCCTCTACCTGATCGCCCAGGACGTGCATGAACGCGCGAGCTCGTCCCACGACGACTACAACGCGCTGGCGGACGCCTTCTTCCACAGCGACCTGCTCTACCGCTGCCAGCGCGTGCTGCACCTGGAGGGCGAGGCCTGCCGTCGGCTGGCGCAGTCGATCGAGCGGCGCCAGCCCTTCGTGGCCGACACCGCCACGGTGCAGGCACTGGCCGAACTGCGCAGCGCCATCGCGCATGAACGTTCGCACGCGCGCGAGCCGGCGCGGCAGGCCCTGCTGGCGTCGATCGAGGCGCTGGCGCACAACCTGGAGCGTCTCGATGGCCAGCTGGCCGGCGCCAGCGAGCCGACCGCGCGCGCCGGGCGCACCGACATGGGCCTGCTCGACCGCTCGCCGCGCTCCTGGCGCGACGCGGCCGAGCGCGTGCGGCGCCAGCTGTCGCCGCGCTCGCCCCTGTTCCGGCATGCGCTGCGATTGGCGATCGCGCTCGCGGCGGGCTACGGCGTGATGTGGCTCATCCATCCCGCCCAGGGCTACTGGATCCTGCTGACGACGCTGTTCGTCTGCCAGCAGACCTGGGGCGACACCATGTCGCGCATGGGCCAGCGCATGGCGGGGACGGCGGTCGGCGTGGTGGTCGGCTGGGCGCTGCTCGACCTGTTCCCGCAGCATCTGGTGCAGGCGCTGCTGGCGGTGGCGGCCGGCGTGCTCTTCTTCGCCACCCGCAGCGCGCGCTACTTGCTGGCGACCGCCTGCATGACGGTGCTGGTGCTGATGTGCTTCAACCAGGTCGGCGACGGCGGCGTGCTGATCGTGCCGCGGCTGGTCGACACCGCCATCGGCAGCCTGATCGCCGGACTGGCGATGGTGCTGGTGCTGCCGCACTGGCAGGGCCGGCGCTTCAACGAACTGGCGGCCGCGGCGATGCGCAACCAGGCGCTCTATCTGCGCGAGATCGCCGAGCAGTACCGTGCCGGCGCGCGCGACGACCTGCCCTACCGGCTGGCCCGGCGCAATGCCCACAACGCCGATGCGGCGCTGGCCGTGGCGGTGTCCGAGATGTTCCGCGAGCCGGCGCTGGTGCGGCCGCGCGCCGGCGTCGCGCTGCGCTTCCTGATCCAGTCGCACACCCTGCTGAGCTACCTGTCGGCGCTCGGCGCCCACCGGGTCGCCCTGCGCAGTCCGGCGCTGGCGGTCGCGACGCGCGGTGCGGCTGAAGGCGCGGCCCAGGCGCTGGAGGCGTTGGCGGCCGATGTCGAGCGCGGGTCGGCGGACGCCATCGAGGCCGCCACGGCCCCGGCGGACGAGCGCCCGGCCCTGGCCGACCTGCTGGCGTCCGACGGCGAAGGCGGCGACGCCGCGGCGCAGCTCATCCGCACCGAGCTGTCCCTGATCGGCCAGCAGATCGAGGCGCTGCGCGGCCATGCCCTGCAGTGGCTGCGGCCGGTGGTCGAAACTTCAGAGTGAGGCGGCGGCGCCGAGCCTCCTGGCGAGCCGCTCGAGCGCCTGCGCGGCGGTCGGTGCCAGATCGATCGATCGCGACAGCATGAGGTTGAGCGGCTGCCCGAGCCCCTCGACCACCGTCCCGGTGGCGGCTTCCGTGACCACCCCGGCCGCATCGCGGCGGCAGGCGATCGCGGCCTGCACGCGGTCCGCATAGCTGCCTTGAGGCACGGCGTAGCCGACCACCGGCAGGCCGAGCGCGACCGCGAAGCCGACCTCGAACACGGTGCCGGCGTCGGGCTCCTGGCCGCGAAAGCTCGACAGGTTGGCGATCACGCCGTCGGACTCGCGGATCAGCGCGACGTTGCCTTCGTAGATGGCTTGCGCCCGGGCGTCGTCGCCGGCCGAGGCCGCCAACGCCAGCGGTGCGTCGATCGGTGCGACGCCGGCCAGGCCCAGGCGCGCGCAGTGCGCCTTCAGGGCGGCGAAGATGCGGTCGCGGTCCGGCAGGAAGACGTCGGGCCCGGCGAGGTAGATGCGGGGGCGAGGGCGGTCCGGGTCGCCTTGGCGCTGGAAAGTCATGGCGCCATGTTATCGGCCCGCGCCGGTTGGCTTGCACTGGACCGCCCCAGGATGTCGGCGCGCAGGTCGTTGTAGCGCGAGACGAAATTGACCAGCACGCTGGCGGTCCAGGCGAAGGCGAAGATACCCGAGATCCCGATGATCGGCGGCACGATCCGCCAGGCGCGCGGCAGCGAGAAAGGCTCGCCGAGCGCGGTGTAGCAGTTGGCCGCGAAGTAGGCCGCGGTCGACCAGTCGGCGACGATGTCGCCGAAGATCAGCGCCGCCGACCAGACCACCACCTCTGCCAGGTGCAGCGCCAGCAGCATCATCACCGTGACGGTGAACAGCAGGTCGGCCCGCCAGAGCGACGCCCGAACGTGCGAGGCGCTCGTGTGCTTGAGGAAGGAACTCGTGATCACGCGGATCCAGAAGGCATGGAACATGATCACGAAGACCAGCACCGCGCCGCCGAACATGATGTCGGGCAGCGGCAGCGCCTGGGTCAGGGCGTTCTCGACCAGGCTGGGCCGCAGGCTCTGCAGGTCGGACGCGGCCGTGGACATGACGCCGGGCAGCGAGTCGGTGTCGAATTTCGAATCAGCCATGTTCCGGGGTCCCGATCGAGTGGTGGCGGTTGGAGGCACGGGAGCTTACGCCGAACCGCGGAGCGGGCAGAATCATCCCGAGACCCCGCACCCGAAACCTGGAGACAGCGCACGATGGCCATCGAGCTCAGCAAGGAAGCCCGCAAGGAGGCCATCGCCTCCATCGAGCGATATTTCCGGGAGAACATGGAGGAGCCGATCGGCAACATCGCCGCCGGCGCACTGCTCGGCTTCTTCCTCGAGGAAGTCGGGCCGGTGATCTACAACCGGGCCGTGACCGAAGTGCAGGAGCGGCTCCAGGCCAGGATCTCCGAGCTGGACATCGAAGTCCACGAGGACGAGTTCCAGTACTGGCGCAAGTACGAGCGCAAGCCGCGCGAGCGGAAGTGACGCGGGACCGCGCCGACGATCCAGGCGCTCAATGCATGGCGCTCGACGCCGACGCCGCCGCGGCTTGCGCCTGCGGCGCCTCGTCCCATCCCCCGCCCAGCGCCTTGTACAGGTTCACCAGGTTGACCGATTGCTTCAACTGCAGCTCGATCCACTGGCGCTGCTCGAGGTAGAGCTCGCGCTGGGCGTCGGCGCCGGCGAAGTAGTCCTCGAGTCCGTTGCGGAAGCGGGTGCGCGAGATCGCCGCCACTTTCTCGAGCGCCTGCACGCGACCCTGCTGTGCCTCCAGCTGCGGCGACAGGTGGTTGTTCGCGATCAGCGCGTTCGCCGTTTCGCGCAGCGCTTGCTGCACCGCGTATTCGTAGGCCGACATGGCAGCGGACAGCCGCTCCTCGTTGGCCGTGAGGTTGGCCGAACGTCGGCCCCAGTCGAGGATCGGCAGCGAGACCCCGAGCACCGTGGCCCAGCTGCGGTTGCCGCTTCCAAGCAGGTTCGAGAACTCGCTGCTGAGCCCGCCGGCCACGGCGGTCAGAGAGAAAGTCGGATAGAACGCCGCCTTGGCGGCCCCCACGCCCGAGTTCGCCGCTTCGACCCGCGCATAGGCCGCCAGCAGGTCGGGCCGGCGCTGCAGCAGGCTGGCCGGCAGGCCGACCGGCACCTCGGCCACCGAGCGCTCCGGCCAGGGGCGCTGGGTGCCGGTCGTGGCCGCCACCGGTTGGCCGACCAGCACCGTGAGCCACTGCAGGTCCTGGCCGACGCGCATGCTGAACTCCTCGCGCTGCACCAGGGCGCGCTGCACCAGCGACTGGGAGCGCAGCAGGTCGAGGTCGGAGGTGCCGCCGACCGAGCGGGCGCGTTTCATGATGTCGGTGCTGTCGCTCTGGCTCTTCAGGTCGGCCTCGGCCAGCGCGAGCAGCGCGCGGTCGGCGCGCAGCGTGAGGTACGCGTTCGAGACCTCGCCGACCAGGTTCATGCGCGCGGCCGCGTAGTCCCGGTCGATGGCCTGCGCCTGCGCGCCGGCCTGTTTCACGCCGGCATCGACATGGCCGAAGAAATCGAGCTCGTAGGCCGTGACGCCGGCCTGGACCGCGTAGGTGTTGCCGACCCGGCCGATTGCCTGGTTGCTCGTGACGACACCGGTGGAGCTCAGCGAAGTCGCCATGTCGCCCCGTTGGGCATAGCCGGCGATGCCGATCTCGGGGAACAGGCTGGAGCGCGTGCCGGCGTAGACGGCGCGCGCCTCGCGGGCTTTCGCGGCATAGGCGCGCAGGTCGCGGTTCTGCGCCAGCGCGGTCGCGACCAGGCCGCGCAGCTCATCGTCGCGCACGAAGGCCTGCCACGCCATGGGCGCTGCGTCGCCAACGGCGGCGCCTGTCGGCCACTGGGTCGGCAGCTCGACATCGGCCGGCTTGAGCGCGGGCGTCAGGCTGCAGCCGCCGAGCACGAGCACGCCGAGCACCAGCGCCAGCAGCAGCGGTGCCGGCGCGGCGACGCCGCGCAGCCACGCCGCCGGAACCCGGGGCCAGCGCCAGCCCGCGCTGCCGAGGAAGGCCATGGCCGCGTGGCCGGGCCGCACCTGGGTGGCCACATGGCTCGGCGGCAGGCTGAACACATGGCGAACCAGGCGGTCGTGCACGGCCTCGTCGCAGGCGAAGCTCAGCTCGGCGCCGCTTGGCGTGTGGTCCGCCAGCAAGGCGGGCACCCAGCCGACATGGTCGACATGGACATCCAGCGGCTGGCCGACCGGGATCCGGCGCAGCAGGGCGCTGTCGCGCAGCAGCGCCCCGTCCACCGCGATCTCGATGAACTGCGTGGCGCCGACGCCCGCGGCGCTGCGGATGTTGGTCGCGGCGTCGTATGGAAAGCGCTCGTCATGGTCCGGCCGCGGGCGGTCGATGCAGGCGATCAGCGCCGCCAGGCAGTAGACCGTGGCCACCAGGGTCCAGATCACGTTGAGGACATCGCCGGTGCTCATCGTGCCGCCGATGGCGTCGAGCGCGCCCATTTCCATCGCCACGATGAGGCCGCCGAAGACCGCGACCAGGTTCCAGTGGACCACGGTCTTCGAGCGATCCTGGCCCTTGGCCGTGACCTTGAAAGGGCGCCCGAAGGGCCGCACCAGCGAGGTGACGATGGTGCGCGTCACGGCCATGGCCGCCACGATCTGCGTCACCTCGGTGAACACCGGCAGGCAGCGCCGCTGGCTGATCCAGTAGGTGTAGCCCCAGAACATGACCAGCGGCGGCAGGCCATAGAGTGCGAAGGCCCGTGGCGTGGCGTGGAAGGCCGAGACGCCCGCATACCAGTACAGCGCGGGCGCCGCCAGGATCAGCAGGATGAACGGCTTGCTGAGCCAGTGCAGCAGGCCGTGCACATAGTGCAGGCGCGCCGCCAGGCCATAGCCCTTGCCGCGCAGCGGACCGTCGCGCAGCAGCGCCACCTGGATGGTGCCGAGGCACCAGCGGCTGCGCTGGTTGATGTAGTCGACGATGCTATCGGCCGACAGCCCGTTCGACAGCCGCTCGTTGAGCCAGCGCGTGACCCAGCCGAAGCGCATCAGCGTGTAGGTGGTGTAGATGTCTTCGCACACGCTGCCGGTCGGGAAGCCGCCGGCGGCGGTGATGGCGTCGCGTCGCACGATGAACGACGTGCCGACGCAGAAGGCGACGTCGGCCGCGTCCTTGGCCGGCTGCAGCACGTCGAAGAACACGCGCTGCTCGTCGACCCAGCTGTCGGTGGCGCGCAGGTTGTGCTGGATCGGGTCGGCGTTGTAGTAGAACTGCGGCGTCTGCACCAGCCCCACCTTCGGATCGTCGAACAGGCCCAGCATCCGGTAGACGATGTTGCGGTGTGGCGTGAAGTCGGCGTCGAGCACCAGGATGTACGGCGCGTCGGTGGCCGCGGCCGATTGGCGCAGGCCGTTGTTGAGGTTGCCGGCCTTGGCATGCGCGTTGTCGGCGCGCCGGGCGTAGTGCACGCCCTTGCGGGCACAGTAGTCGCGCAGCCAGTCGCGGCGCGTGTCGTCGAGCACCCAGACCGCGAGGCGCGGGTAGTCGATCGCCTGGGCGGCGAGGATCGTCTTCTCGAGCACCCCGAGTTCCTCGTTGTAGGTGCAGATGAAGACATCGACCGCCGGCACGTCGGCGCCGCGCGCGCGCAGCGAGGCTTCGCCGCGGTCGGCCAGCCCGTGGTTGTCGCGCCGCCCGGTCAGCATCTGGATCGACATCAGGGTGTAGAGGATCGACACCATCTCGAACACCAGGAAGACCCAGCCGACCAGCGTGCCGAAGCCGAGATCGGCCGGCGGCAGTGTTTCGGCCAGCCGCCACACCACGTAGCGCACCAGCACCAGCGCGGTCAGGTAGCCGAACAGCGCGCGGTGCGAGAGGCGGTCCGCGCGGGCATGGAAGATCATCATCAGGGCCAGGCCCGTGACGATCAGGTTGATCCTGAACTCGGGCGAATCGATCAGCTCGAACATGGCGTCTCTCCTGTGGCGGTGGGGCTTCCGGTGAACGGGTTCCAGCCCGTCGCTGCGAGCGCGATCCAGGCGGTGGCACCGAGGTGGGGCCAGTGGTAGTAGAAGAAGTCGGCGCCCGCCGAGTCCGGCCCGATGGCCAGCCCGGTCGAGATGCGCGGGCTCGGTGTCGCGTAGTACAGGCCGTTGTCGGCGCGCTGCGCGGCCAGCAACTTCCACAGCGCCTCGGGCACCGCGCCCTTGACGGCCGCCAGCGTCGCGGCGGCCTGGGCGCTGCCTTCTGTCCAGATGCCGTCGGGCTGCTGCGAGAACCCGTAGCCGTCGCCGTACCGGTGGTTGCGCTCGACCCACGCGAGGCCGGTGCGCCAGCGGCAATGGCCCGGCGGGGCGGCCAGCAAGGGCCACAGCTGGGCGTCGAGGCCCGAGCCGGTGGTCGACACGGTCGCCCCATCGGCCAGGGTGCCGATATGGAAGCGCTGCTGCTGCGGGCTCCACATGCGCGACACGAACGCCAGCGCGGTGCCTGCCTGCCGCGTCTGCTCGGGCCGTGCGCCCGCGCGCTCTGCCCAGGCCGCGGCCATGGCGATGTCGATGTGGTGCTCGGTCGACTTCCAGGTCTGCGCGCTCTGCGCATCGTCCCAGCCGTACCAGCCGCCGTTGTAGCCATCGGGATCGACCGTGGCGCGGGTGCGCTGCTCGATCCATGCCAGCAGCCTGGCCGTCGCGTCGAGATAGCGCGGCGTGGGCGCCTGCTGATTCAGGTTCAGCAGCAGCAGCGCCGCCCACGCGACGTTGCCGGTCGCGGTGCTGATCTGGTAGGCGTCGGCGATCCACTGGTTCCTCGCGGCATCCCAGTAGCCGGGCAGCACCGGCTTCGCCTCGGCCAGCGGGCCGGCGCGGTAGGCGTTGCGGACCCGGCCGTCGAGGTAGTGCGGATCACGCTCGACCGCCAGCACGACGGCCTCGGCGATGCGCCGGGCCGAGGCCGTCTCGCCGCAGGCCAGCAGCGCAATGCCGGCCAGCGCGTTGTCGTAGACGAAGGCGACGTTCGCGAGCGTCGGCGGCAGCGGCGCCACGCCCTCGACGACGGTGTCGACGCGATAGCTCGCGAGCAGCAGCGGCGCCGACGCATCGCCGCGCGCATCGGTGGCTGCTGCGCGGCGCAGTCCTTCGCAGCTTTGCTGCGCCAGCGCCTGCCGGACCTCGCTCGCTGCCGTCGCAGGGCCGGCGTGCAGCGCCCAGGCGATCGGCCATGCCAGGGCCAGCCGGATCGCGTGTCGCCAGGTGGATGCAGTGCTTGCCATGGCGTGACTCCATCGACGCCGCTACGCGCCCAGCCGGGCCGACACCACCTTGCCGGGCGCGCACAGGCTGCGCTGCACCGCCGGGTCGGCGCTCGGGGGTTCGATGCGCGCCACGGCATAGACGGAACCCTGCTCCGCGAAGGGGAAGGGGACGATGTAGCTGCTCTGCAGTTCGTCCGGCGCGACCGGCAGCAACTGCGTGACGCGCGCCGGAACTTCCAGGCCGCTGTCATCGGTCGTCACGGTGAGCATCGAGCCCATGTTGAGACGCTTGGCGAGCCGCGGCGCGAACACCGCCACCACTTCGATCCGGCTGCAGTCGATCATCCGCACCAGCGTGGCGCCCTGGGGCACGAAGCTGCCTTGCGGCATCAGCACGGTGTGCACCTGCCCGGCCTGCAGCGCGCGCACTTCGTAGGCGGCCAGCCGGTCGATGCGGCGCCGCTCGTCGTCTTCGAGCGCGGTCACTTCGCGCAACTGCTTCTGCACGGCCGTGCTGTCTTGCTGGGCGCGCTCGATGCTGCCGGCGAGCGTCTCGCGGCGGCTCACCAGGGTCTGGAACACCGTGCCGCTGCCACTGCTCACGAAGGCTCCCTGGCTGGCGATCGCGACGCTCTTGCCAAGTCCGGCATAGGCCTGTTCGGCCACCGCGGCGTTGGCGCGCGAGGTGCTCAACTGGGCCTGGGCGGCGTCCATCGCCTGCGGACTGACCGCGCCCTGGTCGAGCATCGCGGAGGTGTGGCGCACCTTGAGCTCCTGCTCCGCCACGTTGGTCAGCGCCACCTCGCGCTGTCGCTGGGCGATCTGCCAGGCGTCGCGGGTCTGCGCCATCGACGCCTGGCGGTAAAGCTTGACCTGCTGCTCGACGAACTGCAGTTCCTCGTCCGAGGCATGCAGTTGATTGGCCAGCTGCGACACTTGGCTTTGCAGGGCCAGGCGCTGGGTGGTCAGCGTGGTGAGGATGTCGCGGTCGATGGTCGGGTTCTGCACCGTGGCGACCACCGCCCCGGCGTCGACCTTGTCGAGCGCACGCACCGTCATGTGCGTCACCACGCCGCTGATCGGCGAGGTGACCAGCAGCACGGGGGCCTGCAGCACCGTGCGGGTGGCCTGCCTCGACACCAGCGGCTGGATCAGGGTCGTGACCACCAGCCACAGCACGAAGGCAAGCAGCGCATAGCCCGCGAGGCGGGGAACGATCGACTCCGACGTGCTGCCGCGCCAGCGCCGCAGCCGGCCCCGCCAACCGGCGGGTTCGGCACCTGCAATCTGGATCGACTCCTGGACAGTGCTTGCGTTCATGGGCGCCTCGCGTAAGTGGACGGGGTGACTTTTGAGGACCGGGCGTCTCCGCTGTCGCAGCACATCGTTGGGGCATGCCGTCTGCTTTTGCTGCAGTGCAGCAATACCCATGCCAAAAATTAAGGGTTTCTACTTATTGAGCAACTGGATGTACATGACCCTCGAAGTCGCTCGGGCAGCGAGAAACTAGGGTTAACCCTATAATTGAGCCCGTACGCGACCCCGTCCTGGAGTCGCTCCCCCTGGAGAACCCCTCTCATGTCCACGATTCTTGCCAATGGCCTTTCCGTCGACGCACCCGGTTCGTCGCCGGCTTCGTACGCACTGTCGCGTGTGCTGGGCTTCGGCATCCGGCTGCTGACCGGCTGGAAGGTGGCGGCGCCCGAGGCCCCGCTGTCGCGCAAGGCCGAAGCCGATGCGGTTCGCGAATGGGCATGGACCTTCGCCCGCACCGATCGCAGCTTCTCGGACGACCTGTTCGCGGCCGCCGATCGGCACGAACTCGCCCGCCACTGAGGACAGGCGCGGGCCGGCGCTTCCGCCGAAGCCCGTCAGAGAACCTTCACCGCCCGGCCGATGAACTGGATCGGCCCGGTCGGCCGATCGAGCGGCGAGCCGTTCGCTGGCTCGAGGGTCAGTTCGAACAGCTGGTTCGGCTCCAGTGGCGGCAGCTTGTCGAGCGGTACCTGAAGCGTCTGGCCCGGCGTGACGAGGCCCAGCGACACCGGGCCACGCCAGCCGTCGGCCTTGGTCCAGAACTGCAGCGACTTGTCGCTCGGCACCGTCATGCTGCCAAGCGGCGTCAGGCTCAGCCGGCGGGCATCGGCGGCCGCCTGCACCACCCAGCCCGGGGCCTTGTCCTGCGGCGCAACGAGCACCACGATGAACTGCACGGCGGGCGCCGGCTGAATGCGTGTCACCAACACGGCAGCCATCAGGGCAGCCGCAGCGAAGCCGGCGCCGGCCAGCCCGCGCCAGAGCCGCAGGCTGCACCACCAGCCGGGGCGGCTGGCGGCGCGACGGGGCGCCGTCGTGGCCGACACGCTGGCGTCGATGCGGCGCCAGAGCGCGGGAGATGGTTCCACCGGCTGGGCGAGGGCCACCAGCGGATGCAGGCGTTCTTCCCAGGCTTCCACCGCCGCGCGCAGCGCCGGCTCCCGCAGCATGCGCGTCTCGACCTCGCCGCGGGTGGCGGCCGACAGCGTGCCGAGCACGTAGTCGCCGGCCAGCGCGTCGAGGGCGTCGTCGGCGGAGGGGGGCGTGGTGTCGTTCGGGTTCATGCCATGCATTCGCGCAACGAGCGCATGCCGCGCTGGATCCAGGACTTCACGGTGCCCAGCGGTTTCTGCATGCGCTGCGCGATTTCCCCGTGGGAGCAGCCATCGAGATAGGCGAGCACGATGCACTCCCTGCGTTCGCCTTCGAGCCGCTCCAGGCAGGCCTCGAGCCGGCCCAGGTCGGCCCGCGTCTCGAGTGGGTCGAGGCTCGTCGCATGGCGGGCCAGCGCCACGTCGTCTTCGAGCGCGGCCTGGCTTTCTTCGTCGACCGGCACCTCGCGCGCATGGCTGCGGACCCAGTTCAGAGCCGCATGCCGCACCACGCTGTAGATCCAGCCCCGTCCGGCGCCGCGGCGTGGGTCGAAAGATCCGGCGCGCTGCCAGATGCTGACGAAGGCATCGTGCAGCACGTCCTCCGCCGACTGGCGCTGGCGCACGATGCGCAGCGCCACGCCCAGCAGGTAGCGGCTTTCAAGGCTGTAAATCTGCGCCAGCGCCTGCCGATCGCCGCGCGCGCAGGCGGCCAGCGCGGCGTCGTGGTCGAAAGGGTCGGTGGCGGGCAAGCGGGTCCGTGCTCGGCGATGGAGGCGCCATCGTAGTCGACGGCCCGCATCCGGCCCCCCCGGCTCAGGCGGCTTTCCAGAAGATGTAGTCGGCCTGGTAGCGCACGGTCTCCTGCTGGCCCTTGGCGGCCGGCGTGCAGGCACTGGCGGGTGCGATGCCGCCCTTGAGCGCGACCCGCTGGATGTAGGTGACGCCGCTCATCGCGCCGCTGCCCATCGCCGGGTTGGCCTTGACCAGCTGGTAGGGCAGGCTGGTGGGGCCGGAGGGCGCGACCGCGAGTTGCGTCGCCGTGAGCTTCGAGCCGTCGTTGGCCTCCCAGGTGGCCGGCGGACCGTAGTACCTGCCGACCGCCTTGCCGCTGCGGTCGTTCAGCACCGCCTTGGGCCCGACGAACACCCACTCCGCCTGGCCGGGCGTGCCGGCCTTGTCGCGGCACTCGTAGGTGATCTCGCCGACGCCGATGGTTTCCAGCGCGACCTTGTGGCCTGCCGGCACCTGGATCGGGGCCGGCAGCGAGGCTTGCGAGAAAGCCGATCCGGAGGTGGGCATCGAGCCGCAGGCGGCCAACAGGGCGGTGGCCAGCAACGGTGCGGCGACGACGGGGCGCGACGGGATGAGGTGACGCATGGGAAATTCCTTCGGTGGTTGGGTGGGCAGCGGCTTGCTGCTGCCGGAACTACCCGCCGACGGCGCGATTGGATGCAGGTGCAGCCAAAAAGAATCTTCGGCGCGGCGTTGTGAATCCGCTGCTTAACCGGTCGGACAGTGGGTGCGGATGCGCAATAATCGTCCCCATGTATCCCGCGAAAAGCGCAGTTCGGCGCCATCTGCCATGAGTTCGAGCGTGCCGACCCCGGCGCAGCTGGCCGACATCGACGACGAAGAACTCGTGCGCCTGGCTGTGAGCTGGCGCGCCCAGGCCTCGCGTGGCGACCGCGAGGCCTTCGGCATCGCCCACGCGCTGGAGGTCGAGTGCCGCCAGCGGCTGCGTGCCAGCCAGCTCCAGCAGTTGCCGCCCGAGTCGATACCGGCGGCGCGGCCCTGGTGGAAGTTCTGGGGGTCGAAGGACCACCCGGCGTCCGCTCCCTGACTCAGCCGCCGCGCACCATCGACAGCACCTGCCGCGGGTCCAGCGTGCGGGCCTTCTCCTGCATCGCCGGCAGATAGCGCGCCTGCAGCCCTTGCGCCTCCTGCATCACGCTGGCGTAGGCGCCCTTCAGCATTTCGGTCGACAGCTGGCGTCCACCCGCGTAGTAGCGTCGGGCGACATGGCCGAGCGCGTAGGTGGTGGCGAAGCTCATGCCCGAGCTCACGGCCTGCTTGCCGAGACCGCCGAGCAGGCCGCCGCCGACCTTGCCAAGCAGGCCGCCGAGCAGCTTGCGGCCGGCCTGCTCCAGGTACTGCGAGGTCAGGCCGACGCCGACCGTGGCGACGAAGTCCTTGATGTGGCCGCTGTCGAGCTCGAAGCCGTAGGCCTTGCCGACGCGGTAGACCAGCTTCATCTGCAGCGGGATGATGGCCATGGTCGAGAGCGTCTCGGGCAGCAGCTCGAGCGCGCCGTTCAGGATCGCGGCGTTCAAGATGGCCTGGTCGAGTTCGGCCGGGTCGGGCCCGCCGCCCGGTGCCGCCAGCGCGGCGCCCGCGGCCAGGGGCGCCGCCGCGATCGCCTGCGCCTCTTCGGTGAACGCGGCCGAAGCCGCTGCATCGAGTCCGAGCGATGCGCGGAGTTCGCCCAGGAAGCCGTATTCGGCCTCCGAGTGCGCGCCGTCGGCGTCGCAGACGCAGACCGCCATCTCGTAGGCCAACTGCTTGGCGCCGTGACTTCGCAACTGCGCCCCCAGGTCGGCGACCGAGACGCGCTGCATCAGCACGTCCTGGTAGAGCGTCGGCAGGTTGATCGCCTCGGCCCGCGAGAAGCCGTCGGCGATGCGCTTGATCTCCTCGCGTTCGCGCGCGTGCTTGTCGCCGTCGGCGAAGGCCGCCATCAGCGCCAGCGTGACGATGGCGCGCGCTTCCTGGTCCGTCATGCTCATTCCTCGCGGCTGCCGCCCAGGCCCAGCAGCATCAGCAGCGACTGGAACACGTTGTACAGGCTCAGGTAGACGCCGAGCGTGGCCGTGATGTAGTTGGTCTCGTGGCCGTCCTTGACGCGCTTGAGGTCGTGCAGGATGAAGGCCGAGAAGATGCCGATCGCCAGCACCGCCAGCGTGATCATCAGCGCGCCCGACTGGATGAAGAAGTTGGCGATGCCGGCCACCAGCAGCAGGATGGCGCCGATGAAGAGCCACTTGCCCATCGCCGACAGGTCGCGCTTGATGATCGACGACAGGCTGGCCATGCCGAGGAAGATCGCGCCGGTCCCGGCGAAGGCCGTCATCACCAGGCTGGCGCCGTTCTGCATGCCCAGCACCACGCCCAGCATGCGCGACAGCATCAGGCCCATGAAGAAGGTGAAGCCCAGCAGCACCGGCACGCCGGCGGCCGAATTCTTGGTCTTCTCGATCGCGAACATGAAGCCGAAGGCACCGGCCAGGAAGACCACCATCGAGATGCCGGGCGACATCGCGCGCGCCAGGCCGGTCGAGAGGCCGAGCCAGGCGCCCAGCACGGTGGGCACCATCGACAGCGCCAGCAGCCAGTAGGTGTTGCGCAGCACCTGGTTGCGCTGCGCGGCGGCCGGCGTCGCCGCGTAGGGCGAGCCGTAGACCTGGATGTTGTCGTTCATTCGAATGTCCTTGGTAGGTTGGAAAAACCACGCGTGTGCACGCGCATGGGGCCCACTCTAGGGCGATATAGCCTTCGAGAAAAGTCGAATTTTTGACACCATTCATTCGAGTTTTCCGTAGTATTGGGGCTAGTATGAACTTCAAGCACCTGCACTACTTCTGGGCCGCCGCCAAGGCCGGCGGCATCGTGCGCGCCAGCGAGCAGCTGCACATCACGCCGCAGACGCTGTCGGGGCAGATCAAGCTGCTCGAGGACAGCCTGGGCAGCCCGCTGTTCCAGAAGCGCGGCCGCGGGCTCGAGCTGACGCCCGAGGGGCGCACGGCGCTGAGCTATGCCGACCAGATCTTCGCGCTCGGCGCCGAGCTCGAGGCGGCGCTCGGCAGCCGCGGCGAGGGTGCCCGCGCGCTCGACTTCCGGGTCGGCATCGCCGATGCGGTGCCGAAGTCGATCGCCTACCGCCTGCTCGAGCCGGCGCTCGGCATCGCCGAGCCGGTGCGGCTGATCTGCCACGAAGGCAATTTTCGCGACCTGCTCGGGCAGTTGTCGGTGCAGCGCATCGACCTGGTGATCGCCGACGAGCCGATGGGCCGGCAGGTCGGCGTGAAGGCCTTCAACCACACGCTGGGCACGACGGCGATGAGCTTCTTCGCGACCCCGGCGCTCCGGCGCACGCTCAGGGGCGAGTTCCCGCAGTGCCTCGACCGCGCGCCGATGCTGATCCAGGGCGCCTCGTCGGCCGCGCGCCAGCGGCTCGACCTGTGGCTGGCCGAGCACCGGCTGCGGCCGCGGGCTATCGGCGAGTTCGACGACGCCGCGCTGCTGAAGGCCTTCGGCGGCGAGGGCCGCGGCGTCTTCATGACGCCCGAGGTGCTCGAGGAAGAGACCTGCACCCAGTACGGTGTCGAGGTGATCGGCCGTGCCGCCGGGCTGATCGAGGAGTTCTTCGCGATCTCGGTCGAGCGCCGCGTCACCCATCCCTGCGTGGTCGCGATCACGAAGGCGGCGCGCGGGCGCTTCCATCGCCGCCGCGGCTCCGGATAATCGGCCGGCCCCCCGAGGACCCTCCATGAAGCCTTCACCCACGAACAAGCCCCAGGTGCCCCAGCCGCCGCTGAAGCCGATCATCGGCAACCTCGGCGAGCTGGATTCGAAGGCGCCGATCCAGAGCATGATGCGGCTGGCCGGCATCTACGGGCCGATCTTCAAGCTCACCTTGCTGGGCCGCGACGTCTACGTGGTCAGTTCGCAGGCGCTGGTCGACGAGCTCTGCGACGAGACCCGCTTCAACAAGCGCGTGCACGGCCCGCTGCAGGAGATTCGCGCCTTCGCCGGCGACGGCCTGTTCACGGCCTACAACAGCGAACCCAACTGGGCCAAGGCGCACCGGCTTCTGATGCCGGCCTTCGGGCCGCTGGGCGTGCGCTCGATGTTCGACCGCATGGTCGACATCGCGCACCAGATGTTCGTCAAGTGGGAGCGCTTCGGCGCGTCGGCCGTGATCGACGTCGCCGACAACATGACCCGCCTGACGCTCGACACGATCGCGTTGTGCGCCTTCGACTACCGCTTCAACAGCTTCTACCAGAACGAGATGCATCCGTTCGTCGCCGCGATGGTCGATGCGCTCGACCAGGCCGGCCAGCGCGGCCGGCGGCCGGCGATGGTGTCGAACCTGATGGTGGGCACCCGGCGCCGCTACGAGGCCGACCAGGCGCTGCTCGCGCGGGTCGCCGAGCAGCTGATCGCCGAGCGCCGCAGCGACCCCCAGGGCGCGGGCAAGAACGACCTGCTCAACGTCATGCTCAACGGCGTCGATCCGGTCACGGGCGAGAAGCTCTCCGACGAGAACATCCGCTACCAGATGGTCACTTTCCTGATCGCCGGCCACGAGACCACCAGCGGCCTGCTGTCCTTCGCCTGCTACCTGCTGCTGAAGAACCCCGAGGCGATGCTGAAGGCGCGCGCGATCGTCGACGAGGTGCTCGGCGACCAGATGCCGCGCATCGAGCACCTGGCCCGGCTGCGCTACATCGAGCAGATCCTCATGGAGTCGCTGCGGCTGTGGCCCACCGCGCCGGCCTTCGGCGTCAAGCCGATCGCCGACACCCTGCTGGCCGGACGCTATCCGCTGTCGACCCGCGACACGCTGCTGGTGCTGCAGCCGATGCTGCACCGCGATCCGGCGGTCTGGGGCGACGATGCCGAGGACTTCCGGCCGGAGCGCTTCACGCCCGACGCCGCCGAGAAGCTGCCGCCCAATGCATGGAAGCCATTCGGCAACGGCGCCCGCGCCTGCATCGGCCGGCCCTTCGCGATGCAGGAGGCGCAGCTCGTGATCGCGATGATGCTGCAGCGCTTCGACATCGTGATGGACGACCCGTCCTACCAGCTGGAGATCGCCGAGACGCTGACCATCAAGCCGCACGGCCTTGCGATCCGCGCCCGCAGCCGGGGCGCTCCAGGGGGCGGCGGCTTCGCATTGCGCAGCGCCGTGCCCTCGGTGCCCCAGCGGCTCGTGAAGGAGGCGGCGGACGTGGTCGCGCTGCCGGCCGATGCGCCGAAGCTGCTGGTGCTCTATGGCAGCAACACCGGATCGTGCGAGATGTTCGCCCGCCGGATCGCCGCCGAGGCGCTGCGCCAGGGCCAGGCGGCCACGGTCGCGACGCTCGACGCGTACGCGGGCGAGCTGGCGGCCGCGACGCCGGTGCTGGTGGTCACGGCCTCCTACGAGGGCCAGGCGCCGGACAACGCGAAAAAATTCCTGTCGTGGATCGAGGGCTGCGCGCCGGGCACGCTGGACGGTGTCCGCTTCGCGGTGCTGGGCTGCGGCAACCGGCAGTGGGCCCGGACCTACCAGGCCGTGCCCAAGCGGGTGGACGCCGCGTTCGCGGCCGCCGGCGCCGTGCGCCTGCGGCCGCGCGGCGAGGCCGATGCGGGCGGCGACTTCTTCGGCGCCTTCGACGAATGGGCCCAAGGATTGTGGGACGACCTGGGCGCGGCCACGGGTCGCGCGGTGGCCGATCGGCGCGGAGCGCCGGGTTTCGAGATCGAGGTCGTCAGCTCGGCCCGGGAGCGCGCGCTGGCGCTCAACGAGCTTGAATCCGGTAGCGTCGTCGAGAACCGCGAACTGGTGGACATCACCGCTGCGGGTGCCCGCTCGAAGCGCCACCTGCAGATCGCGCTGCCGGCCGGCATGCGCTACCGCAGCGGCGATTACCTCGCCGTGCTGGCCCGCAACCCCGAGGCCGGCGTGGCGCGTGCGCTGGCGCGCTTCGGGCTCGCCGCGGATGCGCAGATCGTGATCCGCAAACAGGCCGGCACCGCATCCGCGCTGCCTGGCGACTACCCGATCGGCGCCGCCGAAGTGCTGGCCGGCTATGTCGAGCTGGCCCAGCCCGCCACCCGGGCCCAGGTGGGCGAGTTGGCCGAGGCCGCGCGCTGCCCGCCCGAACGCCAGGCGCTCGAAACCCTGGCCCAGGAGGAGGCGTATGCGCGCGACGTGCTCGGCCGCCGGGTGAGCGTCCTCGACCTGCTCGAGCGTTCGCCCTCCTGCGACATCGGCCTGGCGCGCTTTCTGGCCATGCTGCCGATCCTGCGGGCACGCCAGTACTCGATCTCTTCCTCGCCGCTGGCCGATGAAACGCAGGCCAGCTTGACCTTCGCGGTGGTCGATGCGCCGGCGCTGTCGGGGCAGGGTCGCTTCCAGGGCGTGGCCTCGACCTACCTGGCCGGGCTGCAGCCGGGCGACAAGGTGTCGGTGGCGGTGCGGCCTTCACAGTCGGGTTTCCATCCGCCGGCCGATCCGAGGACGCCGATCGTGATGGTCTGCGCCGGCACCGGCGTGGCGCCGTTCCGGGGCTTCCTGCAGGAGCGGGCCTGGCAGAAGGCCGCCGGGCGCGAGGTCGGCCCGGCGCTGCTGTTCTTCGGCATCGACGACCCGGACGTCGACTACCTGTACCGCGACCAGTTCGCGGCCTGGGAGGCAGCCGGGGTGGTCGCGCTCCGGCCCGCTTTTTCGGCCCGACCCGAAGGCGATGTGATGTTCGTGCAACACAGGGTCTGGCAGGACCGGGCCGACATCGGCGCGCTGTTCCGCCAGGGCGCGCAGTTCTATGTCTGCGGCGACGGCAGGCACATGGCGCCGGCCGTGCGCCAGACCTTCATCCACATCTACCAGACGGCGACCGGCAGCGACGCGGCCGCCGCATCGGCCTGGGCCGACCGGATGGAGCATGCGCATGGGCGCTACGTGTCGGACGTGTTCGCCTGACCGGCTCCGACCCACCATGCCCGCGCGCCGTGCGCAATGGTGCAAATGCACTATTCGGCCGGGCGGCGCGCGGCCCGAGACTGGGGGTAGAAACCCTCAGTCTCGCCATGCTCACGCTTCACCGGAAAGAAAAGATCCTTCGCAAGGCCGGCATCCCGGTGCCGCCGTTTCCAGCCCGCCGCCTGCCGCTGCAGGAGCGGCACCTGCGCGATGCCGCCAGGGTGCCGCAGGAAGAGCGGGATGCGGACGCCGAACAGCGCGCCGCGGTCCAGGCCTGGCGGCAGGCGGTCGATGCCCTGCACGCGGCGCTGGCGGAAGGCCGCCTCAGGTCAGCGCACCCGGAATCGTCATGATGTCCCAGGCGCCGCCGAAGCCGCTCGGCGTCGGCCGCTCGACCACCGGCTGAAAGCTGGCCAGCACCCGGTTGCCCGCCGCCTGCGCCGCCTGGTAGGACGGCAGCGGCCCGCTGCCCGCATCGACCACCTCGCAGGGCCCCAGTCGCAGCCATCCACCGGGTCGCACGACCATCCAGTAATAGTGGCCGGCGATGGGTTCTTCGATGACGAGGCTGAGGTCAGGCTTCATGTGCGATGGGTTCAAACTCATGTGCTGGCATGGGATTGAATCGAAGCCGCGCAGGCGCGCCAAGGAAAAAGATCACACCGGCAAGCCCTATTTGCGGCGCTCGAGCCCGCGCATCAGATTGCCGGCGATGCCGGCGGCGATGGCCTGCAGCTCGGCCGCGCGTGCTGGTTCGAACAGGGCGTCGGTGTGCTGTTTCCACGACGCCCGCCAGCGCTCGAACATGGCGGGCGACAGGTCGTCGATCGCCATGTGGCGGCCGAAGACGTCGCCCGAGAACGAGCGGCTGCCGAGCACCATCGTGGCCCAGAACTCCACCATGCGGTCGAGGTGGGCCTGCCAGGCGCCGCCGATTGCGCGCTCGAACAGCGGGCCGATCTCCTCGTCCCGGCGCAGGTCGGCATAGAAGGCGTGGACCAACGCCTGGAGGCGGGCGCGGTCGATGCCGGGCGCGGGCGGCTGCCGGTCAGCCATCGCGGCCGTCCGCCCGCGGGCTGGCGAGCCACGGCGAGAACTGGGCGAGGAAGAGCGCGAACGCCAGGGTCCACGCACCCGCCGCGACGAACAGCGCCGTGCCTTGCCACTGCGGCGGCAGCCCGGGGGCGGCCACCCGCACCAGCGCCGCCGCCATCACCAGCGCATAGGCCGCGATCTCGTTGCGCGAGGCCGTCAGGTCCCGGCCGGTGTGGCCGCGGGCCGTCCGGGTCATCATGCCGATGACCAGGCCGCCGATGCAGCCGACCGCCAGCGCGTGCACGCCGGCGGCGCTGCCGATCCAGCCGGCCTCGGCGGCAGCCAGCAGCGCCAGGCCGGCCGGCAGCCACGCATAGGAGGCATGCAGCACCCACAGGATCGGCCGCCGCCGGCTCGCCGCCGGCGACCAGCGGCCGAGCCGCAGCGCCTGCAGGACGGCGGCGACGGCCAGCGTGGCGGCACCGAGCGCGGCGAAGGTTCCCGCGACCCACAGGCCGAGGCCGAGCGCCGTGCAGCCGACGGCCGCGGGCGTCAGCCAGCGCGGCTCGGTGATCCGGAGGCCCGGGGTGACGCTCTGGGTGAAGGCCGGTATCACGCGGCCGGCGACGATCGAGACCAGGATCGCGACCAGCGCCAGGCCGGCATGCAGCGCGCGCATCGGATCGGCCCAGGACACGCCGATGGACCCCAGGTGAAAAGCCGCATTGGCGGCCGCCAGCAGCGCCAGCACCACCACCACCTTGAGGTTGCGCGTGTTCCGCGCGCGCAGGATCAGGGCGGCGAAGACCAGCGCGGCGGCGACCAGGAACAGGGTGTCGATCGCCGCGAAGACCGGCGCCGGCGCCGCCACCGATGCGATGCGCCCCGCCAGCCAGAGCAGCCAGAGGGCCGCCAGCGGCGCACCGCGCGGGGTCTGCAGACCGGTCCAGACCTTGCCCGCGGTCAGCAGGAAACCGACGATCACGGCGGCGACGAAGCCGAACAGCATCTCGTGCGCATGCCAGTAGATCGGCGGCAGCCCGTTCGGCAGTACGGCATGGCCGCTCAGCAGTGCCGCCCACAGCGCCATCCAGGCCACGCCGGCGACCGCCGCGCCGAGGTAGAAGGGGCGGAAGGCCAGCCGCAGCAGCGGCAGGCCCGTCGGTGGGGGTGCCTTTAACATATACATGAAATGTATCTTAAAGCCGACGCGACACGAAAGCAATAGATAAAATGCAGCTTATGCGACTGACGCTCTTCACCGACTACTCCCTGCGCGTGCTGCTGGTGCTGGCGACCCGCACCGATTCGCTGGTCACGATCGCCGATCTGTCGAAGGCCTTCGACATCTCGAACGCGCACCTGATGAAAGTCACTCATCTGCTGGGCAAGTCGGGTTGGGTCGAGACCGTGCGCGGGCGCAACGGTGGGATGCGGCTGGCGGCACATCCTTCGAAGCTCAGGATCGGCACCATCGTGCGCCACCTCGAGAGCGATTTCGCGCTGGTCGAGTGCTTCGGCGACGACAACCGCTGCGTGCTGACCGGCGGCTGCGAGCTGGCCGCGGTGCTGGCGCGCGCGATGCAGGCCTTCCTCGACGAACTCGACCGCTACAGCCTGGCCGACCTGGCGAACGCCAGCCCGGCGCTGATGGTGCTGCCGCTGTGGCAGGCGGTCACCTGGCACGCGCCGGTGCGGCCTCCCAGCATCGAGGTCGTGCCGGGCGTCGCCCAGGCGCTGCTGAGCGAACCCGCCGCCCGGCCACGGGGCAAGCGCGCCGGCTGAAGGCGCGGTCCGGAGGACAATCGGGGAAACTCCGTTCGACTCTCACAGCCACGACCATGTCCCGTCTCGACGATCCCCTCCACGATGCCGAAATCGGCTCCCGCGACAGCACCCTCGATACCACCCGGATCGACGACGTGCGCATCGGCGCGGTGCGCCCGCTCATGACCCCCGCGCTGTTGCAGGAGCGCGTGCCGGTGCGCGACAACACGCTGGCGCTGGTCGAGGGCAGCCGGGCCGCGATCGCCGACGTGCTGCACGGCCGCGACGACCGGCTGGTGGTCGTGGTCGGTCCCTGCTCGATCCATGACCACGACCAGGCGATCGAGTACGCACAGCGCCTCAAGGTGGTGGCCGATTCGCTGCAGGACGACCTGCTGATCGTGATGCGCGCCTATTTCGAGAAGCCGCGCACCACCGTGGGCTGGAAGGGCTACATCAACGACCCGCACCTGGACGGCAGCTTCGCGATCAACGAGGGCCTCGAGCGCGCCCGGCGCCTGCTGCTCGAACTCACCACCCTGGGTCTGCCGACCGGCACCGAGTTCCTCGACTTGCTGAGCCCGCAGTTCATTGCCGACCTGATCGCCTGGGGCGCCATCGGCGCGCGCACCACCGAGAGCCAGAGCCATCGCCAGCTGGCCTCGGGCCTGAGCTGCCCGGTCGGCTTCAAGAACGGCACCGACGGCAGCGTCAAGGTCGCGGCCGACGCCATCCTCGCGGCCCGCGCGCCGCATGCCTTCATGGGCATGACCAAGATGGGCATGGCGGCGATCTTCGAGACCCGCGGCAACGACGACTGCCACGTGATCCTGCGCGGCGGCAAGGCCCCCAACTATTCGGCCGCCGACGTGGCGGCCAGCTGCGAGGCGCTGCTGGCGAACGGACTCCGGCCTCAGGTCATGATCGACGTCTCGCATGGCAACAGCAGCAAGCAGCACCAGCGGCAGATCGTGGTCGCCGGTGACGTGGCGGCGCAGATCGCGGCCGGCGAGCGCCGCATCACCGGCGTGATGATCGAGAGCCATCTCGAAGAAGGCCGGCAGGACCTGAAGCCGGGCGTTGCGCTCAAGCACGGCGTCTCGATCACCGATGCCTGCATCGGCTTCGCGCAGACGGTGCCGGTGCTCGAGGGGCTGGCGACCGCGGTCAAGGCGCGGCGGCGCCTGTCGAAAGCGTGACGCGCGAGCAGGCCGGCGATCGACCGGTGCTCGACATCCGCGATCTCGGCTTCGCCTATCCGGGCCAGCCGGCGCTCGCCACCGGTTGGACGATGTCGATCGGCGCCGGCGTGACGCTGCTGCACGGCGACACCGGCAGCGGCAAGTCCACCTTGCTGCGGGTGCTGGGCGGGACCCTGGCCGCGCGCGGTCAATTGAGTCTGAACGGCGTCCGCCTGGACCAAGACCCCGAGCTTTATCGCCGCAGCGTCTTCTTCGTCGATCCTGCGACCGACGCCTTCGATCCGTTGACGGTGTTTGCGTGCACGGCCGCGCTGCGCGAGGGCGATGCCGGCTTCGACGCGGCACTCTGGCAGCGGGTGGTCGACGGGTTCGCGCTCGCGCCGCACATCGAGAAGTCGATGTTCATGCTGTCGACCGGCTCGAAGCGCAAGGTCTGGCTGGCGGCCGCGCTGGCGTCGAGCCGGCCGCTGCTGCTGCTCGACGAGCCGACCGGCGGTCTCGATGCGGCCTCGATCCGCTGCCTCTGGCGCACCCTGGCCGAGGTGTCGCAGGGCCGGGCCGTCGTGGTTGCGAGCGGCGAACGCATCGATGCGCTGCCGTTGGCCGCGACCCTCGCGCTGCCGTTGCGCTGAACGCTATCGCGCCACCAGGCCGGGATGCGGCTCGGCTTCGGGCGCCAGGTCCAGCATCGTGCCGCGGCAGTTCTCGGCACCGCAGTGGCACGGATAGTCCGAAGGCGATGAGCCGTCGTCGGCCGTGAGGCCGTAGTCGATGAAGAGCTCGTCGCCGGCCTCCACCGGCACCAGGGTCTGGAACCTGAGCTCGAGCCGGCCCGCCTCGTCGTATTCCTCCACCGCCTCGCAGTTCGGATTGCACGAATGGTTCAGGTGGCGGGTGGCGTTGCCGCCCTTGCCGCCATCGATGATCTCCTCGTTGGAGAGCATGAACAGATAGGTGAGCTGGTCGTTCCACTTGCGGGCGGCGACCTGTTCGGCGGTGTAGCGGCGGCCCTCGTAGAGGCCCAGCAGTGCCTGGGCGGGCAGGTCCCGGGTCGCGAAGGCGCCGAGGCCGTGGACGCCGCTGGGCGACACCCGCAGGCAAGGCGTGGAGGAAGCGGGTTTTCTGGCGGCGGTCATGGGGGCGGGTCGGAGGGCGTGTGCGGAGCGCAGGGAGCGCTGCGGGCCCGCATCGTACCCGCTCAGCCCGGGCTCTTGAACGCCGGCAGCCTGGCGCCGAGCCGCTCGCCCATGGCCTGCCCGAGCGCCTGCAGGCCGCTCAGCGGCCGCACCATGACCTCGAACTCGACGATCTTTCCGTCTTCGTCGAAACGGACCAGATCGATGCCCTTGAGCTTCTTGTCGCCGACGCGGGCGCTGAACTCCAGCACCACGTTCAGGCCGTCGTCGCTGGCCAGTTCGCGGTGGTAGGCGAAGTCCTCGAACACGTCGATGACGGTGCCGAGCACCAGCAGCACGGCCTCTGCCGGCGCATACGCGTTGAACGCCATCGGCGAGCGGAACGATGCATCGGGATGCACGATGGTCGCCAGCTGGCTCAGGTCGCGGCGGGCGATCATGTCGTGCCAGGTGGCGAGGGAGGTGGCGACGGCCGGCTTCAGCCGGGTGAGGTTCGAGGTCATCGAGAGTCTCCTGTCCTGAGGTTCGTGAAACGGGTCAGATGCGTGCGGCCAGCCGCGTGCCCTGGTCGATGGCGCGCTTGGCGTCGAGTTCGGTGGCCACGTCGGCGCCGCCGATCAGGTGCACGCGCAAGCCTTGCGCCTGCAGTTCCTGGTAGAGCTCGCGCTGCGGCTCCTGCCCGGCGCAGATCACCACGTGGTCGGCGGCGATCAGGCGGTCCTGGCCGTCGACCGTGATGTGCAGGCCGGCATCGTCGATGCGCCGGTAGCCGACGCCGGGCGTCATCGACACGCGCCTGGCCTTGAGCGAGGTCCGGTGGATCCAGCCGGTGGTCTTGCCGAGCTGGTCGCCGACCTTGCTCTCCTTGCGCTGCAGCAGAGCGACCTTGCGCGGTGCCTGCGCCATCCGCGGGGCGCGAAGGCCGCCGGGCTCGGCGTAGGCGGTGTCGACGCCCCACTCGGCGTAGAACTTCTCGGGCGCCATGCTCGGGCTCTCGCCTTCGTGCAGCAGGAACTCGCTGACGTCGAAGCCGATGCCGCCGGCGCCGACCACCGCCACGCTGTCGCCCACTTCCCTGCCGTCGCGCAGCACGTCGAGGTAGCCGAGCACCTTCGGATGGTCGATGCCCTCGATCGCCGGCAGCCGCGGCACGATGCCGGTGGCCAGCACGATGTCGTCGAAGCCGCCGTTCTTCAGCGCCTCGGCCCCGACCCGGGTGTTCAAGCGCAATTGCACCCCGCGCAGTTCGATCTGGCGCCGGAAATAGCGCAGCGTCTCGTTGAATTCCTCCTTGCCGGGCACCTTCCTGGCGATGTTGAACTGGCCGCCGATCTCGCCCGCGGATTCGAACAGCGTCACCGCGTGGCCCCGCTCGGCGGCGGTCACCGCGAAACTCAGGCCGGCCGGCCCGGCGCCGACGACGGCGATGCGCCTGGGCTGGGGCGCCGCATCGATCCGCAGCTCGGTCTCGTGGCAGGCCCGCGGGTTGACCAGGCACGAGGTGATCTTGCCCGCGAAGGTATGGTCGAGGCAGGCCTGGTTGCAGCCGATGCAGGTGTTGATCTCGTCGCCGCGGCCCTCGCGCGCCTTGCGCACGAAGAAGGCATCGGCGAGCAGCGGCCGGGCCATCGAGACCATGTCGCAGCAGCCCTCGGCCAGCAGTCGCTCCGCGACCTCGGGCGTGTTGATGCGGTTCGTCGCCACCAGCGGGATGCCGACCCTGCCCATCAGCCGCTGGGTGACCCAGGCGTAGGCGCCGCGCGGCACCTTGGTGGCGATCGTCGGGATGCGCGCCTCGTGCCAGCCGATGCCGGTGTTGATGATGGTGGCGCCGGCCCGCTCGATCGCCTGGGCCAGTTCGATGACTTCGGCGAGCGTCGAGCCGCCCTCGACCAGGTCGAGCATCGAGAGCCGGTAGACGATGATGAAGCGCTCGCCGACCCGTTCGCGCACCCGGCGCACGATTTCCACCGGGAAGCGCATCCGCCGGGCGTAGTCGCCGCCCCATTCGTCGTCGCGGTGGTTGGTGCGGGCTGCGATGAACTCGTTGATCAGGTAGCCCTCGGAGCCCATGATCTCGACGCCGTCGTAGCCCGCGTGCCGCGCGAGTGCGGCGCACTGCACGAAGTCCTCGATCGTCTGCTCGACCTCCTCGCTGCTCAGGGGATGCGGCACGAAGGGGTTGATGGGCGCCTGCAGCGCACTCGGCGCAACCAGCGATGACTGGTACGAATAGCGGCCGAAGTGCAGGATCTGCATCGCGATCCGGCCGCCTTCGGCATGCACCGCCTGCGTGATGAGGCGGTGGCGATCGGCCTCCTGCTCGGTGGCGAGCACCGCGCCGTGCTTCATCGGGCGGCCGCGCTCGTTGGGCGAGATGCCGCCAGTGACGATCAGGCCGACTTCGCCGCGCGCGCGCTCGGCATAGAAGGCCGCCATGCGCTCGAAGCCCTGCGGGGCTTCTTCGAGGCCGACGTGCATCGAGCCCATCAGCACGCGGTTCTTGAGCGAGGTGAAGCCCAGCTCCATCGGCTTCATCAGGTGGGGGTAGTGGTTCATCGGGGTCTCATGTCTATGCAACGGGTTGCATAAATATGCCCGAGTTCGCTCGTTCATGCAACTGGTTGCACTTACAATCGCGCTCGATGTCATTGCCCCACGCCTTGTTGACCGCGCTGGTCGAGCGGCCCGGTTCCGGCTCCGAACTCGCGGGCCGCTTCGACCGGTCCATTGCCTATTTCTGGCAGGCCACGCACCAGCAGATCTACCGCGAACTCGCGCGGCTCGAAGAGTCCGGCTGGGTGCAGTCTTTGCCAGCCGAGCAGGGCAGGGGCCGCAAGCGCGCCTACAAGATCCTTCCCGCCGGGCGCAAGGAACTGAAGCGCTGGGTGCTCGAGATCGAAGACCCCACGCCCTTGCGCGACACCTTGATGGTCCGCCTGCGCGCCGACGCCGCACTGGGGGCGACCGGACTCGACAAGGAGATCGTCCGGCGGCTGGCGATCCATCGGCGCAATCTCTCGGTCTATCGCGAGATCGAAGCGCGTGATTTCGCCGACACCGCGGACTCGCGCCAGAGGCAGGTGCAGCACCTGGTGCTGCAGGCCGGAATCATGCTGGAGAGCATGTGGGTCGAGTGGTCGCAGAACGCCTTGAAGGTGCTCGGCAGGTAGGCGGAAACGGCCCGCACGGCACAGGGACTAAGCTATGGCTCCTTCCTCACTCACACGCAAGCAGTGCCTATGACGACATACGCTCAGATTCAAAAGAAGATCGCTTTGCTTCAGCGCCAGGCCGACAGTCTGCGCGACAAGGAAGTCGCCGGCGTGATCGATCGGATCAAGGTCGCGATCTCCCACTACGGATTGACTGCGCAGCAATTGGGCTTCGGCGGCTCGGGTGCGAGTCCCAAGGCGGCGCGGGGCACCAGGAAGTCGACTGCGACGGGGTCCCGCTACAGCGACGGTGCCGGCGGCGAGTGGTCGGGACGCGGCCCCCGTCCCCGCTGGTTGCGCGAGGCACTGGCGGCCGGCCGCTCCCTCGAAGACTTCCGGGTCTCGGGCGCGCCCGCGAAAGCCGCGCCACCTGCCAGGAAGGCGGCGCGCGCGCAGCGCCGCCCGTCGAGCGTGGTCTACCGTGACGATGCCGGCCATTCGTGGACCGGCCGGGGTCCGCAGCCCCGATGGCTCAAGGAAGCGCTGGCCCAAGGCAAGACCCTGAGCGAACTGGCTGGCTGACCGGACGGCGTTCCGGGGAGGCGGGAGATGGCACTTGTCGCGCGAAAGGCGACAGAGTCCTGAACGGTTCCGTGCATTTGTGCGCAAATCACGGTATACAGCGAGTTGTAACCCTTTCGGCTTCATTGAGGTCGTTTCACAATCGCTTCAATCCCGCTCGCCCCGCCCATGAAAGCTACGCCCTTCCTCGGAACATTGCATCGACTCCGCAGTCGCCTTCGCCTCCTGTTCGGCCGGCGCCGGACGGTGCGTTCGGCGCCGCGCGTGGTGGCGTCGGCCGCACCCCGGCTGCGGCCCGAGACGCCGATGCCGACGCCGCCGAGGACGGTGGCCTCCCGGCCGATGCCGATCGCGTCCGATGCGTTGATGCCGGTGGTGCGCGAGGCGCCGAAGCCGGTCGACGTGCAGGCGGTCGTGATGCCCATCGCTTCCGCCCCGGTGCCCGCAGTGGCGGCGAGCCCGATCGTGGCCAAGGCGGCCGAAGCCCAGTCGCCGGCCAAGACCATGCGTTCGCTCGAGGAGGTGCGCGCCGACCTCGCCCGGCTGCGCGAGAGTGCCAAGGAGCGGCACGCGCGGGCGCCCGTTGCGCCCCGCCGCGACATCAGCTTCGAGCCGACCGATTTCATGGATTTCGCCAAGCCGGAGCCGGCACCCCAGCCGGACGAGTCTTTCGAGCAGACGGCGTTCCTCGACTTCACGACCCTGAAGCCGCGCGTCGAGCGCTAGCCGGCGGGCCGCACCGGCGTGTCTCTCGGCCGTGCCGGCGGCGGCCGCGACGATCCCCGGTCGTCGACGACCGGGACCCGTCCGCGAACCGGATCCTGCAGATAGCGGGAATCCACCCAGCCCCGGTGACGCCGCGTGACCACCTGGCACCAGCGCCAGCTGGCGATGCAGCCCGTCACCCGGACCGAGGTGCGTGCGGGCAGGACCGTCATGACTTCGAAGAAGCGATCGGGCCCGGTGCGCATGTTGACTGCGCGCGTGGTCGATGTGCTCAGCGCGAGCGCCGACAGCGGCAACGACAGCAGTGCCGCCAGCACGAAGCGCTTGGCCTGCGGCGCCGCCACCGGCCTCACCAGCCCATCTGTTGCTGCCTGCCGCCCCTGATGTTGCCGGCCACGCCGCCGGCGAGGCCGCCGATGGCGGCGCCGGTCCAGGCGTCGCCGCCCGAGATGGCCGCGATGCCGGCGCCGCCCGCCGCGCCGATCGCCGCCCCGCTCATGGTTCCCTGTTGCTGCGGCGTCATGTCGGTGCAGCCTGCCATCAGTGCGATCGCCGCGACGATCGCCATCCAGTGAAGTCGTTTCATGTCGCTCTCCGTTACTTGTTCTTCTGCAGGCCGGGCAGGGCCATCTCGAACCAGAGGGTGTCGAGCACCGGCCGCTTCAGCTTGGTCGGGTTGGCCGCGTACCAGCGGTCGAGGCCTTCGCGCACGCTGTCGAGCGTCTGGCCCTGCATGCCCTTGGCGAGGCGCGGCACGAAGTTCTGCGCATCGGTCGGCGGATTGGCGGCGAAGTACGCGGTCTGGACCTGGACCAGGTTGGCGATGCCGACCAGGTAGGCTTTCTTGACGGCCTCGCTCGAGGCGGTCCATTGCTCGCCGGTGACCAGCGGCAGATCGGCGGCGCGGGCGGGCAAGGCCGCCATCGCCAGTGACATGCAGGTGGCGGCCAGCGTCGCACGCAGCCGAAGTTTCAGTGTCATGGCGTTCTCCTCAAATGGACGTCGGACGTTGGATGCGGGTCGGCGTCGATATTGCGCTGGGGTTTCGACGCCTGTCAAACACATCGAAGAAGGCTCGCCGAGGCGATCAGTCGCCGGCGCGCCGGGCACGCACGTGCAGCGACATCGGCGCCACGCGGGTGTCTTCGATCACGGGATGGCTCGCATGCGGGTCCGTGCCGGCCGTGGGCTCGCCCAGCTTCTCGACGACCAGGCCTGCCGCGCCGAGAAGGTCGAACCACTGACTCAGCGTGCGGTGGAAGATCGGCGTGCGAAAGGGCGCGACCTCGTGGCGTTCCTTGCCCGTCAGTGTCGAGAACCACCAGCAGTCCACGCGGCCCTCGGTCGATTCGAAGTAGTCGCCGATCTCGATCGCGCGCGCCTTGCCCTTGCGGTTGCGCAGCACCCTGCGGCGCGGCGGCACGAAGCACGGATGCAGGATGGAGAACTGCACGAAGCCACCGGGCCGCAGCACGCGGCGAATCTCCCGCAGTGCGCGTCCCGGGTCCGGCATGTCCATCAGGGACATGAAGGCGGTTGCGAACTCGAAGGCGCCATCGTCGAACGGCAGCTGCATCGCGTCGCCGATGGCGTAGTCGATGCCGAGCGGGTCGCAGGCTTCGCTGGCCTGCGCGTAGCGCACGAAGGTGGGTGCGATGTCGACGGCCGACATCTTCGCGCCGAGCCCGGCGAGTTGCCGCGTGTTGGCGCCTTCGCCGCAACCGACGTCCAGGCCGCGCAGGCCGGCGATCGGCGGCAGCAGCGCGAGAAAGGCGGGCGTGTTGAGGAGGTCGCGGAAGACGTCGACGCCGAGCCGGGCCTGTCGAGCCCATGCGTCGGCGTTGTCTTCCCAAAGCCTGGCCACGTCCGTGGCCGCCAGTTCGCGCACCTTGCGCCGTCGCTGCGAAGTCTCCTGCATGACATCATTGGGGCGTCTCGGGGTGAGATCGTCGTCCCCTATCGAGGGGAGTCGAGACGTCGCTGCACGGCCTGACTAAGATGCCGGTCCGATACCTCGAATGTCAGGGAAAAGCGAAATGACGAAGCCATTCACCCGTGCTCTGATCTCGACGGCGGTGCTCGCCGCGGGCGTGACCTGCGGGGCGCAGCCGCTGGGCGCCGCGCCCCCGACCATCGAGGGTCCGACCTGGCGCCTCACCGACCTGCGCGGCATCGATGCCGCGGCGCTGCCGAGCGGTCCGGGCTCGGTCACGGCCCGCTTCAAGGACGGCCGCGTCGATGGCTTCTCGGGCTGCAACCGTTACTTCGGCAGCTATGCCTTCAAGCAGGGCCGCCTCGTGATCGGACCGCTGGCCGGCTCCATGATGGCCTGCGATCCGGCGTCGATGGCGCTGGAGACGGCCGTGCACCGGGCGCTGGCCGGCGCGTTCCGGCCGGTGCGCACCGATGACCGGCTGAGCCTGCACTCGGATCACGGAGATGCCGTGCTGGCCTTCAAGGCCGAACCGGCGCCGGCGCTGGTCGGGCTGCGCTCGAACATCACCGGCTTCAACAACGGGCGGCAGGCGGTCGTGAGCCCGCTGGCCGGCACCACGCTGACGCTGGCCTTCGGCGATGGCGTCGTCAAGGGCTTCGGCGGTTGCAACAGCCTGCGCGCCAGGTACAGCGTCAACGGCGACCAGGTCACCGTCGGGGCGGTCGCCACCACGCGCCGGACCTGCCCCGCGGAGGGCGTGATGCAGCAGGAGCGCGAGTTCATCGCGGCACTCAGGTCGACCACGACCTGGGCCTTCAGCGGCGCCTTCCTCGACATGCACCGGCCGGACGGCGAGCGGACCCTGATCGGGAGCCGCGAGGGCGACTAGGGTGAACACCCCCTGGGCCTGGGTGGACATCACCCGGGGGACTTGGCACCATGCAGTGGCCTGCACTTTCGCGGGCGGTCCTCAACATCATTGAAGGTTTGCATGAGAAAAATCGTTCCCCTGGTCGGTGCAGCTTTGATCCAACTGATCGCCGGCGCGGCAATGGCGCAGGGCAGCGGCGAAGCCGACCCCGCTCAAGGCAAGGCGCCGCCGGTGGCGAAGACGACTCCGGCGGAGCGCTCCGAAGCACGCACCGACCGCCGGGCGAGCGGTGGCCAGGCCGCGCGCGGCCCGCAGATGGGCGAGGCCCAGGCCAATCCCCTGACCGCGCCCTCGCAGCCGCGCGCCGAGCGCCAGGCCGCGACCGCCAAGCGCCGCGCCGCGAATGCGGCGGCCAACAAGGAAGGCAAGTTCTCGCGCGGCGGCAACGCCGACGCGCCGGAACGCCAGAAGCCCTGAGTACTCAGCCGCGCGCGCGCAACCGCATGCGAAGACCCACCGGGGTCATCGTGAAGGCGAGATGCTCGCGCGCCGGCTGGCCGTCGGGCGTCTCGACACTGGTGATGTCGAAGCAGTTCAGCAGTTGCGCCATCGCCATCTTCATTTCGAGCAGTGCCAGGTAGCGGCCCGGGCACATGCGGGGTCCGGCGCCGAAGGGCATCGAGATGCGCTTCGCATTGCCGGCCACGGCGGCGGCCGGCCCCTCGGCGAGCCAGCGCTCCGGCTCGAAGGTCGAAGCGCTCGACAGGTGGGCGTCGCTGACGCTGTCGACGCGCATCAGGTTGATCACCACCGTGCCGGTCGGCACCTGCACGTCGCCGACCCGGGTGTCGCGCTCCGCCTGCAAGGCGAGGATCGGCGCCACTGGCTTGAGGCGCATCGTCTCGTGCGCGCAGGCCTCGACGTAGTCGAGCTGCGCCAGCTGGTCGAAGCTCGGGCAGCCCGTGTCGCCGAGCAGGCCGCGCACCTCGTCGGTGGCGCGCTGCAGCGCGGCCGGATGGCGCCACAGCAGGTCGATCATCCAGGCGATGGTGTTGGCGGTCGTGTCCTCGCCGGCCAGCAGCATCGTGAACACGTTGCCCGCCACCTGCAGGTCGTTGATGCCGCTGCCGGGCTGGTCGGCGGCCGCGATCATCGCTTCGAGCAGGTTGGTCGGGTGAGTGCGCAGCGCCGGGTCGGCCGCCATCCGGCCGCGCGCGTCGGCGATGAACTGCGCCACCGCCTCGTTGACCGCCTCCACGCCGTGCTTGAGTTCGCGGTCGGCCCGGCTGGGCCACAGACGCCAGGTCGGCAGCGGCGCCAGCATGCGGCGCACGAGGGCCGGGAAGATCTTGTCGAGGTGCTGCTGGATCACGTCGCCGTCGGACTCCAGCGTGTTGACCTCGGCGCCGAACGCGAGCCCGGCGATCGTGTCGACGGTGTAGCGCATCAGGTCGGGCTGGAGGTCGATCGCGTCGCCGCGTCGGGCGGCCGCCTGCCATCGGCCGACCAGCCGCTCGGCGACCTTCTGCAACGATGGGAAATAGTGCCGCACGTGCGCCGGATCGAAGCTGGCCATCACCATGCGCCGCTGCCGCCGCCAGTCTTCGCCGTTGGCGCCGAAGACCCCGGGCTTGAGCCCCATCTCGCTGGCCACGGCCTCGAAGCGGGTGGTGCGCTTGAAGCCGTCGGGGCGGTCGCGCAGCGTGGTGGCCACCGCCTCGTGGTCGCCGACGATGAGCAGCCTGCGGCGCCCCATCCGAAGCTTGAAGAAGGGGCCGAATTCGCGGCACCACTGCTCCAGCTGCTGGTGCATGCGCGAGGTGTCGATCTGCAGCAGGTTGCCTATCAGCGGGGCGCCGCGGGGTCCCGGCAGGTCGTCGATGTGGCGCAGGGCCGTGGTTTCCATCATGCTTTCCTTGTGAATCCGTCGGCGCTCCAGCGCTCGCTGCCGACGCCGTGGTGGACGAAGAAGAGGCCGTCGGGGTCGTAGCGTTCCTTGGCCGCGAGCAGCCGCGGATAGTTGCCGCCCCAGAAGGAACGCTGCCAGTCGGGCTCGAAGTAGTTGCTCTCCGACAGGTAGGAGCCGGGTTGCGGGACCAGCCGGCGCAGTTCGTCGAAAGCCCGGCCGATCGCCGCCGCCTGGCGTTGTGCCAGCGCGGCGTCGGGCTCGTGCCCCGCGACGCCGGGAAAGGCCGGCGGCCCGTCGGCGCCGCCGATCGCGAGCGCGAAGGCGTCGAGCACGGCGGGGTTCATCGCGGTGTCGCGGGCGGCGGCGAGGGCCTCGGCCGGTGCGCCGGCCAGCCCCTTGTTGACGTGCAGCGACACCCCCCAGTGCCGGCTGGCGGCGAACAGCGCGTCGCACAGGGCTTCGCGGCGCTCCGGCTGCAGCAGCGCCGCCGGCAGCCAGGCCGACTGGTACCCGTGCAGCACCTGGCCGGCCTGGCGCTGGTCGCCCGGCCAGAACACATTGCCGGCCGGCGCGCCGGGCCGGTCGTCGGTGCTGATGAAGCCGAACATGCGCTTGAACAGCGTCGGGGACCAGAAATCGCGCGCCGAGGTCGAGACGATCCTGAGCGGCGAGTACTCGGTTTCGAAGGCCTCGGGCGCGGCGTCGACGGCATCGAGAAAGGGCTTCCAGACGGCCTGGGCCTCGGCGCGAGACAGGCCCTGGAACACCATCGCGACGCGCAGCGTGTTGTCGGGCCGCAGGCGGATCTGTTCGCCCCAGTGCGGGTTGTGCAGGGCGGCGGCATAGAAGTCGACGATCAGGCCGACCAGGCGGCGAAAGGCCGGCGCCGATGAAGCCTTGATCGTGAGGTTGACCGCACCGAAGGATTCGGGGAGCGCATGCACCTTCAAGGTCAGGCGGGTGACCACGCCGAGGCTGCCGCCACCGCCGCCCTTGAGGCCCCAGAACAGCTCCGGCTCGCTGCAGGCGTTGGCGATCCGCACCTGGCCGTCGGCGGTGACCACCTCGGCCTCCAGCAGGCTGCCCGAGGCCAGGCCGTAGGCCTTCGAGAAGCTCCCGAAGCCCCCGCTCTGCACCAGCCCGGCGACGCCGACCGTCATGCAGCCGCCGCCCTGAACGTAGCCGCCGCCGCGGCTGGTGACCGCGTCGTAGACATGGGCCCAGACCGCGCCGGCGCCGACCGAGACGGCCCGCACCGGCGCCGCCCGGCCTTCGCAGCCCTTGCCGACGAAGGCGTCATGGAGCAGGACCTGGTTCATCCGGCGGGTCCAGACCAGCAGGGAATCGGGCGCGCTGGAGGTGCCTTGGAAGCTGTGGCCGCCGCCCTTGATCACCAGCCGCAGCCGGTGGTCGCGCGCGAAGTCGATCGCGGCGGCGACGTCGGCGGTGCTGCGCGCGGCCACCGCATGGACGCTCGGGCTGGAGGTCCAGGCGCCGACCCAGCCGAGGGTCTGCGTCAGGCCGATCTCGTCGCCGAGGAAGTAGGGGTTGCGCACCGCCTTGAAGAACTGCGTGCAGGCGGGTCCGGCGGGTGCCTCGAGGCAGGGCGTGAACGGCGACTGCACCTTGACCAGTGCGTCGCCGCCCAAGCGTTCGCCGAAGCGCTGCCATTGCGCGTCGCTCGGCCAGTCGGTGTCGCCCGGTCGCACCCGGCCGGCCGCGGCGGCCGCGCGTGCTGGCGCCAGCAGACCCCACGGGGTGGCGAAAGGGGTCGCGGCGGCGAGTTGCACCAGACGTCTTCTGCGCATGGGGAATGCCTTGGTCGAGGACTGCATGGGTCGAGCGGGCTGAAGTATGCCGAACACGGGGTGCGACGTCTTGCCTTCAGCGGGCCGCCGGTTCCGCGGCCAGAGCCACGTTCTCGAGCACAGCGTCGACCAGCGCCAGCGGGTCGCGGAAATCAGGGGCGGCTTTGAGCACCCCGTGCAGCCGCTGGTCGATGAGCAGCGTCGCGAGGCCATGCACATAGGCCCAGGCCGCGGTCACCCGCATCGCGTCCGACGCCGAGAGCGCGTCCGCGCCGGCGGAGGGCGCCTCGCCGATGGTCGGTGCCATCACCTGCATCGCGGCTTTCGCGGCCTGCGACAGCGACGGCCGGCGCATGTCGATGATCTCGTTGCGGAACATCAGGCCGAACAGCGCGGGGTTGTCGTGCGCGAAGTGCACATAGGCATGGGCGATGGCGTGGCGGCGCTCGCGCCGGTCGGCGACGCCGTCCATGGCCGCCAGCATCGCGTCGCGCAGGCGCTGGTAGCCGACCGCCGCCAGATCGCTCAGCAAGCCCGAGGTGTCGCCGAAGTGGTGCCTGGGTGCGGTGTGCGACACCCCCGCCTCGCGCGCGATGGCCCGCAGGCCCAGCCCGGCGATGCCGTCGCGCAACAGTACCGTTTCGGCCGCCGCCAGCAGGGTCAGCGGCAGTCCGCCGTGGTGGTAGGGCCTGGATTCTGGAACAGCGGTGGTGGAGGCGGTGGCCATGGAAACTGCGCAGCGGATGTCGGGAAAAATCTTAACACTGGAAAAATACATTGACAGTACGCATTTGCACATGCATATTTCCATTGGAAAGATAATCCCAGCGCCAGGAGATCCCGATGGACGAAGCCACCCCCCGCCGCGGCCCGCCTCCCAACATGATGCCGATCGACTTCGAGACCGAGCTGGCGTCGCTGCCGCTGCGGGGCGTCTTGCCGGCGGGCCTGCGCGGCACGCTGGTACGCAACGGGCCCAATCCCGTGGTGCCGGATCCGCGCGCCCATTGGTTCTCGGGCGACGGCATGCTGCATGCTTTCCACATCGACGACGGCAGGGTCGGCTACCGCAACCGCTGGGTGCGCACCGGCCAGTGGGCGCTGGCGCGGCGCACCGGCCGCAACCCGACCGTCGGCCTGAAGATCGAGCTGCCTGATGACGAGGCACCGATCGCCGACGACGGCGCGGCCAACACCAACGTGATCGGCCATGCCGGACGCATGCTGGCGCTCGAAGAGGCGCACCTGCCGATGGCGGTCGACCTCGCCACGCTCGAGACCCTGGGCTCCGACGATTTCGCGGGCGGGCTGAAGCACCGGGTCACGGCGCATCCCAAGACCGATCCGCACACCGGCGAGCTGCTGTTCTTCGGCTATGGCACGCCCGAGTCGCTCTCCAGCGGCATGAGCTTCGGCGTGATCTCGCGCACGGGCGAGGTGATCCGGCGCGAGGAGTTCGAGGCGCCATACGCCAGCATGGTGCACGACTTCGCGGTCAGCGCCGGCCATGTGCTGTTCCCCATCATGCCCTTGACCGCCAGCCGCGAGCGGGCGCAGTCCGGCGGCCCGCCTTTCGCCTGGGAGCCGGAGTACGGCACCCGCGTCGGCCTGATGCCGCGCGGCGGCAGCACGGCCGACATCGTCTGGTGGCGCGGCCCGGCCTGCTACGTGTTCCACGTCATGAACGCCTGGGAGGCCGACGGCCGGGTGTTCGCCGACGTCATGCAGTTCGCCCGGCCGCCGCTGTTCCCGCGGCCCGACGGCTCGCCGGCCGGCGATGCGCGCGAGCCGGCGCGGCTGGTGCGCTGGCAGTTCGACCTGGCGAAGGCCAGCCGTGAATTCAGCCAGACGGTGCTGGAAGACATCCCGGGCGAGTTCCCGCGCATCGACGAACGCCGTGCCGGCCTGCCCTATCGCCACGGCTGGTTCGCCGGGCATGCGCCGGGCGCCGATGGCCTGCTGCGCATGCAGGCGCGGCTGGTCCACGTCGACCATGCGGCGCCGCACCCCGACGTCTACACCTTCGAACCGCCCGACCGCATGTCCGAGCCGGTGTTCGTGCCTCGCGGCGCGGATGCGGAAGAGGGCGATGGCTGGATCCTGGCCACCGTCTGGCGCGGAGCGACCCACACCAGCGACCTGGTGGTGTTCGATGCCCGCCGCGTGGCGGCCGGGCCGCTGTGCATCGCGTCGCTGCCGCACCGGGTGCCGGACGGCTTCCACGGCAACTGGTTCGGGGCCGACTTCCCGCGCTGAGGGCGCTCAGCCCTGCTGCTCGATCGCCGCCTGCAGGATCGGCCGCGCCCAGTCGGGCGTCGCCGCCAGCGCGGCCGCATCGTCGGCGGCGGGGAACACCAGCCGGCCACCGGCCATCTCGAGCAACAGCACCGGGTCGGGAATCGCCTCGCCCGGCGCGGCTTCGGCGCTGTTGTCGAAGACCTGCAGGCGGGCCAGCAGCGGCATCAGGCGGAGCAGGTTCATGCGCGACCGGGTCCAGCGCTCGCGGATCTTGGCGGCCGGGATGTCGTGGCCGCCGGCGGCCACCCGGGCCTGGACGCGCCGCAGGTGCATCTCGGCCGTGGCGAGGCCGCAGAAGATCATGACCACGTCGTGGGTGCGCGCGGCCTGCGCGAGCAGTCCGGGGATGGTGCTGGCGCCGAGCGTGGTCTCGAAGGCGTGGTTGCGGCGGCCGGCGATCGCGGCGGCGAGCTGGGCGCGGCCGTATTCCCAGGCGCGGCCGTTGGCATCCTCGACCTCGAGGCCGAGCTGGCCGACCAGTTCGCGCGCGTAGCTGTCGGGGTTGTACCAGGCCAGGCCGTGCTCGGCGAGCAGGGCGCCGCCGACCGAACTCTTGCCGGCGCCATTGACGCCGGCCAGCACCAGCACGAAGGGCCGCGCCGCGCCGGCCGCGGCCATCAGAACGAGGCGCCGGCCTTCGGACGCCGGGCCAACCGGCCACGGGCCGCGAACAGATCGCCCACCTGCTGGGCGGCCTCAGGCTGCTGCAGCACGGCCAGGCGGCTGTCGAAGCGGGCCGACAGCTCCGCGAGCAGCGTCTGCTCGCGGGCACCGAGCGTCTGCAGGTCTTCGGTCAGCTGCTGGTAGGTGGCGGCGTCGAGCAGCACCATCTCGACCGCGGCATGGTTGGTGATGGCCACGCTGCCGCTCTGGCGAACCTGGCGCACGACGTCGCCCCACTTGTTCTTGACCTGCGAGGCGTTCTGGCGCGGCAGGTCGTGGAGGGCGGGCAAGGCGGTGATCATGGGCGACTCCGGGTGGAGTGGCCATTATGGCAAAAATAGACAAATTGTGAATGCTGGCAGCCTTGCCGCCGACACCGCGGTGTTCGTGGCTTTTCTCGATGTGCTCGGCTTGCTGCTTTTTTGCTTGTCCGTGTAGGATGACTTGTCACCCTTGGGCATGATCGTTCCGGTTTAGCAAGGCCCGTTTCTTGCTCGTGCTACGCCACCTGCGGGTAGGCGGCGAGAGGCGCTCCGCGTCGGAGCGGGCTTGCAGAGCATCGACGGGTCGATTCGGCGTTCAGGTGCGCTTAAGGCACGAGGCGTCGAATACGCGAGAAATCCGGATCTGCGGCCATCGTACTGGCCGCTGAACCGCATCCGACACGAGCCCAGGCCGAGGTCCTACAGTCACCGGTGCACCGTGAGTGGACAGTGCGTCACGGCGCCCATTGCGAGCCTTCTGGATGTCGCCCATGTCGGCGCCACGCGCATGGCGAGTTGATGCGCACCTTATTTGAGGAGTTTTTGCAGTGAAGACGACGTTGCGAGCACTCACCGAGATCAGGCTTCGCCGCTCAGAAGAAGTGTTCCAGGGCTGCGAGCCTGAAGGGGGATGCGATCACTTGTGGATCCCCGACAACCGCGCCAACAGGGAAAGGCTCGTCCGGGCCGTGGAGCTTGGCAATCGCCTGCATGGCCCGGCCACGCATTGGATCGAAAAGCGCCAGGCCTGAGGCGAATCCACCGGTCAATCCGCCCGAAGATTTTTCCTGCTGGCGGCGAGCCGCCTGCGTTGTCGCTGGATGGAGCGCTTCGCGGCGGCGTTGGCGATGAAGAGAATCGCGAGCACGATGACCTGCCGCGCGAAGGCGGCTGTCGCCCGCTGGCGCAATCGTTGCGCTCTTTCCAGGGCCAAGGCCGTGGCCTCCGCTTCCAGCGGCCCGGTCGAGGCCAATGCGCGGTTCTCCACGATCGACGTCCCGGCTTCGGCCACTTCGGCCGCCATTTCGGTGGCCTGCTGCGCCTTGACACCGGCCAGCGATCCGTGCGAGTCGGCGTAGACCTTCGTGAACTCGGCACCCAGGAGAAAGATCTGGGCCGCGTAGTAGACCCAGGCCACCAGCACCACCAGCGAACCGGCCGCGGCGAAGGATTCCCGGACGCCGCTCTTGCCGAGATACATCCCGATCGCGAACTTGCCGAGCTCGAACAGGATCGCGGTCACCGCGGCCCCGATCCACACATCGCGCCAGGCAATGGGCGCGGTGGGCATGAGCTTGAAGATCATGGCGAAGAGGATGGCGATGATCACGACGGAGATCGCCTCGTTGAGAACCTGCAGCACGGCCTCCCAGCCCGGCAGCAGGCCGCCGAACCATCCATCGAAGGCAGCCAGGCCGGCGCTCACCATCAACGAGACCATCAGCAGGAAGGCCAGCCCCAGGATGAGGCCGAACGACAGCAGGCGGGCGCGCAGCACCGACCAGACGCCCGAGGGCTTGTCTTTTTCCGGAACGTGCCAGATGCGGTCCAGCGCGCTCTGGAGTTCCGCGAAGACGGTGGTGGCGCCGACCAGCAGGACGATCGCGCTGATGATGCCGGCGACCCGGCCTCGCTCGGGATCCGCGACGCTGCGCAGGAGTGCTTCCACGGCCGTCGCGCCCTCCTGGCCGACCAGCCCCGCGACCTGGGCCACGATCTGCGCCTGGGCAGCGTCGCGCCCGAACAGGGCGCCTGCGATGGCGATGACGATCACCAGCAGGGGGGCCAGCGAGAAGATCGTGTAGTAGGAGATCGCGGCGCCCATGCTCGGCGCATAGTCATCGGCCCAGGCGCCCACGGCCTTGCGGCAAAGCGCGAACAGTTGTTTCCAATTCATGACGCGGCCCGCTGGAGTTCGATGACGCACTGTCAGGCGAACCGAAGCCGTTCTGAGGTCGGCAATGCTGCGACTTGGGGTAGGCGGCCTTCCCGTGAGGGGCGTCGCGTAGTGCGTACTGCTGCGGAATCACCCGCGCATCTTCCCCGCTGCCCTGGCCCGCGAGGCCGCCGAGCACTCGGCAAGACCGGCTCGCCTTCGTGCTCGCCCAGATCCGTCAATACCCCCGCGACGGCTCGATGATGTTGTCCGGCAGTTCGCCAGCCGCGACGCGCAGGATATTGGCTGCAATCTGTTTGGCCGAGGAAGACGGGATCGCCACGGATGCGAGGTGCGGGGTGATCAGCACGTTGGGCATCTGCCATAGCGCGTCTTCGGCAGGCAGGGGTTCGCGCTCGAAGACATCCAGCGTCGCGGCGCCGATGTGGCCGCTCTGCAGCAGCGCCGTCAACGCGGCCTGGTCCACCAGGGCGCCCCGGGCGACGTTGATGAAGGCAGCGCCGGGCCGCATTTTTACGAGGCGTTCGCGATCGAAGATGTGCTTCGTCTGCGGCGTGAGCGGCAGCATCAGGACGACGATGTCGGCCTGGCCGATCACGGCATCGAGCGTCTCCATGCCGGCCGAACATTCCACGCCGTCGATCTGCGCCAGGCTGCGCGACCAACCCAGCGTCCTGAAGCCCTGGCGCTGGATCTCGTGCGCTGCCTTGGCGCCCAGTTGCCCCAGTCCCAGCACCGCGACCGTGATGTCCTCCGGCGAACGCGGGTGGCGGTAGACCCACTGGCCCGCGCGCTGGGCCTGCTCGAAGTGCGGTATATCCCGAGCATGCCGGAGTACGGCGAACAGCACATAGCCGGCCATCATCCGCGCCATCTGCGGATCGGTGATGCGGGTGATGGGGATTTTCGGCGGGAGGTCGTCGCGTCCCACCAGCGAGTCGACGCCGGCCCCCAGGTTGATGATCAGCCGCAGCTTCGTCATCCGTTCGAAGATGCCCTGCGGGGGCTTCCAGACCATGGCGTAGTCGATCTCTTCCGGCCGCTCGGCGTGGCTGGCATGAACCACCCGGAGTGCCGGAAGCTGCGCCTGGAGCGCCTGCTTCCAGGTTAGGAAATCGTCGAAGTCGCTGTAGAAGGCGAGGGTGCCGACAGTCATGTTCAGGCAGCCTGCGGGTTCTTTCGCACCAGGCGCGCGACGGCCTCGATGGCGAGTTCGTAGCCGTCGCCGCCGAGTCCCGCGATGACGCCGTGCGCCGCCTTCGATATGTAGGAGTGGTGCCGGAAGGGCTCGCGCTTCCAGATGTTGCTCATGTGGGCCTCGATGATCTTGCCGGGGAAGGAGAGCAAGGCATCCAGGATGGGGATGGAGGTGTAGGTCAGGCCGGCCGCGTTGATGACGATGCCGTCGGCGACGCCGCGCGCTTCCTGGATCCAGTCGATCAGCTGTCCTTCATGGTTCGACTGCAGGAAACGCAGGCTGACCTGCAGCGAGGCCGCCTTCTGCTCGCAGCGCGACTGCAGCACGGGGAAGCTGTCGGTGCCGTAGTTCTTGTTGGCATCGAGGCCGTAGAGGTTGGCGTTGGGGCCGTTCAGGAACCAGACGGTGATGGAAGCAGTCGAGGCGTAGTTCATGGGTCTTCAAGCTTCGTGGGGTCGGGTGGCCTGCATGGCGGGCAGGTTCTGGAAGGCTTCGTTCCAACGGGCGGCGTTGCCGCATTGCGCGCGCCAGTCCAGCTCGGGAAAGCGGAAGTCCAGGTATCCCAAGGCGCAGCCGATGGTGATCTCGCCGATGGTGGGCTTGTCGGGGCTCAACCCGGATGCGATGGCTTCGATGGCTTCGAGGCAGGCCGTGACCTTGGTCAACAGGGCCTCGCGCCAGGTGGGCCACTGGAATTCGGGGGGACGCGCGGTCAGCTCGTAGCGCGCCAGCAGCGCGGCGTCGAGCAGGCCATCGCCCAGCGCCTGGCGGCTGAGCGCCGTCCATCGATCGGCGCCGGACGCGGGAAATATCGTCTGCGTGTCCGCCTGGCTGGCCAGGTATTCGCAGATCACCCGGCTGTCATAGAGGGCCTGGCCGTCTTGCAGGATCAGGGTCGGCACCTTGGCGAGCGGGTTGTGGGCCGCGATGCGCGGATCGCGTCGAACCGGATGGGCGGCGCTGTCCAAGCGCTCGATCTCGTCGGCCTGTCCGGTCAGATGCGCACACACCATGACCTTTCGCACGAAGGGCGATGTCGGAGCAAAGAGGAGCTTCATCATCAGGGCACCAGCACCAGTTTGCCGAACACCTTGCCGCTTTCCAGCATGGCATGCGATGCCGCGGCCTCCGCGACCGGAAAGGTGGTGTGGATGCGCGGCGCGATCCGCCGGCTTTTCAGGAGCGGCATCACATGATGGGCCAGGCGCTGGGCCATGCGGGACTTCTCGCAGTGACTCTGCGGACGCATGGTGGAGGAGTGCAGGCTCAGCTGGCGCTGCATCAAGGTCAGCAGTTCGATGTTGACCGCCGAGCCCTGCATGAACGACAGGCTGACATGCCGTCCGCCGAAAGCCATGGCTTGCAGATTGCGGCGCACATAGTCGCCGCCGACGATGTCGAGCACCACGTCCACCCCGCGCCCCGCGGTGTAGTCCAGGCAGGCCTGCGTGAAGTCGGTGGTCGGCCAGCAGATCGCCAGATCGGCGCCCAGGGCCTTCAGTTCGGGGAACCGGCTTTCATCGTTGTCGGTCACGATGACCGTGCAGCCGGCCGCATGGGCTATCTGGATCGCCAGCGTGCCGATGCCGCCCGCGGCGCCGTGGATCAGAACCGTCTCGCCCATCGCCAGGCGTCCGAGCTCGAACAGGTTGTGCCAGACCGTGAAGAGTCCTTCGGGCAAGGCCGCGGCCTCGACGTCCGACAGCGGGGCCGGCACCACGAAGGAATGATCGACCGATGCCGTGCACCACGGCGCATAGCCGCCGCCGGGCACCAGGCTCATCAAGCGCTGGCCCACCAGCGCGCTGTCTACACCCGGGCCGCAGGCGACCACTTCGCCGCACACCTCGAGGCCGAGCACGTCGGTGATGCCGGGCGCGGGCTTGGCGATGCCCTGGCGCTGCATGATGTCGGGCCGGTTGATGCCGGCGGCGAGCACGCGCAGCAGGACTTCGCCGGCGCCGGGCACGGGCATGGGGCGCTCGGCCAGCACCAGCACGCTGGCGTCGCCGGGCTCCCGGGCGACGATGGCTTGCATGGAACCTGGAAGGGAGCTTCTGATATCGGTCATGGGTTTGCCTGGCCTGTTTACTTGCGGGAGCTGAAGACGCTGATGCCTTCATCGAGAAGCGCCAGCCCGGCGACCGAGCCGACGGGCCAGTGCTGCATCGCGGCGAGGCCGGCACTGCGCACCGTGACGACCTGCCGGGCCGTCATCGGGACATCCACATCGACGTAGGTATTGATGTGATCGCCCTGGAAGACATGGTGGATCACGGTGCCGCTCAGCACCGATCCGGCGTGCAGGCCTTCCAGCTGGATGTGTTCCGGGCGGACGTAGACGTCCAGCCTCTCGCCTTCGTGCGATGCGTCGACCAGTCGGGCATGCGGAAGGCTGAGATAGCCGGAGCCCAGGCGCAGCTGGATCTCGTGGGCGGTCTTGCCGTGGTAGTGGGCCGGCAGGATGTTCACGTCGCCGAGAAAGGACGCCACGAACGGGTCCTGCGGACTGCGGTACAGGTCGGCCGGCGATGCGATCTGGCGGATGACGCCGGCCGACATCACGGCGATGCGGTCCGACATCGCCAGCGCCTCGCCCTGATCGTGGGTGACGAAGACGGTCGTCAGGCCCAGGCGGCGCTGGATCTCGCGGATCTCGACCTGCATCGAGCCGCGCAAGCTCTTGTCCAGGGCCGAGAAGGGCTCGTCGAGCAGCAGCACCTTGGGCTGGATGATCAGTGCGCGCGCCAGCGCCACGCGCTGCTGCTGGCCGCCGGAGAGTTCGCGCGGCTTGCGGTGGCCCAGGCCCGTGAGCTTGACCATGGCCATCGCCTCCTTGACGCGCTGGGCCACTTCGTCCTTGGACACGCCCCGCATGCGCAGGCCATAGCCGATGTTGCGCTCCACGGTCATGTGCGGAAAGAGCGCGTAGTTCTGGAACACGATGCCGATCTGCCGCTTGTGCGGCGGATCGCTGGTCACCGGCTGGCCCTCGATGAAGATCTCGCCGCTGTCGGCCTCGGCAAAGCCCGCGATCAGGTTGAGCAGCGTCGTCTTGCCGCAGCCCGACGGACCCAGCAGGGTGAGGAACTCGCCCCGCTTGATCTTCAGCGAGACCTCGTGCAGCACGGTCTGGTCGTGGTACTTCTTGACCACGCCTTCCAGGCTGACGGCCGTGTCGGCCTGCGGATGCGAAAGGCTGGGCTGCGCTGCAGGGTCGGAGTGGACTACTTTCATGCCCGAACGATAAGGCATGGGTACGCGACCGGGTCTTTGCCGAAATTGATGCGGACCCTCGGAAAAACGAAAGGCCTCGACGGCCGCGGCGCACGGGCCTGTGCGAGGGCCTCTGTCGAGAGTCTTGCAGGCAGCGCTTTGCTTTTTCCTAAGTCCTGAATCCGAAAAACGTGATTCTCAAAAGCGGTGTGCTTCTTCAGACTCGCCTGCATCGATGACTGGTGTCTCCAGGTTGCCTGGCGACTTGCATCAGTGGCGATCTTCTTTAGGAAACACACATGTCAGTGGAAAAAATCAATACCTTGGTCGTCGGCGCTGGGCAGGCAGGCATTGCCATGAGCGAGCATCTTTCGCTCATGGGTGTGCCGCATCTGGTGCTGGAGCGCAATCGGATCGCTGAACGCTGGCGCTCGGAGCGTTGGGATTCCCTGGTCGCGAATGGCCCCGCCTGGCACGACCGTTTTCCTGGACTGAAGTTCGAGGGTGTTTCGCCGGAGTCCTTTCCGCCCAAGGAGCGCATGGCGCAGTATTTCGAGGACTACGCCGCCATGCTGAAGGCGCCGGTGCGTACCGGTGTCGAGGTCAGGCAGGTCGAGCGCAACGTGGGTCGCCCGGGCTTCAAGGTAACGACCTCCGAGGGCGTCATCGAAGCGAGCAATGTCGTTTCCGCCACCGGTCCTTTCCAGATTCCGGCCTATCCGAAGATCGTTCCCGAAACCGATGCGGTGCAGCAGCTGCACTCCTCGACCTACAAGAACCCGGGCCAGTTGCGGGAAGGCGCCGTGCTGGTGGTGGGTGCGGGTGCCTCCGGCTCGCAGATCGCCGAGGAGCTGCGCAAGGCCGGCAAGACGGTCTACCTCTCGGTGGGCGAGCACTACCGGCCGCCGCGCTCCTATCGGGGCCGCGACTACTGCTGGTGGCTGGGTGCGCTGGGCCTGTGGGACGAGGTCAAGATCAAGCCCAAGAAGCAGCACGTCGCCTTCGCGGTCAGCGGCTACGAGGGCGGCAAGACGGTCGACTTCCGTCGCCTTGCGCACATGGGCGTCACGCTGGTCGGCTTGACCAAGACCTACAAGGACGGCGTCATCGAATTCGAGGAAGGCCTGGCGAGGAACGTCGCGGAGGGCGACCAGGCGTACTTCGACGTGCTGCGCGAAGCCGATGCCTACATCGAGCAGAACGGCCTGCCCTTTGCGCCGGAGCCCGACGCCTGGGAGCTGCTGCCGGACCCGGACTGCCTCAAGGAACCCATCATGAGCCTGGACCTCGCGAAGGCTGGCATCACGACGATTCTCTGGGCCACCGGATTCACGTTCGACTACAGCTGGCTGAAGGTCAATGCCTTCGACGAAAAGGGCGCGCCGTTCCACAAGCGGGGCATCTCGGCCGAGAGCGGCATCTACTTCCTGGGATTGCCGAACCTGGTCAACCGTGCGTCGTCCTTCATCTACGGCGTGTGGCACGACGCGAAGTACATCGCCGACCATATCGTGATCCAGGACGCCTACATGTCGTACGGCAAGACCTGAACCCGGATGGACGAGATCACCTGCGTCGAAGACCTGCGCCGCCTGGCGAGGAAACGCGTGCCCCGGATGTTCTACGACTACGTCGATGGCGGCTCGTGGACCGAATACACCTACCGTGCCAACGAAGAGGATTTCGGCAAGATCGAGTTTCGCCAGCGCGTGGCGGTGGACATCACCGAGCGCAGCACCGCCAGCACCATGGTGGGCCAGCCGGTCAGCATGCCGGTGGCGATCGCGCCCACGGGTCTCACCGGCATGCAGCATGCCGATGGCGAGATCCTGGCGGCGCGCGCGGCACAGAAGTTCGGCATACCTTTCACCTTGTCGACCATGAGCATCTGCCCGATCGAGGCGGTGGCCGAGGCGACCGGCCGCCATCCGTTCTGGTTCCAGCTCTATGTGCTGCGCGACCGGACTTTCGTCGAAGGCCTGATCGAGCGGGCCGGCAACGCGAACTGTTCCGCGCTCGTGGTCACCATGGACCTGCAGGTCTTCGGCCAGCGGCACAAGGACAAGAAGAACGGCCTGTCGACGCCCCCTCGGCCGACCCTGCGCAACCTGCTGAACCTGGCGAGCAAGCCGCGCTGGTGCTGGAACATGCTGGGCACCCGGCATCGCCAGTTCGGCAACATCGTCGGCCACGCGAAGGGCGTGGACAACATCGGCTCGCTGGTGGAGTGGACCCGCGAGCAGTTCGATCCCCGCCTGTCGTGGCAAGACATCGAATGGATCAAGAAGCGCTGGGGCGGCAAGCTGATCGTCAAGGGCATCCAGGAGCCCGAGGATGCGCGGCTGGCGATCGACAGCGGGGCCGATGCGATCGTGGTGTCCAACCACGGCGGGCGGCAGCTGGACGGCGCCTCGTCGTCGATCTCCACCCTGCCGCGCATCGTGGAGGCCGTCGGCCACCGGGTGGAGGTGCACATGGATGGCGGCATCCGCTCGGGGCAGGACGTGCTGAAGGCGATCGCGCTCGGGGCGCGCGGCACCTACATCGGCCGCGCCATGATGTACGGCTTGGGCGCCCTCGGAGAAAAAGGCGTCAGCACCGCCTTGCACCTGATCCAGAACGAACTCGATCTCTCCATGGCCTTCTGCGGCAAGACGGATGTCCGCGGGGTCGACCGCGGAATCCTGCGCATGTAGGGCCTGTTCACCCTACTTCCGGGGTCGCGTTGTCGAGCAAAGGGGCTGGATGCAAGGCGCCCGCGCGCAGCAAGGCGTGCGCCGTTCAAGCGCGGGCAAAGC
>NZ_JASZYN010000009.1:0-260633 GCF_030316965.1 Variovorax sp. J31P207
CGAATTGCCCTGCAGCACGATGCGCGCGCCGTCGTCCATCGCGGCCCGCAGCGCCGAGAGCGCCTCCTCGTTCTGCCCCTTGCTGTCGTAGCGGTCGAGCTGCAGCATGCGGGCGCCGCCCGGCAGCTTGACGCCGCCGCGGGCGTTGACCCGTTCGACCGCCCACAGCAGGTTGCGGAACACGGCTTCGCCGGTGTTGGCGAAAGGGCCGCTCATGCTTTCGATCAGGGCCAGGCGGATCGGCGACGCCGATTGCGCCAGCGCCGCCGGAAGGGCCGGCGCGCATAGCGCCAGAGCGGCCAATTTCAAGGCGTGTCGACGCCAAATAAAGTTGGAAGGCATTGTCTTGAATCCCCTGTTGCAGCGCCTAGATGCGATGGCATGCGGCACTTGTCTTGTTGAACGCCGCGCAGTGTAAGGGACACACATTCTTGTCCCGGAAGCAATCCCTCAGCCCAGGAGTCTCACCATGTTTTTCGCCCCCGCAGTCCGCACCGCCCGCTTCGTTCCGCGCACCTATGACCGCAGCCTCGAGCGCTTCGTCAACCAGGCCTTCTCGGGTGCGCAGCGTTCGCTCAACGTCGAACAGGACGAGAAGACCTGGACCCTCACGCTGGACGTGCCCGGCCTGTCGCGCGACGACCTCACGATCGGCATCGAAGGCGCCGTGGTCCGCATCGAGAGCAAGGCCGAAGCCAAGCGCCAGATCAAGGCCGCGTACGAGCTGCCGCAGGACATCGACGTCGCCGCCAGCGAGGCCAAGCTCGAGAACGGCGTGCTGAGCCTGAAGCTGGGCAAGCTGGTGCCGGTGAGCAACGTCGCCCAGCTCGCGATCAACTGAGCCCCGCGGTGCATGCGCCCGGTTCGGCCCGGGCGCAATACCTCTCAATAGGCAGGTCGGTAACTTTCTGTTGCCGGCCTTGTCACAGTTCTGGCTCACAATAAGTGCCAAATACGTCACGTTCTGTGACGTCTTTTTCAATGCTTTCTTCTTAATTAGCGTCCGGATCGTCGAGTTCTGCGGTGGCAGCAGGTGGCGGGCGCCCGATCGAAGCGCCATGAAAACGCACTTGAAGTTTGCCAAGAACAACGCCCGGGCCGATACCCTGCTGGTCTTCCTGCCTGGCGCTTTTCTGAAGCCCGAGGAGTTCGAGCGCGAGGGCTTCGTCAACGCCGTCCGGGAGCGCGAGTTCGCGGCCGACGCCCTGCTGGTGGACGCCGACGTCTCCTACTACTACGACCAGACCTTCATCGAGCGGCTGCACCACGACGTGCTGGAGCCGCAGCGCGCGCTGGGCTACCGGTCGATCTGGCTGGTGGGCATCTCGATCGGCGGCTTCGGCGCCCTCATCCACGAACTGGCAAAGCCCGGCGCGGTCGACGGCATCGTTGCCCTGGCGCCCTACCTGGGCCGGCGGCCGATCGGCGCCGAGATTCACAAGGCCGGCGGCCTGCGGGCCTGGAAGGCGCCCGAGGGGCCGCCGCCGGACGAGGAAGTCGACCGCAAGCTGTGGCCCTGGCTGCAGCAGTACGCCTCGCCGCAGAAGGCCGCCCAGCTGCCGCCGCTGTACCTCGGCTTCGGGCTCAGCGACCGCTTTGCCTCCAACCACCAGCTGCTGGCCGACGCGCTGCCGACCGGCCACGTCTTCACCACCGAAGGCGGCCACGACTGGCCCCAATGGTCGCAGCTGTGGCGCAAGATGCTCGACGTGCTGCCGCTGCCTTCGATGGCGCGCAGCGAACTCAGGCGTCCGGCGGCGACGCCAATGGCCATCGCGGCCTGACGTCGAAGGCGTAGTGCCCGGTCGGCGCCTGGACGCCGGCCTGCAGCCGCATCGCCGCCGCCATCGCGATCATCGCGCCGTTGTCGGTGCACAGGTGCAGCTCCGGATAGTGCACGCGCACGCCGCGCCTGGCGCAGGCGGCATCGAGCTGCTGGCGCAGCACGCGGTTGGCGCCCACCCCGCCCGCGACCACGAAGCGGTCGAGCCCGGTCTGCTCGATCGCCGCCAGCGACTTCTTGAGCAGCACCTCGACGATCGCGGCCTGCGTCGAGGCGGCCAGGTCGGGCTTGCGGGCCTCCAGCTGGTCGCCCAGCTTCTTGGCCTGGGTCAGCACCGCGGTCTTCAGCCCGGCGAAGGAAAAGTCGAGGTTGCCGCTGTGCAGCAGCGGACGCGGCAGCTTGAAGGCCTCGGCATCGCCCTGCTCCGCCAGCTTGGCGAGCCAGGGGCCGCCGGGATAAGGCAAGCCCATGAGCTTGGCGCTCTTGTCGAAGGCCTCGCCGGCGGCATCGTCGATGGTTTCGCCGAGCAGCGCGTAGCGCCCGACGCCGTCGACCCGCATCAGCTGCGTATGGCCGCCTGACACCAGCAGCGCGACGAAGGGGAATTCGGGCGGGTCGGCGCTCAGGAACGGCGACAGCAGGTGGCCTTCGAGGTGGTGCACGCCGAGCACCGGCTTGTCGAGCGCCGCGCCGAGCGCGCAGGCCACGCCGGCGCCGACCAGCAGGGCGCCCGCCAGGCCGGGACCGCGGGTGTAGGCGACGACGTCGACGTCGGACAGGCGCCGGCCGGCCTCTTCGAACACCGCCTCGGTCAGCGGCAGGACGCGGCGGATGTGGTCGCGGCTGGCGAGTTCGGGTACCACGCCCCCGTAGGCCTGGTGCATCGCGATCTGGCTGTGCAGCGCGTGCGCGGCCAGGCGCGGCAGGCCGTCGTCCACGGTCTCGACCAGCGCCACGCCGGTTTCATCGCAGGAGGATTCGATTCCCAGTACATGCATCCGTCGAGTGTAGGCGGCACCCTGTTCCGGGGCACGGATGTTGCTGCATTCCCCTGGAACGGCCCCCGGGCCTCGAGAACACCCCGATGAAATCCGGATTGAGCTTCCTGGTCGGCGCGCTGCGCTGCGAAATCGACGAGCTGGAGCAGCTCGCGCGCACCAGCGAGCTGGTGGCGACGATCGGCCGGCTGGTCCATGCCCTGCAGCGCGAACGCGGCATCTCGAACGTGCTGCTGGCGTCGCGCGGCCAGCGCTTCGTTGCGCAGCGCGACGCCCAGATCGCCGAATGCCTGCGGCAGGAGCAGGCCGTGCGCCTGGCCTTCGACCAGCTCGACGCCGCCGATGGCCGCATCGGCAACGGTGCGCGGCTGTTCAGCCGGATCGCCTGGGTGCTGCCGGGGATGGACGCCCTGACCGGGTTGCGCCAGCGGATCGGCGCGCTGGACATCGATGCCGCGCAGTCGACCGCCGCCTTCGGCAAGCTGATCGCCGGCCTGATCGCGGTCGTGTTCGAGGCCGCCGACGGCGCGACCGACCCGGAGATCTCGCGCCTCCTGGTCGCGCTGTTCAACTTCATGCAGGGCAAGGAGTTCGCGGGCCAGGAGCGGGCCTGCGGCGCCGCCGCCTTCGCCTCGGGCCGCAACGACGGCGCCCGCCAGCAGCAATGGCTGCACCTGATCGCTTCGCAGGAGCATTGCTTCGCGCTGTTCGCCGACTTCGCCGCGCCCGGCTTGGCCGAGGTCTGGGGCTCGGTGCAGGCGGCCGCGCAGCTGGCCGAACTGGAGCGGCTGCGCCGCATCGCCTGCGCGGCGCCGGCCGGCGTGGCGCTTGACAGCGAGCTGAGCCAGGCCTGGTTCGACTGCTGCACCCGCCGCATCGACGCCATGCAGGCGGTCGAGGAGCGGCTGGCGGCCGACCTGCGCCGGCTCTGCCTGCACAAAACCACCCAGGCGCGCAGCGAGTTGCAGGCCCACGAGGCGCTGCTGGCCAGCCTGCAGGGCGAAAGCGGCGCGGAAACGGCGGATTTGGCGGATTTCTTTCTCGACGCGCCGGCAACGCCGGATGCACCGGCCGGCGGCGCGCCCTACGGCCGGCAGCTCGAGCGCTCGATCCTCGACATGGTGCAGGAGCAGTCACGCCGGCTGCAGGCGATGGGCGACGAGCTGGACACTGTGCGCGCCGCCCTCAACGAGCGCAAGCTGGTCGAGCGCGCCAAGGGACTCCTGATGGCGCACCGCCGCATCCGCGAGGAGGAAGCCCACAAGATGCTGCGCCAGACCGCCATGAACCAGGGCCGGCGCCTGGTCGAGGTCGCCGAATCGGTGCTCGCGATGGCCGAGTACCTGCCCGTCGACAAGGCGCCTTGAGTGCATCGCCGGCCCGCAATGGTGCACTGCACAAGCACTTCGCGACGGCAGGCTTCTTGCGGAATCCGCGCCACGGCAAGCATTGGCGGGTATTCAATGCTCCTCTTTTCATAGCAATCAGAAATTGGCACGCCGCTTGCTGTCTCCCAGTCCATAGACCGACGAAGGTCTTCAGGCAGGCGGCATCCAACGGCGGGTGCGGCCCACCGAACCGGACAAAGGCGTCCTTATCCCGCAGGGGCTCGTTTTCGAGCGGCCCGTGCGTGGTGAGGGCGCCTTTTCGTTTTTCCGAACCGCTTTTTTTACTTCCCGGAGTACGACCCATGACCGATGCGCTGAAACCCACACTGAGTCGCCGCCGAGTGCTGCAGGCCGCCGCCGCGGGCGTGGTCGGGCTCGACCCCGCACTGCGCGCCGCCGTCTGGGCCCAGGGCTCCGACAAGCCCGAGAAGGAGGAAGTCAAGATCGGCTTCATCCCGCTGACCGACTGCGCCAGCGTCGTGATGGCCTCGGTGCTGGGCATCGACAAGAAGTACGGCGTCAAGATCGTGCCGAGCAAGGAGGCCAGCTGGGCCGGCGTGCGCGACAAGCTGGTGAACGGCGAACTGGACTTCGCCCACGTGCTGTACGGCCTGGTCTACGGCGTGCACCTGGGCATCGGCGGGCCGAAGAAGGACATGGCCGTGCTGATGACGCTCAACAACAACGGCCAGGCCATCACGCTGTCGAAGAAGCTGGCCGACAAGGGTGCGGTCGACGGTGCCTCCCTGGCCAAGCTGATGGCCGGCGACAAGGCCGAATACACCTTCGCCCAGACCTTCCCCACCGGCACCCACGCGATGTGGCTGTACTACTGGATGGCGGCCAACGGCATCAACCCGCTGAAGGACGCCAAGGTCATCACCGTGCCGCCGCCGCAGATGGTGGCCAACATGCGGGTCGGCAACATGGACGGCTACTGCGTCGGCGAGCCCTGGGGCCAGCGCGCGATCATGGACGGCATCGGCATCACCGCGATCACCACCCAGGACATCTGGAAGGACCACCCGGAGAAGGTGCTCGGCACCACCGGCGATTTCGTGAAGAAGTATCCGAACACCGCGCGCGCCGTGACCGCCGCGATCCTCGAAGCCGGCAAGTGGATCGACGCCGGCCTGCAGAACAAGAACAAGATGGCCGAGACCATCGCCGACAAGAGCTACGTCAACACCAGCGTGGACGCGATCAACCAGCGCATCCTGGGGCGCTACACCAACGGCCTCGGCAAGAACTGGGACGACCCCAACTACATGAAGTTCTACGCCGACGGCGCGGTCTCCTATCCGTACCTGTCGGACGGCATGTGGTTCCTGACCCAGCACAAGCGCTGGGGCCTGCTGAAGGAGCATCCGGACTACCTGCAGGTGGCGACCCAGATCAACCAGATCGACATCTACAAGCAAGCCGCCGCCGCCACCAAGACCGCGGTGCCGAAGGAAACGATGCGCAGCAGCAAGCTGTTCGACGGCGTCGTCTGGGACGGCAAGAACCCGAAGCAGTACGCCGATTCGTTCAAGGTCCATGCCTGAGGAGCCCACCATGGTCAGTGCCGTCTTCCATTCCCCCCTCGAGGCCCACGCGGCCTTGCCGCCGGCGGCGAAAGCCGTCGCCCGCCCGGCTGCCGCGGCTGCGCCGGCCGCGCTCGAACCGAAGCCGCGCGTGCCGCGCGATTTCCGCGCCGTCTGGCTGCGCGTGCTGCCGCCGGTGCTCGGCTTCGCGCTGCTGGTGCTGGTCTGGGAACTGGTGGCGCTGAAGAGCACCACCGGCTTTCCGTCGCCGCTCGCGACCTGGCAGCAGGCGCTGACCGTGTTCAGCGACCCGTTCTACAGCAAGGGCCCGAACGACCAGGGCGTGGGCTGGAACGTGCTCTCGTCGCTGCAGCGGGTGGCGCTGGGCTTCGGCCTGGCGGCCGCGGTCGGCATCCCGGCCGGCTTCGCGATCGGGCGCTTCGAGTTTCTCTCGCGCATGTTCAATCCGCTGATCAGCCTCTTGCGGCCGGTGTCGCCGCTGGCCTGGCTGCCGATCGGCCTGCTGGTGTTCAAGGGCGCCAACCCGGCCGCCATCTGGACCATCTTCATCTGCTCGATCTGGCCGATGATCATCAACACCGCGGTCGGCGTGCAGCGCGTGCCGAGCGACTACATGAATGTCGCCAGGGTGCTCGACCTGAGCGAATGGAAGATCTTCACCAGGATCCTGTTCCCCGCCGTGCTGCCCTACATGCTGACCGGCGTGCGGCTGGCGGTCGGCACCGCCTGGCTGGTGATCGTCGCGGCCGAGATGCTGACCGGCGGCGTCGGCATCGGCTTCTGGGTCTGGGACGAGTGGAACAACCTCAACGTCGCCAACATCATCATCGCGATCTTCGTCATCGGCATCGTCGGCCTGGTGCTCGAGTTCGCGCTCGTCAAGATCGCCACCGCATTCACGTTCGAAGAGGTCAAGCAATGAACGACGACACCAAGTACATCGCGATCGAAGGCGTCGAACAGCGCTTCAAGACCGCCAAGGGCAGCTTCCTGGCGCTGCGCGACGTCCACCTGAACGTGGCCAAGGGCGAATTCATCACGCTGATCGGCCACTCCGGCTGCGGCAAGTCGACGCTGCTGAACCTGATCGCCGGCCTGACCACGCCGACGCAGGGCGTGCTGCTGTGCGCCAACCGCGAGATCAAGGGCCCGGGGCCGGAGCGTGCGGTGGTGTTCCAGAACCACTCGCTGCTGCCCTGGCTGACCTGCCACGAGAACGTGTACCTCGCGGTCGAGCGCGTGTTCGCGGCGACCGAGAACAAGGCGCAGCTCAAGGCCCGCACCGAGGCGGCGCTGGCACTGGTCGGCCTGACGCCGGCGGCGCAGAAGCGGCCCGGCGAGATCTCGGGCGGCATGAAGCAGCGCGTGGGCATCGCGCGGGCGCTGTCGATGGAACCCAAGGTGCTGCTGATGGACGAGCCCTTCGGCGCCCTCGACGCCCTGACCCGCGCCAAGCTGCAGGACGAACTGCTGGCGATCGTGCAGAAGACCCGCAGCACCGTCGTGATGGTGACGCACGACGTCGACGAGGCCGTGCTGCTGTCGGACCGCATCGTGATGCTGACCAACGGCCCGGCCGCCACCATCGGCGAGGTGCTGGCGGTCGACATTCCGCGGCCGCGCAACCGCGTGGAGCTGGCCGAAGACCCGGTCTACGTGCATGCGCGCAAGGCCGTGATCGACTTCCTCTACACACGCCAGGCGCACGTCGAAAAAGTCGCTGCCTGAATCAAACACCCGGCACCGGGACTCAGGACATGATCACCTGCAGGCTGTGCTCGTACGCGGCGGTGAGCTGCTCGAAGGTGTCGACCAGCGCGTCGCTGGCGCGCACCAGCGACGCCCGGCCCTCGGCGCTGTCGAGGGCCCGCACGCCACCCAGCAGGTGCAGCCATTCGTCGCGCGCGACCGCCAGCGCCGCACGGATCTCGGGCGAGCTCAGCGGCGCGGCTTCGAGCTCCCGCAGCGCGGCCTCGAATTCGTCCATCGTCGCGGCCATCCGGTCCTGCGACGGCGCCGCCAGCAGCGCCTCCTTGGCCAGCCGCTGGGCCCGCATGCGCTGCCGGCCGCAGAGGTTGACGATCCGCAGCGCCCGCCGAGCGCCGGAGGCTTCGAGCGCCTCGGTCAGCGCTTCGGCGGCCCGCAGCAGCGCCTCGGCCCGGGCATCGATCACATCGAGCGCCGACGCCGCCGGCCGCGCCGCGAGGGCCGTTTCCAGTTCCTGCCAGGCGCCGCGCACCCGGTCCAGCGCCGCGGTGGCGGGCGCGCCGAGCGCCAGGGCGGCGAGATGATCCAGGTTGTGCTTCACCCGCTCGGTCGACTGCGTGCGCAGCACCCGGGCGCGCCGCACGTCGATGCCGGCCAGGGCCTGTGCCGCGACCCGCACCAGCCGCTGCGACAGCATGCGCAGCTGGCCGGCGCGGTTGATCGCATCGGCCCACTGCGCGGCCTCGAGCACCGAACGCGAGACTTCGCCGAGCCGAAGGTTGGCATGCATGGCGGCGCCGCGCAGCAGGCCGAAGGCCTCGTCCTCGCCAATGCCGCGGGCCGACATCAGCAGGCCCTTGGCGCGATCGACCCACTTGCGCTCATCGAGGCGGGTGCGCAGCGCTTCGAGCTCGCCGCGCAGTGCGCCCTCGCGCTGCCAGCGGGCGTCGGCACGCGCCTGCAGCGCTGCCAGGGCCGGCGCGTCGATGCGATCGGCCGGCGCCCACGCGTGCACGCCGAGCGCCACCAGCTGCGCGTGGGCCGCACCGTCGAGCGGCGCGCTGACCAGGCCAATGGCGCAGGGCGGCAGGCCCGACCAGGCCCGCAGCGCATCGAGCAACGGTCCAGGCACCGAGCCTGGCAGCCAGATCAGGACCTGTCGTGGTGCCGACGCCTCGATCTGGCGCACCAGATCGCCGCAGGCGACCGCGACGAAACCGTGGGCCAGCGCCGGGTCGAGGGCCACGGGCAGCGCATCGGCAGCACTTTCGGGAGGAGGAGCAACGAGAAATCGGGTCACGGTGGCAATCGGAAACAGATCCACAGCATAGGCCAGCCAACGCTCAAGTTACTGGCACGTCTTTTGCGTAATTCAGGGGGCGGTGTAACGAAGCACCGCTTTGGTGAAGCGGCAGGTTCCTGCCCGCCGTCCGGCAGCGACAAGGCCGGACACACCCTCCAGGCTGCCGACTGCCGCGGCAGCCACACCTTCCCAACCCCGCCCGACGACACGGCCCGCTCACGGCCGGGCCGCGGCATTTCGCATGGACTGCCATGACCAGCTTCAAGACGTTTCTGAAAACAGGCCACGGCCCGACGCTGTTCGCGGCCTTCCTCTATTTCTCTTTCTCGTGCTGCATCTGGGTGCTGAACGGCGCCATGGCGCCCTTCATCGGCGAGACTTTCGATCTCTCGCCGGCGCAGAAGGGGCTGATGCTGTCGGTGCCGATCATCGCCGGCGCGCTGATGCGATTTCCGCTCGGCATCCTGTCGCAGTACATCGGCCGCAAGAACGCGACGCTGGTCGAGATGGGCCTGATCGCGGTGGCGATGCTGTTCGGCTTCTTCTTCGTGAAGAGCTTCAACGACCTGCTCGCGATGGGCGTGCTGCTGGGCATCGCGGGCGCCAGCTTCGGCGTCGCGCTGTCGCTCGGCTCGGGCTGGTTCCCGCCGCAGCACAAGGGCCTCGCGATGGGCCTGGTCGGCGCCGGCAATGTCGGCACCGCGGTGTCGGTGCTGGTGGCGCCGCCGCTGGCGCAATGGCTGGGCTGGCAGGCGGTGTACGGCGTCGCCGCCGGCGCCATCCTGGTGCCGATGGTCGTCATGATCGTGTTCGCCAAGGAGCCGCCGGACATCGACAGCCATGCCAGTTTCCGCGAACACATCGCCTGCCTGTTCGAGAAGGACGGCTGGGTCTTCAGCCTGATCTACGGCGTGACCTTCGGCGGCTTCATCGGCCTGACCACCTTCCTGCCGTCCTACTACTACGACCAGTTCGGCGTCAGCAAGGTGCAGGCGGGGCAGCTCACCATGCTGGCCGCCTTCATGGGTGCCGCGGTGCGCGTCGTCGGCGGCTGGATCTCCGACCGCTGGGGCGGTGTCAACACGCTGACCCTGGTGCTGACGGTGGTGGCCGGCGGCCTGGTGCTGGTGGGCATCTCGTCGTCTTCGCTGGTGCTCACCACGCTGCTGCTGATCGCCTGCTTCGCGGCACTGGGCGCGGGCAACGGCGCCCTGTTCCAGCTGGTGCCGCTGCGCTGGCCGGCCAGCACCGCGGTGGCCGGCTCGATGATCGGCGAGATCGGCGCCCTCGGCGGCGGCCTGGTGCCCAATGCGATGGGCCTGTCCAAGCAGTACCTCGGCAGCTACACCTGGGGCTTCGTCTTCTTCGCCCTGCTGTCGCTGGTGATGCTCGGCGTGATGCGCGTGATGCAGATCCGCTGGACCCGGACCTGGGCCGAGAAAGGCGGTCGTGCGCGGGTCGCGGCCTCTCCCTCGGCGGTCAAGTACGCCGCCCCGCGCAAGACGGCGCGCCAGCGCTGAAGAGGCCGCCCATCATGTCAGCGCGGCAAGAAGAGCAACCACAGCACGAGCAGGGCGTTGAGCAGCAGCGACACCGCCAGCGCGATCTTGACGAGCGCGGCCGGGTCGCGGCGGATCAGCGGCGTGTGGCCGGGCGGACCAACGGGACGCGACGCCCCACGCTCCAGCGCCAGCACCAGCTCCTCGGCGGTCTCGAAGCGCTGGCGCGGATCGCGCGCCACCGCCTTGCACACCAGGTGGTCGAGCCAGACGGGAACGTCGGGCCGGATGCGCGACAGCGCAGCCGGGTCGCGCCGGTAGCGCGCCAGCTGGTAGGGCTCGATCTCGCCGTAGGGCAGTCGTCCCGCCAGCCACTGGTAGAGCGTGACGCCGAGCGCGAACAGGTCGCTGCCGGCATCGGCGTCGGCACCCTGCCACTGCTCGGGGTTGATGTAGCTCGGCGTGCCGGCGTGCAGCTCGCGCTGGGCCTCGCCCTCGCGCCCGGACAGCGCGACGCCCAGGTCGAGGATGCGCCAGCGGCCGTCCTCGCCCAGGTGCAGGTTGCCGGGCTTGATGTCGCGGTGCACCACCCCCTGCCGATGCAGCCGGCCCAGTGCCTTGGCGATCGCGATGGCCGCGCCGATCACCTCGGCCGCGGCGCCCCGCGGGCCGGTTTTCTGCAGCTGTTCGAGCGTGCGGCCGCCATGCCAGTCGAACACGACGTAGAGCGCGCTGGCGTCCTCGGCGCGTTCATGCACGCGGACGAAGCCGCTGTCCGCGCGGGCGCTGACGCGCAGGCCCAGCCAGGCCTCGTGCGCCAGCATGGCGCGCTCCTCGGGATCGCCGGCGCGCGAGGGATGCAGCGTCTTGATCGCGACCAGCTCCCGCGTGACCGGATGGCGCGCCTGGTAGAGCAGGTGCACGCCGGTGTCGGCCACCCGTGCCGTGATGGCGTAGCCGTCGAGCACGTCGCCGACCTTCAGCGCCGGCGGCGGCGCCAGCCGACGGACGTCGCCGAGCTCGTCGTCGAGCTGGCGCGCGTCGAGGCCGATCACGCGGATCACCAGCGCGGTGGCGTTGTCGCGCGAACCGGCCGCGAGCGCCGCCCGCACCAGCGCCTCGCTGCCCTGCAGCGCCGTGCCCTGCAGTGCGAAGCGCGCCAGCTGCTGCGCCTTGAGTGCGCCGTGCACGCCATCGGAGGTCAGCACGAAGCAATCGCCGACACGGACCTCGCCCTGCGCGTAATCGACCCGCACCTGGTCGTCGAGGCCGATGGCCCGGGTCAGCCGGCTGCGCAGGTCCGGATGCTCGAAGGCGTGGTCCTGGGTCAGCGGCACGGCGGGCTCGCCGGCGTCGCGCACCTGCCAGGCGCGCGTGTCGCCGACGTGGGCCAGCGTGTAGCTCTGGCCGTGCAATACCAGCGCGGTCAAGGTGGTGAGCGCGGTGCCGCCGCCCTGCCGGCGCCGGTTGTGGTCGGCCAGCCAGGCGTTCTGGGCGCCGATCAGCCGGTCCAGGGCCGCGGTCGGCTCCCAGGTGTCGGGCGTCGCGAAGTAGTCGGCCAGCAGGCCCATCACGGTGGTCTGTGCCGCCTCCAGGCCATGGCCGCCGGCGGACACGCCGTCGGCGATGGCGGCGATCAGGCCGCGCGCCTCCTCGCCCGGCGGCGCGTGCACGGTGCCGGCGAAGTCCTCGTTGACGTCGCGCGGCCCGCGCTGGCTGCTGTAGCCGATGTCCACTTCAAAGCTCATGGCGCGATTCTCCACGCGCATCGCGGGCCACTCCGCCTGATTTGATTCCACGAAAGGTCCAGCCCCATGAAGAAGATGAAACTCGTGATGGTCGGCAACGGCATGGCCGGCGTGCGCACGCTCGAGGAACTGCTCAAGATCGAGCCCGAGCTCTATGACATCACCGTATTCGGCGCCGAGCCGCATCCGAACTACAACCGCATCCTGCTGTCCCCGGTGCTGGCCGGCGAGCAGACCGTGGACGAAATCGTCCTCAACAGCTGGGAGTGGTACGCCGACAACCACATCACGCTGCATGCCGGCAAGAAGGTGGTCGAGATCGACCGCGTCAAGCGCGTCGTGCGCGCCGACGACGGCACCGAGGCCGCCTACGACCGGCTGCTGCTGTGCACCGGCTCCAACCCCTTCATGCTGCCGGTGCCCGGCAAGGACCTGAAAGGCGTGATCGCCTACCGCGACATCGCCGACACCGACTACATGATCGAGACCGCCCGCACGCACAAGAACGCGGTCGTGATCGGCGGCGGCCTGTTGGGGCTGGAGGCGGCCAACGGCCTGATGCTGCGCGGCATGACCGTGACCGTGGTGCACGTGATGCCCTGGCTGATGGAGCGCCAGCTCGACGACGTCGCGGGCAAGCTGCTGCAGAAGTCGCTGGAAGACCGGGGGCTGAAGTTCATGATGGGCGCGCAGACGCAGGAGCTGGTCGGCGGACCCGACGGCCGGGTCAGCGCGATCCGCTTCAAGGACGGCACCGAGGTGGCAGCCGACCTGGTCGTGATGGCGGTCGGCATCCGGCCCAACACCGAGCTGGCCGAGAAGGCCCGGCTGCATGTCAACCGCGGCATCGTGGTGACCGACACCCTGCAGACCGTGACCGACGCCCGCATCTACTCGGTCGGCGAATGCGCGGCGCATCGGGGCATCGCCTACGGCCTGGTGGCGCCGCTGTTCGAGCAGGCCAAGGTGGCGGCCAACCACCTGGCGCAGTTCGGCATCGGCCGCTACCTGGGCTCGCTGACCTCGACCAAGCTCAAGGTCACCGGCATCGACCTGTTCTCGGCCGGCGAATTCATGGGTGGCGAAGGCACCGAGGAAATCGTCATGAGCGACCCCTTCGGCGGCGTCTACAAGAAGCTGGTGATCAAGGACGACAAGCTGGTCGGCGCCTGCCTCTACGGCGACACGGTCGACGGCAGCTGGTACTTCAAGCTCTTGCGCGACGGCCGCAGCGTGCACGACATCCGCGACAAGCTGATGTTCGGCGAATCGAACATCGGCGACACCGGCCACGAGGGCCACAGCAAGGCTGCCTCGATGCCCGACGACGCCGAGGTCTGCGGCTGCAACGGCGTCAACAAGGGCACCATCTGCAAGGCGATCAAGGACCGCGGCCTGTTCACGCTGGAGGAGGTCAAGAAGCACACCAAGGCCAGCGCCTCGTGCGGCTCGTGCACCGGACTGGTCGAGCAGATCCTGATGTTCACGGCCGGCGGCGACTACTCCGCCACGCCGAAGAAGAAGGCGGTCTGCGCCTGCACCGACGTCAGCCACCAGGACGTGCGCGAAGCGATCCGCAAGCAACACTACCTGACGCACGACGAGGTCTACCGCAATCTCGGCTGGCGCACGCCCAACGGCTGCGCCAGCTGCCGCCCGGCCGTCAACTACTACCTGATCTCGACCTGGCCCAAGGAGGCCAAGGACGATCCGCAGAGCCGCTTCATCAACGAGCGCAGCCACGCCAACATCCAGAAGGACGGCACCTACTCGGTGATCCCGCGCATGTGGGGCGGCCACACCACGCCCGACGAGCTGCGCCGCATCGCGGATGCGGCCGACAAATACAAGATCCCGACGGTCAAGGTCACGGGCGGGCAGCGCATCGACCTGCTGGGCGTGAAGAAGGAAGACCTGGAGAACGTCTGGAAGGACATCGGCATGCCCTCGGGCTTCGCCTACGCCAAGTCGCTGCGCACGGTGAAGACCTGCGTCGGCAGCGAGTGGTGCCGCTTCGGCACCCAGGACTCGACCCAGCTGGGCAAGGACCTGGAGCGCGCGCTGTGGGCGATGTACTCGCCGCACAAGGTCAAGCTGGCGGTCTCGGGCTGCCCGCGCAACTGCGCCGAATCGGGCATCAAGGACGTCGGCGTGATCGGCGTCGACTCGGGCTGGGAGATCTATGTCGGCGGCAACGGCGGCATCAAGACCGAGGTGGCGCACTTCCTGGTCAAGGTGAAGAGCGCCGAGGAAGTGATGGCGTACGCCGGCGCCTTCCTGCAGCTGTACCGCGAGGAAGGCTGGTACCTGGAGCGCACCGTGCACTACATCGGACGGGTCGGCCTCGACCACGTGAAGAAGCGGATCCTCGAAGACGCCGAGGGCCGCAAGGCGCTCTGGGAACGGCTGCAATTCGCGCTCGACGGCGAACCCGATCCGTGGTTCGAGTCGAGCCAGGCGTCGGTCGACGTCCGGCAGTTCACGCCGGTGGCGGTGGTCGGCGCGCTGCCGCAGACCGTTTGAAAGGAAGCACGGCCATGAACCAATGGACAGCCATCTGCCGCGTCGACGACATCCCGGTGCTGGGCGCACGGCGCGTGGCGCGGCCCGCGGGCATCGACGTCGCGGTGTTTCGCAATGCCGAGAACCAGGTCTTCGCCCTGCTCGACCGCTGCCCCCACAAGGGCGGCCCGCTGAGCCAGGGCATCGTCTTCGGCACCAGCGTGGCCTGCCCGCTGCACAACTGGGCCATCGGGCTCGACGACGGCTGCGCGAAGTCGCCCGACGAAGGCTGCACGCCGCGCTTCGCGGTCAAGGTGGCGGACGGCGTGGTGCACCTGGACAGCGCGGAACTGGCCGGCCATGCCACCGAGCTCGAACGCCCGGTCGCCGGCCCGAAGCGCTCGGTCGCGGCTTGAGGAACGACATGAACGAAACACGCTCCACCTGCCCGTACTGTGGCGTCGGTTGCGGCGTGATCATCGAATCCGATGGCGCGCAGATCACGGGTGTGCGCGGCGACCCCGAGCACCCGGCCAACTTCGGCCGCCTGTGCACCAAGGGCTCGACCTTGCACCTCACGGCCAGCGCCGCGGTCACGATGCAGACGCGCCTGCTGCGGCCCATGCAGCGGGTCACCCGAGGCTCGGCGCCCGAAGCGATCAGCTGGGACGGCGCGCTCGACCTCGCCGCCGGGAAGTTCGCGCAGGTGATCCGCGATCACGGGCCGGACGCCGTGGGCTTCTATGTCTCGGGCCAGTTGCTGACCGAGGACTACTACGTCTTCAACAAGCTCGCCAAGGGCCTGATCGGCACCAACAACATCGACACCAACTCGCGCCTGTGCATGAGCAGCGCGGTGGCCGGCTACAAGCAGACGCTCGGCGCCGACGCGCCGCCGGCCTGCTATGACGACCTCAAATCCGCCGACTGCCTGTTCATCGTCGGCAGCAACACGGCCTGGGCGCATCCGATCCTGTTTCGCCGCATCGAGGACGCCAAGGCCGCCAACCCGGCGCTCAAGATCATCGTGGCCGATCCGCGCCGCACCGACACGGCAGAGATCGCCGACCTGTTCCTGCCGATCCAGCCCGGCACCGACGTGATGCTGTTCAACGGCATGCTGCACCTGATGCTCTGGGAAGGCTGGACCGATGCCCGCTACATCTCCGCGCACACCACGGGCTTCGATGCGCTCAAGGCCACGGTGCGCGACTGCACGCCCGACCGCGTGGCGCAGGTCTGCGGCATCGCCAAGGACGACCTGCTGCAGGCCGCGCGGCTGTTCGCGACCTCGGCGGCGACCTTGAGCCTCTACTGCCAGGGCCTCAACCAGTCGTCCTCGGGCACCGCCAAGAACGCGGCGCTCATCAACCTGCACCTGGCCACCGCGCAGATCGGCAAGCCCGGGGCCGGTCCGTTCTCGCTGACCGGGCAGCCCAACGCGATGGGCGGCCGCGAAGTCGGCGGCCTGGCCAACCTGCTGTCGGCCCACCGCGATCTCGCCAACCCCGCGCACCGGGCCGAAGTCGCGGCCCTGTGGGGCGTGCCGGAGGTGCCGGCGAAGGCCGGCAAGACCGCGGTCGAGATGTTCCAGGCGGCGGCCGACGGCGAGATCCGGGCCCTCTGGATCGCCTGCACCAACCCGGCGCAGTCGATGCCCGACCAGGCCACCGTGCGCCGCGCGCTCCAGCGCTGCGAGTTCGTGGTGGTGCAGGAGGCCTTCTCGACCACCGCGACCTGCGACTACGCCGACCTCCTGCTGCCGGCCACCACCTGGGGCGAGAAGGAAGGCACGGTCACCAACAGCGAACGCCGGATGTCGCGCGTGCGCCCGGCGGTGGCGGCGCCTGGCCAGGCGCGCGGCGACTGGGCGATCGGCGTGGATTTCGCGCGCCGGCTCGAAGCCCGGCTCGCGCGCGCCGGCCTCCCGGCCACCCTCTTCCCCTACGCCGACGCCGAATCGGTCTGGAACGAGCACCGCGAAAGCACCCGCGGGCGCGACCTCGACATCACCGGCATGAGCTACGCGATGCTCGAGGCGGCGCCGCAGCAGTGGCCGCTGCGCGAGGGCGAAGCGGCCGGCCGTGCGCGGCTCTACGAAGACGGCGTGTTCCCGACCCCCGATGGCCGGGCCCGCTTCGTCGACACGCCCTACAAGCCGGTGGCCGAGGCCCGCGAGGCGCGCTATCCGTTCTCGCTCAACACCGGCCGGCTGCGCGACCAGTGGCACGGCATGAGCCGCACCGGCACGCTGGGCCGGCTGTTCGGCCACGTGGCCGAGCCGAGCGTGCAGATGCACCCGCAGGACATGGCGCGCCGTCAGCTGGCCGAAGGCGACCTGGTGCATGTGACGTCGCGCCGCGGCTCGATCGTGCTGCCGCTCGCCGCCAGCACGGAAGTCGGCCTGTCCCAGGCCTTCATCGCGATGCACTGGGGCGGCGAGTACCTGAGCGGCAGCTCGAGCACGGGCGAACGGCTGGCGGGCGTCAACGCACTCACCACGCCAAGCTACTGCCCCGACTCGAAGCAGCCGGAACTCAAGCACGCGGCAGTTAAGATCCTCAAGGCCGAGCTGCCCTGGTCGCTGCTCGCTGCCGCCTGGCTGCCCCAGGATGCGGCGCTGGACACGGCCGGCGCGCTGCGCGCCCTGATGCAGAGCTTTCCCTTCGCCAGCTGCGTGCCCTTCGGCACCGGCGGCGCGCTCGAAGGCGGCGCGGCCGAGCGCACCGGCATCCTGTTCCGGGCCGCCGGCTACGAGGCTCCGCCGGACGCCGTGCTGGCGCAGATCGAGAACCTGCTGGCGCTCGGCGGCGCCGACACGCTGCGCTACGCCGATGCCCGGCGCGGCCAGCGGCGCGCCGTGCGGCTGGCACGCGACGGCGTCGACGCCCGGCTCGAAGGCTTCCTGCTCGGCGGCGACACGCGCGCCGAAGCCTGGATCAAGGCCCTGCTGCAGGACCGCCTGCCGGCCCAGGCCTACGGCCGCCAGCTGCTGCGCCCCGGCGCCACGGCACCGGCCGGCGTGGCCGCGCGCGGCAAGGTCGTGTGCAGCTGCTTCGGCGTCACGCAGACCGCGATCGAGGCGCAGCTGGCGAGCGGCCCGGGCGACGAGACCGAAGGCCTGGCCGCACTGCAGGGCGCGCTCAAGTGCGGCACCAACTGCGGCTCCTGCCTGCCCGAACTCAAGCGCATGGTGCGTGCCGGCGTGGCGGGGCATAAGCCCACTGCCCAACCGGCATAAGGCATGCGGGACAATCCGGCACCCATGGGAATCAGTCACTACATCAAGGAAATCGGCCGCGGCGCCCGCGGCGCGAAGCCGCTCGCCCGCGAACAGGCTGCGGACCTGTTCGGCCAGGTGCTGGACGGCAGCATCACCGACCTCGAGATGGGCGCCTTCTGCCTGGCGATGCGGATCAAGGGCGAGACGCCCGAGGAGCTGGCCGGCTTCCTCGATGCCACCCATGCCCGGCTGGCGCGCTTCCCGGCCGGCGAGCGGCCGCTGGTCGTGCTGCCGAGCTACAACGGCGCCCGCCGGCTGCCGGTGCTGACGCCGCTGCTGGCGCTGCTGCTGGCGCGCGAGGGGCTGCCCGTGCTGGTGCACGGTGCGGCCACCGAATCGACCCGGGTCCTGGCGTCCAGCGTGCTGGCCGCGCTCGAGGTGCCGGCGCTGGGGGCAATCCGCCCGATCGCCGGCGGCGAGGCGGTGTTCGCGCCGACCGCGCTGCTGAGCCCCGGGCTCAAGCGCCTGCTCGATGTGCGCCGAGTGGTCGGCCTGCGCAACCCGGGCCACAGCGTGGTCAAGCTGATGCAGCCCAGCCTCGGCGACTGCGTGGTGATCGGCAGCTACACCCATCCCGAATACGCGCGCTCGATGGCCGCCACCTTCGAGCTCACCGGCATGACCGCGCTGCTGTCGCGCGGCCTCGAGGGCGAGAGCGCGGCCGACCCGCGCCGCACCGCGCAGGTCGACGGCTTCGTGCGCGGGCAACGCATCGCGCTGCAGGCGCAGCAGCCCGGCACCCAGGCCGAAGTGCCCGGCCTGCCGAGCGAGATCGACGTCGAGACCACGGCCACCTACACCCGGCGCGTGCTGGCTGGCGAGCTGCCGGTGCCCGACGCGCTGGCGCAGCAGGTGGCGCACGTCCTTCAACTGGCGCAGCGCGCGCAAGAGACACGCGCCACCCACACCGCGGAGATCCCATGAGCCAACTTTCCCTCCAAGGCAGCTGCACGCTGGTGGGCGCCGGTCCCGGCGACCCCGAGCTGCTGACCCTCAAGGCGGTCAAGGCGATCCAGGCCGCGACCGTGCTGCTGGTCGACGATCTGGTCAACGACGAGATCCTGGCCTACGCCCGGCCCGGCGCCCGCATCGTCCACGTCGGCAAGCGCGGGGGCTGCCGCAGCACGCCGCAAGCCTTCATCGAACGCCTGATGATCACCGCGGTGCAGGAAGGCGAGACCGTGGTCCGCCTGAAAGGCGGCGATCCCTTCATCTTCGGCCGCGGCGGCGAGGAGGTCGAGCACCTGCGCGAGCATGGCATCGAGGTCCGGGTCGTCAACGGCATCACGGCCGGCCTGGCCGCGGTCACGGCGCTGGGCGTGCCCCTGACCCACCGCGACCATGCCCAGGGCGTGGTGTTCGTCACCGGCCATGCCAAGACCGGCTACGCCGCCGGCGAACACCCGACCGACTGGCGCCAGCTGGCGGCCACCGCCCGCGACGCCCGCCTCACGCTGGTGATCTACATGGGCGTCGCCGGCGTCGCCCACATCCAGGACGAGCTGCTGCACGGGCTGCCCGGTGACACGCCGGTCGCCGTCATCCAGCATGCCAGCCTGCCGCAGCAGCGCCACATCGCGACCACCCTGGCGCGGCTGCGGGCCGACATCGCGGGCGCGGCCATGGCCAGCCCGTCGGTGATCGTGGTCGGCGACGTGCTGCGCGGCCTGGCTGCGGCCGGCGTCCCGTCGGCCCGCTTCGGCACCTGAGACCGGCCCGTTGGACAGCTTCGACGTCGTCGTCATCGGCGCAGGCGCCGCCGGCCTCTTCTGCGCCGGCGTGGCGGGCCAACGCGGCCTGAAGGTGCTGCTGCTCGACCATGGCGAGCGCATCGCCGAGAAGATCCGCATCTCGGGCGGCGGCCGCGCCAACTTCACCAACCGCGACCTCGACGTGCGCGCACCCCAGCGCCACTTCATCGGCGACAACCCGAACTTCTGCCGCTCCGCGCTGTCGCGCTACACGCCGCAGCAGTTCGTCGCGCTGGTCCAGCGCCACGGCATCGCCTTCCACGAGAAGCACAAGGGCCAGCTGTTCTGCGACGGCCCGTCGCAGCAGATCATCGACATGCTGCTGGCCGAGTGCGCAGCCGGCGGCGTGACCCACTGGCAGCCCTGCAGCGTCGGCGCCGTCTCGTGGTCGGACGACGGCGGCTATGCGATCCAGACCGGCCGCGGCGCCGTGCGCTCGCCCCGCCTGGTGGTCGCGACCGGGGGCCTCTCGATCCCGCAGATCGGCGCCAGCGACTTCGGTTACCGGATCGCCACCCAGTTCGGCCTGCGCGTCATCACGCCGCGGCCGGCGCTGGTGCCGCTGACCTTCGGCGGCGAGGCCTGGGAACCGTATGCGGGGCTGGCCGGGCTGGCGCTGCCGGTGCAGATCGAGACCGGCAGCAAAAAGGAGCGCATGGCGTTCCATGAAGACCTGCTGTTCACCCATCGCGGCCTGTCGGGTCCTGCGGTGCTGCAGATCTCGAGCTACTGGAAGCCCGGCGCGCCCCTGACCCTCGACTTCGCGCCCGGCACCGACGTCGCGGCGGCGCTGTCCGAGGCCAAGCAGCGCTCCCGCAAGCGGATCGGCAACGAACTGGCGGCCTGGGTGCCGTCCCGGCTGGCCGACGCCTGGGTCGGCCAGGACGCCGCCCTGCAGCGCCCGATCAATGAGGCCGCCGACCGGGCGCTGGCGGCCCTGGCCGAGCGCATCGCGCGCTGGCAGATCACGCCCAGCGGCACCGAGGGCTACAAGAAGGCCGAGGTCACGGCCGGCGGCGTCGACACCCGCGACCTGTCCTCCCAGACCCTCGAATCGAAGCAGCCGGGGCTCTATTTCATCGGCGAGGTGGTCGATGTCACGGGCTGGCTCGGCGGCTACAACTTCCAGTGGGCCTGGGCCAGTGCGCACGCCTGTGCCCAGGCGCTGGTGGCGCAACCCAAAGCTGACGCTATAATGTCGGGCTAACTTCGGCCTCCCCTCAACGGCCCACCCCATTTTTCAGTTGAGGAACCCCGGCCCGGGGCCTCGATCTCCCCAGGCCAAATGAACCAACCGATCCCTAAATGACCACCATCCGCGTAAAAGAAAACGAGCCCTTCGACGTCGCACTGCGCCGCTTCAAGCGCACCATCGAAAAGCTCGGCCTGCTGACCGACCTGCGTGCCCGCGAGTTCTACGAAAAGCCGACCGCCGAGCGCAAGCGCAAGAAGGCCGCGGCCGTCAAGCGCCACTACAAGCGCGTGCGCAGCATGCAGCTCCCCAAGAAGCTGTACTAAGCACCCGCAGCGTTGGCCACAGGCCACCGCCCGGTTCAATCCGGATCGAGCCGCGCCAGGGACACCCTGCCGCGGCTTTTGTTTGTCGCTCCATCAAAGAAAGCCAGCCATGAGCCTCAAGAACCAGATCACCGAAGACATGAAGACCGCGATGCGCGCCAAGGACGCCGAGCGCCTGGGCACCATCCGCCTGCTGCTCGCGGCCCTCAAGCAGAAGGAAGTCGACGAGCGCATCGAACTCGATGACGCGATGGTGGTCGCGATCGTCGACAAGCTGGTCAAGCAACGCAAGGACTCGGTCGCCGCCTTCACCCAGGGCGGCCGCACCGACCTGGCCGACAAGGAAGCGGCCGAGATCAAGGTGCTCGAGGTCTACCTGCCGCAGCGCATGAGCGCCGACGAGGTGGCGGTCGAGGTCCGGGCGATCGTCGCCGAGCTCGGCGCCAAGGGCCCGGGCGACATGGGCAAGGTGATGGGCGCGGTCAAGGCCAGGCTGGCCGGCAAGGCCGACATGGGCCAGGTCAGCGCCGCCGTCAAGGCGGCACTCGCCGGCGCCTGAGCATGAAGTCGCGCCCGGTCCTCAAGGCCTGCGCCTGCCTGGTCGATGCCCAGGGCCGGCTGCTGGTGTTCCACCATCCCGAGGACCGCGGCATGCAGCTGCCCAAGGGCACGATCGAGCCTGGCGAAGCGCCCGAGGACGCTGTGCGGCGCGAATTGCTGGAAGAGTCGGGGGTCGACTACGCGGGGCCGCTGGAGCCGCTGGGCACCATCGACCGCTACTGCGAGGCCGGCGTCGAAGGCAACAAGCACCGCCATCCGCAGCTGTGGCACCTGTTCCTGATGCGCTTCGAACACCCGCTGCCCGAAACCTTCGACCATGTCGCAATGGGAAGCCCCGAAGAAGACGGGTTGGTGTTCAGCTTCAGCTGGCTGACGCCGGACGCGTCGCTGGAGGACTTCGCCGCGCCCTACGTCCGGGTGATCGAAAAAGTCCGCGCCGCGCTCGCCGCCTGAGCGCCGGCCCGGGCGCCGCCCTACCAGTTGGCTTCGCGCTCCGGGGTTGCCGAGATGTGGTGGATCGACAGGTCGGCGCCGTCGTACTCCTCCTCCTGCGACAGCCGCAGCCCCAGCGTGGCCTGCAGCACGCCATAGACCGCTGCGCCGGCGACCAGCGCCCAGGCCACCCCGATCGCCACCCCGACCAGCTGGGCCCAGAGGTTCACCCCGCCGATGCCGCCCAGCGCCCGGCTGCCGAAGATCCCGGCCGCGATGCCGCCCCAGGTCCCGCAGAGGCCATGCAGCGGCCAGACGCCGAGCACGTCGTCGATCTTCCACTTGTTCTGCGTCAGGGTGAACATCTTGACGAAGATCGCGCCGGCCACGCCTCCCACCACCAGCGCGCCGATCGGGTGCATCAGGTCGGATCCGGCGCAGACCGCCACCAGGCCCGCCAGTGGCCCGTTGTAGACGAAGCCGGGGTCGTTCCTGCCCAACGCCAGCGCCACCAGCGTGCCGCCGACCATCGCCATCAGCGAATTGACCGCCACCAGGCCCGAGATCTTGTCGATCGTCTGGGCGCTCATCACGTTGAAGCCGAACCAGCCCACGCACAGGACCCAGGCGCCGAGGGCCAGGAACGGGATGTTCGAGGGCGGGTGCGCGCTCAGCGAGCCGTCGCCCCGGTAGCGGTTGCGGCGCGCCCCCAGCAGCAGCACCGCCGGCAGCGCCAGCCAGCCGCCCATCGCATGGACCACCACCGAGCCGGCGAAGTCGTGGAACTCGTTGCCCGTGACCCGGGCCAGCCAGTCCTGGATGCCGAAGGCCCGGTTCCAGGCGATGCCCTCGTAGAGCGGATACACCAGGCCCACGATGACGGCCGTGGCGATCAGCTGCGGCCAGAACTTCGCGCGCTCCGCGATGCCGCCCGAGATGATGGCCGGGATCGCCGCGGCGAAGGTGAGCAGGAAGAAGAAGCGCACCAGCTCGAAGCCGCTGCCGGCCGCCAGTTGCTCGGCGCCGACGAAGAAGTGCGTGCCGTAGGCGACGCCGAAGCCGACCAGGAAATAGACGATGGTCGACACCGAGAAGTCGACCAGGATCTTGACCAGCGCATTGACCTGGTTCTTCTTGCGCACGGTGCCGAGTTCGAGAAAGGCAAAACCCGCATGCATCGACAACACCATGATGGCGCCAAGGAGAAGAAAGAGCGCGTTCGTGCCCCGAGTGAGTGCATCCATTGGAGATTGGCTTTGATATTTGCTTGGAGATGGTGCGTCGACGCCGGATGGCCCGGTTGACGCACCGATCGAAAGCAAAAATGGTGCCAAATCGCCTCATGACGGTGCCTTCCGGTCCATGTCGCTGCATGGCGCACCGAAACGGACGTCGTCCGTCGGCGCCCCAGGCCGGCGATCAGGCGAACGGATTCACCAGGCCGACGCCGAAGGATTCGAAATCACCGACGTTGCGGGTCACGACCTTCAGGCCATGGCGCAGGGCGGTGGCGGCGATCATCGCGTCTTCGTAGAGGGTGTCCGAGCGTCGATGCATCAGCCGGGCCCAGATCCTGAAGGTCTGGGCATCCATCGGCAGACTGTTGTAAGTGGCTGCCACCTGGTCGGCCCAGTGCTCGATCTCGGCCGCCTTGACCGCATCCTGCTCCCGCGTCAGTTCGATCCCCGCCTGGATCTCGCCCAGGCTGACCGCGGACAGATGCAGATCGCTGTCGTCGACGGCCTGCAGCCAGGCCAGCACCGCCCCATGGGGGCGCGGGCGCCGCAGTTCCGAGATGACGTTGGTGTCGAGCAAATACATTGGGCGTCAGTCGAGCGGCTCGGCCCGGCGCCGCCGCGCTCCGCCCCTCTGGGGCACCAGGCTGTCCGTGCGGGCGGCATCGGACATCAGCAGCGATTTCAGGGACGGCCTGGCGGCTTCCTGCAGCCGCTTCCATTCGGCCGCAGGCACCAGCACCGCGGCCTCCGCGCCCCGGCGTGTCACCAGCTGCGGCCCCTCGGCGAGGCAGGCGTCGAGGAATTCGCTGAAGCGCGCCTTGGCATCTTGAACCGGCCATGACTTCATGGCGATCTCCTTCGGACTAGTCAGATGACCAGTCTAGCGACAATCTCATGCCCCCGCGACCTTCATGCGATTGACCAGCAAGGATCCCGTCGTCTTCGCCCCATAGTTGTAGGCATCCGCGCCCACCGCCTCGATGCCCATCAGCATGTCCTTGAGGTTGCCGGCGATCGTGATCTCCTGCACCGGGAACGCGATCCGGCCCTTCTCGACCCAGAAACCGCTGGCGCCGCGCGAATAGTCGCCCGTCACGTAGTTGACGCCCTGCCCCATCAGCTCGATCACCAGGAGGCCGGTCCCGAGCTTCTCGAGCATGGCATCGAGGTCGTCGCCCTTTTTGGTCAGGCGGGAGGTCAGCGTCAGGTTGTGCGAGCCGCCGGCGTTGCCGGTGGTCTTCATGCCCAGCTTGCGGGCCGAGTAGGTGCTGAGGAAATAGCCCTCGAGCCGTCCGGCATCGACCACCTTGCGCTTGCGCGTCACGACGCCCTCGTCGTCGAAGGGCGAGCTGCCCTTGCCGCGCAGCAAATGCGGGTCCTCGACCACGTCGATGTGCTTGGGCAGCACCTTCTTGCCAAGCGAATCGAGCAGGAAGGTGCTTTTGCGATACAGCGCACCGCCGCTGGTGGCCTGCACCAGCCCGCCCAGCAGTCCGGCCGCCAGCGGCGACTCGAACAGCACCGGGCATTCGGTGGTCTTGATCTTGCGCGACTTGAGGCGGCTCAGGGCCCGCTCGGCGGCATAGCGGCCTACGGCCACGGGGCTCGCCAGCTCGTCGGCCGAGCGCATCGAGCTGTACCAGGCGTCGCGCTGCATGTCGTCGCCCTTGCCGGCGATCGGCGCCACCGAGATCGAATGGCGCGAGCTGGCATAGCCGCCGCGGAAGCCGCGGGTGTGGGCACTGAAGAAGTGGCTTTGCTGCGCCGAGACCCCGGCACCTTCGCTGTTGGTGATGCGCTTGTCAGTCGACAGCGCCGCCGCCTCGCATTCGAGCGCCAGGCTGGCCGCCTGCTCGCTGGTGACGTCCCAGGGGTGGAACAGGTCGAGATCCGGCTGCTCCTTGGCGATGTCGGCCTCGTCAGGCAGGCCGCTGACCGGGTCCTCGGCAGTGAAGCGGGCGATGTCGTAGGCCGCCTGCACGGTCTGGGCGATCGCCGCCTCGGAGAAGTCGGAGGTGCTGGCATTGCCGCGGCGGTGGCCCACGTAGACCGTGACGCCGAGCGACTTGTCGCGGTTGCGCTCGACGTTCTCGAGCTCGCCCTTGCGCACCGAGACGCTCAGGCCGCAGCCCTCGGACGCCTCGGCGCCGGCATCGGTCGCTCCGAGCTTCTTGGCATGGGCCAAGGCCGAATCGACCAGGTTTTCGAAGAAAGGACGGCTGTAGGCGAAGCCGGAGTCGGCGCGCGAGGAAGATGTGGTCATGTGTTGGCTATGATACTTGCGCCCCCTGTTCCCGATGGTGCGGCCAACGATTGCATCTATGTCCCGCAAACCCAAAAAAGGCTACTTCGTCCGTGGCGAGTTCGTGGCCGAAGGCAGCGAACTCGATCTGGAGCTCAAGCGCGAGCTCAAGGGCACCGACGCCGCCAGCAAGACCGACCTCAAACGCGAGAGCGCCGAACTGCAGGCGCTGGGCGAAGCCCTGCTCGGCCTGCGCGCCGGCCTGTTCGACACCCTCGACCTGGGCGACAAGCTCAAGGACGCCATCGCCGACGCCAAGCGCATCACCAACTTCGAGGGCAAGCGGCGCCAGATGCAGTTCATCGGCAAGCTGATGCGCGGCCTCGACGCCGCGGTGCTCGACACGGTCCGCGCCGCCCTGGCCGAGCAGGACCGCCTGCCGGCCGAGGAAACCGCGGCGCTGCACGAAGCCGAGCGCTGGCGCGACCGGCTGATCGCCGACGACGATGCGCTGGGCGGCTGGATCGAGACCCACCCGGCCACCGATGCCCAGCAGCTGCGCGCCCTGGTGCGCCAGGCCCGCAAGGACATCAAGGCCGGCCCGCCCGGCGAGGCGCCGCGCCAGGGCAAGGCCTACCGCGAGGTGTTCCAGATCGTGCGCGCCCAGCTGCGCGTGCATGGCACCGCCGACCTCGCCGACGAGGCGGCCGAGCAGGCGCGCGAGGACGACGCATGACGGCATTCGATCCGGTCCGCATCGGCATCGTCTCGGTCAGCGACCGCGCTTCCAGCGGCGTCTATGAAGACAAGGGCCTGCCGGCGCTCAAGGACTGGCTGCAGCGCGCGCTGCGCAATCCGCTTACTTTCGAATCGCGGCTGATCCCGGACGAGCAGGCCGGCATCAGCACGGCCTTGATCGACCTGGTCGACGCCGGCTGCTCGCTGGTGCTGACCACCGGCGGCACCGGCCCGGCCCTGCGCGACGTCACGCCCGAGGCCACGCTGGCCGTGGCCCACAAGGAAATGCCGGGTTTCGGCGAGCAGATGCGGCAGATCAGCCTCGCCTTCGTGCCGACCGCGATCCTGTCGCGCCAGGTCGCGGTGATCCGCGAACGCAGCCTGATCATCAACCTGCCGGGGCAGCCGAAGGCGATTGCCGAGACGCTCGAAGGACTGCGCAATGCAGACGGCACGCAGGCTGTGCCGGGCATCTTCGCGGCGGTGCCGTACTGCGTCGACCTGATCGGCGGGCCCTACCTGGAGACCGACGACGCGGTCTGCAAGGCGTTTCGGCCGAAGTCGGCGGTTCGGTCTATCTAGTCTGTCGAGGACAGAGCAAAGACTCCTTCACAGTTTCTCGTTCTGTCCCGCAAGGTCTGAGCAGGTCGACGACAGGGTTAATACTGCTGCGCAGGTTCTTGATCCAGTCCCATAACGGTGTTGGCGCAAGCCGATGACTAAAAGACGGGGAAGAGGGAGCGCATGGTTACAACAACGACGGGCAGCGCGCTGCTGCCGCGCATCGAGGGGCGCATCCAGGTGCTGCGCGGGCTGAAGGTGATGATCGACGCCGATCTGGCCGAGCTCTACGGCGTGCCGACCAAGGCGCTGAACCAAGCCGTCAAGCGCAATGCAGCACGCTTTCCGCCGGACTTCATGTTCCAGCTCGACGCCGCCGAGAAGGCCGAGGTGGTCACAAACTGTGACCACCTCTCGAAGCTGAAGTTCTCGAGGACGCTGCCATTCGCGTTCACGGAGTTCGGCGCAGTGGCCCTGGCCAACGTGCTGGCCTCGGCACAGGCTGTAGAGATGGGCATCTACGTGGTGCGCGCTTTCGTGCGGCTGCGGCAAGCGGCGAGCTTGCATGAGGATTTGGCCAGGCGACTGGCCGAGATCGAGGAGAAGACAGAGCGGCTGGAGCTATCGCACGACATGCTCAGCCGCAACACGCGCAATCAACTGCGCCAATTGTTCGAGGCCATGCGTGCTCTGACGGTGCCTCCCGACCCGCCCAAACGGCCTATCGGGTTCGTGCCGCCGGAAGAGAAGAAGACACCGAAGGCGCGCAGCAAGAAATAGTCGATCGAATCGAGCTGCATCGACAAGAAAGCCACCCGGACTCCCCGCCAGCACCAAGTTCCGGACAGAGCAAAAACTGCTGCGCAGTTTCTTGGTCTGTCCCGCAAGGTCTAGTCAGTTGAGGACAGAGCAAAAACTGCTAACGCAGTTTCTTGGTCTGTCCCGCAAGGTTTCAGGAAAGCGTGTACGCGGTCTTCACGACAGTGAAGAACTCCTGCGCATACCTGCCCTGCTCGCGCGGCCCGTAGCTCGACCCCTTGCGCCCGCCGAAGGGCACGTGGTAGTCCACCCCCGCTGTCGGCAGGTTGACCATCACCATGCCCGCCTGGCTGTGGCGCTTGAAATGCGTCGCGTACTTCAGCGAGGTGGTGGCGATGCCGGCTGACAGGCCGAACTCGGTGTCGTTGGCCGTGGCCAGCGCCTCCTCGTAGTTCTTCACCCGGATCACGCTCGCCACCGGCCCGAAGATCTCTTCCTTGTTGATGCGCATCGACGCCGCCGACTCGCTGAACAGCGCCGGCGACATGTAGTAGCCGTCGGTGTCGAGCTTCAGCCGCTCGCCGCCCGCGGCCAGCGTGGCGCCCTCGCCCTTGCCGATCGCGATGTATTCCAGGTCCTGGTCGAGCTGCGACTTCGAGGACACCGGACCGATGTCGGTGCCCTGCGCCAGCGCATCGCCGACCTTGATCTTCGCCATGCGGGCCTTCATCGCCTCGATGAACTTCGGATAGATCCCTTCGGTCACGATCAGCCGGCTCGACGCGGTGCAGCGCTGGCCGGTCGAATAGAAGGCGCTCTGCACGCTGAGCTCCACCGCCTGGTTCAGGTCGGCGTCGTCCAGCACCACCTGCGGGTTCTTGCCGCCCATCTCGAGCTGCACCTTCTTGTGGTTGGTGGCGCACTGCACCGCGATGTTGCGGCCCACGCCGACCGAGCCGGTAAAGCTGATCGCATGGATGCCCGGGTGGTTGACCAGCGCGTCGCCAATCACGCTGCCGCGGCCCATCACGAGGTTGAACACGCCCGCCGGAATGCCCGAGCGGCTGATGATCTCGGCCAGCGCCCAGGCGCAGCCCGGCACCAGGTCGGCCGGCTTCATCACCACGCAGTTGCCGAAGGCCAGCGCCGGGGCGATCTTCCAGGCCGGGATGGCGATCGGGAAGTTCCACGGCGTGATCAGGCCGACCACGCCCACCGGCTCGCGCGTGATCTCGATGCCGATGCCGGGGCGCACCGACGGCAGCACCTCGCCCGACAGGCGCAGGCATTCGCCGGCGAAGAACTTGAAGATCTGCGCCGCGCGGGTGGCTTCGCCGATGCCTTCGGCCTTGGTCTTGCCTTCTTCGCGCGCCAGCAGCGTACCCAGTTCTTCCTTGCGCGCCAGGATCTCGTTGCCGATCTTCTCGAGCGCTTCGGAGCGCGCCTGGATGCCGCCCGTCGACCAGGTCGGGAAGGCGGCGGTGGCGGCCGCCACGGCGGCGTCGACCTGGGCCGCGTCGCCCTGCGCGTACTGGCCCAGCACGTCGCCGAGATTGCTCGGGTTGACGTTCGGGCTGTAGCTGGCAGCCGCGCGCCATTCGCCGTTGATGAGGTTGTCGAAGTTCTGCATGGCAGGGTCCTTGGAAATCGGGGTGGGGATAGGCATTACTGCGGCGGGCGCACCGCCTGGCGGGCCAGCAGCTTCCAGTCGCCGCCCGGGCCCTGTTGCTGCCAGACGCCGAGGATCTTGATGCTGACCTTGCCGGGCTTGCCGGAGTCGTTGGTGTCGGCCGTGAGCGTATGGCGCACGATCGCGACGTTGTCGATGACCTTGATGGTCTGCTCGGTGATCGCGATGGTCACGAAGTCCGACTTGCCGTCCATCAGGTCGCTGATGAAGCTGGTCTTGGTGTCGACCTTGCCGCCCGAGTGGCCGTAGCTCAGATCGTCGGCCACCAGCGCATTGAGCGCTGCGGGCGTCGGGTCGATCATCGCCACGCGCAGCTTCTCTGCCGCGGCGGCGACTGCCGGCGACTTGGCCGCCTCGTTGCCACGCATCGTGGTGCAGCCGGCGAAGGCCGCGGTGGCGGCAGCGATCAAGACCAGTTTCTTCAGCATTTTTTGTCTCCTGTTGTTGTGTGATTGCAAGCGCTTGGGAAATTACTGCGGGCCGAGCTTGTCGATCAGCGCGGCCAGGGCCTGGTATTCGTCGGCCTTGAGCTCGGTCAGCGGCGTGCGCACCGGACCGGCATCGTGGCCGACGATCTTCGCGCCGGCCTTCACGATGCTCACGGCGTAGCCCTGGCCCTTGTTGCGGATGTCCAGGTAGGGCATGAAGAAGTCCTTCAGCAGGCGGTGCTGCGTCGCGATGTCGTCCTTGGCGACCGCATGGTAGAAGTCCATCGCGGTCTTCGGAATGAAGTTGAACACCGCCGACGAATACACCGGCGTGCCGAGCGCCTTGTAGGCCGCGGCATAGACCTCTGCCGTCGGCAGGCCGCCGAGGTAGGCGAAGCGGTCGCCCATGCGCAGGTGGATCGCGCTCATGAGTTCGATGTCGCCGATTCCGTCCTTGAAGCCGACCAGGTTCGGGCAGCGCTCGGCCAGCTTCTCGAGCGTGTCGGGGTAGAGCTTGCTCTGGCCGCGGTTGTAGACGATGACGCCGAACTTCACGCTCTTGCAGACCGCCTCGACATGCGCCGCCAGGCCTTCCTGGCCGGCTTCGGTGAGGTAGTGCGGCAGCAGCAGCACGCCATGGGCGCCGGCCTTCTCGGCCGCCTGTGCGCACTGGATCGCGAAGCGCGTCGGGCCGCCGGCGCCAGCGATGATCGGCACTACGCCGCGACAGGTGTCGACCGCGGTCTGGATGATGCCGGGGTACTCGTCGCCGGTCAGCGAGAAGAACTCACCGGTGCCGCCGGCCGCGAACAGCGCGCTCGCGCCATAGGGCGCCAGCCATTCGAGGCGCTTCTCGTAGCTCTTCTTGTCGAAGTCGCCATTGCGGTCGAAATCGGTGAGCGGGAAGGACAGCAGGCCGGAGCCCATGATGGTCTTGAGTTCTTGAGGCGTCATTTTTTGGAAGAACGGGGTGGTGGAAAGGGAGGGTGTGGAGAGGCCGGGGCTAATCCAGCTTGATCTGGGCGGCGTTCACGACCTTGGCCCAGCGGGCGCGTTCCTTCTCGAAGAACTGGTCCTGCTCGGTGGGCGTCATGGTCACGACCTCGGCGCCCTGGCCGGCCAGCCGCGAGCGGATGTCGGGCGAGCGGATGATGGCGATCAGTTCCTTATTGAGGCGCTGCACCAGCGCCTCGGGTGTGCCGCGCGGCGCCAGCACGCCTTGCCAGGTGCCGGATTCGAAGCCGGGCACGCCCTGCTCCGCAATGGTCGGCACTTCGCCGATCAGGGGCATGCGCGTGCCCTTGGACACGCCCAGCACCTTGAGCTTGCCGCTCTGCACATGCGGCAGCGTCGCCAGCATGCCGTTCATCAGCACCTGGGTCTGGCCGGCCACCGTGTCCTGCACCGCCTGCACGCCGCCCTTGTAGGGCACGTAGACCCAGCGCGCGCCGCTCGCGCGCTCGAGCGCGACGCCGGCCAGGTGCGGCGCACTGCCGGTGGCGGTGACCGCGAAATTGAGGTCGGACTTCTTCGACAGCGCGACCAGTTCCTTCAGGTTGTTGGCCGGCACCGACGGATGCACCACCAGCAGGTGCGGCGAGTAGGCCAGCATGGTCACGCCGCGCAGGTCCTTGGCGGGGTCGAAGGACAGCTTGGTGTAGACCGAGGGGCTGATCGCCAGCGCGCCGACGTCGCAAAGCAGCAGCGTGTAGCCGTCGGGCTGGGCCTTGGACACCAGATCGGCGCCGAGATTGCCATTCGCGCCGGCGCGGTTCTCGACGATCACGGATTGCTTGAGTGCCTCCGACAGCGGCACGCTGATCGAGCGGGCGATGATGTCGGACGACCCGCCGGGCGGGTACGGCACGACGATGCGGATCGGCTTCGAAGGCCAGGCGTCGGCGGCCTGCGCGGCACCACCGGCGGCCAGCAGTCCGCTGCCGAGTGCACCTAGGACCAGATGGCGGCGATTCAAGCGCATGGGTTTGTCTCCAGGTTCGTTGAGGAATGAGAATCGCATGGTAGCGATGTCGTCAGTCATCGTACAACTAGATCCGGCAGATGTCCAGCAAAAGACCTGCGCGCCGCTCAGGCCGCCGGCGCCTGCCCTGCGGCCGCGGTCTGCTCGGCGTCGAGCCGGGCCGCTTCCTGGGCGAGGCGAAGCCGTTCGCGGCTGTTGGTGAGATGGATGCGCATCGCCGCGCGCGCCGACTCGGCGTCGCGGCGCGCGATCGCCGCGTAGATTTCCTCGTGCTCGCGGTTCACGCGGCTCAGGTATTCGCCGCGCCGGTCGTGATTGCGGATGGCGGTGATCCGGGTGCGCGGAATGATCGTGGTGCCGAGGTGGCTCATGATGTCCGCGAAGTAGGGATTGCCCGTCGCCTGCGCGATCTGAAGGTGGAAGCGGAAATCGGGCGCCACGGTATCGCCGGCGGTCGTCACGTTGTGTTCGAAGTCGTCGAGCGCCTGCCGCATGGCGGCCAGCTGTCCCTCGGTGCGGCGGGTCGCGGCCAGGCCTGCGGACTCGGTCTCCAGGCTGATGCGCAGCTCGAGCACTGCGAGCACGTCGACCGAGGTCGCGATGTCCGAGGCCTCGAGCCGGAACATGCCGGCGGCGCGCGGCTGCAGCACGAAGGTGCCGATGCCGTGGTGGGTCTCGACCAGCCCGCCTGCCTGCAGCTTGGAGAGCGCCTCGCGCACCACGGTGCGACTCACGCCGTAGGTCTGCATGATGGCCGACTCGGTCGGCAGTTTGTCGCCCGGGCGCAACTGCTGGCTGCGGATCTTGTCGCCGAGGTCGTCGACCAGGCCATGCGCCAGGCCCCGCACCCTGCGGCGCGGAGGAGCGCCGCCGGCTTCGGTGGTTGCGGTAGACCCCGTTGACAGGTTCGACATGGCGTGATGATAATCGCCTCCACGTTGTACGACAACCGATAACTTACGACCACCGACAGAGACACGAATGAGCGCCGCTTCCGCTTCCGCCACCCCTTCCTCCCCCGTCCTCCAAGTCGGCCGCCTCCTCCTGACCGGCGCCGCCGGCGGCCTGGGCAAGGTCCTGCGCGAACGCCTGCGCCCCTACGCGGGCGTGCTGCGCCTCTCCGACATCGCTTCGCTGTCAGCGGCCGAAGGCCCGCACGAGGAAGTCGTCGCCTGCGACCTGTCCGACAAGCAGGCGGTCGATGCGCTGGTGGCCGGCTGCGACGCCATCGTGCATCTGGGCGGCGTGTCGGTGGAACGGCCCTTCGAGGAGATCCTCGAGGCCAACATCAAGGGCGTGTTCCATATCTACGAGGCGGCCCGCCGGCACGGCGTGAAACGCGTGGTGTTCGCCAGCTCCAACCACGTGATCGGCTTCTACAAGCAGGACGAGCACCTCGACGCGCACGTCCAGCGCCGGCCCGACGGCTACTACGGCCTGTCGAAGTCCTTCGGCGAGGACGTGGCCCAGTTCTACTTCGACCGCTGGGGCATCGAGACCGTGAGCATCCGCATCGGCTCCTCGTTCCCCGAGCCCCTCAACCGCCGCATGATGAGCACCTGGCTCAGCTACCGCGACCTGACCACGCTGATCGAGAAGTCGCTGTTCACGCCGGGCGTCAGGCACACGGTGGTCTATGGCGTCTCGGCCAACCGCGACGTCTGGTGGGACAACTCGGGCGCCGCCGTGCTCGGCTACGCGCCGCAAGACACGTCCGAAGTCTTTCGCGACAAGGTCGAGCAGCAGCCACCGGTCGCATCCACCGACCCCAACGCCATCTACCAGGGCGGCGCCTTCACCGCCCAGGGTCCGTTCGGAGACTGAGCGCCATGGGGAGCCAAGCCGAACTCGTGGTCGACGCGCGCTGCGGCACGGGCGAGAGCCCGGTGTGGTCGGTGGCGGAGTCCGCCTTGTACTGGGTCGACATTCCCGGCCGCGCGCTGCACCGCTGGTCGGCGGCCGGCCACACGCAGTGGGCCAGCGACGAAATGCCGGCCTGCATCGCGCCGCGTGCCGACCTGCCGGGCAGCTGGATCGCCGGCATGGAGAGCGGCCTGTTCTCGCTCACGCCGCAGGACGGCGGCACGCTCGCGGCCACCCGGCTCGCCGAGGTGTCGCACGCGCGGCCCGGCATGCGTTTCAACGACGGCCGCTGCGACCGCCAGGGCCGCTTCTGGGCCGGCACAATGCTGATGGACATGGCTGCGGGCGCCCGCGTCGGCCGGCTCTACCGCCACGACAAGGGCAGCCTCGCGCCGTCGCTGCAGCTCGACGACCTGATCGTGCCGAACGGACTCGCCTTCAGCCCCGACGGCCGCACGATGTACCTGTCGGACTCGCATCCCAGCGTGCAGACGATCTGGGCCTTCGATTACGACACCGCCACCGGCACGCCATCGAAGCGACGCGTGTTCGTGGACATGAATCCCCTGCCCGGCCGTCCCGACGGCGCCGCTGTCGATGCCGACGGCTGCTACTGGATCTGCGGCAACGACGCCGGACAGGTGCACCGCTTCACGCCCGAGGGACGGCTCGACCGCTCGCTCGAGGTGCCGGTCAAGAAGCCGGCGATGTGCGCCTTCGGCGGCCCCAAGCTCGACACCCTGTTCGTCACCTCGATCCGCCCGGGCGGCGACCTGTCGGACCAGCCGCTGGCCGGCGGCGTGTTCGCGCTGCGGCCGGGCACGCAGGGCATTCCGGAGCCGGCCTTCGGCGGCTGAACCGATCGCTTTCAGTTTTTCACGACAACCACCAGAAAGAGGAAGACAAATGAAGTTCAACAAGCACGCACTCATCGTCGCCATCGCGGCCGGCGTGACCGCGATGGCCGCACAGGCCACCGAGTTCCGGTCGGCCGACATCCACCCCGATGACTACCCGACCGTGACCGCGGTCAAGTTCATGGGCGAACGGCTCAAGGAGCTCTCCGGCGGCAAGGACACCATCAAGGTGTTCAACAACAGCGCCCTGGGCAGCGAGAAGGACACCATCGAGCAGACCAAGATCGGCGCGCTGCAGATGGTGCGCGTGAACATCGCGCCCATGAACAACATCTGCCCCGAGACGCAGGTGCCGACGATGCCCTTCCTGTTCCGCTCGGTCGACCATCTGCACAAGGTGCTGGACGGCCCGATCGGCGAGGAAATCCTCAAGTCCTGCGAGAAGCAGGGCTTCATCGGCCTGGCCTACTACGACAGCGGTGCGCGCTCGATGTTCACGGCCAAGAAGCCGGTGCGCAGCTTCGCCGACATGAAGGGCCAGAAGGTCCGCGTGCAGCAGTCCGACCTGTGGGTCTCGATGCTCGAGGCGATGGGCGCCAACGCCACGCCGATGCCGATGGGCGAGGTCTACACCGGCCTCAAGACCGGCCTGATCGACGCCGCCGAGAACAACTACCCGACCTATGAAAGCTCGCGCGCCTTCGAGGTCGCCAAGTACTACACCAAGACCGAGCACTCGATGGCCCCCGAGATGCTGCTGTTCTCCAAGCGCGCGTGGGACAAGCTGACGCCGCAGGAGCAGGGCTGGCTGCGCCAGGCCGCCAAGGAATCGGTGCCCTACATGCGCAAGCAGTGGGAAGAGCGCGAAGTGAAGTCGCTCGCGACCGTCAAGGCCGGCGGCGCCGAGATCATCGACATCGACAAGGCCCCGTTCCAGGCCGCGATGAAGCCGGTGTACGACAAGTTCATCGTCGACGCCAAGCTCAAGGACCTCGTCAAGCGCGTGCAGGACACGAAGTAATCGTCTGAGCCCGGCCGCCCTCCCCCGCACGCGGGAGGGCGTCGCCAACCCACATCATCATGTATACGAAAATCTGCCGCACGCTGGCTCGCGCCTGCATGTGGCTGGGCATCTTCGGCCTCGTCGCGGTGATCTGCGCCGTGAGCTGGCAGGTGTTCGGCCGCTACGTCCTCAACAACACCCCCACCTGGGCCGAGAGCCTGGCGCTGCTGCTGGTGCTCTACGTCACCATGCTCGGCGTCGCCGTCGGCGTGCGCGATGCGGGCCACATCGGCCTCGAGTCCTTCCTGGTGCTGGCGCCCGACTGGCTGCGCCTCAAGATGGAATTCCTGATCCACTTCCTGATCCTGCTGTTCGGCGCCGCGATGGCCTGGAACTGCGCCTCGCTGGCCGAGTCGGTCTGGGGCTACCGCCTTCCCACGCTGTGGATCTCCGAAGGCTGGAAATACGTGCCGGCCGCAGTGTCCGGCGTCCTCATCGTGATGTTCTCGATCGAACACATCATCGCGCTCGCCCAAGGCCGCGAAGTCGAACCCGCCTGGGGCTGAGCCATGACCATTCCTCTCCTGATCCTCTGCATCTCCTTCACGGTCTTCCTGCTGCTGGGCGTGCCGGTGGCGTTCTCCATCGGCCTGTCGGCCCTGTCCACCCTGCTCTACGAAGGCCTGCCGCTGGAAGTCGGCTTCCAGCAGATGACCTCCGGCATGGGGATCTTCTCGTTCCTCGCGATCCCGTTCTTCATCTTCGCCGGCGAGCTGATGCTCTACGGCGGCATCGCCGACCGCATCGTCAACTTCGCGCGCAACCTCGTGGGCCACGTGCGCGGCGGCCTGGGCATGTCGAACGTGGTGGCCTGCACCTTGTTCGGCGGCGTCTCGGGCTCGCCCGTGGCCGACGTCTCGGCCATGGGCGCCGTGATGATCCCGATGATGAAGAAGGAGGGCTATCACGCCGACTACGCGGTCAACGTGACGACCCACGCGGCCCTGGTCGGCGCGCTGATGCCGACCAGCCACAACCTGATCATCTATTCGCTCGCGGCGGGCGGCAAGGTATCGATCGCGGCGCTGATCCTCGCGGCACTGCTGCCCGCGGCGGTGCTGACCATCAGCAACCTGGCGGCGGCCTACCTGGTGGCGGTCAAGCGCGGCTATCCGGCCGGCACCTTCCCGGGCTGGCAGATCGTGGCCCGCTCGTTCGCGGCCGCACTGCCGGGCCTGTTCATCGTCGTGCTGATCCTCGGCGGCATCCTGTCGGGCGTCTTCACCGCGACCGAATCGGCCGCCGTGGCCGTGCTCTATGCGCTGGCCCTGACGATCCTGGTCTACCGCACGCTGAAGTGGGAGCACTTCATCAAGGCGGCGGCGAAGGCGGTCCGCACCACGGGCGTGATCCTGCTGCTGATCGGCATCTCGAGCACATTCGGCTATCTGATCAGCCTCTACGGCGTGGCCGAACTCACCGGCCAGATGCTGTCGCAGGTCACGACCACGCCGTGGATGATCTTCCTGCTGATCAACATCATCCTGTTCGTGCTGGGTACCTTCCTGGACATGGCGGCGACCATCCTGCTGTGCACGCCGATCTTCCTGCCGATCGCGCAGCAGTACGGCATGACCTCGGTGCAATTCGGCGTCGTGATGCTGATCAATTGCGCGCTGGGCCTCAACACCCCGCCGGTGGGCACGACGCAGTTCGTCGGCTGCGCGATCGGCGGGGTGTCGGTGGGCACCGTGATGAAGACCATCTGGCCCTTCTATGGCGCGCTGATCTTCGCGCTCGGCGTCGTCACCTTCGTGCCGGCCTTCTCGACCTGGCTGCCCAGCCTGTTCATGGTGGTCAAGTAAGGGAGCACCCATGTCCGAAGCCGTCAAGCCACCGCTCACCATCCTCATGCACGCGCGCGACAACGTCGCGATCGTGGCCAACGACGGCGGCCTGGCGGCCGGCACCGTGTTCGCCTCGGGCCTCGTGCTGCGCGAGAAGGTGCCGCAGGCCCACAAGGTGGCGCTGGTCGACATCCCCGAGGGCGGCGTGGTGCGCCGCTACGACGTGCCGATCGGCTATGCCCTCAAGCCCATCCCGGCCGGCAGCTGGGTGCACGAGCGGCTCCTGAGGATGCCCGCCGCGCGCGAGCTCGACGGCCTGCCCATCGCCACCGTCAAGCCGCCCGCCATGCCCCCGCTCGAGGGCTACACCTTCGAGGGCTTTCGCAACCCCGACGGCTCGGTCGGCACCCGCAACATCCTGGCCATCACCCAGACCGTGCAGTGCGTGGCCGGCGTCACCGAGTTCGCGGTCCAGCGCATCAAGGCCGAGCTGCTGCCCCGGTTTCCCAACGTCGACGACGTGGTGGCGCTCGAACATTCCTATGGCTGCGGCGTGGCCATCGACGCCCCCGACGCCGTCATCCCGATCCGCACCCTGCGCAACATCAGCCTCAATCCGAACTTCGGCGGCGAGGTGATGGTCGTCAGCCTGGGCTGCGAGAAGCTGCAGCCCGAGCGGCTGATGCCCCCGGGCACCATTCCCCTGATCGACGAGCGCAACGTGGCCGATGTCGGCGACAGCGCCGACGCCAAGCTCGACGTGGTCTGCCTGCAGGACGAGGCCCATGTGGGCTTCATGTCGATGGTGGACTCGATCCTGCGCCAGGCCGAGGAGCACCTGGAGCGCCTGAACGACCGCCGCCGCGAGACCGTGCCGGCCAGCGAGCTGGTGGTCGGCGTGCAGTGCGGCGGCAGCGACGCCTTCTCGGGCGTCACGGCCAACCCGGCGGTGGGTTTCTGCACCGACTTGCTGGTGCGCGCCGGCGCCACCGTGATGTTCTCGGAGGTCACCGAGGTGCGCGACGGCATCGACCAGCTGACCTCGCGCGCGACCACCCCTGAGGTGGCCGAGGCGATGATCCGCGAGATGGCTTGGTACGACGCCTACCTCGAGCGCGGGCGGGTCGACCGCAGCGCCAACACCACGCCGGGCAACAAGAAGGGCGGCCTCTCGAACATCGTGGAGAAGGCGATGGGCTCGATCGTCAAGAGCGGCAGCGCGCCGATCTCGGGTGTGGTCGCGCCGGGCGAGAAGGCGCGCCAGAAGGGGCTGCTGTACGCCGCCACGCCGGCGAGCGACTTCATCTGCGGCACCTTGCAGCTGGCCGCGGGCATGAACCTGCACGTCTTCACCACCGGCCGCGGCACGCCCTACGGGCTGGCCGAGGTGCCGGTGATCAAGGTCGCCACGCGCAGCGACCTGGCGCGCCGCTGGCACGACCTGATGGACGTCAACGCCGGGCGCATCGCCGACGGCGAGGCCAGCATCGAGGAGGTGGGCTGGGAGCTGTTCAAGCTGATGCTCGATGTGGCCAGCGGCCGCAGGAAGACCTGGGCGGAGCAGTGGAAGCTGCACAACGCGCTGGTGCTTTTCAATCCGGCGCCGGTTACCTGAGACCTTGCGGGACAGACCAAGAAACTGCGCAGCAGTTTTTGCTCTGTCCTCAACTGATCAGATGCCTTCCGTCCCCAACTGACCACAGACAAGGAGAGCACGCACCATGGAAGACCTCAAGGGCCGCACTGCCCTCGTCACCGGCGCCAGCACCGGCATCGGCGCCGCAGTCGCCATCGCCTACGCAGCCCGCGGCATGCGCGTGGCCGTCCACTACAACAGCTCGACCGCGGCGGCAGAACAGGTCGTCGCCACCATCCAGGCCGCCGGCGGCGAGGCCTTCGCCCTGCAGGCCGACGTGCGCGACAGCGCCGCGATCCGCCGGGTGGTCGGCGAGGCCCGCGACCGGCTCGGCGCGATCGACGTGCTGGTGAACAACGCCGGCAGCCTGGTCAAGCGGCTGCCGATCGCCGACTTCGACGACGCCGTGTTCGACGAGGTGCTGCACATCAACGCGCGCTCGGTGCTCGCCTTCTGCCGCGAGGTGGTGCCGCTGATGCGCGCCCAGGGGCGCGGCGGCAGCATCGTCAACGTGTCGTCGATCGCGGCGCGCAACGGCGGCGGCCCGGGCGCCTATCTCTATGCCGGCGCCAAGGGCTTCGTCAGCACGGCGACGCGCGGCCTGGCGAAGGAACTGGCGCCCGACCGGATCCGGGTCAATGCCGTGTCGCCGGGCGTGATCCAGACGCCCTTCCACGACCGCTTCTCGACGCCGCAACTGCTCGAATCCTTCAAGGCCGCGATTCCGCTGGCCCGCATCGGCGCGCCGGACGACTGCGTCGGCGCCTTCCTGTACCTCGCTTCCGAGCAGCTGTCGGGCTACGTGACCGGACAGATCCTCGAGGTGAACGGCGGCCAGTACATGCCCTGAGGCCCCCACCGCCACCCGGGCGCACAGATCAACAACAACGGAGACACGCACTTGAACACCGCAACCCTGCGCGGCCTGGCCGCATTCACGGCCGCGGCCGCCCTGTCCCTGGGCCTGGCCGCCCCCGCCGCGGCGCAAAGCGACTTCCCCAACCACACCGTCGAGCTGCTCGTGCCCTACCAGCCCGGCGGCGGCACCGATGGCCTGGCGCGCACCTTCGCCGACGCCAGCCGCAAGCACATGGCGCAGAGCATGGTGATCATCAACCGCCCCGGCGCCGGCGGCGCGATCGGCTGGACCGAGGTGATCAACGCCAAGCCGGATGGCTACAAGCTCGCGGTGCTCACGGTCGAGCTGCTGACCTTGCCGCACCTGGGGCTGGCCAAGTTCAACTACGACGATTTCCAGCCGATCGCCCAGCTCAACGCCGACCCGGCCGCCATCACGGTCAAGGCCGACGCGCCGTGGAGCACGGTCGAGGAATTCCTCGCCGCCGCCAAGAAGGACCCCGAGGGCGTGCGGGTGGGCAATTCCGGCAATGGCTCGATCTGGCACCTGGCGGCCGCGGCCCTCGAAGACAAGACCGGCGCGAAGTTCAACCACATCCCGTTCCAGGGTGCCGCGCCCGCGGTGCTGGCGCTGCTCGGCGGCCACATCGAGGCCGTGGCCGTGAGCCCGGCCGAGGTCACGACCCACGTGCAGTCGGGCAAGCTCAAGATGCTGATGGTCATGGCCGACCAGCGGGTGAAAGGCTTCGAGAAGGTGCCGACCGCCAGAGAGCGCGGCATCGACCTCTCGATCGGCACCTGGCGCGGCCTCGGCGCCCCTAAAAACACCCCGCCCGAAGTGATGGCCAAGCTGCGCGAGATCACCGCCAAGACCGCCGCCGAGCCGATGATGCGCGAGGCCATGGAGAAGCAGAACCTGGGCTACGTCTACACCGACGGCGCGGCCTTCCAGCAGACCCTGGCGCGGGACAACGCCTATTACAAGAGCCTGATCGCCAAGCTCAACATCAAGCCCTGAGACCCAGGAAGCCGAAGGAGACCCCATGCAACGCCGCACCCTGATCCACACCGCCCTCGCCTCGCTCGCCGCCGGCCTGCCGGCCCTGCCCGCGCTGGCCCAGCCTTCCTGGCCGACCGGCAAGCCGATCACCTACCTGGTGCCGTTCCCGGCCGGCGGCACCACCGACCTGCTGGCCCGCCTGATCGCGCAGAAGCTCGGGCCGGCGCTGGGCACCAGCGTGATCATCGACAACAAGGGCGGCGCCGGCGGCAGCATCGGCTCGGAGGTCGCGGCGCGGGCGGCGCCGGATGGCTTCACGCTGCTGGGCGGCACCATCAGTTCGCACGCCATCAACGTCAGCCTCTACCCCAAGATCGGCTACGACCCGCAGAAGTCCTTCGCACCGGTGACGCTGATCGGCACCAATCCGGTGGTGCTGGTGGTCAACCAGGCGAGCCCGTACAAGACGCTGAAGGACCTGCTCGACGCCAGCCGCGCCAAGCCGGGCGGGCTGTCCTCGGCCTCGGCCGGCACCGGCACCTCGCAGCACCTGGCGCTGGAGCTGATGGCCTTCAAGTCGGGCGTCAAGTTCACGCACGTGCCCTACAAGGGCAGCGGCCCGGCGATCCAGGACGTGATCGGCGGTCAGGTCGACATGATGTTCGACACCACCGTGGTCGCAGGCCCGCATATACAAAGCGGCAAGCTGCGCGCCCTGGCCGTGACCTCGGCCAAGCGCCTGGCGTCGATGCCGAACGTGCCGACCGTGGCCGAATCGGGCATCCCGGGGCTGGCCGACTTCGAGGTGGTGTCCTGGCAGGCGATCTTCGTGCCGGCCGGCACGCCGGCGCCGATCGTCGATCGCCTGCACGACGAGATCCGCAAGATCCTGGCCCAGCCCGAGATGCAGGAGAAGCTGAAAGGCTTCGGCATGGAGCCGGCGGACATGACGACTGTCCAGATCGCGGCCTTCCAGAAGTCCGAAGTCGACAAATGGGCCCAAGTGATCAAGGCTGCAAACATCAAGGCCGAATAGCTGACCCCCACGCTCCCCCACTGCGTGTGGGTCGCTGCCCCCCAAGGGGGCCGCAGGCCGCCTTGGGGCGGCCCGGCGTCGGCCTTGTCCTGCGAAACGCAAGCAGGGCGGTCGATAGAATCGCCTACCGTTTTCCTGGGATTTCGCCTTGTCCGACCGCCTGCCCGTTCTGCCCCAATACCTGTTCCCCAAGCAGGCGCTGACCTCCTTCGCCGGCTGGGTGGCGGGCAAGGAACGCGGGTCGGTCACGACCTGGATCATCCGCCGCTTCGTCGCCAAGTACGGCGTCGACATGGGCGAGGCGCTGGCCAGCGACATCGCGAGCTACCGCAGCTTCAACGACTTCTTCACCCGCGCCCTCAAGCCCGGCGCGCGGCCGATCGCCGCCGCCGACCTGGTCTCGCCGGTGGATGGCGCGATCAGCCAGTTCGGCGCCATCGAGGGCGACCAGATCTTCCAGGCCAAGGGCCACCGCTACTCCACCACCGCGCTGGTCGGCGGCGACGCCGCCCTGGCGGCCCGATTCGCGCACGGCAGCTTCGCCACGCTCTACCTGAGCCCGAAGGACTACCACCGCATCCACATGCCCTGCGACGCTCGGCTGCTGCGCATGATCTATGTGCCGGGCGACCTGTTTTCGGTCAACCCGACCACCGCGCGCGGCGTGCCCGGCCTGTTCGCACGCAACGAGCGCGTGGTGTGCGTGTTCGAGACCGCGCGCGGCCCCTTCGTCCTGGTGCTGGTGGGCGCCACCATCGTCGGCAGCATGGCCACCGTCTGGCACGGCGTGGTCAATCCGCCGCGCGGCGGCGAGGTGCGCGAATGGCGCTACGACGACCAGCAGGTCGTGCTGCGCCAAGGCGAGGAAATGGGGCGCTTCCTGCTCGGCTCCACGGTGGTGATGCTGTTTCCGGCACCGCCGCTGGCCTTCACGCCCGCGTGGGCGCCGGGGCGGCCGGTGCGGCTCGGCGAAGCCATGGCCGAATACCGGGCAGACTGAAGCCGCGATCCCGCGAGCCGCAGCCGGCTTGTGGATACAGCTATAAAACTTGTAGCAGAGCGCCATCTGGGATATAGTCCTCGCCCGATTCCGGGTGCTCCCAGACCCACACAAGAACCACGGCGCCCCGAGGAGATGAAATCGATGAGCAGCAAGGAAAACGCGGCCGTCAGCCAATTGCTGGCGCTGCTGGAAGCCCGCTATGCGCTGCGCGTCCTCTGGGCCCTCCGGGACGGCCACGCCCAGACCTTCCGCCTGCTGCAGGACAGCGTCGGCAGCATCACGCCGAACACCCTGAACACCCGCATCAAGGAACTTCGCGAAGCCGGCCTCGTGAACCACGGCAGCGAAGGCTACAGCCTGACCCTGAGCGGCCAGGACCTGCTCAAGCGGCTGTCGGACCTGCAGGCCTTTGCGGGCAAGTGGCAGCAGACCCAGGTCAAGAAGACGGCGCCGCCGCCGACGCCGTAGCCGCTTGCCAGGTCGTTAAACTGCGCGGTTTTCCAACCTTTTCCAAATCCTGAAGGAGCGCACCATGCCCACCACTTCCTCCGGCCTGCAGTACGAAGACACCACGGTCGGCGAAGGCGCCGAAGCCAAGGCCGGCCACCACGTGCATGTGCACTACACGGGCTGGCTCTACAACGACGGCGTCCAGGGCGCCAAGTTCGACTCCAGCCGCGACCGCAACGACCCCTTCGCCTTCTCGCTCGGCGCCGGCCAGGTCATCAAGGGCTGGGACGAAGGCGTCGCCGGCATGAAGATCGGCGGCAAGCGCACCCTGATCATCCCGGCGGCGCTGGGCTACGGCGCCCGCGGCGCCGGCGGCGTGATCCCGCCGAACGCGACCCTCAAGTTCGACGTCGAACTGCTCGACGCGCACTGACTGGCCCCCACGCTCCTCACTGCGTGTGTCGCTGCCCCCCGAGGGGGCCGCAAGCCGCCTTGGGGCGGCCCGGCGCCGGCTTCATCCCCGGCGCTCCCTCAGTCCCCAGAATGCGCCTTCGGGCGCATTTTTTGTCTTGAAAACCACCTGGACAGCCCCAAATGGCTGGCTATTGTTCGTTTTTCACTGAATTCCGGCATGGCAGCCGGCTTTTTGAGCATGTCTGACCCGCAAAACACCCCCATTCATCCCGACACCCTGCAAGGCGAGCCCAGCCCCGAAGAGCTCGAGGCCGCCCAGGCGGCCAACGAGGCCGACGCGCTGGCGGCGGCCCAGGCCGAGATCGCCGCGCTGCAGGCCAAGAATGCCGACCTCGCCGACCAGTTCCTGCGCGCCCAGGCCGACGTCCAGAACGCCCGCCGCCGGGCCGACGACGAGATCACCAAGGGCCGCAAGTTCGCGATCGAAGGCTTTGCCGAGAGCCTGCTGCCGGTGCTCGACAGCCTCGAAGCCGGGCTGGCGATCCCCGACGCCACGGTCGAGCACCTGCGCGAAGGCACCGAAGCCACCCTGCGCCAGCTGAAGAGCGCCCTCGAGCGCAACAAGGTGATCGAGATCGCGCCCCCGGCCGGCAGCAAGTTCGACCCGCACCAGCACCAGGCCATCTCGGTCGTGCCGGTGCCGGGCCAGGAGCCCAACACCATCGCCAGCGTCCTCCAGAAGGGCTACACGATCGCCGAGCGCGTGCTGCGCCCGGCCCTGGTGACGGTCAGCAGCCCGGGTTGAGAAACCACAAGAAACCCACAGGAAATCCCCGTCCCATCCCTTGAATCGACGCGGGTTATCCACAAGTTCACAACAACTTAATTTTCGAAAGTCCAGGAGAAAAAACATGGCCAAAATCATCGGTATCGACCTCGGCACCACCAACTCGTGCGTGTCGATCATGGAAGGCAACACCACGCGAGTGATCGAGAACTCGGAAGGCGCGCGCACGACGCCTTCGATCGTGGCCTACCAGGAAGACGGCGAAGTACTGGTCGGTGCCTCCGCCAAGCGCCAGGCGGTCACCAACCCCAAGAACACGATCTACGCCGTGAAGCGCCTGATCGGCCGCAAGTTCGAGGAAAAGGAAGTCCAGAAGGACATCGACCTGATGCCCTACAGCATCACCAAGGCCGACAACGGCGACGCCTGGGTCGAAGTGCGCGGCAAGAAGCTCGCACCGCAGCAGATCAGCGCCGAGATCCTGCGCAAGATGAAGAAGACCGCCGAAGACTACCTCGGCGAGCCGGTCACCGAGGCCGTGATCACGGTGCCCGCCTACTTCAACGACAGCCAGCGCCAAGCCACCAAGGACGCCGGCCGCATCGCCGGCCTCGACGTCAAGCGCATCATCAACGAACCGACGGCGGCGGCGCTGGCCTTCGGCCTCGACAAGCAGGACAAGCGCGACCGCAAGATCGCCGTCTACGACCTCGGCGGCGGCACCTTCGACATTTCGATCATCGAGATCGCCGACGTCGACGGCGAAAAACAGTTCGAAGTGCTGTCGACCAACGGCGACACCTTCCTGGGCGGCGAGGACTTCGACCAGCGCATCATCGACTACATCATTTCCGAGTTCAAGAAGGACCAGGGCGTCGACCTGAGCAAGGACGTGCTGGCCCTGCAGCGCCTCAAGGAAGCCGCCGAAAAGGCCAAGATCGAGCTGTCGAACGGCGCCGCCACCGACATCAACCTGCCCTACGTCACCGCCGATGCCTCGGGCCCGAAGCACCTGAACATCAAGCTCACCCGCGCCAAGCTCGAAAGCCTGGTCGACGAGCTGATCGAGCGCACCATCGCCCCCTGCCGCACCGCCATCAAGGATGCCGGCGTCAGCGTGACCGACATCAGCGACGTGATCCTGGTCGGCGGCATGACCCGCATGCCCAAGGTGCAGGAAAAGGTCAAGGAGTTCTTCGGCAAGGAGCCGCGCAAGGACGTCAACCCCGATGAAGCCGTGGCCGTCGGCGCCGCCATCCAGGGCCAGGTGCTGTCGGGCGACCGCAAGGACGTGCTGCTGCTGGACGTCACCCCACTGTCGCTCGGCATCGAGACGATGGGCGGCGTGATGACCAAGATGATCACCAAGAACACCACGATCCCGACCAAGTTCGCGCAGACCTTCTCGACCGCGGAAGACAACCAGCCGGCCGTGACGATCAAGGTGTTCCAGGGCGAGCGCGAGATCGCCTCGGGCAACAAGCTGCTCGGCGAATTCAACCTCGAGGGCATCCCGCCGGCCTCGCGCGGCACGCCCCAGATCGAGGTCAGCTTCGACATCGACGCCAACGGCATCCTGCACGTCGGCGCCAAGGACAAGGGCACCGGCAAGGAAAACAAGATCACCATCAAGGCGAATTCGGGCCTGTCCGAGGACGAGATCCAGAAGATGGTCAAGGACGCCGAGCTGAACGCGGCCGACGACAAGAAGAAGGTCGAGCTGGCCCAGGCCCGCAACCAGGGCGAAGCCATGGTGCACAGCGTCAAGAAATCGCTCGGCGAGCACGGCGCCAGCCTGGACGCCGGCGAGAAGGAAAAGATCGAAGCCGCGATCAAGGACGTGGAAGAAGCCCTGAAGGGCGACGACAAGGCCGCGATCGACGACAAGACCAACACGCTGATGACCGCCAGCCAGAAGCTCGGCGAGAAGATGTACGCCGACGCGCAGGCGGCCGCCGGCGCGGCCGGTGCCGCGGCAGGCGGCGCTGGCCCGGAAGCTGCAAGCGCCCCGGCGGACGACAACGTGGTCGACGCCGAGGTCAAGGAAGTCAAGAAGGGCTGATCTTCACACCCTGAACGAGGCTGGACCCCCTGGCAAGGCGGTCCGGCCTTTTCCGCTTTCTGCCCCCCGATTTCGCCACCGACCCCCCGACCATGGCCACCAAACGCGACTACTACGAAACCCTCGGCGTTCCCAAGAACGCGAGCGAGGAGGAAATCAAGAAGGCTTATCGCAAGCTTGCGATGAAGCACCACCCCGACCGCAACCACGGCGACACCGGCAAGGAATCCGAGGCCAAGTTCAAGGAGGTCAAGGAAGCCTACGAAATGCTGTCGGACAGCCAGAAGCGGGCCGCCTACGACCAGTACGGGCACGCCGGCGTCGACCCGAACATGCGCGGCGGCCCGGGCGCGGAGGGCTTCGGCGGCTTCGCCGAGGCCTTCGGCGACATCTTCGGCGACGTCTTTGGCGGCGCCCGGGGCGGTCGCCAGGGCGGCGGGCGGCAGGTGTTCCGCGGCAGCGACCTCAGCTACGCGATGGAAGTCACGCTCGAGGAAGCGGCCGAGGGCAAGGACGCCCAGATCCGGATCCCGAGCTGGGACGACTGCGACACCTGCAAGGGCTCCGGCGCCAAGCCCGGCACCAAGCCGATCACCTGCACCACCTGCCACGGCCAGGGCGCGGTCCAGATGCGCCAGGGCTTCTTCAGCGTCCAGCAGACCTGCCCGACCTGCCACGGCTCGGGCAAGATCATTCCCGAGCCCTGCGCGACCTGCCACGGCCAGGGCAAGATCAAGAACAACAAGACGCTCGAAGTCAAGATCCCGGCGGGCATCGACGACGGCATGCGCATCCGCAGCACCGGCAACGGCGAGCCCGGCACCAACGGCGGCCCGCCCGGCGACCTCTATATAGAGATCAGGCTCAAGAAGCACGAGTTGTTCGAGCGCGACGGCGACGACCTGCATTGCGTGGTCCCGGTCAGCATCACCACGGCGGCGCTCGGCGGCGAGATCAACGTGCCGACGCTCAAGGGCGCGGCGGCGATCGACATCCCCGACGGCACCCAGAGCGGCAAGCAGTTCCGGCTGCGCGGCAAGGGCATCAAGGGCGTGCGCTCGAGCTACCCGGGCGACCTGTACTGCCATGTGCGGGTCGAGACCCCGGTCAAGCTGACCGAGCACCAGCGCAAGCTCATGAAGGAGCTCGACGAGTCGCTCAAGAAGGGCGGCGACAAGCACAGCCCGACCGACAAGGGCTGGTTCGACAAAGCCAAGGAATTCTTCAGCTAGCGCATTGCGCCGGCAGCGCCGACCGGCGCACCGGCGCCGGCAATATCCAAGCGGCCTTCGGGCCGCTTTTTTGTTGTCCGCGTATTCCTGTAGGCGCCGGCGGCGCGACCGGCGTTGGATCGGAAACAGATGATCCCGGCACCTGCACCCAACCTACAAGCCCTGGCGAAGCCGGCCCACGGCCGTGCCGTGCACGAATCGCCGCATGCTCGTAGCATGTGTTCGGTGGCTGCTGCAGCCGGAGGCGGTTTCGCCAATTGCTGCCGCTTTCCGCTGGAACTTTTTTGCAACGATCAAATTCTTATTTCAAAAGCAATTTGCTCGAAGCGTCGTTTGTTCTATGCTTTGAACAAGTTCATGCCCGAGGGTTTTTTCCACAGCGTGCACACATCACCTGGCACCATTCCTGCGAAGAACGATGCGACGTGTGCGGCACGGATTTCCCGGGCAGCGCCCGGCTGACTCGATGGAGGTGTCTATGGTGGATGTCATCAGCAACTTCGCAGCGCGATATGAGCGCACGCGCGAAGAGGTCTTGTCCCTTCAGGAATACCTGGAGATCTGCAAACGGGAGCCTCTGGCCTACGCCACGGCCGCCGAGCGGATGCTCAAGGCGATCGGCGAGCCCGAACTGGTGGACACGCGCAACGACCCCCGGCTCTCGCGCATCTTCGCCAACAAGGTCATCAAGATCTACCCGGCCTTCCGCGAGTTCTACGGCATGGAAGACGCCATCGAGCAGGTGGTGTCCTACTTCCGCCACGGCGCCCAGGGGCTGGAAGAAAAGAAGCAGATCCTGTATCTGCTGGGCCCGGTCGGCGGCGGCAAGAGCTCGATCGCCGAGCGCCTGAAGCAGCTCATGGAGCACGTGCCCTTCTATTCGATCAAGGGCTCGCCCGTGAACGAAACCCCGCTGGGCCTGTTCGACGCGGCCGAGGACGGCGAGATCCTCGAAAAGGAATACGGCATTCCGAGGCGCTACCTGCAACGGATCCTGTCGCCCTGGGCGGTCAAGCGGCTCGAAGAGTTCGGCGGCGACATCCGCCAGTTCCAGGTCGTCAAGCGCTACCCCTCGGTGCTGCGCCAGATCGCGGTCGCCAAGACCGAGCCGGGCGACGAGAACAACCAGGACATCTCCTCGCTGGTCGGCAAGATCGACATCCGCAAGCTCGAGGACTACGCGCAGGACGACCCGGACGCCTATGCCTACTCGGGCGGCCTGTGCTTGGCGAACCAGGGCCTGCTGGAGTTCGTGGAAATGTTCAAGGCGCCGATCAAGGTGCTGCACCCGCTGCTGACCGCCACCCAGGAAGGCAACTTCAAGGGCACCGAAGGCTTCGGCGCCATCCCGTTCGACGGCATCGTGCTGGCGCACAGCAACGAAAGCGAATGGAAGGCCTTCCGCAACAACAAGAACAACGAGGCCTTCCTCGACCGGATCTACATCGTCAAGGTGCCCTACTGCCTGCGGGTCTCCGAGGAGATCAAAATCTACGAGAAGCTGGTGCGCAACTCGTCGCTCTCGGCGGCGCCCTGCGCGCCTGGAACCTTGCGCATGATGGCCCAGTTCTCGGTGCTCACGCGGCTCAAGGAACCCGAGAACTCCAGCATCTTCAGCAAGATGCAGATCTACGACGGCGACAACCTCAAGGACACCGACCCCAAGGCCAAGTCGATGCAGGAGTACCGCGACTACGCGGGTGTCGACGAAGGCATGAGCGGGACCTCGACCCGCTTCGCCTTCAAGATCATCTCGAAGGTCTTCAACTTCGACAGCAGCGAGGTGGCGGCCAATCCGGTGCACCTGATGTACGTGCTCGAACAGCAGATCGAGCGCGAGCAGTTCGCGCCCGAGACCGAGCAGAAGTACCTCTCGTACATCAAGGAGCTGATGGCGCCGCGCTATGCGGAATTCATCGGCAAGGAGATCCAGACCGCGTACCTGGAAAGCTACTCGGAGTACGGCCAGAACATCTTCGACCGCTACGTCACCTACGCCGACTACTGGATCCAGGACCAGGAGTACCGCGACCAGGACACCGGCGAGGTCTTCGACCGCGGCTCGCTCAACGCCGAGCTCGAGAAGATCGAGAAGCCCGCGGGCATCAGCAACCCGAAGGACTTCCGCAACGAGATCGTCAACTTCGTGCTGCGCGCGCGGGCCGGCAACGCGGGCAAGAACCCGCTGTGGACCAGCTACGAGAAGCTGCGCACCGTGATCGAGAAGAAGATGTTCTCGAACACCGAGGAACTGCTGCCGGTCATCAGCTTCAACGCCAAGAGCAGCGCCGACGAGATGAAGAAGCACGAAGACTTCGTCAACCGCATGGTCCAGAAGGGCTATACGGCCAAGCAGGTCCGCCTGCTGTGCGAGTGGTATTTGCGGGTTCGCAAGAGTTCATGATGAACTGAAGGAGTTCTGTCCGTGGCCATGCTGCAGCAGATCATCGACCGCCGGTTGTCAGGCAAGAACAAGTCCATCGGCAACCGCGAACGTTTCCTGCGACGCTACCGCGAGCAGATCGGCGAGGCCGTGCGCCGCGCCGTCAGCGGCCGCGGCATCCGCGACCTCGAACAGGGCGAGGACATCACGCTGCCCAAGCGCGATGTCTCCGAGCCCGTGTTCGGCCACGGCCAGGGCGGCGACCGCGAGTACGTGCATCCGGGCAACAAGGAGTACGTCAAGGGCGATCGCATCGAGCGGCCGCAGGGCGGCGGCGGCGCGGGCAAGGGCTCGCAGGCCGGCGACGGCGAAGGCGGCGAGGACGATTTCGTCTTCAGCCTGACCAAGGAAGAGTTCATGCGGGTCTTCTTCGAGGACCTCGCCCTGCCCCACCTGATCCGCACCCAGCTGGCCGAGGTGCCCGAGTGGAAGAGCCACCGGGCCGGCTTCGTGAGCGACGGCAACCCGAGCAACCTGCACGTGGTGCGCTCGATGCGCGGCGCACTGGCCCGGCGCATCGCGCTGGGCGGCGACTCGCGGCGCGAGATCCGCGAGCTCGAAGCCCACCTGCTGCACCTGCAGCGCAGCCCGCGCGTGGCCGATGCCATGGTGCAGCGCGAGATCCGCGAGACCGAGGCCAAGCTCGAGGAGCTGCGCAGCAAGGCCAAGCACGTGCCATTCCTCGACCCGATCGACCTGCGCTACCGCAACCGGGTCAAGGTGCCGGTGCCCTCCGCCAAGGCCGTGATGTTCTGCCTGATGGACGTCTCGGGCTCGATGGACGAGGCCCGCAAGGACATGTCGAAGCGCTTCTTCATGCTGCTCTACATGTTCCTGACGCGGCACTACGAGAAGATCGACCTGGTCTTCATCCGCCACCACACCCAGGCCTCCGAGGTCACCGAGGAAGAATTCTTCCATGCCACCGAGACCGGCGGCACCGTGGTCTCGAGCGCCCTGACCTTGATGCTCGACATCGTGCGGGCCCGCTACCCGAGCGGCGAATGGAACATCTACGGCGCCCAGGCCAGCGACGGCGACAACTGGCACCAGGACTCGGGCCGCTGCCGCGAGCTGCTGGCCGACCACCTGCTGCCGCTGGTGCGCTACTACGCCTACGTGCAGGTGGCCGAGGCCGAGCAGAACATGTGGGAGGAGTACTCGCAACTGGCCGAATCCCACAAGAATTTCGCCATGCGCAAGGTCAGCGACGCGCAGGACATCTACCCGGTGTTCCGCGACCTGTTCAAGAAAGAGAGGGGGCCGGCGTGAACGAGACCACGAAGACACGGACGCCATTGCCCAGTCCGTCGGACTGGACCTTCGAGCTGATCGAGCAGTACCACACCGAGATCGCCCGGGTGGCCAAGGGCTACAAGCTCGACACCTATGCCAACCAGCTCGAGATCATCACGGCCGAGCAGATGATGGACGCCTATGCCTCGGTCGGCATGCCGGTCATCTACCGCCACTGGTCCTACGGCAAGCAGTTCATCGCCACCGAGAAGAACTACCGCCGCGGCCACATGGGGCTGGCCTACGAGATCGTGATCAACTCCGATCCCTGCATCGCCTACCTCATGGAAGAAAACACCATGGCCATGCAGGCCCTGGTGATCGCCCATGCGGCCTACGGCCACAACAGCTTCTTCAAGGGCAACTACCTGTTCAAGATGTGGACCGACGCGTCGTCGATCATCGACTACCTGGTCTATGCCCGAAAGTACATCAGCGAGTGCGAGGAGCGCCACGGCGTCGGGGCGGTCGAGGACCTGCTCGATTCCTGCCACGCACTCATGAACCACGGCGTCGACCGCTACCGCCGGCCGCAGCGCCTGTCGCTGAGCCAGGAGCAGGCAAGGCGCGAGGAGCGCGAGCACCATCTGCAGCAGCAGGTCAACGACTTGTGGCGCACCCTGCCGCGCAAGGCCGGCCGAACGTCGGAAGACGAAGAGGCCTCCAGGCGCTTCCCCGCCGAGCCCCAGGAGAACCTGCTCTACTTCATCGAGAAAAATGCACCATTGTTGGACCCCTGGCAACGCGAAGTGGTGCGCATCGTGCGCAAAATCGGGCAGTACTTCTATCCGCAGCGCCAGACCCAGGTCATGAACGAGGGCTGGGCCACCTTCTGGCACTACACCCTGCTCAACACGCTCTATGACGAAGGCCTGCTGGCCGACGGCTTCATGATGGAGTGGCTGCAGTCGCACACCAACGTGGTGTTCCAGCCGCCGGTCGGGCATCGCGCCTACAGCGGCATCAATCCCTATGCGCTGGGTTTCGCGATGTTCACCGACCTGCGGCGCATCTGCGAAAAGCCGACCGAGGAAGACCAGCGCTGGTTCCCCGACCTGGCGGGCTCCAATTGGCTGACTTCGCTCGATTACGCCATGCGCAATTTCAAGGACGAGAGCTTCATCGGACAATTCCTGTCGCCGAAATTGATGCGCGATTTCCGCTTTTTCACGGTCCGCGACCAGGAAAGCGAACCCGAGCTCGAGGTTTCCGCCATCCACGACGACAGCGGCTACCGGCAAGTGCGCGAATCCCTGTCGCGCCAGTACGACCTGAACCACCGCGAGCCCAACATCCAGGTCTGGAGCGTGAACCTGCGCGGGGACCGCGCGCTGACGCTGCGCCACACCCAGCACAACAACCGCCCGCTGCACGACAACGCCTCCGAGGTGCTCAAGCACGTGGCGCGGCTGTGGGGTTTCGACGTCCACCTCGAAAGCGTCGACAGCCAGGGCCGGATCAGCCACCGGAAGGTGACCGGGCCGCAAGCTGCCTAGCGCGGGACTTTGAGCTTGGTGCGGGCCTTCAGCGCCAGGTCGCGCGCGTGGCAGCCCTCGATGTGGTCGTTGACCAGTCCCATGGCCTGCATGAAGGCATAGACCGTGGTCGGGCCGACGAAGCTCCAGCCGCGCTTCTTCAGGTCCTTCGACATCGCGATCGATTCGGCCGAGGTCGTGAAGCTCTGCAGGGCCGCGTGCGTGATCCGCTTCGGCCGCGAGGCCGGATCGGGCTCGAAGCGCCAGGCGTAGGCCGCCAGCGAACCGAACTCCCGGCGCAGTTCGATCACGCGGTGGGCGTTGTTGATCGCCGACTCGATCTTGCCGCGATGGCGCACGATGCCGGCGTCGGCCAGCAGCCGCTCGACGTCCTTCGGTCCGAAACGGGCCATCTGCTCGGCATCGAAATCGGCGAAACCGCGGCGGAAGGCCTCGCGCTTGTTCAGGATCGTGAGCCAGCTCAAGCCGGCCTGGAAGCCCTCGAGGCACAGCTTCTCGAACAGGCGCCGGTCGTCCGTGACCGGGAAGCCCCATTCGCCGTCGTGGTAGCGCTGGTAGAGCGGCGTCGCGGCGCACCAGCGGCAGCGCCAGGCGTGGTCTTCGCCTTCGAACAGGCCGGCTCGCTCGACGCTCATAGGGCAACCTCCGTGCTGCGCACTGCGGTGCGAGCCCCCTTCGGAGCGGCCGGGCGGGGGCTCATGCCGCAGGCTTCCGGAACGACTGCCAGGCGGCCGCGGTCGGCGTGGTGCCCGCGCCGGGCTGCTGCGGCAGGCGGAAGTGGCCATCGACGACCTCGGCCGGCTCGGTGAAGCAGTCCTTGATCCACGGGATGTACTCGAGCACCTCGCAGGCCGGGTGCGCGTAGCTCAGGTGTACGTGGACCTGGCTCATGTCGCCCGCGTGCGGCGCCACCGGCAGGCGGAAGGAATGGGCGGTCTCGCAGACCTGGAGCACCTCGGTGATGCCGCCCATGCGCGTGACGTCGGGCTGGACCCAGTGGATCGCCTGCTGGGCGAAGAACTCGGAGAAGGCATCGGCGGTGTAGAGCTGCTCGCCGAGCGCCACCGGGATGCGGGTGGCGCGGGCCAGCGCCGCGTGGCCCTTGACATCGTCATACCACAGGGGCTCCTCGAACCAGAGCAGGTCGAAGGGCTCGGCGCCGCGGCAAAAGCGCAGGCAGGTGGCGAGATCCCACTTGCCGTTGCCGTCGATCGCCAGCGTGACGGACGGCCCGATGGCTTCGCGCACGGCCTCGATGCGCCGCAGATCGCGGTCCACGCTCGAACCGACCTTGATCTTGATGCCGGTGAAACCATCGTCGACCGCGCGCCGTGCGCCGTCGACCAGTTGTGCGTCGCCGATGCTGAGCCAGCCGATGTCGGTGTTGTAGGCGCGGACGCGAGGCCTCACCTGGCCGCCAAGGAGTTGCCACAGGGGCACGCCGGCCGACTTGGCCTTCAGGTCCCACAGCGCGACGTCGATCGCCGCCAGCGACAGCGTCGTGATGCCGGCACGGCCGATCCATTGCAGCGCGGGGTTGCGCGCCAGTTTCTGCCAGAGGCGACGGACCTCGCCCGCGTCCTCGCCGAGCAGGAGCGGGGCATGGCAGGTCGCGATGCAGCGCGTGATCAGCTGGTCGCCCGCCAAGTCGGCGTGGGTGCCGGTGAAGCCATGGCCGACCAGCCCGTCCTCGGTCTCGATCCGCGCGCCGACCACGCCCCAGTGCGTCAGGGTGTGCGTGCTGTCGGCGATCTGGCTGCCGGTGACCGGCACGTGCAGGATGAAAGGTTCGACCGAGACGATCTTCATTTGGCGACGCTTACGCGCACCAGCGCCTCGATCGCCAGCGGATAGCCCTTGACGCCGAAGCCGACGATGATGCCGCGTGCCGCCGGCGAGATGTACGAATGGTGGCGGAACTCCTCGCGCGCATGCACGTTGGAGATGTGCAGCTCGACCAGCGGCACGCTGGCGCCCTTGATGGCGTCGTGCAGCGCGATCGAGGTGTGGGTGTAGGCGCCGGGGTTCATCACCACGCCCAGCATCCGGCCGGCGGCGACTTCGCGTCCGGCCTCGTGGATCCAGTCGATCAACTGCCCTTCGTGATTGGACTGCCGGCATTCGATCTCGATGCCGAGCGTGGCGCCGGTCTCCAGGCACATGCGCTCGACGTCGGCCAGCGTTTCGTGGCCGTACTGCGCGGGCTCGCGCGTTCCGAGCAGGTTGAGGTTGGGGCCATTCAGGACAAGAATCTTTTTCATGGCTCGCTTTTTATCAGGTGCGGCATCGCATTTTCGGCCCGACCGCCGGATCGGGCAAACACGGCGGCCGGCCGGCCAGGGCCTGCTCGATCCCGCGCTGGTGCCCGGATCATGAAGCCGCTGCGCATCGACGCCCACCAGCACTACTGGTCGCCGGCGCACGGCGACTACGGCTGGCTGGTCGATACGCCCGCCCTGCACGCCATCCACCGGGACTTCACGCCGGCCGACCTGGCGCCGCTGCTGGACCGCGCCGGCATCGACGGCACGGTGCTGGTTCAGGCGGCGCCGAGCGAGGCCGAGACCTGGCGGCTGCTCGCGCTCGCCGCCGAACCGGCGAGCCGCGTGCGCGCCGTGGTCGGCTGGACCGCGCTGGACGCCCCCGACGCACCCGCGCGCATCCGCCGGCTGGCGCAGCAGCCGCTGCTCAGGGGACTGCGGCCGATGCTGCAGGACCTGCCGGATCCCGAGTGGGTGCTCGGCGACGCCCTGCTTCCGGCCTGGGCAGCGATGATCGAACAAGGACTGGTCCTGGACCTGCTCATCAGGCCGCACCAGATCGATGCCGCGCGCCGGCTCGCGCTGCGTCACCCGGGGCTCGCGATGGTGGTGGACCATGGCGCCAAGCCCGCCATCGCGGCCGGCGGCTTCGAGCCCTGGGCCGGCGACATGGCACGGCTGGCGGCCGCGACGCGGGTCCACTGCAAGCTGTCCGGGCTGGCCACGGAAGCAGGCCCCGGCTGGCGGGTCGACACCCTGCGGCCCTATGTCGGACACCTGCTGCGCCATTTCGGTCCGGCCCGGATGATGTGGGGCAGCGACTGGCCGGTGTTGAACCTCGCGGGCGACTACCGGCGCTGGCAGGTCGCCTGCGACGAATGGCTGGCCGAGCTGCCGGCCCCGGAGCGGGCCGGTGTATGGGGCACGAACGCGGCCCGGTTCTATGGCATAAAGTGAGCGACGCGCCGGGATTCCCCGGCGCCTTTTTACTTTCTGCACGCCATGAAAACCAAAGCCGCCGTCGCCTGGCAATCGGGCCAGCCCCTGACCATCGAAACCGTCGACCTCGAAGGGCCGAAATTCGGCGAAGTGCTGGTCGAGATCAAGGCCACGGGCATCTGCCACACCGACTACTACACCCTCTCGGGCGCCGATCCCGAGGGCATCTTCCCCGCCATCCTGGGCCACGAGGGCGCAGGCATCGTGGTCGACGTCGGCCCCGGCGTCACGACCCTCAAGAAGGGCGACCACGTCATCCCGCTCTACACGCCCGAATGCCGCCAGTGCAAGTTCTGCCTGAGCCGCAAGACCAACCTGTGCCAGCTGATCCGCGGCACCCAGGGCAAGGGCCTGATGCCCGACGCCACCAGCCGCTTCAGCCTGGACGGCAAGCCGATCTTCCACTACATGGGCACGTCGACCTTCAGCAACTACACGGTGGCACCCGAGATCTCGCTGGCCAAGATCCGCGAGGACGCGCCCTTCGACAAGGTCTGCTACATCGGCTGCGGCGTGACCACCGGCATCGGCGCCGTGATCTTCACGGCCAAGGTCGAGGCCGGCGCCAACGTGGTGGTCTTCGGCCTCGGCGGCATCGGCCTGAACGTGATCCAGGGCGCGAAGATGGTGGGCGCCGACAAGATCATCGGCGTCGACCTGAACCCGGCGCGGGAGGCGATGGCGCGCAAGTTCGGCATGACGCACTTCATCAACCCCAAGGACACGCCGAACGTGGTCGACGCCATCGTGCAGCTGACCGACGGCGGCGCCGACTACAGCTTCGAGTGCATCGGCAACACGCAGGTGATGCGCCAGGCGCTCGAATGCACGCACAAGGGCTGGGGCCGCAGCATCATCATCGGCGTAGCCGAAGCGGGCGCGGAGATCAGCACCCGGCCGTTCCAGCTGGTCACCGGCCGCAAGTGGGAGGGCTCGGCCTTCGGCGGCGCGCGCGGCCGCACCGACGTGCCCAAGATCGTCGACTGGTACATGGAGAACAAGATCAACATCGACGACCTGATCACCCACACCATGCCGCTGGAGGACATCAACAAGGGCTTCGACCTGATGAAGCGCGGCGAGTCCATTCGCGGCGTGGTGCTGTACTGAGCATCGCCATGACGCGGATGCAGCCGCTGCGCACGGTCCGGGCCGGCGTGCTCGAGGTCGCGTACTTCGAGGCCGGCCCCGCCGACGGGCCGCCCGTGCTGCTGATGCATGGCTTCCCCTACGACATCCACAGCTACGCCGAGGTCGCGCCGATGCTGGCCGAGGCCGGCTGCCGGGTCGTCGTGCCGTACCTGCGCGGCTACGGCGGCACCCGCTTCCTGAGCGATTCGACGCCCCGCTCGGGCGAGCAGGCCGCGCTCGGCGCCGACCTGCTGGCGCTGCTCGACGCGCTGTCGATCCCGCGCGCGCTGCTGGCCGGCTACGACTGGGGCGGGCGCGCCGCCTGCGTGGTGGCCGCGCTCTGGCCCGAACGCTGCGCCGGGCTGGTCTCGTTCAACAGCTACAACATCCAGGACATCGCGAAGGCGATGCGCCCCGAAGTGGCCGAGAGCGAGCACCGGCTCTGGTACCAGTACTACTTCCACAGCGAACGCGGCCGGGCCGGGCTGGCAGCCGACCGGCGCGGCATCACGCGCCTGCTGTGGCGGCTCTGGTCGCCGACCTGGTCCTTCGACGAAGCCACCTTCGAGCGCAGCGCAGCCGCCTTCGACCATCCCGACTTCGTCGAGGTGGTGATCCAGTCGTACCGCCATCGCTTCGGCCTCGCGCCCGGCGACCCGGCCTATGCCGACATCGAGGCGCGGCTGGCCGCCCAGCCACCGATCGCCGTTCCCGCCATCACCTTCGACGGCGCCGACGACGGCGTGCGGCCGGTGAGCGACGCTTCGGCGCACGCGCACCGCTTCACCGGCCCGCGCTCGCACCGCATCGTGCCCGGCGTCGGCCACAACATGCCGCAGGAAGTGCCGCGCGTGTTCGCCGACGCGGTGCTCGAACTCCTTTCCGCATCGAATCCATGACCGACAGCCCCAAGACCCTTTCCGAACACCGCTGCTTCCGCGGCACGCTGAGCTTTCTCGAACACGACGCGCGCACGATCGGGCTGCCGATGCGCTTCTCGGTCTTCCTGCCGCCGCAGGCCACCAGCGGGCCGGTACCGGCCGTGATGTACCTCGCCGGCCTGACCTGCAACGAGGAGACCTTCATGGTCAAGGCCGGCGCCCAGCGGCTGGCGGCCGAACTCGGCCTGGCCTTGATCGCGCCGGACACCAGCCCGCGCGGGCCGGCGGTCGAGGAGATCGAAGGCGCGACCGCCAGCTGGGATTTCGGCGTCGGCGCCGGCTTCTATCTCGACGCCACCGAGGCGCCGTGGTCCCGACACTGGCGCATGGAAAGCTGGATCGTCGACGAACTGCTGCCGCTGGTGGCACGACACCTGCCGATCGACGGCGAACGCATCGGGATCTTCGGTCATTCGATGGGCGGCCACGGCGCGCTGACCCTGGCGCTGCGCCATCCGGGCCGCTTCCAGTCGCTGTCGGCGCTGGCGCCGATCTGCGCACCCACCCGGTGTCCGTGGGGCGAGAAGGCCTTCAGCGGCTATCTCGGCGCCGACCGCACGCGGTGGCTGGCGCACGACGCCAGCGCACTGATGCAGTCGCAGGCGAAGGCGCCTTACCCGCGAGGGATCCTGATCGACCAGGGGCTGGCCGACAAATTCCTCCCGGACCAGCTGCACCCGCAGCACTTCGAGGCCGCCTGCGCGCAGGCCGGCCAGCCGCTCACCTTGCGCCGGCACGCCGGCTACGACCACGGCTACTACTTCGTCCAGAGCTTCCTGGCCGACCATCTGGTGCACCACGGCAACGTGTTGCGGGGCTGAACACATGTCGCCGCCACCGCTGCCCGAACGCGAGGACATCGCGCTGCTCGAACCCTTCGAGGGCCTGGGGCTGAAGGACATCCGGGTGGTGGCCAGCGCCGAAGACGCGGCCGACGCCGCCGCGGCCCTGCGCGCCAGCCGGGTGGTCGGTTTCGACACCGAGTCGAAGCCGACCTTCGCCAAGAACGAGGTCTCGGGCGGGCCGCACCTGATCCAGTTCGCCACCCGCGAGCAGGCCTGGCTGTTCCAGCTGCACCGCAGCGAATTCCACGACACGCTGGCGACGCTGCTCGGTGACCCAGGCCTGACCAAGGCCGGCTTCGGGCTGTCGAGCGACCTGAGCCTGATCCGCCAGCGCTTCGGCGTCGAACCGCAAGGCGTGCTCGACCTCGACAGCGAATTCCGCCGCCGCGGCTACCGGCGCTCGGTCGGCGTCAAGACCGCCGTGGCGCTGGTGTTCGAGCGCCGCTTCGTCAAGTCGCGCAAGGCCACGACCTCGAACTGGGCCAACCGGCAGCTGACCGACGCCCAGCTGCGCTATGCGGCCAACGACGCCTACGCCGCGATCCGGGTCTTCGACGCCCTGGGCCTGCGCGCCTGATTCAGGGCCCGGCCCACCACGCCCTCACCTGCGCCACCAGTTCCGGCAGCGGCGCGGTGGCGTCGACCGCCAGCACGCCCGGCTCGCCGACCGGGGACTCCAGCGTGGCGAACTGGTTGGCGACCAGGCTGGCCGGGAACATGTGGGCACCGGCCCGCGCCGCCACCCGGCGCTCGGCCTCCGCCGGGGTCAAGGCCAGGAAGACGAAGCGCAGTCCGGGCACGGCCGCGCGCAGCCGCTCGCGGTAGTCGCGCTTCAGGGCCGAGCAGGTCAGCACCGCGCCCTCGGGCCGGCGCGCCAGCTCGGCGCCAAGGGTCGCGAGCCAGCCGGCGCGGTCGGCATCCGTGAGCGCGATCCCGGCGCGCATCTTGCTGACGCTCTCGGCCGAGTGGAAGTCGTCGCCTTCGATCAGCGGCAACCCCGCTTCTCGCGCGAGTGCCGCGCCGAGGCTGGACTTGCCGCAACCGGAGACGCCCATCACGACGGTCGAGTACTGTTTGGGAACGTAAAGCTTAGGCATTCACTCAATTGTGTGTCCATCTCTACTTATGATGGCGGCCTTCTTCCAGAAGTAACAAGTCGTGTCCATGGTACAGCTCGCCCTGCGTCGTCCGTACACCTTCATCGTGATGGCGATGCTGATCGTGCTGGCCACGCCATTCGTGCTGCTGCGGATGGCGACCGACATCTTCCCGGAGATCAATATTCCGGTGATCAGCATCATCTGGAACTACGGCGGGCTGCCGGCGCAGGAGATGGGCCAGCGCATCGCCGGCCAGACCGAGCGCAGCCTGACGACGACGGTCAGCGACATCGAGCACATCGAGTCGCAGTCGCTGGCCGGCGTGACCGTGATCAAGGTCTTCTTCCAGCCGACCGCCAACATCGAGACCGCCATCGCCCAGGTCGTGGCCTCGATGCAGACCCAGGTGCGGCAGCTGCCGCCGGGCATCACGCCGCCGCTGGTGATCAAGTACTCGGCCTCCAGCATCCCGGTGATCCAGCTGGCGCTGTCGAGTCCGAGCCGGCCGGAGAACGCCCTGTTCGATGCCGCCGTCAACCAGCTGCGGCCCCAGCTCATCACGATCCCGGGCGTGGCCGTGCCCTTCCCCTACGGCGGCAAGAACCGGCTGATCTCGGTCGACCTCGACACCCAGGCGCTGCAGGCGCGCGGCCTGTCGCCGGCAGACGTGGTCAACGCGGTCAATGCGCAGAACCTGATCCTGCCCTCGGGCACGGCCAAGTTCGGCGCCACCGAATACAACGTGCGCCTGAACGGCTCGCCGGAGGTGCTGGCCGGACTCAACGACCTGCCGGTGCGCACCGCGGCCGGCGCCACCACCTACCTGCGCGACGTCGCCAACGTGCGCGACGGCTTCTCGCCGCAGACCAACGTGGTGCGCCAGGACGGCGTGCGCGGCGTGCTGCTGTCGGTGCTCAAGAACGGCGGCGCCTCGACCCTGGACATCGTCGCCAACCTGCGCGCCCTGCTGCCGGTGGCGGCCCAGGGCATGCCGGCGGACATCAAGGTCACACCGCTGTTCGACCAGTCGGTCTTCGTCAAGGCCGCTGTGCAGGGCGTGGTCGCCGAAGCCGTGATCGCCGCCGCGCTGACCGCCGCCATGGTGCTGCTGTTCCTCGGCAACTGGCGCAGCACGCTGATCATCGCGCTGACGATTCCGCTGTCGATCCTGGCCTCGATCCTGGTGCTCTACGCGCTCGGCCAGACGCTCAATCTGATGACCCTGGGCGGTCTCGCGCTCTCGGTCGGCATCCTGGTCGACCAGGCGATCGTGACGATCGAGAACATCGAGCGCCACCTGCACATGGGCACCGAGCTGAACCAGGCGATCCTGGTCGGTGCCGGCGAGATCGGGCCGGCCGCGTTCGTCTCCACGCTGTGCATCTGCATCGTCTTCGTGCCGATGTTCTTCCTCTCGGGCGTGGCCAAGTTCCTGTTCGTGCCGCTGGCGATGGCGGTGGTGTTCGCGATGCTGGCCTCCTACCTGCTGTCGCGCACGCTGGTACCCACCCTGGTGATGCTGCTGATGGGCGACCACGGCAAGGCCGCGGCCGATGCGAGGCCCAGCCTGCTGCAGCGCGTCTACCGCCGCTTCGACCGCCGCTTCGAGCGTGTGCGGCGGGCCTACACGCTGGTGCTGTCGGCGCTGCTGGCGCGGCGCGGCCGCTTCATCGTGCTGTTCCTGGGCTTCTGCCTGCTGTCCTGCCTGCTGTACCCGGTGCTGGGCCGCGATTTCTTCCCGAGCGTGGATGCCGGCCAGATCCGGCTGCACATGCGCGCACCGACCGGCACCCGCATCGAGGAGACCGCGCGCCTGGCCGACGAGGTCGAGGCGGCGATCCGCGAGCTGGTGCCGAAGGACCAGCTGGAGACCATCCTCGACAACCTGGGCGTGCCCAACAGCGGCATCAACCTGTCGTACAGCAACGCCGGCACCATCGGCACGCTCGACGGCGAGATCCTGCTGTCGCTGCGCGACGGCCACCGGCCGACCGAGGAGTTCGTCTCGCTGCTGCGCGCCGAGCTGCCCAAGCGCTTCCCGGGCACCGAGTTCTTCTTCCAGCCGGCCGACATCGTCACCCAGATCCTCAACTTCGGCCTGCCGGCCGCAATCGACGTCCAGTTCAGCGGCAACGACGTCGCCGGCAATGCGGCCCGCGCGGCCGAGCTGGTGAAGGCGATCCGCAAGATCCCGGGCGCGGTCGACGCCCACGTCCACCAGCGGCTCGACGGCCCCGGCCTCAACCTGCAGATGGACCGCAGCCGCCTGCAGCAGTTCGGCCTGACCGCGCAGAACGTCGGCCAGAACGTGCTGATCGCGCTGTCGGGCAGCTCGCAGACCCAGCCTGCCTTCTGGCTCAACCCGCAGAACGGCGTGGTCTACAACATCGCGGTGCAGACGCCGCAGTACGCGGTCGATTCGCTCGACTCGCTGCTCAACCTGCCCATCGGCGGCGGCGGCGCGGCCGGCAACGCGCCGCCGCAACTGCTGGGCAACCTGGTGGAAGCACAGCAGGGGCGACAGCCGGCCGTGGTCTCGCGCTACAACATCCAGCCGGTGGTCGATGTCTATGTCAGCGTGCAGGGCACCGACCTGGCGAGCGTGGCGACGAAGGTCCAGGCGCTGGTCGACGAGATGCGGCCGCGGCTCGCGCGCGGCAGCCAGGTGGCGGTGCGCGGCCAGGTCCAGACCATGCAGTCATCGTTCATCGGGCTCGGGGTCGGGCTGGCGATGGCGATTGTGCTGGTCTACCTGCTGATCGTGGTCACCTTCCAGTCCTGGCTCGACGCCGCGATCATCATCACCGCCCTGCCCGCGGCGCTGGCCGGCATCGCCTGGATGCTGTTCATCACCGGCACCACGCTCAGCGTGCCGGCGCTGACCGGGGCCATCATGACCATGGGCGTGGCCACCGCCAACAGCATCCTGCTGGTGGCCTTCGCGCGCGAGCGCCTGGCCGCCGGCATCCCGCCGCTGTCGGCGGCACTGGAAGCGGGCGCCACCCGGATCCGGCCGGTGCTGATGACCGCGCTGGCGATGATCATCGGCATGATCCCGATGGCACTCGGCCTCGGCGAAGGCGCCGAGCAGAATGCCCCGCTGGGCCGCGCCGTGATCGGCGGCCTGCTGTTCGCGACCGTTTCGACCTTGTTCTTCGTGCCCGCCGTCTATGCCGAGATCCACAGCCGCCGGGCCCACCGCCAGGCCGCACGCGACGCGGCCGCCGCACCTCATTCGCTCGGGGCCGCGCCCCAGGAGACCTGAATTCATGAACGCAGCGCCGGGCCGCCCCAAGCCAGTTCGCACCGCAGTGCGGAGCACGGAGGTCAGCCCATGACCGACCAACGCCATGCGGCCTTGGGCATCCACCCGATCGCCGCCGACGAAGACGGGGGCCACGACAACCTGCCCCGCCGGCGCCAGATCGTGCGCAGCACCCGCATCGCGGTGCTGCTCGTGCTGGCCCTGCTGGCGATCGGCGCCGCGCGCACCGTCTATGTCCGCGTCGCCAACGCCCGCGCCCTGGAAGCCGGCACCGCCGAGCGCGCCACCCAGTACGTGAAGACCGCCCTGCCCCAGACCGCGGGCAGCGGCCAGACGCTGGCGCTGCCCGGCACGCTGCAGGGCTTCACGCAGTCACCAATCTCCGCGCGTGCCAGCGGCTATCTCAAGCGCTGGACCCGGGACATCGGCAGCCGGGTCGAGAAGGGCGAGCTGCTCGCCGAGATCGAGACGCCCGAGATCGACCAGCAGCTGTCGCAGGCGGTCGCGGCGCGCCAGCAGGCGGCCGCCGCGCTCGAACTCGCGAAGAGCACGCTGGCGCGCTGGGAGGGCCTGCGCAAGAAGGACGTGGTCTCGCAGCAGGACCTCGACGAACGCCGCGGCGCCCTGGCCCAGGCCAGCGCCAACCTGGCGGCGGCCGACGCCAATGTGCAGCGGCTGCGCCAGACCGAGGGCTTCAAGCGCGTCCTGGCGCCCTTCGCGGGCGTGATCACGCGGCGCAACGTCGACGTCGGCGACCTGATCGATGCCGGCGCGGGCAACGGCGGCCGGGCGCTGTTCCAGCTCGCCCAGACCGATCCGCTGCGGGTCTACATCAACGTGCCGCAGGCCTACGCCCAGCTCGTGAAGGAAGGCCAGCCGGTGGTCGTCACCCAGACCGAACTGCGCGGCCAGAGCTTCAAGGGCCAGGTGGCGCGGACCTCGGGCGCGATCGATTCGACCACCCGCATGATGCAGGTCGAGGTCGCGCTGCCGAATAAGGAAGGCATCCTGCTGCCGGGCGCCTACGTGCAGGTCTCTTTGCCGCTGACGCCCAGCCGCGCGCTCAGCATTCCCGCCAATGCGCTGCTGTTCCGCGCCGAAGGCACGCGGGTCGCGGTGGTCGACGCCGAGGGCAAGGTGCGGCTGCGCGGCGTCAGCATCGGGCGCAACTACGGCGACACGGTGGAAGTGATCGACGGCATCTCGGGCAGCGACAGGTTGGTGCTGAACCCCTCGGACTCGCTGGCCGAAGGCGACCTGGTCACGGTCGCGAAGGAGCCGGCGTGAGTCTTCGCCGGTTGTCGTCGGTGGCCGCCGCCGCCGCATTGCTCGCCGGCTGCGTCGCCGGGCCCGACTACCGCAAGCCGGAGGTCGAGGTGCCGGTCAGCTGGCAGCTCGAGCAGCCCTGGCGCCAGGCTTCGCCCGGCGATGCCGAGGCCAAGGGTCCATGGTGGCGGCGCTTCGACGACCCGACGCTCGACGCCCTGCAAGAGAGGGCGTTGGCCAACAGCCCGACACTCGACTTGGCGAGCGCCCGGCTGGCGCAGGCGCGGGCCACGCTGGCGGGCGCCGAATCGGGCCGCTCGCCGCAGCTGGGCCTGGGTTCGCGCGCCTCGCGGCTCAAGATCTCGGCCAACCGGCCGCTCACCAACTACGCCACCAACAACTATTCGACGGTCCAGAACGACTTCGCGCTGACCCTGGTCGCCAGCTACGAACTCGACCTCGCGGGCCGGGTTCAGCGCACGGTCGAGGGCGCCACCGCCTCGGCCGCGCAATCGGCCGCCGACCTCGAGAACACCCGGCTGCTGCTGACCGCCGACCTGGCCTCGGCCTACTTCAGCCTGCGTGCGACCGACCTGGAGCTCGACGTGGTCGCGCGCTCGATCGAGGTCCAGCGCCGGGCCCTGCAGTTCGTGACCGACCGCCACGAAGGCGGCGCGGTGTCGGGCCTCGACGTGGCGCAGCAGCAGGCGCTGCTGGACAACACACTGACCCAGGTCGACCTGCTGAAGCGGCTGCGGTCGCAGTTCGAGCATGCGATCGCGACCCTGACCGGCACGCCGGCGCCGAACTTCGCGCTGGCGCCGGACATCCAGCCGCTGCGGCCGCCGGCGATCCCGCTCGGCGTGCCCTCGGACGCGCTCGAGCGCCGGCCCGACGTCGCCGCCGCCGAGCGCGCGATGGCCGCCGCCAATGCGCAGATCGGCGTCGCCACCGCGGCCTTCTACCCGAGCGTGAACCTGCTGCCTTCAGGCGGCGTCGACAGCCGCAGCCTGTCGACCCTGTTCGATGCCCAGAGCGTGCTGTGGTCGATCGGCGTCTCGGCGACCCAGACGATCTTCGACGGCGGCCGCATCCGGGCCAACGTCGACTTCACGAAGGCCGGCTACGACGCCACCGTCGCCAGCTACCGCCGGGTGGTGCTGACCGCGATGCAGGAGGCCGAGGACGGCATCACCGGCCTGGCGTCGCTCGAACGCGCGGCGGCGCAGTCGCAGACGGCGGTGGCCAGCGCGCGCCGGGTGCTCGACATGTCGGCCAGCCGTTACGAGGGCGGCGCCACCACCTTCCTCGACGTCATCACGGCCCAGCAGGCGCTGTTGAACATCGAGCGCCAGTCGGCCCAACTGGCCGGGCAGCGCATGCTGGGCTCGGTGTTCCTGGTGAAGGCGCTGGGCGGCGACTGGTGCGGCGTCGAAGCGCGCGGGGCCGGCGGCGGGGGCGCCAGCACTAGAACAGATTGCCCTGCCCCGCTGCGCCAGGTGGTCGGAACGCGCTGAGGTCGAGCCCGATGCGCTGGCGGTTGAAGCCGATGCGGTTCGTCGCCTTCTCGAAGCGCTGGCGAATCAGGTCGGCCCACAGGCCGCTGCCCTTCATGCGGGTCGCGAAGTCGGCATCGTAGTCCTTGCCGCCGCGCATCTCGCGGATGCGCGCCATGATGCGATCGGCCCGCTGCGGGTAGTGCAGTTCGAGCCACTGCTTGAACAACGGCGCGACCTCCCAGGGCAGCCGGATCACGGTGTAGAAGGCGCAGCGCGCGCCAGCCTCCCAGGCGGCTTCGAGCACCTGCTCCATGTCCTCGGTGACGAAGGGAATCTGCGGCGCCACGCTGACGCCTACCGGCACCCCGGCGTCGGCCAAGGTGCGCAGGGTGCGCAGCCGCCGGTGCGGCGCGGCGGCCCGCGGCTCGAGCTTGCGCGCCAGTTCGCCGTCGAGCGTGGTGATCGTGACGTACACCGCGGCCAGCCGGTCGGCCGCCATCGGTGCGATCAGGTCGAGGTCGCGCTCGACTGCGCTGGACTTGGTGACGAGGCCGAAGGGATGGCGTGATTCCTTCAGCACTTCGATCACCGAGCGCGTGAGTCGCAACTCGCGTTCGATCGGCTGGTAGCAATCGGTCGCGGTGCCGATCGCGATCTGGCTCGGCCGGTAGGCCTTGCGGCCCAGTTCGGCGCGCAGCACCTCGGCGATGTTGCGCTTGGCGATCAGCTTGGTCTCGAAGTCCAGGCCGGGCGAGAGATTGAGGTAGCTGTGGGTGGGCCGGGCGAAGCAGTAGATGCAGCCGTGCTCGCAGCCCCGGTAGGGGTTGAGCGAGCGGTCGAACGGAATGTCGGGCGAGTCGTTCTCGCTCAAACCCGATTTCACGTCCTCGAAGCGGACCTCGGTCTGCAGCGGCTGGAGGCCTTCTGCTTCGGCCTCGCCCTCTTCGAGCGTGCCCCAGCCGTCGTCGAAGGCGTCGCGCACGTCGCGCTCGAAGCGATGCGGCAAGCGCGTCGCGGCGCCGCGACCCTTGAGGGCGTGGACGGGGATGAAGCTGTCGCCCATGGCGCCTCCAGATACTGTATGAAATCACAGTATTCCATGTTTCGACGGAAGGCGCAGCAACGAACTGCAACGACCCGGGCTGCGCTAAGCTGCAAGTCCTACCGATCGTTCCCCATGCCTCGCCGCCCCGAAAACCTCTACCCCCAGTACCACGCCCATCTCTATTTCGGCCCTGAGACCGTCGCCCAGGCGCGCCGGATCGCCGAGCAGGCGGGGCGCGAGTTGCTGGTGGTGGTCGGGCGCGTGCACGAAAAACTCGTCGGCCCGCATCCGCACTGGAGCTGCCAGATCGCCTTCGACGCCGCCGAGTTCGATGAAGTGATCGCCTGGCTCGAGGCCCACCGCGAGGGGCTCGACGTCTTCGTGCACGGCCTCACCGGCGACGACTATCAGGACCACACGGCGCATGCGATGTGGCTCGGCAACGAATCCACGCTGGACCTCGGCATGTTCAGCCGCCCGCCCGGCTGACACGCCGACGACCCCTCAGAACTCGGCATCCAGCTCGTCGATCTCCTCCGGCTCCTGCTTCGCCGCCTTGATCCATTCCTGCATCGCGGGCAGCTCGATGATCCGCTTGCAATAACCGGCGCAAACCGTGTCCAGGGTCACGTCGTAGGTCAAGAAGCGGGTCACCACAGGCGCATACATCGCGTCCGCAATGCAAGGCTGCTTGCCGAACAGGTACGGGCCGCCGTAGGCCTTCAGGCACTCGCGCCAGATCGCGACCACGCGGTCGATGTCGGCCTGCGCGCGCGACCAGATCTTGAAGTTGGGGAACCTGGCCTTGACGTTCATCGGCAGCGAACTGCGCATCGCGCTGAAGCCCGAATGCATCTCGCCGCAGATCGCCCGGCAATGGGCCCGGGCCTTGGCATCGGCCGGCAGCAGGCCGGCCTTGGGCTTGATCTCGTTGAGGTATTCGCCGATCGCCAGCGTGTCCCAGACCTTGATGCCGGCGTGCTCGAGCGACGGCACCAGCATCGACGACGACAGCAGCAGCATCTCGGCCTTCATCGCCGGGTCGTCGGGCGGGATCACCTTTTCGCTGAAATCCAGGCCCGCGAGCCGGCACATCAACCAGCCGCGCAACGACCAGGCGCCGTAGTTCTTGCTGCTGATGGTGAGGACGGGTTTGGCCATGGAGACTCCTGGGCTGCCGGATCGGCTCTGCACCAGTGCAAGCCCTGTGCCAGAACAGTGCACCGCCTCGCCTTGGCCCGCAACTTGCCTGCAGCCCCCTCATGCTGTACCGGGCCTACCAAACTCACACCGACCTGCTCTCGCCGTCCCGGCTCGCAGCCCAGTACCTCGGCAACAGCGTGTGGAAGTCCCGGCTGGACCGCAGCGCGGCCCGCCGCATCGCTGCGGCGATGGACGTCTACGCCCACTTGCGGCTGACCCACACGCGGCCCGACTACGACATCAAGAGCGTGCTGTCCGAAGGGCAGGAAGCCGCGGTCACCGAAGAGGTCGCGCTGGTCGCGCCCTTCGGCACCCTGCTGCACTTCCGCAAGGACACCAAGGCGGTGCAGCCGAAGGTGCTGCTGGCCGCACCACTGTCGGGCCATTTCGCGACCTTGCTACGCGAAACGGTGCGCACCCTGCTGCGCGACCACGACGTCTACCTGACCGACTGGCACAACGCCCGCGACGTGCCGCTGTGGAACGGCGGCTTCGGCCTCGACGACTACACGCTGCAGATCGTGAGCTTCCTCGAGGCGATCGGCCCCGGCGCCCACATGGTGGCGGTCTGCCAGCCCTGCGTCGCGGCGCTGGCGGCGACCGCGCTGATGGCCGAGGACGACCACCCCGCCGCGCCGCTGAGCCTGACCCTGATGGCCGGCCCGGTCGACTGCCGCATCAATCCGACCGCGGTGAACAAGCTGGCGACCGATCGCCCGATCGGCTGGTTCGAGCGCAACCTGATCAGCCGGGTGCCCTGGCCGCACGCCGGGATGATGCGGCGCGTGTACCCCGGCTTCCTGCAGCTCAGCGCCTTCATGAGCATGAATCCCGACCGCCACAAGGAACAGTTCAAGAAGCTCTATCACCACCTGGTCGAAGGCGAACTCGAGCAGGCCGCCACGATCCGGAACTTCTACGACGAATACCTGGCGGTCAACGACCTGCCGGCCGAGTTCTATCTCGAGACGGTCGAGCGGGTGTTCCAGACCTACGACCTGCCGCGCGGCGAGCTCACTGTCGGCGACCGCACGGTGAACCCCGCGGCCATCCGCCGGACCGCGCTGATGACGGTCGAAGGCGAGCGCGACGACATCTGCGCGGTCGGGCAGACCGTGGCGGCGCAGGACCTGTGCACCAGCATCCGCCCCTACCTCAAGACCCACCACCTGCAGGCCGGCGTCGGCCACTACGGCGTCTTCAGCGGCAGCAAGTGGAACACGCAGATCTATCCGCGGGTGCGGGAGATGATCCACACGGCGCAGGAACTGCACTAAGCCGCGGTCGCCACCAGGGCCTCCCGCAGGTGCGCGATCAGCGCCTGCGACGCGACGTTGCGCATCGGCCCGGGCAGGTAGACGAGCACGATGCGGCGCTCGATGCCGGGCCGGGTCAGCGGCAGCACCACCAGTTCATCGTCGCGCAGCGAGGACGTGTAGAGCCTCGGCATCAGCCCGAGCGCCAGCCCGCCGCGCACCAGGGCGTAGAGCGTCTCCGAATAGCCCACCCGGTAGGGCTCCGAGCCCTGCGCGAACTGGGCCCGGGCCGGGTCCCCCAGCGCCGGCATGCTGCCGCTCTCGAAGAGCACCAGGCGCTCGCCGCCGATCGCCTCCCAGTCGGCGCCGCCGGCAGCGGCCAGCGGGTGGTCGCGCCGCGCCACCAACACCAGCGGATCGCGGAACAGGTCGATGCAGACCAGCCCGCCCGGCGGTTCGGTGATGGCGGCCACCGCGAGGTCGAGCTGGCCGCTGCGCACTTCGGCCAGCAGCGCATTCGACGGCGCGTCGCGCCAGGCGAACTCGACGCCGTGCGGCGCGTCGCCGCCGACGAATGCCGCCACCGCCGCCGCGACCCGGGCGCTGGCCGAAGGGATCACCCCGATCCGCACGAAGGCGCGGCCGCGCTGCACCGTGCTCTCGATGTCGCGCAGCGCGACCTCGAAGGTGTTGACCAGGTAGTCGGTGCGCGCCAGCACCTCGGCGCCGACCGGTGTCAGCGCCAGCCGATGGGTCGAGCGGGTCAGCAGTTCGGCGCCGAGCAGCTTCTCCATCTGCTTGATCGCATTGCTCAGCGCCGGCTGGGTGATCGACAGGCGGCGCGCGGCGCGGCCGAACTGGCCCTCTTCCACCAGCACCGAGAAGCACTGGAGCTGGCGCAGCGTGAGCGCACGCAATGGCAAGGTGGAAGCCATGGACCTCGGCTATAGATTCAGTGAATGAAATTATAGGAATTCAAAATTTTCCTTATTTCAGCGCCCTGCCTAGACTGGGCAGCATGCGCACTGCAGACACCGCCCTCCCCGACCCTCTCGAGTCCTTCCTGCGGGCGATCCCGAAGGTCGAGCTGCACTGCCACCTGTTCGGGACGGTCCGCCACGACACCTTCGCGGACCTCAACCGCCGCGCCGGCTCGCCGCTGGCCGACGACGAGATCGAGGGCTTCTACACCCGGGGCGAAAAGCCGGTCGGCGTGCTGCGGGTGCTGCGGGCGCTCGATGCCCAGTTGGTGCGCAGCGCCGACGACCTGCACCGGCTCACTTTCGAATACCTGCAGGACGCGGCGGCGCACCAGGTGCGCTACAGCGAGTTCTTCTGGAACCCGACCGGCACCGTGCACGCCTCCGGCATCGGCTACCGCCAGGCCCAGGATGCGATCGTCCGCGCGATCCACGATGCCGAGCGGGCGTTCGGCATCGTCGGCCGGCTGATCGCGGCGATCGACCGCGAAGCCAGCCCCGAGGCGGCGGTCGAGATGGTGCAGTGGGTCACCGCAAACCGACGCGACGAAGTGATCGGCATCGGCATCGACTACCGCGAGAACGATCGGCCGCCCGAGCTGTTCGCCGAGGCCTACCGCGACGCCCGGCGCGCCGGCCTCAAGACCACCGCGCACGCCGGCGAGTTCGGCATGCCCTGGACCAACGTGCGCACCGCGCTCGACCTGCTCCAGGTCGACCGCATCGACCATGGCTACACGGTGGTCGACCGGCCGGAATTCGCACGCGAATGCGCCGAGCGCGGCGTGCTGTTCACGGTCGTGCCGACCAACTCCTACTACCTGCGCACGCTGCCGCCGGAACGCTGGGCGCTCGACCACCCGATCCGCCGCATGCCGGGCCTGGGCCTGCGCATCCACCCGAACACCGACGACCCGACCCTGCACAAGGTCACGCCCACCGGCGCCTGGCGGATGATGGTGCGCGACTTCGGCTTCGGGCTCGACGAGCTGCGCGGCTTCATGCACAACGGCCTGGACGGCGCCTGGATCGACGATGCGCAGCGTCGCCGGTGGCGTGCCGACTGGAGCGCCGAATTCGACCAGCTCCGTGCCAGCCTCTCCCCGGACTCCTTCTTGCCGACCCCATGAAAAAACCCATCGCCAAACCCCTGCTCCTCGCCGCCGCCCTGCTGGGCACCCTGGCCGGCGTGGCCTCGGCCCAGCCGTCATGGCCCGGCGCCAAGCCGATCACGCTGATCGTCCCCTATTCGGCCGGCGGCAGCGTCGATTTCACGGCCCGCCTGGTCGCGACCAAGCTCGGCGAACGGCTCAAGCAATCGGTGGTGATCGAGAACGTGACCGGCGCCGGCGGCGCCATCGGCGTGGCCAAGGCGGTCAACGCGGCGCCCGACGGCTACACGCTGGTGGCCGGGCCGGACAGCGCGATCGCGATCGGCCGCCTGATCAACCCGGCCGCCTTCAAGTTCGATCCCCTGAAGGACCTGGCGCCGGTCGGCATGCTGAACACGGCGCCGATGGTGCTGGTCGCCCGTCCCGGCCTGCCGGTGAAGGATTTCGCCGATTTCGTGAAGCTCGCCAAGGCCTCGCCCGGCAAGTTCAACTACGCCACCTCGGGCGTCGGCACCGTGCTCCAGCTGGCGATGGAACTGCTGAAGGAGCGCACCGGGATCTTCGTCACCCACGTGCCGTACCGCGGCGGCGCCCAGATCGCGACCGACGTGATCGGCAACCAGGTCGACCTGGCGATGCTGGTCAGCACCAGCGCGATCCCGCACGTGACGGGCAACCGGCTGAAGGCGCTCGGCGTCACCGGCAGCCAGCGGCTGGAGGCCTTGCCCCAAGTGCCGGCCTTCGGCGAGATGCCGGGCCTGAAGGGCTTCGACATGGTGAGCTGGACCGGCATCTTCGCGCCGGCCAACACGCCGGCGCCGATCGTGAGCCGCCTGAACCAGGAGCTCAACGCGGTGCTGAAGGACCCCGAAGTGCGCGCCAAGCTGCAGGAGCAGGGCGCGCTGCCCGGCACCGGCTCGCCGGAGGACCTGGGTCGGTTCGTGAAATCGGAATACGCCCGCAACCAGAAGATCGTGCAGGCGGCCAACATCAAGGAGTGAGCCGCGGGCTCAGGACGACTCGTCCTCCGCCGGCCAGTCGCGGATGTACGCCTTCAGCATCTTGTTCTCGAAGTTCTGGCTGTCGACCACCGCCTTGGCGACGTCGTAGAAGCTGATCACGCCCATCAGCATGCGCTTGTCCATGACCGGCATGTAGCGAGCGTGGCGCTCCAGCATGATGCGGCGGATCTCGTCGAGGTCGGTTTCGAGGGTGCAGGTCACGGGATGGTCGTCCATCGCCTTGCGCACCAGGGTGCCGCCGACCTGGCCGCCGTTGGCGACGAGGGCGACGATCACTTCGCGGAAGGTCAGCATGCCGACCAGGTCGCCATGCTCCATGACCACCAGGGAGCCGATGTCCTTGTCGGCCATGACGTTGACCGCGCTGGCCAGGGGTTCGTCGGGCGTGACCGTGAAGAGCGTGTTGCCCTTGACGCGCAGGATATCGCTGACTTTCATGTAATTTGCTCCTCGCTTGCTCGGCGGCGTGCCGATTTGAATATAGCCCACAATGGCCGCCCGTCCACCGACCCGTGATTGACGCGCCGAGCCGCGCGTAACCGGGCATTGCAGAAACGATTCTCGAAAGGCGCTCATGTCCGGCTACTCAGACCCCGGCTTCGACACGCTGGCATTGCATGCCGGCGCCGCACCCGACCCCGCCACCGGCGCGCGGGCGGTGCCGATCCACCTCACGACCTCCTTCGTCTTCGAATCCAGCGACCATGCCGCGGCGCTGTTCAACCTGGAGCGCGCGGGCCATGTCTACTCGCGCATCAGCAACCCGACCAATGCGGTGCTCGAGCAGCGCGTGGCCGCGCTCGAAGGCGGCATCGGGGCGATCGCCACCGCCAGCGGCCAGGCGGCGCTGCACCTGTCGATCGCGACCCTCATGGGCGCCGGCTCGCACATCGTCGCCAGCACCGCGCTGTACGGCGGCTCGCAGAACCTGCTGCACTACACGATGCGCCGCTTCGGCATCGAGACCACCTTCGTCAAGCCCGGCGACCTCGACGGCTGGCGCGCCGCGATCCGGCCCGAGACCAAGCTGCTGTTCGGCGAAACCGTGGGCAACCCGGGGCTCGACGTGCTGGACATCCCGGCTGTCAGCGAGATCGCGCACGCCGCCCGGGTGCCGCTCCTGGTCGACTCCACCCTGACCTCGCCCTACCTGATCAAGCCCTTCGACTGGGGAGCCGACCTGGTCTACCACTCGGCCACCAAGTTCCTGTCCGGCCACGGCACCGTGATCGGCGGCGTGGTGGTCGACGGCGGCAGCTTCGACTGGGAGCGCTCGGGCAAGTTTGCCGAACTGACCCAGGCCTACGACGGTTTCCACAACATGGTCTTCAGCGAGGAGAGCACGGTCGGCGCCTTCCTGCTGCGGGCCCGCCGCGAAGGCCTGCGCGACTTCGGCGCCTCGATGAGCCCGCACACCGCCTGGCTGATCCTGCAGGGGATCGAGACGCTGCCGCTGCGCATGGCGCGCCACATCGACAACACGCAGAAGGTGGTCGAGTTCCTGGCCGCGCATCCGTTCGTGGCGCGCGTGGGCCATCCGCTGCTCGAATCACATCCCAGCCACGCGCTGGCCAACAAGCTGCTGCGCCACGGCGCCAAGGGCGCGGGCGCGGTGTTCAGCTTCGACCTCAAGGGCAACCGCGAGCAGGGCAAGAAGTTCATCGAGGCGCTCAAGCTCTTCAGCCACCTGGCGAATGTCGGCGACTGCCGCAGCCTGGTGATCCATCCGGCCAGCACCACGCACTTCCGCATGACCGACGAGGCACTGGCCGGCGCCGGGATCTCGCAGGGCACGATTCGCCTGTCGATCGGGCTGGAAGACCCGGCCGACCTGATCGACGACCTCAAGCGCGCGCTGAAAGCGGCGGAAAAGGCGGGTGCGTGATGCAGTTCGACGTCAACGGCCACGCCACCTACTGCTACACCGGCGGCAAGCCGCTCGACCCCGCCAAGCCGACGGTGGTCTTCATCCATGGCGTGCTCAACGACCACAGCGTCTGGATCCTGCAGAGCCGCTGGTTCGCCAACCACGGCTGGAACGTGCTCGCGGTCGACCTGCCGGGACACTGCAGGAGCGCAGGCGCGCCGCCCGCCAGCGTCGAGGACGCCGCCGCCTTCATCGTCGCGCTGCTCGATGCCGCGGGTGTCGCCAAGGCCGCGCTGGTCGGCCACAGCTTCGGCTCGCTGATCGCACTGGAAACCGCGGCGCGCGCGCCGGAGCGGGTCACGCACCTGGCGCTGGTCGGCACGGCCTACCCGATGACCGTGTCGCCGGCGCTGCTCGATGGCGCGCTCGACGACCCGCAGCGCACGATCGCGATGGTCAGCACCTTCTCGCATTCGATGCTGGCGCCGCCACTCGGCCCGGGGGTCTGGCTCGCCGGCAGTTCGCGGGCGCTGATGCGCCGCGTGCTCGCAAGCAACACCGACGCCAACGTCTTCCACATCGGGTTCAAGGCCTGCAACGACTACGCCAACGGCGAACAGGCGTTGGCCAAGGTGCAGTGCCCGGTGCTGTTCCTGCTCGGCGACGCCGACCAGATGACGCCGCCGCGGGCCGCCCGCTCGCTGGCGCAGAAGGCGCCGGGCGCCAAGGTCGTCACCGTCAAGGCCGGCCACGCGCTCATGAGCGAGGCACCCGACGCGGTGCTGTTCGCACTGCGCGACTTCCTGGCCTGAGCCGCCAAAACTATGGCACGGCGCGCAGTTGATCTGCTCGCCGTGCAACGACTTCCAGCATGGCCGGGTAGTCCGCGCGCGAAAAAATCGGTGTCGCGCCATGCTGAGCGACAAGCATCTTCGGCAGTGCGCTCGCCGTGCTGACGTTGGAACCGGCTTCGGGAAGGATGGCGAACACCGTCTGCGCGTCACGATGGCAAGACTCCGCATGTGCAGCCGAGGCGCTCTTTTCATTGCCCTCCACGAAAATGGACGCGCACGTCAGGCCCACCTGGATGCGGTGGCACGAGACGAGGCTGCCTGCAGTGGCCCCCACGCCCACCGGATGCTCTGAAACCCAGGCCCCGCCACCTTCCAGAATGCGATCCGCCAACGACCGGATCTTGGCCGGGCCGGCCCGCTCGAGCCCATGTGCAAGCACCGCGATCGACGAACTTTTGCCTTTCAGCGCGCCGGCGTGCGCTGCAGCATCGATTCCGATGGCCATGCCGTTCACGACCGGCCAGCCCTCGTCGGAGAGGTACTGAGATATCCGCTCCGCGATCGCCAGGCCATGCGGCGTTGCCCTGCGTGTGCCGACCACGGCCACGCCCGGAAGCTTGTCCAGCACGGCCATGTCGCCGCGCACGAACAACACGGGCGGCGCATCCGCGATCCGCCGCAGGGTCACGGGGTACCGATCGGACGACAACGGAACCGGTGCAATGCCCAGTGGCAAGCCCAGGTCGATGTCGCGCTGTGCGTCTCCGACCGACATGTTCACGGATGGCCTGGAAACGCCGGCGCGCTCGAGCACGTCGTTGATCGACATGGATCCAGCCCTATTGTCCGTCCGCAGGTCGTCAAGAAACTGACGCAGCGCAGCCCCCGCCAACCGGCCGGATCGCTGCATTGCCAGCGCCGCCACAGCGATGGCGATCTCGTTGTCACTCATGCTCCGGCGCCCGGCGTCAACGCAACGCGTTGATGTCCGCCATCTCGACCAGCGGACTCGGCGCGCCGCGCTTGGCGACGACCAGCATGGCGCGCCCGACCTGCTCGCTGGTCGTGACCGCATCGGGCCGCCAGCGGCGCACCAGCCCGAAGACCGGGTTGGCGACCACGTAGGCCCACCGGTACAGCGCCGTCTTCGAGCGCACGCCATGCATCGGCTGGATCATGCCGGGGCGGAACATGTAGGCGGCCTTGAAGGGCAGCCGCATCAGCGCGTTCTCGGTCGCGCCCTTGACGCGCGCCCACATGCGGGGGCCGCGCTCGGTGCTGTCGGTGCCGGCGCCCGTCACGTAGACGAAGGTCATCTGCGGGTTGAGCCGCACGAGCGTGCGCGCCACCCCCAGCGTGAGGTCGAAGGTCACGCGCTTGTATTCCTCCTCGCTCATGCCGACCGAGGAGACGCCGAGGCAGAAGAAGCAGGCGTCGAAGCCGGCGAGTTCGGCCTCGACCGCCGCGAGCTGTCCCGGGTCGGGCACGACCAGGTCGCGCAGCTTCGGATGCGTCTCGCCGCTCGGCCGGCGGCCGACGCAGAGCACCGCGGTCACGTCGGCATCGTGCAGGCATTCGCGCAGCACGCCCTGCCCCACCATGCCGGTGGCGCCGAAGAGAAGGATCTTCATCGGCCGCCGACCGAAAACGCCTCAGGCTCGCGCTGGAGCGCGCCCAGCAGGGTCGACACCTCGGGCGCCAGGGCCTGGGCCGGCTGGAGCGCGCCCAGCAGCCGCGCCAGTGTTTCGGCATGGGGCAGCAGCGGGCCGAGGAAGCGGGTGCCGGCCTCGCTGGCGATCAGGAGCGTCGGAAAGGTCTCGACGTCGAAGTCGTCCGCGATGTGCGCATGGTCCTCGATGTCGACCCACGCGAAACGGAATTGCGGATGGTCGCGCGCCACCGACTCGAACAGCGGCCGGTACTCGCGACAGGCGCCGCACCATTCGGCGCACAGGCAGACGACCCAGAGGCGATCGTCGGCGGCGGTGGTTGAGAAATCGGTCAAGGCAGTGTCGAAGGAACGAAGGGCTGGGGAGGAGTTCGGCGCCATTATCGATTCGCCAGCAAATCCTGCAGCCGCAGGCTTTCGAGAGGGCCTTGGGACCAGAGGCTGCGCAACGGCGGTGTGTGCGGCATCAGCAGCTCCCGCAGCAGCGGCTCCAGCGGCGTCGCGGGGCCCGCCAGCAGCACGAAGCGGGGATCGTCGTTGTCGCGTTCCTCGGCCAGCGGCGCGATCCAGTCGAGCGCGACCAGGGTTTCGAGCACCGGCGCGAGCTGCAGGGCGTCGACTCTCATGCGTCCCACCAGCTCGGCCGCGCCCAGGCCGCTGGCCGGTGTCGACCTGGCGGCATGCAGGTCCTGGAGCACCTCGACCGCCAGCTGCAGCGGCCACCCGGCCGCGCCGCCGCGCCGCGCCACCCCGGCCAGCAGGCTGGGCAGGTAGGCCGCGATCACCGCGCCCAGCAGCACGATCACCCAGGCCACGTAGATCCAGACCAGCAGGATCGGCACGGTCGCGAAGGCGCCATAGAGCACCGAGTAGGTCGGGACCAGGCTCAGGTAGTAGCCCAGCACCCGCTTGGCGAGCTCGATCGCCGTGGCGACGAAAAGGCCGCCCGCCCAGGCGTGCGACCACTTCACGTGGGTGTTCGGCACGTAGCGGTAGAGGGCCGTCATGCCGCCGGCCAGCAGCACGAATTCGAAGGTGTCGAACAGCAGCTTGACGATCGCGCCGCCCACCACCTCGCGCGAGGCCGAGAAGAAGGACGCCGTGGTGCTGAGGCTCAGTGCCAGTACCAGCGGACCGAGCGTGATCGCGGCCCAGTAAATCAGCACCCGCTGCGCCAGCGGCCGGGGCTTGCGCACCCGCCAGATGTTGTTGAGCGTCTTGTCCATGGTGAGGATCAGCGCCACCGCGGTCACCAGCAGCACCACCAGGCCGGCGACGCCGAGCCCGCTGGCCTTGCTGGCGAACTGGTTCAGGTAGCCCAACACCTGGCGCGCGATGTTGTCCGGGATCAGGCTGTCGATCAGCCAGCGCTGGACCCGGCCCTGCATCGTGCTGAACATCGGGAAGACGGTGAACAGGGCCGCCGCCACGGTGAAGAAAGGCACCATCGCGATGGTGGTGGTGAAGGTCAGGCTGCTCGCGGTCAGGCCAAGCCGGTCCTCGCGGAAACGCTCGCCCAGCACCGCCGCCGTGTTCCCCCAGGGAAAGTGCGAAAGATCCCTCCAGAACTGCCAGCGATTCATGGCCGGTATCATGCCGCATGGGCTCCCCCGAGGCTTCGCGCACGGCGTGTCGCTTCACCTTCCTGTGATCAATTCCTCTCTCCCTTCCTCCTCCGTTTCCGCCACCCGATGGCTTGCCGTCGGCAGCCTGGTCGGGCTGATCGTGCTCGGGCTCGCCTGGGAGCTGTGGCTGGCGCCCTTGCGGCCGGGCGGTTCGTGGCTGGCGCTCAAGGTGCTGCCGCTGGTGGTGCCGCTGGCCGGCCTGCTGAAGAACCGCATGTACACCTATCGCTGGGTCAGCCTGATGGTCTGGCTCTATTTCACCGAAGGCGTGGTGCGCGCCTGGAGCGACACCAATGGCGTCGGCCAGGTGCTGGCGCTGGTCCAGGTCGTGCTGTGCCTGGCGCTTTTCACGGCCTGTGCCTGGCATGTGCGGCTGCGGCTGCGCAACGCGGCCCAGGCGCGCAAACTCGAAATCGAAAGGGCGACGCCATGAGCGTTCTGTTGGAGAAGCTGCGCGCGATCGTCGGCGCGGCGAACGTGCTCACCGAAGGCGACCTCGGCGCCTGGGAGCAGGACTGGCGCAAACGCTCGCGCGGCAAGGCGCTGGCGGTCGTGCGGCCGGGCGATACGCGGCAGGTCGCCGAGGTGGTCCGGGCCTGCGCCGAAGCCGGCACCTCGATCGTGCCGCAAGGCGGCAACACCGGGCTGGCGGTCGGCTCGACGCCCGACGAGAGCGGCACCCAGGTGCTGCTGAGCCTGCAGCGGCTGAACGCGATCCGCGGCATCGACGCCGCCAATCTCACGATGACGGTCGAGGCCGGCTGCGTGCTTCAGACCCTGCAGGAGGCGGCGCGCAACGCCGGCTTCCTGTTCCCGCTGAGCCTTGCGGCCGAAGGCAGCTGCACCATCGGCGGCAACCTGGCGACCAACGCCGGCGGCACGCAGGTGGTGCGCTACGGCAACACGCGCGACCTGTGCCTCGGGCTCGAGGTCGTGACGCCGCAGGGCGGGATCTGGGAAGGCACCAGCGGCCTGCGCAAGGACAACACGGGCTATGACCTGCGCGACCTGATGATCGGCAGCGAAGGCACGCTCGGCGTCATCACGGCGGCCACCATGAAGCTCTACCCGCTGCCGGCGGCCCAGCTCACGGCCTGGGCGGCCGTGCCGTCGCTCGACCACGCGGTCACCCTGCTGGGCCTGGCGCACCAGCGCCTGGGGGCCGGCCTGACCGGTTTCGAGGTGATGGGCAAGTTCGCGCTGAGCCTGGTCGACAAGCACTTCCCGGCCCTGCGCGTGCCATTCATCGACGACGCGTCCGTTCCCTGGTGCGTGCTGCTCGAGAACTCCGACAGCGAATCGGAGGACCATGCCCGCAGCCGCTTCGAGGCCTTGCTCGAAACCGCCTTCGAAGCCGGCTGCGTGACCGACGCGGTGGTGGCAGAGAGCCTCACGCAGGCGCACCAGCTCTGGCACATCCGCGAAAGCATCCCGCTGGCGCAGGCCGAGGAAGGCCTCAACATCAAGCACGACATCTCGATCGCGGTGTCGCGCATCCCGGCCTTCGTGGCCGAGACCGACGCGCTGCTGGCGCGCGAGATCCCGGGCGTGCGGCTGGTGAATTTCGGCCACCTCGGCGATGGCAACCTGCACTACAACGTGCAGGCGCCCGAGGGCGGCGACAGCAAGGCCTTCCTGCGCGACCACGAGGACCGGATCAACACCCTGGTCTACGACGCGGTCGAGAAGTTCGATGGCTCGTTCTCGGCCGAGCACGGCGTCGGCTCGCTCAAGGTCGACAAGCTCGAGAAGCACAAATCGCCGGTGGCGCTCGAGATGATGCGCGCGATCAAGCGCGGGCTGGACCCGCAGAACATCCTGAATCCGGGGCGGGTGATCCGACTGGCCTGAGGTTCCGATGCGCGTAAACTATGCGCATAGTTCATGCTTGGAGAGCGCCCCATGCTTCGCTTCGACAAAGCCCCGAAGAAAGCCACCAACCTTTCGCTGAACAGCAAGGTGCTGGAGGCGGCGCGCGAGCTCGGCATGAACCTGTCCCAAACCGTGGACGAACTGCTTGCAGAAGAGGTCAAGCGACGCTACTGGGCGAAATGGGCGGAAGAAAGCAAGGACGGGATCGCCGCCTACAACGCCAGGATCGCAAAGGAAGGCTTGCCGCTGGCCAAGTACCGCACTTTTGCACGCAGCCTGGGCGACGGCAAGAAAGGCTGACATGGCGCGCTTCGATGTCTATTCGAATCCGGACGCAACCGATCGCGCGGCCATTCCGTTCATGCTGGACGTCCAGAGCGACTATCTCGAAGGTCTGGACACGCGCGTGGTCATCCCGCTCTTCACCACCGCCCGCTTCAAGACCAGGGTGCGCACGCTGAATGCGGAGCTTCGGGTCGCCGGAAAGGAGGTTGTCATGGACACCGCCTCGATCGGCGCCATTCCCTCGACGGAGCTGCGCCGACCCGTCGCCAATCTTTCCGACCAGCAGCTCGAAATTCAGGACGCGCTCGACGCATTGTTCGCAGGCTATTGACGACATGACCCCCCACCCCATCCGCTCCCAATACGAAGACTTCATGCGCCACGTCGACAGCACCGGCGTACAAAAGGGCGACCGCACCGGCACCGGCACCAAGAGCGTGTTCGGCTACCAGATGCGCTTCGACCTCAACGAGGGCTTCCCGCTGGTCACCACCAAGAAGGTGCACCTGCGCTCCATCATCCAGGAACTGCTCTGGTTCCTGACCGGCTCGAGCGACAACAACTGGCTCAAGGAGCGCGGCGTCACGATCTGGGACGAATGGGCCCGCGAAGATGGCGACCTGGGCCCGGTCTACGGCGTGCAATGGCGCAGCTGGCCGACGCCCGACGGCGGCCACATCGACCAGATCCAGCAGGTGATCGACACCCTCAAGAGCAACCCCGACTCGCGCCGCATCATCGTCAGCGCCTGGAACGTGGCCGAGCTCTCGAAGATGGCGCTGATGCCCTGCCACGCCTTCTTCCAGTTCTACGTGGCGCCGCCGCAAGCCCCTGGCGAGCGCGGCAAGCTGAGCTGCCAGCTCTACCAGCGCAGCGCCGACATCTTCCTCGGCGTGCCCTTCAACATCGCGAGCTACGCGCTGCTGACGCACATGGTGGCGCAGCAATGCGAGCTGGATGTCGGCGACTTCATCTGGACCGGTGGCGACTGCCATATCTACAGCAACCATGCCGAGCAGGTCGCTCTGCAGCTGAGCCGTGCACCGCGCGCCTATCCGACGCTGGTCATCCGGCGCAAGCCGGCCTCGATCTTCGACTACCAGTACGAGGATTTCGCGGTCGAGGGCTACGACCCGCATCCCGCGATCAAGGCGCCCGTGGCGGTCTGACAGATGCGTGTCAACCTGCTCCTCGCGCGCGCCGCCAACGGCGCGATCGGACTCGGCGGCACGATGCCCTGGCACCTGCCCGAGGACATGGCCCACTTCAAGCGCCAGACCGCGGGTGCGCCCGTGATCATGGGCCGCAAGACCTGGGACTCGATCCCGCCGCGCTTCCGTCCGCTGGCCGGCCGGCGCAACATCGTGGTCACGCGCAATGCCGACTGGCAGGCCGAAGGCGCAGAGCGGGCAGGAAGCTTGCCGGAAGCCATCGCCCTGTGCGAACACGCCCGCAGCGACGAAGCCTGGGTGATCGGCGGCGCCCAGATCTACGCCGAGGCGGAGCCGCTGGCCCAGCGCGTGGTGCTGACCGAGATCGCGCGCGACTACGAGGGCGACGCCTGGGCCCCCGCCTTCGATACCGGCTGGCACGAGACCGCGCGCGAATCGCACATCGCGGCCAACGGCCTGCCGTTCAGCTTCGTCACGCTGGAGCGGCGCTGAGCCGAGTTCTCAGCCGCAGGCCTCGATCTTGAATTCGACGCGGCGGTCGAGCGCATCGACGGCGTCGTCGGTGCCGCTGCCGATGATGTTCTCGCGAAAGCCCTTGCCGCTGGTCGTGGTGCGCGGGCCCAGTGCGGTCGAGTCGTTCACCAGCCGCTGGCGGATGTAGGCCGCGCGCTGCAGCGACAGCGCATCGTTGTACGCCACCGGACCGGTGTGGCTGGTGTGGCCGATGATGGCCATGCAGATCCCGGCGTCGGTGCTGGCCTTGGCGATCTGATGCAGCCACATCGGATAGGGGCCGCTGATCCGGCCATCGGACCAGAACACGGTGGTGTTCGGATTGAAGAGGAACTTGACGCCGAGCTGCCGGTTCGCGATGCCGTAGGCGACGATCTTGCCGAACGCCTGCTCGGCCTCGGCCGTGCGGCCCAGCTTGGCCGACGACAGATAGATGCCGTTGAGCACGCGCAGCTGCTCGCCGTCCGAGGTCGCGGCCACTGCGCTGTACTGCGCCAGCGCCTCCGGATAGCGTCCCGCGTTGTAGTGCGCGGTGGCCGCCGTGATCGTCGGCGCCGCCGAGAGCCGCGCCAGGTAGGCCGGGTCGGCACGCTGGCCGGCCGCCGCGGCGGTGGTGCGCACGTAGCCTTCGACCAGCGGGTCCCGCGTCGGCACCGGCGTGTCGCGGTCGTAGGGCAGCGGCGTGTGGTCCAGGCCCTCGTCACGCACCAGCGACGATGCGTGCGCGACGACCGTGCCGCTCTTCAGTTCGGTCAGGGCCAGGTCGATCCGCAACGGGCCCTGTGGCTGGCTGGGCGCGACCCGCGTCATGGTGCCGGTGAGCAGGTAGCGGGCCTTGCCGAGGTTTTCGCTGTCGAAGGGCAGGACCTCGATCGCGTCGTACTTGGTGCCCATGCGCTCGATCACGCGGTCCTGCAGCTGCAGCGTCGCGATCGTCTGCTGGCCGCTGCCGGCATCGAGCATCGGATCGAGCACCACGCTGCGCCGGCCGCCGATCCGGTCGAGAAACAGCGGCTGCGTCTGGGTCTGGACGACCAGCGCATCGGTGGCTTGCACCACGGCTTCGGCGAAGGGCAGCGGGGCCCCGGACGCGGCGACCGGCGGCGCCGCGCAGCCGGCGAGGCCCGTCGCCAACCACGCGGCCAGCGACAGGAACACGATGTGCAGCCAGCCAGTCCGTCTCATGGTCCGCAGTCCTTCCTGAGCATTGCGGCCTCGGCCGCCGTGAGGGGACCGAGCGAGGCCCGTTGCAAGGACTCGACGCATTGCGTCCGGCCCGGCCCCGCTTGAGCGGTGGCCAGCGGCGCTTGCGTCTCGCGCGCGCGCTCGCGGGCGGGCTCGGCGCGCGGCCGTTGTTGCGCCGTTCTTCGGACCGGTTCGGGCGCGATCGGCTCCGAGGCGACCACGCGGGGCAGCGACTCGGTCAGCGCCAGGGCCGCTGCGGGCAGCGCCTGCTCAGGCACCGGCGCCTTCACCTGCGCCTGCGCCGCGGGCACAGGTTCAGCCGCGGGCGCGGGCGCCGCCGGCAGCGACACCATCCGTAGCGGCTCGGGCAGTGGCGGCGGCAGGCCCGGATCGCCGAGCCGGATGGCGGTGGCTGCGCCAACGCCCACCAGCAACCCCAGCGCCAGCCGCGTGACGGCCTGGGTGCGGCTGCGGCGCGGCGCCGCCTCACGGCCCGGGAGCGCGGGCGCCTCGCAGCCGAAGGCGGGCTCGAAGACGAAATCTGGCCTGTCGTTCGCACTCAGCAGGTCGAGATCCTGGTCCCGGCGATCGTGGGCGCCACTCAGCCGGTTCCAGAGTTCGGCCGCGCTCGTGCAACCGCCCTGGGGAATCGGCGACAGCGCCGCATCGACCGCATCCATGAAATGTCCGCTGTAGCGACGGCGCGCCACTTCGGCGAGCGGCCGGACCCGATCGTTCCGGCGCGCCGGGGGCTGGCCGGCAATGGCCGCGTACACCACGCCCGCCAGCGCCCGCAGATCGGACAGCGGGGCGTCGAGGTCGTCGCCCACGTCCCGGATGCCGCCGAACGCCGTCAGCACCGGGCCGTCGTCGGTGAGCAGGATGCGGTGCGTCGCGATCCCGCCGTGCACGCACTGCGAAGCGTGCAACGTGCCGAGCGCATCGAGCAGGGGACGCAGCCAGCTGCACAGCTGGGCCTCGTCGGGCGGCCGGCCGAGTTCCACCAGCACGCGCGCCAGCGTCGCGCCCTCGTAGTACGGCATCGCCATGTAGGCCGTGCCGTTGCCTTCCCAGAAATGCAGCACCCTGGGCAGCGAGGGGTGATCGATTCGCCCCAGCATCCGGGCCTGGTTGATGAAGCTGCACAGCCCGACCTGGAACGCCGCCACCCGGCCCTTCGACTTCGCGACCACCGCCGCCGACACGCGGTCCCTCGACGCCAGTGCACCGGGCAGGTATTCCCGCACCGCCACATGCTGCTCGAGCACATGGTCCCAGGCCAGGTAGACGATGCCTTTGTCGTTCTCGCCGATGGTGCCGACGATCTCGTAGTCGAACAGCCTGAAGCCTTCGGGCAGCGCATGGATGTCGCGCGCCGGCGCCTCGTCGGAAGCCTCCGGGGCGGCCTGCGCGCGTTTCCCCGCCGCCGGGTGTTGCGCGGTGCGGAGGTCGAGCGCAAGGGCGCTGTTCATGGCGTCGACTCTACGTCGCCCGGCCGTCGACGACATTCACCGGACGCACTAGCCGAATGGACGCCAGGTCACCTGACATGCTCCAAAACCCTGATTGATTTAATTATTGATGTTAATACGATGATGCCCTCAAACCGCGTTTCAGCCATGTCCAGCGCCCCCACGATCGCCGATATCGCCCGCACCGCCGGCGTCGGCACGGCCACGGTCGACCGGGTGCTCAACCGTCGAGCCGGCGTCAACGCCGAGACCGTGCAGCGCGTGCTGCAGGTGGTCGAGGAACTGGGCGCGCCGCAGCAGCCGGGCCGCCCGCGGCGCGGCGCCAACGCCCGCTTCGCCTATGTGCTGCCGGCGGACGACTCACCCTTCCTGGAGCTGGTCGAAAGGCAGATTGCGCAGGCCGCCGGCGACTTCCGGCATGCCCACATCACCGAGGTCACGCACCGCATCGACAGCACCGACCCCGGGCGCTTCGCCGAAGAACTCGCGCAGGTCGGCGACTGCGAGGGCATCGCCCTGCTGGCGCCCGACCTGCCGCCGATCAAGCGCGCCATCAACGAGCTGGTGCGCGCCGGCGTGCACGTGGTGACCTTGTTCTCCGACGTCGCGGGCTCGATGCGCGAGACCTGCATCGGCGCCGACAACCGGGCCGCCGGCCGCACCGCCGGCCTGCTGCTGGCGCGGATGGCCAACGACACCCGGCGCGACACCTTGCTGCTGTCGTCGCAAGCGACCCGGCTGTCGGCCGAGATCGAGCGCCGCATCGGCTTCGCCCACGTCATCGAGGAGCGATTCCCCCGGCTGCACATGGTGCGCACGCCCGACCTGCCGGCCGACGACGACGGCGCCTGCCGCGCGTTGCTGCAGGCCCTGCGCGACGACATCGACCCCGCGCGCGTGGCCGGCATCTACAACGTCGGCTCGGGCAGCGCCGGCGTGGCGCGCGCACTGGCCGAGGCCGGCCTGGCGCCCGAAGCCGGCGTCGCGGTGCACGACTTCACGGACGCGCACGCGTCCCTGCTGAGCGCCAACGCCCTGTCCTACGTCCTGCACCAGGACATCCATTACTGCGTATTGACGGCGGCGCGCGTGCTGCGCGCGCTGTGCGAGAACGTCCGCGGCGCACTCAACGTGGTGCAGCCGCGCATCGAGATCCTGACGGCCGAGAACCTTCACTGAGCGGACGCCCGGTACGTGCCCCTGAACCCAAACCTTTTTTGGAGACAGCTCATGAAATCGATGTCGAAGATGCTCCCGGGCGTGATCGCCCTCGCCGCTGCCACCGTGCTCAGCCTGACCGGCGCCGACGTGCGCGCGCAGGACAAGACCATCACCCTGTGCTGGGCCGCCTGGGACCCGGCCAACGCGCTGGTCGAACTCTCGAAGGACTTCACCACCAAGACCGGCATCAAGATGAAGTTCGAGTTCGTGCCGTGGACCAGCTTCGCCGACCGCATGCTCAACGAGCTCAACTCCAAGGGCAAGCTGTGCGACCTGATCATCGGCGACAGCCAGTGGATCGGCGGCGCCGCCGAACAGGGCCAGTACGTCAAGCTCAACGAGTTCTTCGACAAGGAAGGCATCAAGATGACCGACTTCGCGCCCGCCACCGTGGTGGGCTATGCGGAGTGGCCCAAGAACACGCCCAACTACTGGGCGCTGCCGGCCATGGCCGACGCGGTCGGCTGGACCTATCGCAAGGACTGGTTCGCCAAGCCCGAGCTGCAGGCCGAGTTCAAGAAGAAGTACAACCGCGACCTCGCACCGCCCAAGACCTGGGCCCAGTTCAAGGAAGTGGCCGAGTTCTTCCAGGGCCGCATGATCGACGGCAAGAAGGTCTACGGCGCCTACCTCTTCACCGAGCGCGGCTCCGAAGGCATCACGATGGGCGTGACCAACGTGCTCTACCCGATGGGCTTCAAGTACGAGGACCCCAAGAAGCCCTATGCCATGGACGGCTTCGTCAACTCGCCGGACGCGGTGCGCGGCCTCGAGTTCTACAAGGCGCTCTACAAGGGCAGCACCCCGCCCGGCCTCACCAACGCCTACATGACCGAAGGCCTCGACGCCTTCAAGTCGGGCCAGGTGGCGATGATGATGAACTGGTTCGCCTTCTTCCCCGGCCTCTACAAGGACCCGAACGTCGGCGGCGACAAGATCGGCTTCTTCGTCAATCCGTCGGACAAGGCCAAGGGCGTGCAGCTCGGCGGCCAGGGCATCTCGGTGGTGTCGTACTCGCCGAACCGCAACGAGGCGCTGCAGTACATCAAGTGGTTCGCCAACCCCGACGTGCAGAAGAAGTGGCAGGCCATCGGCGGCTCGTCGGCCGCCAAGGCGGTGCTCAACGACCCGGCCTACCCGAAGAGTTCGCCCTTCGCCCAGCCCTTCCTCGACTCCATGGACATGGTGGTCGACTTCTGGGCCGAGCCCTCGTATGCGCAATTGCTGTTGTCGATGCAGAAGCGCGTGCATGATTACGTGGTGGCCGACAAGGGCACCGCCAAGGAGGCGCTCGATGCACTGGTGGTCGACTGGAAGAAGGTCTTCAAGGACGACGGCAAGGCGAAGTGACGGCCAGGCCCAGGCGAAACACGGCATGAGCACTCCCGCCGCCCTCGTCGCCCGCGCCGCCCAGGCCACGCCGGCCGGGGTGGCGTCGCGGATGCGCGGTCTCTCCGACCGCGCGATCGCCTGGCTGTTCGTCGCGCCGACGATGCTGCTGCTGCTGGCGATCAACATCTTCCCGCTGATCTGGACCATCAAGCTGTCGTTCACCAACTACCGGGCCAACCGGCCCAACGCGGCGGTGGTCGACGTCGGCATCGACAACTACGTGTCGGTGCTGACCGACCCGGACATCTGGCTGGCGATGCAGGCCACCGCGCACTTCCTGTTCTGGACCATCCTGCTGCAGGTGCTGATCGGCTTCGCGCTGGCCTACCTGATCGACCGCAAGTTCCGCGGCCACGGCTTCTGGACCACGATGATCCTGATCCCGATGATGCTGTCGCCCGCGGTGGTCGGCAATTTCTGGGCCTTCCTGTACCAGCCGCAGACGGGCCTGTTCAACTACGCGGTGTCGTTCCTCTCGGGCATCCCGGCCTCGTCCTTCGAGATGATCGGCTCGGTCAAGCTCGCGCCCTGGGCGATCATCATCGTCGACACCTGGATGTGGACGCCCTACGTGATGCTGATCTGCCTGGCCGGCCTGCGTTCGATCCCCGACTACATCTACGAGGCGGCCGAGGTCGACCGGGCCTCGAAGTGGCGCCAGTTCTGGTCGATCACGCTGCCGATGGTGCTGCCCTTCATCATGCTGGCGGTGCTGTTCCGCGGCATCGAGAACTTCAAGATGTTCGACATGGTCAACCTGCTGACCTCGGGCGGCCCGGGCTCGGCGACCGAGCTGGCGTCGATCACGCTCAAGCGCGAGGCCTTCGAGAAATGGCGCACCGGCTATTCGTCGGCGTTCGCGATCATCCTTTTCGTGGCGGTGTTCGGCCTGGCCAACATCTACGTCAAGGCGCTCAACCACGTGAAGAACCGCTGAGGCAACCCATGCGCACCGGCATCAGCACCGCCCACTCCGTCGTCGAGCCGAGCGCGCGCACCCGCCTGATGGCTGGCGCGGTGGTGGTCGCGTATGCGCTCCTGACGATGATCCCGCTGGTCTGGATCATCCTGACCGGCTTCAAGACGCCGCCCGACTCGATCAGCTACCCGCCGAAGGTGCTGTTCACGCCCTCCCCCCAGGGCTACTGCAACCTGTTCACCACGCGCTCGCGCCAGACGCCCGAATACATCGCCGCGCTGCCGCCTGCGACCGAGATCTGCGACAAGGTCGCGCGCGACGACAACATGGTGGTCGCGGGGCGCTCCAACTACATCCCGCGCTTCGTCAACTCGCTGATCATCGCCTTCGGCTCGACCGTGCTGTCGGTCGGCATCGGCGTGATGGCCGCCTACGCCTTCTCGCGCTTCAACGTGCCGCTGAAGGACGACATGCTGTTCTTCATTTTGTCCACGCGGATGATGCCGCCGATCGCGGTGGCGATCCCGATCTACCTGATGTACCGCGAGCTCGGCCTGTCGGACACGCGCCTCGGCATGATCCTGCTGTACAGCGCGGTCAACGTGTCGCTCGCGGTGTGGCTGCTCAAGGGCTTCATCGACGAGATTCCGCGCGAGTACGAGGAGGCCGCGATGGTCGACGGCTACACGCGGCTGCAGGCCTTCCGCAAGGTGGTGCTGCCGCAGGCCACCACCGGCATCGTCGCCACCTCGATCTTCTGCCTGATCTTTGCCTGGAACGAATACGCCTTCGCGGTGCTGCTGACCTCGGGCACGGCGCAAACGGCGCCGCCTTTCATCCCGATCATCATCGGCGAGGGCGGACAAGACTGGCCGGCCGTGGCCGCCGGCACCACCTTGTTCCTGATCCCGATCCTGGTCTTCACGGTGTTGCTGCGCCGGCACCTGCTGCGCGGCATCACCTTCGGCGCAGTGCGCAAGTAGGAGCTCCGGCCATGTCGACCCCTTCCCTGCCCGTCCACCGCCGCTGGCCGCGCTGGCTGCGCCGCGGTCCGATGGAAATCGTCGCCTGCGTCGTGATCACGGCCGGGCTCGTGATGATGCTGCAGCCGCTCGCGATGAGCCTGTTCACCTGGTCGTTCCTGACCACCCTGTTCGGCACCGCGCTGTTCATGGTCGTGTCCAAGTTTCCCGCCTGAACGCCATGGCCGAGATCCGCGTCCACGAACTGCACAAGGCCTTCACCGACTTCACCGCGGTGAAGAGCTCGAGCTTCGCCGTGCGCAACGGCGAGTTCTTCTGCCTGCTCGGCCCCTCGGGCTGCGGCAAGACCACCACCCTGCGCATGATCGCCGGGCTCGAGCTGCCGACCTCCGGCCAGATCTTCCTCGGCGACGAGGACGTGAGCTTCAAGCGGGCGTCGGCGCGCGACATCGCCTTCGTGTTCCAGATGTTCGCGCTCTACCCGCACATGAACGTGCGCCGAAACATCGCCTTCCCGCTGGTCTCCCAGGGCATGGCACGCGACGAGATCGGCCGCCAGGTCGAGCAGGCGGCGCGCACGCTGCGCATCACGCACCTGCTCGACAAGCCGGTGTCGCAGCTGTCGAGCGGCGACCGCCAGCGCGTGGCGCTGGGCCGCGCGATCGTGCGCCAGCCGCTGGCCTTCCTGATGGACGAGCCGCTCGGCGCCCTCGACGCCGAGTTCCGCGAAGTGATGTGCCACGAACTGCGCGCCCTGCACGACCGGCTGCAGGCCACCACCGTGTACGTGACGCACGACCAGATGGAGGCGATGGCCATGGCCGACGTCATCGCGATCATGAACGAGGGCGTGATCGAGCAGCTCGGCGCTCCGCTGGAGGTCTACGAGCGGCCCGCCAGCGTCTTCGTGGCCGACTTCATCGGCGCGCCGTCGATGAACTTCCTGCCCTTCGAGGCCGGCCTGGCGAGCGGCGACGATGCGATCCTGATCGGCCCGGCGCGGATCGCCGTGCCGCCCGTGCGCGAAGACGTGTCGCCGCGCGCGCTGCTGTGCGGCGTGCGCCCCGAGCATGTGCGCTTCGACGACGCGTCCGGGCTGCGCGCCGAGGTGCTCGCGACCGAATACCTCGGCACCCGCACCGTCGTGACGCTGGCCACCGCGCAAGGCACCACGCTGCGCGCCAAGGTCGACGTCGACATCCCGGTGGCGCGCGGCGACCATGTCGGATTGGCCTTCGATGCCGCGAAGATTTCGCTCTTCGATGCCGCATCGGGCCGGGCGCTGCGCAGCGCGCGCGACGAGACGCCGCTGCGGGCCGGACGGAGGGCGCGCCATGGCTGAGCTTCGACTCTCGGGCGTCATCAAGCGCTTCGGCGGCGTCACCGCGGTCGACGGCGTCGGCCTCGACATTCCGAGCGGCGAGTTCTTCGTCCTGCTGGGCCCGAGCGGCGCCGGCAAGACGACCACGCTGCGCCTGGTGGCGGGCCTCGAGCGTCCGGACGCCGGCCGCGTCTCGATCGGCGGGCGCGACGTCACGGCGCTCGCGCCGGCGCTGCGCGACGTGGCCTTCGTGTTCCAGCAGTATTCGCTCTATCCGCACCTGAGCGTCTTCGACAACCTGGCCTTCCCGCTGCGCTCGCCGCTGCGCCCCGCGCCGGAAACCGAGGTGCGCCGCAAGGTCGAGGAGGTCGCCCGCATGCTGCGCATCCACGACAAGCTGCAGAACCCCGCGACCCGTCTGTCGGGGGGCCAGATGCAGCGGGTGGCGATCGGCCGCGCCCTGGTGCGCAGCCCCGCGCTCTACCTGATGGACGAACCGCTGTCCTCGCTCGACGCCAAGCTGCGCAACGACCTGCGGCTGGAGCTCAAGCGCATCCAGCAGGACCTCGGCGCCACCATGCTCTACGTGACGCACGACCAGATCGAGGCCATGACCCTGGCCACCCGCATCGGCGTGCTCGACGCCGGCCGGCTGGTACAGGTCGGCACGCCGCAGCAGATCTACGAGAACCCGGGCAGCGCGCACGTCGCCTCGCGGCTCGGCTCGCCGCGCATCAACCTGGTCGCCCGCGGGCTGTTCCCGCAGCTCGCCGGGCCCGAGCGCGCGGTGACGGTCGGCATTCGCGCCGAGCACCTGCGGCTGCACCGCCGTCCGGCGGCGAGCGGCCCCGGCATGGCGCACCGGGGCGCCAGCGTCAGGCGCATCGAGCGCCTGAGCGATCTGCACCTGGTGCATGTCGGCCTCGACGACAGCGGCCAGGAGCTGATCGTCTCGGCGCCCGCCAACGAGAGCTTCGAGCCGAACGATGCGGTGCAGGTCGAACTGCTGCGCCCGCTCTGGTTCGATGCCGAGAGCCGGCGCATCCATGCCTGAACACGGCACATCCACACGGGAGACCCCATGGCCGACATCGACCTGATACGCAACGCGACCCAGACCCTGATCGACCATGTCGACGAACTGACGGCCCTCGACCAGGCGATCGGCGACGGCGACCACGGGCTCAACATGCGCCGCGGCGCGCTCGCCATCCAGGCCCGGCTCGACGAGCTCGCCGGCCAGTCGCTCAACGAGGCGCTGCGCACCATGGGCATGGCCTGCATGTCGACCATCGGGGGCTCGTCGGGCCCGGTGTTCGGCACCTTGCTGGTCACCCTCGGCAAGGAACTGCCCGACCCGCCCACCGCCGCCGCGCTGGCCGGCGCACTCGATGCCGGCATCAGGGCGCTGACGCGACTGGGCAAGGCCGAGGTCGGCCAGAAGACCCTGCTCGACGTCCTCGACCCGGTGCAGAAAGTGCTCGCCGAAGGCGGCGGGCAACTGGCCGGTCGCGTGCGCGACTGCGCCTTCGCGAGCGCCGACGCCACGGCCGCGATGGACGCCATCAAGGGCCGCGCCTCGTTCCTCGGCGAACGCGCGCTGGGCCATGTCGACCCGGGCTCGCGCTCGGTCGCCCTGATCATCGGCGCGATCTGCGACGGCCTGCAATCGCGCGCGCAACCGACCTCCCAATCCGCCTGAAAGCGCACCATGAAAAAGCTCATCAACGACGTCGAGTCCCTGTTGTCCGAATCGCTGGACGGCTTTGCGGCCGCGCACGCCGACATCGTGACGCTCGGCGAGGGCGGCCAGTTCGTCCGCCGGCGCACGCCCAAGCCCGGCAAGGTCGCGCTGATCTCGGGCGGCGGCTCGGGCCACGAGCCGCTGCATACCGGCTTCGTCGGCCACGGCATGCTCGACGCGGCCTGCCCGGGCCAGGTGTTCACTTCACCGACGCCCGACCAGATGCTGGCGGCGGCGCAGGCGGTGGACACCGGCGCGGGCGTGCTGTTCATCGTCAAGAACTACTCCGGCGACATGATGAACTTCCAGATGGCCGCCGAGATGATCGACTGCGACAACGCCACGGTCATCGTCAACGACGACGTGGCGGTCGAGAACTCGACCTACACGACCGGCCGGCGCGGCGTCGCCGGCACCTTGATCGTCGAGAAGATCGTCGGCGCCGCCGCCGAGCGCGGCGATGGACTGGCGGCGCTGAAGGCGCTCGGCGATTCGGTCAACAAGGCGACGGCCTCGATGGGTGTGGCGCTGACCTCGTGCACCGTGCCGGCCGCCGGCAAGCCGACCTTCCAGATCGGTGCCGACGAGATGGAGATGGGCGTCGGCATCCACGGCGAGCCGGGCCGGCGCCGGGTCCGGCTGGCATCGGCCGACGACATCGCGGCCGAGCTGAGCGGCGCGATCCTCAAGGACCTGTCGCTCAAGCCGGGCCAGGAGGTGCTGCTGCTGGTCAACGGCTTCGGCGGCACGCCGCTGATGGAGCTGTACCTGATGGTGAATGCGGTGCGCAAGATACTGGACGGCCATCGGCTGAAGATCGCTCGCTGCCTCACCGGGTCGTATGTGACTTCGCTGGAGATGGCGGGGTGCTCGGTCACCGTGAGCGCGATGGATGCGGCCACGCTGGCGCTGTGGGATGCACCGGTGCACACGGCGGCGCTGCGTTGGGGGATGTGAACGGGCCGCAGTGCCACGCGACCAGGCGGGTATAGTCGTCCGAACCCTCGACACGAACCCCCTAGATCCCACGACTTGCAATGAAGCTGGCCACCTGGAACGTCAATTCCCTCACCGCCCGCCTGCAGCATGTGCTCGACTGGCTGGCCGCCAATCCGGTCGATGTCCTGTGCCTGCAAGAACTCAAGATGAGCGACGACAAGTTTCCGCTTGAGGTGCTCAAGGACGCTGGCTACGATTCGGCCGTGTTCGGCCAGAAAACCTACAACGGGGTCGCGATCCTGAGCCGCGCGCCGGTTCGCGACGTCCTGAAGAACATCGGCGGCTTCGCCGACGATCATTCGCGCGTCATCAGCGGCACGCTCGACACGCCGGACGGCGCGCTGCGCATCGTCAATGGCTACTTCGTCAACGGCCAGGCGCCCGACAGCGAGAAGTTCGTCTACAAGATGAAGTGGCTCGACGGCCTGCACGACTGGCTGCGCCAGGAACTGGTGGCCCATCCGAACCTGGTCCTGCTCGGCGATTTCAACGTCGCGCCCGAAGACCGCGACAGCTACGACCCGGTCGGCCTCGCCGGGACGATCCACCACACGCCCCAGGAGCGCGCGCATTTCAACGCCCTGCTGGAGCTCGGCCTGGCGGACAGTTTCCGGCTCTTCGAGCAGCCGCCCAAGAGCTACTCCTGGTGGGACTACCGCATGCTCGGCTACCAGAAGAACCGCGGACTGCGCATCGACCATGTCCTGGTCAGCCAGCCGCTGGTGCCACGCGTCAAGCGCTGCGTGATCGATCGCGTGCCGCGCAAATGGGAAAAGCCCAGCGACCACGCGCCGGTGATCATGGAGCTGGCCCCATGAAGAACCCGCTCGCGCTCGCCATGCTCGTGCTGCTGCTCGGCCTTTCGGGCTGCAGCGTGTTGAAGCCGGACGCGACGCCCGCCGCCGCGCCAGGCGCAGCGCCCGATGCAGCAGCCTCCTCGACCGAGGCCTCCCCCGGGCGACTGATCACGGCCCAGACACCGGCCGTGAAGGCCTACCGCAAGGTCGGCGCGGCGGCCATCTACAAGAAGTACCCGCAGCGCATCTACAAGGGCAAGATTCCGCCGCTGGTCTATGCCGTGGTGGTGACCGAGACCGACGTCGATGCCGACGGCCGCGTCAAAGGCGTGTACTTCTCCCGCACGCCCAGCCACGCGCCCGAGGTGAGCGGCATGATCGCCGAGCTGATCAAGGGCGCGTCGCCGTTGCCCAGCCCGGGCAAGATCGGCGCCCATACCTATGTCGACACCTGGCTGTGGGACAAGAGCGGCCAGTTCCAGCTGGACACCCTGACCCTGGGCCAGCGCAACCGATAGAAAAGGCTCACCCCCGAAGCGCCTGCGGCGCCTCCCCCTCAGGGGGCGATACCGGCGGCCCGGCAAAGCCGGTTCCGCGGTATCCCTGGTGTTGGCAGCACCCGAATCAACGCACCGGACGAAGCCCGGCCACTTTCATTCGAGGCCCAGTTCCTGGATCTTGCGGGTGATGGTGTTGCGGCCGATGCCGAGCTTCTGGGCCGCCTCGATGCGGCGGCCGCGCGTGCTGGCCAGCGCCGTCAGGATCAGCCGCGACTCGAAGCGGCGCGACAGCGCATCCCAGACATCGGTGCGGCCCGCCGCCAGCATGCTCTGGGCTTCGAGTTCGAGGCCGCTCTCCCACGCCAGCGAGGCTGCCGCCGCCGGCACACCCGCGGCGGCAGGCGCCGCAACGGCCGTCGACGCGGGCATCGCCAGCGGCTCCCGCTCGGCCGCCACCGGCACGGGCACCGCATGCGGCTCCGCGGCCGGGGCGATCGCCATCACTTCGGGCGGCAGGTCCTTGGCCTCGATCAGCTGCGCCGGCGCCATCACGGTCAGCCAGTGGCAGATGTTCTCGAGCTGGCGCACGTTGCCCGGAAAACCGAAGGTCGCCAGCTGCGCCAGCGCCGCATCGGAGATGCGCTTCGGCTCGACGCCGAGCTGCTTGGCGCTCTGCTGCAGGAAATGCCGCGTCAGCGCCGGCACGTCCTCGCCGCGCTCACGCAGCGCCGGCAGCCGCAGCCGGATCACGTTGAGCCGGTGGAACAGGTCTTCGCGGAAGCCGCCGAGCTTCACGCGCTGTTCGAGGTCCTGGTGGGTCGCCGCAATCACGCGCACGTTGGCCTTGACCGAGTTGTGGCCGCCGACGCGATAGAAATGCCCATCGCTCAGGACGCGCAGCAGGCGCGTCTGCAGGTCGAAGGGCATGTCGCCGATTTCGTCGAGGAACAGCGTGCCGCCCTCGGCCTGTTCGAACCGGCCGCGGCGCATGGTCTGGGCGCCGGTGAAGGCGCCGCGCTCGTGGCCGAACAGTTCGCTCTCCAGCAGGTCCTTCGGGATCGCGGCCGTGTTGATGGCGACGAACGGGCCGTTCGCGCGCGGCGAATGCTTGTGCAGCGCGCGCGCCACCAGCTCCTTGCCCGAGCCCGATTCGCCGGTGATCAACACCGTGACATTGCTTTGCGACAGCCGTCCGATGGCACGGAACACGTCCTGCATCGCCGGCGCCTGCCCGAGCATCTCGGGCGCGGCCGCCATGCGCTCCTCGGCCACTTCCTCGCGCTGGCTTTCGTCGACCGCGCGGCGGATCAGTTCGACCGCACGCGGCAGATCGAAAGGCTTCGGCAGGTATTCGAAAGCACCGCCCTGGAAGGCCGAGACGGCGCTGTCGAGGTCGGAAAAGGCCGTCATGATGATCACCGGCAGGCCGGGATGCTTGGCCTTGATCTTGTCGAGCAGGTCGAGCCCCGAGCCACCGGGCATGCGGATGTCGCTGACCAGGACCTGGGGGCCCTGGGTCTCGTCGTCGGCCGCCGCATCGAGGGCGGCAAGAACCTCGCGCGGATTGGTGAAGCTACGGGTCGGCAGGTCTTCGCGCAGCAGCGCTTTTTCCAGCACGAAGCGGATTGATTGATCATCATCCACTATCCAGATCGGCTTCATGCAGCTCCTTGTTGCTTGGCTGCTAGGGCAGCGGTATCAGTATCTTGAAATCAGTCCGTCCCGGGACGCTGTCGCACTCGATCACGCCGTGATGCTGTTGCACAAAAGTTTGCGCAAGCGTCAATCCCAAGCCTGTCCCGCCATCCCTGCCCGACACCAGCGGGTAAAAAATGCGGTCCTTGATCGCGTCCGGCACGCCCGGTCCGTTGTCGATGACATGCAATTCCAGTGCCAGTCGATACCACTGCTTATTGAAGATAACCTGACGCGCGATGCGGGTCTTGAAAGTGATCTGCGCATCGCCCGCGGCACGCCGCTCGGCGAGGGCCTGGGCGGCGTTGTGGACGATGTTGAGCGTGGCCTGGATCAGCTGCTCGCGATCGCCGCGAAACTCGGGAATCGAGACGTCGAAGTCGCGCTCGATGTGGAGGTCGCGCGGGAACTCCGCCAAGATCACCGAACGCACCCGCTCGCAGACCTCGTGGATGTTGACGTCGCCCACCACGTGCGGACGCCGGTGCGGCGCCAGCAGCCGGTCGACCAGCGTCTGCAGCCGGTCGGCCTCGTGGATGATGACCTGCGTGTATTCGATCAGGTCGCGCGACTCGACCTCCATCTGCAGCAGTTGCGCGGCGCCGCGAATGCCGCCGAGCGGATTCTTGATCTCGTGCGCGAGATTGCGGATCAGCTCCTTGTTGGCCTGCGCCTGGTCGAGCAATCGCTCCTCGCGGTCCTGCCGCGCCTGCTGCTCGAGCGGCGACATCTCGATGATCAGCTCGCCCGCCTTGTCGCTCTGTGCCAGCGTCACCAGCACCGGCATCAGTTCGTGGTTGACGCGGCGCAGCAAGGCCTCGTAGCGCAATGTGGCGAAGTCGTTGCTGCGGGCGCCGTCGATGGCGGTGCGCAGCACCTGCGGTTCCTGGAAGCAGGCCCCGAACTGCGAGCCCTCGAGCGTGCGGCGCGAGGTGCCGAGCGCGTCCTCGAGGCCCGAGTTCGCGAACAGCACCGAGCCGTCGACCCGCACCACCGCGATCAGCGTCGACAGCAGGTCGAAGGCCTGGAAGCGCTTGCCCGGTCCAGCCGATTTACCAAAGGCCATCCGGTCAGCGATTGACCGCGGGCAGGCGGCCGATCTCGCGTTGAAGGCCGGCGATGTCGCTCTCGTTGCGGGCGATCTCGGCCTTCATCTCGGCCACGCGGTCGAGATACTTCTGGTAGTTCTTGCTTTCGCTGCCCTGCTTCTCGGGCTCGCCGTTGTTGTAGTCCCTGAGCAGCTGGGTCTGCCGCTCCTGGGCCTTGCGCAGTTCGGCCTCGAGCACCGAGCGGGCCTCGCCGTCGCGCGCCCGCTGGTCGGCGCCTTCGACCCGCGGACTGCCGGCCGGCGCGCGCACCGCGGTCCCGCCGGCGGCCGGCGCGGCCGAGGCGACCGGCCGCGTGCCCTGCACGATGGTCAGGTTGCCGCCCTCCATGATCTTGCAGCCGCGCTGCTGCGCGACGGTCGCGTTGTTGGTGTATTCGTTGCCGCAGCGCCAGACGCGCTCTTGCTGCGCCTGGGCCTGGAAAGGCACGCCGGCCGCCGCCACGGCGGTCAGCAGGAGAACGGAGAGAGTCTTCATGGTCTTGGGTGTAGTGCGCCGCAAGTCGGCATTTTCATGCAATTCGAAACAGATCCGACCCGGATGTTCCCGCCCAAATAAAAAGGACGGCCGCAGCCGTCCTTTTTTAACGCTCCGGGGGGCGACCCCGGATCTGGTCAGTCACAAAGAATAGTACATGTCGAACTCGACCGGGTGCGTCGCCATGCGGAAGCGCGTGACTTCCTGCATCTTGAGGTCGATGTAGGCATCGATGTACGAGTCGGTGAACACGCCGCCCTTGGTCAGGAAGGCACGGTCCTTGTCGAGGTACTCGAGCGCCTGGTCGAGGCTGTGGCAGACGGTCGGGATCAGCGCGTCTTCTTCCGGCGGCAGGTGGTACAGATCCTTGCTGGCGGCTTCGCCCGGATGGATCTTGTTCTCGACGCCGTCGAGGCCGGCCATCAGCAGCGCCGCGAAGCCCAGGTACGGGTTCATCAGCGGGTCCGGGAAGCGGGCTTCGACGCGGCGGCCCTTCGGGTTCGCCACGAACGGGATGCGGATCGAGGCCGAGCGGTTCTTGGCCGAATAGGCCAGCTTGACCGGGGCTTCGAAGCCGGGCACCAGGCGCTTGTAGCTGTTGGTGCCGGGGTTCGTGATGGCGTTCAGCGCGCGGGCGTGCTTGATGATGCCGCCGATGTAGTGCAGCGCGAAGTCGCTCAGGCCGGCGTAGCCGTCGCCTGCGAACAGGTTCTTGCCGTCCTTCCAGACCGACTGGTGCACGTGCATGCCCGAGCCGTTGTCGCCGACGATCGGCTTCGGCATGAAGGTGGCCGTCTTGCCGTAGGCGTGGGCCACGTTGTGGATCACGTACTTCTGCAACTGGACCCAGTCGGCGCGCTGGATCAGCGTGCTGAACTTGGTGCCGAGCTCCATCTGGCCGGCGTTGGCCACTTCATGGTGATGCACTTCGACCGGGATGCCCAGCGATTCGAGCACCAGGCACATCTCGGAGCGCATGTCCTGGAAGCTGTCGACCGGGGGCACCGGGAAGTAGCCGCCCTTGACCGCGGGACGGTGGCCGGTGTTGCCGTGCTCGAATTCCTTGCCGGTGTTCCAGGCGGCTTCTTCGGACTCGATCTTCACGAAGCAGCCGGACATGTCGTTCGACCAGCGCACGCCGTCGAAGACGAAGAATTCGGGTTCCGGTCCGAAGAAGGCGGTGTCGCCGAGGCCCGAGGCCTTCATGTAGGCTTCGGCGCGCTTGGCCAGCGAGCGCGGGTCGCGTTCGTAGGGCTTGCCGTCCGACGGATCGACCACGTCGCAGGTCAGGATCATCGTCGTTTCTTCGAAGAACGGATCGATGTTGGCCGTGTTCGGATCGGGCATGAGCTGCATGTCCGACGCTTCGATGCCCTTCCAACCGGCGATCGAGGAGCCATCGAATGCGTGGCCCGAAGTGAACTTGTCTTCATCGAACGCGGAAACCGGCACGGTCACGTGCTGTTCCTTGCCGCGGGTGTCGGTGAAGCGGAAATCGACGAACTTGACCTCGTTTTCCTTCACGAGTTTGAGTACGTCGGCGACGGTCTTGGCCATCAGGTTCTCCTTGGTATGGACAGGGGGTTGGAAGTACGGGAATTCAGGATGCAGTTTCTATGCCATTGTCACAGCGGCCGGGAGCGCCTCGGCGCCCCGGGGAACCCCCAAAACAAGGCAAGTTGTAACCAAACTGGTGCGTCGTGCGTTAACGCACCATTTCGGGGCCCAGCCGCGCATCAAAGCCGTGCAGGCCGGCCAGCAGCTGGCCGTAGGCGGCTTCGACCCGGCTCGCGTCGCCCTTGACGCCGAGCTCGATGTGGCGTCCGTGCTGCGGGTGGTCGACGCTCGGCAGGCTGAACACCTTGATGCCGGGATGGTCGCGCTCGACCGCCTGCATGAGCGGCGTCAGGGTCGCCTCCATGGCGCCGTAGACGATCACCGATTTTTCGCCGGCGCGGCCGCGCGCGAACAGCCCGGCGTAGCGGCCGTCGAGCACCGATTCGATCATCGGCCAGGCCATCACCGGGAAGCCGGGCACGAAGTGGACGTCGCCGACGCTGAAGCCGGGGATCTTGTTGTAGGTGTTGGGAATGATCTTGGCGCCGAGCGGGAACACGCCCATGTTCAGGCGGTGGACGTTGTCCGGGCGGTCCGGCTCGTAGACCGTGCCCTGCTCGCGCGCCGTGTCCTGCATGCGTTCCCGGATCAGTGCCTCGGCTTCGGGATGCAGCGCCAGCGGCACGCCCAGGGCGGCCGCCGCGCACTGGCGCGTGTGGTCGTCGGGCGTGGCGCCGATGCCACCGGTCGAGAACACGATGTCGCCCGACGCGAAGGCCCGGCCCAGCGCGGCCGTGATGCGCACCGGCACGTCGCCCACGTATTCGGCCCAGCCGAGTTCGAGGCCGCGCGCGGCCAGCAGCTCAATGACCTTGGGCATGTGCTTGTCGATGCGCTTGCCGGACAGGATTTCGTCGCCGACGACGATCAGACCGAAAGAACGGCTCATGGGGCACTCCATTGGCTCGCGGCCGCGCTGGCATCCAGCACTTCAACCGCGGAAGAGGAAACGGCGGCCGCGGCACGCTGCGCCCGCAACTGGGCCAGCGCGTCGAGGCAATAGTGGGCGAACCACAGCGCCGAGAAGGCGAACACCAGGGTATAGATCCAGATGGCCAGCGGCGCCAGCACGAAGAAGGCGGCGGCAAACAGGAGGCCTGAAGCCCAGACGATGCTGGGCGCCGCGCCGAGGTAGCCGCACAGCACGCCGATGCCCAGCAGCGGCAGGCGGTGGATGCGCAGCAGTGTGTCGCGCTCCTCGGGGCTGGCGTGCTCGGCCAGCGCGTCGAAGCTCATCACGCGGTAGGTCAGCCAGCCCCAGATCAGCGGCGGAAGGATCAGCACCAGCGGCGGGATCAGCCACAGCGGCATCGACACCACCAGCGCCAGCAGCGCCAGCACCGTGAGGCCGATCGAACGGGCCATGCTGCCGAAGAAAGAGGCGCCCTTCTTCTGCTCCAGGCTGGCGAAGCGCCGCTCGGCCACCAGCCGAGTAAGCGCCGGCGCCATGATGCCGGCCACGATCAGCAGCGACACCACGACGATCAGCGGCGTGGCGGCGAAGACCACCACCAGCGGCGCCAGGGCGGCCGCGACGTCGCCCGAGAAGAAGCGGCCGATCCAGCCCCAGAAGCCGGCCAGCAGGGGCCAGGCATCGAGCGCCGCGCGGGTCCAGACCACCGCGGCGTCCCAGTAGAAATAGCCGAGCACCGTCGCCAGCGCGATCATCAGGCCGAGCGGCAGCAGCGACAGCACGATCACCCGCGGGTGCAGGCAGTAGGCGACCGCGCGCCAGAAGGAATCGAGGAGAAGACGCATCGGGTGCCGAGGATAACGCCAGCGGGTGACCGCGGCGCCTCAATCCCTGCCGACCAGGCGCCGCAGCCCGAGCCATTGCTGGGCCCAGAAGCCGCGCCCGTAGTCGCGCACCCGGCCACTCGCATCGGGCTCGACCTGGTCGCGGATGCCGGTGGCGTCGTAGCGGTCTTCGAAATTGACGCTCCGGAAGAGCATGTCCCACCAGGGCAGCAGCACGCCGAAATTGTGACCTCCCAAGGACTTCGGTCCCTGGGACTCGTGCCCGATGCCGATCGCGTGGTGCACCCGATGGAAGCGCGGGCTGATCCACAGGCGCTCGCCGATGGCGCCGAAGCCGAGGCGCAGGTTGGCATGCTGCAGGCTCTCGCTGAGCTGGGTGAAGGCGACGATTGCAATGAACTGCCCCGGTGCGACGCCGATCAGCTGCGCCACGAGGACGATGATCGCGTCGTGGATCAGGTCGTCGAGCAGGTGGTTGCGGTTGTCGCTCCACATCGTCATCTGGCGCTGCGAGTGGTGCAGCGAATGCAGCGCCCACCACCAGCGGAAGCGATGCTGGCCGCGGTGGATCAGGTACTCGACGAAGTCCAGCACGACCAGGTAGATCGCGAACGCGATCCAGGGCACGTCGGTCACGCCTGGCCAGAGTTCGTCCAGGTGCATGCTGCCCCAGCCGGCCGCGCGCGCCATCCCCAGCAGGTCGTCGAACAGCGGCTGCACGGCGAAGAACATGGCCAGCCGGAACAGCCCGAGCCGGTGGATCAGCGTGTAGAGGATGTCGGTGCGGATCGCGCGCCGGTCGACCACCGGCTCGGCCGGCCGCCAGCGCTGCAGCGGGCCGATGACCGCGACCAGCACCGCGATCTGGATCACGCCGACCAGCAGCCAGCCGGTGGCATCGAAGGCATCCTCGACCCAGCCGCCCAGGCCGATGGCATAGACCAGCGGCTGGACGGCGGCCTCGAACAGCCATTGCTGCAAGGACGAGAAGAGGTCGGTGAGCCAATCCATCTGCGTGCGATCCGCGGGAACGACCGAAGGTTCAGGAATGGGCCGCGATCCAGGCGCGGTAGGCCGGATGCTGGCGCAGCGTCTCGAAGCAGAAGCCGCGGGCCTTGAGGCCGACGATCAGCGGCTCGAGGTCGGCCGGCGCCCACGGGTCCTTGCGCGACCAGATGCCCAGGTGCGCGAGCAGGATGTCGCCGGACTGGATCTTGTCGAGCGCCTGGGCCAGCAGCTGCGCGTTGCTGTAGGTCTCGCTCGGCAGTTCGTCGCCCAGGAAGCCGGCCGGCGCCCAGGCCACGTGCTCGAAGCCGCAGGCCTTGGCGGCCGCCAGCAGCTTGGGCGAGGTCTTGCCGCCGGGCGCGCGGAACAGCGGCAGCGGCTTCTTGCCCGTGATGAGCTGCAGCCGCTCGGAGGACTTGGCGACATTGGCGCAGTATTCGGCGGCGCTCCAGGTGAACTCGCGGCCGGCGAAGGCGCCGGCCGTCGGGCGGATCCGGAAGCGCGGCTCGACGCCCTTGATGTCGCCGCGCCAGTAGGCATGGTCGTAGGTGTGGGAGGCGAACTCGTGGCCCTCGGCCGCCCTCGCCTTCCACCACGGCGCCCAATGGTTGTCGAGGCTGTCGCCGTCGGTCTGGGTGCGCTCGGCGGCAGCGAAGAAGGTCACGCGGACGTCCTGCCGCTTGAGCACCTCGGCCACCAGCGGCGCGATGCCCATGTGGCCGGTATCGAAGGTCAGGTAGACCGGCTTGGCGCAGCCCTCAGCCAACGCGCTGCCCGACGCCGCCGCACCGGCTGCGAGCAGCAGCGCGGCAGCGCCGAGCCTAGGCCGGCGCCGGGCCGCCCCAAGGCGGCCTGCGGCCCCCTCGGGGGGCAGCGACCCACACGCAGTGGGGGAGCGTGGGGGCCATTCAAGACTTGGCATGGTCGAGCGTCCACACCCCGTGCGGCGACCGGCCGACGTTCACCTGCCGCACCACCTTGCGGCTCGCCAGGTCGACCACGCTGAGCTTCTTGGCCCAGCGCGAGGTCACGTAGAGCGTCTTGCCGTCGGCCGAGACGTCCATGCAGTCGGGTCCGCCGGGCACCGGATAGGTGTCGGTCACCTGCAGCGTCGCCAGGTCGATGCGGCTGATGGTGTTGGCCACCCGGTTGCTGACGAACACGCTGCGGCCGCCGTCGCCGGCGGCGCGGAAGGCATGGGCGCCCTTGCCGGTCGGGATCTTGCCGACCAGCTTGGGCTGGGCGCCCGCGACGTCGAACACCTGCACGCCATCGCTCCCGGTCAGGCCCACCAGCAATGTCTTGCCGTCGTGGATGCCGAAGATGTCGGCCGGCATCGGGCCGGTCGCGGTGCGCCAGCGGATGGTCTGCGTCGCCAGGTCGACCGCGATCAGTTCGTCGCTGTCCTGCATCGAGACATAGGCCGTGGTGCTCTTGCCGTCGATCCAGATGTGGCTGGGCGTCTTGCCGGTCGGGATGCGCTTGACCAGCTTGGGTTCCTTGCCGTCCCAGCGGTAGACGTCGACGTGGTTCAGGCGGTTGCCCGCGGTGACGAACCACTTCATGTCGGGCGAGAAGCGCAGGTGGTAGGGATCGATGATCCCGTAGACCACGCGCTGCACCTCGGCCGTTCGCGGATCGAGGAAGGTCAGCGAGTCACCGGCCGAGTTGGCGACGATCAGCGAATGCTCGTCGGGCGCGAGGTAGAGATGGTGCGGCTCCTTGCCGGTCGGGATGCGCGTCTTCTCGGTCCAGCCGGTGGGCTCGATCACGCTGACGGTGGCGTCGAGGGAGTTGAGCACGAAGACCGGCGGGGGTTCGGCGGCCTGGGAAGCCACCGACGCGCAGACAAACAAAAAGGCCGCGAAACGGCCCGTCAGGTAGGAAATGGAGCGCAAGGGAGGAGTTCCGGACGAAGACTGGCTATCTTAACGACCCACACCCACCGTTGGCTGACCGCCGCGGGCGCTGCGCAGGCCTTCGACTTGATCCGCGTCAAGCCAGCGCCACTGGCCGGGCGCCAGCTCGTCCGGCAGCGCCAGTTGCCCGATGCGCGAGCGATGCAGCGCCTCGACCCGGTTGCCGACCGCCGCCAGCATGCGCTTGACCTGGTGGTACTTGCCTTCGGTCAAGGTCAGGCTCAGCTGCAGCGGGCCGGTGGCCTCGCAGGCGGCGGCCCGGACCGGCTTCGGGTCGTCGTCGAGCACCACGCCGGCCAGCAGCCGGTCGATCTGGCCCGGGTCGACCGGATGCTTGGTCGTGACCTCGTAGACCTTCGGCACATGGTGCTTCGGAGACCCCATCCGATGGATGAACTGGCCGTCGTCGGTCAAAAGCAGCAGGCCCGTGGTGTCCTGGTCGAGGCGGCCGATCGCCTGCACGCCCTGCACGGCCCCCTTGTTCGGCCGCAGCCGCAGCGGCGAAGGCAGCAGCGTGTAGATGCTCGGGTAGGTCGACGGCTTCTGAGAGCATTCGGTGCCGGCCGGCTTGTGCAGCATCAGGTAGGCCTTCTCGTGGTACGCCCAGGCAGTGCCCTGGACCGTGAAGTGCAGGCCGTCGGTCGCCACGTCTGCCCCGGGATCGGTGACCGGGGCGCCGTCGATCGTGACGAAGCCCTGCTGGACCAATCCGGCGCACACGCGCCGGGTGCCGAAGCCCTGGGTGTAGAGAATTTCTTCGATATGCATTCAGTAGCCGAGCGCGAGGCCCGTATTGCGGCGCGGATCGTTGGCGCCATAGAAGCGGTTGGCGCCCACCGGCCGGCCCCCCAGCGTGGGCGCGCCGACCAGGATCGCCGCCAGGTGGTTGGCGGGCTGGGCCTCGCCGAATTCGTGACCCATGTCGACCAGGATCTTGCGGGTGTCCGGCGACAGCGCGAAAGGCTCGACGTTGGTCACGTCCGGCATCCACTGCTGGTGGAAGCGCGGCGCGTCCACGGCTTCCTGCACGTCCATGCCGTAGTCGACCAGGTTCAGGATGCTGTGGAGCACCGTCGTGATGATGCGGCTGCCACCCGGCGTGCCGACCACCAGCACCGGCCGCCCGTCCCGCGAGACGATGGTCGGGCTCATCGAGCTCAGGGGCCGCTTTCCTGGCGCGATCGCGTTGGCTTCGCCCTGGATCAGCCCGTACATGTTGGGTTCGCCCGCCTTCGAGGTGAAGTCGTCCATCTCGTTGTTGAGCAGCACGCCGGTGCCTGCCGCCATGACCTTGGCGCCAAACCAGTCGTTGAGGGTGTAGGTCACCGACACCGCATTGCCCCACTGGTCGAGGATCGAATAGTGCGTGGTGTTGCTGCCTTCGTGCGGCGCGACCCCGTTGCGCAGGTCCCTGGACACGCCGGCGCGCGCCGGGTCGATGGTGCTGCGGATCTTGTCGGCATAGCGCTTGTCGATCAGGCGCTCGACCGGGTTCTTCACGAAGTCCGGGTCGCCCAGCTGGCTGTTGCGGTCGACGTACGCATGGCGCATGGCCTCGATCTGGTAGTGCACGCCCTGGGCCGACCGGAAGCCCAGCGACTTGAGCGGGTAGCCCTCGAGGATGTTCAGCATCTCGCAGAGCACCACGCCGCCCGAACTCGGCGGCGGTGCCGAAATGACGCGATAGCCGCGGTAGCTGCACTCGATCGGAAGCAGTTCGCGCGCCTTGTACTGGTCGAGGTCGGCCTGCGTGATCAGCCCGCCCCCGGCCTGGTTCGAGGCCACGATCGCGCTGCCGACGGGCCCCTTGTAGAAGCCGTCGACCCCGTGGCGGCTGATCGCCTTCAAGGTCTTCGCCAAGTCTTTCTGGACCAGCTTCTGGCCCACGGCGAAGGCTTCGCCCTTGTTCAGGAACACCGCCGCCGACGCCGGATCGCTGCTGAAATCGGCGGTGGCGGTCGCCAGCATGTCGATGTCGCCCTGCTGCAGCACGAAGCCGCGTTCGGCCAGCGCGATCGCCGGCGCGACCAGCGCGCTGCGCTTCATGGTGCCGTACTGCTCGCGGGCCCGCTCGAGGCCGGCGACCGTGCCGGGCACACCGACCGCGAGGTGGCCCCGGGTGCTGAGGCCCGGAATCAGGTTGCCGGTCTTGTCGAGGTACATGTCGGGCGTTGCGGCCAGCGGCGCCTTCTCGCGGAAATCCAGGAAGGTCTTGCGGCCGTCGGCCAGCTGTGCCGTCATGAATCCGCCGCCGCCCAGATTCCCGGCCGCCGGATAGACCACCGCCAGTGCGTAGCCCACCGCCACAGCGGCATCGAACGCGTTGCCCCCGCGCTTGAGCACGTTGACGCCCACCTGGGTCGCCAGGGTTTGCGCGCTCACGACCATGCCGTTCTCGGCGGTGACCGGTGCCTGCGAGGCCGCCTGCGCAAAGGCGCCGGCCCATGTGAATGCCGCTGCCACGCCCAAGCGCAGCGCCTTCGTCCAGCAGTGGCGCCGCGCAAGCACGTCGCTGTGGGTCGTCAATGTCGTCTTCGATGAATCCATGGGCCTCTTTGCACGGGACAGGGGTGCCGTGGAGGGATTGGATCGCAGATGCGCCGCCGATGCAAAATGCATCGGCGGCGCCTTCTTGAATGGTGGAGCTGGGGGGATTTGAACCCCCGTCCGCAAGCCTTCTTCGCGCAGATCTACATGTTTAGCGGTCTGATTTGAGTCTCGCCACCGGTGTCGCGCAGTCGCACGCTACACCGGCCGCCAGCACCCTATTTTCTCGTCCCGACCCAAGGTACCCGGATCAGGACCAGCCCATGTAGATTATCTTTGCAGCCGGGAGGCGTCAGATTGCTCTAGCGCCCCCTTGCCCAGCCCATCGGCCTGCTGTTGCAAAGCTCACCGGCAATTAAGCGGCGAGTGCGAAACGTTCGTCGTTTGCAGTTAGTTTGTTTGAATCTGTTTTACGAGCGCATTCAGCTCGACATGCCCCGCTGCGATTCCGAACCCACGTCGAAACCAGTGCAGCCCCAAGCGAACATTTTAGGCCTGTTTCAGTAACTTCAAGAGCTCCATGGGCGAAGCGATGGCGGCATCGGCATCCCAGCGCGCCACTTCGGCCTGCTCGCCCATGTAGCCGTAGGTCGCGGCCACCGTGCGCATGCCGGCGGCGCGGCCGGCCAGGATGTCGCGCTCGTCGTCGCCCACATACATGCAGTGCGCAGGCGCGACGCCGAGCCGGCGCGCCGCCTCGAACAGCGGCTCCGGGTGCGGCTTGGCATGCGGTGTGGTGTCGCCGCTGACGATGGCGCGGGCGCTTTCGAACAGCGCCATCGCGCGCGTCAGCGGAACGGTGAAGCGCTCGGACTTGTTGGTCACCACGCCCCACTGCAGCCCGGCGGCCCTCAGGGCCTCGACCAGCTCGGCCACGCCGTCGAAGACCTGCGTGTTGTGCAGCATCCGCGACTCGTACTTGACGAAGAACTCCTCGCGCAGCTCGGGAAATTCGGGTGCTTCGGGCGTGATGCCGAAGGCCACGCCCAGCATGCCCCGGGCGCCGGCGCCGGCCATCGGGCGATAGCGCGCCAGCGGCAGCGACGGCAGGCCGCGCTCGGTGCGCATCTGGTCGGCCGCGGCGCCCAGGTCCGGGGCGCTGTCGATCAGGGTGCCGTCGAGGTCGAACAGGACGGCTTCGGTGCGATCCGGCCTCACAGGGAGCCCGCCGGCTTCTGGGTGGCGAACATGTAGTTGACGCTGGTGTCGCCGCTCAGCCAGTAGCGCCGGGTCACGGGGTTGTGTTCCAGGCCGCGGGTGTGGCGCAGGTCGAGCCCGGCGGCGCGGCAGCCAGCGGCCAGCTCGCTGGGCCGGATCAGCTTCTGGTATTCGTGGGTGCCGCGCGGCAGCATGCCCAGCACGTACTCGGCCCCCACGATCGCCAGCATGAAGGACTTGAGGTTGCGGTTGATGGTCGAGAAGAAGACCCAGCCGCCGGGCTTGGCGAGCTCGGCGCAGGCCTTGACGACGGAGGCCGGATCGGGCACGTGTTCGAGCATCTCCATGCAGGTCACGACGTCGAAAGTGGCTGGCTGCTCGGCCGCCAGCGCCTCGGCACTGACCGAACGGTACTTGACGCCGCGCGTGCCGGCCTCCAGGGCATGCAACTGCGCCACCTTGAGCGCCTTGTCGGCCAAGTCGACGCCCAGCACCTCGGCGCCCTTGCGCGCCATCGAGTCGGCCAGGATTCCGCCGCCGCAGCCGACGTCGAGCACCTTGCGCCCGGCAATCGGTGCGATGCCGTCGATCCAGTCGAGCCGCAGCGGATTGATTTCGTGCAGCGGCCGGAATTCACTTTCGAGATCCCACCAGCGGTGCGCGAGTTCGGAAAATTTGGCGAGTTCTGCCGGATCGGCATTCACGGTATCTGTCATGCAGCGATTATGAAACGTCGCGAATTGAAATGCCGGCTCGCGGCCGGCCATAAAAAAACCCCGCCGAGGCGGGGTTTTCTTCAGCGATTCTGGCGAATCACTTGTTGGGGCGGGTACCGACCACTTCGATTTCCACGCGGCGGTTCTTGGCGCGGCCTTCGGCGGTGCGGTTGTCAGCGATCGGCTGGCTCTTGCCCTTGCCTTCGGTGTACACGCGGTTCTTTTCGACGCCCTGCGAGACCAGGAAGGCCTTGACGGCTTCAGCGCGGCGGACCGACAGCTTCTGGTTGTACGCAACGGTACCGATCCAGTCGGTGTGACCCACGGCGATGATGACTTCCAGGTTCACGTCCTTGATCTTGGAGACCAGGTCGGTGAGCTTGGCGCGGCCTTCAGGCTTCAGGACGTACTTGTCGAAGTCGAAGAAAGCGTCAGCGGCGAAGGTGACCTTCGAAGCAGCGACTGCCGGGGGAACCGGAGCCGGTGCCGGAGCAGGTGCAGCAGCCACAGGAGGTGCCGGAACCAGAGCGCCGTCGCAGCCAGCGGCAGCCGTTGCAGGCGTCCAGTTGGCATCGCGCCAGCACAGTTCGTTCGTGCCGTTCTTCCAGACCAGTTCGCCCGTGCCGTTTTGCCAGTTATCGATGACCGGTCCGCCATTCGCAGCGGTGACACGGGTCTGCGCGCCGGCGGCAGTGGCGAGCGCAGCGACTGCAAACATCATCGCCACTTTATTCAGTTTCTTCATGGTTCTCCTCTTGGGGAAAAAGCCGCAGCCGCGCTGCGAATCAAGGACGCTTTAAGTGACCACCACCCAAAACGTTGAGGCGATTGTGCCATAGGGTCTTTGGCAAACCCCCCCGCAGACGCCCCGGAAACGTAGGACGGAGGCGGAATACCGGCCTTGTGTTGCGGCGGTGCGACACCGTCCACAGCGTAAAATTCCGCCTCCCTTGCCGTCAGCGTGCCGCTCATGACCTCGTTCGCCAAAGAAACACTGCCCATCAGCCTCGAAGAGGAAATGCGTCGCAGCTACCTGGATTACGCCATGAGCGTGATCGTCGGGCGCGCCCTTCCGGACGCCCGGGACGGCCTCAAGCCGGTGCATCGGCGCGTGCTTTTCGCCATGCACGAGCTCAACAACGACTGGAACCGGCCTTACAAGAAGTCGGCCCGTATCGTCGGCGACGTCATCGGCAAGTACCACCCGCACGGCGACCAGTCGGTCTACGACACCATCGTGCGGATGGCGCAGAACTTCTCGATGCGCCACATGCTGGTTGACGGCCAGGGCAATTTCGGCTCGGTCGACGGCGATATGGCGGCAGCGATGCGCTATACCGAGATCCGGCTGGCCAAAATTGCCCACGAAATGCTGGGCGATATCGACAAGGAAACAGTCGATTTCGGCCCCAATTACGACGGCTCCGAAAAAGAACCGCTGGTATTGCCGAGCAAACTGCCAAATCTGCTGGTCAATGGCGCCGGCGGCATCGCGGTCGGCATGGCGACCAACATTCCGCCGCACAACCTGAACGAGGTGGTCGACGCCTGCCTGCACCTGCTGCGCCACCCCGACGCCAGCATCGACGACCTGATGGAGATCGTGCCGGCGCCCGACTTCCCCACCGCCGGCATCATCTACGGCATCAACGGGATCAAGGACGGCTACCGCACCGGCCGCGGCAAGGTCGTGATGCGCGCCAAGTGCCACTTCGAGGACATCGACCGTGGCCAGCGGCAGGCGATCATCGTCGACGAACTGCCCTACCAGGTCAACAAGAAGACGCTCCAGGAGCGCATGGCCGAGCTGGTGCACGAGAAGAAGATAGAAGGCATCAGCCACATCCAGGACGAGTCCGACAAGTCGGGCATGCGGCTGGTGATCGAGCTCAAGCGCGGCGAAGTGCCCGAGGTGGTGCTCAACAACCTCTACAAGCAGACCCAGCTGCAGGACACCTTCGGCATCAACATGGTGGCGCTGGTCGACGGCCAGCCGAAGCTGTGCAACCTCAAGGACCTGATCGAGGTCTTCCTGCAGCACCGCCGCGAAGTGGTCACTCGCCGCACCGTGTTCACCCTGCGCAAGGCGCGCGAGCGCGGCCATGTGCTCGAAGGCCTGGCGGTGGCGCTGGCCAACATCGACGAATTCATCGCGATCATCCGCAACGCGCCGACACCCCCGGTCGCCAAGGCCGAGCTGATGAGCCGCGCCTGGGACAGCAAGCTGGTGCGCGAGATGCTGACCCGCACCCGCGCCGATGGCGGCGTGATCAACGCCGACGACTACCGACCGGACGGCCTCGAGCGCGAATACGGCATGCACGCCGACGGCCTCTACAAGCTGTCGGACACCCAGGCCCAGGAAATCCTGCAAATGCGCCTGCAGCGCCTGACCGGCCTCGAACAGGACAAGATCGTCGCTGAATACAAGGACGTGATGGCCGAGATCGACGACCTGCTCGACATCCTGGCCAAGCCGGAGCGGGTCTCGGTGATCATCGGCGACGAACTCGGCGCGATCAAGCAGGAGTTCGGCCAGAGCAAGCTGGGCGCCCGCCGCAGCCTGGTCGAACACAGCGCCTTCGACCTCTCGACCGAGGACCTGATCACGCCCACCGACATGGTCGTGACCCTGTCGCACAGCGGCTACATCAAGAGCCAGCCGCTCAGCGAGTACCGGGCCCAGAAGCGCGGCGGCCGCGGCAAGCAGGCCACGGCGACCAAGGAAGACGACTGGATCGACCAGTTGTTCATCGCCAACACGCACGACTACATCCTGTGCTTCTCGAACCGCGGCCGGCTCTACTGGCTCAAGGTCTGGGAGGTGCCGGCGGGTTCGCGCGGCTCGCGCGGGCGGCCGATCGTGAACATGTTCCCGCTGCAGGAAGGCGAGAAGATCAACGTCGTGCTGGCGCTCACCGGCGAGAAACGCACCTTCCCGGCCAACCAGTACGTCTTCATGGCGACCTCGATGGGCACGGTCAAGAAGACCGCGCTCGACGAATTCAGCAACCCGCGCAAGGCCGGCATCATCGCGGTCGACCTCGACCCGGGCGACTACCTGATCGGTGCCGCCCTGACCGACGGCGCCCACGACGTGATGCTGTTCTCCGACGGCGGCAAGGCGGTGCGTTTCGACGAGAACGACGTCCGCCCGATGGGCCGCAACGCCCGCGGCGTGCGCGGCATGACGCTGGAAGACGGCCAGGGCGTGATCGCCATGCTGGTGGCCGAGGACGAAGAGCAGAGCGTGCTCACCGCGACCGAAAATGGTTACGGAAAACGCACAAGCATTACCGAGTACACGCGTCACGGCCGGGGAACCAAGGGCATGATCGCGATTCAACAAAGTGAACGTAACGGCAAAGTGGTGGCCGCGACTCTCGTGCATGCCGACGACGAGATCATGCTCATCACCGACAAGGGTGTCCTCGTGCGCACCCGAGTCTCCGAAATCCGCGAACTGGGGCGAGCGACGCAAGGCGTCACCCTGATCGGACTCGACGAAGGCGCCAAGCTCAGCGGGCTGCAGCGCATCGTCGAGAATGACGCGAATATCGAGAATGAACCCGGCGCCGACGACGACACTTCCACCCCCTCTTCAACGGAGAACCCTCAGTGAAAAAAATCAAACTCGCGCTCCTCACGGCCGCGCTTGCCGGCAGCTCGCTGGCCATGGCCCAGGACAAGGCGACCTTGATCAAGCAATTCATCGACATGCAACGCCCCGGCGTCGAATCGCTGGCACGCGGACTGGTCGAACAGTCGAGCGCCCCGATCGCCCAGGCCGGCTCCCAGTACCTGCAGACCCAGGTGCCGGCCGAAAAGCGCGAAGCCGCCGCCAAGGCCGCCGATGCCGAGCTCAAGAAGTACTTCGACGACGCCTACCCGATCGTGCGCGACAAGGCCGTGCAGCTCGCACCAGGCGCCCTGACCCCGATCATGGAGCAGAGCTTCAGCGAAGATGAGCTCAAGCAGCTCATGGCCTGGATCAGCTCGCCGCTGAGCAAGAAGTACCAGGAAATCAACCCCAAGCTGCAGACCGCCCTGACCGAAAAGCTGGTGGCTGAAACGCGCGCCACGATCGAGCCGAAGATGGTCGCGCTCGACGCCAGCGTCGCCAAGGCACTGGGCGCACCGACCAGCCCGCCCGCCGGTGCCGGCAAGGCCGCAGCGCCCGCCAAGGCGCCTGCCAAGAAGTGACGAAGCCCGCGGGTCCGCGCCCGTACAACTTCTCCGCGGGTCCGGCCGCGATGCCGGAGGCGGTGCTGCAGCGCGCCGCCGCCGAGATGCTCGACTGGCACGGCAGCGGCATGGGCGTGATGGAAATGAGCCATCGCGGCAAGGAGTTCGGCGCGATCTGCACGCAGGCCGAGGCCGACATCCGCGAACTGCTCGCGGTGCCATCGCAGTTCCACATCCTGTTCATGCAGGGCGGGGGCCTGGGCGAGAACGCGATCGTGCCGATGAACCTGTCGCGCGGCACCCGTGCCGACTTCGTCCTCACGGGTAGCTGGAGCATCAAGTCGCACAAGGAAGCCCAGCGCTACTGCGAGGCGAAGGTGGTGGCGAGCAATGCGGCGGACGGCCACACCCGGCTGCCGGATCCGGCCGGCTGGCAGCTCTCGGCCGATGCGTCGTACGTCCACGTCTGCACCAACGAGACCATCAACGGCATCGAATTCCAGCAGCTGCCCGACCTGGCCGCGCTCGGCAGCAAGGCACCGCTGGTGATCGACTTCTCGTCGCACGTGGCGTCGCGCCCGGTCGACTGGTCGCGCGTGGGCCTGGCCTTCGGCGGCGCCCAGAAGAACCTCGGCCCTGCCGGCCTCACGATCGTGATCGTGCGCGACGACCTGCTCGGCCACGCGCTCCAGATCTGCCCGAGCGCCTTCAACTACAAGACGGTGGCGGACAACCAGTCGATGTACAACACGCCCCCGACCTGGGGCATCTACATCGCCGGCCTGACCTTCCAGTGGCTGCGGGAGCAGCAGGAAGGCGAACTGCGCGGCGTCGCGGCCATGGAGGCGCGCAACGTCGCCAAGGCGCGGCTGCTGTACGACTTCATCGACGGCTCCGACTTCTACGCAAACAAGGTCGACCCCGGCTGCCGCTCGCGCATGAACGTCCCCTTCTTCCTGGCCGACGAGAGCCGCAACGAGGCCTTCCTGGCCGGCGCCCGCGAGGCCGGGCTGCTGCAGCTCAAGGGCCACAAGTCGGTCGGCGGCATGCGCGCCAGCATCTACAACGCCATGCCGTTGGCCGGCGTGCAGGCGCTGGTGGCCTACATGCGAGAATTCGAACGGTCGCGTGCCTGATCTGACCCCCACGCTCCTCACTGCGTGTGTCGCTGCCCCCCGAGGGGGCCGCAGGCCGCCTTGGGGCGGCCCGGCGCCGGCCTAAGGCCCTGCAGACACCGAGCACTTGACCAATGACCGCACCAGCCACACCGCCCTCCACCCCCGCAACCTCCCCCGGCCTGGCCGATCTGCGCGTGCAGATCGACTCGCTCGACCAGCAGCTCCTCGACCTCCTGAACCGGCGCGCCCGCGTGGCTGAACAGGTCGGCGAGGTCAAGAAGCGCGAGGGCACGCCCTTCTTCCGGCCCGACCGCGTGGCCCAGGTGATCGAGAAGATGCAGCAGAGCAACGGCGGCCCGCTGAAGGCGCTGCACGTGGCCGCCATCTGGCGCGAGATCATGTCGGCCTGCCTGGCGCTCGAGTCGCCGCAGCGGGTGGCCGTGCTCGGCCCCGAAGGCACTTTCTGCGAGCAGGCCGCGGTCGAGTACTTCGGCGGCGCCGCCGACCTGGTCTATTGCGCCAGCTTCGACGAGGTCTTCCATGCCACCGCCGCCGGCAGCGCCCAGTACGGCGTGGTCGGGGTCGAGAACTCCACCGAGGGCGTGGTCACGCGCTCGCTCGACCTGTTCCTGCACTCGCCGACCCACGTGGTCGGCGAGGTCAGCCTGCTGGTGCGCCACCACCTGCTGCGCTCGAGCAACTCGCTCGAGGGCATCGAGGCGGTGCTGGCCCATCCGCAGGCGCTGGCCCAGTGCCAGACCTGGCTCGCCAAGCACCTGCCGAACGCCGAGCGGCGCGCCGTGTCGAGCAACGCCGAAGGCGCCCGGCTGGCGGCCGGCAACCCGGCCTGGGCAGGCCTGGCGAGCGAACGCGCGGCCACCCGCTTCGGGCTGCACATCGTGGCCCACGCGATCCAGGACGACTCCTACAACCGCACCCGCTTCGCCGTCATCTGCCTGCCGCAGACGCTGGCGATGCCGCCGGCGACCGGGCGCGACTGCACCAGCCTCGTGGTGTCGGTGCCCAACCAGCCCGGCGCGGTGCACGACCTGCTGGTGCCGCTCAAGGCCAACAACGTCTCGATGACCCGCTTCGAGTCGCGGCCGGCCCGCACCGGCCAGTGGGAGTACTACTTCTACATCGACCTCGACGGCCATCCCTCGCAACCCAACGTGGCCGCCGCGCTCGTCGAACTGCGCAAGTTGTGCGCGTTCTACAAGGTCCTCGGCGCCTACCCGATCACAGCCTGACAATGATCGAACAGTTGGGCCTGATCGGCTGCGGTTTGATGGGCGGCTCGTTCGCGCTGGCGCTCAAGCGCGCGAAACTGGTGAAGCGGGTGGTCGGCTACAGCAAGTCGCCCTCGACCACCGAACGCGCCCGGCAGCTCGGCGTCATCGACGTCGCGGCACCGTCGGCGCTGCTGGCGATGTCGGGCGCCGACCTGGTGCTGATCGCGGTGCCGGTCGGCGCTTCCGAGCAGACTTTCAAGGCGATCCGCCACGGCATCAACGACAAGATGTTCGTGATGGACGTCGGCTCGACCAAGGGCGACGTCATCGAGGCGGCGCGGCGCGGCCTGCAGGACCAGATCGGCGCCTTCGTCCCGGCCCACCCGATCGCCGGCAAGGAGGTCGCCGGGGTCGAGCATGCGGATGCCGACCTGTACACCGGGCGCCAGGTGGTGCTCACGCCGGTCAAGGCCACGCTGCGCTCGAACGTGCAGCGGGCCTCCAAGGTCTGGACCGCCATCGGCGCCAAGGTGGTAACGATGACGCCGGAGGCCCATGACAGCGCCTTCGCGGCCGTCAGCCACCTGCCGCACCTGCTGGCCTTCGCCTTCATCAACGCCATGACCGCGCACCCCCAGGGGAGCCGCTTCCTCGAACTGGCGGGCCCGGGCTTCCGTGACTTCACGCGCATCGCCGCCAGCGACCCGACCATGTGGCGCGACGTCCTGCTGGCCAACCGCGAGCAGGTGCTGCTGCAGGCCCAGGGCTTCCGCGAGGCCCTGGCCCACCTCGAGGCGCTGGTGCGCACCGGCAACGCGCAGGAGTTGGAAGACGCGATCGCGGCGGCGAGCGGCGCTCGCTCCCTGTGGCAGCCCGGCGTGGCCGCCTCGCCGGACTGACCATGTTCACGACCCCCTTCCTCGACATCCCGCCGCTGGGCGCGGCCGCCGGCACCGTCCGGCTGCCGGGCTCCAAGAGCATTTCCAACCGCGTGCTGCTGCTGGCGGCACTGGCCAGCGGCACGACGACCGTGTACGACCTGCTCGATTCCGACGACACGCGGGTCATGCTCGATGCGCTGGCCGCCCTCGGCTGCTCCGTCGAGCGCGCCGGCGACACCCTGCGCATCGAAGGGCTCGGCGGCCGGTTGAAGACGCCCTCGGCATCGCTGTTCCTCGGCAACGCCGGCACCGCGATGCGCCCGCTGACCGCCGCGCTGGCCCTGCTGGGCGGCGAGTTCGAGCTGCGCGGCGTGCCACGCATGCACGAGCGCCCGATCGGCGACCTGGTCGACGCCCTGACCCAACTCGGCTGCCGCGTCGACTACCTCGGCAATCCGGGCTATCCGCCGTTGCAGATCCATCCGGTCGCGCTCGACGACTTGCAGCTCGACGCCCCGATCCGCGTCCGCGGCGACGTCTCCAGCCAGTTCCTGACCGCGCTGCTGCTGGCGCTGCCCCTAGCCGCCCGGCGCGACATCGTGATCGACGTGGTCGGCGAACTGATCTCCAAGCCCTACATCGAGATCACGCTCAACCTGCTGGCGCGCTTCGGGATCACGGTGCAACGCGAGGGTTGGCAGCGCTTCACCATTCCGGCCGGCAGCCAGTACCGCTCGCCGGGCGACATCCACGTCGAGGCCGATGCGTCGTCGGCCAGCTATTTCATCGCGCTCGGCGCCATCGCCGAAGGAACGGGCATCCGGATCGAGGGCGTCGGCGCCGAATCGATCCAGGGCGACATCCGCTTCATCGACGCCGCGCGCCAGATGGGCGCCAGGGTCGACAGCGGCCCGAACTGGCTGGCGATCTCGCGCGGCGCCTGGCCGCTCCGGGCCATCGACATCGACGCCAACCACATTCCCGATGCCGCGATGACCCTGGCCGTGATGGCGCTCTACGCCGATGGCCCGAGCACCTTGCGCAACATCGCCAGCTGGCGCGTCAAGGAAACCGACCGCATCGACGCCATGGCCAACGAGCTGCGCAAGCTCGGGGCCACGGTCGAGGACGGTCCCGACTTCATCCGCGTCCACCCGCTGCCGGCCGGCGGCTGGCAGCCGGCCAGCATCAAGACCTACGACGACCACCGGGTGGCGATGTGCTTTTCGCTGGCGGCCTTCAATCCGGACGGCGTCGCGGTGCGCATCCTCGATCCGCACTGCGTCGCCAAGACCTTCCCCGACTACTTCGAGACCTTGTTCTCGGTCGCCCATGCGCCCGAGGTGCCGGTGATCTGCATCGACGGCCCGACCGCGTCGGGCAAGGGCACGCTGACGGTCGAGGTGGCGCGGCGGCTCGGCTACCACTACCTGGATTCGGGCACGCTCTACCGCGTGACCGGGCTGGCGATGCGCCGCGCCGGACTCGACGCCGAGCCCGCCCACGAGGCCCGCATCGCCGATCTGGCGCGGGCCCTGCCCCTGGTGTTCAGCGAGGGCAAGGTGCTGCTGGCAGGCGAGGATGTGAGCGAGGACTTGCGCACCGAGGCCGCCGGCATGGACGCCTCGCGCGTCTCGGCGCTGCCGGCGGTGCGGGCTGCCCTGCTGGCGCTGCAACGCAGCTTCCGGCGCCTGCCGGGGCTGGTGGCGGACGGCCGCGACATGGGCACCGTGATCTTCCCGGACGCCGGGCTCAAGGTCTACCTCACGGCGAGCGCCGCCCACCGTGCCGAACGGCGCTATAAGCAGTTGATTTCAAAGGGTATTTCGACTACAATCGACAGTCTTCGCGCCGACCTGGAAGCGCGTGATCTGCGGGACTCGTCCCGCAGCGTCGCGCCACTCAAGCCGGCGCCTGATGCCCGCCTCCTGGACAACTCGCACCAGACGATCGAGCAATCGGTCGTGCAGGTGCTTGCCTGGTGGCAGGAAGTACAGCCGTTCGAGTCCGCTTGAACGGTGTTTTCGATCCAGCCGGGTCCCCGCCGCGCGACAGCGCATCGGCCCTGCTGGTTGTTCAACCCTAACCGGGCCCAAAGCCCACACAACCGCCGCCGCCAGACCCAAGCCAGCCGCAATGGTGCAGCTGCAAACCCTGCGTGACGGAAGGAAAAACACATGTCTGAATCTTTTGCCGACCTATTCGAAGAATCCCTGAAGCGTTCGGAGATGCGCACCGGTGAGGTCATCACCGCCGAAGTCGTGCGTGTCGAACACAACCACGTCGTCGTCAACGCAGGCCTCAAGTCCGAAGCCTACGTGCCGATCGAAGAGTTCAAGAACGACAAGGGCGAGCTCGAAGTCCAGGCCGGCGATTTCGTTTCCGTGGCCATCGGCTCCGTCGAAAACGGCTACGGCGACACCATCCTCTCGCGCGACACCGCCAAGCGTCTGGCTTCGTGGCTCGCGCTCGAGAAGGCCCTCGAATCCGGCGACTTCGTCACCGGCACCACGAGCGGCAAGGTCAAGGGCGGCCTCACGGTGCTGGTCAACGGCATCCGCGCCTTCCTGCCGGGTTCGCTGATCGACACCCGTCCGATCAAGGACCTGACCCCGTACGAGAACAAGACCCTCGAATTCAAGGTCATCAAGCTCGACCGCAAGCGCAACAACGTCGTGCTGTCGCGCCGTGCCGTGGTCGAAGCCAGCATGGGCGAAGAACGCGCCAAGCTGATGGAAACCCTGAAGGAAGGCGCAGTCGTGCGCGGCGTCGTCAAGAACATCACCGAATACGGTGCGTTCGTCGACCTCGGCGGCATCGACGGTCTGCTGCACATCACCGACATGGCATGGCGCCGCGTCCGCCACCCGAGCGAAGTGGTGCAGGCCGGCCAGGAAATCACCGCCAAGATCCTCAAGTTCGACACCGAGAAGAACCGTGTCTCGCTGGGTCTGAAGCAAATGGGCGACGACCCGTGGATGGGTGTTTCGCGCCGCTACCCGCAATCGACCCGCCTGTTCGGCAAGGTCACGAACATCGCCGACTACGGCGCGTTCGTCGAACTCGAACCCGGCATCGAAGGCCTGGTGCACGTCTCCGAAATGGACTGGACCAACAAGAACATCGCGCCGAACAAGATCGTCTCGCTCGGCGACGAAGTCGAAGTCATGGTCCTCGAGATCGACGAAGACAAGCGCCGCATCAGCCTCGGCATGAAGCAGTGCAAGGCCAACCCGTGGCAAGAGTTCGCGCAGAACACCAAGCGCGGCGACCGCGTCAAGGGCCCGATCAAGTCGATCACCGACTTCGGCGTCTTCGTCGGCCTGGCTGCCGGCATCGACGGCCTGGTTCACCTGTCCGACCTCTCGTGGAACGAAACCGGCGAAACCGCCGTTCGCAACTACAAGAAGGGCCAGGAAGTCGAAGCGATCGTGCTGGCTGTCGACGTCGACCGCGAGCGCATCTCGCTGGGCATCAAGCAGCTCGACAGCGACCCGTTCACCACGTTCACGACCGTGAACGACAAGGGCCAGGTCGTGACCGGCAAGGTCAAGACCGTGGACGCCCGCGGCGCTGAAATCGACCTCGGCGAAGACATCATCGGCTACCTGCGCGCCAGCGAAATCTCCCGCGACCGCGTGGAAGATGCACGCAACGTGCTCAAGGAAGGCGACGAAGTCACGGCCGTGGTGGTCAATGTGGATCGCAAGACCCGCAACATCCAGCTGTCGATCAAGCAGAAGGACATGGTCGACGAGCAAGGCGCCATGGCCAGCCTGAGCCAGCAGTCGGCACGCGAGAACGCGGGCACGACCAGCCTGGGCGCCCTGCTGCGCGCCAAGCTGGACAACTCGGACAAGTAATCCGGGTCCCGGGGACAGGGTCGGCGCCGGGCGCCACCCTGTCTTTTTTTTCGCCTACATTTCTTGCCATGACCCGCTCCGATCTCGTCGAAGAACTCGCAGCCCGCTTTGCGCAACTCACGCACCGCGATGCCGAATACGCCGTCAAGACCATTCTTGACGCCATGGGCGACGCGCTGGTGCGCGGGCACCGCATCGAGATCCGCGGCTTCGGCAGCTTCACGGTCAACCGGCGCCCGCCGCGCATCGGACGCAATCCGCGGTCCGGCGAAAGCGTCCAGATCCCCGAGAAGCGGGTGCCCCACTTCAAACCGGGCAAGGCCCTGCGCGAGGCGGTCGACGCCCAGACCGCGATCCTCGACGCCGAGAAGAACAAGGCCCGCTGAGGCATAGAATTCCCCGGCCATCGGGGACCCGCATGAAATATCTCCTGTGGCTGCTCAAGGCAGCCATTTTTTTTACCCTCTTCGCCTTCGCGCTGAACAACCAGCACGACGCCACCGTCTACTTCTTCTTCGGCACCTCGTGGCGCGCGCCGCTGGTGCTGGTGGTGCTGGCCGCCTTTGCCGGCGGCCTGGTGGTCGGCGCACTCGGCATGCTGCCGGGCTGGTGGAAGCACCGCAGCGCCGCCGCCCAGCGGCCGGCCGCCCCGGTCGCCCCGACGACGGCCTCGCCCGCGGCGCCGCCCGCGCCTGCCACCACCGACCTGCCCGCCGTTCGCCAACATGGACTTTGATTTCAGCTGGCTGCTGCTCGGCCTGCCGATCGCCTTCGTGCTCGGCTGGCTCGCTTCGCGCTTCGACCTGCGGCAGCTCAGGATCGAGAACCGCCAGGCGCCCAAGGCCTATTTCCGCGGCCTGAACTTCCTGCTCAACGAGCAGCAGGACCAGGCCATCGACGCCTTCATCGAGGCGGTGCAGAACGACCCCGACACGCAGGAGCTGCATTTCGCGCTGGGCAACCTGTTCCGGCGCCGGGGCGAATACCAGCGCGCAGTCCGCGTGCACGAGCACCTGCTGGGCCGGGGCGACCTGAGCCGCGCCGACCGCGACCGCGCGCAGCACGCGCTGGCGCAGGACTTCCTGCGCGCCGGCCTGCTCGACCGCGCCGAGGCCGCGCTGCAGAAGCTCGAAGGCACGCGCTACGAGAACGAGGCCCGGCTCTCGCTGCTCGCCATCTACGAACGCTCGCGCGAATGGGCGCAGGCCGAGGACGTGGCGCAGAAGCTCGATGAATCCGACCAGGCCAGCTACGGCACCCGCCGGGCCCACCACCTGTGCGAGCAGGCGGCCGAACGCGTGGCCGCCGGCGACCTCGGGGGGGCGAGCCGGCTGCTGCAGCAGGCCGTCGCGCTGGCGCCCGAGGCGCCGCGACCGGCCATCGACAGCGCCACGCTGCAACTGCGCAAGGGCGATGCGGCGGCAGCCTTCGACACGCTGGCGGCACTGAGCGAGACCGCGCCGCTGGCGCTGCCCCTGTACGCGGCGGCGATGCAGCAGGCCGCGGTGGCTTCGCAGCGCTCCGGCGAGGCGCTCGCCCTGCTGCAGCGGCGCTACGTGGCGTCGCCATCGATCGATGTGCTCGAGGCGATCATCGCGCTGGGCGGCACGCCGGCATTGCCCGACGATGCGCCCTCGGATGCGGCGATCGCGGCGCAGCCGCGCGACGGCTACATCGCCCACCTGGCGCACCATCCCTCGCTGGTGGCGGCCTCGCGCTGGCTGGCCGGCGAGCGTTTCGAACATGAGCAATTCCACCCGCAGGTGCAGCGCTCGCTCGACCAGGCCACCCGGCCGCTGATGCGCTACCGCTGCGCGGCCTGCGGTTTCGAGGCCCACCAGTACTTCTGGCACTGCCCGGGCTGCCAGGCCTGGGACAGCTACCCGCCACGGCGCGTCGAGGAACTCTGACCGCCCCGCCGGGGCGCTTCGCCGATATCATGGCCAGCGCCGGGCGCACTCGGCGCGCGGCGGGGTGCTTCGGCACCTCCCACACCAAGTCAGGGAGAGAAAAAAGATGATGAAGAAGATAGTGGCCATCGCGGCCATGCTGTTTGCTGTCGGCTCCTGGGCCGCAGTCGATGCCAACAAGGCCACCGAGGCGGAGCTGCTCGGGATCAAGGGCGTGGGCCCGGCCATGTCCAAGCGCATCACGGACGCCCGCAAGGAGGCGCCGTTCAAGGACTGGGCCGACTTCATGGGCCGGGTGAAAGGCGTGAAGGACAAGGCGGCGACCCAGCTGTCGGCCGAAGGGCTGACGATCGATGGCCAGGGCTTCGGCGCGCCGTCGGCGCCCGCCGTCGCGGCGGCGAAGGTCGATCCGAAGGCGGCGGGCAAGGCCGCAGCGGCACCGGTGCCGGTCAAGGCGGCAACCAAGCCCTGAACCCGCCCGGCCACGCCGGACAACAACACAAGGCCGCCTTCGGGCGGCTTTTTCGTGGCCCGAGTCAGACTCCCATCAGGACTGCCGTGGCAGGGAAAGGCCCGAGCGGTGGCCCGATATTTGCACGTATGCTGCCGATCGCCTTTCTACTTCCGCACCTTCTGGAGAGTCCATGCATCACAAGTTCGGCATTGCCCTCGCTGGCCTGACCCTCGGCGCCGCCGCCTTCGCACAGACCAAGTGGGACCTGCCCACCGCCTACCCCGCCACCAACTACCACACCGAGAACATCACGCAGTTCTCGAAGGATGTCGATGCGGCGACCGGCGGCAAGCTCAAGGTCACGGTGCATGCCAACGCATCCTTGTTCAAGGCGCCCGAGATCAAGCGCGCGGTGCAGAGCGGCCAGGCCCAGGCCGGCGAGATCCTGCTGGCCAACTTCGCCAACGAGAATCCGATCTACGCGCTCGACGGCGTGCCCTTCCTGGCGACCACCTACCCCGAGGCGAAGAAGCTGTACGAGGCCTCCAAGCCGGCCATGGAGAAGCTGCTCGCGGCCCAGGGCATCAAGGTGCTGTTCATGGTGCCGTGGGCGCCGCAGGGCATCTACTCGAAGAAGGAAATCGGCTCGGTGGCCGACCTGCGCGGCATCAAGTGGCGCGCCTACAGCCCGGCCACCGCCAAGATCGCCGAACTGATCGGCGCCCAGCCGGTGCAGATCCAGCAGGCCGAACTCAGCGCCGCGATGGCCACCGGCGTGATCGAGAGCTACATGAGCTCGGGGTCGACCGGCTACGACACCAAGACCTACGAGAACATCAAGAACTTCTACGACACCCAGGCCTGGATCCCGAAGAACGCGGTGCTGGTGAACCTCAAGGCCTTCGAGGCGCTCGACCCGGCGACCAAGGCCGCGGTCACCAAGGCGGCCGCAGATGCCGAGGCGCGCGGCTGGAAGGTCGCGCAGGAGAAGAACGACGAATACAAGCGCCTGCTGGCCGAACGCGGCATGAAGATCCACAAGCCCTCGCCGAAGCTCGATGCCGACATGCGGCAGGTCGGCAGCATCATGCAGGCCGACTGGCTCAAGGCCGCCGGCCCCGATGGCGCCGCCATCGTCGCGAGCTACAAGAAATGATGAAGCCCCCACGCTCATCGCTTCGCGTATCGCTGCCCCCCGAGGGGGCGCAGGCCGCCCTTGGGGCGGCCCGGCGGGCGGCCTGACCCATGCGTCGCTGGCTGGACCGCCTGTATGACGGCGCAGGCGCGCTGGGCGCTTTCTGCGTCTTCCTGATCTTCGTGCTGATGATCGTGGCCGGCGTCGGCCGGCAGATGAACTGGCACGTGAGCGGACTCAATGACGTGGTCGCCTGGCTCTGCGCCGCCGCGGCCTTCTTCGCCATGGCCCATGCCTTTCGCCATGGCGACTTCGTGCGCGTCACGCTGCTGCTCGAGGCGGTGTCGCCGAAGCTGCGGCGCGCGCTCGACGTCGGCTGCCTGCTGGTGGCCGCGGTGGCGGTCGCCTACCTCACTTACTCGGCGACCAGCTTCACCTGGGAAAGCTACGAGTTCGCCGAGATGGCGACCGGCCTGGTCGTGATCCCGATCTGGATTCCGCAATCGACCTTCGTGCTGGGCTGCTGGCTGCTGCTGATCGCGATGGTCGACGAACTGGTCGGCGTGGTGCGAGGCGAGAAGCCCAGCTACCAGCGCGCAGTCGAAGAGCGGCACGCGGCCGGCGACTTTTCCTCCGACGTCTAAGGCGCTCATGCTCGAAACTCTTCTGATGGGCGCGCTGCTGCTCGCCATCATGCTGGTGCTGCTCGCCGGCGGCGTCTGGATCGCGATGACCCTGGCGATCGTCGGCTGGGTCGGCCAGGCCTTCTTCACCAACACGCTGCCGGCCAAGAACCTGTTCTCGTCGTTCTGGGAATCGAACGCCTCCTGGGAGCTGGCGGCGCTGCCGCTGTTCATCTGGATGGGCGAGATCCTGTTTCGCACCAAGCTCAGCGAGGAGATGTTCGAGGGCCTGCGGCCGTGGCTCAACCGGGTGCCCGGGCGTCTGATGCACACCACCATCCTCGGCTGCGGCGTGTTCGGCTCGGTCTCGGGCTCGTCGGCCGCGACCTGCGCCACCATCGCCAAGGTGGCGCTGCCGGAACTGGTGCGCCGCGGCTACAACGAGAAGCTCGCCATCGGTTCGCTGGCCACCGCGGGCACGCTGGGCATCCTGATCCCGCCGTCGATCACGATGGTGGTCTACGCGGTGGCGGCCGACGCCTCGATCATCCGGATCTTCCTGGCCGGCTTCCTGCCGGGGCTGCTGCTGATGGTGCTGTTCTCGGGCTACATCGGCTGGTGGAGCCTGCGCCACCCCGACCAGGTGCCGCCGGCCGACCCGCCGACCTCCTTCATGGAGAAGATCCGGCTGTCGGGCAACCTGATCCCGTGCGCGCTGCTGATCGTCTTCATCGTCTGGGTGCTGATCGCGGGCTGGGCCACGGCCACCGAATGCGCAGCCTTCGGCGTGCTGGGTTCGCTGGCCATCGCCGCCTGGGGCCGGAGCCTGAGCTGGAAGAACTTCAAGGACGGGATCATGGGCGCCACGCGCACCAGCTGCATGATCATGTTCATCCTCGCCGGCGCCGCCTTCCTGACCAAGACCATGGCCTTCACGGGCATCCCGCGCGAACTGGCCGAGTGGGTCGACTCGATGCACCTGTCGCCCTATGCGCTGATCGGCGCACTGGTGCTGGTGTACCTGGTGCTCGGCACCGCGCTCGACGGCATCTCGATGATCGTGCTGACCAGCGCGGTGGTGCTGCCGATGATCCAGAAGGCCGGCTTCGACCTGGTCTGGTTCGGCATCTTCATCGTGCTGCTGGTGGAGATCGCCGAGGTGACGCCGCCGGTGGGCTTCAACCTCTTCGTGCTGCAGAACATGACCGGCAAGGACAGCAACGTGATCGCCAAGGCGGCAATCCCCTTCTTCTTCTGCCTGGTGCTGTGCATCGTGCTGATCACTGTCTTCCCGAGCATTGTCACGATCCTGCCCGACGTCGTGATGGGCGTCGAGAAGTAGCCGGGCCGCGAATATCATCGCCCGATGCTGTTGAACGTCATCGTCATCTGCGTCTCCGCCTGCATCGGCGCCTTGATGCGCTGGGGCTTCCAGTTGTGGCTCAATCCGGGCGGCCTGCTGCCCTGGGGCACGCTGGCCGTGAACCTGATCGGCGGCTACATCGTCGGCGTGGCGATCGCAGTCTTTACCGCCCTGCCCGACATCGACCCGGCCTGGCGCCTGGTCGTGGTCACCGGCTTCCTGGGCTCGCTCACCACTTTCTCCAGCTTCTCCGCCGAGGTGGTCGGCATGCTCATCGGCGGCCGTCCGGGCCTGGCGCTGGGCACGGTGGCGCTGCACCTCGGCGGCTCGCTGTTTCTGACCTGGCTGGGCTTTCGCACCGTGCAGCATTTCATGGCCTGACCTGGGGGATTGCCGCGGGGCCGGTCGATAGAATCGGCCGCAATGCCCCTTGTCTTCCTCGTTGCCCTTCCCTTCGTCGCCAGCGTGCTCGCCGCGCTGCTGCCATCGGATGCGCGCAACCGGGAATCGACGCTGGCCGGATTGGTCGCGCTGGGCTGCGCGATCCAGGCCGCCTGGTTCTTTCCGAGCCTCGCCAACGGCAACGTGATCCGCCAGCGGGTCGAGTGGCTGCCCGTGCTCGGGCTCGACCTCACGTTCCGCATGGACGGCTTCGCCTGGCTGTTCTGCATGCTGGTGCTGGGCATCGGCGCGCTGGTGGTGCTCTATGCGCGCTACTACATGTCGGCCTCCGACCCGGTGCCGCGCTTCTTCTCGTTCTTCCTCGCCTTCATGGGCGCGATGATGGGCGTGGTGCTGTCGGGCAACCTGATCCAGATGGTGATGTTCTGGGAGCTCACCAGCCTGTTCTCGTTCCTGCTGATCGGCTACTGGCACCACCGGCGCGATGCCCGGCGCGGCGCCAGCATGGCGCTCACGGTCACCGCCGCCGGCGGGCTCTGCCTGCTGGCCGGGGTGCTGATCCTCGGGCGCATCGTCGGCAGCTACGACCTCGACATGGTGCTGGCCTCGGGCGACCTGATCCGCGCCAATCCGCTCTATCCCGCCGTGCTGGTGCTGGTGCTGCTGGGCGCCTTCACCAAGAGCGCGCAGTTTCCGTTCCACTTCTGGCTGCCGCGCGCGATGGCGGCACCGACGCCGGTGTCGGCCTACCTGCATTCGGCCACGATGGTGAAGCTCGGCGTGTTCCTGATGGCACGGCTGTGGCCGGTGCTGTCGGGCACCGAGCCCTGGTTCTGGCTGGTCGGCGGCGCCGGCGCGATCACCTTGCTGCTGGGCGGCTACATCGCCATGTTCCAGCGCGACCTGAAGGCGCTGCTGGCCTATTCGACCATCTCGCACCTCGGGCTCATCACGCTGCTGCTCGGGCTCAACAGCCCGCTGGCGGCGGTCGCGGCGGTGTTCCACATCATGAACCACGCGACCTTCAAAGCCTCGCTGTTCATGGCTGCCGGCATCATCGACCACGAGAGCGGCACCCGCGACATCAGCAAGCTCAGCGGCCTCATGAAGCTGATGCCGATCACCGGTACGCTGGCGATCATCGCCAGCGCCTCGATGGCCGGCGTGCCGCTGCTCAACGGCTTCCTGTCGAAGGAGATGTTCTTCGCCGAGACGGTCTTCATCCAGTCGAACGTCTGGGTCGACCGCGGCCTGCCGGTGATCGCCACGATCGCCGGGATCTTCAGCGTGGCCTACTCGGCCCGTTTCGTGTTCGATGTCTTCTTCGGTCCGCCGTGCGGGTCCGATGTCCCGAAGACGCCGCACGAGCCGCCGCACTGGATGCGGGTGCCGGCCGAGCTGCTGGTGCTGATCTGCCTGGTGGTCGGCATTGCGCCGGCCTGGTCGGTCGGTGCCTTCCTGGCCGCTGCAGCGGCGCCGGTGGTCGGCGGCGAGCTGCCGGCCTACAGCCTGGCGCTGTGGCACGGATTCAACCTGCCGCTCATGATGAGCTTCATCGCGCTGGCGGGCGGCGCCCTGCTCTACCTGCTGCAGCGGCACGGCCGCGCACGCGGCGTGCTCTCGACCACGCCGCTGCTGCATCGCTTCGACGGCCAGCGGATCTTCGAGAACCTGATGGCGCGCCTCAGCGAAGCCGGCCGCCGCAGCCGCCGGCTGCTCGGCACCCGCCGGCTGCAGATGCAGTTGCTGCTGCTGGTCGCCGTGGCGCTGGCAGGCGCCGGCGCGGCACTTTGGGTCACGCCGGTCACGCGCGGCTCGCGCGAACTGCTCACCTTCTCCCCGATGTTCGCGATGACCTGGCTGATCGGCGCCACCTGCGCGGTGAGCGCGGCCTGGCAGGCCAAGTTCCACCGGCTCGCTTCGCTGATGCTGGCCTCGGGCGCGGGCCTGGTGTGCTGCATCACCTATATCTGGTTCTCGGCGCCCGACCTGGCGCTGACGCAACTGGTGGTCGAGGCCGTCACCACGGTGCTGATCCTGCTCGGGCTGCGCTGGCTGCCGATGCGCAGCGCCAAGTCGGAACCGGTCGGCGCGCCACTGCGCCACTGGAGCCGGCGCGGACGCGACCTCGCCATCGCGATCGCCGCCGGCGCCGGCATGTCGGCCATCGCCTGGAGCGTCATGACGCGACCGTTCCCGCTCAGCATCTCGCCGTTCTTTCTCGACAACGCGCTGTTCCTGGGCGGCGGCAGCAACGTGGTCAACGTGATGCTGGTCGACTTCCGCGGCTTCGACACCTTCGGCGAGATCACGGTGCTCGGCGTGGTCGCGCTGACGGTGTATGCGCTGCTGCGGCGCTTCCGGCCGGCGATCGAGTCGATGGCGCTGCCGATCCAGCAGCGGCTGCAGCCGGCCGACGGCAGCAGCGACCTGCTCAATCCGCGCCGGGCCACCGACACGGCCGTCGGCTACCTGATGGTGCCGGCGGTGCTGGTGCGGCTGCTGCTGCCGCTGTCGGTGCTGGTCTCGGTCTATTTCTTCATGCGCGGCCACAACCAGCCGGGCGGCGGCTTCGTCGCCGGTCTTGTGATGTCGGTGGCACTGCTGCTGCAGTTCATCGTCTCGGGCACCGAATGGGTCGAGGAGCACCTGCGGATCTATCCGCGCCGCTGGATCGCGGTCGGCCTGCTGCTGGCGCTGGCCACCGGCGGCGGCGCGGTGGTGCTCGGCTATCCGTTCCTCACCACGCACACCGCGCACCTGCACCTGCCGTTGCTCGGCGAGGTTCACGTGCCGAGCGCGCTGTTCTTCGACATGGGCGTGTTCTCCCTGGTGCTCGGCGCGACCATGCTGATCCTCACCGCGCTGGCCCACCAGTCGGTGCGCAGCCATCGCTGGTCCGACGAGCAGGCCGAGCGGGAAGCCGCGCGCGTCGCGGCCGAAGCCGGAGCGCCCGCCTGATGGAAGTCGTGCTCGCCATCGCCATCGGCATCCTCACCGGGTCGGGCGTGTACCTGCTTCTGCGTCCGCGCACCTTCCAGGTGATCATGGGTCTCACCCTGATCTCGTACGCCGTCAACCTGTTCATCTTCAGCATGGGGCGGCTCAAGGTCGACAGCGAGCCGGTGCTCGAACCGGGCTTGGTCGCGACACTCGCCAACACCGCCGATCCGATGCCGCAGGCGCTGGTCCTGACCGCGATCGTGATCGGCTTCGCGATGACGGCGCTGTTCCTGGTCGTGCTGCTGGCCTCGCGCGGCCTCACCGGCACCGACCACGTCGACGGCCGGGAACGCACGGAGCCGCAGGAATGAACGAGCTCTTCGCCTTCCTCGACCGGCTGCTCGAGTTCAGCATGCCGCACCTGATCGCGGTGCCGATCCTGGTGCCGATGCTGACCGCCGCCCTGATGCTGCTGCTCGGCGAGGAACATCGCCGCAGCAAGTCGGCGCTCAGCGTGGCCTCGGGCCTGATCGGCCTGCTGACCGCGCTGGCCCTGCTGCGCTGGGTCAACGCGCCGGACACCGGCGGCGGCCCCGGCTCGATCGGCGTCTACCTGCCGGGCAACTGGCGCGCGCCCTTCGGCATCGTGCTGGTGGCCGACAGGCTGTCGACCATGATGGTCGCGCTGACCGGTGTGGTCGCCTTTGCCGCCTCGATCTACTCGACCTCGCGCTGGGACCGCGCGGGCGTCCATTTCCATCCGCTGCTGCAGCTGCAGCTGATGGGGCTCAACGGCGCCTTCCTCACCGGCGACCTGTTCAACCTGTTCGTCTTCTTCGAGGTCATGCTGGCCGCATCGTACGGGCTGCTGCTGCACGGCTCGGGGCGGCTGCGGGTGCAGGCCGGGCTGCACTACGTGGCCATCAACCTGGCCGCCTCGTCGCTGTTCCTGGTCGGCGCCGCACTGCTCTACGGCGTGACCGGCACGCTCAACATGGCCGACCTGGGCGTGCGCATCGCGCAGCTTGATCCCGCCGACCGCGGCCTGGTGCACGCGGCCGCGGCCATCCTCGGAACGGCCTTCTTCGCCAAGGCCGGCGCCTGGCCGCTCAATTTCTGGCTGGTGCCGGCCTACAGCGCGGCGGTGGCCCCCGTGGGGGCCGTGTTCTCGCTGCTGACCAAGCTGGGCATCTACACCATCCTGCGGCTCTGGACCGTGCTGTTCGCACCCGACACCGGCGCCTCGGCGCAGGTCGGCCAGGGCGTACTGACCACGATCGGCATGGCGACGCTGTTCGTCGGCGCCTTCGGCATCGTGGGCACCCAGCGGCTGTCGAACCTGGCCGGCTTCAGCGTGCTGGTCTCGGCCGGCACGCTGCTGGCGGCGATCGGCTTCGGCCAGCCGGCGATATGGGCCGGCGCGCTGTACTACCTGCTGACCTCGACCCTGGCGGTGGCCGCCTTCTTCATGCTGATCGACATGATCGAGCGCTGGCGCAACGAGGGCCGGAGCATCGCGCCGCACGAGGCGGCAGGCGATGCACCCTTCCTGTCCAAGGACCTGCGCCGGCTCGACGACGTCAACCTCGACGACGATGCGCAGGCGCTCTACGGCCGCGCCATCCCGGCCGGCGTCGCCTTCCTCGGGCTCAGTTTCGTCTGCTGCACGCTGCTGCTGGCGGGCATGCCGCCGCTGTCGGGCTTCGTCGGCAAGTTCGCGATGCTGTCGGGCCTGCTCGGCACCGAGCACGTCGCGCCGGCGGGCTGGGTCTTTCTCGGGCTGCTGATGTTCTCGGGCCTTTTCTCGCTGCTCGCACTGGGCCGCACCGGCATCCGGCATTTCTGGACCCAGGCCCACGCCACCTTGCCGGCCTTGCCCGCCCTCGAGGTGCTTCCGGTCGCGGCGCTGCTGGCCGCCTGCCTGGCGTTGACGATCGAAGCCGGCCCGGTGATGCACCACGCGGCCGCGACCGCCGAGGGCCTGTTCTCGCCCACCGCCTACCGCCGGGCGGTGCTCGGTGCGGCGCAGGTGCCCGATCCGCCCGCCAAGCCGGGAGCTGCGAAATGATCGCGCGCTGGCTGCCGGCGCCGTCGCTGTCGATCGCGCTGTTCGTGGTCTGGCTGCTGCTGAACCAGTCGCTCGATGCGGCCACCCTGCTGCTGGCGGCGATCCTCGCGATCGCGGTGCCGCTGCTGACCCAGTCGCTGCGGCCGGCCCGCGCGCACATGCGCCGGCCGGCGGTGGCGCTGCGGCTCTCGGGCGTGGTGGCCCATGACCTGGTCGAGTCGGCGCTGACGGTCGCGCGCCTGTTGCTGACCCGCCGCAGCGCACAGATGTCGCCTTGCTTCGTGCGCGTGCCGCTCGAGCTGCGCGATCCCAACGCGCTCGCGGTGCTGGCCATGATCATCTGCCTGACGCCGGGCACCGCCTGGGCCGAGATCGCGCTCGACCGCTCGACCCTGCTGATCCACGTGTTCGACCTCGACGACGTGCCGGCCTTCATCGCCATGGTCAAGACCCGCTATGAAGCCCCGCTGATGGAGATCTTCGAATCATGACGCCCGTGCTCTTCTGGGCCCTCAAGCTGGCGCTGCTGCTGCTGGCCGTGGCGATGCTGTGCGCGCTGTTCCGCCTGCTCGTCGGGCCGACCGCGCAAGACCGGGTGATGGCGCTCGACTGCCTCTACATCAACGGCATGCTCATGATGCTGGTGCTGGGCATCGTCTACGCGAGCAACGTCTACTTCGAGGCCGCGATGCTGATCGCGCTGTTCGGCTTCGTCGGCTCGACGGCGATCGCCAAGTTCCTGCTGCGCGGCGAGGTGATCGAATGAATGAGGCATTGCCACTGTGGGCCGAGGTGCTGACGGCCGTCTTCGCGGTGGTCGGCGCCGCGTTCGCCGCCATCGGCTCCTTCGGCCTGGTGCGCATCCCGACCTTCTTCCGCCGCATCCACGCGCCCACGCTGGGCGCGACGCTCGGCGTCTGGTGCATGACGCTGGCCACCATCATCTACTTCTCGGTGCAGGGGCGCAGCCTGTTCCTGCATGCGGTGCTGATCGCCCTCTTCGTCGCCCTCACCGCGCCGGTCACCACCATCTTCCTGATGCGCGCGGCGCTGTTCCGCGAGCGGCAGAAGAAAAGCGACGTCCCGCCGCCGGGCTGAGGCCTCCTTCCGATGCTGTCCCAGCTGCTCCAGCAATACGGCTACATCGTGGTCTTCGTGGCCGGCATCTTCGAGGGCGAGACGATCCTGATGCTGGGTGCCTTCGCGGTGCACCAGGGCTACCTCTCGCTGGGACCGCTGATCGCCTGCGGTGCGGCGGCGGCGTTCCTGACCGACCAGTTCTACTTCCACCTGGGGCGCCGCAAGGGCGCCGTGCTGCTGGCGAGCCGGCCCAAGCTGCGGGCCCACATCGAACGGGTCAACGGCTTCGTCGACCGACATCCGGTGGCGACCATCTTCCTGATGCGCTTCGCCTGGGGCCTGCGCATCGCGCTGCCGGCCACGCTGGGCATGGGCCCGATGCGGGCCCCGCTCTTCGCAGTGCTGGACGCCGTGGCCGCGCTGCTCTGGGCGACCGTCGTCAGCCTGTTCGGGCTCAAATTGACGGGCTGGCTGCACGCGGCGATCGGCCACCTGAAGCCGCACGAGCATCAATTGATCCTCGGCGCGCTGGTGATCACGCTGGCCGTGGCGCTGTGGCGCCAGTGGCACTCCCGGCGCTAGGCGCCGCGCGCCGAGCTATTCTCGGACTTCTTCCAGCGCCCGGTTGACCCGCAGCGCGGCCAGGGTGCACAGCGCGCCCGACAGCAGGTAGACGCTGACATAGCCCAGGCCGAAGTTGGCCGACAGGCCGAGCGCGACCAGCGGCGCGAAGGCGGCGCCGATCAGCCAGGCCAGGTCGGCCGTGAGCGCGGCGCCGGTGTAGCGGTACTTCGACTCGAAGTTGGCCGTCACCGCCCCGGCCGCCTGGCCATAGGACAGGCCCAGGATCACGAAGCCGACCAGGATGAAGACGTCCTGCCCGAGCTTGCCGCCGTCCAGCAGCGTCGGGGCGAAGCCGCTGAACACCGCGATCGCGACCGCCAGGCTGCCCAGGGTGTTGCGGCGGCCGATGCGGTCGGCGATCACGCCGGAGATCACGATGCCGATGGCACCGAGCACCGCGCCGACCATCTGGATGACCAGGAATTCGCTCACCGACTGGGTGGAGTAGAGGGTGATCCACGACAGCGGAAACACCGTGATCAGGTGGAACAGCGCGTAGCTGGCCAGGGCGGCGAAGGCGCCGATGACCAGGTTGGAGCCCTGCGAGCGGGTGATCTCGACCACGCTGGCGGGTTCGAGTTCGCGCTCTTCGAGCAGGCGGTCGTATTCATTGGTGGCCACCAACCGCAGGCGGGCGAACAGCGCGACGACATTGATCGCAAACGCCACGTAAAAGGTGTAACGCCATCCCCAGTCGAGGAAGTCCTCGGTCGACAGGCTGGAATACAGGAACGCGAACAGGGCGCTGGCAATGAAAAAGCCCACCGGCGCACCCAGTTGGCCCAGCATGGCGTACCAGCCGCGGCGGTTCGGCGGCGCATTGAGCGCCAGCAGCGAGGGCAGGCCGTCCCAGGAGCCGCCGAGCGCGATGCCCTGGCCGACGCGCAGGATCGACAGCGCGATGATCGAGGCGAAGCCCATGCTCGCATAGCCCGGCAGGAAGGCGATGCCGGCGGTCGAGATGCCGAGCATGAACAGCGCCGCCGTCAGCTTGGCCTCGCGCCCGAAGCGGCGCTGGATCGCCATCGAGGCCACGGTGCCGAAGGGCCGGGCAATGAAGGCGAAGGAGAAGATCACGAAGGCGTAGAGCGTGCCCTCGAGGCGGTTTTCCATCGGAAAGAAGACCGCCGGGAACACCAGCACCGAGGCGATGCCGTAGACGAAGAAGTCGAAATACTCGGAGGCGCGGCCGATGATCACGCCGACCGCGATCTCGCCCGGGGCGATCGGCGAATGGTCCGAGGCGGCGTCGGGGCCGTCGTGCTGGGTGTCGTGCAGCGGCGAGGAGCCGCCGGGACTGATGCTGGACGTCGTCATTTCTGCTTTTGGGTCGTGTTCAACTGGATTCCCCGAGGGTCTCACTGAATCGAGATTGCCGCCATAGGACAAAACGTCCAATATCCCGCAGTCGCCAAACGAAGTAGATTGTGGTCCCTTTGCGCACCAAACGCTCATCCTCCGGCATGCCTCCCCTCAAGAACTTCCGCGGACTGCTCCTGCTCCCGCTCGCCCTGTTGGCGGGCTGCGACATGGTGCTGTTCAATGCGTCCGGCGACATCGCGCGCCAGCAAGGCCAGCTGATCGTGGTCTCCACGGTCCTGATGCTGCTGATCATCGTGCCGGTGATCGGTCTCACCATCTATTTCGCCTGGCGCTACCGGCAGACGAACAAGGAGGCGAACTATTCGCCCGACTGGGACCACTCCACCGAGCTCGAACTGGCGATCTGGGGCGCGCCGCTGATGATCATCATCGCCCTCGGCGCGATCACCTGGATCAGCACCCACACCCTCGACCCCTACCGCCCGCTGCGCCGCATCGAGCCCGGCCGCCCGGTGCCGTCCGAGGTCAAGCCGCTGACCGTCGAGGTGGTGGCCCTCGACTGGAAGTGGCTGTTCATCTACCCGGAGCAGGGCATCGCCACGGTGAACGAACTGGCGGCGCCGATCGACCGCCCGATCGTCTTCAAGATCACCGCCTCCTCGGTGATGAACTCCTTCTTCATCCCGGCGCTGGCCGGCCAGATCTACGCCATGCCGGGCATGGAGACCAAGCTCAACGCGGTCATCAACAAGCCCGGTGACTTCGAAGGCTTCTCGGCCAACTACAGCGGCGCCGGCTTCTCCGGCATGCGCTTCCGCTTCCATGGCGTGAGCGAGCCCGACTTCGAGGCCTGGGTCCAGAAGTCGAAGACCGCCGGCGGCGCGCTGACCCGCGCGGCCTACCTCGAACTCGAGCGCCCCAGCGAGCGCGATCCGGTGCGCCGCTTCGCCAGCGTCGAGCCCGACCTCTACCATGCGATCGTCAACCGTTGCGTCGACCGCAACAAGATGTGCATGGAGCAGATGATGGCCATCGACGCCGATGGCGGCCTCGGCAAGGTCGGCGCCTACAACGTCTCGCCGCGCCCCTGGCAGCCCGACGCCAGCATCCCGCCCCGCACCTACGTGACGGCCATGTGCAGCGTCAACGACCCCGCCGGACTTTCGCTTCCGCTTTCCACCGCCCGCATCCGAGAAGAATAAAGATGCTCGACCATCTCGACTTGACGAAGCTCGTCTTCGGCCGCCTCTCCTGGGAGGCCATCCCCCTCCACGAACCGATCCTGCTGTTCACCTTCATCGCCGTCGTTCTCGGCGGCGTGGCGGTGCTCGGCGCGATCACTTATTTCCGTGTCTGGGGCACGTTGTGGCGCGACTGGATCACCAGCATCGACCACAAGAAGATCGGCATCATGTACATCATCCTCGGCCTGGTGATGCTGCTGCGCGGCTTCTCCGACGCGATCATGATGCGGGCCCAGCAGGCCTTCGCCTTCGGCGACAACGCAGGCTTCCTGCCGCCGCACCACTACGACCAGATCTTCACCGCCCACGGCGTGATCATGATCTTCTTCGTCGCGATGCCGCTGGTGACGGGCCTGATGAACTTCGTCGTGCCGCTGCAGATCGGTGCCCGCGACGTCGCCTTCCCGTTCCTGAACAACTTCAGCTTCTGGATGACCACCTTCGGCGCCGGCCTGGTGATGGCCTCGCTGTTCGTGGGCGAGTTCGCGCGCACCGGCTGGCTGGCCTACCCGCCGCTGTCGGGGCTGGAGTTCAGTCCGGACGTCGGGGTCGACTACTACATATGGTCCTTGCAGATCGCGGGGGTCGGCACATTGCTGTCGGGCATCAACCTGATCGCGACCATCGTCAAGATGCGCGCCCCGGGCATGTCGCTGATGAAGATGCCGGTGTTCACCTGGACCGCGCTCTGCACCAACATCCTGATCGTCGCCGCCTTCCCGGTGCTGACCGCCGTGCTGGCCCTGCTGTCGCTCGACCGCTACGTCGGCACCAACTTCTTCACGAACGACTTCGGCGGCAACGCGATGATGTACGTGAACCTGATCTGGATCTGGGGCCACCCCGAGGTCTACATCCTGATCCTGCCGGCCTTCGGCGTGTTCTCCGAAGTCGTCGCCACCTTCTGCGGCAAGCGCCTGTTCGGCTATGCGTCGATGGTCTATGCCACGCTGGTGATCACGATCCTGTCGTACCTCGTGTGGCTGCACCACTTCTTCACGATGGGCTCGGGCGCCAGCGTCAATTCGTTCTTCGGCATCACGACGATGATCATCTCGATCCCGACCGGGGCGAAGATCTTCAACTGGCTGTTCACGATGTACAAGGGCCGCATCCGCTTCGAGCTGCCCATGCTCTGGACCATCGCCTTCATGATCACCTTCGTGATCGGCGGCATGACCGGGGTGCTGCTGGCGGTTCCGCCGGCCGACTTCGTGCTCCACAACAGCCTGTTCCTGATCGCCCACTTCCACAACGTGATCATCGGCGGCGTGCTGTTCGGCCTGCTGGCCGGCATCACCTACTGGTATCCGAAGGCCTTCGGCTACAAGCTCGACGAGTTCTGGGGCAAGTGCTCGTTCTGGTTCTGGGTCATCGGCTTCTACTTCGCCTTCATGCCGCTGTACGTGCTGGGCCTGATGGGCGTGACCCGCCGCCTGAGCCACTTCGAGGACCCGTCCTACCAGATCTGGTTCCAGATCGCGGCCTTCGGCGCCGTGTTGATCGCCCTGGGCATCGCCTGCTTCCTGATCCAGCTCGTAGTGAGCTACGTGCGCCGCGATTCGCTGCGCGACCTGACCGGCGACCCGTGGGACGGCCGCACCCTCGAGTGGTCGACCTCCTCGCCGCCGCCGGCCTACAACTTCGCCTTCACGCCCCGCGTGTACGACAACGACGCCTGGACCTACATGAAGAAGCACGGCTACGTGCGGCCGCTCGAAGGCTTCATCCCGATCCACATGCCGAAGAACACCGGCGCCGGCTTCATCATCGCGGCCCTGGCCGCGGCCTGCGGCTTCACGCTGATCTGGCAGATGTGGCTGCTGGCCGGCGTGTCCTTCGTCGCCATGCTGCTCGCCGTGATCATCCACACCTTCAACTACAAGCGCGACTACCACATCCCCACCGAGGAAGTCGTCCGCACCGAAGGCGCCCGTACCCGCCTGCTCGCCGGCCATGTCTGATACCACCGTCCTCTCCTCCAACGGCGCCGTGAGCGCCGGCCAGCACCCGCTCTTCCACCTGCCGGGCGAGCATCACCCGGAGAACGGCACCCTGCTCGGGTTCTGGCTCTACCTGATGAGCGACTGCCTGGTGTTCGCCTGCCTGTTCGCGGTCTACGCGGTCCTGGGCCGCAACTTCGCGGCCGGCCCTTCGGGCGCCGACCTGTTCGACCTCCGGCTGGTGGCGCTCAACACCGCCTTCCTGCTGTTCTCGTCGATCACCTACGGCTTCGCAATGATCGAGATGCAGCGCAAGCGCATGGGCGCCACGATGGCCTGGCTGGCCATCACGGCCCTGTTCGGCGCCGCGTTCATCAGCGTCGAACTGTACGAGTTCGCGCACCTGATCCGCGAAGGCGCCGTGCCGCAGCGCAGCGCCTTCCTGTCGTCGTTCTTCGCACTGGTCGGCACCCACGGCCTGCACGTCACCTTCGGCCTGGTCTGGCTGGTGGTGCTGATGGTGCAGGTGACCAAGCGCGGCTTCATCGCCGAGAACCGCCGCCGGCTGATGTGCCTGTCGATGTTCTGGCACTTTCTGGACGTGGTCTGGATCGGCGTCTTCACCTTCGTGTACCTGATGGGAGTGTTGCCATGAGCGCGCACAACGAACACGCCGCCCACGGCGGCCATGGCGATCACCACGACGACCATGACGACGGCGCCCCGCACGCCACCGTCAAGGGCTACCTGACCGGCTTCATCCTGTCGCTGATCCTGACCGCGATCCCGTTCTGGATCGTGATGGGCAACGTGTTCGAGAAGAGCAGCACGACCGCCTTCGTGATCCTCGCCTTCGCAGCCGTGCAGATCGTCGTCCACATGATCTACTTCCTGCACATGAACGCGAAGTCCGAGCATGGCTGGACCATGCTGGCCCTGATCTTCACGGTGGTGGTGGTCGTGATCACGCTGAGCGGCTCGCTGTGGGTGATGTATCACATGAACCACAACATGATGCCGGGCCTGATGAACGAGACGCACAAGATGCCTTGACCGGCCCAAGGCACGGCGCTTCGGTGAGGAGACTTCTTCCGCGGCTGGCGCTGGCCTTGTGCGCGCTCTCGGCCTTCGCGGGCTTCTTCGCGCTCGGCACCTGGCAGCTCGAGCGCCGGGCCTGGAAGCTGGACCTGATCGAGCGCATCGACCAGCGGGTCCACGCGCCTGCCGTCGACGCACCGGCACCCGGCCAATGGCCGCGCGTCAACCGGGCCGACGACGAATACCGGCATGTGCTTGCCACCGGCCGCTTCCTCCACGACCGCGAGACCCTGGTCCAGGCCACGACCGAACTGGGCAGCGGCTACTGGGTGCTGACGCCCCTGCGCATGGCCGACGGCCGCTCGCTGCTGGTCAACCGCGGCTTCGTGTCGCCGGCGCAGCAGAAGGAGCGTGCGGCGCGCCGCGAAGGCGAGCCGGCTGAAGCGGCCACCGTCACCGGCCTGCTGCGGATGACCGAGCCGCGCGGCGCCCTGCTGCGCGACAACGACCCGGCCGCCGATCGCTGGTATTCGCGCGACGTGCAGGCGATCGCGCTGGCGCGCGGCCTGAGCGACGTCGCGCCCTACTTCGTCGATGCCGATGCAGGGACGGCGGCGCCTGGTGGCCCGGTCGGCGGCCTGACCGTGATCGCCTTTCCCAACAACCACCTGGTCTACGCCCTGACCTGGTATGCCCTGGCCCTGATGGTCGCGGGCGCGACCTGGATCGTGGTCCGCCAGGAACGCCGGCGCGCCGAGGAAGGAAGCCCCGATGGCTCGCACGACTGACTACGGCGACGCCACCGGCCTCGAGAACATGCAGCAGCTGATCCAGCTGCGCTGGATGGCGGTGGTCGGCCAGGTGGCGACCATCGCGGTGGTGCACTACGGCTTCGGCATCCGCCTGCCGCTCGACCAGATGCTGGCGGTGCTGGCCTTCCTGGCCGCCTTCAATGCCGCCAGCCAGCTGCGCTGGCGCATCCACCGCGACGTCAGCAACGGCGAGCTCTTCGTCGCCCTGCTGGTCGACGTCGCGATGCTGACCGCGCAGCTCTACCTGAGCGGCGGTGCCGCCAACCCCTTCGTCTTCCTGTACCTGCTGCAGGTGATCCTGGGCGCGGTGCTGCTGGAGGCCTGGTCGACCTGGACCATCGTCGGCATCACCAGCGCCTGCTTCGCCGGGCTGGCGATCTTCAGCGGTCCGCTGCAGCTGCCGATCGAGCATGGGCGCGGCCTGCTGAGCCCGTACATCCTGGGCATGCTGATCTGCTTCGGCCTCAACGCGGCGCTGCTGGTGGTGTTCATCAGCCGCATCAGCCGCAACCTGCGGGCCCGCGACGCCCGCTTGGCCGCGCTGCGTGAACGGGCCGCCGAGGAAGAGCACATCGTGCGCATGGGCCTGCTGGCCTCGGGCGCCGCGCACGACCTGGGCACGCCGCTGGCCACGCTGTCGGTGATCCTCGGCGACTGGCGGCATCTGCCGCATTTCACCTCCGACCCCGAGCTGCTGGCCGAGATCGACGAAATGCAGGCCCAGGTGCAGCGCTGCAAGGCCACCCTGAGCGGCATCCTGCTGTCGGCCGGCGAGGCGCGCGGAGAGTCTTCGCTCGAAACCACGGTCAGCACCTTTCTCGACGACACGGCCGAGGAGTGGCGGGCGACGCGGCCGGTGCTGGCCTTCGAGTACGAGAACCGCTTCGGCCACGACCTGCCGATGGTTTCCGACTCGGCCCTGAAGCAGACCCTTTGCAACGTGCTCGACAATGCGCTGCAGGCGTCGCCCGACTGGGTGCGCCTCGAAGCGACCCATGACGGCGACACCCTGCGGCTCACGGTGACCGATGCCGGGCCTGGCTTCGCACCCGGGATGCTGGCCGATTTCGGCAAGCCCTACCTGTCGACCAAGGGCCGGCCGGAAGGCGGGCTCGGGCTGTTCCTGGTGGTCAACGTGGCGCGCACGCTGGGCGGCAAGGTGAGCGCGCGCAACCGCCCCGAAGGCGGCGCCGAAGTGACGCTGACCCTGCCTCTGGCATCGATCATTCTCGAAGAAGAGGAAGACGAAGGAAATGGAAGCTGAACGCCTGCTGCTGATCGTCGAGGACGACGCGGCCTTCGCCCGCACGCTCGGGCGCTCGTTCGAGCGGCGCGGCTACACGGTGCTGCTGGCGGCCAACGTCGACGAGGTCGCTTCCCTGCTCCAGGCCCATTCGCCGCGCTACGCGGTGGTCGATCTCAAGCTCAGCGGCGAGGCCTCGGGGCTGGCCTGCGTCCAACTCTTGAACCGGCACGATCCGGCGATGCTGATCGTGGTGCTGACCGGCTTCGCCAGCATCGCCACCGCGGTCGAGGCGATCAAGCTGGGCGCCTGCCACTACCTGGCCAAACCCTCCAACACCGACGACATCGAGGCCGCCTTCGGCCGCGCCGAGGGCGACACCGACATCGAGCTGACCAACCGCTCGACCTCGATCAAGACGCTCGAATGGGAGCGCATCCACGAGACGCTGGCCGAAACCGGCTTCAATATTTCCGAGACGGCGCGGCGGCTCGGGATGCATCGGCGGACGCTGGCCCGCAAGCTGGTCAAGCAGCAGGTCAAATAAGACGGCCACGGGCGCCGGACTTGTACCGGGCTTCTGTGGATAACGCTGTGCGAAGGGCGTGGAAGCGAATGCACGGGCCCAGTCCCCATGCGGGTTCCCACCGCATTGCCTGCAAAACGGGCAGGCTGGCGGCCGTGGAAAACTCGCGGCGCAGGTGCCCGGCGTGTTGTCGCCGTAGAACGTGCCGTGCCGCCCGGTGTAGCGGGAAAGCTTCGCCACCGCAGGACATTTCCCTCAAAGAAGACAGATCCACCCAAGGGCTATGCAAGAAACAATGGACTCCGCAAAAAGCCATTGACTTGGCCCAATCAGCGCCAACGCAAATTCTCAAGAATCCGTTCTCTCACAAGCCATGTCCGATCGCATTCAATCGTCGATACGCAGACCCGTTGCAGCGATCATTTCCGTTGTGATCTGCAAGCGCGAAGTCTTGTTGGTACGTCGTGCCAACCGTCCTGACGCCGGGCGCTGGGGTTTCCCTGGAGGCAAGATCGAGTTGGGCGAGTCGATCCGAGCAGCCGCCATGCGCGAACTCTTCGAGGAAACGCAAGTTCGGGCCGAGGTGCTGCAGGCGTACACCGCGATCGACGCATTCGACCTAGATGAGGATGGGACTATGAATCAGCACTTCGTTCTGGTCGGCGTCGCGTGTCGCTGGCTCTCCGGCGAGCCGCGCGCGGGGGATGATGCGCTGGAGGCGCGCTGGTTCCCGTTGAAGGGGTTGATATCAGCCGACCCTGCGATGAGTTCTGGCGTTGCCGAAATGGCACGCCAAGCGGCGACTCTGGTGGAGACTTGAGCACCGTAGTAATCGCCAACGCAGAGTGGCCCTATATGACCACTCCTCAGAGGGCGACGACATACTTGAAACCGACGCCCAGCGCCACCGCCAGCACGACCAAGAAGAACAGCCGCCCCCATCGGACGCGGGGGTGACTGTTCAGATCGTGCAGTTCGGAGCGGTGGAGGCCCGAAAACGACGTCGAATCAGGCTTGTCCCGGGCCCAGTCGTGGAAGTTGTCTCGGTCGGTGTTCATGTAATACATTTTAACTAACATTACATGATTTTTGACAAGGGCTACGTTCGGGTTCTGTCCATTTGTTCCTCGGTTTGGGGCGGGCTCACGCCGACGGCGTACTCTGCTCCGCGAATGTCCCCCGGCCTGCGGCCTCCTCCTTTATTTCGCTGCGCAGAGCACACCATCGGCGTGAGCCGTCAAGCCGGTCGTTCATCCTCCGCCAGCGCCCCACGGCGCTACCCGTGCCGAGGGCACCGGGTGGCCCCCGCAGCGAAGTAAAGGAGGAGCCGAAGGCGGGGGACATGAGCGGAGGGGGCCACCCGGTGTCCTCGGCACGCGCCCCGAAGATCGCACGTAACGTAGGCCTTCTCCTACAGAAAAGCCCAAGCGAAACGCCCACCATCAAGGCATGAAAAATCCGATCAAACTCGTTATCGACGAGCCGGCGCCCGGGTCTTTTCTCTGGACGCTGCTCGAATGCGACGCCGGTGGCGTCCCCCACAAGGTGGTGCGCGCCGCCGAATACGGCGCCGACACCTACGAGGCCGCGCTGGCGGCCGGCACCCGCATGATGGACGCCGAGATTCGCAAGAATCTCGCGCCGCGTCCGGCGGGCGTGTCCTGAACCTGCCGGCGGCCGCGGCCTGTTGACCCTCAGGCCAGGTGCGTCTTGAGCGGCACGGCCGGATCGGCCGCGACCGCCGGGTCGGGGCTGCGCCCCGCTTCCAGCAGCTTGCGGCTCATCATGTGGTCGACCGGCGCGTTGACCGATTCGACGCAACGCAGTTGGTCGTCCACGTAGTGCAGCAGCGAGAACGAGGCCGCGCTGGCCCCGGGCCGCCGCACCGTGACGTGGCCAGGCGTGCCGGGCGCCGGCACCAGGCCGGCCATCTGCAGCCGCAAGCTGCCCTGATCGGACCAGAACCACGGCACCGCGTCATGCGGCCGCGGCGCACCGGTCAGGGTCGCCACGGCGGTGCGGGCCTGGTCGTTGGCGTTCTGCACCGACTCCAGGCGCAGCGCCTGGCCGGCGCGCCGGTCCGGGAAGCGCGTGCAATCGCCCACTGCGAGCACGCGCTCGTCGCTGGTCTGCATGTAGGCGTCGACCACGATGCCGTCGGCGCACTCCAGGCCGGCGGCCTCGGCCAGCGCGGTCTCGGGCACCGCACCGATGCCGAGCAGCAGCAGGTCGATCGGCTGCAGCGCGCCGTCGACCTCGATCGCCATCAGCCGCGGGCCGTCGATCTGCAACACACCGCTCTGCACGCCCACGCGCAGGTCCATGCCGGCGGCGCGGTGGGTCGCCAGCACGTGCGCCGACAGCTCGGGCGACACGGCGCGGCTCAACAGCCGCGGCGCGCTTTCGAGCACCAGCACCTGCTTGCCGAGCGCCAGCGCGGTGGCGGCCACCTCGAGGCCGATGAAGCCGCCGCCGAGCACGGTCACGTGCTGCGCCGCGGCCAGCAGGCTGCGCAACTGCGCCGCTTCGTCGGCGGCGCGCAGCAGGGCCACGTTGGACAGCCCCGCCAGCGCCGACAGGCGGCGGGCACGGGTGCCGGTCGCGAGCACCAGGCGTTCCCAGCCGAGCACGGTCCCCGATTGCAGCGTGACCGTGCGGGCGGCGCGGTCGATCGCCAGCGCCGCATCGCCCAGGTGCATCGTGATGCCCGATTCCGCATACCAGGCTTCGGCCCGATGCTGCTGCGGCTGCTCGTCCGGGCTCTTCAGGAAGGTCTTGGACAGCGGCGGCCGGTGATAGGGAATGGTCGCTTCCTCGCAGACCAGGTGGACGCGCCCGCCCTGCCCGGCCTCGGCCAGGCCGGCGCACAGCTGGGCGGCGGCATGGCCGCCTCCGACGATGACGATGTTGGTGCTCATGAATGCTTTCTGTCGTGTGGCAGCCGATCGGCCCGGGTCCCCGGGGTCGCTGCAGCGCACCCACCGAATGCTACTGCGCCCCGGGCTGGACTTGGGCTTAGGATGGCGGACGCCGAACGACGGCGCGTTCGCCGCCAGGAGACAAGGACCCGCATGATCGAGCTCTATCACTGTGTCAGCGCACGTTCGTTCCGCCCGCTCTGGGCGCTCGAGGAACTGGGCGCGCCCTACCAGTTGCGCATGCTGCCCTTTCCGCCGCGCGCGCTCCAGCGCAGCTACCTCGCGCTCAACCCGCTCGGCACCGTGCCCCTGCTGCTCGACGGCGCCACGCGCATGACCGAATCGTCGGCCATGTGCCAGTACCTGGTGCAGCGCTGCGACCCCGGCAACCGGCACGGGCTGGCGGTGCGGCCCGACGAGCCCGGCTTCGGCGCCTGGCTCAACTGGCTGCACCACGGCGAGGCCACGCTGACCTTCCCGCAGACCATCGTGCTGCGCTACGGCCGCTTCGAGCCCGAGGAGCGCAAGCTGCCGCAGGCGGCGGACGACTATGCCAAGTGGTTCATCGCCCGCCTGCGCGGCATCGACGCGGTGCTGCAGCAGCATGCCTTCCTGGCCGCCGACCGCTTCACGGTGGCCGACATCTCGGTCGGCTACGCGCTGCTGCTGGCCAACGAACTCGACCTGGTGCCGCGCTTCCCGGCCGCGGTGGCCGCGTACTGGGACCGGCTGCAGCAACGCGACGGCTTCCGGCGCGCGCTGGCCGCGCAGCACGACGCGGCCGTGGCGCAGGGTGTCTCGCCCTGGACCTCGACGCGTCCGCCGCCGGTGGAGTCCGCCTGATGCCGCCGCCGACCTGTCGCATTGACGGCGGCCCCGGCCGGCCTGCATAAACGGGCATGGACTTCCACCACCCGCTGTTCGAGAGCCTGGCGCTGCCGCTGGTGCTGTCGTTCGCGGCCACCGGCCTGCTGCGCGCCGTCCTCGGTGCGGTGCATGGCCGGCGCTGGGCCTCGGCGGGCGTCGCGCCGGCGATCCTGGTCGCCTCGGCCTGGGTGCTCGGCTGGCAGATGTGGCCGGGCGAGCTGACCGAGGAGCTGCCCTGGATCTACGCCTCGGCCGCCTTGCTCGGGGTCGGCCTGGAAGGCATGCGCGCGATGAAGCGCACCACCTGGCTCGCCTGCTGCGTGCTGTGGGCGCTGGTGCTGGTCGGCCTCAGCGACCAGCCCGCGGTGCTGCAGGTCGCCACGTGGGCGGTCGGCGCCGCGGCGATCGCGGCGGTGCTGGGTGCGCCGCTCGAGCAGGCCGACGCGCCCGCCAGCCTGCTGATCGCGGGGATTGGACTGTCGGCGGTGGCTTTCATTTCAGGATCGCCGCTGCTGTTCGAGCTCGGCCTGGCGATCGCCGCCGCCATCGCCGGCTGCGCCTTGTGGCTGTGGCCCAAGGCCCGCATCGGCTTCGGCGCCAGCGGCGCGGTGGTGTGCGTCATCGCCTGGCTGACGCTGGCCCAGGGCCTCGCCCTGCTGACGCCGGTGCAGCCCGAGGTACTGTTGCTGCTGGCCTGCGCCCTGACGGCGGGGCCGACGGTGCAGTGGCTGCGGCGCGGACGACGCCCCGCGATCGATGCAGTGATCGTCGCGGGCCTGGCGGCGCTGTGGGTCGCGGGCGCGGTCGCGCTGGCGCTTCATGGCCAAGCCCAGGCAGCTCGCCAGACGCAGGACACCCCCCATTCCACGCCCCCACGCCTTGCCGACAAGCCATGATGCACTCCGCCCCCACCCTCCCCGGCATCGATGCGCTGTGGCCGCTGTGCCTGGAGATCGCGGCGCGCAGGCGACGCCGCCAGGCCACGGATGCCAGCGCGCCGATCGCCTGGAGCGCGGCCCGGGGCTTCGCGTTGCAGGGCCTGTGGGACGACCAGGCGCTCGAGCTGTTCGAGCTGCTCAAGCCCCTGCTCGACCAGCCGCGCGCGGGCACGCCCTGGGCGATCGGCCAGCTCGGCCAGAGCCTGGATGGCTGCGTGGCCACCCATGGCGGCGACTCCAACTACGTCAACGGGCCGGAGATGCTGGTGCACCTGCACCGCCTGCGCGCGCTGTGCGACGCAGTCATCGTCGGTGCCGGCACCGCGGCCATCGACAATCCGCAGCTGACCACGCGGCGGGTGGCGGGCCCGCACCCGGTGCGGGTGCTGCTCGACCCGGCGCTGCGCCTGCCGGCGACGCTGCGCGTCTTCTGCGACCGCCAGGCACCCACGCTGCTGGCGTGCGACGCCGCACGCACGCCCGAAGCGGCGCGGCGCGTGGGCGCCGACCAGGTGCTCGGCGTGCCCGGCCTGCTGCGGCCCGATGGCAGCGCCGACCTGCGCGCGCTGCAGGCTGCCTTGCAGCAGCGCGGCCTGGGCGTGCTGTTCGTCGAAGGTGGCGGCGTCACCGTGTCGCGCTTCATCGCGCAGGGTTGCCTCGACCGGCTGCATCTCAGCATCGCGCCGGTGATCATCGGGGCTGGCCGGCCGGGCCTGCAATTGCCGCGCAGCGCCGCGATGCGCGATTGCCTGCGGCCGCCGGGGCGCCTGTTCCGCATGGGCGCCGACGTGCTCTGGGACCTTGATTTGCGCGCCGCGCGGTCTGCGGATTAGGGCCAGACGGCAAGCAAGTCCGCGTGGCCGATGCGAAGCCTGGTGCGCGCGAGCAGCTGCATCCGCTCGGCCGACCATGCGGCGACCGACGCGGCGGCGCCGGGGTCCTGCTCGCGCGCGGCGGCCGCGCTGCCTTCGACCAGCGCGGCCAGCATCGCCTGTGCCTGGGCGCCGTCGCGAGCGTCGATGTGCCAGTCGCTGGCGATGCGCTGAGGCTCGCAGCCCAGCGCGCGCAGCCGATCGGCCGCCACCTCCACCGCCCTGCCGCCCAACGCCGGGCCGAAGCCCTTGTCGCCGCGCTGGTGCGCCTCGAACAGACGCAGAACCGCCTCATCGGCCGCCCGCTTCGGGGTCCAGTCGACGCGCCCGTCGACCGTCAACGCGAACAGCAGCGCCGCCTTCGCCGCGCAGGCGCGGGTCAGCAGTTCGTCGAGCCAGGCGGCCGACACCAGGTCGAGCAGCGCCGACGCCGTGATCAACCCGACCCCGGCCAGCGGCAGCGCGGCCAGCTCGCGGGCGAGATCGAGGTGCACGGTTTCCACCTCGGCCTGCCAGCCCGGTCCTTCGACGCGCAGCCGATCCCCCTGCGTGCGCACCGCGAAGGCTTGCGCTGCGGCCCAGGCCGCGAGCGCGCCGGGCAATGCCGCCAGCAGCCGCGGATCGTGATCGACCAGCCGCCAGTGCTGCGCGCCGCCCAGGCGGGGCGCCAGTTCGCGCAGGTTGGCCCCGGTGCCGCAGGCCAGGTCGAGCACACCGAGCGTGGAGCCGTCGCCGCGCAATCGGCGGCCCAACCCGGCCAGGTCGAAGGCAGCGGCCGATGCCTCGCGTGCGGCCCGGTCGAAGGGCTCGCGCAGCGCGAGCCAGTCGGCGCTGAATCCGGTCATGGCAACGGTGCGAGCGCGGCGGCGTCGAGGGCGACGGCAAAGCGCGCCGCGCTCGACCTCCAGTCTGGCAAGCCGCGTCGGGCCTCGCGGGCGCCCTCGGCCAGCCGGGCTCGCAGGCCGTCTTCGTCCAGCAGGCGCCGCAACGCGGCCCGCAACGCGTCGACCTCGCCCGGCGGAACCAACAGGCCCGCAGTGCTCGGCACGGTATCGGGGATGGCGCCGGCCAGCGTGCTGATCACCGGCAGGCCGTGCGCCAGGGCCTCAGCCAGCGCCATGCCATAGCCCTCGTGGAAGGACGGCAGCACGAAAACATCGGCAGCCTGGTAGAGCGCGCGCAGGCCGGCCTCGTCGCATTCGCCGTGGAGCCGCACGCGATCCTGCAGGCCGCGGGCTTCGATCGCGGCCGCCAGGGCCGCCGCGCAGGCCGGGTCCATCGTGAGGCTGCCGGCGCAATCGAGCGTCCACGGCCGATCGCGCAGGCCGGCCAGCGCCTCGACCAGCAAGGCATGGCCCTTGCGCGGCGTCACGCTGGCAACGCACAACAGCGCCGGTGCGGCCGCGCCAGAGCCCCGCGCCAGCGGCGCGGGATCGGTGCCCGGCTCGACCACCGTGATGCGGGCGGCCTCGACGTCGAAGGCCGCCAGCGCCCGCGCCGTGGCCGGGCCGGTGACGACGACGCCGCGTGCGGACGCCAGCGCGCGCCGCTCGCTCTCGAACAGCGCCCGCTGCCGATCGGGCGCCAGCCCGGTCTCCAGCGACAGCGGATGGTGCACCAGCGCGACCCAGCGCAGCCGCTTCGCATGGGCCGCGGCCAGGTCGGGCAGGACGCCGAAGCCCAGGCCGTCGACCACCGCCAGCGTGCCGTCGGGCAGCGCCTCGATCAGGCGGCGAGCCAGCGCCAGAGCCGATGCATCGGGCTCGGGAAAGCCGGGTCCCAGTGACTGCACGTCGACCTGCCAGCCGGCCGCGCGCAGGCCGTCGATGATCCGGCGGTCGTAGCCATAGCCGCCGGTGCGGGTGCCGAGATCGCCCGGCACGAGGAAGCTGCAGCGCCCGTTCAATGGATTCAACGCGCCTCGGCCGGCAGTGCGCCCTCGTAGGCGGCCCAGGCCACGTGCGATTCGTTGAGCCGCACCCGCAGGCCCGACAGTCCGCTGGCGTGCGGCCCGAGATCGCCGGCCGCGATCCGCGCGGCAACCCGATCGAAGATCACGCGGGCCATGAACTCGGTGGTCGTGTTGCGTCCCTCGAAGGCCGGATCGTCGTCGAGGTTGCGCAGGTTGAACTCGCCCAGCACGCTGCGCAGCACCTCGGTCGCCCGCGCGATGTCGACCACCATGCCATCGGCATCGAGTTCGGCGCGGCGAAACTCGAGATCGACCACGTAGGTCGCGCCGTGCAGGCGCTGGGCCGGGCCGAAGGCCTCGCCGCGAAAGCTGTGGGCGATCATGAAGTGGTCGCGGACGTTGACGCTGTACATGCAGGGGCTCCAGGCGGTTGGGTCTCAGGTGTAGTCGATGCGCTGGCACAGCGTGTCCGGCGCACCGGCGGCAAGTCGCGCCAGCACCTCGGGCAGCTGGTCGAAGGGCGCGGTGTCGGTCAGCAGCAGGTCGAGCACCGGGTCGCGCAGCAGCGACAAGGCCAGCGCCAGCCGCCGCCGGTGCGGCCAGCGGCTGCGCTGGGCCGGCGCCACGTGGCCGACCTGGGAGCTCTTGAGCACCAGCCGGCGCGAATGAAAGGCCTCGCCGAGCGCCAGCGGCACCGGCCGCTGCCCATACCAGCTGAGCTCGATCACGGTGGCCTCGAAGGCCGCCAGCGACAGCGCCGTGGCCAGGCCCTGGGGCTGGCCGCTGGCATGCAGCACCAGGTCGGCCTCGGGCCGCGCATGCTCCGGCAGCGAGAAGGCGACGCCGAGACGCTCGGCCACGGCGCGGCGCGAGGCCTGCACGTCGACCAGTTCGACCTCACAGCCCGGCAGCCGCGCGGCCAGCCAGGCGACCAGCAGGCCGACGACCCCGCCGCCCACCACCGTGATGCGGTCGCCGACACGCGGCGCCGCATCCCAGAGCGCATTGACCGCGGTCTCCATGTTGGCGGCCAGCACCGCGCGCCCGGGCGGCAGGCCGTCGGGCAGCGGGTGCACCGCATCGACCGGCACCACATAGCGGGTCTGGTGCGGATACAGGCAGAAGACGGGACGGCCCTGCCATCCTTCGGGGCCCTGCTCGACGATGCCGACGCTGGCGTAGCCGTACTTGACCGGTGCGGGGAACGCGCCCGCTTGAAACGGTGCGCGCATGCGCTCGAATTCGCTGGCCGGCACCTCGCCGCGGAACACCAGCGATTCGGTGCCGCGGCTGACCGCGCTGTGCAGCGTCCGGACCTCGACCTCGCCGGGGCCGGGCGCGGCCATCGGCTCGATCCGGATCGCGGCCCGGCCCGGCGCTTCGATCCAGCAGGCGCGCGGCGCGGTGGCAATCACTCGGGGCGGAATGGCTGGCATGGTGCTTTCATCTTAAGGCGATGCCCGTGCACTATTTCACGCCGCAGACGATCCGTCTCTGATAGCCTGACCGCCATGCGCGCCCTCATCCTGATCCTCAATGTCGCCGTGCTCGCGATCGCCTGGTGGGCGGCCTCGCTGACTGGCGTCCTGATTGCCGCCGGCCTCTGCTTCGTGCTCGTGGCCGGCCTCTTCGCCTTCTCGATGGCCCGCACCGAAGCCCGCGAGTCGCGCAAGATGCAGCGCGCGATGGGCCGCAACACCACCTTCCTGGCGGAACTGCTGGGCCCGCGCAAGCCCTGACGGATTCAGCCCGCGGCCGCCTTGGCCACCGCCACCGCCGCTTCGCGCGGCAAGGCCACCGCGTTCTTCACCGCCAGGATCTCCGCCATCACGCTGACCGCGATCTCGGGCGGGGTCTTGCTGCCGATGTAGATGCCGATCGGGCCGCGCAGGCGCGCCAGCGATTGCTCGGTCTGCTCGAAGTGCTCGATCATGCGCTCGCGCCGGGCCTCGGCATTGCGCCGTGATCCGATCGCGCCGACATAAAAGGCCTCGCTCTGCAGCGCCTCCAGCAGCGCCAGGTCGTCGAGCTTGGGGTCGTGCGTGAGCGCCACCACGCAGGTCCGGCGATCGGGCTTGAACGCGACCACCGCATCGTCGGGCATCTCGGTGGTGATGGCGACGCCGGGCAAGGTCCAGGCCGTGTGGTATTCGGTGCGCGGGTCGCACAGCGTGACAGCGAAGCCGCTGAACTTGGCCATCGTCGCCAGGTATTCGGCCAGCTGGCCGGCACCGATCAGCAGCATGCGGTATTCGGGGCCGAAGGTGTTCACGAGCTCGGTGTCGTCGACCAAAAGCTCGGCCGGCGAGATCGCCTCGGCCAGCGCGACCGCGCCATCCGCCAGCTGCACCGTGCGCTGCATCAGCTGCCCCTGCTCGAGCGCCGCCACCAGCGTCTTCAGGGATTCGGCGTCGGGGTCGTATTCGAGCAGCAGCTCGAGCGTGCCGCCGCAGGGCAGCCCGAAGCGATGCGCCTCGTCGGCCGTGATGCCGTACTTGACCAGCGCCGGCGCGCCCGTGGGCATGACGCCGTCGCCGTGGGCGCGGCTGTAGCGGGCGATCAGGTCGTCCTCGATGCAGCCGCCCGAGACCGAGCCGACCACCGCGCCGTCCTCGGCCAGCGCCATGATCGAGCCGACCGGGCGCGGCGACGAACCCCAGGTGCGGACCACGGTCGACAGCAGCGCACGGCGGCCCGCCAGCCGCCAGTCGCGCAGGGTGCGCAGCACCATGACGTCCAGGTTTTCCATGGCTCAGTCGGGGTCCTTGTTGTCGGTGTCGGCCTTCTTGCCGATGCCGAGCTTCTGCATGAAACCCGCCACGGCGCCGACCTTCTCGGCCGGCGCTTCGGCCGCCGCCTCGGGCGGCGGGCCATAGCGGCTCTGCATCTCGGCATCGAAGCGCTTGAAGAAATCGTCGGCCGTGGACTTGGCGGCGCCGTCGATCAGACGCTGGCCCATCTGCGCGATCTTGCCGCCGACCTGGGCCTGCACGGTGTAGTCGAGCTCGCAGCCTTCGGCGCCGTCGGCCACCGGCTTGAGCGACACGCTCGACGCGCCCTTGGCGAATCCGGCGACGCCGCCCTGGCCCTCGAAGGACAGCTTGTAGCTGTCGGGCGCCAGGATGTCGGCCAGCGTGACCTTGCCGCTGAACTTGGCCGACACCGGCCCGATCTTCAGCGCCAGCCCGACCGAATACTCGTTCTCGCCGGTGAGCTCGAACCGGTCGCAGCCCGGGATGCATTTCTTCAAGGTCTCGGGATCGTTGAGCGCATCCCAGGCCTGTTGCTGCGTGACGCCGAGACGGCGGTTGCCGAGCATTTCCATGGTGGATTCCTTGTTGTCTTGGTGGGTGAACGGGCCGCTATCGACCTGCGCGCATCAGCGCCGCGAGGCTCGAAGCCAGTTGTTCGAGGGCGCTCAGATTGTGGACCGCGAGCATCGCGTCTGCATGGCGGTGCAACATGGCCGCACCGCGCGCAAGGGGAGCGTAGCCTTCGTAGCGCAGCAACGGGTTGAGCCACAGGACGCGCCGCGAATGCCGCTTGAGCCACAGCAGTTCGCGCTCCAGCGCCTCGGGCTCGCCGGTGTCGAGGCCGTCGCTGATCACCAGCACCAGCGTGCGGCGTCCGGTGAGGCGCCGCGCGTGCTTGTGGCGCAGCTGGGCCAGCGAATCGCCCAGCCGGGTGCCGCCGGCGAAATCGTCGATGGCGGCGCCGGCCGCGGCCAGCATCGCATCGGTGTCGGCAATGCGGAAGGCCGGCGTCAGGTCGGTCAGGTGGGTGCCGAAGGCGAACACGTCGCGCCGGCCCGCGCGCCGGGTCGACGCATGCAGGAAAGCCAGCAGCAGGCGGGCGTAGCGTTCCATCGACCCCGAGACGTCGATCAGCACCAGCAGCGGCAGCGGCTGGCGGCGGCGCGAGAGCTTCGGCAGCCGCAGCATTTCGCCGCCGGTGCGCGCCGCCTCGTGCAGCACGCCGGGCCAGTGCATGCGCGAATGCACGCCGCCGTCGCCGGCCACCCGCAGCCGGCGCGAGGGCAAGGTCGGCACCGGCAGCGCGATGTCGCGCGCCAGCCGCTCGACCAGCCGGTACTCGGTGGCGCCGAGCGCGTTGAAATCGGCATGGTGGACCCGCTGCCGGTCGCTGGCGGTCATCGCGGCATCGAAGTCGATCTCGCGCTCGGTCTGCGCCGGCTTGACCGCATCGCGCGGGGCCGCCAGCGCCTCGCGCACCCGCGGCCGGCGCTTGGACGGCTCGGCCTTGCCTTCGGCGCTAGGCAGCATCTGGGCCAGCAGCTTGTTGGCCAGCTCGGGATCCCGGAACCAGGCGTCGAACAGTTCGCGGAACACCCCCCGGTCTTCCTCGCGGCTGATCATCACGGCCTCCATCGCGGACGCCAGGTCGCCGCGGCTGTCGACGCCGACCAGCATCGCGGCCTCGGCCGCCAGCCCGATGCGCATGGCGTCGGTGCGCACGCCGGCGCGCCGCAATGCACGGCCGAAACCCGCGAGGTTGCCTGCGAGCTTGCCGCGGCGGGCATCGCCGAGCTGCTGCACGCGCTCGGTCAAGACGGAGCCTCCTCCTCGGGCTTGAGCAGGTCGGAGGCCAGCTCGCGCGTCAGCGCGGCGACATCGTCGCGCTGCTTGAACAAGATGCCGGCAGTGTCGGCCACCACCTCGGGGTCGAGTTCGACCGTGTCGAGCGCGATCAGGGCCTTGGCCCATTCGACGCTCTCGGCGATGCCCGGCGCCCGCTGGAAGGCACTGGCGAACGGGGCCGTGCGCAGCCGGCCGACGAAGGCCGCGACCTGCTCCGACAGCACCCGGCCGGCCTCCGGCACCTGGGCCCGCACGATCGCCAGCTCGCGTTCGCGCTCCGGGTAGTCGAGCCAGTGGTAGAGGCAGCGCCGCTTGACCGCGTCGTTGAGTTCGCGCGTGCGGTTGCTGGTGAGCAGCGTGACCGGCGGCACCAGCGCCCGCACCGTGCCGAGTTCGGGGATGCTGACCTGGTACTCGCCCAGGTATTCGAGCAGGAAGGCCTCGAAGGGCTCGTCGGCGCGATCGACTTCGTCGATCAGCAGCACCGCGCCGGGCGGCGCGGCCTGCAGCGCCTGCAGCAGCGGCCGGCGGATCAGGTAGCGCGGCTGGTAGACCTCGGACTCGATGTCGCTCGATGCGCCCTGCGCCTCGGCGGCCCGCATGTGGAGCAGTTGGGCCGCGTAGTTCCATTCGTAGAGCGCCTCGCGCTGCTCGAGCCCGTCGTAGCACTGCAGGCGCAGCAGTTCGCGCCCGAGGGCGGCGGACAGGGCCTTGGCGAGTTCGGTCTTGCCGACCCCGGGCTCGCCCTCGAGCAGCAGCGGACGCTGCAGCTTGAGGGCCAGGAACACCGCGGTCGCCAGCCGTCGATCGGCGAAGTAGCCGACGCCTTGCAGCGCCTGCACGACCGCATCGATGGAGGAGAAAGGCGAGGTCGTGGCAGGCGTGGTGTCGGTCATCCCGAAAGCTTAGCCGAGGGCCTTGGCGACCGCGCGTTGCGTGAGCACGCTGATCAGGTTGGCCCGGTACTCGGCCGAGGCATGCAGGTCGCTGTTGAGGTCGGAGGCGTCGATCTTGACGCCGGCCGCGGACTCGGGCGTGAACGCCTTGGCGAGCGCGTCCTCGAGGCCCTTGTGCCGGAACACGCCGTTGCCCGCGCCGGTGACCGCCACCCGCACGCCGCTGTCGGACTGGGCGACGAAGATGCCGACCAGCGGGAAGTTCGAGGCCTTCTGGCGCAGCTTCTCGTAGGCCGCCCGCTTCGGGATCGGGAACCGGATGGCCTTGATCAGTTCGCCGTCTTCAAGCGCGGTGGTGAACAGGCCCTGGAAGAAGTCGTCGGCCGCGATCTCGCGCTTGTTCGTGACGACCGTGGCGCCGGTCGCCAGCACCGCGCTGGGATAGCAGGCGGCCGGATCGTTGTTGGCGACCGAGCCGCCGAGGGTGCCCATGGCGCGCACCTGGCGGTCGCCGATGTGCGCCGCCAGGTAGGCGAGCGCCGGAAAGGCGGCCTGGATGTCGGCGTGGTTGGCAACGTCCAGGTGCCGGGACATGGCGCCGATGACGAAGCTGTTGCCATCGCGGGTGATCCCGGTGAGCTCCTTGACGCCGCTCAGGTCGGCCAGTTGCTCCGGGGCCGAGAGGCGCAGCTTCATTGAAGCCAGCAGGGTCTGGCCGCCGGCCAGCGGCTTGGCGCCCGCAGCGGCCAGCTTGACCGCGTCGGCCAGGGTGGTGGGACGTTCGAGGGTGAAGGCGTACATGGTGTTTTTTCCTTCGGTGTTCAGGGAGCCGGACGGCCTTGGGTGCTGGCGGCGAGGGAGGGCTGCGGGGTCGCGCTCGCGCTGCCCTTCTTCATGGCCTCCCAGACGCGGTGCGGCGACGCCGGCATGTCGAAGTCCTTGACGCCCAGGGGCGCCAGCGCATCGAGTACCGCGTTGATCACGGCCGGCGGCGAGCCGATGGCACCGGCCTCGCCGCAGCCCTTGGTGCCCAGCGGGTTGTGGGTGCAGGGCGTGCAGACGGTGTCGAGCTTGAACATCGGGAAGTCTTCGGCGCGCGGCATCGCGTAGTCCATGAAGCTGCCGGTGAGCAGCTGGCCTTCGCTGTCGTAGACGCAGTTTTCCATCAGCGCCTGGCCGATGCCCTGCACCAGGCCGCCATGCACCTGGCCCTCGACGATCATCGGATTGATGATGGTGCCGAAGTCGTCGACCGCCGTGAAGCGGTCTACCTTGACCTCGCCGGTCTGCTTGTCGATCTCGACCTCGCAGATGTAGGTGCCGCCCGGGAAGGTGAAGTTGGTCGGGTCGTAGAAGGCGGTTTCGTTGAGGCCGGGCTCGAGCTTGTCGAGCGGGTAGTTGTGCGGCACATAGGCCGTCAGTGCCACCTGGCCGAACGGGATCTTCTTGTCGGTGCCCTTGACCGTGAACTCGCCGTTGGCGAACTCGATGTCGGCGTCGCTGGCTTCCAAGAGGTGGGCCGCGATCTTCTTGGCCTTGGCCTCGATCTTGTCGAGCGCCTTCATGATTGCCGCGCCGCCCACCGAGATCGAGCGCGAGCCGTAGGTGCCCATGCCGAAGGGCACGCGGCCGGTGTCGCCGTGCACCACGTCGACCGCCTCGACCGCGATGCCCAGGCGCGCCGCGACCACCTGTGCAAAGGTCGTCTCGTGGCCCTGGCCATGGCTGTGGGAGCCGGTGAAGACGGTCACGCTGCCGGTCGGATGGACCCGGATCTCGCCGCATTCGAACAGGCCCGCGCGCGCGCCGAGCGCACCCGCGATGTTCGACGGCGCGATGCCGCAGGCCTCGATATAGCTCGAGTAGCCCATGCCGCGCAGCTTGCCCTTCGCCTCGCTGGCCGACTTGCGGGCAGCGAAGCCGGCGACGTCGGCCAGCTGCTTCGACTTGTCCATGCAGGCGTGGAAGTCGCCCGTGTCGTACTGCAGCGCCACCGGCGTCTGGTAGGGGAAGGTGGTGATGAAGTTGCGCTTGCGGATCTCGTCCTGGCCCAGGTTCATTTCCCAGGCGCAGCGCGACACCAGCCGTTCGAGCAGGTAGGTGGCCTCGGGCCGGCCGGCGCCGCGGTAGGCATCGACCGGCGCGGTGTTGGTGAACCAGGCATCGACCTCGACGTAGATCTGCGGCGTCGTGTACTGGCCGGCCAGCAGCGTGGCGTAGAGGATGGTCGGCACCGCGGTCGCGAAGGTCGACAGGTAGGCACCCAGGTTGGCGTTGGTGTGCACCCGCAGCGCCAGGAACTTGCCCTGGGCGTCCATCGCCATCTCGGCATGGCTCACGTGGTCGCGGCCGTGGGCGTCGGACAGGAAGCACTCGGAGCGCTCGCCGGTCCACTTGATGCTGCGGTTGAGCTGCTTCGAGGCCCAGGTGAGGCAGACGTCCTCGGCGTAGAGATAGATCTTCGAGCCGAAGCCGCCGCCGACGTCGGGCGCGATCACGCGCACCTTGTGCTCGGGCAGGCCGAGCACGAAGGCGGTCATCAAGAGCCGTTCGACGTGCGGATTCTGGTTCGACACGTAGAGCACGTACTCTTCGTTGGCCCGGCTGTAGCTGCCGATGGCCACGCGCGGCTCCATCGGGTTGGGCACCAGACGGTTGTTGACCAGGTCGAGCTTGGTGACATGGGCCGCGTTCTGGAAGGCGGCATCGACCGCCGCCTTGTCGCCGATCGCCCACTTGTAGCACTGGTTGTCGGGCGCCTCGTCATGGATCGTGACGCCGCTCTGCTTCTTCGCGGCATCGGCCACGCTGACCAGCGCGGGGTGGACGTCGTAGTCGACCACCACCGCCTCGGCCGCGTTCTTGGCCTGCTCGACGGTCTCGGCCACCACCATCGCGACATGGTCGCCGACATAGCGCACCTTCTTGATCGCGAGGATCGGGTGCATCGGCTCCTTCATCGGCGTGCCGTCGGGGTTGTTGATGAGCCAGCCGCAGGGCAGCCCGCCCATCTTTCCCTCGATGTCCTTGCCGCTGAAGATGCCGACCACGCCGGGCATCTTCGATGCCGCGGCAATGTCGACGGACTTGATCGTGGCGTGCGCGTGCGGCGAGCGCACGAAGATGCAGTGGGCCTGGTTGGCCAGGTCGATGTCGTCGGTGTACTGGCCGGCGCCAGTCAGGAAGCGGTAGTCTTCCTTGCGCTTGAGGGCCTCGCCGATGTGCGGCAGGCCTGCGAAGTCGGGTGCGCCCATGTCGTGCTCCTCAAGCGGTGGCCGTGGTCTTGGCGGGCGCGGCGGACATCGCCTCGCCACCCATCTGCACCGCCTTGACGATGTTCTGGTAGCCGGTGCAGCGGCAGAGGTTGCCGTCGAGCAGTTCGCGGATCTCGGTCTCGCTGGACTTCGGATGGTGGGTGCACAGGTCGATGGCGCTCATCACCATGCCCGGCGTGCAGAAGCCGCATTGCAGGCCGTGGCACTCCTTGAAGGCTGCCTGCATCGGGTGCATGGTGCCGTCGGGCTGGGCGATGCCCTCGATGGTGGTGATCTGGGCGCCGGCCACCTGCGCGACCAGCACGTTGCACGACTTGACCGCCCGGCCGTTGACGTGGACGGTGCAGGCGCCGCATTGCGCGGTGTCGCAGCCGACATGCGTCCCGGTCAGGTGGAGATGCTCGCGAATCGCTTGCACGAGGAAGGTGTTCGGGGGGGCGTCGACCGTGACCTCGCGGCCGTTGACCGTGAAAGGAACCTGCATGTGGCTGTCTCCGTTGTAGGTGATGGCTGAACTTCGGCCGCATGATCTTGGACGGGCGGCAAAGGCACGATCCTAGGCAAAACCCTAGGCGCTTGCGCGTTGTCCTTGAAATTCTCAAAATGAAACAGCTCGCCCTCCGGCGAGTTCCGAACAGGCGCCGCCGAGGCCCGATGTCCACACGATGACGCCCTCTTTCGCTTCTCCCCCGCCCGAGCGCACCCTGTCCATTGCCCAGGCGCGCCGCGCATGGATCGACGGCGACCGCCCGGCCGATCCACTGGCGGCGCCGGTCGAACCGTGGCTGGTGCGCTCGTGGCAGCGCTGCCTGGCCGCCGGCCACCGCCCGCGGCAGCACGTGAGCTTCGATCCGGTCTCGGCCGAGCAGGCGCAGCGGGTGGCCGAGCGCAACCGCGCACTGGTGACGGCGGCGCGGCCGGTGCTCGACCGCCTGTCGCGGGCGATCGCCGACACCCGCTATTTCGCCATCCTGACCGACGCCGACGGCATCGTGGTCGACGTCGGCGCCCTGCCCTCCGGCAGCGACCCGGCTGCTCGGCATGCGCGCGACATCGCGCGCATCGGCGTCGACCTGTCGGAGCGCGCCGTCGGCACCACGGCGATCGGCGCGGCGCTGGCCGAGCACGCCTCGGTCTGGCTGCATCGCGGCGAACACTTCTTCGACGACACCAGCATCTACAGCTGCGCCGGCGCGCCGCTGTTCGGCCCGCGGGGCGAATGCATCGGGATGCTCGACCTGACCGGTGTCCAGGTGGTCGAGCGGCCCGAGCTGCGCCACCTCGCGGCGTCCTCGGCCCGCAGCATCGAGAACGCGCTGGTGCAGGGCCACCCCTGCGAGCTGCTGCTGCAGATCGGCTGGCCAGGCAGCGTCGCCGGCACCGACACCGACGGCCTGCTGTGCATCGACGCCGACGGCGGCATCAGCGGCGCCAATGCCGCGGCGCGCCAGATGCTGCACCAGCCGCTCGGCGGGCGACCGTCGCTCCATTGCAACGACCTCTTCGCGCTGCCGCCGCAGATGCTGTTCGATGCCGCCCGGCGCGGCGACGCCGTGCTCGAGGTGCCGCTGTGGTCGGGCTTGCGGGTCCAGGCCCGGCCGCGGCTGGCGCGGCAGCCCAGGGCGGTCGCTGGCGCGAGCGCGCCGCGGCTGCGCGACGTCGAGTCGGCCCTGATCCGCAAGGCCGTCGACGATGCCCGCGGCAATGTCGCGGAGGCCGCGCGGGCCCTGGGCATCAGCCGCGCCACCGTCTACAGAAAGCTCGGTCGGGGTCGTTGACGGGCCCAGCGGCCCGGCATCGCCCTAGTGACAATTTTACAAATTGTTGCTATTGTCAGCGTCTGTTAAAACCCGCGCGCCGAACCCGGCGGCCTGATTGGACGTTGACCATGCGTGAGCCCGAGGCCAATAGCTTTTCCCTGCCGTCGAAACCCAATCGGCGCCAGGTCATCACCCGCATCGCGGGCGCCGCCGGCCTTGCTGCCGCAGCCGGCTTCGGACTGCCCGCGTTCGCCCAGGCCCGGACCATCCGCATCGGTGCTTCCTTCGACAACAGCAGCGTCGAGAAGGCCAACGGCATCGCCCTCTTCGTCGGATCGTCGGCCTACTTCAACGCCGTGAACCGCGCCGGCGGCATCAATGGCTCCAAGGTCGAGCTGGTGATGGCCGACGACCAGTTCAAGCCGGACATCGCCAAGGCCAACGCCCTGGCCTTCGCCGCCGACAGCTCGGTGCTGGCCATGGTGCACCCGCTGGGCACGCGGCAGACCGCCGAGATCAGCGATGCCGTGCCCGGCATGGCGGTGGTCGGCCCGAACACCGGCACCGTCTCGCTGCGCAAGAAGGCAGCACCCAACACCTTCTGGGTGCGCGCCAACTATGACCAGGAACTCGACCGGCTGATCGCCACCGCCGCCGTGCTGGGGCAGTCGCGCATCGGCATCGTCTATTCGGAAGACCCGCTCGGCCAGTCGCTGCTGGCGGGTTTCAAGGCCGCGCTCGCCAAGGCCAAGCTCGAGCCGGCGGTGATCGCCAGCACGCCGAGCACCACCAGCATGGAGGTCGACGCCGCCGCCGCCAAGATCGCAGCGGCCGAACCGCAGATCGTCATCATCGGCCTGGCCGGCACCGCGCCGGCCTTCGTTCGCGCGCTGCGCAAGGCCGGCGGCAAGAGCAGTGCCTACGGCCTGTCGATCACGGCCAGCGCGCTCGGCGCGATGGGCGACCTGGCCCATGGCCTGGGCTTCGCGATCGTCGTGCCCTCGCCGTTCGCGACCAAATTCGAGATCGTGCGACGCTACCAGGCCGACATGCTGGCCAACGGCGTCAAGGAGTTCTCGCTGCCGAGCCTGGAGGGCTACATGGACGCCTGCGTCCTGGCCGAGGGCCTGCGCCGCGCCGGTCCGTCGCCGACGCGCGCCGGCGTGATCGCCGCGCTGGAGCACATCGAGGCCTACGACCTGGGCGGCGTGAAGATCAACTACGGCCGCGGCAACCGCGAAGGCAACCAGTTCGTGGATGTCGCGGTGATCAGCTCGAACGGCCGTTTGATCAGCTGAACGGCGGCGCCGGCCGCGAGCGGGTTTCGCGTGGCTCGCGCAGAATCGCCGGATGAGTTCAAGCTATTCAACGGTCGCGCCTTCGCGCGAAGAGGTCGACGCATTGCCCGGCCCCACGCTGGTCGAGTTCGGCACCGACTGGTGCGGCTTCTGCAAGGCGGCGCAGCCGCTGCTGGCCGAAGCGCTGGCCGCGGCGCCCGCGCTGCGCCACCTGAAGATCGAAGACGGCAGCGGCCGCGCGCTGGGCCGTTCGTTCAAGATCAAGCTGTGGCCGACGCTGGTCTTCATGCGCGACGGCCGGGAGGTCGGCCGGCTGGTGCGGCCGGACAGCGCGGCGAAGATCACGCAGGAACTCGGCCGGCTCGGTACGGTGGCCTGAGCCCGGTCAGCCGGGCAGCGCCACCACCACCGCCGACTCGTCGACCGTCGCCAGCACGCGCTGGCGCCCGCGCAGCGCCGTGCCGCTGGGCGCGAAGCCCACCAGCTGCAGGCCGCCTTCCAGCGTCACCGAGATCTCGTCGCTGTCCTCGCCACGCGCCACGCCGGCGACCACCCCGCCCAGCTGATTGCCCCTGGGGCGGCGCTCGGTCGAGACTCGCTCGACCCGCACGGCGGTCGCCTTGCACAGCGCGATCGCCTGCATGCCCTCGGCCAGGCCGAGCAGCTCCGCGCTCTCCTGCGTGATGCAGGCGGCGATGCGCTGGCTGCCGCCCAGCGCCAGGCGCACCCGCACCTGGCGGCCGGTCGACTCGATCGCCTCGACGGTGGCCGGCAGCTGGTTGCGCATGCTGGTGCGGATCGCGAGCCGCGCCACCGCGGTGCCGGCGCCGGCGGCCGAGCCCCCCGCCGCTTCGGCGTGCGTCTGCACCGCGCGCCGCGCCACCTCCAGCGCCTGTGCGAGCTCGAGCAGCTGCGTGCCGTGCGCCGTCAGCGTGGCGCCCCCGCCGCCGGCACCGCCGACCGCGCTCGCCACCAGCGGCACGCCGGCCAGGTTGGTCAAGGTCGCGACCGCCTGCCAGGCGGCCTTGTAGCTGACGCCGACGTCGCGCGCGGCCTGCGAAATGCTGCCCGTGCGGCCGATGCCGCGAAGGATCTCGATGCGCTTGTCGCTCATGCCGTGGCCGAGCGCGTCGCCGAAGCGGGGGGATGCGGTTGCTTGTGCTTTCGCCATGGCGGCATTGTGCCGATGGCGCGCACGCGCCCTGCCGCGGATCAGGCCCCGACCGGCACCTTGTCCAGGAAACCCGTGACCGATTGCAGCCGGCCGGCTTCCAGCTGCGCGAAGTCGGTCCCCTCGATCAGGTCCTCGGCACCGCTGGGTCCCAGGGTCCACGAGAAGCGCAGCCGGTCGCCGTGCGCGTCTGGCTGGCCCTTGAGGGCGAAGCGAAAGCCGGGAAAGCGCTGCTGCACGCCGCTGACGAGCGCGCTGATCTGCGTGCGGCCGCTGGCCCGCGCCAGCGGATCGACATAGCGCGCGTCCTCGGTCCAGTGGGTTTCGAGCAGCCTCAGGCGGCGCTCGGCATCGGTCTCGTTCCAGACCGCGATGTAGTGCTCGGCCACGCGGGCGGCATCGATGGTGGCGGTGTTCATGGCGTTTCCTTTCGATTCACGACCCGCAACAGCGCGGGGTGAACGAATGGTCGCCGTGCGGCCTCCGCGGGTCGATGACCCCGGAGGTCATGGACCCATTGCGAACAGATTCTCAGGCCGGCACGCCTTGCGGTCGGCCCGCACTGCCACGTCCCGGCGCGACCGGCAGGTAGCGATCGACCGACAGCCCGTCGGTGCGGATCTCAGGACGCCGCCCCGTCACCTGGTCGGCCACCAGCTTGCCGGAACCGCAGGCCATGGTCCAGCCCAGCGTGCCGTGCCCGGTGTTGAGGAACAGGTTGCCGTAGCGGGTCGGGCCGACGATCGGCGTGCTGTCGGGCGTCATCGGGCGCAGGCCGGTCCAGAAGCTGGCGCGCGGCAGGTCGCCGCAGGGGAACAGGTCGGTGATGACGCGCTCCAGGGTCTCGCGCCGGCGCGGGTTCAGGCGCAAGTCGAAGCCGCCGAGTTCGGCCATGCCGCCGACCCGGATGCGGTCGTCGAAGCGCGTGACCGCGACCTTGTAGGTCTCGTCGAGCACCGTGGACTGCGGCGCCAGCGAAGGATCGACCAGCGGCACCGTCAGCGAATAGCCCTTGACCGGATAGACCGGGATGTCGAGCCCCAGCGGCGCGATGAAGTCGCGCGAATAGCTGCCGAAGGCCAGCACGTAGCGCTCGGCGGTGAGCACTTCGCTCGCCGCGCCGCCCAGGCGCACGCCGGTGATCCGGCCGCCTTCCGTGACCAGGCCGTCGACCGGCTGGTCGAAGCGGAAGTCGACGCCCAGCCCGCGGGCGATCGCCGCCAGGCCCTGGGTGAACAGGTTGCAGTCGCCGGTCTCGTCGTTCGGCAGGTGCAGGCCGCCGGAGAGCAGATCGCCGGTGCGCGCCAGGGCCGGTTCGACGCTCGCCAGGCGGCTGCGGTCGAGCAGCGTGTAGGGCACGCCGCATTCGTCGAGCACGGCCAGGTCGCGCTGCACCGCATCGAGCTGCGCCTGGGTGCGAAACAGCTGCAGCGTGCCCTGGGTGCGCTGCTCGTAGCGGATGCCGGTCTCGGCGCGCAGCGCGCGCAGGCAGTCGCGGCTGTACTCGGCGACGCGCATCATCCGTTCCTTGTTGAGCGCATAGCGATCGGGCGAGCAGTTCCTGAGCATCTGCGCCATCCAGCGCAGCTGGAACAGAGAGCCGTCGGGGCGGATCGACAGCGGCGCATGCTTCTGGAACATCCACTTGATGGCCTTCAGCGGGATCCCCGGCGCCGCCCAGGGGGTCGAGTAGCCGGGCGACACCTGGCCGGCATTGGCGAAGCTGGTTTCCTGCGCCGGGCCGCCCTGGCGATCGATCAGGGTCACCTCGGCGCCATTGCGCGCCAGGTAGTACGCGGTGGTCACGCCGATCACGCCACCGCCCAGAACGATCACTTTCATCGCAGAACTCCAAGAAAGCAGGAAAGGAGTCAATGTTATGAATTGATCGTCGGTAAACTCCACTGAAATTAGGCCACGTTGCAGTGTTTTCAGCTGCTTTCGGCCTGCCTGAAGGCCCCAAGGAGTGAAATGACCGACCTCGACCGCACCGACCGAAAAATCCTCGACATCCTGCAGCGCCAGGGACGCATCTCGATGACCGACCTGGCCGAGCAGATCGGCCTGTCGACTTCGCCCTGTTCCGAGCGGGTGCGACGCATGGAGCGCGAGGGCGTCATCAGCGGCTACCACGCGCGCATCGACCCGCAGGCGCTCGGCAAGCAACTGCTGGTGTTCGTCGAGATCACCCTGTCGTCGAAATCGGCCGATGTCTTCGACAAGGTCCGCCAGGAGCTCCTGCACGTGCCCGAGGTCATGGAATGCCATCTGGTGTCGGGCGGCTTCGACTACCTCGTCAAGGCCCGCCTGCGCGCCATGAGCGACTACCGCAACCTGCTCGGCGACCTGCTGAAGAAGCTGCCGGTGCCGGCCGAGTCGAACAGCTACGTGGTGATGGAGGAGATCAAGGAAAGCCTCTACCTGCCGATGGACCGCTGATCCGAAATCAAGGGCCGCCGCGGCGGTAGGCGCCGGGCGCGCTGCCGGTCCACACCTTGAAGGCGCGCTGGAACGCCGCGCTGTCGGCAAAGCCCAGCTCGAAGGCCAGCGTCGCGAGCGGCACCGTGCCCGAGATCAGGCGCACGATCGCGGTGTCGCGGCGCAGTTCGTCCTTGAGCGACTGGAACGAGGTGCCTTCGCTGGCCAGCCGCCGCTGCAAGGTCGAGGTCGACATGTGCAGCGCCTCGGCGGTGGCCGCGAGGTCGGGCCATGCCGGCTGGGTGTGCTGCAGGTGGCCGCGCACGCGCGCGCTGCACAGGTCGTCGCCGCGCCGCGGCACGATCACCTGGGCCCGCGCGTCGGCCAGGAAGGCGCGCATCGCGGCCTCGTCGCGGCGCACCGGCTTCTTCAGTTGCGCCGCGTCGAACCAGAACGCCGACTGCGCGCAGCCGAAGTGCAGCGGCGCCGGAAAGACCTTGCCGTAGCTGCTGGCGTAAGCCGGACTCTGGAACGCGAAATCGAAGCGCACCGCCGGCAACTGCCCGCCAGCCAGCCAGGCCAGCAGCCGCCAGACAACGCGCAGCATCAGTTCGTGCAGGAAGGCCGGGCGCGCCTGCGACGGATCCACCACCCGCAGCGCCACGCCCGCCAGTGCGCCGTCACGCACCAGTTCCAGCAGCAGGTCGTCCTGCAGCAGGCGAAACACGTGGGCGACGCGGCGGGTCGCGGCTTCGAGTGTCGGCGCGTCGATCGCGGCGCGGGTCATGAGGGCCAGGCTGCCGCGCTTGACGGGCCGCGACAGGAAGCCCAGGCATTCGTCGTCGAAGCGCTCGATCAGGCGCCCGAACAGCGCCACGTACTGGTCGGCCGTGACGCGCGCGCCGGGTTCCTGCAGCAGCCCGGGCGGAATGCCGGCCTCGGCCAGCAGGTCGTCGCAGCAGCAGCCGCGCGCCTGGATGCCGGACACCATGCCCTTGACGAACGCGATCGAGATCGTGACCGGAGGACGCAGCATCGATCGAAGGCTCCATGAGGGCGAGGGTTGAGGTCTTTTGCCATCGGATCGATGCGAAACGCAATCGTCCGGACGGCCGGCGGTTTCTACCATGAGCCCACCCAGAACAAGGCCACGGAATCCCGGGGTCGGAAGGAGACAAAGGCATGTACCTCACCCAAGCACTGCACCGCGCGGCGCAGCAGCATCCGGATCGCGTGGCGGTGCGCTTCGGCGACCGCCAACGCAGCTTCGGCGAACTGATCGACCGGGTGGCACGCCTGGCAGCGGCCTTGCAGGCACTCGGCATGCAGCGGGGCGACCGGGTCGCGATGCTGTCGCTCAATTCCGACCGCTACCTCGAATACCAGATGGCCGTGCCCTGGGGCGGCGGCGTGCTCAACCCTTGCAACATCCGCTGGTCGGCGGCCGAGATCCTCTATTCGCTGAACGACTCGGGCTCGACCATCCTGCTGGTCGATGCGAGCTTCGCCCCGCTGGTCGAGCCGTTCAGGCGCGAGGCCACCACCTTGCGCGAGGTCGTGTTCTGCGGCGACCGCGAGGCGCCCGCCGGCATGCACGGCTACGAAGCCCTGCTGGCCGAGGCCGTACCGGTGCCCGACGCGCTGCGCCGCGGCGAAGACCTAGCCGGCATCTTCTACACCGGCGGCACCACCGGCTTTCCCAAGGGCGTGATGCTGAGCCACACCAACATGTGCAGCTCGGGCATGGCGCTGCGCGCCGAGGGCCTGGCCGGACCCGACGGCACCTACCTGCACTGCGCACCGATGTTCCACCTGGCCGACATGGGCCTGGCGATGCCGCACTGGATCGAGGGCAACACGCATTCGATCATCCCGGTCTTCAACCCCGAGCAGGTGCTCGACGTCATCGAGCGCGACCGGGTCACGCATGCGCTGCTGGTGCCCACCATGATCCAGATGCTGGTCGACCACCCGGCGATGAAGAAGCCGCGCGACCTGCGCTCGCTGCGCGCCATCGCGTACGGTGCCTCGACGATCGCCGAGGCGGTGCTCGAACGCGCCATGAACGCCTTGCCCGGCGTCGAATTCGCGCAGGCCTACGGCATGACCGAATTGTCGCCGCTCGCGACCCTCAATCCACCCTGGTACCACACCCGCGAGGCACGCCACCTCGGCAAGCTGCGCTCGGCGGGCCGGGCCAGCCACTGCACCGAGGTCCGCATCGTCGACCCGCAAGGCGTCGAGGTGCCGCGCGGCACGGTCGGCGAGGTGATCGTGCGCGGACCCAACGTGATGCAGGGCTACTGGAACCAGCCGGGGCTCACCGCGGCGGCGCTGCGCGACGGCTGGATGCACACCGGCGACGGCGCCTGGATGGACGACGACGGCTTCATCTTCATCGCCGACCGGCTCAAGGACATGATCATCACGGGCGGCGAGAACGTCTATTCGGCCGAGGTCGAGAACGCCCTGGCGCAGCATCCCGCCGTGCTGGCCTGCGCGGTGATCGCGATCCCGAGCGACGAGTGGGGCGAGAGCGTGCACGCGGTGGTGGTGCGGCGGCCCGAACAAGAGGTCGCGCCGGCCGCGCTGATCGCCCACTGCAAGTCCCTGATCGCGGGCTACAAGTGCCCGCGCAGCGTCGACTTCGTCGCTGCGCTGCCGCTGTCGGGCGCCGGCAAGGTGCTCAAGACCCGGCTGCGCGAACCCTTCTGGCAGGGCCGCGAGCGCGCCGTGGCCTGAATCAACACCCACACCAAGGAGCCTTTCATGAACCAGGATGTCTACGTTGCCGGGGTCGGCATGATCCCCTTCACCAAGCCCGGGGCCGGCGAGGCCTACCCGCAGATGGCGGCCCAGGCCACCCGGCAGGCACTCGCCGACGCCGGCATCGGCTACGAGCAGGTGCAGCAGGCCTATGTCGGCTATGTCTACGGCGACTCCACCGCCGGACAGCACGCGCTGTACGAGGTCGGGCTGAGCGGCATTCCGATCGTCAACGTCAACAACAACTGCTCGACCGGCTCGACCGCGCTGTTCCTGGCGCGCCAGGCGGTGGCCAGCGGCGCTGCCGATTGCGTGCTGGCGCTCGGCTTCGAGCAGATGCGCCCGGGCGCGCTCGGCGCTGTCTTCACTGACCGGCCGAGCCCCTTCGAGCGCTTCGACAAGGCCACCGCGGAGCTGGTCGGGCAAGACGAGATCCCGCTGGCGCTGCGCTACTTCGGCGGCGCCGGCCTCGCCCACATGCAGCAGTACGGCACGCAGCTGTCGACCTTCGCCAAGGTCCGCGCCAAGGCCAGCCGCCATGCGGCGAACAACCCGCTGGCGCTGTTGCGCAAGGTAGTGACCGAGGAAGAGGTCATGAATGCCCCGGTGATGTGGCCCGGCGTGATGACCCGCCTGATGGCCTGCCCGCCGACCTGCGGCGCGGCCGCGGCCGTCATCTGCTCGAAGGCCTTCGCCGAGCGGCACGGCATCCAGCGCAGTGTGCGCATCAGGGCGCAGGCCATGACCACCGACCGCCCCGCCACCTTCGAGGCCCGCGACATGCGCGAGGTGGTCGGCTTCGGCATGGCGCAGGCGGCGGCACGGCAGGTCTACGAGGCCGCGGGCATCGGGCCGGACGACCTCGACGTCGTCGAGCTGCACGACTGCTTCGCGCAGAACGAACTGATCAGCTACGAGGCGCTCGGCCTGTGCGGGCTCGGCGGCGCCGAGCAGTTCATCTGCGACGGCGACAACAGCTACGGCGGCAAGGTGGTCACCAACCCGTCGGGCGGCTTGCTGAGCAAGGGCCATCCGCTCGGCGCCACCGGCCTGGCCCAGTGCTACGAGCTCACGCACCAGCTGCGCGGCACGGCCGAACAGCGCCAGGTCGAAGGCGCCCGGCTGGCGCTGCAGCACAACCTCGGGCTCGGCGGCGCCTGTGTCGTGACCCTCTACGAACGCGTCTGAAAAAGGAGCGCCCATGATCGACAAGAAATGGATCGGCCACGAACTGCCCGCATCGGTGCTGCCGATCGAGCGCAGCCGGCTGCAGTTCTTCGCCAAGGCGATCGGCGAGACCGATCCGGTCTACACCGACGTCGCCGCGGCGCGCGATGCCGGCTACCCCGACCTGCCGGCACCGCCGACCTTCCTGTTCGCGGCCGAGCTCGACTCGGGCGCCTCCGAGAAGATGCTCGCCGACCTGCAGATCCCGATCGCCAAGCTGCTGCACGGCGAGCAGGGCTTCAGCTTTCATGTGCCGGCCTGCGCCGGCGACACCGTCACCGTGCGCAGCACGATCAGCGACATCTACGACAAGAAGAACGGCGCGCTCGAGTTCGTCGTCAAGACCGCGCGCGCCACCAACCAGCACGGCGAGCTGGTCGCCGAACTGCGCACCGTCATCGTCTGCCGCCACTAGGAGAACGCCCGAATGAACCCTCCCACCTTCGACAGCGTGCAGGTCGGCGACGCCTTGCCGCCGCTGCAGCTGCCCCCGGTCGACCGCACCGCGCTGGCCCTGTTCGCCGGCGCCTCGGGCGACCACAACCCGATCCACATCGACATCGACGTGGCGCGCCGCGCCGGCATGCCCGATGTCTTCGCGCAAGGCATGCTGGGCATGGCCTGGCTCGGCCGCCTGCTCACCGCCTGGGCGCCGCAGAGTCGGCTGCGCCGCTTCGACGCCCGCTTCCAGGGCATCACCCACCTGGGCAATGCGATGCGCTGCAGCGGCACCGTGGTCGAGAAGCTCGAGCAGGCCGGCGAGCGCTGCGTGCGCATCGAGCTGCTGAGTGCCAACCAGTTCGGCCAGACCAAGATCGTCGGCGAGGCGCTGGTCGCGCTGCCCTGAAACCCAAAGGAAGAAAATGATGACAAGCAAACTCGAAGGCAAGGTCGCCCTCATCACCGGCTCGGGCCGCGGCATCGGGCGCTCGATCGCGCTGAAGCTGGCCAGCGAAGGCGCGCGCATCGTCGTCAACGACCTCGACGCCGAGCCGGCCCAGGAAGCCGTGCAGGCCATCCGCGAGGCCGGCGGCCAGGCGGTCGCCTGCATCGGCAACGTCACGGCGCCGGATTTCGCCGAGCGCTTCGTCGCCACCGCGGTGAACGAGTACAAGGGCCTGGACATCGTCGTCAACAACGCCGGCTACACCTGGGACAACGTGATCCAGAAGATGAGCGACGAGCAGTGGTACGCGATGCTCGACTGCCACCTGACGGCGCCGTTCCGCATCCTGCGCGCTGCACAGCCGGTGATCCGGGCGCTCGCCAAGGCCGAAGGCGAAGCCGGTCAGCGCGTGATGCGCAAGGTGGTCAACATCTCGTCGGTGGCCGGCCTGTTCGGCAATGCGGGCCAGGCCAACTATTCGACCGCCAAGGCCGGCATCGTCGGCCTGACCCAGACGCTGGCCAAGGAATGGGGCCGCATGAACGTCACGGTCAACTGCGTGGCCTACGGTTTCATCAAGACCCGGCTCACCGGCAGCGCCGCCGACGGCGGCACCGCCCGCATCGACGGCCGCGACATCAAGGTCGGCGTCAACCCCGATCTGATGGCCGCGATGGAGCGCAGCATCCCGCTCGGCCGCGGCGGCACGCCCGACGAGGCGGCCGGCGCGGTGTACCTGCTGTGCATTCCCGAGTCGGACTACGTGAGCGGCCAGACGCTGATGTGCAGCGGCGGGCTGACCGGGATTTAAGAATGACCGCCCACGTACGCAGTGCCCTCCACGATGGCGTGGCCACTCTCACGCTCGACCGCGCCGAGGCGCTCAACGCGCTCTCGCCGCCATTGATGGTCGAACTGGCGCAGGCACTGCGTGCCGCCGGCGCCGACGAGCACACGCGCGCGATCGTGCTGACCGGCGCCGGCCGCGCCTTCTCGGCCGGCGGCGACATCGGCTGGTTCGGCGAGGTCCTGGCCGGCGGCGGACTCCACGCGCAGGCCGAGATCGGCCGCTACATGGAAGACGTCGGCAACCCGCTCACGCAAGCCATCGCCGAATGCCCGGTGCCCGTGGTCGCGGCGGTCAACGGACCCTGCGTCGGCGGTGCGGTCGGCATCGCGCTGGCGGCCGACGTCGTGCTGGCTGCGCGTTCGGCGTACTTCCTGGTGCCGCAGGTGCCGCAGCTCGGCGCCGTGCCGGACCTCGGCGCCACCTGGCTGCTGTCGCGCCTGCTCGGGCGCAGCCGCGCCCTGGGCATGGCGCTGCTCGGGGAGCGGATCGACGCCGCGCAGGCCGAGCAATGGGGCCTGGTCTGGCGCTGCATCGCCGATGCCGAACTGCAGGCCGAAGCCCAGGCCCTGGCGCGGCGGCTGGGCCGCGCGTCGGCGGCTGCGCTGCGCGACACGCGCTGGCTGATCGATGCGGCGCCCGCCAACAGCCTCGAACAGCAGCTCGCCTGCGAGTGCACGGCGCAGCGCCAGCACGTCGCCGGCCCCTTCTTCAACGATGCCTGCGCGCGCTTCCTGGCCCGCGCGGGCTCACGCCACTGACGAACCCGACCCATGCTCCCCTCACTGCTGCGCCATCGCTGGATGGACGACGACATCGAAGCCTTCCGCGACCCCGTGCGCCGCTACATCGCGGCCGAACTGGCGCCCCATCTGGACGGCTGGCGCCGCCAGGGCTACATCCCGCGCGAGGTCTGGCGCCCGTTCGGCGAGCTGGGATTCCTGCTGCCCGAACTGGACGAAGCCCACGGCGGCGCTGGCGTTTCGCTGGCCTATCAGCTGGTGGTGCAGGACGAACTCGCCAAGGCCGAGGTGCCGGCCAACACCACGGTCCACAACCTCGCGGCGCACTACATCCTCGACTACGGCACCGAGGCCCAGAAGCAGCGCTGGCTGCCGCGGCTCGCCAGCGGCGAGCTGCTGGCCGGCATCGCGCTGACCGAGCCCGGCTGCGGCTCCGACCTGAAGGCCTTGCGCACGCGCGCCCGGCGCGACGGCGATGCCTACCTGATCGACGGCGCCAAGACCTTCATCACCAACGGCTTCACCGCCAACCTGCTGGTGGTGGCCGTGCGCACCGGCGACGCCGGCAGCCGTGGCGTCTCGCTGGTGGTGCTCGAGACCGACGACCTTCCGGGATTCAGGGTCGGCCGAAGGCTGGAGAAGCTGGGACAGCACGCATCCGACACGGCCGAGCTGTTCTTCGACGACGTGCGCGTGCCGGCCGACCACTTGCTGGGCGAAAAAGAAGGCGAAGGCTTCGTGCAGCTGATGAGCCAGCTGCCCTACGAACGCCTGCTGCTGTGCGTGCCGGCGGCCGCGGTGATCGAGCGCGCGGTCGAACTCACGCTGGCCTACACGCAGCAGCGCAAGGCCTTCGGCCAGAGCGTGTTCGATTTCCAGAACACGCGCTTCAAGCTGGCCGAGTGCGCGACCCTCGCGCACGTGGTGCGCAGCTTCGTCAACGACTGCATCCAGCGCCTGCTCGACGGCCAGCTCGAGCCCGAGGCGGCCTACATGGCCAAGTTGTGGTGCACCGAGCAGCAGGGCAAGGTCACCGACGAATGCCTGCAGCTGTTCGGCGGCTACGGCTACATGACCGAGTACCCGATCGCCCGCATGTACGCCGACGCCCGCATCCAGCGCATCTACGGCGGCACCAGCGAAATCATGAAGGACCTGATCGCGCGAAAACTGGGCGCCTGAAGGCTGCGGGCAGGGGCTCGCTAGAATCCCGCCCCTTGTCCCGCATCCGCATCGCGCCCCATGAACATCGTCGTCAACGAAGAACTGAAATCCTATATCGACCCGTTGACCCCGGACGAATATGAATCCCTGGAGCGCAGCATCCTCACCGAGGGCTGCCGCGATGCGCTGGTGCTGTGGGGCGATGTGCTGGTCGACGGCCACAACCGCTACGGCATCTGCCAGAAGCACGGGCTGCCGTTTCAGACGGTGCAGAACACGCGCTTCAAGTCCATCGAGGACGTGCACCTGTGGATGATCGACCAGCACCTGGGCCGGCGCAGCGTGTCGGACTTCCTGCGCGGCGTGCTGGCGCTGCGCAAGAAGGACATCGTGGCCGGCCAGAAGGCCCGGGCCGCCGCGGCGCCCGCGGATGACGCCGACGACCCGCCCTTCGACGCCGATCCGGCGCTGCCGCCGGCGGCACCGCTCAACAGCCGCGAGGCCATCGCCAAGGCCGCACGTCTCAGCAGCAGCCAGGTCGTGATGATCGAGAAGATCCAGAAGCAGGCGGCCCCCGAGCTGGTGGCCGCGGTCAAGTCCGGCACGATCTCGATCAATGCGGCGGCGGCCGTGGCGTCCCTGCCGGCCGAAGAGCAGATCGCCGCGGCCAACGGCGGCAAGGACGAGCTCAAGCAGGCCGCCAAGCGGGTGCGCGAGGCGAAGCGCCCGGCGCGCCCGGAGCCTGCAAAGGCCGAAGCCTCGGACGAGCCGGACGAGGTTCAGCGCCTCACGCAGCAGGTCGCCGAACTGACGGCCGAGAACGCGGACCTGCGCCGCCAGGTGGCCTCGCTGCACGCGCTGCTGGCGGCCGAAGCCTGACGCGATTCCAGTGGTCTCGGCTCGAACTTCGAGCTTCGCGATGGCTCAAGCTTGCATGCCGTACTTCGGCCCGGCCCGGAGCCGAGCCAGGATCAGGGCGTGGCCGACCATCAGCGGCGGAACCACCACCATGGGGATGTAGTAGGTGGCGCCAAAGTCGCCAGGCGCCGCGAACGTCAGGCCGCGGGCGAAGGCGTTGAGAAAGTCGACCACCCCCACGACGCTGAAAATCCATACAAGCGGAATCGCGAAGCGCGAATTGGCCCTTAGCGCAGCTATCGAGACCAATCCGAGAATCGCAGTCAGCAGGTCGCCATAGGCGGTCGGGAAAGAAAAGCGATGGTCCATCGGCGCGGTCGTGACGCCATGAATCAGAAACGAGAGCCCCAGGTAACGAAAGCAATGAGGAAAGATGAGGGCCACCAGCGCGTCGCGCGCCGGCATTGCACGAACGCGCGGCCAGACATACCAGACGCCGATCAGCCCGGATGTCAGCAGACCCATGGTGACGCTGATGGGCAGAATGAGTTCGAGGGGAATCATGATGGTCAACCTCTTGAGAAAGCGTCTGAAAGGGGTGGAAGCTTTCCGCCCCCAAAGTCGGCGGCCGCCTTGGGCATATCGAACCTCGCCTCCTTCAGTCTTGTGATGGCGCTCAGGCGAACGCCGACCGGTTCTGGGCGATGAACGCCGGAAGCGACAGCGGTGGCTCGCCAGTGACTTGTTCGACGACGTCGTTGGTGCCGGCGAACACGCCGTTTTGGTAGTCCTGAGCGACTTCGCAGAGGTGTTGCACGAGGAAAGGGTTGAACTTGTAGGTTTGCTCCATCCGTTGGCGGAATGCCTCGATCGACAGCGGCACGTATGAAATCTTGGCGCCCAGCACATCGCTCATGGCGGCGGCAATTTCTTCATGGTCCATCTCGCGCGGCCCATGCAACGGATAGATTCTTCCGCCATGGCCTTCAGGTTCGGCCAGGATGTGCGCGATGACGCGACCCTGGTCGTCGGTGCTGATGGGCGCATGCCGACCGTTGCCGAAGGGAAACACAATTTGCTTGCTCGCCCAGATCTCCTTCGCAAAATGCGGATAGACCAGCCAGTCGGCGAAGAAGGTGGGCCGCAGGTGTGTCGTCGGCACACCCGACCAGTCGAAGACCCGCTCGGACATCCAGTGGTCACGGGCGGCATGGCTCTTCGAATCGCGGCGCGCGGAGATTTGCGACATGTTGACGATGGCGCCCACCCCGGCTTCCTTCGCCGCCTGGGCGAAGAACGCGCTGGCCTGGACGATGCCCGGGCTGATCGGGTGCAGGAAGTAGGCCGAGCGGATGCCTTGCATGGCGGCCTGAATGGCGTCGATGTCGGTGAAGTCACCCAGTGCGATTTCCACGCCCCTCTTCCGAAGCGCGGCCGCCTCGTCGCCGTCCCTGCGCACGTAGGCGCGAACGCGTTGCCCCCTCTCCAACAGGTTGTCGATGGCCAGGCCACCGGTGCGGCCGGTGGCCCCGCTGACCAGGATTTCTGCTTTGCTCATGATGTTTGTTCTCCGAGGGATGTGGGGGCATGGTTTCTGTCACGGCAGAGGCGCCCCCGACTGACACATGGGCCGAATCAGCTTCTGATTCAGCTTTCGAAAGGCGCGTGGTCGAGCAGGTCGCACACGTCCGGTATCTCGAAGCCATGCACGTGGCGGTGCCCGATGTCGGCCAGCCCAGTGCCAACGGCGGTATGAGGCTTCTTGCGGGCGACCTCCGCCAAGGCACTCTGGAATGCAGCCTTGAAGCCCAGGCGGGGATACAGCGCCAGCGTGTCGTCGATGAGGGACGGGGTGATTTCGTCCATCCAGAGGCCCATCACATCGACATGTGCGCCCATATGGACCAGCGCGACCTCGGGCTCCTTGCGGTCGGCGATGCCGGCGCTGGAGTGCAGGGCAATGGCGTCCCAGACCAATCGGGTCTTTGCATCGGAGTAGCCATTCGCGAGAAGAATCCTGCTCGCCGCGTCGGCGCCGTCGACCTCGAAACGGTGCTCGGCCGCGTAGTCATGGGTGAGGCCCAGGTCGTGCAGCAGCGAGGCCAGATACACCGCTTCGCGGTCGTACTTCAGGCCACGCTTTCGGCCCAGGAATTCGGCGAACCACCAGGTGCGGTGGACGTGGTTTCTCATGGCGGGCGAGTGCACGCTTTGCACCACATAGGCGGCCTTATGGGCCAGCGCGGAGTTCGGGGCACTGATGCCGCCGATGAGGATGGGTGTTTCCATGACGCTTGCTCCTTCAGGAACGTCGTTGCCAGGCCTTCACTGTAGGTTTTGAGTGATAGGCACAAATGACTGTTTACAGACGATTTGTGCCAAAATGGACGAATTCGCCCGGAGGCCGTCATGACTGAGAGAAAGAGACCTGGCGCCAGCGAGCCCCGCGTGGCGATGGCGCGAAAACGTGTGGTCATCCTGGGATTGCCACCGGTGGACGCGCTGGACGTCATCGGGCCGGCAGAGGTCTTCACCCTCGCGAACCGGTTGCATGGCGGGGAAGCAGCGCCCTACCTGCTGGAATTGGTCTGTCCCGGGCCTGATCTCAACCTCGAGAGCGAAACCGGCATCGGGCTCCGGGCCCACCGAACGCTCGAACAGGAACGGCGCTCGAGCAAGCCGATCGACACCCTGGTGGTCGCGTCAGGATTCCAGCCGGAGCTGCAACTCGACAGGACCGTCATCCAGTGGATTCGAACCCGCTCGCGGTCCGTCCGGCGCATCTGCTCGATATGCGTCGGCGCGTTTGCGCTGGCCGACGCCGGCTTGCTGGACGGACGCCGGGCGACCACGCATTGGGGCATGGCGAAACGCCTGGCCGAGCTCTATCCCAGCGTGGTGGTGGACCCCAATCCCATCTGGGTGAAGGACGGGAATGTCTACACGTCAGCGGGCATCTCGGCGGGAATCGACCTTGCGCTGGCACTTGTCGCCGAAGACCTGGGCGAAGGCCTGGCCCTCGAGGTCGCCAAGAATCTTGTGCTGTTCCTGCGCCGCCCTGGTGGCCAGGCGCAGTTCAGCGTTTCCCTGCAGGCCCAACACGGACTCGGTTCCAAGTTGGAAGGGCTGCGTACCTGGATCAGCGAGAACCTGCACTCGGAACTGACTGTCGATGTGTTGGCGGACAAGCTCGCGATGAGCGTGCGAACGCTCATCCGGACATTCGAAAGAGAGTTGAATACCACGCCGGCGAAGTACGTCGAGGACGTGCGGCTGGAGTCGGTGCGTCGGGCGCTCGAACTGGGAGGACGCTCGATCGAGGAGATTGCGCGTCGATGCGGCTATCGGAGCGTCGATGTTCTCAGAAAGGCATTTGTGCGGCGCATCGGAGTCAGTCCGAGAGAGTACGCGCAACGGTTCGCGCAAGTGGGGACAAGCTGACCGACGAAACGATTGCCTGTCGTCGAGTCCATGAGTTCCAACCCAGCCCGCCCGCCGTAGGCGCTTCGGGGGTGTTTCATCCTATGGCGTGGCGTTCGGAAAGAAGAGTTGCTCGCCGCCGATCTTGTAGGCCGCGATGGTCGACTGCCCGGCCGGCGAGATCACCCAGTCGACGAACTTCTGGGCACCCGCGCTGTCGAGATTCGGAAACTTCACCGGGCTCACCACCATCACGCCGTATTGGTTGAACAGCCGCTTGTCGCCTTCCACCAGCACCGCCAGGTCGGCGCGGTTCTTGAAGCTGAGCCAGGTGCCGCGGTCGGCCAGCACATAGGCGCCGCTCGAGGCCGCGATGTTCAGCGCCGGCCCCATGCCGCAGCCGCATTCCTTGTAGCCCGTGCCCTTCCTGTCGTTCGGCAGCGGCTGGCCGGCCTCGCCGATGCCGGTCTGCGTCCACAGGCGGCGTTCGGCGGCGTCGGTGCCGCTCTTGTCGCCGCGCGAGACGAAGGGCGCGTGGGTCGCGGCGATCTTCTTGAGCGCGGCAACGATGTCCTGGCCCTTGACGCCGGCCGGATCGGCCTTCGGTCCGACCAGCACGAAGTCGTTGTACATGACCGGAAAGCGCTTGGCCGCGAAACCTTCGGCGACGAACTTTTCCTCAGCGACGGTGTCGTGCACGAACAGCACGTCGGCATCGCCGCGCCTGGCCATGTCGATCGCCTGGCCGGTACCGACGGCAACCACCTTGATGTCGATGCCGCTGGCCTGCTTGAAGGCCGGCAGCAGGTGCGAGAACAGGCCCGACTGCTCGGTCGAGGTGGTCGACGCCATCGTGAGGGTCTCGGCCTGTGCCGCCAGCGCGCTCGCCGCCAGCACGGCGGCCCCGAAGGCGCGCACCAGGGCCGTGGACAGATTGAACAGCTTCATACCAGTTCTCCTTTGACAAACAGACGGGCCTCCTCGGGCAGCGGCCCGTGGAAGAAATCATGGACCGGCAGGTCGGCCACCTTCCGGCCGTGCTCGAGATAGACGACGCGGCTCGCGAGCCGCTTGACCTGTCCGAGGTTGTGGCTGGCAAAGACCAGCGTGCGGCCCTGCGCCGCATCCGCGATCAGCGCCTCGACATCGCGCTTGGCGGTGGGGTCGAGGCTGGCGGTCGGCTCGTCGAGCAGCAGCACCTCGGGATGCAGCGCCCAGGCGCGCGCCAGCGCCATGCGCTGCTGCTGGCCGCCCGACAGCGTGCGCGCATTGCGCCCCGCGAGCTCGGCCAGCCCGACCCTGTCGAGCGCGACGATGGCCTCGCGCTGCGCATCGCGCCAGCGCGAACCCTTCAGCCAGAGTGCCAGCGCGACGTTGTTGCGGACGCTGGCGCGCAGCATGTGCGGCCGCTGGAACAGCATGGCCTGCGACATCGGCGGCACATGGCTCACGAAGGCGCCGCCCGCGTGCGGCAGCAATCCGTGCAGCAGCCTCAGCAGGCTGCTCTTGCCGCTGCCGTTGGCACCGATCAGCGCCACCCTTTCGCCCGCCCGGATCTCCAGGTCGACGCCGGTCAGGGCCTGCACCTTGCCGAAGCGCAGCACGATCCCGCGCAGGCTGAACATCGGCGCCCCGGCGGTCATGGCCCGACCTCCAGCGTCCGCGCGCGCATCGCATCGGCCGCCCCGCCGTCGACCCGCTCGCGCCAGGCGCGCAGCGCCGCGATCGCCAGGTTCAGCGCCAGCACCACCGCCAGCAGCACCAGCCCGAGGGCCAGCGCCAGCGGCAGGTCGCCCTTGCTGGTCTCGAGCGCGATGGCGGTGGTCATCACGCGCGTGAAGCCGTCGATGTTGCCGCCGACGATCATCACGGCGCCGACCTCCGACACGGCGCGGCCGAAGGCGGTGATCACCACCGTGACCAGCGCATAGCGCTCGTCGGCCGCCAGCAGCAGGCCGCGCGCGAGGCTGCGGGCGCCGAGCGAGCGCAGCTGCTCCCCATGGGCGCGGTCGGCGTCCTCGATCGCCTGCCGCGTCAGTGCCGTGACCACCGGCAGCACCAGGATGGTCTGCGCCAGCACCATGGCCTTGAACGAGAACAGCCAGCCCAGGAAGCCGAGCGGACCGGAGCGCGAGAGCAGCAGGTAGATCACCAGGCCCACCACCACCGAAGGCAGCGCCAGCAGCGTGTTCAGCAGTGTCAGCAGCAGGCCGCGCCCGGGGAAGCGCGCCACCGCCAGCCAGGCGCCGAGCAGCAGGCCGAAGCCGCAGGCCAGCAGGCAAGCCGTCGCGCTGACCGCCAGCGAGCGCCCGACGATGGCGAGCAGCACGGGATCGGCGGAGACGACGAGGTACCAGGCGGCAGCGGCGCTGTCGGCAAAAGTGTTCATGCGGGGCGTGGAGAGGGAAGCGCTGGAGTATGGGCAGACCGATGCGGCCGACTTATGAAATCACTTGCATAGGCGGCGGGCAGGCTCTGCATAATCCCCGGCGCCTGCTCCCCTTCCGTTCTCCCGTGCAACAGATCGAACTCTCCTACGCCATCTCGCCGCGCCGCCACGGCCGGGCCCTGATCCGCAATCCGCTGATGGAGTTGCTGCACGCGGTGCGCGAGCACGGATCGATCTCCGCCGCCGCGCGGGCGGTCGGCTATTCCTACCGTCACGTGTGGGGCGAGCTCAAGCGCTGGGAGCAGCTGCTGGGCCATCCGCTGGTGACCGGCGACCAGGGGCGCGCGGCCCAGCTCTCGGAGTTCGGCGACAAGCTGCTGTGGGCCGAACGCCAGGCCCAGGCCCGGCTGGCCCCGCAGATCGAGGCGCTCCATGCCGACCTCGAACGCGCCTTCGCGCTCGCGTTCGACGACAGCACCCACCTGCTGAGCCTGCACGCGAGCCATGACGATGCGCTGGTGCTGCTGCGCGCGCGTGCCGCCGCCACGGCCCGGCTGCAGCTGGACATCCGCTTCACCGGCAGCGTCGACGCGATCAGCGCGCTGAACCAGGGCCGCTGCGTGATGGCGGGCTTCCACACGCTGGAACGGCCGCCGTCCGGCTCGCTCGCGCAGCGCACCTACAAGCCCCTGCTGAAGCCGGGACTGCACAAGATCATCGGTTTCGCGCGGCGCACCCAGGGCCTGATCGTCGCGCCCGGCAATCCGCTCGGCTTGATGAACCTGGCCGACGTCGCGGCCCGCGGCGCCCGCTACGTGAACCGGCCGATCGGCACCGGCACGCGGGTGCTGTTCGAAGAACTGCTGGCGCGAGACGGACTGGCGGCCGACGGCATCGACGGCCATGGGCACTGCGAACCCTCGCACGCGGCCGCGGCGCACGCCGTGGCGTCGGGCGAGGCCGATGCCGCTCTCGGCATCGAATCGGCCGCCATCGGCGCCGGGCTGGGCTTCGTGCCGCTGGTGCACGAGCGCTACCACCTCGCCTGCCTCAAGTCGGCGCTCGAGCAGCCGGCCGTCCAGGCGCTGCTGCTGCTGCTGCGCGGCGCCGCCTGGCGGCATCAGCTGGGCACCCTGCCGGGCTACGAGAGCGCCAGCAGCGGCGAAGTCGAGTCGCTGCGCTCGCTGCTGCCCTGGTGGAACTTCAAGCCGAAGAAGAAGAGCGGCTGAACCGGGTCACAGCGCGCAGGTCCTGAAGCCGAAGAAGCCGTCGTCGCGCTCGGGCAGCGCGAAGCCGCGGCGCTTCGGCGAGCGCAGCCGCGCCCGGGTGGCGAACGAGGCGCCGCGCAGCACCCGGGCCTGGCCGAAGGCGGGCTGGGGATCGAACTCGCCGCCCTGGCTCCAGGGATCGGCGCGAAAGCCCGGCCACGGGTGCAGCGTCCCGGAGGTCCATTCGTGGACGTCGGCCCAGCGGAAGCCGCGCCGGGCCGCCGTGTGGGCGGCGATTTCCCATTCGACCTCGGTCGCGATGCGCCGGCCGGCCCAGCGGGCCCAGGCATCGGCCTCCCACCAGGCGACATGGACGGCGCTGCGGTTGCCGGCGGCACGCACCGTGCGGCCGAACTGCTGCTGCAGCACCGAGCCGCCGGTGCCGTGGCGGGCCGCACCGATCTGCTCGACATGGCGCGGCCCGCGCCGGCCTTCGGTCTGCCGCGCCAGCCATGCAAGGCCTTCGGTGCGCCACAGCTCGGGCCGGTCGTAGCCGCCGTCGTCGACGAATTCGACATATTGGCTCCAGGTCACGGGCTGGGCATCGATCTCGAACTCGGGGACGTCGACGCGCTCGATGCCGCGCTCCTGCGCAAAGGCAAAGCCACCCGCCGCCAGGCCGAGCTCCCACGGCGTGGCGGGCAGCGAGAGCGGCGGCCGCGTCACCGCGGCCGGCGGCAGCTCGACCTTCAACGGCAGGCCCAGGGTCTGCGCCATGACCAGCAATTGCTCGCCGCGCAGGTCTTCATGGAACAGCGCGAGCCGATAGAAGTAGAGGCCGGCGTCGGTCTCGGCCGCATGCTCGAGCAGCTCGAGCGTGCTTTCGAGCGTGTCGAGCAGATAGGCCTTGGTCTGGGCCAGGTCGGGCAGCCCGGGTGCATCCCGATCCGCGGGCGCGCGCTGGGCCGGGTTCCACCAGTCGTCGGCGTCGGGCTCGATCGCCGCCAGCCGCGTGGGACGCACCGGGCACTCTTCACCGAAGGCGCGCTGCGTGTTGCGGCCGATCCACCATTCGGCGAACCAGCCAATGTGGCCGGCCAGCCAGACCGGCGGGTCGATGCCCGCGACGCGCGGCACCGCGAGCGTCTCGCCGCCCAGCGCCTGCTCGTAGAGCGACAGCAGGTGCAGCGTGTGGTTGCGGGCATCGATCAATGCCAGCGAGAGCAGTTCCCGGCCGGCCCGCCGCATGTCGGGGGAGTCGATCGATGGCGAGGTGCCGGCCGGGCTCACAGCTTGGCGCCCTGCAGGTAGGCGTCGAACGGCGCCTCGGTGAAACGGTCCACGAACAGCTGGCCCTGCTGGAAGGCACGGTAGTCGCCGTGGAGCTTCTTCCAGGCCGGGTTGCTGCGCTCGAGTGCGTGGCACAGGTCCATCGACACCTTGAAGGCGGCATCGAGCAGCGGCCGGGGGAAGGGCTTGATCTGCGCCCCCGCGCCGGCCAGTTCCCGCAGCGCCGCCGGGTTGCGGGCGTCGTAGCGGCCGATCAGCTCGGCGTGCACCGTGGCGCTGGCGGACTGCAGGATCGCCTTGTAGTCGGGCGTCAGCGCATCGAAGGCCTTCTGGTTGACCAGCAGGTCGAGCTGCATCGCGCCGGCCCACCAGCCCGGGGTATGGCAGAAGCGTGCGACCTTGGGCAGCCCGAGCTTCTGGTCGTCGTAGGGGCTCAGGCCCTCGGCCCCGCCCAAGCCCTTGGAAAAGGCCTCGCGCAGGTCGCTGCCCGACGCCGGGCCCTGCACCACCCCGCCCAGGCGCGCGATCACACGCCCGGCCAGGCCATCGAAGCGGACCTTCAGGCCCTTGAAGTCGTTGGCGCCGCGCAGCTCGCGGGCGAACCAGCCAAGCCGCTGGGCCCCCGCGCTGCCGCACGGAAAGCCGACCGCGCCGAAGCCGGCGTGGAACTCGCGGCTGAGCCTGAGGCCATTGCCTTCGGTCATCCAGGCATTCAGTTGGCGCGCGTTCATGCCGAAGGGGATCGCGGCGCCGAAGGCGAAGGCCTCGTTGTGGTCGACGAACAAGGCGCCCGAGGTGTGGCAGGCCTCGATCGCGCCGCGCTGCACGCCGTCGAGCACGTCCCGCGCCGACATCAGTTCACCGGCGGCATGGACCTCGACCTGGAAGCGCCCGCCGCTCATCTCGCCGACCTTCCTGGCGAAGGACTCGGCGGCGCCGAACAGCAGGTCCTGGGACTTGGCGAAGCTCGATGCCAGCCGCCAGCGCGTCAGCGCCTGCGCATGCACGGCCGGCGCCACGCCGGCAGCGAGCACCCCGGCCAGGCCGGCACGCTGGATCAGAAAACGACGTTGCATCGATCGGAACTCCTGGAAAGCCCCCAAGGCGGGGACGCGCGATTGTAGGAATCACTGAACGCGGGGCCTGTAAGCAGCTTATAAAATGGCCGCCCCCGTTCTTCCCTTTCCCGAAAGATCTTCCCAAATGAGACAACTTCCGTTCAAGACCTCGCTGCTCGCACTGGCGACTTTCGCCGCCTTCGCCGCCCAGGCCGCCGACCTCAAGATCGGCGTGGCCGAAGCCTTGTCGGGCGGTGCCGCGCAGTATGGCGTGGCGATCCGCAACGGCTTCGAGCTCGCGGCCGCCGAGATCAACGCCGCCGGCGGCATCAACGGCAACAAGATCGAGCTGATCGTCGCCGACGAGCAGGGCAAGAAGGAAGAAGCGATCAACGTCTTCAAGAAGCTGATCTTCCAGGACCAGGTGCTGATGGTCTTCGGCCCGACGCTGTCGAACTCGGCCCAGGCCGCCGACCCGATCGCCCAGGCCGCCAAGACCGTGGCCTTCGGCACCTCGAACACCGCCGACGGCATCACCTCGATCGGCGACCACGTATTCCGCAACTCGGTGACCGAAGCCGACGTGCTGCCCGAGACCATCAAGACCGCGGTCAAGAACGCCGGTATCAAGAAGGTCGCCGTGCTCTACGGCAACGACGACGTCTTCACCAAGAGCGGCTACGACAACTTCAAGAAGGCGCTCGACGACCTGAAGATCCCGGTCACCACGACCGAGACCTTCGCCAAGGGCGACGTCGACTTCAAGGCCCAGCTGACCAAGATCAAGGCCAGCGGCGCCGATGCGATCGTGCTGTCGGCCCTGCTCGCCGAAGGCGCGCCGATCATGGTGCAGGCCCGCCAGCTCGGCCTGAACGTGCCGATCATCGGCGGCAACGGCATGAACTCGGTCAAGGTGTTCGAGCTCGCCAAGGGCAACTCCGACAACCTCTATGTCGGCAGCCCCTGGTCGGCCAGCAACGCGACGCCCGAGAACACCAAGTTCATCAAGGCCTACAACGAGAAGTACAAGACCGCGCCCGACCAGTTCGCGGCCCAGGCCTACGACGCCATGTACATCGCGGCGCAGGCACTCAAGGGCGTCAAGATCAGCGGCAACCTGACCGCCGACCGTGCCGCCGTGCGCGATGCGCTGCCGAACGCCAAGTGGACCGGTGCCACTGGCGCTTTCCAGTTCCGCCGCGCCAACGACAAGGCCGGCAAGCCGGCCGGCTACGACGCCCAGCAGACCCCCATCGTCAGCGTGACCAAAGGCGCTGAATTCGTAATCGCCAAATAACGCTCGCCCCCAGGTTGGCTCACTTCGTGTAGCCGCCCACCCCCTGCCGGGGGCAACACCTGCGGCCCGGCAAAGCCGGTTCCGCGGTGTTTCACGAACAGCGGGACCGGCATGGCCGGCCCGCTTTCTTCCGGAACGGAATTCCCATGCTTGAACAGCAACTTGTCAACGCACTGTCCCTCGGGTGCGTCTATGCGCTCTTTGCGCTCGGCTTCACGCTCATCTTCGGCGTGCTCGGCGTCATCAACCTCTCGCACGGCGCGGTCTTCATGGTCGGCGCCTATGCCGCGGTGCAGGCCATGGCGCGCTTCGATCTTCCGCTGTGGGCCGGACTGCTGTTCGCTTTCGTGTTCTGCGGCCTGCTCGGCCTGCTGATCGACTTCCTGGTGCTGCGGCCGCTGCGCGCGCGCAACGCCCCCCACCTGATCCCGATGATCGCCACCATCGGCGTCGCGATCATCCTGAACAACGGCATCCAGGGCATCTTCGGAGCCGAGAACGTGCGCTTCCCGGCCGGTGTGGTGTCGGGCGAATCGCTGGACCTCGCGGGCATCCACCTGACCGCGCTCGAACTCGGCATCATCCTGCTGTCCTTCGTGCTGATGGGGGTGCTGATGGTCGCGCTCAAGCGCACCCAGCTCGGCCGCGCCCTGCGCGCGATCGCCGAATCGCCCAAGGCCGCCTACCTGCTCGGCATCAATGTCGAAGGCCTGTTCTTCCTGACCTCGTTCGCGGCCGCCGCGCTCGGCGGCCTGGCCGGCGTGCTGATCGGCCTCTATTCCAACGCCGTGTTCCCGCTGATGGGCCAGCCGATGCTGCACAAGGGCATCGCGGTGATCATCCTGGGCGGCATGGGCGACATCCGCGGGGCGATGCTCGGCGGCCTGTTCCTCGGCTTCGCCGAGGTGCTGTCGGTGGCCTACATCGGCTCGACGATGCGCGACGCGGTCGCCTTCGGCCTGCTGTTCCTGGTGCTGCTGGTGCGGCCCAAGGGCCTGTTCGGCTCCATGCAGGAACGCAAGGTCTGAGCATGGACGCCCTCAACAACTTCTGGTCGGTCTACAGCAACCTGGTGCTCACGCTGGGCACCAACGCCCTGCTGGCGCTGTCGATCTGGCTCACCCTCTCGTGCGGCATGCTGGCGATGGCCAACGCCGCCTTCATGGGCATCGGCGCCTACACCTCGGCGATCCTCACGATGACCTACGGCGTGCCGTTCCCGGTCGCGATCGCGGCCGGCATGGCGGCACCGGCGCTGACCGCCTTCGTGATCGGCAAGCCGACGCTCCGGCTCTCCGGCGTCTACCTGGCGATGGCCACGCTGGCCTTCGGCGAGGTGGTGCGCATCGTGGTGCTCAACGCCGAATCGCTGACCGGCGGCGCGCTGGGCCTGAACGGCATCCCGCCCATCACCCAGTGGTGGCACGTCGCGCTGGCGCTGGTGCTGGTGCTGCTGGGCCTCTGGCGGCTGCGCCGCTCCAAGGTCGGCCGCGCCTTCGAGGCCATCAAGGAAGACGAAACCGCCGCCGGCCTGATGGGCATCGACGTCCAGGCCCACAAGATGCTGGCCTTCGTGCTCGGCGGCGCCATCGCCGGCCTGGCCGGCGTGCTCAACGCGCACCAGACCTTCTTCATCGGCCCGAACGAATTCGGCTTCGACCGCGGCGTCGACATCCTCACCATGACCGTGCTCGGCGGCATCAACGGGCTTACCGGCCCGGTGCTCGGCGGCGTGATCCTCACGATCCTGCCCGAGGCGCTGCGCGCCTTCGGCGACTTCCGGCTGGTGGTCAACGGCGTGATCCTGGTGCTGATCGTGCTGTTCCTGCCCAAGGGCATCTGGGACCCGGCGCGGTTCCGCCAGTGGTTCGGACGCAAGGGAGCTGCGGCATGAGCACGACGCCTCTTCTCCAGCTCGACGGCGTATCGCGCCACTTCGGCGGCCTCAAGGTTCTGCAGGACGTCAACCTCGAGGTGCCGCAGGGCGGCATCTTCGGGCTGATCGGGCCCAACGGCGCCGGCAAGACCACGGTCTTCAACCTGACCACCGGGCTGCTGCCGACCACCGGCGGCACGATCCGCTTCGAAGGCCGGGACCTGGCCGGCGTCAAGCCGCACGAGATCACCCGCGGTGGCATCGCGCGCACCTTCCAGAACATCCGCATCTTCAAGGAGATGTCGCTGCTCGAGAACGTGATGGTCGGCATGCACGCCAAGCTGCGCTACGGCGGCCTCGGCCTGCTGGCCTCGTCGGGCCTCTTCCGCAGCGAGGAGCGGCGCGCGCGCGACCGTGCGCGCGAACTGCTCTCGTGGGTCAAGCTCGACCACAAGGCCGATGACGCGGCCGACAACCTGTCCTACGGCGACCAGCGCAAGCTCGAACTGGCGCGCGCGCTGGCGACCGAGCCGAAGCTGCTGCTGCTCGACGAGCCGGTGGCCGGCATGAACAGCAGCGAAAAGACCGACCTGATGCACGAGATCCGCAACATCAGCGGTCGCGGCTACACCATTTTCATGATCGAACACGACATGCGCTTCGTGATGGGCCTGTGCGAGCACATCGCCGTGCTGAACTTCGGCCGCATCATCGCGCGCGGCGGCCCGGACGCGATCCGCAACGACCCTCAGGTGATCGAGGCCTACCTGGGCCGCGAGGAAGACGAAGCGAGCAACGAGGGAGCCACGGCATGAGCGCTTCCTCTTCTTCTCCCCTGCTCAAGGTCGAGGGCCTGAAGGTCTCCTACGGCCATATCGAGGCCGTCAAGGGCATCGACTTCGAACTGCACGAAGGCCAGATCACGACCCTGGTCGGTGCCAACGGCGCCGGCAAGTCGACCACGCTGCTGGCCTTGTCGGGGCTGGTCAAGAAGGCCGCCGGACGGGTGGTACTGGGCGGCCAGGACCTGAGCTCGCTCTCGCCGCACAAGATCGTGGCCTCCGGCATGGTCCAGGTGGCCGAAGGCCGCGCCACGCTGACCACGCTGACCGTGCGCGAGAACCTCGAGCTCGGCGGCTACACCCGGCGCGACAGCCGGGCCCAGCGCGCCGACGACCTCGACCACGTATTTGCGCTGTTCCCGCGCCTCAAGGAACGCGAAGGCGGCCTCGCCGGCAACCTCTCGGGCGGCGAGCAGCAGATGCTGGCGATCGGCCGCGCGCTGATGGCCAAGCCCCGCGTGCTGCTGCTCGACGAACCCTCGATGGGCCTGGCGCCGATCATCGTGCAGGACATCTTCCGGACGCTGCGCGAGATCAACAAGGCGGGCCTGACGGTGTTCCTGGTCGAGCAGAACGTGCGGCAGGCACTGAAGATCGCCGACCGCGCGTATGTGATCGAGACCGGGAAGATCGTGCTGGAAGGCGACGGGCGCGAGCTGCTCGGGAATCCGAAGGTGCAGGACGCGTATCTGGGCGGATAGAACCTACCCGGGCAGCGTTTCGGGCGCCGAAGTCGCGCCCTGCGGCTGCCTTGCGCGGTAGGCGGCCTCCAGTTCGCTGGCGACGCGCTCCGGCTCGCACCACAGCTCGGCGATGGCGCGCTCCCCGACACATTGGCCTTCCAGGCGCACATAGATGCACGGAAAGTTGCCGCCCAGTCCCCGGGCGACATGCAGCAGGCAGGCCGCCAGGGTGGCGAAGCCGCCTTCGTTGAAAGACACGGGCGGCACCACACCGCCGGCACGCGGCGCGCGCACGCCGTAGGCGTAGGTGTGCGTGGCGGCATCCTCGCGCAGCTCGACGACCGGCTGCATGGAGCGCGCGACCTGCTCGAAGATCCTGTCCATGGCGGCAGTGTACGGGGTGGCGGCGGTCCGGCCAACCGGCCGCCCGCTCAGCTACCTAGAACCGGGCCCGGATCGACTGCTCGATCCCGGCCGCGTCGAGGCCGATGCCCGCCAGCAGCTTGGCCGGATCGCCGTGCTCGATGAAGCGGTCCGGCAAGCCCAGCTGCAGCACCGGCTTCTGCACGCCCGCCGCCTGCAGCGCTTCGAGCACCGCGCTGCCCGCGCCGCCCATGATCGCGCCCTCTTCCAGGGTGACGATGGCATCGTGCGTGCCGGCGACCTTGAGCAACAGCTCGACGTCGAGCGGCTTGGCCCAGCGCATGTTGACCACCGTGGCGTCGAGCGCCTCGGCGGCCGTGAGCGCCGGATACAGCAAGGTGCCGAAGGCCAGGATCGCGATGCGGCGGCCTTCGCGACGGATCTCGCCCTTGCCGAACGGCAGCCCTTCGAGCGTCAGCGGAGGCGTGACGCCGGCACCGGCGCCGCGCGGGTAGCGCACCGCCACCGGGTGGTCCTGTTCATAGGCACTGCTGAGCAGCTGCCGGCACTCGGCCTCGTCGGCCGGGCAGGCCACGCTCATGTTCGGAATGCAGCGCAGGAACGGGATGTCGTAGGCACCCGCGTGCGTCGCGCCGTCGGCACCCACCAGCCCCGCGCGGTCGAGCGCGAACACCACCGGCAGGTTCTGGATCGCGACGTCGTGGATCAGCTGGTCGTAGGCGCGCTGCAGGAAGGTCGAGTAGATCGCCACCACCGGCTTCAGGCCTTCGCAGGCCAGTCCGGCCGCGAAGGTGACCGCATGCTGCTCGGCGATGCCGACGTCGTAGTAGCGGCCCGGAAAGCGCTGCTCGAACTCGACCAGCCCCGAGCCCTCGCGCATCGCCGGCGTGATGCCGACCAGGCGGCCGTCCTGCGCCGCCATGTCGCACAGCCAGTGGCCGAAGACCTGCGTGAAGGTCTGCTTCGGCGCCGTCGCGGGCTTGACCAGCCCAACGGCGGGGTCGAACTTGGACGGCCCGTGGTAGGCCACCGGGTCGGCCTCGGCCAACTTGTAGCCCTGGCCCTTCCTGGTGACCACATGCAGGAACTGCGGGCCGTCGAGATGCTTGAGATTCTCGAGCGTCGGGATCAGCGAATCGAGGTCGTGGCCGTCGATCGGGCCGACGTAGTTGAAGCCGAACTGCTCGAACAGCGTGGCCGGCACCACCATGCCCTTGGCATGCTGCTCGAAGCGCTTGGCCAGCTCGAACAGCGGCGGCGCCGCGCGCAGCACGCTCTTGCCGACGTTCTTGGCGGCGGCATAGAAGTTGCCGCTCATCAGCTGCGCCAGGTAGCGGTTGAGCGCGCCCACCGGCGGGCTGATCGACATGTCGTTGTCGTTCAGGATCACCAGCAGCTTGCAGTCGCAGACGCCGGCGTTGTTGAGCGCCTCGAAGGCCATGCCGGCGGTCAGCGCGCCGTCGCCGATGATCGCCACCGAATGCCGGTCCTCGCCCTTCTGCTTGGCCGCCATCGCCATGCCGAGCGCAGCCGAGATGCTGGTCGACGAATGGGCCGTGCCGAAGGTGTCGTACTCGCTCTCGCTGCGCTGCGGGAAGCCCGAGATGCCGCCGAGCTGGCGCAGGGTCGGCATGCGCTCGCGCCGGCCGGTCAGGATCTTGTGCGGATAGGTCTGGTGGCCCACGTCCCACACCAGCCGGTCGTGCGGCGTGTTGAAGACATGGTGCAGCGCGACCGTGAGCTCGACCGTGCCGAGGTTCGAGCTCAGGTGGCCCCCGGTGCGCGACACGTTGTCGAGCACGCAGGTGCGCACCTCGTCGGCCAGTTGCTTGAGCTGCACGCGGTCGAACCGGCGCAGCACGGAGGGATCGTGGATGGTGGGGAGCAGCGGAGCCATGGGGGAGGTGTTGTTGTTATCGATCGCGGTCCACGATCATGTAGGCCAGCGCCCGCAGCGCGGCGGTGTCGGCCAGGGTGCTGCGATCGAGCGCGGCGAGCGAGCGGGCCAGCAGTTCGCGGGCCTGCGCGCGGGCGCCGTCGAGGCCGAGCAGCGACACGTAGGTGGGCTTGTCGCTGGCGGCGTCCTTGCCGGCGGTCTTGCCGAGCGTCTCGGAATCGGCGACGACGTCGAGGATGTCGTCCACCACCTGGAAGGCAAGCCCCACGGCGGCGCCGTAGTCGCGCAGGGCGGCGAGCACCGGGGGCGGCTGCCGGTCGCCGCAGGCCGCGCCCATCTCGACGCTGCCCTGCAGCAGCGCGCCGGTCTTGAGCCGGTGCATTTCGCGCAGCTGGGCCTCGTCGAGGGCCAGGCCGACACTGGCCAGGTCGATCGCCTGGCCACCGGCCATGCCCTGGCTGCCGGCCGCCGTGGCCAGCAGGCGGCAGAGCTGGGCCTGGACCTCCGCTGCCACTTCGTCGCCGGCGGGCGTGAGCAATTCGAACGCCAGCGCCTGCAGGGCGTCGCCCGCCAGCAGGGCGCCGGCTTCGCCGAACGCCACGTGCACCGTCGGCTTGCCGCGGCGCAACACGTCGTTGTCCATGCACGGCAGGTCGTCGTGCACCAGCGAGTAGGCGTGGATCAATTCGACCGCGCAGGCAGCCCGCAGGGCCGCGGCCGGCTGGCCTCCGACCGCTTCGCTGGCCGCGAACACCAGCAGGGGCCGCAGCCGCTTGCCGCCGTCGAGGACCGCATAGCGCATGGCATCGCCGAGCCGGACCGGGGCATCGACGCCCACCCATCGCGACAGCGCCGACTCGACGCTCGCCAGGTAGGGGTCGCTCCAGGCGGCCAGCCGCGCCGCATCCCAGCGCGAGGTGTCCACGCCCTTCATTCGCCGGCCCAGACCTTGAGGCTGCCCGCGTCGAGCACCTTGATCTGGTCTTCGACCGCCTGCAGGCGGTCGCGGCAGAAGGCGAGCAGCGCGGCGCCGCGCTGGTAGCTGCCGAGCAGCTTGTCGAGCGGCAACTGGCCGGATTCGAGTTCGGTCACGAGTTGTTCGAGTTCCTGGAGCCCGGCTTCGTAGCTCGCGGGCAAGGGACCGGTGTCGGGCGAGCTGGCCACGGCGGACGCATCGGCGGGCATGGGAGAAGGAGGCACCTTGGGCATTCAGGGGTTTGGCGTGAAACGCGCCATTTTAGGGCGGGGGCAGGAATGCGGCGCCGAGGGTACAATCGCCCTCTCCCAAAAGCCGGCGCTGCCGGCGCACTCCTTCGGGCCGTCCACACCTTCGACGGCAGCCTTCCGTTTTTATTTCTCTCTCCCTGTGGGGAGCTTGGTCAGGTCACCCATGTCTGATTTAAGTCTTCAACTGCAGCAGGCTTCGAGCCAACTTCCGGTTTCCGCGTACTTCGACGAGGCGCTCTACGCCCGCGAGCTGCAAACGCTCTTCGCCGACGGGCCGCGCTATGTCGGCCACCGCCTCACGGTTCCCGAACCGGGCAACTTCCATACCTTGCCCCAGGAACAGCAGGGCCGCGCGCTGGTGCACACGCCGAAGGGGGTGGAGCTGATCTCCAACGTCTGCCGCCATCGCCAGGCGCTGATCCTGCAAGGCCGCGGCCAGCTCGATGCGCAGGCCGGCGGCAACATCGTCTGCCCGCTGCACCGCTGGACCTACGCCGCCGCCGACGCCCGCACCACCGGCACCCTGATCGGCGCCCCGCACTTCGAGCAGGACCCCTGCCTCAACCTGCACAACTACCCGCTGACCGAATGGAACGGGCTGCTGTTCGAGCAGAGCGCCAACGGCCGCGGCCGCGACATCGGCGCCGACCTGGCCCGGCTCGGCCCGCGCCTGGACCTCGACTTCGAGGGCTACGCCTTCGACCGTGTCGAACTGCACGAGTGCAACTACAACTGGAAGACCTTCATCGAGGTCTACCTCGAGGACTACCACGTCGGCCCGTTTCACCCCGGCCTCGGCAGCTTCGTCACCTGCGACGACCTGCGCTGGGAGTTCGGCCATCATTTCTCGGTCCAGACGGTGGGCGTGGCCAACCGGCTCGGACGCGCCGGCAGCCCGGTCTACCAGCGCTGGCAAGAGCAGCTGCTCAAGTACCGCAACGGCCATCCACCCCGCTACGGCGCGATCTGGCTCAGCTACTACCCGCACGTGATGGTCGAGTGGTATCCGCACGTGCTCACGGTGTCGACGCTGCATCCGATCGGGCCCCAGAAGACGCTCAACATGGTCGAGTTCTTCTACCCGGAAGAGATCGTCGCCTTCGAGCGCGAGTTCGTCGAGGCCCAGCAGGCCGCCTACATGGAGACCTGCGTCGAAGACGACGAGATCGCCGAGCGCATGGACGCCGGCCGCCGCGCCCTGATGCTGCGCGGCGACGACGAGAGCGGCCCCTACCAGAGCCCGATGGAAGACGGCATGCAGCAGTTCCACGAGTGGTACCGCCGCGAGATGCGCAGCCCCTCCTGATGCAGGCGCTCTGGATGGTGCTGGGCGCACTGATCTTCGCCACCATGGGCGTGTGCGTGAAGTTCGCCTCGGCCTGGTTCTCCAGCGCCGAACTGGTGTTCTACCGCGGCCTGATCGGCATCGTCTTCCTTTGGGTGCTGGCACGCAGCCGCGGCGTCACGCTGGGCACGCGCTACCCCGGCATGCATGCCTGGCGCAGCCTGATCGGCGTGGTCTCGCTGGGCGCCTGGTTCTTCGCCATCGCCCACATGCCGCTGGCCACCGCCATGACGCTCAACTACATGAGCAGCGTCTGGATTGCCGCCTTCCTGGTCGGCGGCGCCCTGCTCGCCTGGGTGCCCGTGCCGGGCCGCGACGGCAACATTGCGCGGCCGCCGCTGCAAGGCCCGCTGGTGCTGACCGTGCTGGCCGGCTTCGGCGGCGTGGTGCTGATGCTCAAGCCGACGGTCGGCGACAACCAGGGCTTCGCCGGCCTGATGGGCCTGCTGTCCGGCCTCACGGCCGCCTTCGCCTACATGCAGGTCGTCGCGCTGTCGCGGCTCGGCGAGCCCGAGGCGCGCACGGTGTTCTATTTCGCGGTCGGCTCTGCCGTGGCGGGCGGCCTCGGCACCCTGCTGGGCGGGGCCACGCCGTGGGCCGAATGGACCTGGGGCCACGCGCTGTGGCTGCTGCCGGTGGGCGTACTGGCGGCGCTGGGCCAGCTCTGCATGACGCGCGCCTACGCCAGCGCCAAGACCGAAAGCGGTACCCTGCTGGTTGCCAATCTCCAATACTCGGGCATCGTCTTCGCCGCGATCTACAGCGTGCTGCTGTTCGGCGACCGGATCGACGCCTCGGGCTGGGCCGGCATGGCACTGATCGTCTGCAGCGGCATCGCCGCCACCGTGCTGCGCCAGCGCTCGCTGCCCAAGGCGCCCGCCGAGGAACACTGAAGGGGAGCTTTCATGTACACGACCTTGATTTCCGCCGAGCAGCTGAAGACCCTGCTGGCCAGCGGCACCGCATCGATGCTGTTCGACTGCAGCTTCGAGCTGATGAAGCCCGACGCCGGCCCGCAGCTGTACCGCGCGGCCCACATCCCGGGCGCGGTGTACGCCAACATCGACACCGACCTGAGTGCCAAGCATGGCGCGCCGGGCGCCCACGGCGTGGTGGTGGCGCAGGACGACGGCCCGCCGGCTTCGGGCGGGCGCCACCCGCTGCCCAGCCGCGAGCGCTTCGCGGCCTGGCTGTCGAGCGTCGGTTTCGCCAACGGCATGCAGGCGGTGGTGTACGACCGCAATGGCGCCAACTATTGCGGCCGGCTCTGGTGGATGCTCAAGTGGATGGGCCACGAGGCCGTGGCCGTGCTCGACGGCGGCCTGCAGGCCTGGCAGGCGGCGGGCGGCGAGGTCACGAGCCGCGAGGAGCCGACGCATTTCCAGTCGAACTTCGTCGCCGGCGCGCCGCTGCTGAAGCTGGTCGACACGCGAACGGTCGCGGCCCGGCTCGAGCAGCCTGACCAGACGCTGATCGACGCCCGCGCCGCCGCAAGATATCGCGGCGAGGTGGAACCTCTGGACCCGATCGCGGGTCACATCCCGGGGGCCCTGAACCGGCCCTTCACCGAGAACCTCGGTCCCGACGGAAAATTCAAGCCGGCCGCGCAGTTGCGCACCGAGTTCGAGGATTTGCTGGCGGGCCGGGATCCCGCGACGGTCGTCCACCAATGCGGCAGCGGCGTGAGCGCCGTGCCCAACCTGCTCGCCATGCAGATCGCGGGCCTCGGGCCGACCGCGCTCTATGCCGGCAGCTGGAGCGAGTGGAGCAACACGCCGGGGCTGCCGACCCGGCAAGGCGCCCAAGCATGACCCTGTTCCGACGACCGTTCGTCACCTTCGCGATCACCGCCCTCCTGGCCGCTCCCCTGGCCGCATCGGCCCAGGCACAGGCCGCCCACGTCCATGGCCAGATCAGGCTCGACGTCGTGGTCGACGGCCCGACCATCGTGATCGCGATGGAATCCCCGCTCGACAACTTCGTCGGCTTCGAGCGCGCCCCGCGCACCGACGCCGAGAAGAAGACCGTCGAGGACGCGATCGCGCAGCTGCGCGCCGGCGCCGACCTGTTCAAGATCGATCCGGCCGCGAACTGCAAGCTCGGCCCGGTGACGCTGCGCTCGGCCACGCTGGGGCTGGGCAAGGGCGAAGAAGGTGCCGCCGAAGGCCACGCCGACCTGGATGGCAGCTTCGCATTCAACTGCACCAACGCGGCAGCCGCCAAGTTCATCGATGTCGAGCTGTTCAACGCCTTCAAGGGGCCGCGCCAGATCGAGGCCCAGATCGCCGCGCCGCAGGGCCAGTTCAAGCGCACGCTGAAGCGGCCCGCGATCCGGCTGGCCTGGGGCAAGTGATCCGACCGTGAGCTTCGTCCTTTCGGCCGCCGCGCTGCGCTTCGCCTGGCCGGGCGCCGACCGCCCCTGCATCGACATCGAGCGCTTCGAGGTCAATGCAGGCGAGGCGGTGTTCCTGCACGGGCCGAGCGGCTGCGGCAAGAGCACGCTGCTGTCGCTGCTGGCCGGCGTGCTGATCGCCGACGCCGGCCAGGTCCGCCTGCTGGGCCACGACTGGGCCGCGCTCTCCGGCGCCGCGCGCGACCGGGCCCGGGTCGCGCACGTGGGCTACATCTTCCAGCAGTTCAACCTGCTGCCCTACCTCAGCGTGCTCGACAACGTGCTGCTGCCCTGCCGCTTCTCGGGCCGCCGCATGGCGCAGGCCTCGCAGGACGGCTCGGCGCAGGCGCAGGCCCGCGAACTGCTGGCCCGGATGGGCCTGGACAGCAGCCTCTGGCAGCGCCAGGCGATGCAGTTGTCGGTCGGCCAGCAGCAGCGCGTGGCGGCGGCCCGGGCCCTGATCGGCCATCCCGAGGTCGTCATCGCCGACGAGCCCACCTCGGCGCTCGACGAGGACCGCCGCGAGGCCTTCCTCGACGTGCTGCTGGCGGCCTGCGCGGCCCATCGCAGCGCGCTGGTCTTCGTGAGCCACGACCAGCGCATCGGCGCGCGCTTCTCGCGCCATGTGCTGCTGCCCGAGATCAACCGCGCCGCCTCGGGGGTGGCGGCATGACGGCGCTGTTCGGCATCGCCTGGCGCAGCGCCTGGAACCGCCGCTTCACGCTGGCGCTCACGGTGCTCTCGATCGCGCTGTCGACCTTCCTGCTGCTGGGCGTCGAACGCATCCGCACCGAGCTGCGCGAGAATTTCTCGTCCTCCGTGTCGGGCACCGACCTGATCGTCGGCGCGCGCACCGGCTCGACCCAGCTGCTGCTGTATTCGGTGTTCCGCATCGGCGCCGCCACCAACAACCTGCAGTGGAAGAGCGTCCAGGCGCTGGCCACCCACCCGGGCGTCGCCTGGGTGGTGCCGGTGTCGCTCGGCGACTCCCATCGCGGCTTCTCGGTGCTGGCCACCACGCCGGCCTACTTCGAGCGCTTCCGCTACGGCAACCGGCAGCCGCTGCGGCTGCGCGAAGGCAAGCCCTTCGCCGAGCTGTTCGACGCCGTGGTCGGCGCCGAGGTGGCGGATTCGCTCGGCTATCGCGTTGGCCAGCAGATCACGCTGGCGCACGGCAGCGGCGAGCTCGACGTCTCCGACCATGCCGACAAGCCCTTCACCGTGGTGGGCGTGCTCGCGCGCACCGGCACGCCGGTCGACCGCACGGTTCACATCGGGCTCGAGGCGATGGAGGCGATCCATCTCGAATGGGTCGGCGGCGCGCCGATGCCGGGCCTCAAGATCCCGGCCGAGCAGGTGCGCAAGTTCGACCTCACGCCCAAGACCGTGACCGCGGTGCTGGTCGGCCTGAAAAACCGGGCCGCCGTGTTTGCGGTCCAGCGCTGGGTCTCGACCTATGGCGGCGAGCCGCTGATGGCGATCCTGCCGGGCGTGGCGCTCGACGAACTCTGGCGCGTGGTCGGCGTCGGCGAGAACGCGCTGCTGCTGATGTCGGCACTGGTCGCGCTGGTGAGCCTGGCCGGACTGGTGTCGGTGGTGATGGCCGGTCTGAACGAACGGCGCCGTGAACTCGCCGTGCTGCGCGCGGTCGGCGCCAGCCTGCGCCATGTGCTGGCGCTGCTGGCGCTCGAAGGCGCCTTGGTGACGCTGCTGGGCGTGCTGCTCGGCGTCGTGGCGACGGTGCTCGGCGTCGCCTGCCTGTCGCCCTGGCTGCAGTCCCATTTCGGTCTCGCGCTGCGGCTGACCGAACCCACCCCGAACGAATGGCTGCTGCTCGCGAGCGTGCTGGCGGCCGGCTGGCTCGCCAGCTTGCTGCCGGGCATTCGTGCCTACAGGTTGTCGCTTGCCGATGGACTCTCCCCCAGGATCTGACACATGAACTTGCGCCCTCTTCTTCTGTCGCTGCTTTCGTTCACCATCGCCAGCAGCGCCCTCGCCGCCGGCCCCGCACCGCAGGCCACCTCGCCGACCCAGCCGCTCGGCGGCAAGGTTGCCGACACCAAGGCCGTGCCGGGCCAGCCGCGCCTCATCACCTGGGAAGAGCTGGTGCCCAAGGACTGGGACCCCGGCAAGGAGCTCAAGGGCATCGACCTGAGCAAGCTCGACGACAGCGACCCGCGCGCCAACGAGCTGCTCATGAAGCTGCAGGAGGTGTCGAACAACGCACCGACCAATCCGGCGCTCAACGGCGTCGAGGTCAAGATCCCGGGCTTCATCGTGCCGCTCGAGGAGAACAAGGGCGAGGTCACCGAGTTCCTGCTGGTGCCCTACTTCGGCGCCTGCATCCACACGCCGCCGCCGCCGGCCAACCAGATCCTCCACGTGCGCCCGAAGCAGGGTGCGAAGTTCCGCGCCATGGACACGGTCTGGGTCAGCGGCAAGCTGCAGACCGTGCGCAACGACTCGATGATGGGCGTCAGCGGCTACCAGATCGCCGCCGACAGCGTCACCAAGTACAGCGGCAGCCCGAAGCCCTAACCACCCGCCCTAGGCCGGAACAACTGGTAGATCCGGTCGTAGAAATCGGCCGGGAAACGCCAGTAGCGCGCGCCCCCGGGGGTCTGCTGCTCGTCGAGCCCGCGCCGCGGCGGCGGCGCATTCAACAGGAACTGCGCCACCATGTCGCCGCTGACCCAGGGGTCGTCGTACCAGAAGGCGTGCGAACTCTCGGGCAGGTTGGGGATGTCGTTCGGGTCGACGCGGATCAGGTCGAAGCGCAGCTTGCGCGATGCGTCGACCAGGAAGCGGGTCTGCTCCTCGTCGAGTTCGGTCACGTCGGGCCGGCCGGCGCGCGAGGCCCGGCCGACGATGGCGGCGAAGCGCAGCACCGAGTCGTTGAGGTTGGCGGCGATGCTCACGCGCTCGATGATGTCGATGTAGCCGGTCAGCTCGTTGACGAAGCGGCGGGTGTCGATGTCCGGCGCCGCGAAGTAGATCTGCCCGAGCCGCAGGCGCTGCTGCAGCTGGGCCCGCGTCTCGCCGGGCCGCGGCGTGCCCAGCCGCACCAGTGCCGGGCTCAGCACCTGCGCGCCGGCGCTGTAGGCCAGCACGTCGATCTTCGACGCCGTGGTGTTCTCGCCCAGCAGCTCGACCATCCGCGCGAAAGGCTCGACCGTGCTGGCCGCATTGTTGACGTCGGTCAGGTAGCGCAGGATCGATCCCGCAGAAGGCCACATGAAGACCAGCACCACCATCCGCCGCCCGGTGAAATGGCGGAACTGCGCCGCCTGGGCGGCCGCACGAGGCACCGTGTTGTTGGAGCCATGCACGTAGATCAGCAGTTCGCTGTTGGGACTGGCGGCCAGCGCCTTGTTGATCATCGCGAAGAAGGCCTGGGCCTCGGGCGAGTTCTTCACGTCCTCGTTCGAGCGCAGCACCGCCTTCTGCTCGAGCCGCTCGAGGTGGACGATCGGGCGCTCGTCGGGATCTGCGCTGGTCGACAGGCGATGCAGCGTCTCCCAGTCGAGCGACTCGTCGCCGACCCGCACGTGGGCCACGCCCATGCGCAGGTCGTCGGTCGGCACGATGGTGTGGACCGGATCGGGATGCTCGATCAGCGCCAGCCGGTTGGTGGCATAGAACACCGGCACGTCGGTGGTCTTGAGCTTCTCGCCGATCTTCTCGAAGGGGTCGATGTCACCGTTGCTGAAGCTCACCGGGGTGGGCATCAACCGCACCGGGGCGTAGCAGCCGGCCAGCAGCACCACGGCCAGCAACGAGAGGACAAGGCGCGCGGCCCGGCGGATTCCGACTTGAGAGGGGTGCATGCGCCGGAAGTATAGGGAGCCCCCACAGACGGCTGCGAACGTGCCACCATGGCGGTCCCGAAAAAAGGAGACCACCATGTCCGATCATGTCTACAAGCTTCTGGAACTCACCGGCTCGTCCCCGACCAGCAGCGACGATGCAGTGCGCCGCGCGATCGCGAAGGCCAGCGAATCGGTGCGCAACATCCAGTGGTTCCAGGTCACCGAGACCCGCGGCCACGTGGTCGACGGCAAGGTCGGCCACTGGCAGGTGACGCTGAAGGTGGGCTTTACCCTCGAGGACTGATCTCCGCCCGCGGTGGCGGGCTCAGTCGGGCGCCTGGATCACCCGGTCGAATTCCTCGTCGGCCGGCACGTTGTCGGCGTCGAGTTCGCTGGCGTCGGTGAGGTCGATGCCGGTTTCTTCCGACAGCTCGTCGGTGGCGCCGGTTTCGTCCGAATCGAATTCCTCTTCGTCCTCGGGCAAGACGTCGTCGGTGTCGTCGATCTCGGGTTCGTCTGCGGCTTCTCCGGACCGCAGAGGGGGGTCGGCGCTGGTCATGATCGGACTCCTAGATAGCTGCTTCGCATGATGCGCCCCACTAGGCGCGCCCCGCCGAATCCACCTCATCGGCGAAGGGACAAGAAGCTTGTCAGAAAGCGCCGCGGGTGTCCATTCAGTGGGTGTGGGCCGCTTCGTGGGCGGCGTCATGACCGGCGCCTTCGTGGGCATGGTCGTGGTCGCCATGCGCCAGGCGGCTCACCAGCGTGACCAGCACGATGCCTGCCACCAGCCAGACGATCTGCAAGGCGGTCTGGCGCGCGGGCAGCCGTTTCTGCAGCTGCGGGATCAGGTCGGCCAGGGCCACGTACACGAAGCTGCTGGCCGCCAGCACCAGGAAATACGGCAGCCAGCCGTGCAGCCGGTCGACCAGCCACCAGCCAACCACGCCGCCGAGCGCCGTCATGGTGCCGGCCAGCGAGACCTTGACCAGCGCCGCCCGCGGGTTGGCCGAACTCTGGCGCAGCACCACCAGGTCGCCGATATGGTGCGGCACCTCGTGCGCCAGCACCGCGATCGCCGCCACCATGCCCAGCCGCAGGTCGGCAATGAAGGCCGAGGCGATCAGGATGCCGTCGCCGAAGCAATGCACGCTGTCGCCGGTGAGCACGGCCCAGCCGCCGCCGCCGCGCGGCGCATGGTCGTGGCCGTGCGCATGGGCATGCGCGTGGGCATGGGCGTGGCCGTGGTCATGGCCCTGGTGATGCTCGTGCCCGTGGTGCCACAGCTCCGCCTTGTCGAGCAGGAAGAAGAAGACCAGCCCGAACAGCAGCACGCCGAACAGCACGCCGGGTTCGATCCGGCTCTCGAAGGCCTCGGGCAGCAGGTGCATGAAGGCGGTCGCGAGCAAGGCGCCCGCGGCCAGGCTCAGCAGGTGCTGCGGATTGACCCCGCCGGAGCCGCTGCGCACGCCCACGCGCAGCAGCAGCGCGGCGATCCAGACACTTCCGATACCGGCGACCAGGGTCGCGGCGATGATGGCAAACAAATTCATGGCGGCTTCGCGCTTGGGAGGCAAAAACAAAAGCCGCCCATCGGACGGCTTCGGCGCTTCGATCTTATCAACCGTGTCAAGGGGGATGCCCCGGAGCCCCGCGATAGGCGCGCGCCGCCAGCGCCGACGCCAGCACCTGCGCCGGGTCGAGCAAGTCCAGGCCCTCGGTCCCGGCCGCCCCCTGCAGCCCGAGCGGGATCTCGGTGCAGCCCATCACGATCGCGACCGGCCCGTGGCGATGCGCCAGCTGCAGCGCCACCCGGCTGAAGCAGGAACGGGCCAGCGCCATGTCGCCGGCCTTCACGCCGTCATAGATGCCGCGCATGAGGAGGCGGCGCTCCTCGTCCAGCGGCAGGTGGCAGGCGATGCCGGCGTCGGCCATCGCCTGCGCGTAGAGACCGACCCGGTAGGTGCCTTCGGTCGCCATCAGCGCGGCGCCGCGCACGCCCTGCGCCGCCAGGTGGGCCGACACCTCCCGCGCCACGTGCAGCACCTCGACCTGCGGAAAGCGGGCCTGCAGCGTCCCGTGCCAGGCGTGCGCCGTGTTGCAGGCAATGGCCACGGCGCGGCTGCCCAGCGCGGCCAGCCGCCCCAGCGCCTGCAGCATCGGCTCGAGCGGCTGGTGGGCGCCGGACTCGCTCGACTCGAGCGCACCGCTGCGGTCGGGCACCGGCACCTGGGCCAGCCAGTGCTCCGGAAAGGCCTGGTCGCCGACCACCTGGCCGTGCGCGCGCAGCAGGCGGGCGCAGGCGTCGACGAACAGGCGCACGAAGTCCGCGCCGGCCGCCGGGCCCATGCCGCCGAGGATGCCGACCGTTTGCGGCGCGAGCATGCGATACCGCCGTTCGGGTTCAGGTCGCGGGCTTGTCGTTCGGCGCCTGGATGTTCTCGCGCAGCTGCGGGCTCATCGGCAGGTTCAGCGGCACGCCCTTGGGCGGGATCGGCTGCAGGAACCACTTCGCGTACATCTTCTCGAACTCGCCGCTCTTCATGAGGTCGATGAAGGTGTCGTCCACCAGCTTCTTGAAGGCCGGGTCGTCCTTGGGCAGCATGCAGGCATAGGGCTCGACCTGCAGCGCGTCGCCGACGACCTCGAAGTCGGCCGGGTTCTTGGCGTTGGCCATCAGGCCGAACAGCAGGATGTCGTCCATCGCGAAGGCGACCGCGCGGTCGCTCTCGACCAGCAGGAAGGCGTCGGCGTGGTCCTTGCCGAGCACCAGGTCCATGTCGAGGTTCTTCTCGGTGTTGTACTTGCGCATGACCAGGGCGTTGGTGGTGCCGGTGGTGCTGGCCACGGTCTTCTTCGCCAGGTCGGCGTAGTTCTTGATCTTCGAGGACTTCTTCGCCAGCAGGCGGGTGCCGGTGTAGAAGTGGTTGATGGCGAAGCTGACGTCCTTGGCACGCGCCGTGTTGTTGGTGGTCGAGCCGCACTCCAGGTCGATGGTGCCGTTGCTGATCAGCGGGATCCGGTTCTGTGAGGTCACCGGCATCAGCGCCACCTCGAGCTTGGGCTTGTTGAGCTTCTTCTTGACCGCGTCGACCACCGCGTTCGACAGCTCGACCGAGAAGCCGATCGGCTTCTCGCCGCCTGCGAGGTAGCTGAAGGGCACGGACGATTCGCGGTAGGCCAGGGTGATCTTGCCGCTCTCGGCGATCTTGGCCAGGGTGTCGGCGGCTTGGGCGCCGGTGGTGGCTGCGGCGAGCAGGACCGCGGCCATCGATGCGGAGAATTTCATGGAGCCCTTTCGGCTGATTGAAGGTAAGCAAGTGTAGGAATCATTCATGCGCCGCTCACAATTCCTTTTCTGCGCCCGGGCATGACCAAAAGTTATGGGCTGGGCATGCCATGTGCTTTGGCTATGGGCTGCCGCGCTTTTGGCATTTCCCGGCGCGTCGGCGCGGACCTAGAGTCGAGCCTTCCGAAACAAGAGAGAGGAAAGCGTCATGCACGTCTGCGTGCTCGGGGCCGGCATCGTCGGCCTGGCGACCGCCTGGCAGCTGAACCGCCAGGGTTTCCAGGTCAGCGTGATCGACCGTGCCGCGCCCGGCGCCGGAGCGAGCGGCGGCAATGGCGCGCAGCTGAGCTACTCGTACGTCCAGCCGCTGGCCGACCCGTCGATCTGGAAGCAGTTGCCCAAGCTGCTGCTGTCGCCCTCCTCGCCGCTCAAGCTGCGCCCGCAGCTCGACCCGCTGCAATGGCGCTGGGCCCTGGCCTTCCTGGCGGCCTGCAACGCCCGCACTTCGCACGAGAGCACCGCCAGCCTGCTGGCGCTCGCGGCGCGCAGCCGCGCCGCCTTCGAGGCCATGCGCGCCGACGTCGCGCCCGACTGCGATTTCTCGGCCACCGGCAAGCTGGTGCTCTACGCCGGTGCAGCATCGCTGGCCGGCGCCCAGCGGCAGCTCGAACTGCAGCGGGCCATGGGCAGTGAGCAGCGCCTGGTCACGGCCGACGAGTGCATCGCCATCGAGCCGGCGCTGGCCAGCTACCGGGCGCGGATCGCCGGCGCCGTCCACACGCCCAGCGAATGCGCGGCCGACTGCCTCAAGGTCTGCACGGAGCTCCTGCGGGCGCTGCGCGCGCGCGGCGTGCGCTTCATGCTCGACACCGAGATCACCGGCTTCGATGCCCGCGACGGGCGGGTGGCCGCGGTGCACACCGCCGCCGGCGACGTCGAGGCCGATGCCTTCGTGATGGCGCTGGGCACGGCCTCGCACCGGCTCGGGCGCCAGCTCGGCGCCTACCTGCCGGTCTACCCGCTCAAGGGCTACAGCATCACGGTCGATGTCGATCCGGCACCGGGCGCGGCGCCGCAGGTGAGCGTCACCGACAGCGTCCGAAAGGTGGTGTTCGCGCGCATCGGATCGCGTCTGCGGGTGGCCGGCATGGCCGAGCTGGTCGGCCACGACGCCAGCATCCCGGCCCAGCGCATCGAGGCGCTGGCCGAGGCCACGCGCGCCGTTTTCCCGCGCGCCGGCCGGCTTGAAGCACTGCAGCCCTGGACCGGCATGCGGCCGGCCACGCCGACCGGCGTGCCGATCGTCGGGCGGCTCGAGGGCGCCCCCTCGAACATGCTCTTCAACACCGGCCACGGGGCGTTGGGGTTCACGCTGGCGTTCGGCTCGGCCGAACGGGTGGCCGAGGCGCTGAACTGACTTCGCCCCCGCGAGGTCGACTCCGTGCGATCATTCCGGGCCTCGACGGGGACCCCATGATCTCGACCGACTGGAAGCGCCGCGCCAGGCTGTTCATCCAGCGCTTCTGGCAGCCCACCTCCGCCTGCATGACCTGCATGCCGGGGAGCTGGAGCAATCTGATGAGCGCGGCGCATTGGGCGACCGCGCTGCAGACCGGCTTGGCGACCGGCATCCTGGCGGTGCTCCTGACCTTCACGCCGGCGGTCAGGCTCTACACCAACCGGTACGGCAATGCGCTGGTCGTCGGCTGCCTGACCGCGGTGGGCGACGCCTACTCGCATGCCAATCACTACGACATCCCCTACGCCGAAGCGCTCGTGACCGGGTTCGTTTCAGGCCTGCTGGCGCTGGCGGGCTCGTACCTGTTCGAAGACCGCGCGCGACGCCTGCGGGCGGCATGGGCGCGGATTTCGGGGCGTTGAGCGGACGCTCAGACCGGCCGGCGCCAGCGACCGGACTCGGGGCACACCACGGCCCGTTCACCGTTCAGCCGGACCTGCTCCTGGTCGATCCCCAGGGCGGCGGCGGGATCGGTGTCGAAGTCCACGCGGAGCGTGTGTCCCACATGCGGGTCTTCGATCGGCAGTTCCCAGGTCAGGAACACCTGGGTGCAGTCCAGCCCGGGCGCGAAGTCGGCCGGGTCGAAGCCACTGGCTTGACGCCGGATGACGGCGTGCGGCTGGCCGGTGTCGAACACCACCGCCGTCCCGCGGTCAAGCGGGATCCGATGGCCCGCCACCGGAAAGTGGAGGTCCAGGCCCTTGTCCTCGCTCACGAAGAGATTGCAGAAGGCGGCCCCGCCGTAGTGCTCGCCGTCATGGTGGTACCGCGCGCCCCGGCAGGCCATCAGGGCGACCTCGCTGGCGGCCAGCACCTCCGACAGCCCGAGCGTGCGCGTCCAGTCGGACATCGCCTGCACGCAGTGCCGGTAGTCCGGCCAGCGGGCACGCGCCCGGGCCAGCGGCAGGGGCTCGACGTCGCCGGGCTCGAGTTCCAGGCGCGCAGCGACCTCCCGCTCCCAATCGGCAACGAGGCGCGCGGGCGGCACGGGCAGGTCGAGCCGGTCCCACAGCACGACATCGCTCACGCTTCGGCTGCGCAGGGCGTCGCCGCTGTGGAACAAGGACGTCAGGCGGTCGGGGGGGTGGCTCATCCGGGCCCCTTCATCTCCTCGATCGCCTCGCGCATGAAGCGCGTGATGCTGCGCACCGCGACCGAATCCGGCCGTCCGGCGAAGCGCAGCGCGCGGATCGGCACCGGGATGTGCGGCTCGAGCGTCAGCACGTCGACCTTGCCGCGATCGGCCGAATTCGCGGTGCAGCCGTCGACCAGCGCCACGCCCAGGCCATGGTGCGCCATCGCCAGCGCCGCATGGTAGGTCTGCACCGTGACCACCGCCTGCTGGAAGCCCACGCCGGCCTGCCGGCAGGCCTGGCTCAGGCTGGTGCCCACCGGGTCGCGGCTGTCGAGCCCGATCACCGGCAGCTTGACCAGGTCGTGCAGGGCCACCGAGCCGTTGCGCAGCAGGGCCCGCGGCAGCATGCCCTTCGGGGCGATGCAGACCATGCGGCTGTCGGCCAGCGCCTCCTGGGTCAGCGAGGGATGCACCGCCGGGCTGAACGCGAAGCCGACATCGGCCTCCTGGAGCAACAGCGCCGACATGATCTGCGGCGAATGCAGCGACTCGAGCGTCACCGCGATCGACGGATGCTGCTCACGGAAGCGCTTCAGGGCCCGCGGCAGCACCTCGTAGCTCAAGGCCAGCACGCTCAGGACGCGGAGTTCGCCCGCATCGCTCGCCGTGCGCAGGTTGGCCGCCAGCCGCTGCACCTCGTCGAGCTGCGCGAACAGGCGCTCGATGTGCGGATAGAGGGCCAGCGCCTCGGTGGTCGCCGAGAGCCGGCCCTTGGCGCGCTGGAACAGCGGAAAGCCGAGCTGGATCTCGGCATGCTGCAAGGTGCGGCTGACCGCCGGCTGCGTGATGTTGATGAGCCGCGCCGCGGCGCTCACGCTGCCGGTGAGCATGATGGCGTTGAAGACCTCGATGTGGCGCAGGCGCATGGAATCTAGGGCGCAGACACCTTGTCGCGCGAGATGTCCATGATCAGCTGCGCCGACAGCGACAGCCGCGGCTCGATCGAATCGATCAGCACGTACTCGGCGTCGGCCGAGTGGGCGCCGAAGCCCTGCAGGCCGAAGCGCTCGACCACCGCCGCCTTGGTCTTCAGGGCCGCGAAGGCCGCATCGGTGCCGCCGCCGGCGACCTTGTCGTCGGCCCCCAGCTCGCGGCCCATCTCCTTGTAGATCTGCTGCGCATGCAGCGCCAGTGTCCGCGAGGCGTCGTTGGCCTCGAGCGGCGGCCGGCGGCGCTCGAACTTCAGCTCGACCTTGGCATCGGGGACGAGCTGCTTCTTCACGCGCTCCTGCACCTGCTGCTCGATGCGGTCGTAGTCCGCGACCCTGATCACCCGCACGTCGGCGCCCGCCGAGGCGCTGGCCGGGATCACGTTGCGGTTGCTGCCCGAGCGCGAGATGGTCCAGTTCATCTTGAGACCGGTCGCCGGGTCGGACAGGTCGCGCATCTGCAGGATCTGGTGCGACAGTTCGTACAGCGCATTCACGCCCAGCTCCGGTGCCGACCCCGCATGCGAGGCCTTGCCGGTGACGTTCAGGGTGACCGAGGCGATGCCCGCGGTGGCCAGCGACAGCTTGTCGCCGTGGACGTAGGCGCCTTCGTAGGACATCACGACGTCGTGCTCGCCACCCAGCTGCGTGATCAGCTTGCGCGCGCCGGGCGAGCTGATCTCCTCGTCGCCGTTGATCAGCACGGTCAGCGTGCCGTACTCCTTGAAGTCCATCGCCTTCAGCAGCGCCAGCGTGTGGGCGATCACGGCGATGCCCTGCTTGTCGTCGGCGATGCCCAGGCCGTAGGCCTTGTCGCCTTCGATGCGGAAGGGCTGCTTGTTCAGCATGCCGATCTGGTAGACCGTGTCCATGTGCGCGATCAGCATGATCTTCTTGCTGCCGGTGCCCTTGAAGGTCGCGCGCACGACCTTGCCGATCTTCTCGGGGGTGTCCTCCATGCGGTAGGCGTCGGCCGAGGGATCGATCAGTTCGACCTGGCCGCCGAGCGCACGGAACTTGTCCGCGATCAGGTTGGCGATCTTGTCGAGCCCTTCGAGGTCGCGGCTGCCGGATTCGATCGAGACCAGCTGGTTCAGGGTCTGCAGCAGCGCCGGTTTTTCCTTGGCGGCCAGCGCGGCGATGCGTGCATCGGGGGCGGCGGATGCGCTGCCCATCCAGGCGGCGCAGACGGCGCAGAGCGCGAAGGTGGCGAGAGCGGAGCGTTTCATCAGGTTCATTTTTCCTTGGGGATTCTCAATGTGCCTTGTCCCAGTTGGGTCCGAAGCCGATTTCGGCCAGCAGCGGGACCTTGAGGTCGGCCACGCCGGCCATCAGACGCGGTATTTCGGTGCGGACCCACTCGACCTCTTCCTCGGGCACTTCGAAGACCAGTTCGTCGTGCACCTGCATGATCATCTTCGTGCCGCGCTGCTCGGCGTCGAGCACCTCCTGCACCTTCACCATGCTGAGCTTGATCAGGTCGGCCGCCGTGCCCTGCATCGGCGCGTTGATCGCGGCGCGTTCGGCACCGCCGCGGCGCGGGCCGTTGGGCGAGTTGATCTCGGGCAGGTAGAGCCGGCGGCCGAACACGGTCTCGACATAGCCCTTTTCCTTGGCCAGCGCCTTGGTCTCGTCCATGTAGACCTTCACGCCCGGGTAGCGGGCAAAGTAGCGCTCGATGTAGGAGGCCGCGGCCTTGGTCTCGATGCCGAGGTTGCGCGCCAGCCCGAAGCTGCTCATGCCGTAGATCAGGCCGAAGTTGATCACCTTCGCATAACGGCGCTGCTCGCTCGACACCTGGTCCACCGCCACCCCGAAGACCTCGCCGGCTGTGGCCCGGTGCACGTCGATGCCCTCGGTGAAGGCCCGCAGCAGCGATTCGTCGCCGCTGATGTGGGCCATGATGCGCAGCTCGATCTGCGAGTAGTCGGAGCTCGCGATGACACGGCCCGCGGGCGCCACGAAGGCCTCGCGCACGCGCCGCCCCTCGGGCGTGCGGATCGGGATGTTCTGCAGGTTCGGGTCGTTGCTCGACAGCCGCCCGGTCACCGCCACCGCCTGCGCGTAGTGCGTGTGGACGCGGCCGCTGCGCGGATTGGCCAGCAGGCCCAGCTTGTCGGTGTAAGTGCCCTTCAGCTTGGACAAGCCGCGATGCTCGAGGATCTTCGCCGGCAGCGGGAAATCCTCGGCCAGCTTCTCGAGCACTTCCTCGTCGGTGCTCGGCGCGCCGCTCGGCGTCTTCTTGATTACCGGCAGCCCGAGCTTGGTGAAGAAGACCTCGCCGATCTGCTTGGGCGACCCGAGGTTGAAAGGCTGGCCCGCGAGCGCGTAGGCCTCCTCCTCGAGCGCCATGATGCGCTTGCCGAGTTCGTTGCTCTGCGACGCCAGGGTCGGCGCGTCGATCAGCACGCCGTTGCGCTCGATCCGATAGAGCGTCTCGCTGCTGGCCATCTCGAGCTCGTAGACGAAGCGCAGTTTCTCGTCGGCCTCGAGCTTCGGCCAGAGCACCCGGTGCACGTCGAGCGTCTGATCGGAGTCCTCGCACGAATATTCGGCCGCCTTGTCGATCGACACCTGGCTGAACGAGATCTGGTGCGCGCCCTTGCCGCACAGGTCCTCGTAGTCGATGCCGCTGCGGCCCAGGTGCCGCTCGGCCAGACTGGCCAGGCCGTGCGGCTTGTGCACTTCGAGCACATAGCTCTGCAGCATGGTGTCGTGGGCGTAGCCCTGCACCTCGATGCCGTGGTTGGCGAACACGTGGCGGTCGTACTTGACGTGCTGGCCCAATTTCTTCTTCGCGCCGTTCTCGAGCCAGGGCCTGAGTTTGGCGAGCACCTCGTCGCGCGGCAGCTGCGCCGGCGCATCGGGGTAGTTGTGGGCCACCGGGATGTAGGCCGCCGCGCCCGGCTCGACGCTGAAGCTCAGGCCGACGATCTCGGCGCGCATCTCGTCGAGCGAGGTGGTCTCGGTGTCGAGCGCGACCAGTTCGGCGGCCTCGATCCTCGCCAGCCAGGCGTCGAAGGCCTCCCAGGTCATCACCGTGTCGTAGGCCAGGTTGCTGACCTTCTCGGCCGCCGCCTGGGCCGGGTCGCTGAACAGGTCGCCATTCGCCTCGGGGCCGCCGCGCTTCTTGTTTTCCTCGATCAGCTCGGGCGGCACGGCGTGCGCCTCGAGCGACTTCACCAGGCTCTTGAAGCCGTACTGCTCGTAGAACTCCTTGAGCGCGTCGACCTGCTGCGGGCCGATCGCGATCGCGTCCAGCGCCGGCAGGCCGGCCACATGCTCGCCGAGTTCGCAGTCGGTGCGGATCGTGACCAGGCGGCGGCCCTGGGGCAGCCAGTCGAGGGCCTGGCGCAGGTTCTCGCCGGCCTGGCCCTTGACCTCGGCCGCGCGCGCGATCAGGGCATCGAGCGAGCCGTATTCGAGCAGCCACTTGGCCGCCGTCTTGGGGCCGACCTTCGGCACGCCCGGCACGTTGTCGACGGTGTCGCCGACCAGCGTCTGGTAGTCGATCATCAAGCTCGGCGGCACGCCGAATTCGGCCGTCACGCCGGCCACGTCGCGCTTCTTGCCGTTCATGGTGTCGATGATCGTGACGTGCTCGTCCACCAGCTGGCTCAGGTCCTTGTCGCCGCTGGAGACGATCACCTCGATGCCCTGGCTGGCGGCGGTGCGCGCCAGCGTGCCGATCACGTCGTCGGCCTCGACCTCGGGCACGGTCAGCACCGGCCAGCCGAGCATCCGCACCACGCGGTGGATCGGCTCGACCTGGCTGCGCAAGTCGTCCGGCATCGGCGAGCGGTTGGCCTTGTAGTCGGGATACCAGTCGTCCCGGAAGGTCTTTCCGGGCGCATCGAAGACGCAGGCCGCGTAGTCGGCCCGCACCTCGCGCCGCAGCGCCTGCATCATGTTGATCATTCCTCGGATGGCCCCGGTGGCGGGGCTGCCGTTGTCGCCCGGAACGGCGCGCAGATCGGGCATCGCGTGGAAGGCGCGATAGAGGTAGCTCGATCCGTCCACGAGCAGCAGCGTTTTCTTGTCGGTCATCGGGCCATTTTGCCGTGCCGCGCGGCCGCCCCCGGAAGGCCGAAAAGATCGGCCCTCGTGGCTTTCTCCGGACCAGACCCGGACCTACAATCTCTTCCATGTCTTCTTCCATGCCCCTGGTCCGCCTGGCACTGCTCGCGCTGGCCTGCGCCGCGCCCGCCGCCGTCGTCTTTGCGCAAAACCCGCAGCCTGCGGCCCCGGCGCCCGCCCAGGCGCAGCCGGACCCGGACAAGGCCGCCGGCCGCCAGAACCAGACGATCGAGCGCATCCACGTCGAAGACAGCGGCGCCACCATCGACGAGCTCCGCGTCGGCGGCCAGACCCAGGACATCAAGGTCAAGCCCAAGAACAACGCCCCGGCCTACCAGGTCCTGCCCAACACCGAAGAGCGCAGCCGCAGCCAGGGCCAGTCCGACTCCAGCGCGGGCGAAGGCGGCTCGCGGGTCTGGTGGAACGTCTTCAAGTTCTGAGCGCGCAGTGGCGGTTTTCACGGAAGTCGGATTCGACGAAGCAGACGCGCTCGTCCGGCGCCTCGGCCTGGGCGCCCTGACCGCCCTCAAGGGCATCGAGGGCGGCATCGAGAACACCAACTACTTCGCCAGCACCGAATCCGGCGAATATGTCCTGACCCTGTTCGAGCGCCTGGGCGCCGAGCAGCTCCCCTACTACCTCTGCCTGATGAAGCACCTGGCGGCGCGCGGCATCCCGGTGCCCGAGCCGGTGGCCGACCCGGCCGTGGCGCCGCCCCAGGGCCACCCGCTGTCGATCCCGGCCAACGCCCCCTGCGAGCTGCTGCACACGGTGGCGGGCAAGCCGGCGGCGGTGGTCCAGCGCCTGAACGGCAAGAGCGAACTGGCCCCCTCGGCCGCCCATTGCGCCGAACTCGGCCGGCTGCTCGCCCGCATGCACCTGGCGGCCCGCGACTACCCCCGCATCCAGCCCAACCTGCGGGGCCTGGGCTGGTGGAACGACACCATGCCGGTGGTGCTGCCCCACCTGGACGCCGCCCAGGCCGCGCTGCTGCGCAGCGAGCTGGCCTACCAGAACCACGTGGCCGAGTCCTCGGCCTATGCGGCGCTGCCGCGCGGGCCGGTGCATGCCGACCTGTTCCGCGACAACGCGATGTTCGACACCCACGCAAGCGCCGACGCGCCGCGTCTCACCGGGGTGTTCGATTTCTATTTCGCCGGCGCCGACAGCTGGCTGTTCGATCTCGCCGTCTGCCTGAACGACTGGGCGATCGACCTAGCCAGCGGCCGCCACGATGCGGCCCGGGCCGATGCCCTGCTGGCGGCCTACGGCACCGTCCGGCCGCTGACGGCGCCCGAGCGGGCATTGCTGCCGGCGATGCTGCGGGCCGCGGCGCTGCGCTTCTGGATCTCGCGCCTGTGGGACTTCCACCTGCCGCGCGAAGCCAGCATGCTCAAAGCCCACGACCCCACCCACTTCGAGCGCGTGCTGCGGCAGCGCGCCCACGCCACCTTCGAATTTGCGACCGGCGCCGACGCGCTGGCCGCCTGACCGGACCCGATGAAACTCAATCTCGTGCCGGCCCGTACCGGCGTGCTGTGGGTCCGTAGCGGGCTCAAGGCCTTCGCCCGGCAACCGCTGGCCTTCATCTCGCTGTTCTTCTTCTTCATGGCGCTGGTCTCGATCGCCTCGCAGCTGCCGCTGGTCGGCGCCGCGATCGCGCTGATGCTGCTGCCGACCATGACGCTCGGGCTCATGGCGGCGGCACAGCAGGCCGCCGGGCCCGAAAAGCCACCGGCTGGCACCGTGTTCCTGGCCGCCCTGAACGCGATTCGCGCCGACGTGCGGCCGATGGCGGTGCTCGGGGCCCTGTATGCCGGCCTGTTCCTCGGGGTCATGGCGATCTCGGCCCTGGCCGACGGCGGCCAGTTCGCCCGCGTCTACCTGCTCGGCGGCCCGCTCACCCGCGAACTGGCGGAATCGACCGAATTCCAGGTTGCACTGTGGATCGCCATGGGGCTGTACCTGCCGCTCTCGCTGGCTTTCTGGCACGCGCCGGCGCTGGTCCACTGGCACCGCGTGCCGCCGGCCAAGAGCCTGTTCTTCAGTTTCGTGGCCTGCTTCAAGAACTTCGGCGCCCTCACCGTGTTCGGCCTGGCCTGGGTCGGCGTCTTCATCGGCGCCGGCATCGTGCTGAGCCTGCTCGCCAGCCTGCTGGTGGCAGTGGGCGCGATGGGTGCCGGCGACGGTGCCGCGGCGATCGGCGGCGCCATGATGATCGCCGGCGCGCTGGTGATGGCGGCGATGTTCTTCACCAGCACCTGGTTCACGTTCCGCGACAGCTTCCAGGAATAGGCTCGCCCCCCCAGGTTGGCTCACTGCGTGTAGCCGCCCACCCCCCTGCCGGGGGGCAACACCAGCGGCCCGGCGAAGCCGGTTCCGCGGTGTTTCACCAACGGGCCGGGCTGTGGCGGGGATGGCGGGGGTCTCAGACGGGCGTGAGCTTGGCGACCGAGAGCGCCAGCCACTTGATGCCGTGGCGCGGGAAATTGATCTGCGCGCGGGCGTCGTCACCGGTGCCTTCGAGCGCGGTCACCGTGCCCTCGCCGAACTTGTTGTGGAACACCTGCATGCCCGAGCGCAGCCCGTGCGACGGCGCTGCCTTCTGCGGCGGCACCGGCGGGCTGGCGAACGAATCCTTGCTGAAGCCACCGGCGCCGCCGCGTGTCGTGGCATAGCCGCCGCCATAGCCGAAGGCCGAAGGCGCGAAGCCCTGGTTCTTGGGCGTCAGCCACTTGAGCGCGCCTTCGGGCAGTTCGTCGAAGAAGCGGCTCTTCAGGTTGTAGCGGGTCTGGCCGTGCAGCATCCGGGTCTGCGAATGGCTCATGTAGAGGCGCTGGCGTGCGCGCGTGATGGCGACATACATCAGCCGCCGTTCTTCCTCGAGGCTCTCGTTGTCGCTCATCGAGTTCTCGTGCGGGAACAGGCCCTCTTCCATGCCGGTGATGAAGACGCAGTCGAACTCGAGGCCCTTGGCCGCGTGCACGGTCATGAGCTGCACCGCGTCCTGGCCGGCCTGGGCCTGGTTGTCGCCCGATTCCAGCGCCGCATGGGTCAGGAAGGCGGCCAGCGGGCTCAGGGTCTCGCCGGTCTCGGCGTCGGGCGCCAGCGGCTCGTCGAGCACGGGCCGGTTCGGGTCCAGCCCCTGGCTGGCCGGCGACTGGCGCAGCTCGTCGACCGGCAGCGCTACCGCGTCGCGGCCGAAGCCCTCCTGGGTGACGAAGCTCTCGGCCGCGTTCACCAGTTCTTCCAGATTCTCGATCCGGTCCGCGCCTTCGCGGTCGGCTTTGTAATGCTCGATCAGGCCGCTGTGGTCGAGCACCAGCTCGATGATCTCGCGCAGCGACAGGCCCTGCGTCTGCTCGCGCAACACGTCGATCTTTGCCACGAAGGCGGTCAGGTTGCTGCCGGCCTTGCCGCCGACCGCGCTCACCGCGTCGTGCATCGACCGGCCGGCGGCGCGGGCCGCATCCTGCAATTGCTCGATGCTGCGGGCGCCGATGCCGCGCGGCGGGAAATTGACGATCCGCAGGAAGCTGGTGTCGTCGTCCTTGTTCTCGAGCAGCCGCAGGTAGGCCAGCGCATGCTTGATTTCGGCCCGCTCGAAGAAGCGCAGTCCGCCATACACGCGGTACGGCACCGAGGCGTTGAAGAGCGCCGTCTCGATCACCCGGCTCTGCGCATTGCTGCGGTAGAGCACCGCCATTTCCTTGCGGTCGATGCCGTCGCGCACCAGCTGGCGCATCTCCTCGACCATCCATTGCGCCTCGGCGAAATCGCTGGTCGCCTCGTAGACCCGCACCGGCTCGCCGGGGCCCTGGTCGGTGCGCAGGTTCTTGCCCAGCCGCTTGGTGTTGTGGCTGATCAGCGCATTGGCCGAATCGAGGATGTTGCTGTAGCTGCGGTAGTTCTGCTCGAGCTTGATCTGGTGCGAGACATCGAACTCGCGCACGAAATCGGCCATGTTGCCCACCCGCGCCCCGCGGAAGGCATAGATGCTCTGGTCGTCGTCCCCGACCGCGATCACGCTGTTGTCGTTCGGCGTGAAACGGCCCTCGACCGTGGTGCCCGAGAGCATCTTGATCCAGGCGTACTGCAGCCGGTTGGTGTCCTGGAATTCGTCGATCAGGATGTGGCGGAAGCGCCGTTGGTAGTGCTCGCGCACCGGGTCGTTGTCGCGCAGCAGCTCGTAGCTGCGCAGCATCAGCTCGCCGAAGTCGACCACGCCCTCGCGCTGGCACTGTTCTTCGTAGAGCTGGTACAGCTCGACCTTCTTGCGGTCGTCGTCGCTGCGGGCCTCGACGTCGCGCGGGCGCAGGCCGTCTTCCTTGGCGCCGGCGATGAACCATTGCGTCTGCTTGGCCGGAAAGCGCTCGTCGTCGACATTGAACTGCTTCATCAGCCGCTTGATGGCCGAGAGCTGGTCCTGGGTGTCGAGGATCTGGAAGGTCGACGGCAGGTTGGCGAGCTTCCAGTGGGCGCGCAGGAAACGGTTGCACAGGCCGTGGAAGGTGCCGATCCACATGCCGCGCACATTGACCGGCAGCATCGCGCCCAGCCGGGTCATCATTTCCTTGGCGGCCTTGTTGGTGAAGGTGACGGCCAGGATGCCGCCCGGCGACACCTGCCCGGTCTGCATCAGCCAGGCGATGCGGGTGGTCAGCACCCGGGTCTTGCCGGAACCGGCGCCCGCCAGGATCAGGGCGTTGCCGGCCGGCAACGTGACGGCGGCACGCTGCTCCGGGTTGAGATTGTGGAGCAGCGGCGAATCTGCGGCGGCCGCGAGGTCGGTGAACATCCGTCGATTGTAGAAAGCCCTGCGTATCGGGGTTATACGAAGTTGCCCAAGGCCCCGACGCGGGCAAGCGTGTAAAATCAGTCACCGGGCCCAAGTTTCTTGCGCCCGGTTTTTTGTGCCCGTTTCACGCTGCGTCCCGCAGCGCAGACAGCTCGAAGACCGGCCGGACCAAGCGCTCATTCACCTTACACAAAGGAGCTTGGTATGCAGATTTTCGACTACGACAACATCCTCTTGCTGCCCCGCAAATGCGTGGTGGAAAGCCGCTCGGAGTGCGACGCCAGCGTCACGCTGGGCGGGCGCAGCTTCCGAATCCCGACGGTGCCGGCCAACATGAAGACGGTGGTCGACGAGACCATCTGCACCTGGCTGGCCAAGAACGGCTACTTCTACGTGATGCACCGCTTCGACCTGGACAACCTCCAGTTCGTCAAGGACATGCACGCCCAGGGCGTGTTCGCCTCGATCTCGCTGGGCGTCAAGAAGCCCGACTACGACACGGTCGACCAGATGGTCGCCGCCGGCCTGGCGCCCGAATACATCACGATCGACATCGCGCACGGCCATGCCGACAGCGTGAAGAACATGATCGGCTACCTCAAGAAGAAGCTGCCCAAGAGCTTCGTGATCGCCGGCAACGTCGGCACGCCCGAGGCCGTGATCGACCTCGAGAACTGGGGCGCGGATGCGACCAAGGTCGGCATCGGCCCGGGCAAGGTCTGCATCACCAAGCTCAAGACCGGCTTCGGCACCGGCGGCTGGCAGCTGTCGGCGCTCAAGTGGTGCGCCCGCGTGGCGACCAAGCCGATCATTGCCGACGGCGGCATCCGCGACCATGGCGACATCGCCAAGAGCATCCGCTTCGGCGCGTCGATGGTGATGATCGGCTCGCTGTTCGCGGGCCATGAAGAGTCGCCCGGCAAGACGGTCGAGGTCGACGGCGCCCTCTTCAAGGAGTACTACGGCTCGGCCAGCGACTTCAACAAGGGCGAATACAAGCACGTCGAGGGCAAGCGCATCCTGGAGCCGATCAAGGGCAAGCTGGCCGACACGCTGGTCGAGATGGAGCAGGACATCCAGAGCTCGATCAGCTATGCCGGCGGGCGCAAGCTGATGGACATCCGCCGGGTCAACTACGTCACGCTGGGCGGCGACAACGCCGGCGAGCACCTGCTGATGTAGGCCGGCCCGAGCTCAGGCCTCCAGCAGCTGCGCCGCCAGCTGGTGCAGCCGGTGCGCCGGCTCGGCCAGCGCATCCAGGACGCTGAAATGGTTGCGCCCGGGCATCAGTTCGCACACCGGCACGGTCCGCGGACCCCAGGCATCGCGGATCAGCGCGTTCTGGCGCTGGAATTCTTCGCTCTCGTCGCCGCCGGCGACCGCCCAGAGCCGGCCCCGCGCCGGCGCCGGCCACAGCGCCGGACTCAGGCGCCGCGCCTGGGCGTCGTCCAGCCCCAGTGTGTCGGCGATGAACGGCGCATGCTGCAGCGGCCGCAGGTCGTGCAAGCCCGAGATCGACAGCGCGTTGCGCACCAGTTGCGGCGGCAGGTCGGGCGCCACCGCCTGCCAGTCGCACCCCAGCAGCATCGCCGCCAGGTGCCCGCCGGCGGAGTGGCCCGAGACCGTGATGCGCGACGGATCGCCGCCATGCGCCGCGACGTGGCGCCAGGTCCAGGCGAGCGCCTGCACCATCTGCAAGGCAATGTCATCGATGCCGACCGGCTGCCCGGGCGTGCCCGGACACAGCGCGTAGTTGGGCACCACGACGCAGACGCCGCGGTCGTTGAACGGGCGGGCGACGAATGAATGCTCGCTCTTGTCGAGCGCGCGCCAATAGCCGCCGTGAATGAACACCAGCACCGGCGCATCGGGCACCGGCGCCGGAAAGACGTCGAGCGTCTCGCCCACGCCGTCGCCGTAGCGCAAGTCGACATGGCAGGGCTGCGCGGCGCGGGTCGCGGCGGATTCCGCCGCCCAGCGCTCGAAGTACGCCGGATGGTCGGGCACCAGGGCGCGGTTGTTGTACATGCGGTCCAGCCAGGCGGGATCGTACGAGGCCATCGGTTCTGCTCCAGGGTGTGCGAGGCGCGCATCTTGGCACGGCCGCCACGCCGCCGTGCAAACCGGGGCCGGTTCTGGTTAGAATTCTGTTTGCGTTGGGGGGGTAGCTCAGCTGGGAGAGCGCCGCGTTCGCAATGCGGAGGTCGTGAGTTCGATCCTCATCCTCTCCACCAACACTTCTTTTCGGACTCGCCCTGCCGGCCCTCAAGGCATCAGCGGCGGCCGTTCCCCCAGCCGCACCGCCGGCTGCGGCGCATCCTGGTTCGCCAGGTCCACCCACCCTCCGCCCAGCGCCTTGTAGAGCGACGCCGCCCTCAGCAGCACGTCGCCCTGCGCCTGCGCCAGCTGCACCTGGGCATTGAACAGGCTGCGCTCGGCGTCGATCACCTCCAGGTAGCTGGTGTAGCCGCCTTCGAAGCGCTTGCTCGCGAGCCGCGCGTAGTTGATCAGCGCCGAGACCTGGATCTGCTGCGCGGCGAGGGATTCGCGCGAGTTGCCGATGCCGGCGAGCGCGTCCGCGGTCTCGCCGAAGGCCGCCTGCACGGTCTTGCGGTACTGGGCGAGCGCCGCGCGCTGCCCGGCCTCGGCGCTCTCCACCTGGCCCGCGATGGCGCCGGCGGTGAAGATCGGCAGGCTGACGTCGGCCCCATAGCTCCAGATCCGCGCCGAGCCGCCCCACAGGTCGGACAGCGAGCGGCTCGCCTGGCCGAAGGCGCCGGTCAGGGAAATGGTCGGGAAGTATGCCGCCTTGGCGGCGCCGATGCGCGCATTGGCGGCAACCAGCGTCTGCTCGGCCTGCAGGATGTCGGGACGCCGGTCGAGCAGCTCGGACGGCAGCCCCCCGGGCACGGCGGGCGCCGCCAGCGCATCGATGCTGCGCCCGCGAGCGATCGGCCCCGGATCGCGTCCGATCAGCACCGAGAGCGCGTTTTCCTGCTCGATGATGGCCTGCACCAGCACCGGCACGGCGCGCAGGGCGGTGGCGTATTCGGAGCGGGCCTGGCTCACCTCGACCGCCGACACCACGCCGCCCTTGAAGCGGCGCTCGAACAGCCTGAGCGAATCGGTGCGCAGCTTCAAGGTGCTGCGCGCGACCTCGAGTTCGCGGTCCTGCTCGCGCAGCCGCACATAGCCGGTGGTGACCGCCGCCACCACCGACAGCACGGTGCCGCGCCGGGAGGCCTCGCTCGCCTGCAGGTCGGCGGTCGCCGCCTCGGTCAGCCGCCGTATGCGCCCGAACAGGTCGATTTCCCAGCTCGCGAGCAGCGTGACCTGGCCCGCGTTGTAGGGGTTGATCGACGGCGCCGGGCTGATCGTCTGCTCGCTCGCCCGGGTCCGGCTGCCGGCCGCATCGGCACCGATCTGCGGGAACAACGGCGCCCGCGTGGTGCCGAGCACGCCGTAGAACTGCTCGACCCGCGCCGCCGCCACCACCAGGTCCTGGTTGTTGCGCAGGCCTTCGACGATCAGCGCGTCGAGCGTGGGGTCGCCGAACTGGCGCCACCAGGCCGAATCGGCCAGCGCGAGCTCGGCCGCGGTCGGCGGGCTGGCGCCGCGGAATTCGGCCGGGATGTCCAGCGCCGGGCGCTTGTAGTCCGGTCCCAGCATGCAGCCGGCCAGCAGCGCCGCCAGCCCGAGAGCGGCGCCGGCGCGGCCGATGGGGAACCTGTCAGTGCGGGGCATCGGTGGCTCCCCCCGCTTCGGGCAGCGCGGGCCTGGCCGGATCGGCGGGCTGCTTCCTGGCCGCCGCGCGATCACCGAGCGTCTCGAAGCCCCAGAAGAACATCGGGATGAAGAAGATGGCGATCAGGGTCGCGCCGAGCATCCCGCCGATCACGCCGGTCCCCAGCGACTGCCGGCTGGCGGCCGAGGCGCCGCTGGCGATGGCCAGCGGAATGCAGCCGAGGATGAAGGCCAGCGAGGTCATGATGATCGGCCGCAGCCGCAGCTTGGCGGCGCCGACCGCGGCGTGGTACGCCGACAAGCCCTCCTTGTGGCGCAGTTCGACCGCGAACTCGAAGATCAGGATCGCGTTCTTGGCCGCCAGCGCGATCAGCACCGTGAGCCCGATCTGGAAATAGACGTCGTTCTGGATGCCGCGCATCCAGATCGCGGCGATGGCGCCGAACAGCGCGAAGGGCACGGCCAGCATCACGCCGAGCGGCAGCGTCCACTTCTCGTACTGCGCGGCCAGGATCAGGAACACCATCACGAGCGCGAAGGCGAACACCATGCCGGCGGTGGACCCGGCCTTGCGCTCCTCGTAGGACTGCCCGGACCAGGCGAACGAAAAGCCCTGCGGCAGCACCTCCCTGGCGAGCGCCTCCATGGCGTCCAGCGCCTGGCCCGAGCTGTAGCCCTCGGCGGCATCGCCGGTGATCTTGGCGGCCGTGAAGTTGTTGAAGCGCGTGACGATGTCGGCGCCGGTGACGTAGCGGGTGTTGGCCACGGCCTTGAGCGGCACCATCTTGCCTTCGTGGTTGCGCACGAACATGTTCTGCAGGTCGTCCGGCTTGGTGCGGTAGTCGGGCTCGGCCTGCAGGATGACCTGGAACAGCCGGCTGTTCTTCGGAAACTGGCTCACGTAGAGCGAGCCGAACAGCGTCTGCAGCGTCGAGTAGACCTCGTCCACCGACACCCCCAGGCTCTCGGTCCTGTCGCGGTCGACGTCGACCAGCAGCTGCCGCGAGCGGGTGTTGATGGTCGAGTTGACGCCGCGCAGCTCGGGCCGCTGGCGCGCCTTGGCGATGATCTCTCGCGTCACCTCCTCGACCCGCTGCAGGCTGGCGTCGCCTTCGCTCTGGACCCAGAACTCGAAGCCGCCGGTCGTGCCCAGCCCCGGGATCGAAGGCGGATTGACCGGCACCATCACGCCTTCCTTGAAGGTCGAGAATTCGGCCGTGGCGTCGCGGATCAGCGCGTCGGCGCGGTCGCCCGGCGCCTGCCGCTCGGCGAAGCCCTTGAGCGACACGAAGAGCACGCCCGCGTTGGACTTGAGCTGCGAGTCGATCAGGCTGAAGCCGGGCACCGACGCCACCGACTTCACCGCCGGCTGCTTGCTGAACCACTGCTGGGCACGGTCGGTGGCCGCCTCGGTGCGATCGAGGCTGGCGGCGTCGGGCATGATTGCCGCGGTGAAAATGTAGCCCTGGTCCTCGACCGGCAGGAAAGTCGACGGCACCCGCTTGAAGAGCCCGAGCGTGATGGCGACCATGCCGGCGATCAGCAGCAGCGAGAAGCCGACGCGCCGGATTGCCAGCCGGGTGGTCGAGGTGTAGCCCTCGGTGAGGCGCTCGAAGCGCCGGTTGAACCAGCCGAAGAAGCCCTTCTTCTCGTGCTCGCCCGGCTTCGGCGGCTTCAGCAGGATGGCCGCCAGCGCCGGCGAGAGCGTCAGCGCCACCAGGCCCGAGAACACCACCGACACCGCGATCGTGATCGCGAACTGCTTGTAGAGCTGGCCCGTGATGCCCGACAGGAAGGCCACCGGGATGAACACCGCGCACAGCACCAGCACGATGGCCACCACCGGGCCGCTGACCTCGTCCATCGCCTTCTTCGCGGCGTCTTTCGGGCCGAGTCCGAACTCGGCCATGTTGCGCTCGACGTTCTCGACCACCACGATGGCGTCGTCGACCACGATGCCGATCGCCAGCACCATGCCGAACAGGGTGAGCATGTTGATCGAGAAGCCCATCGCGGTCATGCCGATGAAGGCCCCGAGGATCGACACCGGCACCGCCAGGATCGGCACCAGCGTGGCGCGGAAGCTCTGCAGGAACAGGAAGACGACCAGCACGACCAGCACCACCGCCTCGACGAAGGTGTGGACCACTTCGCTGATCGACTCGCGCACGAAGTCGGTGGTGTCCAGCGCGATGTCGTAGTCCAGGCCTTCGGGAAAGGTGGGCCTCATCTCGGCCAGCAGCTTCTTCACGTCGGTCGCGACCTGCAGCGCGTTGGCACCCGGCTGCTGGTAGATCGCGATCAGGGTGGCGGTCTTGCCGTTGTACTTGGAGCGGATCGAATAGTCCTTGGCGCCCAGCTCGGCGCGGCCGATGTCCTTGACCCGGACGATGGCGCCGGTGCCCTGCTGGGCCCGCAGGATGATGTTGTCGAACTGCGAGGGCTCGGTCATGCGGCCCGAGGTCGTGACCGGAATGGTCTGCTGCACCGGCGTCGCGGTCGGCGAGGCGCCGAGCCGGCCGGCGGCGTACTGCTGGTTCTGGGCCGCCACCGCCCGCTGCACGTCGGAGGCCGTCAGGCCCAGGCCCGCCATGCGGTCGGGCTTGAGCCACAGGCGCATCGCGTAGTCGGGCGAGCCGAAGATCGAGCTCTGGTTGGCCCCCGGCACCCGCTTGATCGCGTCCAGCACGTTGATGTTGGCGTAGTTCGCGATGTAGGTCGAATCGAGGCTGTCGTCGGGCGAATAGATCGCCACGATCATCATGAAGGCCTGCGACTTCTTGGCCACCGAGACGCCCTGGCTGCTGACCGCCGAAGGCAGTGTGGGCAGCGCCAGGTTGACCCGGTTCTGGACATCGACCTGGGCCAGCGACGGGTCGGTGCCGATCTCGAAATAGATCGACAAGGTCATGTTGCCGGTCGAGCTCGAGGTCGAGTTCATGTACATCATGCGGTCGGCGCCGTTGACCTGCTGCTCGATCGGCGCCGCCACGTTCTGCGACACCACCTCCGAACTGGCGCCCGGGTAGGTGGCGCTGACCGAGATCTGCGGCGGCGTGATGTCGGGGAATTGCGCGATCGGCAGGTTCAGCATCGCCACCGCGCCGGCCAGCACGATGATGATCGAGATGACCGACGCGAAGATCGGGCGGTCGATGAAGAAATGCGCAAACTTCATCGTGCCTCCGCCAGCACGACGTCGACCCGGCGTGCCAGCGCAGGCGAATCGGCACCCACCAGGTTCGGGGGTTCGTGCAGCACGATGCGCCCGGGCGCCACGCCGGCGGCGACCAGCGCGTCGCGCACGGCCTGCGCCCGATCCCGGGCCAGCGTCTTGTTGGCGGCCGCGTCGCCGCTGGCATCGACATAGCCCTGGACCTCGGCGCGCATTGCGGGGCGGGACTTCAGCGTCGCGGCCACGCCCAGCAGCCGCGCGCGGCCGGTGGCGTCGAGCACGGCGCGACCGCGCTCGAAGTAGACGGCGTCCTTCTCGGAGGCAGCGGGCGCGGCGGCGGACGGCATGGCCGGCGCGGACACGGCGCCCATGGCGGGCAGTCCGGCCGACACCGAAGGCAGCGACGCCGACGCGGCCAGCGTCGCCTTCTCCACGGGCAGCGGTTCCGCCGGCACTTCCTTGGCGCTCACGACCACCCCGGGCGCCAGCCGCATGAAGCCGTCGACCACCACGCGCTCGCCGTTCTTGAGCCCGCCGGTCACGAGCCACTGGTCGCCGAGCCAGTCGCCGGCCTCGACCGGCCGCTGGATCACCTTGCCCTCGCCGTCGACGGTCCAGACGAACTGGCCGCGCGGGCCCTGCTGCACCGCGCGCTGTGGCACCACGATCGAATTCGGCCGCGTGAAGCCGGACACCTTGACGCGGACGAACTGGCCGGGGCGCAGCTGGCCCCTGGGATTGGGCAGCTCGGCGCGCAGCAGGAAGGTGCCGGTCTCCTGGCTGAAGGCCGCGTCGGCGAAGGTGACGCGGCCCCGGGCCGGGAAGGTCGATCCGTCGGCCAACACCAACTCGACGCCATAGTCATCGTTCGGCGCCTTCACGAGCCGGCCCTTGGCGATCTCCTCCTGGACACGCAGCGATTCGTTCTCCGACAGGCTGAAGTTGACCCGCATCGGATCGAGCTTCGCGACGTAGGTGAGCAGGCTGTTGGCGGCGCTGACATAGGCGCCGTCCTGGACCTTGGCGAAGGACGAGATGCCGGCCACCGGCGAGGTGATGGTCACGTAGCCCAGGTTCAGTTGCGCGTCGGTGACCTTGGCCGCCGCGGCTTCGACCGCCGCCGCGGCGGCCTGCTCCTGGCCGGTGGCGTCGTCGAGGTCCTTGACGGCCAGCGCATCGTCCGCGACCAGCGGCTTCACGCGGGCGAGGTTGGCGCGTGCCGTGCTCAAGCGCGCCTGCTGCTGGGCCAGCTCGGCCCGGGCGGCCTTCAGGCTGGCCTCGAAGGGCTTGGCGTCCATCAGGAACATGACCTCGCCAGTCTTGACGAAGGCGCCTTCGGTGTAGACCCGCCGCTCGAGGAAGCCGTTGACGCGGGCCCGGATCTCGACCTGCTGCGAGCTTTCGGTCTGTCCCACGAACTCGTAGACCACCGGCACGGTCTGAGTCTTGACGACCTGCACCGAGACCTCGGCGGGCGGCGGCTTCGGCTTGTCGGCCTCCTTGCCGGAACAGGCGGCCAGCAGGGCCGCGGCCAGCAGCACGGCGGGCCCGACCATGGACCCAGACATCGTTCGGCGCATCGGGACCCCCTCAGGACCCGAAGGGACCCATGTCGAACACCATGCTCGAGATGGCGAGGAAGCCGAGCAGCAACAGCAGCAGCGCCACCGCCAGCGTCAGCGACGGCGGGAACTGGCTCTCGGCATGGATCAGCCCCTGGCTCTTCAGCATCTTGCGTTCGGCGCGCAGCCCGGCCATGAAGGTGCAGTGGTAGACGATGCCGGAGACCAGCATCGCGATCCCGATCAGGACCAGCGCCTCGCCGAAGCGGCGCGCCGCCATGCTGCTCTTGACCACCTGCATGTCGTGCAGCTTCTGGAACACCTGGAAGATCGTGAAGCCGAAGCCGATCAGCGACAACGATGTCCGGATCACCGACATCAGGGTGCGCTCCGCGCTCATGCGCGTGCGCTGGAACGACATCCCGGTCCGGCGCGAGGACAGCTCGACCGAGACCCGATCGAAGTCCGCCCCCGGGTCGACCCATCCCTTGTCATCTGCCATGCGAGCACCTCCTTGGCTACTTGTCCGACGCAAACACCCTGTTCCAGTCGCGCTTCATGTCGACCACGGTCCAGCCCCGCGTGCCGGCCTCGTCCAGTGCCTTGTCGAGCCTGCCGACGCTGGACGTCCGGTCGTAGGCGTACTCGCGCTCGGCGTCGGTGTGATGCACCAGGCCCATGAAGCGAGGCCCGGCGCCGGCCGCGGTCCATTCGAGCATCTGCTGGTCGCCGTCGGAATTGCCGAAGGCGAAGATCGGGCGCCGGCCGATAAAGCGCTGGATGCCGACCGGCTTGCCCGCATGGTCGTCGACCAGGTCGATCTTCGCAAGCTTGAGCAGCACCGGCTTGCCGTCGGCGCCGGTCTTGAAGGCCAGCTGCCCGGTCGAGCCGACCACCTGCTCGGGCGGAATGCCGTAGACCTTCTCGGCGAAGACGCGCATGAACTCGACGCCGCCGCCCGAGACGATGAAGGTCTTGAAGCCGTTCTCGCGCAGGTAGGCGAGCAGCTCCAGCATCGGCTGGTAGACCAGCGCCTCGTAGGGCTGCTTGAAGCGCGGATGGCGGGCCTTTGCGAGCCAGTCGGCCACCTCGCGCGAGAACTCCTCCGTCGTCATCCCCGCATGGGTGGCGGCGAGCACCTGCATCAGGCCCTTCTCGCCCGAGGCCGCGAAGGCCTTCATGTCGCCCCTGAGGATGGCGTCGAAAGGCGGCGTGGTCTTCCATTCGGGATGCTTCGGCGCCAGCGCCTTGACCCGGTCCAGCGCGAAGGCGAACTGCACGTAGATCGGCTGCTCCAGCCACAGGGTGCCGTCGTTGTCGAAGACCGCAATGCGTTCGGCCGGCGCGACGAAGCTCGCCGAGCCCGGGGTCGTGACATCGGCCACGAAACGCAGGATCGCCTGCTTGGCGGCACCGTCGTTCCAGGAAGGCAGACCCTGCGCCTGCGCCTGCGCCTGCGCCAGAGTGGCCGCGGCCAACAGCCAGGCCAGGAGCAGGAGGCGGCGCGCCCCGCGCGTGACCGAAGTTCTGGACATCATCATCATGGATTCCTTCATGCGCAGCGGACCACGGCCGGCGGCGTCCAGCGGCCGTCGAGCACCGCGGACTCCGGCCAGTAGGCGCGGATCGAAAGCGAGAACTCGCTCGCATCGCCAGCCGGTGCCGGCAGCCAGTTGCTCTCGTGCTCGGCACCGGGCGACTGCGGCTGGACGTGGATGGTCAACGAGCCGTCGGCGGCGAACCGCATCCCGCTCTTGCTGCCCACCGCGTAGCGTCCCAGCGCGTTGACCTCGAAAAGATGACGGCCGTTGTAGAGGCTCATCGACCAGAAACCCTTCACCGGCGGCACGGCCCCCTGCGCGAAGGTCACCGTGTAGCGTCCGCTGCCGCACAGGCGCGCACCGTCGCGGTCGAAGTCCTGGTGGAAGCACTGCGCCTCGTTGGGCTTGTTGACGAAGATGTTCGATTTCGCGACCGCGGTGCGGGTGAAGTAGTCGGTGCCGAAGCAGGCGCCGTTGGCGATCGTCGACCAGTGATGCGGCAGCCGACGGCCATGGCTGCGGAACTCGAACAGGGGCTCGACCAGCTCGCGGTCGGCCGCCGCCACCGCCTGCTCGAAGACCTGCCTGAGGCGGGCGTCCCTGGCGGCGGCGGCCGCCACCGCCAGCACCTGTGCATAGCGCGCCGACTCACCCGGCAGCGGCCTGGCATCGGCCAGCGCGGCGGGCAGGTCGGCCAGGAAGGTCTCGGGCGCCACCCAGCGGGTTTCCGCGTCCCCTCCGCCGGCCGCGGCCGGCACCACCGGCACCTGTCGCCAATCGGTCGTCTTCATGCGGCCATCGAACTGCGCCACCGGGTACAGGCCGAGTTGGTTGATGAGCCGCTGCACCGTCTTCAGGTCCGGGACGCTGTCGTCGCGGAACACGCGCGGAATCACCACCCCGGTACGGGTCTGCGAGACGAACACCCGGCGGATGCCCGGCGGCACCGTGCCGACCCAGTTCGGTCCCACCAGCAGATAGAAGCCGGGTGGCGAGCCGTACATGCGGCCCAGTTCGGCAATGCTGTCGGTGCGCGAATCCAGCACCTGGACGACCCAGAAGCGATCGCCGAAGTCCGGCACCTGCAGCACCACCGGCGACTGGTCCAGGGCGACGATGCCGCTGCCGCACACCAGGTCATGGTTCGGGCAGGCCACCGCCCGCCCGGCGGGATCGACGTAGTCGGTCAGCATCGTGAGGCTGTTGGCCGGTCCGGCCGGCAGCACCCCGCCCAGCAGCATCGGATGCGGCAGGCGGCCGAGGGCGACGCGCCGGTTGTAGACGTTGACGATCGGCCAGGCCCAGAAGTAGGCGTCGCGCGCCACCAGGCGCACGTAGTCGTCGCTGAGCCGGGCCTCTGGATCGGGCCCCGGAACGGCCGGCGCCATGGCCAGCGCCTGCAGCGGAAAGCACTCGGCGCGGCCGCGCGGCAGGCCCGGGCCGGCCCTGCGGCCGGTCCACCCACGCGGGCGGGCCGGGCGGCTCATGATGATGTTCCCGAACCGGCGGCCGCCGCTTCAGTTGGCGCCGCCCGCGGAGGCTTCGGCCATCTTCGACAGCGCGTCGTCGATGGTGAAGGTATTGGGCTTCTGCACCGGTGGGAAGTCCTTGAAGGTGGCGGCGAACTGGTCGGCGATCGCGTAGGCGCCATACAGGATGTAGGCGTGATACAGGAACCACTCGTAGTAGCTGTTCGACGTCGTGTCCGCCCGCTCGAAGGGATCGGTCCGCAGGTTGAAGAGCTTCGGCAGGCGCAGCCGGACGAAGGGTTCCGCCCACACCGCCATGGTGCCGGGCAGCCGCTGCTCCATGAAGACCACCTTCCAGTTGTCGTAGCGCAGGCCGAGGATGTCGCCGTCGTCGCTGATGTAGACGAAGAGCTTGCGCGGGCTCTCCTTCTCCTTGCCCGTGATGTGGCCGAGCAGGCTGAAGCCGTCGATGTGGTTCTTGTACGTTCGGCCGATCGCCTGCACCCCCTTCTTGCATTTCTCGACGATGTCGGGCTCGCCCGCCATCTCGAGGAAGGTCGGCAGCCAGTCGTGATGCTGGACGATGCCGTTGGAGATGCTGCCGGCGGGCACATGGCCGGGCCAGCGCACCACCATCGGGATGCGGAAGGCGCCTTCCCAGTTGGTGTTCTTCTCGCTGCGGAAAGGCGTCATCGCGCCGTCGGGCCAACTGTTCATGTGCGGGCCGTTGTCGGTCGAATACATGACGAAGGTGTCTTCGGCGATGCCGAGCTCGTCGAGGTAGTCCAGCAGCTGGCCGACGTTCTTGTCGTGGTCGATCATCGTGTCGTGGTAGGGCGACTGCCAGCGCCCGGCCTGCCCCAGGCTCTCGGGCTTGGTGTGCGTGAACATGTGCATGTGCGTGAAGTTGAGCCAGACGAAGAAGGGCTTGCCGTCCGCGTGCTGCTTGCCGATGAATCCCTTCGCCGCCTCGGCGAATTCGTCATCGCAGGTCTCCATGCGCTTCTTGGTCAGCGGGCCGGTGTCCTCGATCTTCTGCTTGCCGACGCGGCCCCAGCGCGGCTGCTCGGTCGCGTCGTCCTTGTCGGTGGCGTAGGAGTGGATCACGCCGCGCGGGCCGTTCTTCTTCCTGAAGTTGGGGAAGTCCTTCTCCGGGTAGTAGTCGTACATCTCCGGCTCTTCCTCGGCGTTCAGGTGGTAGAGGTTGCCGAAAAATTCGTCGAAGCCGTGGTTGGTCGGCAGCATCTCGTTGCGGTCGCCCAGGTGGTTCTTGCCGAACTGGCCGGTGGCATAGCCCCGGGTCTTGAGCAGCGCCGCGATGGTGACGATCTTGTCGCTCATGCCGATCGGCGCGGCCGGAATGCCAACCTTCGAGAGCCCGGTGCGGTAGACGCTCTGGCCGGTGATGAAGGACGAGCGGCCGGCGGTGCAGGACTGCTCGCCGTAGGAGTCGGTGAACTTCATCCCTTCCCTGGCGATGCGGTCGATGTTGGGCGTCTGGTAGCCCATCAGGCCATGCGTGTAGCAGCTGAGGTTGGCGATGCCGATGTCGTCGCCCCAGATCACGAGGATATTGGGCTGCTTCGTCCCGGACGGGCTGGCGGCGGGTTTCTTGGATGCCATGTCGACTCCTGGTTGTGAGGGGTGCGCTGGCGCGTGCGGGCAACCCGCCGCGCCGCAGCGTGCCCACAGCATGCGCAAGCCGGGGACAAAACGCACTTGTCCCAAGGTGAAGCGGCGATTGCCCCTTGGTGCAACCCGACCGGGCGCGCCCTGGCGCCAGGCCGCTCAGGCGTCCAGCGCCAGGTGCTGGCCGTGCAGCGCCGCGGCGGCCGGCGAGGCCAGGAAGGCCACGGTCTGCGCCGCCACCGCGGTCGACACCCACTGGCCCGGGTCGGCGTCGGGCATCGCCTGCCGGTTGGCAGGCGTGTCGAGCACGCTGGGCGCGATGCTGTTGACGCCGATGCCGTGCGGCGCCAGTTCCGCCGCGGCGGCCTCGACCAGGCGCTGCAGCGCGCTCTTGGAGGCAATGTAGGCGGCCATGGCGGCGGCGCCGCGGGCGGCGGTCTTGGCGCTCACGGCAATCACCCGGCCGGCCCTGCGCTCGATCATCGCGGGCACCAGCGCCTGCGTCACCGCCACGAAAGACCAGGCGTTGAGGTTCATCATGCGGTCCCAGGCCGCGCGGCCGAGCGCATGCACCGGCTCGCCCATCTCGAAGCCGCCGGCGATGTGGACCAGGGCATCGACCTGCCCGCCGAAGGAGGCCAGGATGCGCTGCCCTGCCCCGGCCATGGCCTCGGTCGAGGTCACGTCGGCTTCGAGCAGCAGGTGCTGCGAGTTGTCCAGCCCCGGAAAGGTGCTGGCCAGGTGCTCCAGCCGATGGTCGACCAGGGCCACGCGCGCGCCCTGCCCGAGAAACTGCTGCACCACCGCGCGCCCCAGCGCGCCGGCGGCGCCCGTGACCACCACATGTCGGGGAAAGCTGGAATCGGTCATCGCACGCTCCTGGTTGGGGAACGCATCGTAACGCCGGCGCCACCGCGGCGGCAGCCGGGCTGGCATCATCGGCGCTTCGTTTGCCAAGGAGAAATTCATGAAGGAAGTGGTTGTCGTCAGCGGCGTTCGCACCGCCATCGGGACCTTCGGCGGAAGCCTCAAGGACGTGCCGCCCACCAAGCTCGCCGCCCTGGTCACCAAGGAGGCGCTGGCCCGCGCCAAGGTCGACGGCAAGGACGTCGAGAACGTGGTCTTCGGACACGTCATCAACACCGAGCCGCGCGACATGTACATGGCCCGGGTCGCCGCGATCGAAGGCGGCTGCGCCCAGGAAACCCCCGCGCTGACAGTCAACCGGCTGTGCGGCTCGGGCCTGCAGGCGATCGTCAGCGCGGCGCAGAGCATCCAGCTCGGCGATGCCAAGGTGGCCGTCGGCGGCGGCGCCGAGAGCATGAGCCGGGCGCCCTTCGCGTCCCTCACGGCGCGCTGGGGTGCCCGCATGGGCGACAGCAAGATGGTCGACATGATGCTCGGCGCGCTGCACGACCCGTTCCAGACCATCCACATGGGCATCACGGCCGAGAACATCGCCAAGAAGTGGGGCATCAGCCGCGAGACCCAGGACCAGACCGCGCTCGCCAGCCACCAGCGCGCGCAGAAGGCGATCGAAGCCGGCTACTTCAAGTCGCAGATCGTCCCGGTGGCGCTGGAGAGCCGCAAGGGCACCACCCTCTTCGACACCGACGAGCACGTGCGCAACGACGCCAAGATCGAAGACATGGCCAAGCTCAAGCCGGCCTTCCTGAAGGAAAACGGCACGGTGACCGCGGGCAACGCCTCGGGTGTCAACGACGCCGCGGCGGCGGTGGTGCTGATGGAAAAGGAAGAGGCCGCGCGGCGCGGCCTGAAGCCGATGGCGCGCATCGTGGCCTACGCCTTCGCCGGCGTCGACCCGGCCTACATGGGCATCGGTCCGGTGCCGGCCTCGCGCAAGGCGCTTGAAAAAGCCGGCCTCAAGGCCTCGGACATGGACGTGGTCGAGGCCAACGAGGCCTTCGCGGCGCAGGCCTGCGCCGTGACCCAGGACCTGGGCCTGGACCCGGCCAAGGTGAACCCCAACGGCTCGGGCATCTCGCTCGGCCATCCGGTCGGCGCCACCGGCGCGCTGATCACGGTGAAGGCGCTGTACGAGCTCGAGCGCATCCAGGGCCGGTACGCGCTGGTGACGATGTGCATCGGCGGAGGCCAGGGGATTGCCTGCATTTTTGAGCGGACCTGAAGAAGCGGCCAAACTTATGGCTATAATCGTGGGATTGCCTGAGTAGCAGTAATGCTTTTCAGGGGCTCTTAGCTCAGTTGGTAGAGCAGCGGACTCTTAATCCGTAGGTCGAGTGTTCGAGTCACTCAGGGCCCACCAGCAAACCCATCACTGGTAATGAAACGGCGCTATCTAACCGATAGCGCCGTTTTCTTTTGTGCGCCATGCATCGAGAGGCCTGAAGGGCCGTGAAGAAAATCACGCAATAGTGTCCTGAGTGTCGCGCCGAACCATCAAATGTCAGTGACAGTTCAGGCCGGGCACGGCAGAGTCTCTTGATGCTGTCAACATCCAGGAATCGCCATCCACCGGAACGCATCGAGGGCGCGCGATGGTTCTGCATCGCCGCTGCGTTCCCCTGGGTGGCGTCGACCTGTCCGGTGAATCTGCCTTGATCGAGCACAGCATCGCGACCCTCCACGCCCAGTTGGCGCTTCATGCGCTCGCGCAGCCTTTGGCCCCGGCCCTGCTGTCCCCCGGGCGGCGGCCGATCGGCCATGCCGAACTGTTCGAGATCGTCCGCAGCCTGCGGTCCTGGCTGGCGGGCCACGGGCTCTCGCCGGCCTCGCGCATCGCCGTGGTCATGCCGAGCGGGATCGAGTCGGCCGTGGCCACCCTGGCGATCGGCGCCCAAGCCACCTGCATCCCGCTCCACCCGGGGCTGCCCGAGCCCGAATTGCTGGCCCTGCTCGCCGATGCGCGCGCCGACGCCGTGGTCGGGTTGCCCGGCGATGCCGTGCCGGCTCGACTCGCACGGACCCTGAACCTGGTCCCCCTGGACTTCGACCTTCCGCACTGGCTCGCGCGCGCATCGGAAGGCGCGGCGGACGTCAACGTCCCCTGGCCCGATCCGTCGCACACCGCCTTCGTGCTGTTCACCTCGGGCACCGTCGGCAAGGCCAAGCGGGTGCCGCTCGGGCAGCGCCAGGTCGTGAGTTCGGCTCGCAGCATCGCACGCCATCTGGCCCTCGCGACAGCGGACCGCGCACTGTGCGTGATGCCGATCCATCACAGCCATGGCCTGGTCGGCGGGCTGCTCGCGCCGCTCGCGGCCGGGTCGTCCGTGGTCTGCGCGCCGGCCTTCGACGCCCCGGCCTTCATGGGCTGGGTGGCCGAGTTCGAGCCCACCTGGTACACCGCCGCGCCCACCGTCCACCATGCCATCGCGGACCAGGCCTCTCGCGAAGGCATGGCCGCGCCCGCCCATGCCTTGCGCCTGATCCGCTCGGCCTCCTCGCCCATGCCCGTGGCGCTGCTGGAGCGCATGGAGGATCTCTGGGGGGTGCCGGTCATCGAGTCCTACGGCATGACCGAATCGGCCACCCAGCTGGCGAGCAATCCCTTGCCGCCGGCGCCGCGCAAGCCGGGCTCCGTGGGGCGGCCGGTCGGCGCCGAGCTGCGCGTGGTCGACGGACACGGCCACAGCCTGCCCGTCGGGCAGGTCGGCGCCGTCGTGGCGCGCGGTCCGGCCCTTTTCGAGGGCTACGAGGACAACCCCGAGGCGAATGCGGAAGCCTTTCGCGACGGCTGGTTCCTGACCGGCGACCTGGGCCGCTTCGACGCCGACGGCGACCTGTTCCTCACCGGACGCAGCAAGGAAATGATCAATCGCGGCGGCGAGAAGATCTCGCCCTTCGACGTCGAGCAGGCCCTGCTGCGCCTGCCCGGCGTCGCCCAGGCGGCGGCCTACCCCGCGCCGCACCCGACACTCGGCGAGGACGTGCACGCCATCGTGGTTCCCGCGGCCGGCCGCACCGTCGAGGGACAGGCGCTGCGGGCCGCGCTGTTCGGGCAGGTGGCCGACTTCAAGATCCCGGCGCGAATCCGCGTGCTCGAGACGATTCCGGTCGGCCCGGGCGGCAAGGTCAGGCGCCGCGACCTGCACGGCCAGGCCGTCCGAGTCGATGCCGAACAGACGGACCGGCAGCCCCCCCGATCAACCTCCGAATCCATCCTGATGGACATCTGGCAGGCGGTGCTAGGACGATCCGGTTTCGGCATTCGCAGCAATTTCTTCGAGCTCGGCGGCCACTCGCTGTCGGCGACGCAGATCGCTTCGCGCATCGGCGCGACCCTGAAGGTCGAACTGCCGGTGCGCAGCGTGCTGGAACATCCGACCATCGAGACCCTGGCCCGGGCGATCGATGCGCATCGACCGGCGCTGTCCGGTGGCGCCGCCGCGGGGCATGCCCCGATCGTGCCGGTCTCGCGCGACCGGCCGCTGCCGGTGTCGTTCTCGCAGCGCAACATGTGGATGTTCCACGACATGGACCCGCACGGTGCCGCGTACCACGTCCGCAAGGCGCTTCGCCTGCGCGGGCCTCTCCAGGCGGCGCCGCTGCGCCAGGCGCTCGATGGGCTGGTCGCCCGCCACGAGGCGTTTCGCACCACCTTCGCGATGGGGGACGCCGAACCGATGGCCACCATCGGACCGGTGCAGCCGGCGAACCTGGTCGGGCTGGACCTGCGCGCCATCCCCGGTCCGGAACGGGACACCGAACTGGAGCGGCAGGCCGCGCGCCTGGCGGCCGAGCCCTTCGACCTCGCGCACGGACCGCTGCACCGCTTCATCTTGGTCGAACTCGGCGCCCAGGACCATGCGCTGGTCCTGGTGCTGCACCACATGATCGGCGACGACTGGTCATGGGGCGTGCTGTTGCGCGACCTCGAGGCGATGTACAACGCTGCCTGCGCCGGAGCGCCCGCGCCCGCGCCGCGCGATGCGATCGATTTCGCCGACTACGCCATCTGGCAGCGCGGCCAGGCCGACGGCGAGGCGCTGGCCGGCGACACCCGCTACTGGCTGCAGCAGCTCGCCGGCATGACCCCCTTGAACCTGGTGGCCGACTCCGCCGTGACTCGCCGGCGCACCAGCCGCGGGGAACAGGTTCGACGGCTGATTCCCGATGACTGGATGCACGAAGTCCATCGCTTCGGCGGTCGCCTGGGCCTGACGCCTTTCATGACCTTGCTGGCGGCGTTCCAGGTGCTGCTCGCGCGCCAGTGCGCGCAGCAGGACATCGTGGTGGGAACGCCGATCGCGGGTCGCACGCGGGTCGAGGCCGAGGCGCTGGTGGGCTCGCTGGTCAACACCCTGATGCTGCGCAGCGACGTGCAGCCCGCGATGAACTTCCGGGAGCTGGCCTGCCAGGTGCGCGAGACCTGCCTGTCGGCCTTCACCCACCAGCATGCGCCCTTCGACCAAGTGATCGACAGCCTGCGGCGCAACAACAACGGCGCCCGGGTGCCCGAGGTGCGCGCGATGTTCAACGTGCTGAACACGCCGCGGCAGATTCCCCGGCTCGAAGGCCTGGACGCGAGCTTCATGCCGCTGAGCCTGGGGGCGACCCAGTTCGACCTGGCCCTCACCATCGAGACCGAGGACGAGCGTTCGCTGGCCTTGTCCTACTCCACCGAGCTCTTCGCGCCGGCGACAGCGAAGGCCCTGCTGGACAGCTACCTCCATCTGCTGGACCGGCTCATGCAGGATCCGGAACGGCCGCTGCACGAGCTGGCGGCCGCCGACCCGCTGGAGCTGGCCAGGCTGGCGACGTGGAACCAGACCGCCAGCGCCTACCCCCGCGCGATGACGGTGCACGGCCTGCTCGCGGGGCAACACGCCTCGGCCGGCACGGCGATCCTCCAGATTCCGGGCGATGCGCTGGGCTACCCGGAACTGTGGTCGCGCGTGCACCGCCTGGCGCACGCGCTCCGCCACAGGGGCGTGCAGCGCGGCTGCCGCGTCGGCCTGTGCCTGGAGCGTGGCCCGTCCATGGTGGTTGCGCAGCTCGCGATCCTGTCCGCGGGCGCCGCCTACGTGCCGCTGGACCCGGCCTATCCTCGCCTGCGCCTGCTCGACATGGCCCTGGACGCCGGCCTGAGCCTGCTCATGAGCCCGCCGGACATGGCCGAATGGTGGCGCGAGCACGGACTGCCGACGCTGGTGTCGGACGCCGAAGAAGCCGCGCTGATGGCGCAGCCCGACACGCCCCTGCCGCCCGACGCCGAGCGCGACGCCGGTGCCGGGGACGCGGCGTATGTGATCTACACCTCCGGCTCCACCGGCAAGCCCAAGGGGGTCGTGGTGCCGCATCGGGCGGTGGTCAACTTCCTGCTGTCGATGCAGCGCGAACCCGGGCTCACGGCGCAGGACGCCGTGCTGGCCGTCACCACGCTGAGTTTCGACATCGCGGTGCTGGAGCTGCTGCTGCCGCTTTCGATCGGCGCCACGGTCGTGCTGGCGACCCGCGAGCAGGCCACCGACGGGATCGCACTCGGACAGTTGATCGAGCGCTCACGGGCTTCGGTGATGCAGGCCACCCCGGCCAGCTGGCGCATGCTGATCGATGCCGGCTGGCGCGGCTCGCCGACCTTCAAGGCCCTGGTCGGCGGCGAGAGCCTGAACCCGAGCCTGGCCCGCGAACTCCTGCAGCGAAGCGGCGAGCTCTGGAACATGTATGGCCCCACCGAGACCACGGTGTGGTCCACCTGCTGGAAGGTGCAGCCGGACGCGCAGGCCATCTCGATCGGCCGGCCGATCGCCAACACCCGCATCCACGTGCTCGATGCGCAGCACAGGCCATGTCCGCCCGGCGTTTCCGGCGAGATCTTCATCGGCGGCGACGGCGTCACCCTGGGCTATTGGAACCGGCCCGAACTCAGCGCCGAGCGTTTCATCGCCGATCCCTTCGATCCGGACCCGCAAGCCCGCCTGTACCGCACCGGCGACCGCGGGCGATGGCGGCACGACGGCCTGATCGAGCACCAGGGCCGGCTCGACTTCCAGGTCAAGGTGCGCGGCCATCGCATCGAGCCGGGCGAGATCGAGGCCCGCCTGCTGGCCCATCCTTCGATCGCCCAGTGCCTCGTGACGGCGCGCGAAGACCGGCCGGGCGACATCCGCCTGGTGGCCTACGTGGTACTGCGCGAAGGGGCGCTCGACGCGCGCGCGCTCAAGGAGCACCTGAGGCCCTGGCTGCCCGGCTACATGCTGCCGCAGCACTACGTGGCGCTGGCGGCGCTCCCCTTGCTGCCCAACGGCAAGATCGACCGGCAGGCGCTCCCGGCGCCGAAGGCGGAGGATCGTTCGGCCGCCCGGCGCGGCGACGAGCCCGCCACCCCCGCCGAAATCGCCCTTGCGGGCGTGTGGGGCGGCGTGCTGGGCCTGGCGCCTTTCGAGATCTCACGCTCCGACAACTTCTTCGACCTCGGCGGCGACTCCCTCCAGGCCGCCCGCGTCGCCATCGACTTCCTGCGCCTCGGCGGCATCCGCCTGGAGCCGAGAAGCCTGCTCTTCGAATCGCTGGCGCAACTCGCGGCCGGCGCCGTGATTCCCGCGCCGGCCCCGACGCCGGCCGGCCATGCGCAGCCCCAGCCGCACCGCGCGCGGCGGCGGCTCTTCAAGCACCTGTTCAGGGGCTGGCTGCGGTGACCGGGTCCTCGTACCAGCGGTCCTTCGCGAGCATCACCCGATGGTGCCCGCAACCGGCCGGCATCATCGGAAAGCAGTTCTCCTCGGCCGCCACCTGAACGTCGAGGAAAAACGGACCCGCGCTCGCGAGGCATTCGGCCAGTGCGGCCTCCAGCTCGGCGGGCGCCGTGACGCGCCGCGCGCCCCAGCCGAAGGCCTTCGCCAGCGCCACGAAATCGGGCAGCGCCTCGTTCCAGCTGTGGCTCAACCGGTTGCCGTGGTTGAGTTCCTGCCACTGCCGCACCATGCCCATGTAGCCGTTGTTCGACAGCATCAGCTTGACCGGCGCGCGGTGCTGCATAGCGGTCGACAGCTCCTGGATATTCATCAGCACCGACGCATCGCCGCTCACGCACACCACCAGCGCCTCCGGATGCGCGATCTGCGCCCCGATGGCCGCCGGCAGGCCGTAGCCCATGGTGCCGGCGCCGCCCGAGGTGAGCCAGCGGCCGGGCCGCTCGAAGCGCAGGTACTGCGCGGCCCACATCTGGTGCTGGCCGACGTCGGTCGAGACGATCGCGTCGCGGCCGGCCAGCCGGCCCTGCAGCGACGCCATCAGCTGCTGCGGCAGGATCGCGTCGGCGCGCGGCGCGAAGTCGAAGCAGCGCTCGGCCCGCCAGCGCGCGATGCGCTGCCACCAGGGCGCGAGCCGCCCGGGTGCCGGGCCGTCGAGCGCCGGCTGGGCCAGCAAGGCATCGAGCACCGCGCCGCAGTCGCCCGGCAGGGGCACATCGACCTTGACCACCTTGTCGATGCTGCCCGGATCGATGTCGATGTGGATCTTCCGCGCCAGGGGACAGAACTCGTCGAGCTTGCCGGTCACGCGGTCGTCGAAGCGCGCGCCCACGCAGACCACGAGGTCGGCCTCGTGCATCGCGAGGTTGGCCTCCAGCGCGCCATGCATGCCCAGCATGCCGAGGAAGCGTGGATCGGAACCCGGGAAGGCGCCCAGGCCCATCAGCGTCAGCGTGCAGGGCGCGTCGAGGCGGTGCACCAGGCGCGTGAAGGCGGCGCAGGCCAGCGGGCCCGAGTTCACGAGCCCGCCGCCGCCGTACAGCACGGGCCGGCGCGCGGTGGAGATCAGGTCGGCCGCGCGCTGCAGGGCATCGGGCGGCGGCAGGACTGCCGCACGCGCCTTGCGCGCGGCGGGCGCGGCCGGCTGCGTTGGCGCGGGCCGCTGCAGCAAGGCCAGCTGCACGTCCTTCGGCACATCGACCAGCACCGGCCCCGGCCGGCCCGAGGCCGCGATCTCCAGTGCCCGGCGGATCACCGACGGAATGTCGTCCGCGCAGCGCGGCTGGTGGTTCCACTTGGTCACCGGCCGCGACATGACGAGCGCATCGCTCTCCTGGAAGGCCTGGGTGCCAATCACCGAACTGGCGACCTGGCCGCTGATGCACAGCAGCGGCACCGAATCGCTCATGGCGTCGAGCAGGCCCGTGATGGTGTTGCCGACGCCCGGCCCGGACGTGACCAGCACCACGCCGACGCGGCCGGTGCTGCGGGCATAGCCCTCGGCGGCATGGACCGCGGCCTGTTCGTGCCGCACCAGCACGTGGCGCAGGCGCGGCTCGCCGTGCAGGGCGTCGTACAGCGGCAGCGCGGCACCGCCGGGGTAGCCGAAGAGCGTGTCGACGCCACAGGCGATCAGCGTGTCGAGCAGCGCGACGGCGCCATTGCGCAGGCGCGCTGCTTCGAAAGGCGCCGGCGCGGCGGGCGAAGGGGAAAGGGCCAGGGAGGATTGCATTCCATGATTCTTCCGGCTCTGGCGCAGAATAGGCTTCATTTTTCCGCCTCATTTGCGCAAATCCATGAAAACCAATCGCACCAAAGACGATTCGATCGAAGATTCATCAGAAAGAATCGATCTCGCCATCCTGCGGGAACTGCGGGAGGACTCGCGCAAGACCCTGCAGGAGATCGGCGCCGCGGTCGGGCTCTCGGCCACCAGTTGCTGGACCCGCATCAAGAAGCTCGAATCGCAGGGCGTGATCAAGCGCTACACGGTCGACCTCGACCCGGCCAAGCTCGGCTACAACGACTTCGTGATCGTGCAGCTCACGCTCGAGAGCCACACCGACGAGACGCTCTACGAATTCGGCCGCGTGCTGGCGACCATTCCGGAGATCCAGGAGGCCTACCTGGTCTCGGGCGACTACGACTACTACATCCGCATCGCGGTGCGCGACACCCGAGACTACGAGCGCCTGCTGCGCGAAAAGCTCTACAAGATCCCCGGCATCCGCCACAGCAAGTCGAGCTTCGTGCTGCGGGTGCTGAAGGAAGCCAGCGTGCCGCTGGGGCACTGAGTCAGGCCGGCCGCAGGCTGTCCAGGTAGGCGTGGAGCGCGCCGCGCGCCTGGCGCGAGATCGCCGGCATGTCCGGTGCGCTGCGCACGCCGATATGCGCCTGCGCCATCAGGCCGTAGATCAAGGTCAGGCAAACCCGCGCCGCCTCCACCCTTGGGCCGGGCGGCAGCGCGTCGCTCGCGGCCGCGAGCGCGTGTCCCCACTCGTCGACGAAGCGGTCGTACATCTTGCGGTAGGCGTCGGGGCCGGAGAGCTGCCGCTCGAGCAGGTAGTGGGCGCCCCATTCGAGCGGGTGCTCGCGGTGCGCCTCGATCTGCGATTCGATCGCCGCGTCGACCACCTCGCACATCGGCCGGCCCGCGTGGCGTTCGGCCGCGTCGCGCAGCGCCATCAGCAGCGCCTTGGAACGCAGGTGCAGGCAGACCCGCGCGAGGTCTTCCTTGCTCGCGAAGTATTCATAGAAGCTGCCGAGGCCGGTGCCGGCCACCAGGACGATCTCGCGGATCGTGATGCCTGCGTAGCCGCGCTCGACCAAAAGCCGAACAAAGGCGTCCTGCAGGGCTTGAGAAGTGTGAAGTGCGCGCGACTGTCGCGGCTTCCTCCTCGGGGGAGAAGTCGGTGAGCGTTTGATCCTGGCCTCCTTGCACCGGAACCCGAACACCCGAAGCGTCGGTTGTTCCTAGAATTTTTAGAGCTGACAGGCTGCATTCTGCAGCGCTGCAAAGCAGCGCCGAAGCCCGGCGCGGCACCCACAAGAACGAGAGACACGCAACGCATGACAACCTTCCTCCGGGCGGCCTTGGCCGCGCTCGCGCTGGCCGCTGCCTCGGCCTCAGCCCAACCCGCCTCGACCCTGAAGATCGCCTCGCTGGACGCCATGTCCGGCCCGATGGCCGGCCTCGGCCTCAACGTGCTCAAGAGCTTCCAGTACTCGGTGAAGATGGCCAACGACGAAGGCTGGGCCGGCCCGACGAAGTTCGAGATCGTTGCCTTCGACAACAAGCTGTCGGCGCAAGAGGCGCTGAGCCTGCTCAACTCGATCGTGGCGCAGGACATCCGCTACGTGGTGCAGGGCGCGAGTTCTTCAGCGGTCGGCGTGGCGCTGCTGGGCGCGATCGAGAAGCACAACAGCCGCAATCCGGGCAAGGAGATCGTCTACCTCAACTACGCCGCGCAGGCCCCGGTGATGACCAACGCGCAGTGCAGCTTCTGGCACTTCCGCACCGATGCGAATTCCGACATGAAGATCGAGGCGATGACCACGCACATCGCCAAGCAGCCCGGCATCAGGAAAGTGTTCCTGCTGAACCCGAACTACGCCTACGGGCAGGAGGTCTCGAAGGCGGCGCGCGAACTGCTCGCGAAGAAGCGGCCCGACATCGAGATCGTCGGCGACGACTTCCACCCGCTGGGCCAGGTCAAGGACTACTCGCCCTACATGGCGAAGATCAAGCGCGCCGGCGCCGACACCGTGATCACGGCCGACTTCGGTGCCGACCTGTCGCTGATCGTGCGGGCCGCGCGCGACTCGGGCCTGGGCGTCGACTTCTACACGCTCAACGCCAACAACTTCGGCGTGCCGGGCGCCATGGGCGCGGCGGGCGAAGGCCGGGTCAAGCTGGTCTCGGCCTTCAGCCCGAACGACCCGCGGCTGGCGTCCAGGCCGCTGCTCGGCGGCTTCAAGCGCCAGGTCGGCGAGGACTTCATCAACGGCCTGGGCCACAACGCGATCCTGATGCTGGCGCAGGCGATCCGCGAGACGAAATCGACCGACCCCGCCACCGTGGCCGCGAAGATGGAAGGCATGCGCTTCGAAGGCCTCAACGGCCCGGTCGAGATGCGCAAGTCCGACCATCAGGCGCAGCAGCCGATCTACGTGCTGAGCTGGGAGAAGGTCGACGGCAAGACCGTGGTGCACGACCAGGAGAACACCGGCCTGGGCTGGAAGCCCGTGGCGATGGTCGACGCCAAGGCGGCCGAGCTGGCCACCAGCTGCCAGATGAAGCGCCCGGCGGGCGGCTGAGCCCGCGCCCCCTTCACCCCCGAAAGACACACCATGACCGGCATCCACCCCGACAACCAGGTCCCCGAACTCAAGGACTACAACCTCTACGCCAGCGACCCGGCGCTGCGCCGCGCGGTGGCGCGCGGCGGTGCCGGCTGGCGCGACGACGAGCTGCTGCGCCAGGGCGCGGAGTACGGCTGTGAAGCGACGATCCGCGCCGCCGAAGACGCCAACCGCCACGAGCCCGAACTGCACACCCACTCGCGCACCGGCGAGCGCATCGACCTCGTGAAGTTCCATCCTGCCTGGCACACGATGATGGGCATCGCGCGCCGCAACGGCATCGCCAACCTGCCCTTCGTCGACCAGCGCCCCTCGGCCTGGACCGCCTACGGCGCCTCGCTCTACATGCACAGCCAGATCGAGTCGGGCTCGACCTGCCCGACCACCATGACCAAGGCCTGCATCCCGGTGATGCGGCTAAACCCGGCGCTGTTCGCAACCGCACAGCCCAAACTGAACGCGACGGTGCACGATCCGCGCGACCTGCCCTTCGCGCAGAAGGACTCGATGACAGTCGGCATGGGCATGACCGAGAAGCAGGGCGGCAGCGACGTGCGCACCAACACCTCGCGCGCGGTGCCGGCGGGCCGCGGCGCCTGGGGCGAGGAGTTCCTCATCACCGGCCACAAGTGGTTCTTCTCGGCGCCGATGTGCGACGGCCACCTGGTGCTCGCCAAGACCGAGGAGCGCGGCTCGTCCTGCTTCTTCGTGCCGCGCTGGCGGCCCGACGGCAGCAAGAACCCGATCCAGATCCAGCGCCTCAAGGACAAGGTGGGCAACCGCTCCAACTCGAGCAGCGAGGTCGAGTTCAAGGAGGCCTGGGGCGTGCTGGTCGGCGACGAGGGCCGCGGCATCCCGACCATCATCGAGATGGCGACCTACACCCGCCTGGACTGCGCGCTCGCCAGCGCCGGCTTCATCCGCCAGGCGCTGGCGCAGGCGCTGCACTACACGCGCAACCGCCACGCCTTCGGCAAGGCGCTGATCGAGCAGCCCGTGATGACCGAGCTGCTCGCCGACATGGCGCTCGAGTCCGAGGCCGCCACCTTGCTGGCGATGGACCTGGCCTCGCACTTCGGCTCGACCGATCCCTTCGACGTCGCCTGGCGCCGGCTCGTGACGCCGGCCGCCAAGTTCTGGAACTGCAAGCGCGCGGTGGCGCTGACCGGCGAGGCGATGGAGGTCTTCGGCGGCAACGGCTATGTGGAGGACGGCCCGATGGGCCGCCTGTTCCGCGAAGCGCCGGTCAACTCGATCTGGGAAGGCTCGGGCAACGTGATGAGCCTGGACGTGCTGCGCGCGGTCTCGCGCAATCCGGACGACGCGCACCTGGTGCTCGACCATCTGCAGCAAGTAGCGTCGCAGGACAGCCGCCTGCGGACCCAGGCCCAGGCGCTGCGCGACGCGGTCGCGCAGCCACCGGCCGAGCTCGAGCGCCAGGCGCGCCGCTTCACGCAGCGGCTGGTGCTCACGGCCCAGGCCTGCCTGATGCTGCAGCACGCGAGCCCCGAGGCTTCGGCCGCCTTCATCGGCAGCCGCTTCGACCCCGACTGGGGGCCGGTGACCGGCATCACCTCGGGCACCAGCGACCCGGCCGCGCTGCTGCGCGCCGCCTGGCAGTGAGGCGACACGCAAGATGACGGATTTCGTTTCGATCCTCGACCAGCACGCCCGGGTGCAGCCGGGCAAGGAGTTCCTGCGGGCCGCGGGCCGCTCGTACAGCTACGCCGAGTTCGCCGAGCTGAGCCGCCGCGCCGCCACCGTGCTGCGCGGCCAGGGCATCGTCGCCGGCGACCGCGTGGCGCTGCTGTGCTTCAACACGCCGGGCTTCGTGCTTGCGCTGTTCGGCGCCTGGCGGCTCGGGGTCGCGGTGGTGCCGGTCAACCACAAGCTGCAGGCGCCCGAGGTCGACTACGTGCTGCGCCATTCGGGCAGCAAGCTGTGCGTGGTCGACGGCGCGCTGGCGGCGCTCGCACAGAAGGTCGAGAGTGCACCGGCGTGGCTCTCGACCGACAGCGCCGGCGCCGGCATGGCCAGCTTCGACGAACTGCTCGCGCAGGCCGCGCCCCTGGAGCGCGGCACGCCGCCGGCCACCGACGCGCTGGCCGAGATCCTCTACACCTCGGGCACCACGGGCAAGCCCAAGGGCTGCCTGCACACCCATGCCAACGTGTTCCTCGCGGCGGTGTGCGCGGCCGCCAGCACCTCGATCACGCGCCACGAGCGCACCCTGATCGCAATGCCGGCCTGGCATTCGTCGCCGCTCAACAACTGGCTGCTCGGCACCCTGCTGATGGGCGGCAGCGTGGTGCTGCTGCGCGAGTACGCACCCAAGGCCTTCCTCGACACGCTGGCGCAGGAGCGCATCAGCTTCACCTTCGGCGCGCCGATCGCCTTCCTGGCGCCGCTGCAGGTGGTGCCCGACCTGCAGTCCTACGATTTCAGCGCGATGCGGATGTGGGCCTACGGCGGCGGGCCGCTGGGCGCCGACATGGCGCGCAAGCTGGCCGACAGCTACCGCAGCGACCGCTTCGTGCAGGTCTACGGCATGACCGAATCGGGCCCGCTGGGCACCGTGCTCTATCCCGAAGAGGCGATCGCCAAGGCCGGCTCGATCGGACGCGCCGGCGTGCCGGGGGTCGCAGTCGAGGTGCGCCGCGCCGACGGCAAGCGCTGCTCGGCCGGCGAGGTGGGCGAGATCCACCTGCGCTCGCCGGCGATCATGAAGGGCTACCTCGACAACCCCGAGGCCTCGGCCGCCGCCTTCGACGACGAGGGCTGGTACCGCAGCGGCGACCTGGCGCGGATCGACGAGGACGGCTTCCTCTTCATCGTCGACCGGCTGCGCGACATGATCGTCACCGGCGGCGAGAACGTCTACTCGAAGGAGGTCGAGGACGTGCTGGCGATGCATCCCGACGTCCAGGACGTGGCCGTCATCGGCCGGCCGCACCCCGAATGGGGCGAGACCGTGACCGCGGTGATGGCGGCGCGCCCCGGCCGGGTGCTCGACGGCGACGCGCTGCGCAAGTACCTCGAGCCGCAGCTGGCGCGCTACAAGATCCCGCGCGCCTGGGAAGTGCGCGAGGCGCTGCCGCGCACCGCGACCGGCAAGCTGCTCAAGCACCAGCTGCGGTAAGAATACGGCGATGACCCATCCCCCGATCGAATCCGAACGCCCTGCCGCCGTCTTCACCCGCGCGGGCGAGGCCTGGCTGCCCAGCGCGCTGTCGCGCGGCCCCTGGGACCCTCGCGCGCAGCACGGCGGCGCTCCCAGCGCCCTGCTCGCGCACGTGGCCGAAAGCGCCATCGACGAACCCGGCTGGCAGCTGGCGCGCCTGACCGTCGAGCTGGTCAAGCCGGTGCCGGTCGCACCGCTCGCCACCCGATTCAGCATGCAGTCCGCGCGCTCGACCACGCGCCTCACCATCGAGCTGCTGGCCGGCGACACGCTGGTGGCGCGCGGCCATGCGCTGATGCTGCGCGGCCAGGCGCTGGCCCTGCCCGACGGCCTGCCGCTTGCGTCGCCTGCGCGCCTGCTGCCGGCGCCGCAGGATTGCAGCCAGCCGCTGCGCATCCCGGGGCTGCCCGAGGGCATCTCGTTCTACGCCACCGCGGTCGACACCCTGGCGGCCCAGGGCGACGTCTCCCGGCCCGGCCCGGGCGCCGCATGGTTCCGGCTGGCGGTGCCGCTGGTGCACGGTGTGCCCAATTCGCCCGCGATGCGCGCCGCCGCCGCGGCCGATTTCGGCAACGGGCTCAGCTGGGTGCTGCCGCCCGACCGCTTCCTGTTCTCCAATGCCGACCTGAACCTGCACCTGCACCGCCCGCCGGCGGGCGAATGGATCGGCCTGTCGTCGGAAACCCAGGTAGACGCCAGCGGCGCCGGGCTCACGCTGTCGCGGCTCTATGACGAGCGGGGTCCGATCGGCACGGCGGTCCAGACGCTGGTGGTGCGCGAGCGGAACTAGGGCGTGTTCCCCTAGACCGCGCCGAAACCCCTCTTTCGCAATCCCGAAGCACGGGCGGCGCCGCCCGTGGCATCCTGCGCAGGCGATTCCGCAGGCAAGTTTCTGGAGAGATCCGATGGTCGAAGGCAAAGTGGTTCTGGTCACCGGCGCAGGGGGCGGCATCGGCCGCGACATCGCGCTGGCCATGGCGCGGCACGGCGCCCGCGTGGTGGTCAACGACATCGGTGCCGCGGTTGACGGCGCCGGCCACAGCGCCGGTCCGGCGCAGCAGGTGGTCGACGAGATCCACGCGATCGGCGGCGAGGCGGTGCCCAACACCGACAGCGTGGCCGATGCCGCCAGCGCGGCGCGCATGGTGCAATGCGCGGTCGACAACTTCGGCCGCATCGATGCCGTGGTCAACAACGCCGGCATCCTGCGCGACCGCTTCTTCCACAAGATGTCGGTCGACGAGTGGGATTCGGTGATCAAGGTCCACCTGTACGGCACCTACTTCGTGAGCCGCGCCGCCGCGACCTTCTTCAAGGAGCAGAACTCGGGCGCGATGGTGCACATGACCTCGACCTCGGGCCTGATCGGCAACTTCGGCCAGGCCAACTACTCGGCCGCCAAGCTCGGCATCGCGGCGCTGTCGAAGTCGATCGCGCTCGACATGCTGAAGTTCAACGTGCGTTCCAACTGCATCGCGCCCTTCGCCTGGAGCCGCATGATCGGCGCCATCCCGACCGACACCGACGAGCAGAAGGCGCGCGTGGCCAAGATCCAGCAGATGACGCCGTCGAAGATCGCCCCGCTGGCGGTCTATTTGGCGAGCGATGCCGCGCACGAGGTCAACGGCCAGATCTTCTCGGTGCGCAACAACGAGATTTCGCTGATCAGCCAGCCGCGGCCGGTGCGCTCGGTGCATCGCTCCGAAGGCTGGACGCCGCAGACCATCGCCGAGCATGCGATGCCGGCGATGCGGGCCAGCTTCTATCCGCTCGACCGCTCCGCCGACGTCTTCAGCTGGGACCCGATCTGACGAGCCCCCAAGCTTGCGGGACAATCCGCCCGTGAACCTGCACTTCGATCTTTTCGATCTCAAGCTTTTCGCCTTCGTCGCCGAGGCCCGCAGCCTGACGCGCGGCGCCGACAAGGCCTGCATCTCGCTCGCGGCGGCCTCGACCCGCATCAAGCAGATGGAGGAGGCTATCGGCGGCAAGCTGCTGCACCGCACCGCCCAGGGCGTGAACCTCACGGCCGCGGGCGAGGCCCTGCTCTATCACGCGAAGCGCGTGATGCAGCAGATGGAGCACCTGCGCATCGACATGCAGGACTTCGGCAAGGGCATCAAGGGCCACGTGCGGGTGTTCGCCAACACCACGTCGATCACCGAGTACCTGCCCGAGAAGCTGGCCGGCTTCCTGACCCAGCATCCGGCGGTGCAGGTCGACCTGCGCGAATTCCTCAGCGAGGAGATCGTGCGCTCGGTGGCCGACGGCGGCGCCGACATCGGCATCCTCGCGGGCGACGCCCACACCGGCGACTTCGACGCCCGCCCCTTCGGCCGCAACCATCTGGTGCTGGTGGTGCCCACGGCCCACCGCTTCGCCGATGCCAGCGCGATGGCCTTCGTCGACACGCTCGAGGAGCAGCATGTCGGCCTGCACCATGCCAGCGCGATCCACCGTTTCCTGCTGCGCAAGGCCGAGCTCGCGGGCCGCGGCTACGCACCCCGCATCCAGGTCGGCAGCTTCGAGGCCATCTGCCTGATGATCGAGGCCGGCGTCGGCGTCGGCGTGCTGCCGGCCTCGTCGGCGCGGCGCCTGTCGCGCGCGCTGCGCATCACGACGGTGCCGCTGACCGACGCCTGGGCCGAGCGCGAGCTCAAGATCATCGCGCGCAGCCGCGAGCAGCTGCCGGCGTCCGCACGCGAACTCTTCGACTACCTGGCCCAGCCCTCGAAGCCGGACTGAGCCCGATGTCGGCCGACCTGAAATCGCTGCGCCTGTTCGTGGCCGTGGCCGACCACGGCAGCATCAGCGAGGGCGCCAAGCGCTGCCACATCGCGCTGGCCGCCGCCAGCAAGCGCATCTCCGACCTCGAGGCGCGGGCCAAGCTGCCGTTGCTGGTGCGCCATGCGCGCGGCGTCACGCTCACTTCAGCCGGCCACGGCCTGCTGCTGCATGCCCGCGCCGTGCTGTCGGCCATGGACCGGCTCGGCGCCGAGCTCGACGACTTCCAGAACGGCGTGGCCGGCGTGGTCAGCATCACGGCCAATGCATCGGCCATCGCCCAGTTCCTGCCGGCGCAGATCGGCTCCTTCCTGCGGCTGCATCCGGTGCTCAAGATCGACCTGCAGGAGCGCGCCAGCACCGAGGTGGTCAAGGCCGTGGTCGGCGGCCTGGCCGACATCGGCGTGATCGAGGGCCACACGCCGGCCGACGGGCTCGAATGCCTGGCCTACCGCAGCGACGAGCTCGCCGTCGTGGTGGCGCGCGACCATCCGCTGGCACGCCGCAAGCGGGTCGGCGTCGAGGAGGTGCTGCGGCACGACCATATCGTGGTTCGCGAAGGCACGGCACTGCACCGCGTGCTGCTCGCAGCAGCACTCGAGGCCCAGGTACCGCTCAAGGTGCGCATGCAGGTCGGCAGCTTCGACATGGTCTGCCGCATGGTCGAGCAGGGCATCGGCATCGGCGTGCTGCCCTTCGCCGCCATCCTGCCGCAGCTGCAGATCCTGCGGCTGCGCTGCCTGCGGCTCGACGCGCCCTGGGCCATGCGCCGCCACCTGCTGTGCGTGCGGCGCGAGCAGGACCTGACGGCGGCCGCGCGCTCGGTGCTGGAGCATCTGCGGATGCCCGATCCGGCCTGACCGGCCCTTGATCTTTTCGAAGGAGAGACCCATGACGAAGACGCAAGTGCTGGTGATCGGATTGGAGCCCACGCTGGTCGACTTCAGCGCGATGCCCGACATGAACGCCGCCAAGGTCCGTACCGGCCTCGAGGCGGACCAGGCGAAGCTCGCCGCGCTGGGGTACGAGGCCTCGCTGTGCCTGACCGACCTCGGGGAGACCGCTGCCGATGTGGTGGCCCGGAAGCTGTCCGAAAAAGCCTTCGATTGCGTGGTCATCGGTGCCGGCATCCGGACCCTCCCGGCCTACTTTCTTCTCTTCGAGCAGCTGATCAACGTGGTGCACCGATCTGCCCCCGGCGCCCGCATCTGCTTCAACACCCGGCCGAGCGACACCGCCGAGGCGGTCCAGCGCTGGTCGTAGCAGCCCGAGCCTTCGCGTCCCGCGAAGCCTCGCGCCCGCCACAAACGAATTGTTCTCCCGCTCGCGCGCGTCAAGAATCGCGCAACCGAGCAAGCAAAGGAGACATTCTTGAAGATCATCCGCGTCAGCGCCACGCCGCTGAACATCCCGGTCACCATCGACGTGCTGGGCCTGGCCAAGCAGACCTCGCTGTCGCTCTGCCTGACCGAGATCGAGACCGACACCGGCCTGGTGGGCCACGGCATGACCGCCATCACCGAAGAAGAGATCATCGCCGCCGCGGTGCGCGAGGTGGCCGGCCCGGCGCTGATCGGCGAAGACCCGATGGCCACCGAGCGCCTCTGGGAAAAGCTCTACTGGCTGCTCTCGCCGCGCGGCCAGACCGGCTACGCGAGCCACGCGATCGCCGCGCTCGACATCGCGCTGTGGGACCTCAAGGCCAAGGCACTGGGCCAGCCGCTGTGGCGCCTGCTGGGCGGCGCGCGCTCGCGGGTCCCGGTCTATGCCACCTTCGGCTTCGGCTTCTTCGAGCGCGACCAGCTCGCCGAAGCGGCAAAGCTCTGGGTGTCGCAGGGCTTCCAGCGGCTCAAGATGACGGTCGGCGGCCATGCCCTGGCGCGCCGCGACGAGCCCCGTCCGATCGACGAAGTGATCGACGAGGACGTGCGCCGCGTGGCCGCGGTGCGCGAGGCCGTCGGGCCCGACGTCAAGCTCTATGTCGACGCCAACTGCGGCCTCGACCTGTTCCACGCCACCCAGCTGGCGCGCCGCATCGAACCCTACGGCATCAGCTTCTTCGAGGAGCCGCTGACGCAGAACGACGTGCGGCAGATGGCGCAGCTGCGCAGCCGCACCACGATCCCTCTGGCCTGCGGGCAGAACGAAGGCCTGGCCTTCCGCTTCCGCGACCTGCTGGTCAACCAGGCGGCCGACGTGCTGCAGCCCAACGTGACGATCTCGGGCGGCTATTCGCAGTGCCTGAAGATCGCCGGCATGGCGCAGGCCTTCAACGTGCCGATCGACAATGGCGGCGCCTGGCCCTTCCACAACATGCACCTGCATGCGGGGGTCGCCAACGGCGGCATGGTCGAATACCACTACGTCGCGGTCGAGATGCTGAAGAAGATCTTCGACGGCCTGCCGGTGCCCGACCAGGGCTGGCTCACGCTGCCCGAGACGCCGGGGCTCGGCTTCGCGCCCAACGCGGACCGGGTGCGGGAGCTGGCGAAGCTCCCGACCTCGCACGGCAAGGGCAAAGCCTGAGGCAGGCCACGGACAAGGACAACGGAGACACGATGAACAAGAGACAGCAAGCGACTCGATCCCCACGCCGGCGGGCCCTGCGCGTGGCGACGCTGGGAACACTGGGAATGGCGCTCGGCATGGCGGGCGCCGCCTGGGCCCAGAAGTACCCCGACCGGCCGATCCGGCTGGTGGTGGGCTATTCGGCCGGCGGCGGCGTCGACGCCGCGGCGCGCATCCTGAGCGCCCGCCTGCCGGCGGTGCTGGGCCAGCAGGTGGTGGTCGAGAACCGCGCCGGCGCCACCGGCATGATCGCGGCCGACCTGGTCGCCAAGGCGGCGCCCGACGGCTACACGCTGATGATGGGCGACAGCGCCATGCTGATCACCAAGCTGCTGCAGCCGAAGATCGCGATCGATCCCCTGACCAGCTTCAAGCCGGTGGCCGGCGCCTTCGTCTCGCCGCTGATGATCGTCACCGGCAACGACTTCCCGGCCCGCACGCCGGCCGAACTGGTGACCGAGCTCAAGACCCATCCGGGCCGCTATTCCTTCGCCACCTCGGGCGTCGGCACGGTGCAGCACCTGGGCTTCGAGATGCTCAAGCAGACCACCGGCAGCTTCGTGGTGCATGTGCCCTACCGCGGAGCCGCGCAGATCGTGCCCGACGTGGTCGGCGGGCAGGTTCCGATCGGCGTCGTCAGCGCCACGGCGGGCATGGCGCAGGCCAAGGCCGGCAAGCTGCGCGCGGTGGCCCTCATGAACAAGGCGAAGCTCGACGGCGCCGACGGCGTGGCGCCGCTGGCCGATGCGCTGCCGGGCTTCGACGTCGCACCGCGGCTCTTCCTGCTGGCGCCGGCGGGCACGCCCGACGACATCGTCGAGAAGATCTCGGCGGCCGTGAAGACGGTGCTCGACACCCCCGAGGCGGCCACCGCGGCGGCCGCGCAAGGCACCTTGCGCGCCTACGCGCCGCCCGCGCAGCTGCGCAAGGACCTGGCCGACGAGACGGCACGCTGGAAACGCATCATCACCGACCAGCGCATCGTGGCCGAAGGGAGCTGACGATGACGCAAGCGCACCTGGGCCTGATCGTTCCCCCGGCCGCCGGCGCAGTGCCGGTCGATGGCCCGCTGCTGTACGGCGAGCGCATCCGCTTCAGCGCCCGCGGGCTCGGCCTCGGCGAGATCTCCACCCGCGGCTACACCGAGGTGATCGACTCGGTGGTCGAGAAAGCGCTCGAACTCAAGGCCGAAGGCGTGGCCGCCGTCTCGCTGATGGGCACCTCGCTGAGCTTCTTTCGCGGCGCCGCATTCAACCGCGAGCTGCAGCAGGAGATGGCCCGCGCCATCGGGCTGCCCTGCAGCACGATGAGCAACGCCATCGTCGGCGGCCTGCGCAGCCTCGGCGTGCGGCGGGTCGCGGTGGCCACCGCCTACATCGACGAAGTCAACGTGCATCTGCGGCGCTACCTCGAGGACAGCGACTTCGAGCCGCTGGCGCTGCAGGGGCTGTCGATCTCCGACGTGCAGGCGGTCGGCGAAGTGCCGACCGCCGTGCTGGTCGACCTCTGCGCGACCGTCTTCGAAGCGAGTCCGGGCGCCGACGGCATCCTGATCTCGTGCGGCGGGCTGGTCACGCTCGATGCGGTGCGCGAGGTCGAGGCCCGCTACGGCGTGCCGGTGGTGTCGAGTTCGCCCGCGGGCTTCTGGGACCTGGTGCGAAGCGCCGGGCTCGACGCGCGCTCGCCGGGCCACGGGTGCCTGTTCGCCTGAACGCGCGGGCGGCTCAGCCGCGGTCGGCCGCGGCGAGCAGCGCCTGCGCCTTGAGCACCACGGGGCGGTCGACCATCTTGCCGTCGACCGCGACCGGCGCGCCGCGGCTGGCCGCATCGGCTTCGATCACGCGCCGCGCCCATTCGAGCTGTGCCGGCGTCGGCGAGAAACCGCGGTTGACGGTCTCGACCTGCTTCGGATGGATGCAGAGCTTGGCGCCGAACCCCAGGCGCCGCGCCTGCCTTGCGTCCGCCTCGACACTGGCCGGATCGTCGATCGAGGTGCTGACGCCATCCACCGGCGGCTGCAGTCCAGCCAGGCGGGACGCCAGCACGATCTGCGAGCGGAACAGAAGCAGCTCGACACCCTCGCCTTCGATGCCCAGGTCGGCCTGGAAATCGATCGAGCCGAAGACCAGTCGCTGGACCCGGGGCACTGCCGCGATCGCGCCGAGCTGGTCGATGCCGCGCGCGGTCTCGACCAGCGGCCACAGCACGGACGAAGGCAGCGCCGCGGCGATGGCCCGCAGCACGGCCGCGTCTTCGGCCTTGGGCAGCATCAAGGCGGCGACACGAGCCTGTGCGCACATCGCGACATCGGCGGCGTGCCAAGGCGTGTCGGCGGCGTTGATGCGCACGCCGACGATCGAGCCGCCATCGCGCCCACGCGCCCCGAGCCAGTGGGCGACCTGCGTGCGCGCTTCGTCCTTGCGGTCGAGCGGCACCGCATCCTCGAGATCGAGCACGACCGCGTCGGCGCCGCTCTGGCAGGCCTTGTCGAAGCGCGTGGGTTGATGGCCTGGTACGAAGAGCAGGCTTCGGGCGATTTGTGTCATGTCGAGTCTCCAGTGATGCGAGCCGTGGGCACCAGGTTGTCCGGGGCGTGTGCCGAGGACGCCGGGTGGCCCCCTCCGCTCATGTCCCCCGCCTTCGGCTCCTCCTTTACTTCGCTGCGGGGGCCACCCGGCGCCCTCGTCACGGGTAGCGTCGTGTCGTGCTGGCCAAGGATGAACCACCGCCGTGACGGATCACGTCGATGGTGTGCTCTGCGCAGCGAAATAAAGGAGGAGGCCGCAGGCCGGGGGACATTCGCGGAGCAGAGTACGCCGTCGGCGTGATCCCGCCCCAACCTACGCCAAAAGGCGTCCGAAGCGCGGCGCACTCGCCAGCGACCAGATGCCATCGCACAGCGCCTGCGCCTCCTGCGGCGTGGCGGCATCGCCATAGGCGGCGAGCCGTTTCATCTTGTCCTCGATCTCGGCCCGGCTCAGCGTGTTGCCGGGGTCTCCCTTCGGTTCGTCGACCCGGCCCGAGAAGGTGCGCCCGTCGGTGGTCGTGACACTGACCTTGCCGATCCAGCGCGCCGGGTAGGCGGCGTCGACCTCGCGGTCGAGCTCCATCATGACCTTGTCGCGGAAGGCAGCCACCTCGGGCGCCAGGAAGTCGCGGTCGAATTCGGTCAGACCGGCTCGGCCATGGACCGCGATCAGGCCGAGCACCGTGCCCATCGAGAACTTGCCCTGGTGCACGGTGGTCGGCACGACCACGCGGCCCAGCACGTCGATCGCCCCTTGATGGACGTGGGTCACGACGCGCGCGATGTCGCCCTGCTGCAGCTGCTCGCGCCTCATGACCTGCAGCAGCGCATCGGCGGCCGGATGCGTGTGGCGGCAGGAGGCGTGGTACTTGAACGAAGTCTCGGCCAGCGTCCAGCGCGTGCCCAGCCCATCGACGAGGCGCGCGGGATCGGCATCGGTCGACATGCCCACACCCAGGCCCTGCGCGCCTTCGAGCACATGCTGCGCGCCCGTGAAGCCATCCTTCGCGAGGTAGGCCGACATCAGCCCGCTCGCGGCCGCATGCGCGCAGTGAAGCTGCTTCGAATCGGCGGCATCGCGCAAGAACTCCCAGACGCCGGCCGACTGCGTGCCGGCCGAGCCGAAGGCGTGCAGCATCTGGGCCGGCGTGAGTTCGAGCAGCCGGCCGACCGCCGCCGCGGCCGCCAGCGTGCCGGCCGTGGCGGTGGTGTGGAAGGTGCGGTAGTGCGAGCGGCCCAGGAATTCGCCGACCCGGATGCCGACCTCGTAGCCGGCCACCACCGCGGTGAGCAACTGCGCGCCGCTCGCGCCCAGCGCCTGTGCGGTCGCCAGCGCCGGTGCGAACACCACCGCCGCCGGGTGGAACACCGAGCCGTTGTGGACGTCGTCCTGCTCGACGTAGTGCGAGGCAGCGGCATTCACCAGCGCGGCGAACACCGGCGAGGTGGTGCGGCGCGAGATCAGCACCTCGCTCGGCCCTTCGGCCGGGCCCATCATCTCGGCGAAGCGTTGGATGGCCTGCACCGGACGCGCCGACCGGGCGGCGAGCACCGAGCCCAGCCAGTCGAGCATCAGGTCTTCGGCGCGGCGCAGCACGTGATCGGGAATGCGCTCGAACGTCAGTTCGGCGGCGAAGGTGGCGAGCGCCTGGCTCGGGTGGTCGTTGGTGCTCATGGCAAGGGTCTCGGTCGAAAAGGTTTCGTTGCTCACACGGCGCCGTCCGAACGCAGTGCCGCGATGGCGTCCGCGTCATAGCCGCACTGCGCCAGGATCGCATCGGTATGCTGGCCCAGGGTGGGCACCGCATCCATGCGTGCATCCCATTCGCGCGGCACGCCCGGCGGCAGCAGCGCCGGGATCGGGCCGGCGCCGGTGCCCACTTCGGTCCAGCGCCCGCGCGCCTCGAGCTGCGGGTGGCGCCAGACGTCGTGCATCGTGTTGACCTGCGCAGTCGCGATCTGCGCGGCATCGAGGCGCTGCATGATCTGCGCCGCGGTGAAGGGCGCGAAAGCCTGCACGATGATCTCGCGCAGCGCATCGCGCGACGCAGTGCGCTGCGTGTTGGAGGCAAAGCGCGCATCGGTTGCCAGGGCCGGCTGCTCCAGCACCTGGGCGCAGAACACCTGCCATTCGCGTTCGTTCTGCAGGCCCAGCATGACCAGCTTGCCGTCGCCGGCCTGGAACGGGCCGTAGGGATAGATCGTCGCGTGCGCGGCGCCCGCGCGCGGCGGCGGCTCGGCACCGTCGAAGGCGTAGTACATCGGGAAGCTCATCCACTCGACCATGCTCTCGAGCATCGAGACGTCGATCCGGCAGCCCTTGCCCGTCTTGCCGCGCTGCAGCAGCGCCGCGAGGATGTTGCTGTAGGCGTACATGCCCGCCGAGATGTCGGCGATGGAGCAGCCGGCCTTCGCCATGTCCTGCGGCGTGCCGGTGACCGACAGGAAACCGGACTCGCTCTGGATCAAGAGGTCGTAGGCCTTGCTGTCGCGGTAGGGCCCGGGCTTCTGCGCATCGTCGCCGTAGCCCGAGATGTCGCACACGATCAGGCCCGGATGCTTCGGCGACAAGGCCTCGAACGACAGGCCCAGCCGCGCGGCCGCGCCCGGCGCGAGGTTCTGCACCAGCACGTCGGCTTCGGCGACGAGGCGCCGGAGGATCTCCTGGCCCTGCGGGTGCTTGACGTCGAGCGTGAGGCTCTCCTTGGAGCGGTTGGTCCAGACGAAGTGCGAGGCCTGGCCGTTGACGCGCTGGTCGTAGGCGCGCGCGAAGTCGCCGCTGCCGGGCCGCTCGACCTTGATGACGCGGGCGCCCAGGTCGGCCAGTTGCCGGGTGCAGAACGGCGCCGCGATCGCGTGCTCGAGCGTGAGGACCGTGATGCCTTCGAGCGGCCGCATCAGAAGCTCCTCGGCAGTCCGAGCATGTGCTCGGCGACGTAGCTCAGGATCAAGTTGGTCGAGATCGGCGCCACCTGGTAGAGCCGGGTCTCGCGGAACTTGCGCTCGATGTCGTATTCGCAGGCGAAGCCGAAGCCGCCGTGGAACTGCAGGCAGGCGTTGGCGGCCTCCCACGAGGCCTTGGCGGCGAGGTACTTCGCCATGTTGGCCTGGGCGCCGCAGGGCTCGCGGGCGTCGAATCGGCGGCAGGCCTCGTAGCGCATCAGGTCGGCCGCCTCGACCTCGATGAAGGCCTCGGCGATCGGGAACTGAACGCCCTGGTTCTGGCCGATCGGGCGGCCGAAGACCACGCGCTCCTTGGTATAGGCCGTGACCTTGTCGATGAACCAGTAGCCGTCGCCGATGCACTCGGCCGCGATCAGCGTGCGCTCGGCGTTGAGGCCGTCGAGGATGTACTTGAAGCCCTGCCCTTCCTCGCCGATCAGGTTCTCGGCCGGGATCTCGAGGTTCTCGAAGAACAGCTCGTTGGTCTCGTGGTTGACCATGTTGAGGATCGGCCGCACCGTGAGCCCGTGGCCGATGGCGTCGCGCAGGTCGACGATGAAGATCGACATGCCTTCGGACTTCTTCCTGACGTCGGCCAGCGGCGTGGTGCGCGCCAGCAGGATCATCAGGTCGGAGTGCTGGATGCGCGAGATCCAGACCTTCTGGCCGTTGATGACGTAGCGGTCGCCCTTCTTCACCGCGGTGGTCTTGATCTTGGTGGTGTCGGTGCCGGTCGACGGCTCGGTCACGCCCATCGACTGCAGTCGCAGGTCGCCGCTGGCGATCTTCGGCAGGTACTGGCGCTTCTGCGCCTCGGAGCCGTGGCGCAGCAAGGTGCCCATGTTGTACATCTGGCCATGGCAGGCGCCCGAGTTGCCGCCCGCGCGGTTGATCTCCTCCATGATCACCGAGGCTTCGGTCAAGCCGAGGCCCGAGCCGCCGTATTCCTGCGGGATCAGCGCGGCCATCCAGCCGGCCTTGGTCAGTGCGTCGACGAATTCGGCCGGGTAGGCGCGGGCCTCGTCGACCTTGCGGAAGTACTCGTTGGGGAACTGGGCGCAGAGGTCGCGCACCGCATCGCGGATGTCGGGGTAGCGGGGATTGGAATCGGTCATGGCGATCAGGAGGATGAGAGTTCGGCGCTGGCCTGCATCAGCAGCGCGCCCTGGCCGTCTTCGGCCCAGAGTGCGAGCTTGCCGTCGGCATCGGCCGCGTGGCCGCAGACCCGCAGCAGGCGGCCGCAGGTCAGCGGGCGAACGGCCTTGAAGCTGTAGCCAAGCACCTGCCGGCCCGGGTTGTGCTGTTGCGCCGCCTCGAGCAGCAGCGTGGCGATCAGCGGACCGTGCACCACCAGGTCGTCGTAGCCCTCGACCTGCGTGACGTAGGGATGGTCGTAGTGGATGCGGTGGCTGTTGAAGGTGAGCGCCGAGTAGCGGAACAGCAGGGTGGCGTCGGGCCGGTGCTCGACCGACCAGGCCGCATCGGCCGGCGGCACCTGCGGCGGCGCCGATTCGCCCGGCTTCGCCGCCTCGCGGTAGACGATGTCGTGCAGGTCGCGCAGCACCAGCGTGTCGCCTGCATGCACCTCGTGCGCGACCTTGACGAACACCAGCGCGCCGGCCTTGCCCTGCTTCAGGGTGACGTCAGCCACGCGCGAGGTCTTGCGCGCCGGCGCGCCGAGCGGCAGTGGCGCGAAGAACTCGAGTTGGCTGCCGGCCCACATGCGGCGCGGCAGCGGCACCGGTGGCAGGAAGCCGCCGCGCGCGGGATGGCCGTCGGGGCCGAGCTGGATCTGCGGCGCGGTCGGCAGGAAGTAGCACCAGTGCCACAGCGGCGGCAGCGCCCGGCCCGCCGGCCAGGGCTGGTCGTCGTTGCGCAGGGTGGCGGCCAGCGCGCTCGCGGTCCAGGGCGACAGCAGGTCGTCATGGGTCTCGGTGCGGCCGATCCAGGTTTGCAGGTGGGCGATGTCGATCGGGTCGGTCATGGCCTGGCCTTTCAGTCTTGGCGTGGGCCTCCGGCCTCGCGCTCGACCCGCTGCCAGATCTCGACGCCCATCGGATCGTCGATCTCCTCCAGGATGTGGCCGACCAGGCCGATGGCGCGCGCCATCACGCCGAAGCCGCGGATGATGCGCCAGGGGAAGCCGAATTCGGCCGCGATGGCACCGATGGCGCCGGTGGCATTGATCGGCAGCGACTTGCCCGAGGCCCGCTCGGCTTCTGCCTGCACAGCCTGCATCAGCGCCACGTAGTGGCTCGACAGGCCGTTCTCGGCCGCGATCTGGAACAGCCGCGGCGTGCGCGGATCGATCGGCTTGTGCAGCGGATGGCCCAGGCCCGGCACGATCTCCTTGCGGGCGCGGTAGGCGGCGACGATCTCGCGCGCCAGGTCGGCCAGCGGCCGGGTGGGCTGGGTGCCGGGCGGGATCGCCTCGTACAGCATGCGCGCGGCGCCTTCGGTGCTGCCGACGAACACGCTGCCCAGCCCGCAGAGGCCGGCGCCCACGGCGGCCTGCAGCGCCTCGGGCGCGCCGGCGTAGGTCAGGCGGGCGACCAGCGCGCTCGGCGTGATGCCGTGCTCGACCAGCGTCACCACGATGGCGTTGAAGGTGACCGATTCCTGCGGAGTCGGCACCCGGCCGGTGAGCTCCAGAAAGGCCATGTCGCCGAGGTTCAGGTGGCCGAGGATCTCGGAGGGCAGGTCGCGCCCGCGAACGGTGATCTTGTCGGGCGTGCTGTGGCCGAGTTCGGTGTGCAGGGACTTCTTGATCTTGGTCATGGAGGAATGGGTGCGCGAAATGTCGACCCCGCGAATCTAGTCCCGTTGCAGCGATCGCGGTCTGTGATTGCCGAAGGCTCCCTTCGGCAATCGTGAACGTCGGTGCTCGCCCGCTCTGGCACGCTCCCAACCCGGATCGAATCATCAAGCTGGACACCATGGACCACGAATCATTGGCCGCCATCCGCGAGGCGGCACTGGACTATTTCGAGCGCAGCGGCAGCATCCGCCGCTGCCGCGCACTGACCGAAAGCCGCCGCGGCGCCGAAGCGGCGGGTTGGTCCGAGCTGGTCGCACTGGGCTGGCCCGGCATGCTGGCGCCCGAGTCCGCGGGCGGCCTGGCCTTCGACCTGGCCGGCGCCGCGGAACTGCTGCGCGCCGCCGGCGAGCACGTGGCGCCCGAGCCGCTGCTGGCCGTGGCCGGCCTCGGCGCCCTGCTGCTGCGGCGCCTGGACGGCGCCGCCGCCCGCAGGCTGCTGTCCGAACTGGTCGAAGGCCGCAGCCTGCCTGCCCTGGCTTGGCAGGAAAGCGCGGGCGACCTCAGCGACGTGCCGCTGGATTGCGGCTGCGAAGCCGATCCCCAGGGCCGCGTGCTGCTGCAGGGCGAGAAGATGATGGTGCTGCCGGGGGCGGCCGCCAGCGGCTGGCTGGTGTCGGCGCGCGGCGATGGCGACACCGTGCTGCTGTGGGTGCCGCGCGGCACCGCCGGCGTGACCGAGACGCTGACGCCGCTGGTCGATGGCGAACAGGCAGCCACTTTGCGCTTCGACCGCGTCTCGCTGCCCGCCGAAGCCGTGCTGGCCGAAGGCGCCACCGCCCGCGAGGCGCTGCGCCAGGCCCTGGCCGCCGGCCAGATCCTGCAGGCCGCCGAACTGACGGGCACGGCGCAGGCGATGCTCGACCAGACCCTGGCCTACCTGCGCACGCGCGCGCAGTTCGGCAAGCCGATCGGCAGCTTCCAGGCGCTGCAGCATCGGGCGGTCGACATGTTCATCCAGCTCGAAGTGGCGCGCGCCACCCTGGCCGAGGTGCTGGCGCTGGCGGCCGAGCCGGGGTTGCCGATCGAGCGGCTCGAGGCCGAGGCCAGCCGTGTCAACGCACGCTGCAGCGCGGCCGCACTGCAGATCTCGCGCTCGGCGGTGCAGCTGCACGGTGCGATCGGCTACACGCAGGAGTGCGACCTGAGCCTGTTCTACAAGCGCACGCTGCGGCTTGCGGCCTGGCTCGGCAACGCCACGGCGCACCAGCGCCGCTATGCCGCCCTGGCCGAGGCCGGCGCCCGGGCCAACGACGCGATCGCCTGGACCGGCGAATTCCCGCGCACGGCCGACTGGGGCGCCATGCCCGAGCCCGACTTCCGGCGCATGGTGCGCGCCTTCCTGCAGCAGCGCTACCCGGCGCAGCTGCGCTACCTGTCGCACCGCGCGCGCTGGAGCGAGATGCGCGACTGGTACCTCACGCTGTCGGCGCAGGGCTGGGTCGCGCCGGCCTGGCCGCAGGCGCACGGCGGCATGGGCCTGCCGGCCGACAAGATGATCGCCTGGATCGAGGAATTCGAGCAGCACGGCGTGGCCCGCGCGCCCGACCAGGGCATCGTGATGATCGGGCCGCTGCTGATCCAGCATGGCACGCCGGCCCAGCAGCAGCGCTTCCTGCCGCGCATCCTGAGCGGCGAGCATGTGTGGTGCCAGGGCTATTCGGAGCCCAATGCCGGCTCCGACCTCGCCGGCCTGCGCACCGAGGCGCTGCAGGCCCGCGATGCCGAGGGCGACCACTTCGTCGTCAACGGCCAGAAGATCTGGACCACGCTGGCGCAGGACGCCAACCACATCTTCATGCTGGTGCGCACCGACCGCGACGCCAAGAAGCAGGAAGGCATCAGCTTCCTGCTGTGCGACCTGGCGACGCCGGGCATCACGATCCGGCCGATCCACACGCTCGCCGGCGAGCCCGAATTCTGCGAGGTGTTCTTCGACAACGTGCGGGTGCCGGCCGAGAACCTGGTGGGCCGGCTGCACGGCGGCTGGACCATCGCCAAGGCGCTGCTGGGCTTCGAGCGCATCTTCCTCGGCAGCCCGAAGCAGTCGCAGTACGCGCTGGGCCAGCTGGCGCGCCTTGCGCGGGCGCGGCGGCTGTTCGCGGACCCGGTGTTCATGCAGCGCTACACGGCCCTCAGGCTCGACGTCGCCGACCTCTCTGCCGCGTACACGGGCTTCGCCAACATCGTGAAGGCCGGCAAGCCGTTGCCTGCCTCGGTGTCGCTGCTGAAGATCTTTGCCAGCGAGACCTACCACCGCATCGGCGCACTGCTGGTCGAGGCCAGCGAGGAACAAGGCGCGATCGCCGGCGATGTCGACGTCGACGGCCAGCCTTTCAATGCACTCTCGCCACTGATCGGATCGACCTCCGCAATGATCTATGGCGGCACCAACGAGATCCAGCGGAACATCCTGGCGCGGCAGGTGCTCGACCTGCCGGGCTGAGGTCGCACGGCACACAAAAAAGAACATTTCAAGGAGACAACATGAACCATCTGCAGACCCATCTTCCCCAGGGGGCATCGCGCCGCAAGGCGCTCGCCATGCTGACCGCCGGCGCACTCTGGCCACTCGCCATGCCATTGCCGGCAATGGCCCAGCAGGCGCCGATGCCGACGCTGGTCAAGCTCGTGGTCGGCTACACGCCCGGCGGCCCGGTCGACGGCGCCGCGCGCTTGCTCGCCCCTGCGCTGGCGCAGGAGCTGGGCACGCAGGTGATCGTCGAGAACCGGCCCGGCGCGGGTGGATCGATGGGTGGAGATGTCGTCGCCAAGGCCGCGCCCGACGGCACCACGCTGTTCTTCGGCGCCAGCCCGACGATCACGATCAACCCGAACGTGCAGCGCAAGATGCCCTTCGATCCGATGAAGGACTTGACGCCGATCGCGCCGCTGGTGGCCTACACCAACGTGCTGGTGGTCAACAAGGACCTGCCGGTGCGCAGCGTCGCCGATCTTTTGGCCTACGCCAAGGCCAATCCGCAGAAGGTGTTCTACGGCTCGGCGGGGGTCGGTTCGTCGAACCACCTGAGCGGCGCGCTGCTCGAGAAGATGAGCGGCGCGCCGATGGCGCACGTGGCCTACAAGGGCAGCGCGCCGGCCCTGTCCGATGTCATGGGCGGCACCCTGGCGATGATGTTCGACATCATCGCGACCTCGCGGCCCTTTATCGAATCGGGCAAGGTGCGCGCGCTCGCCGTTACATCGCGGCAGCGCAACCGCATGCTGCCCGAGGTGCCGACCATGATCGAATCCGGCATTGCCGACTTCGACGTCGGCGGCTGGTTCGGCCTCTACGGTCCGGCCCGCATCGACCCCGCACTGGTGGCGCGCATCAACGCCGCTGCCGTGAAGGTGCTGGCACGCGAGGCGGTGGCGGCACGGCTGCTCGATCAGGGCTACGAGGTCTGGTCCGGGGCGCCTGCGGTGCTCGACCAGAAAGGGCAATCCGACCGCAAGCTGTGGGCCACGGTGTCCAAGGGCATCGAGGCCGAATAAGGTGGCGCCGTCTCGAATCCACGAACTGTTGGCGCTGCGTGCGGCGCGAACGCCCGAGGCCATCTTCCTGCACGAGCCCGCCGGCAACACCTCGTACGCCGCGCTGCAGTCCATGGTCGACGCTGCCGCCGAAGACCTGCTCGGTGCAGGCGTGCGGCCCACCGACCGCGTGCTTCTGGTGGCGGAGAACTGCGCCGCGCACATCGCGCTGATCATGGCCTGCAGCTGCGTGGGCGCCTGGTCCTGCGGAGTCAACGCGCGCATGTCGCCGGGCGAGATCGCTGCGATCGTGGAGCGGGCCGATGCGCGGCTCTGCTACTTCACGAGCGGGGTGTCATCCGCGGCGCTGCAACATGCGCAGCGCGCCGAGGCAGTGCCGAGCGCCCTGCCCGGCGTGCTGCGTTCGCCATTGCGCACCGGCGCCACGCCGGAGTCCGACCCTGGGTTGGCCGATACCGCGGCCATCATCTTCACCTCGGGCACCTCCGGCACGCCCAAGGGCGTGATGGTGTCGCACCGCGGGCTGCTGCACTTCGGCCGCGTGTCGGCAGCATCGCGTGCGCTCACGGCCGACGACCGCGCCTACGCCTTCCTGCCGATGACGCACATCTTCGGGCTCGGCACGGTGCTGATGGCCTCGCTGAGCGGGGCGGCATCGCTGGTGCTGCGCAGCAGCTTCTCGCCCGCGGACATGCTCCAGGCGCTGGCGCATGAGAAGGTGTCGAACCTGCAAGGTCCGCCCACCATGTATGCACGGCTTCTGGCGCATGTCGAAGAGACACGCGCGCAACCGGCCTTCCCGCATCTGCGCTACCTCTACACCGGTTCGGCACCGCTCGATCTCGGGCTCAAGCAGCGCGTCGAGACGCTGTTCGGCCAGCCGCTGCACTACGGCTACGGCTTGTCGGAGTACGCGGGCTCGGTGTTTCTGACCCGGCGCGGCGTGGCGCGCGACGACACTTCAGCAGGCTATCTGGTCGAGGGCGCCGAGGCCCGCATCGTCGCCCCGGGCGGCAGCGACGCCGCGCCGGGCGAGGTCGGCGAGATTTGGCTGCGCGGCGCCGGCCTGATGCTCGGCTACTTCCGCGACCCGGCCGCTACGCAGCAGGTCATGCGACCCGGCGGCTGGTACGCCTCGGGCGACCTCGGCCGGCTTGGTGCCGATGGCGCGCTGTTCGTCGTCGGCCGTCTGAAGGAGATGATCATCCGCTCGGGCTTCAACGTGTACCCGGCCGAGGTCGAGGGCGTACTCAACCGCTTCCCGGGTGTGCATCTGAGCGCGGTGGTGGGAGTGCCGGAAACCGACGGCAACGAGGCGATCGTGGCGTTCATCGAACCGGAGACCAACGCGACGCTCGATCTCGGCGGACTGCAAGCCCACCTGCGGGAGCATCTTTCGGCCTACAAGAGGCCGTCGCGCATCGAGGTCCTGGCTGCGCTGCCGACCACGCCGACCGGAAAGATCCTCAAGCGGGCACTCGCGCCGCCTGCTTGACGGCCTCGACGCGGCATCCGAAAACGGCATGCACCAACGCCACCAGAGCGCGCAATTCGGTCGGGGTGACGTAGAACGGCGCTACCCGTGCCGAGGGCACCGGGTGGCCCCCGCAGCGAAGTAAAGGAGGAGGCCGCAGGCCGGGGGACATGAGCGGAGGGGGCCACCCGGTGCCCTCGGCACGCG